>NZ_JBWKQC010000027.1:0-616 GCF_059418565.1 Mucilaginibacter sp. GW821-FHT07G05 | reverse complement strand
TTTGTATTATAGGTCTACCATAATTCCAAACTTTAATCAAAAAGATTTTTTTCAAGCTGTTCTCTTATACTTTTCCACATACATTTCACCACGTTTCACAAGCGCAAACATTCTTAAGATCAGTTTGAATTTTACATTGTTTAACACTAATCCGTACTTTTTATTTTTAAGCTTTCTTTCGGCATAAGCGCTAATCTCAGGATCATGGATAATCGCTGTTCTGGCCGCCATGTTTAGTTCTTGCTTTAGTTCCTTATGCGCAATATGGCTAACCCGTCGTCGTCCTCTAATGCTTGTCCCCGACGTGTGTTCGAACGGAACAACTCCAACGAAAACTGCATAATGTCTTCCATCGGGAAACGATGTAAAGTTCTCGGTATAAGCTATTGTCATCCACGCGTTGACACGCCCAATACCCTTAATACTGCTAATGATCCGATAATTAAGCAGCATGGATGAATTGTTTTTGATCAATGCCATCATACGTTCTTCCAATTGTTTTATATATTGATTGTTTGCCGCTATCTTTTTGCGTGCAATGTGGATAACGAGATCTTTGTCTCCCACTCCATACATATGCTTTCGCTCTTTGATCGTGCTCTGATAACCTGCCCCC
>NZ_JBWKQC010000026.1:0-697 GCF_059418565.1 Mucilaginibacter sp. GW821-FHT07G05 | reverse complement strand
CCTTTGGTCTTATTAATATCTTTTAAGGCTAATTACTATTGTTGAAATGGGGGATCCAAGGGGGTGTTAAAAACTAAAAACTTTGTGGATAACGTTATGATAAAAGGCAGGGTGAACTTATTTGCCCTGTAGTCTGCCGGACTATGTTTTGTATTAGTTCCCTGCCTTTTATGATTGCCTAAGGCCCAGCTATAATTATTCCCTTAACTCATCAAAGGTGATTGGCAAAAGGCAATTTATTAATGTATTCTAAAGAAGGAACGTATGAAGGCATGGAATGTTATTTTAGGTGTGGATGTGTCAAAGAAGACACTTGACATCTGCTGGGCAGAACGCAAGCTGCCGGTTCGAATCGACAACAACAGTGAGGGGTTCTGCAAATTAAAGAAATGGTGCAGGGATAATGAGATTGACCTGAAAGAAACTTTTGTGGTACTGGAATATACGGGAGGGTATGAATACCGGTTTATTCAATTTTGCGAATCAGAGTCGATCGCTTACTGCCGAGTATCAGGGTTAGAGATCAAACAATCCCTGGGTATGGCCAGGGGTAAAAGTGACAAGGCCGACGCCTATCGTATTGGTAGATATGGCGAAGAAAAGATCAAACGCCTGGAGCCTGCCAGGCCACTAAATAATACTATAATAGAACTTAAAAAGCTGCTTTCTTTCCGTAAAAGACTGGTTCGTGAGGGGG
>NZ_JBWKQC010000025.1:0-842 GCF_059418565.1 Mucilaginibacter sp. GW821-FHT07G05 | reverse complement strand
GGATACGAACTCCTTAATACCGATACCGGCTTATTATATTTTGCCAGATGGGTCAGGAATAAGGCTATACCTGCCAGCGCGTCCCTGCCGTAATGCAGTTCCGGGTAGATCACTCCCCCGTTGCCTTCTCCGCCGATTACCGCGTTGGTTTCCTTCATCTTGTTCACCACATTTACTTCGCCTACTGCTGCTGCATGGTAGGTTCCGCCTGCTTTTTCGGTGACATCCCTTAGTGCCCTTGTGGATGAGAGGTTGGATACCGTATTGCCTTTGGTATGCTGCAGTATATAATCTGCTACGGCTACCAGCGTATATTCTTCGCCGAACATGCTGCCGTCTTCGCATACAAAGCATAGCCTGTCTACATCGGGATCTACCGCTATGCCCAGGTTGGCTTGTTTCTTCGTTACTTCCTGCGATAGCGCGATCAGGTTCTCCGGCAATGGTTCCGGGTTGTGCGGGAACTCTCCATCCGGTTCGCAGTATAGTTCGTGTACCGTATTTATGCCCAGTGCTTTCAGCAGTGCCGGTACAAAGATGCCGCCAGTGGAGTTCACACAGTCGATCACTATTTTGAAGTTGGCTTTCGCTACTGCTTCCTTATCTACCAGTGGCAGGGCCAGTATCTGGTCGATGTGTTTTTGAAGGTAAGTATCGTCGTTAGTTACCTTGCCCAGGTTGTTTACATCGGCATAAGTAAAATCGCTGTTCTCGGCTATTTCCAGTACTTCTTTACCATCGGCATCATTAATAAATTCGCCTTTTTCGTTCAGCAGTTTCAGCGCGTTCCATTGTTTGGGGTTATGGCTGGCAGTTAATATAATACCGCCTGCCGCCTGTTC
>NZ_JBWKQC010000024.1:0-1281 GCF_059418565.1 Mucilaginibacter sp. GW821-FHT07G05 | reverse complement strand
CCCTCATGACACGTATTTAAAACGATGTTGACGAAAGAGGCTAATACTCCTTTTTTACTTTTGAAAGTCCGGACAGTACCGATTGACAGATCCTGTATCTGATCAGCTATTATATGAGAAAGGACAATGAAAGGTTTTCTGATCGTAATATACGTAGCTATGAAGAACTTAAAGTACGCTATCGGGATAGACATATCCATGAAAGATTTTGCCTGTTGTTTGTCCGTTATCGATGATGAACAGGACGTAAAGGTTAAAGCCACCCATAAATTCAACAATTCACCAGTAGGATTTAAGTCGTTTTTGGAATGGGTTAACCGACATTCGAAGGAAGCATTGCCTGTTACTTATATTATGGAAGCTACTGGGGTATACCATGAGCAGTTGGCCTGGTTTCTCAATAGCAACGGCAAAGCCATAAGCATTCTATTGCCAAGCAAGGCCAAAAGCTATTTAAAAGCCGATGGCGCTAAATCAAAAAATGATAGCATTGATGCCAAAGGACTTGCCCGTATAGGTGCAGAGAAGAAGTTAGGGCTATGGACCCCTCCCAGTAAACAACTGTATACTTTACGCGTGTATACCAGGCAGCATCAAAGCATTACAGAAATGCTCACCTCCATGAATAATCAGTTGCATAGCATCCGTCACGGGCAATTTCCATCCAAAGAGATAATCAAGCAACTTAAACAAACTATCAGGTTGTTTGAAAAACAGTTAGAGGAACTGGAAGTTGTTATAAGTAAGATAATTAAGACAGATACCATCCTTAACAAGCATTATCAGAACATCACTGCAATAAAAGGCGTAGCGCTGCTTTCATTTGCCGTTATAGCAGCAGAGACAGATGGTTTTACATTATTTGATAACGCATCCAGCCTGGTAAGTTATGCAGGATATGACGTAATAGAGAACCAGTCGGGCAAACACAGTGGCAGAACCCGAATATCGAAAAAAGGAAACTCCAGGATCAGGCGCATTTTACACATGCCTGCATTATGTGCAGTAAGAGATGACCAACCACAATTTAAAAACCTGTATGACCGCGTTTTTGAACGTACAAAAATCAAAATGAAAGGATATGTAGCAGTACAGAGGAAATTACTTGAAATTATGTATTACTTGTGGAAGAAAAATGAGCAATATTATCCTACCTATCAATCTGAAAAAATAATAGCCCCGGCAAACCAGGGCTACACGTGATGAACTTCCAAGTGGAGGCCCTCATTGAATGATCAAAATTATTAAATATTATTTGCTTTTAAAGACAGTACCTCTACG
>NZ_JBWKQC010000022.1:0-1441 GCF_059418565.1 Mucilaginibacter sp. GW821-FHT07G05 | reverse complement strand
TGTCTCGTCCTAAAAAAAGTTTACAGGTTTTTAAGATAGTCCTGTCATGTGTTTACGGTTACAGTGATGTCCTGGGCTACGTTTACAATATTAGTTTTTTTGACGTAATAGTTCTTCCACAATTTTTCAGGCAGCAGACTGCTTATATGCACGTGTTGTGGTGTTAGTAAACCGATGCTGTAGTGTGGTCTATATTGGTTGTACAATTCAATGGCCTTATTTAGCAGTTGTTTTGCTTCTTGCTTGTTTTCAGGACGATGATGCCTGAGATATTCTTCTTTGAGTATACCATTCATACGTTCAGCAACGGCATTCTCTAATGGGTCGCCGTTCTCGGTCATACTGATCCTGATACCTTGGTCCTGCAATAGCTTTACATAGCTTGCTGTGCAATACTGCACCCCTCTGTCCGAATGATGTATAAGTGCCCCGGGCAGTTGTTCAGGCAGATCCTTTAATGCCATTTTCAAAGCCTGTATAGTTTCCACGGTTTCTAAGGTGTCCGCCAGATGATAGCCAACAACCTTATGTGAGAAAGCGTCCGTTATCAAACTGATGTACAAATGTTCTTCCTTTACTTTCCAATACGTAATATCGCTCACCCATAGCTGGTTGGGTCTTTTGACCTCCAGCTTACGGATGATGTTAGGCCAACGGTTGAACCGGTGACCCGACCAGGTCGTCACATGCCGGCGGCGGCGTTTCTTTACTAACAGGCCATTAGCGGCCAACAGATCGAACAGAGCATCACGTCCCATTTTGATCCCGTGTTCAAGCAGGAAAGGGTGCAGCATCTCGTATAGCTTCCTGCCTCCCATCACCCGGTGGTCCCGGCGAATGCTGATAACCTCTTGTAATACAAGCGCGTCCTCTATGCCTAAAGCTTCCTGCTGCCAAAAGTGTTGATAATAGGCCTGGCGGGTAATACCAAGTAACCGGCATAGTCTTACAAGGCTGATCCTTGTATATATGTCCTTCATCTCATGGATCACTTGGTATCCGACTTTTTTCGGATAGAGATGTTAAGATCATGCTCAGCGATCTCGATCATGCGCTTATACATCTCACTGCGAAGCTGCTCGTCTTCCAGCAGGCGCTCGAGTTCCTTGATGCGCTGTTGTTCTTCAGACAAAGCATCCGATGGCTGATCATTATTTGTTTTCTTTGCAGGCAAGTATAGTGGGTTTGCTATCGGCAAATATGCTGCTTTTTGATAGATATCTGCATAACCCAATTCCTTTAACCAGCTTTGGATCGCGCTCCGGTATCTGATATTATACTTCGACAATAGATCTGTCTTGGCTACACCTGTGCGCAAATATTCGTCACATACTTTTCGCTTAAAGGCTTCATCAAAATATTGTGGTGACCGACGCTTTTCTTTTAATTCTTTTCCTTTCATTTGATTTACTTTAACGTAAACCCTTTTCAGGACAAGACA
>NZ_JBWKQC010000021.1:0-7023 GCF_059418565.1 Mucilaginibacter sp. GW821-FHT07G05 | reverse complement strand
CAGCTGCCATACGCTGATGTGAATTTTACGATGTCTATGGGTGTAAGGCCGTCTCCTGCCGGGCCGCCTATTGTACCGCGGATGCCTGATATTGATTTGATTAACGTCACAACGATTATATTTGCGCCAAAAGTAAAGATATTTAAACGATAGCAGGGTAAAAATAGTGTTGTTTTAACCAGCATTTTAATGGCTATATTTGCGCTCGCTTTTTAAAAAACAAATACCCGATGCCCGACCAGCTATTACAATTCGACCGGCATTTTTTTTATTTTATTAACCATGATCTGGGCAATGCTTTTTTTGACTGGATCATGCCCTATATGCGCAACCCAAGGTTTTGGATACCGCTATATATTTTTATCGTAGGCTTCTGCATATACAAGTTCAAAAAGACCGGTGTGATCATCGTATTAATGCTGGCGGCCAGTGCAGGCGTTGCCGATTTTACCAGCGCGAGCATTATTAAACCGGCCATAAAGCGTTTACGGCCTTGTAACGACCCTATTGTATCGCAAACCGATGTGGAGCGCATCCCATGCGGATCGGGTTATAGCTTCCCTTCTACCCATGCCGCCGATCATTTTGCTATGGCTGCTTTTTTAAGCCTTGTTTTCAGCAGACGCTGGCGCTGGATATGGCCGCTTACCATGATATGGGCCGGCATAATATGCTTTGCGCAAGTATACGTAGGCGTGCACTACCCCATTGATGTTACCGGCGGAGCCCTGTACGGCTTATTGGTTGGCTTTGCCCTTGCCCTATTATTTAAGAAATTACAACCTAAGTTTTAAATGACCGCCTGGCAAATCATATTGTTATTTTCGAGTGCCTTATTGGGTGGTTTAAGCGTGTTTCTGTTTAAGGGCAATAACCATAAATTGCTTAAACTGGTATTATCCTTTAGCGGTGCCTATCTGTTCGGCATCACTGTTTTACACCTGATACCTGATGCCTACCATGGCAACGATAACTTGGTTGGGGTATTTATATTAGTCGGTTTTCTGTTCCAGATATTGATGGAACAATTTTCGGATGGTATTGAGCATGGCCATATTCATACGCACAATCACGGGCATGTAGTGTTTCCGCTGGGAATTATGATCAGCCTTTGTCTGCACGCTTTTTTAGAAGGTATGCCAATCGCCGAAGGGCATCAGAAACAACTCATATTCGGCATTGCCCTGCACCATATACCGGCAGCATTCGCCCTGGGCAGCGTTTTGTTAGGCAACGGACAAAGTCGCAATAAAACTATCTTTTATATCATCCTGTTCGCCGTTATGGCCCCGGCAGGCTATTACTTCAGCACCGCGTTAAGCAACGGCGATATCGGCAACCTGCAACAGTATTTTAACCGCATAATGGGTGTAGTGATCGGTATATTCCTGCACATTTCAACCACCATCCTCTTTGAATCAAGCGCCGACCATAAATTCAACCTCCGCAAACTGGTAGCAGTATTGTTAGGTGTTGGGATAGCTTTGGCAGGGTTTCTTTTGTAAGCGAAAAGCTGAAAGGTAAAAGCGTAAAGCTGAAAGACTAAAGCTAAAAGCTGACAAATCGGATCAATAAACTTTCAGCTTTAACCTTTTTGCTTTCAGCTTATAAAAAACCTTTCGGCTTTATCCTTTTTGCTTTCGGCTTAAAGAAACCTTTCAGCTTTCTCCTTTCAGCTTAAAGAAACCTATCCTCTCAACTTATCCAGCAGGTCACTTAAGGTACCTGCTTCTTCTTCGCTGAGGTTGCTGCGTAAAAGATCTTTGGCTTTAAAATCAACATCCATTTTTGAAAGTATGGCAAGGCCTTCTTCGCTGATGCGGATATCAACGGCGCGCCTGTCTTTTGAGTTGGTGCAGCGTGATACCAGGCCCTTTTGTACCAGTCGATCTACAATGCGCGACGCGTCGGACATTTTATCGATCATGCGGTCTTTAAGCAAATTGATGGTTGCAGGCTTAGGGTACTGCCCGCGCAATATCCTCAATATATTAAATTGCTGCACGGTAAGATTATACTTCTCGAAATGCGGGCGCATGAAATTGCTCATCCAGCCGGACGTATAAGAAATATTGATAGTTACCTTGTGGTAATTATCTTCAAAATTGGTGGTTTGTATTTCGTCTTCGATACGCATAAATTATATAAATGCCTGAAATGCAAATATGTTTATAATTTTTTTATTTGTTTGGTTTGTTTTGGTTTACCGTAATCCCAGGGGCAATGCAGGCATTTATTTTTGCAGCAGTAGCCTCTTTTTAAATGGTACTCGCGGGTAAAAACAAAATTACCCTCCTCATTTATGTAATAATCAACGTTTTCAGTTAACATTATCAACTCAGCAATTTAACAAAAATATCATTATTAAAATGATTTTTTAAATGCCTGCCGTCGCCATGCAATGTCCATATCTGGCTTGGCTGCACCTGCTTTACCGCTTCGAGGATATCGTTCCAGTCGGCATGGTCGGATATGAAGAGCGTATCCTGCTTGTTTACCTGTAAATTTTTCCAGCCCGAAGCAAATAAACGCTTTACATCCTTTGCCCGCGCGTAACTATCGAACGTAAAAGGCGGTACTATATAAACAAAGCCCCCCTGTTGTTTCATCAGCTTACGGCCATATACCTGGTACTTACCCGGCTTGTAGCCCATGCGCTCGTAAACCTGGTTTATGGGCATAATACGATGATGTACCAGTACCGTTTTCAGCGGAGCATGTTCGGTTATAAGGTTAATAAGTCGCTGGCTTTTACCTAAGCTGTAAGCCCCCAGCATAATATTGAGCGAAATATCATTCAGCTTTTTTATTTCTTCTACCGGATCGGGGTGTAATACTTCCGGATCGGCAAAGGTACTTTCGGTGATCAGTACATCGGCCTTTGCCCATTCTATCGGTTCGCAGGTAGCATCGGGCTGTATCTTGTAGTCGCCGGTGTACAGGTATTTAGTACCCTGGTATTCCATCAGTACCTGTGCCGAACCCAACATGTGGCCAGCCGATATAAAAGTGACAGCCACCCCTCCTACTACAAAAGTTTGATGATAGGCGGCGATATTAAATATTTTAGCGGCATTTTTAGCATACCGTAACTGCATAAACGCTGCTGTGGCTTCGGTGCAATAAACTTCGTTGTTCCCGGCTACGGCATGGTCGGCATGGGCGTGTGATATTACGGCATGGGTTACCGGCACTTGCGGATCGAGATAAAAATCACCGTATTTACAGTATAAACCGTTGGTATTATAAATCAAAAAATCGTCGAGGATCATTAAACTTTTACGAGAGATAAGAATTTGTTGTGCAATGCCAGCACCTGCGGAATCACCAGCTGCGAGTCGTCGTTAACGATCACCTCATTGGCCATCTTCAGCTTTTCCACTTCCGGAAACTGGCGGGCATCGCGGTTGAGCACTTCATCGTGCTGTAAATTATCGCGTTGCACTACCCGTTGTATCCGTGTTTCCAGCGGGGCGGTAACCAATACAGTGGCATCACAATCTTTATATGAGCCGCTTTCAAACAATATAGCGGCTTCTTTTATAATGTAGGGCACTTTGCCCTCAAACTGCAAAATACGGGCATCAAAAGCCCTGAAAACTGCCGGATGTACCAGCGCGTTAAGTTTGGCCAATTCGGCAGGGTTGTTGAACACTATGCCCGAAATATGCTTGCGGTTGAGGCTGCCATCTTCAAAGTAAGATGCTTCGCCAAATGTTTCCTTAATCCCGACAATTAACTCGGCATCGGTGGTCATTACGGCTTTAGCTTCGGTATCCGAATAAAATACCGGGATGCCCAATACTTCAAATATTTGCGCTACGGTGGTTTTTCCGCTACCTATGTTACCGGTGAGGCCTACTTTCAGCATTATTTTTTTATAATAAAATCAACATTGGCAGGCTCTATCTTTACAATACGGCAATAAGGCGGCAAGCGGTTTATTTTTACCGGCAATACATTGTACCCGTGCAAACGCCACAGATCCAGATCGGCGGCGGCAACAAAAAAGGCTTCGTCGATATTAGGATAATCGTTCAAAGAGGTAACAAACGTAACCTTAACCTTTTGGGGGAAGATCTTTACGTTGTAATAATTGCTGTTATTGATCACCTTGACGGGCACCTGCAAGCTTTTTTCGGTAAACTCATCAACCGGTATTTTTACCTGTACAGTTTTAGGGTAAACGCTCATGTTACCTTCTTTTACAGGTTGCAGTTTTAGCTGCCCCTGTAGGGTTTCATTAATATCAGTACCCCTTAGTGTGTCGGTTTTCCAGTATTCAATTTTACTGATCACCTCGCTTGGGCCGCTTACAGTTACTTCGTTTGGCTTTATCTCAATATCATCCGACTGAAAATATTGCTTTTCGTATTTGATAGACTTCACCAGCTTTACCGGTACCTTTTTAAATCTGCGGTTAGAGAAATCGAAATACAGCGTATCGGGGTCTATACCGACTATCTGGCGGTTTTCGGCTTGTTTTTTATTAATGGCGAACAATTGCGTGCTCAACACCACATAATTACGTTTATCCAGTGTTTGCAGGTCGATATCCAGCGGTTTAGAGTCGTCGGTAAACCTGGAAAACAGCATTTGCCAGCCAGTGCCATGCACTGTAGCGTCTACTGTGTCAGACTGCAACTGATGAAACGACTTCTTTTGCGGGCTATTTTTATAGCTGATCACCTTACGGATAACGAAATCGTACGGGTTGGAGAGCACAGTAAACACCCAGGCTACAATAGCCAGCGCCAAACAGCTTGCAAACGCGGTAAGCCGTCTTCGTTCTACAGGTGATAATTTTACTATTGCCATGCCATTAAACTACAATGCCGCTCAATTAATACAATTGAACGGCATTATAAAAATAATGTTTTTTTATTAAGATTTAGCTACAACTGGCGTATTAAGCGCTTTTGATGCCTCTAAAGAGATAGCTACCTTATCAAATTTCACCTTAACACCGTTATCAATTTCGATGATGAAGGTAGTTTCGCCTACTTCAAAAATTTTACCATGTATGCCTGAAGTGGTAACAACTTTGTCGCCTTTTTTTAGTTCTTCAACATATTTTTTTTGATCTTTTTGTTTTTTTACCTGCGGACGGATCATAAAGAAGTAAAATACCAGGATGATCAATCCCATCATTATCAACTGCGGAGTTTGGGTACCCATTGCTTAATTTTTATTTTATTAGTGTGTAATTATTTTTTGGCTACAACCTCACCTACCAAATGCACTACAGTTTGTGCAGGTACGGTATTGGCAGTAACAGTTATCAGTTTATCTTGCACGCCTACTTTGTTGGCACTGTTAAAAGTAACTTTAATAACACCACCGGCATTAGGCGCGATAGGTGTTTTTGGCCACTCGGGCACCGTACAGCCACAGCTTGCAACCGCGTTGGCTATAATTAGCGGCGATTTACCTGTATTGGTAAATTTGTATTCGTAATTCACTTTTTCGCCTTCGGTTACCTTACCAAACTGGTACATGGGTACTTCAAACTGAATTACCGGTGCCTGTGCAGAATCAACCGGGGCAGAGGCGGCAGTAACACCGTTAGTTGCAGTGGTATCAGCAGCACTTTCGCTGTTATTTGTTTTTGATTGATTACAAGCTGCTAAAATAACAGTGGCGGCAACCAGGCTTAAAAATATCTTTTTCATAGTATATATTACGTTTAATTAAATGGCTTTATTTTGGCAATAAAGCTATTAATTTTCAGCAATTACTCAATCAGGCCCCTGCCAAACTTTTTGATCTTGTTTTCGGCTTTCAATTCGGCCAGTATCTTATCTAAAATACCGTTGATGAATGAATTACTTTTCGGTGTACTGAACTCTTTAGAGATCTCCAGGTACTCGTTAATAGTAACCTTTACCGGTACCGAACTAAAATTGATAAACTCGGTTAAGGCCATTTTCATCAGCAGGGTATCCATCATAGCTATACGCTCGGGCTCCCAGTTTTGGGTTTTGGCGGCTATCATCTCCTGGTATTCGGCATCGTGCCTTACGCATTTGTCGAACAGGTCAATAATAAATTCGCGGTCCTCTTCCCAGTTACCGGTAACCTCGGCCAGCTTGTTCAGCTGCGGCTCATCGTGAGAGAAGTTTTTGAAGGTTTTAGCGATCAAAGCCTGCAATACATCCTTATCAACCGGCCAAACAATAAACTTATCTTCAAAAACCTGCTCGGCCAATGATGATTTAAGGATCACTTTTTTGAAGATGAACTTAATGATATCTTTATCAGAATGCAGGGTATCGTCGGTTTTA
Source organism: Mucilaginibacter sp. GW821-FHT07G05 (assembly GCF_059418565.1). Classification (NCBI taxonomy): domain Bacteria; kingdom Pseudomonadati; phylum Bacteroidota; class Sphingobacteriia; order Sphingobacteriales; family Sphingobacteriaceae; genus Mucilaginibacter; species Mucilaginibacter sp. GW821-FHT07G05. Next base: position 739 of record NZ_JBWKQC010000021.1, on the reverse strand, counting down.
GCCAGGTATTCTTTATACTCGTCAGATGCTTTTAAAACATTGAAGAGGGTTTTAGATAGTTCTGGTTCAAAGCCCCAATCTATTTTATATTTTTTTATCGCGGCTATGTATTCCTTGTTTTGGCTCAACGAGGTGATGAACCTGTTATCCAAAATTTTAAGGCTTGCGTTAAGGTCATCGGCGGTAGGTAAGTGCTTGTTAGCGCGCTCTTCGGCATCATTGGCAGCAAAACTTACCACTTCCGAAATAAGCGAAAGCATCCAGATGTACATTTCGTATACACTGTCTACACTCTGCAATAAATTTTTCTGGTGTTGTTTAACGTCGCGGTTGCTTGACTGATGGTACGCATACAGGGATTGTAGTACCTTTACTCTTAAGTGTCTTCTATTTAGCATTGTATTGTAAGAACGATGTGCGGTCGAGTTTTGTTGTAAGTATAATGCGATGCAAAAGTAGATGTTTTTTTGATAGTAGCAAAGCATATTTTTATAATGGATGGGAGTGAATGATGTAACAGACTTGTGCCCCTACCCGGCAACTTAATAAGGTTGTTGATAAAATCCGCCCTCCTATTGACTCACCCCGACATCGCTTCGCTCGTCGACCCTCTCATATCTTTGTACTATAATAGATCAGAAGAAAAGGAGAAACATAGAGGTCCCTCATGACACGTATTTAAAACGATGTTGACGAAAGAGGCTAATACTCCTTTTTTACTTTTGAAAGTCCGGACAGT
>NZ_JBWKQC010000020.1:0-9826 GCF_059418565.1 Mucilaginibacter sp. GW821-FHT07G05 | reverse complement strand
GGAAAAGTATAAGAGAACAGCTTGAAAAAAATCTTTTTGATTAAAGTTTGGAATTATGGTAGACCTATAATACAAAAGTAATGGGCCCTGCGCCCAAGAGCAGACTAACGTTAATATAGCACTATCTATCCTAAGCAAATTGCCTCATACAAGGCAAATTAATTCTAAGAGGTCGGTACAAGATTCGAACTTGCGATTAATTCTTTTGCAGAGAACCCCCTTAAACCACTCGGGCAACCGACCATTTGTTAAATAGGATCATAAAATAAAGAAATTTCTTTATTTTATATAACTTGCCCTTCCCGCCATAAAGCAATTTAAGCATAAATAAGAAAGCATTGGGCAGCTGAAAAACTACTGCCTTAACTAAAGGTTTCCCTACATGGATTCGAACCACGATCTTCTGAACCAAAATCAGACGTGCTACCGTTGCACCATAGGGAAATTATATTGGTGGAAATAAAAGGACTTGAACCTTTAACCGACACCGTATAAGGGTGCTGCTCTAACCATTGAGCTATATTTCCTTTATTATCAGTAGGGTAACCCGGACTCGAACCGGGAGCCTCCACATCCCAAATGTGGTAATCTAACCAATTGATATACTACCCTGAAAATGTCCCTAAAACAAAAAATCCCCTTAGATTTATCTAAGAGGATTTGCGTATTTTATAATATTTTATTCAATACATAGCTATCCCCTCCGATAAATCGGTTGCGGTATAAAGCATTGTATTGTTGTTGTTTTCATGATGCAATGATACACAATTATTTTAACAATCAAGAAATTTCAGTAAAAAAATAATTTTTTTTTTGAGGTACGAATTAATCCCCGACTTGAAGAGCCGCTCTGTATAGTTCGCGATTGCTTCGTGCCTCGCAATGACACGTTTTTTAAAACTTCGTAAGTCTTGCCACGTTCACCCTCTCCGTCAGCAAGCAGCTTCGGGCGAAAACGGGCAGAACTGTGGAGGCCAAGAGCGAAGGCGGGCATAGTGAACTTGTTGCAAGTGGGGAGGGAATGAGCAGCGGGGCAAAAGTTCCAGCCCAAAGTTCTGCACGATTTGCAGGGTATGGCCACGTGCGGCAAAGAAGCCTATTGCTGGACTTGAGTTTTTGCTACTTTTGGGGCATAGCCAAAAGTAGTAGCCTCTGCGGCAATGAGCAGACTACCGTTAATCAGAGCACAAGCGAAACCTAAGTAGAGATTGCTTCGTACCTCGCAATGACGAGATTTATATATAAAGCAATAACAGGCTTTTTACTTCTGCCAATAAACCTCCGCTTCCAGCAGTTTCGTTTCAAACTCATATACCGGGTATTTACTTTCTATCAGCTTAATAAGCATTTCAATAGCGATTTGCCCCATTTCAAATGCCCGCTGCCTGATATAGGAGATCCGGGGCGATAGCAGATCTACCACATCCGAATTGGAAAAGCCGATAATGGCGAGTTCGTCAGCCCCTTTAATATGATTAAGCGCCCTTATACAGGCTGTGCTGATGCGGTCGCTGGCGATGAAGAGGGCATCGGGTTTATTGGTTGCCGAAAGTATACTATTCACCGCCTGTTCAACTTCCTGTTCGTCGCGGCCGCCATTGTAGCAATGCCTTAGCAGGTTTTCGTTGAAGAGGATATTGTTATCGGCTAAGGCGGCTTTGTAGCCATTTAACCTTTCGGTAGTAATAGAGAGCTGCGGGGCATTGGCCAGGTGGGCAATATTGCGGTATCCCTTTTTTATCAACGCTTCGGTAGCGTTGTAAGCCGATCTGAAATTATCGGTAGTTACCTTAAAGGTATCGATGTCGCTAAGTATCCGGTCGAAAAATACAATGGGCAGCCCTTGTTCGTGCAGCCGGGTTACGTGGGTATAATCTACCGTTTGTGCCGACATGGAGATCAGCAAGCCATCTACCGAACGGTTGGCGAGGTGCTCCATATTGATCACTTCGCGCTCGTACGAATCGTGGCTTTGGGTGATGATCACATTATAGCCACGCTCATAAGCGATAGACTCTATCCCGTTAATAGTTTGCGAAAAAAAGCTGTTGGCTACGTCAGCCACCATAATACCAATAGAATAACTCCTCCGCGACCGCAAACTTAGCGCTGCCGGGTTGTAATGGTAGTTTATTTGCCGGGCGTATTCCAAAACCTTTTGCTTTGTTTCGGTACCCACCTCGTGGCTATCACGCAACGCCCTCGAAACCGTGGAGGGCGATACATCCAGTGCACGGGCAATATCTTTTATGGTAGCAGCTTTGTACATCAATTTATAATTATACAAATAAGCGATAAAGCAGGCTTACCGCCAAATTATCAGTACATTCATTTCGGCAACGATTGCGTAAATTTTTATAGGCCAAAGCCCGTTTTAATGCTTTTTACTCGTTAATATCGCTGCGTTAATAAACCTGGTTAAACTAATATTTAATGATGCCCCGCCAATGGCATCACCATAAAAATAGACGATAACAAGTGGCCGCCCTTTGTTTAATAAGCGCGATGAGGTAAATTGAACGGCGCATAAACCCGCATGAAAAACATGAAGAAATTTTTGGACGAACACTTTTTACTCGAAACAGATACGGCAAAGCTGCTCTACCATGATTATGCAAAGCATTTGCCCATAATTGATTACCATTGCCACCTGCCGCCCGATGAAATTGCCAACAACGTTAACTACGAAAACATCACCCGTGTTTGGCTCAACGGCGACCATTACAAGTGGCGGGCCATGCGTGCCAATGGTGTAAATGAGGCTTACATTACCGGTGCTAAAACCGATGCCGAAAAGTTTACACAATGGGCAGCTACTGTGCCTTATACCCTGCGCAACCCGCTTTACCATTGGACACACCTCGAACTGCAACGCTACTTCAATATCCACGATATACTATCGCCGGATACGGCCACGCAGGTATATAATACCTGTACCGATCTGTTGCAAACGCCCGAATACAGCACCCGCGGCCTCATCAGTAAAATGAATGTGGAAGTGATATGCACTACGGATGATCCGTTGGATAATTTGGCGTATCATCAGCAGTTAAAAAGCGAAGGTTTGGCCCTGAAGGTATTGCCAGCCTTTCGCCCGGATAAAGCGATGGCTGCCGAAAATACCGAAGCGTTGAATGCCTATATCGATAAACTGGAAGCCGTCGCGGATATTACTATCGGTACTTACAACGATTACCTCACAGCGCTTAAAGGCAGGCACGGTTACTTTGCGGCCAATGGCTGTTCGGTGTCTGATCATGGACTGGAGCAAATTTACTCGGCTGATTATGAGGGTAGCGAGATAAGCGCCATCTTCAATAAAATACGAGGCAATGAAACCTTATCGGCAACGGATGTGCTGAAGTTTAAATCGGCCATGTTGTTTGAGTTTGCCCTTTGGGATCATGAAAAAGGTTGGGTACAGCAATACCACATCGGCGCATTACGCAACAACAATACCCGCGCTTTCAGCAATTTAGGGCCCGATACCGGTTGGGATTCCATTGGCGATTTTAGCCAGGCCGCAGCCTTATCGAAATTCCTGAACCGTTTGGATACCGAAGACAGGCTCGCCAAAACCATTATTTACAACCTTAACCCTGCCGATAACGAAGTGATAGCCGCCATGACAGGCAATTTTAACGATGGCTCGGTAGCGGGTAAGGTACAGTTCGGTTCGGCCTGGTGGTTTTTAGATCAAAAGGATGGGATGACGCGTCAGCTCAACGCCCTCTCTAACATGGGGCTGCTAAGCCGCATGGTAGGTATGCTGACAGATTCGCGCAGTTTTCTGTCGTTCCCGAGGCATGAGTATTTCAGGCGTTTGCTTTGCAACCTTTTCGGTAACGATATTGAGAACGGCGAATTGCCTAACGATACTCCATGGGTAGGCAAAATAATACAGGATATCAGCTATAACAACGCGGTAAACTACTTCAAATTTTAAGTTTACAGCTATGCAAACGAGGGCCAAAATATGAACAAAGCATCGGGTAGTTACAGGTGGACCATTTGCGCCCTCATGTTTGCGGCCACTACCATTAATTATATGGACAGGCAGGTGATCGCCCTGCTGAAACCTTACCTCACTACCGACCTACACTGGGATTCGGGCGATTATGCCAACATTGAGATCGCCTTTAAAATAACCTATGCCATAGGTATGATAGGCGCGGGCCGGGTAATTGATAAATTGGGTACCAAATTAGGGTACGGCATTTTTGCCGGGTTATGGAGTTTGGCGGCAGTGTTGCACGCTTTTGTAAGCAGTACGCTTGGCTTTAGCTTCGCGCGGGCATTTTTAGGTATTACCGAAGCGGGCAACTTTCCGGCAGCCATAAAAACTACGGCCGAATGGTTTCCGAAAAAAGAGCGGGCATTGGCTACGGGGATCTTTAATTCGGGCTCAAACGTGGGGGCTATTATTGCGCCGCTAAGCGTACCCTTTATTGCCGAAAAATATAGCTGGCAAACCGCGTTTCTGCTAACAGGTGCTATCGGTTTTGTGTGGCTCATATTTTGGTTCATGATCTATCAGCCACCATCCCAACATAAAAAATTATCGGCAGGCGAGTTTGATTACATCCATAGCGATAAAGACGAAGCTGCCGAGAGCGCCAATGATGGTCCGCCGTTTACCTGGCGGCAATTGCTCAAATACAAGCAAACCTGGGCCTTTGTAGCAGGCAAGTTCCTTACCGACCCGATATGGTGGTTTTACCTGTTTTGGCTGCCCGATTTTTTGAATAAGCAATATGGCCTTACTTCGGTACAGGTAGCATTCCCGATAGCGCTGGTTTACATTATGTCGAGCGTGGGGAGTGTTGGCGGGGGGTGGTTGCCTTTTTACCTCATCCGCAAGGAGCGATCGGTATTTTGGGCACGCAAAACATCTATGCTGATATATGCCTTGCTGGTATTGCCTATTGTTTTCGCGCAGTATTTAGGGGCTATCAATATGTGGCTGGCCATTATTACGGTGGGTTTCGCCGCCGCCGCGCACCAGGCCTGGAGCGCCAATATTTTTACTACGGTGTCAGATATGTTCCCGAAAAGGGCAGTGGCAACCGTTACCGGCATTGGCGGTATGGCTGGTGGCATCGGCGGCATCTTGCTCTCGCTGCTGGTGCAAAAACGCATGTTTGTGTACTACGAAAAACTGAACCAGTTGCCAAAGGCATATTTCATCATGTTTTTAATATGCGGACTGGCCTACATCAGCGCTTGGGCAATCATGTTCAGCCTCATCAAATCGAAAAAAGAAATTACTGCCCCTTAATGGTGGTTTAAGAAGATATTATTAAAATGAATACCCTGTCAAAAACAACCTTGTCCGTTATCGATCCTCAAATACCGGTTGAGCAAATATTTAACCTGCCCGAGCGTGTTTTACAGTTTGGCACAGGTGTACTGCTCCGCGGACTGCCCGCTTATTACATAGATAAGGCTAACCGTGCAGGCATTTTTAACGGGCGTATTGTGGTGGTAAAATCAACCGCTGCCGGTTCAACAGATGATTTTGATAAGCAGGATAACCTGTATACCCTGCACATTAAGGGCATTGAAAACGGCAAAGCTGTAAATAAAAGTGTTATCTGTTCGGCAATCAGCAGGGTACTTACCGCACAGCAACAATGGGCAGATCTACTCGATGTGGCTGCTTCGCCCGATTTGCAACTCGTCATTTCAAACACTACCGAAGTAGGGATTCAGTTGCTTAAGGAGGATGTGTTAAGTGATGTGCCTGCCTCGTTCCCCGGCAAGTTGCTGGCGGTGTTGCATCACCGGTATCAAATTTTAGGTGGAAAGGAAAGCTCAGGTTTGATCATCATCCCAACGGAACTGATTGTTGACAACGGCAAAATATTAAAGGATATAGTAATTGAGCTGGCGCGGTATAATAAGCTGGATAATGCCTTTATACAATGGCTGCAAACGGCTAACCGTTTCTGCAATTCGCTGGTGGATAGAATAGTTCCGGGCAAGCCGGATGTCGCTTTACAGGAGGCACTAACACAAGAACAAGGCTATATCGATCACCTCAATATTATTGCCGAACCTTACAGTCTGTGGGCTATTGAGGGCGATATCGAATTGGAAGAGGCCTTATCTTTCCAGCTTGTTGATGAGGGTGTTATCATTACCCCGGATATTGAACTGTACCGCGAACTAAAACTGCGATTGCTGAACGGTACCCATACCCTGTGCTGCGCTATAGCGATACTATCTGGCTTTAAAACAGTAAGCGAAGCCATGCAGAACGATGCCTTTGCGCATTACATCACCAACTTAGTGTTTACTGAAATTATCCCTGCCATTCCATACCCCATCAGCCGGGAACAGGCGGAGACTTTCGCCAATAAAGTGCTCGATAGGTTTCGTAACCCTTACCTTAACCATCAATGGCAAAGCATTGCCATGCAATATTCCTTAAAACTAAAGGCGCGTGTAGTGCCCCTGCTTTTAAATTATTACAAAACCAATAAAGCCGTGCCCTCCAATATGACGTTGGGTTTTGCCGCTTTTATACGCTTTGTAAATGCCGTAAAAACCGACGATAATACTTACATCAGTACAATAAATGGTACGGACTATGCTATTGCCGACGCTAATGCGGAGACGCTGCATGCTGCCTGGTCTGCGAGAGAGGACACCCTTACCGTAGTTGAACGGATATTGAGCAACGAAGTATTGTGGGGAACTGATCTTACCGCTGTTGAAGGCTTTGCTGTTGAAGTTGCCCGTAATGTAGAGCGCATTCAGAACGGTGATATACTAACCTCGTCGGCCAAATAATTGTGCACTTCGTGATTCTTGCTTTGTGTGCTTTGTGGTAAAAATAAACCACAAAGGGCACTAAGTTTTAACACGAAGATCACTAAGGGATTTTCCATCTAAAAAAAATATTTTTAGAAAGTTTCTATTTCTTTTCCTGCTTAATTCTAAAGCTGCCATTCGCCTAAAAATAGCGTTTAGAGTATGTATTTGCTATAAACGAAAATTTTAACTGGTACGTATTTGTTGTTTTGATCGTGGTATAGCCCGCTTGGAAGTCGTTCCACCCAAAACAAAAAACGATTTAGTTGCGTTCAAGTACCTGTAAACCAAATTGTAACCTCTTTAGCCTATTTGCCTATGAATAAATAGAACGGTATGCCTATGCCCGTTAATTTATCAATCCAACCAATCAAAAAACCAACATTTAACTTACATGAGAACAATTTTTAATTTAAAACATGCTGCCATAACCATGGGAAGCGCAGCCATGCTATTCGTTTCTGCCTGTAAAAAAGAGGCCGTACCAAACCCGGCCGAAACCGCAGGTACACCCAAATCAACCACTTTACGTGCCGATGCTATTGGCGCCAGCGGCCCGAAAGGGGTTTGCTATGTGGAGGTTAACAATGCCGATATTCGCAACGTTGGGTATTACAAGCTCACCACCGGCCAGCAGCTTTTTGATATCGCTATCATATTTGCCGCTAATATTAACTACAACACCTCTACCCAAACTGCCGAACTGTATTTTAATACCAACGTTAACAATGTTTTGGCCAACCGGAATACCTACGTGCAACCGCTGCAAAGCCGGGGCATAAAGGTGCTGTTATCTATATTGGGTAATCACCAGGGCGCGGGCATCTGTAATTTCCCGAGCCAGGCAGCGGCGCAGGCCTTTGCCCAGCAACTGGCCAACGCGGTTAACACTTACGGCCTCGATGGTATCGATTTTGACGATGAATATGCCGATTATGGTAATAACGGTACCGGTCAGCCAAATTCAAGTTCTTTTGTTTACCTGGTAACCGCGCTTCGCAGTTTGCTGCCTAATAAGATCATCTCTTTTTATAATTATGGCCCGGCATCATCAAGGTTATCATTTAACGGGGTAACGGTAGGCTCAAAGATCAATTACAGCTGGAACGCTATTTACGGCACGTATTCGGTACCAAATGTGCCTGGCTTATCGGCTGCTAATTTAGGTCCGGCGGCTATTGATATACAGGCTACCAGCAGCTCAACCGCGGCATCATTGGCTACACAAACGGTTAATAATAATTACGGCATCTACTTGTATTATAACCTGCCAAATTCTGATGTGCATACTTACTTGTCGAGCGTATCGGCTCAATTATATGGCAGCGGTAAAAACACGGTGTATGATACCAGCACGGCTATTACGGGTGTAACCTTTTTTGCCGATGTAAATTATGCAGGTGCCGGAATGGGGGCTTTGCCGAAGGGTAATTATACTTTATCGCAATTACAGGCCTACGGCTTTGTGAACGACTGGGCATCATCTGTAAAAATACCAACCGGGTGGACGGTAACCATGTATGCCGACGATAATTTTACCGGTACATCGTGGACGCTTACCTCAAGCAATTCCAACTTTGTGGGCTTATCGCCAAACGCCAATGACTTGGTATCGTCGGTAAAAATTCAATAATTATTTAAACGGGTATAGGCTGCCTTGTTGCAATGCCCCGGGAAATATTTTCCGGGGCATTGCTTGTTTATGGGTTCTGTTTTGGCAATGAGTTTATGGTTTAGTAGCTTCATTATCAGTTTATTTGTTTTGCTTTTTCTATTCGGAAAAACGGTTTAGTAGTGTTTAAACGCAAATTATTTAAGGAAAAATTGGTTCTACGTGCCGAAGTTTTGGGATTGATGCGCTTCCCGCGGCACTATACCTTTGACATATCAAATCAAAAGGATTGAAACACACAATGGACAACAAAGAACATTATTCTACACTAAAAGGCAAGTTGCTGCAACTCTATCAGCAGGTATACGAAATCTGCTATATCATCTACAGCAAATAATAAACAATGATCAAAATTTCTACAACATATAAATTATACTAAAATGAAAAGTTCAATTAAATTAAGTGTAGTAACACTTGCATTATTAACCATAGCAACTTTAACTACTAAAGCACAGGATACTACTCCATCATCAAAATCAACTACTACAGGTTCAGGCATCCGCTTAAGCGTAGGCCCGGAAGTAGGCGTACCGGTTGGTAGTTTCCACGATGCGTACAACTGGAACCTGGGCGGATCTATCCAGGCTGATTTTCCTATCGTGAGCGAGAAATTATACGTAACCGTTAACGCAGGTTATAACAACTTCTTCGCTAAAGATAACGGTGGCGTTACCGCTTCAGATTTACAATTGATACCTGTTAAAGCCGGTTTAAAATACTACCCGGTAAGTAACTTTTATGTACAAGGCGAAGCAGGCGCGGCTTTCCTTACCAATAAAGATAAAGTAGGCGCCGATAAATCAGCCAGCTTTGTATACGCGCCGCAAGTAGGTTATGTATTTAAATTAAGCAGCAACAACTACATTGATGCCGGTGTACGCTTTGAAAGCAATACCAAATTTACTGATAACGGCAGCAGCAGCAACTTCTTTGGCTTGCGTGTTGCTTACGCCTTCGGCTTATAATCAATCTTTTATTTAGTGTGTTAGAATAGTGATTTGAGGTTGACGATTGCCTGTCTCCATAATGGGGGCAGGCTTTTTTGCTGTATATGACTTTTGCCTGATGATCCTGACAATTCACAAACTTTAATATGAGATTTCGCTAACTTTTATTTTAAGCAGGATGCCTTTTTTTGCACACGTCAACCAAGCAATTATACAATGGCATCACCTGCAAATATATTAGATACTACCACCACCGGTTTACAAGCACACCTTTCTGACAGCGATATCGCCTTAAGGCACGATGCCTTTACCCAGCCTTTGGTCTTATTAATATCTTTTAAGGCTAATTACTATTGTTGAAATGGGGGATCCAAGGGGGTGTTAAAAACTA
>NZ_JBWKQC010000019.1:0-23612 GCF_059418565.1 Mucilaginibacter sp. GW821-FHT07G05 | reverse complement strand
CTTTTTGATTAAAGTTTGGAATTATGGTAGACCTATAATACAAAGCGGGCAGAACTTGGGGCTGGAACTTTTGCCCCAACGCTCATTTTCCTCCCACATTCAACAAGTTCCTATGCCCGCCTTTACGCTCTTAGCCATCATCGTTCTGCCCGTTTTTGGCCGAAGCTGCTTTGCTGACGGGGAAGAGGCACGCTTTAGCCTTTGCTACGGCCATCATGAACTTTTCAGCTTTGACAACTTTTAAAAAGTTGTCAAAGCTCGACTGTTGCCCGCTGTCGCGAGTTTAGCGCAGCGTAACTCGTGACACAGCATGGCCGGAGCTTTCAGCTCCCGCTTACATGCACAACCCTAACCGACTTAAACCCGGGAGTAGCGGATACCGGCCTGTGATTAATCCCTTGTGCGCGTATGAGTGGATCACGGGGCTGTGTTGACCAATTATCACAGGCACTGATTTTCTGACTTCTATCTTACGATTATTTTGCTTTTATCATTTGCAGTCCTATATCTAAAAAAATAATTTTAATTAAATAGTACTATGCATTGTATAGTACCATGTTTTGTATTATCTTTGTATGCCCGGATAGTTCGGGTTAGTTAATATTTATAATTATGCGGACTCATTATTTACTTTATACAGGCATTACATTGCCGGTCATCTTTTGGGTAAGTACCGTTATCGGGGGCTTTATACATGGCAATTACAATCATTTAAGCGGCACCATCAGTCAGCTTGGCGCACTAAGTAGTTGCTCGCATGTGTTCATGACCACCTGCACTGCCATTTGCGGTATGTTAAGCATCTGTTTTGTAATTGGTGTTTACCAGGCTTGCCGGCAAATGGGTATAAATATTGCACCGGTGTTTGGCATGTTAGCTGTGCCGGTTATGTTTTTGTGGGCTGCCGCATTTCCGTTGGGTAACCCGCTGCACGCGGTGATGGGGCCGGTAATTTTGCTGCTTTATGTTGGTATCCTGATTTCCGTTTTTGTGTGGCGAGGTATGGCATTGCAGCAATTACGGTTGATCTCTGTTATCAGTCTGCTCATCTTACTACTTATTTTTTTACGCTTTATACCGGCAGTACAAAACCATTACCCGGGCCTGGTGCAACGCTTTGTGCATTTCGGGTGGTCGTTTTGGTTTGTATCAGTAGCCATCACTTTCAACAGGCTTTTAAGCACACACTATACTATCAATAATTTAAAATCTTAATAATCATGAAAAAACTACACGTATTTATTACGGTGATCTGCCTGTTGGCCATCACCACCTCATGCCGTCGCGGCAAAGTAACCAGTATTACCAGCAATGCCGATGGCTACAAAACCAAAATTGAATATTCGGGCCGTATTGTTTTTAATGAGGAGAAAACCGCTATCGCGGATATGTCGCCCAACAGCTACCTTAAATACGATGAAGATGGCAAGGAGCTTACCGCCGAGAGTGACTCAAAAAGCCGCATTATTTACGTAATTGACGGCAAGGTTAAAAACGGTAAGCTTGACGAAGCCGACCAGGAATTTTTAAGCCATGCCATCAAGATCATTACCAAACAACAGGCTAAACTGAAAGCAGGGAAATAAATTAAAAATTCAAAAGTTAAAATTCAAAAGTCAAAACCTTAGTATTCGGGTTCAAGGTTTTGAATTTTAACATTTGAATTTTCCGTGTTTTATATCACTTTTTGCTTTACGCGTAAATAGTTATCTTTGCCGCTCATTTAACACTGTTTGCAGCAGTATCAATGTATTTTATGGCAAAATATAACACAATACTATACTATTGTTATTCAACAATAGCCGAAGGCGAGCAATTTGCGGCCGATCATCTTAAATTTTGTAAAGGACTTGGCTTAACCGGCCGTATCATTGTGGCCGATGAAGGCCTGAACGGTACCGTATCGGGTACCGAAGAAGCTTGTAAAGCTTATATGGAGGCCGTGCATGCCGACGAACGCTTTGCAAAAACTGAGTTCAAGATTGACGAGGTGGATACGCCTTCGTTTGTAAAAATGCACGTTCGTTATAAATCGGAAATTGTACACTCGGGTCTGCGTGATCCTAATATGATCAATCCGCAAATTCAAACAGGTAAACACCTGGAGCCTGTTGATTTTATGGCGATGAAAGACCGCGACGATGTGGTGATACTCGACGTACGTTCAAACTACGAGCACTCTTTAGGCAAGTTTAAAAACGCGGTAACACTTGATATTGAGAACTTCCGCGATTTCCCTGCCAAAATAAACGAACTGGCCCAGTACAAGGATAAAAAGATACTTACCTATTGCACGGGCGGCATCAAATGCGAAAAGGCATCAGCACTCTTATTGCACGAAGGCTTTACCGATGTATACCAGTTGCACGGCGGCATCATCAAATATGGTAAAGAAGCCGGTGGTAAAGATTTTGATGGCAAATGCTATGTTTTCGACAACCGCCTGTCGGTTGATGTGAACAGCGTAAACCCGGTGGTAATTTCTACCTGCTTTAACTGCGGTACGGTGACACATAAAATGATTAATTGCGCCAATCCCGAGTGCAACGAGCATTTTACCCAGTGCGATGCCTGCGGCGAAAAGCTGGACGGCTGTTGCTCTGACGCTTGCCAAAGCCACCCGCGTAAGCGTGCTTATGATGGTACCGGCTACTATGTAAAAGTGCCTCAACCGGTAAATGTTAAGAAAGATAAATTGGAATTAGCAGAGTAAATAAAGGCTTTTGCCTCTCCCAACCCTCTCCATGGGAGAGGGCTTTAAACATGCCTCTTCCCGTCAGCAAAGAGCTTCGGCCGAAAACGGGCAGAACTGTGGTGGCCAGGAGCGCAAAGGCGGGCATAGTGAACTTGTTGCATGTGGGAAGGAAATGAGCGGCGGGGCAAAAGTTCCAGCCCTAAGTTCTGCACGGTTTGCAGGGTAAGGCCTTGTGCGGCAAAGAAGCCTTTTGCTGGACAAGCCTTTTGTTACTTTTGGGCTCAAAAGTAATGGGGCACTGCGCCCAAGAGCAGACCAACGTTAATTACATCACAAGCCTAACCTAAGTAGAGATTGCTTCGTTCCTCGCAATGACGCGTTTTTTCTATTGGGAACCTAATAAACCACATACCAAGGCGCATCCAGCAATCCCTTTTTGAGCTCTACGTTTACATCTTCATCAACATCTACGCTGTTGTACATGTCCTGGCTAACGGTTTCGTCTTTGCTTTCGTGGTTTGGCCCCCAGGGAGCCAGTTGCAGGTGATAGGTAGTGCTCTTGCCACGGTGTACGCTTTTATCGAGCACTTTGGCATGGTAATATTCCGGGGCCGATTTATCGAACGTGGTATTGATAAGCGCGGTGGTTACAAAGCTGTAAACATATATCAGGATAATGCCGACGATCAGTCCGGCTTTTTCGCCCTTAAAATCAAAGAAAGGGGCACCCATTAACAATGCCACAATAAAGACTATGAACACCCCACCCGAAATCAGCAGCAGGTTTTGATAAAGCAAAATATCGAAATCAAATATGCACCTGAAAACCAACGCTATGGTAGGCGCCAAAAAAGCGAACAACAACGAAGGGTGTGCCGAATTTTTCTTACTGTCAAATTTAATAAGCCCGTTGCTTGTTTTAATAACCCCCAAAGGAATCAGCGGAAATGCTATGCCTATCACGATGGCCAACAAATAGGGTTTGGTGTAAAAACCTATCCATAACGCTATCACTACTCCGGCTATGTTAATAAAGCGAGCTAATGTTTTGGCTTGTTCAAGCTTTCTAATGCGATCATTATCCGTATAGCCATAATCTGTATTACTTAAAATAGCCTGACGTTCCTGTTCGTATTCCACAACATCAAGATTAATAAAGTTTTGGCTAAGCCATTCCTTTAAGGCTTTTACTTTACCTGTATTTTCTGATATGATTATTTTTCGACTACTGCTTTTTGAGCGGATATAGATATTCTTATTATCCTTATTAAAGCCCTTAACATCATCAAAATAAATTTCTTTTTGCCCGAACAGGGTATTACGAATAAAACTTTGCTGGGTTATTATCAGTTTTTCGCGAATTATCCATAACAGCAATAAAAGAAAACCGGCTGCACCGAAAATCGAAAAAACAATCATTCCTGCGGGGCTAACGGCACCCTTTCCGCCATCAATTATCAGCCATAAAAAAACGGCCACCATAATTGCTGAAAACGTGATGCCCAAAATTTTCAGGCCGATGGGTGCGGCATATTCTTGCTTCGGTGGTAAGGTGGGTTGCATGCTTTAATAATTAAATAAACAGCCTAAATGTAAACACTTTTCAGGTTTTTATAAAACAAAACCGGGATGTTTCGTCACCCCGGTTCTATATAAATTTAGCGATTAACTTACCAGATCATACTCACCTTTACCCCATCAGGGCTGTTATCAAAGCCTAAAAAGTAAGTTTTTGAGGCCGCATCCCACGAACTGTTGATGTCTGTTACAGGTTTGCCCTTGCTGTCGGTAACCTTAACTGTAAGCGGTATCGATGGCATATATATGCGCATAGCGTTTAAAGTTTTAATAGGGCTTTTGGCAATAAAGGTATAGTTGTTATCCTTATTTTCTTCTTTGTATATCCTTGCCGCTGTGGCCACCACCTGCGGTATTTTTTTATTTTCTATACGGCTTACATTGTACAGGTAAGCCTGTTCGCCGGGTTTAACTATTTTTTCAGTAAGTACAGGCAATTGCGGATCGAACAGGTCGATCACCGGGCCGTAAATGGTAAGCGGTTCTGCGTCTACACTTTCATCCATCACGGCAGCTATGTCATAAGCCCCCCGTTCCAGGTACAGGCTGTTCTTCAGTTGCAGTTCGCCACCTTTGGCTTCCTTTTCATACGCTTGTTTTACGGTTTCAAGGTAACCCGCTCCGCCGTTCTTCTGCATTACAAACTCTTTAGGATTCTTACGGATGACGTGCACCATACCTTTACCTACCTTAAAGCTACCATCATCGGTTAATGATGGTTCTATATTGAGCAGCTTGAACAAATGTTCTGATGGGGCTTTAAAGCTGTTATCCTTGGTATCCCACCATTCCATTACGGTTTGGAACGGATCGTTATCCCTGCCGCAATAGATCAGTACGCCACCCTTGCGCACCCAGTCGGCAATGTGCTGGTGTACTTCGGCGGCATGAGGTTTCATGTTGGAGTAGCTTACCACCAGCACCTTAATATCCTTCAGCGTGTTCGGGTATTGCAGGTTTTCCATGTGCACGGTTTGCACCGGTACGCCACGTTTAAGCAGCGGCATGGCCTGCCCGTAAAAGTTAGCGAAGTAAGGATCATCATACCCGTTATGCGATGGAAAATTTTGGAACATCAGCGAGTTACTCATCAGCACCCCGATACCGTTAACCCCGCTCACCTTATTAACCGAAACCGGCATATTATTCAGCGAGTTTACCATCACCTGCATTTGGGTGGAGTAATATTTAGGTATCAGCACCCGCTCGTTGGTGTTGGGCATTTTGTAGGTATGGGTATAAATACGCTCAGGCCATGGCATTACCTCGTAGTCGGCCACTGTGGGGTATAGCAGCTTGGCTATAAAGGTAGCCTGGTAATTGCGTTTATAGTCGGCCCAGTCGCGGGCACGGTCTTCAATGGGGTCTGTTAAAAAGAAGAGCTTACGGTTGGTTGGCGCCGTCATGGATACCATGGAACCATACTCCAGAAAGGCATTCTCAAACACACGCTCTTTGGCGGTTCCTTCATAAAATACCGGTTCGCGGCTGGTACCTGTCCACACCTGGGCTATGTAGCCATCAATGCCCGGCAATGAGGCCAGGCTGGCCTCCGGACTAACAATATGCCACGATGAATAGTTAACCAATGAATGCGTTGGGATATATACCCGCACTTTTAAACCCTTCGATTGGCCGTACTCCTTGGCATAGTTGGAAACCTCTTTTATAGCATTATAAAACAGCTGGTATTTCAGTTTGTTGGAGAGATAGGTATTCTCGGGCGAGAGGTGCTGCGCGCGCCACTCGAAGCCGTAAAACTTTTGCCATTCCTCTTTAAAGGCTTCACCATAACCACCGCGTGCCCAAAATTCAGGTTCTTCGAGGTAAATGGAAGTGATACCGGCATCTATCACCTTTTTTATAACGGCCGTTTTCATGTAATCAATAAACGACTGTACCGGCACTACGTAAGGAATATTACGACCATGCCATATAGTATCGCCTTTCATGTTCACCTGGCCTATGCCGAGGTGGTTTTTGCCATCCCACTTACCCAAAAAATAATCGGGATACTGGCCCCAAGCAATGCCGGTCATAAAATCAGTTTGATAGCCGCGGTCGCGCCATGATTTTACGCGCTGCTCAAAGGTCATATCGTCATGATCATTGGCGCCGTATATAATGGCAATGTCTGATCGTACGTCTATTTCGGGCCGCCACGAACTACCGGTTTGAAAAGAGGTTTTCTCTTTGGCCGCCCCGGGCGTTTTTTTTGCAGATTGGGCATAACCTGCCAATGCAACAACTGTGCAGCAGGTAAATAGTAGCGTAGTCTTTTTTATCATAACAAATGCTGATCAAAAATAATTAAGCGTTAACCCACCGCACAAATTTCATCCATTAAAAAAACCAATATTGGCAGCAACATTGGTTTAAATAGTGTCAAAAAAATAAGCACCCGTTTTTGGCGGGTGCTTATGGTATGTTTTATTTACTGTCTGACAGTGAGAAAGGGAAATCAGCAGCGCTGATACCTCTTTGTTTGTTTGGTGCAGGAGCCATGTTAAAATTGATAACACCACCCGCTTGCAGCGCTTTGTGGCTAAACCAGTTTTGGCTGTATGGCTTGCCGTTAACCGTAACGCTGTTAATGTATTTATTAGCAGCACTGTTGGTTGGCGCGTTTATTACCACTGTTTTACCGTTCTCTAATGATAGGGTAAGTTTTTTAAACAGTGGCGTACCAATTACATACTGATCGCTTGCAGGGCAAACCGGGTAGAAACCCATTGCCGAGAACACGTACCAGGCTGATGTTTGGCCGTTATCCTCATCACCGCAATAACCATCAGGAGTAGCTTTGTACAGTTTGTCCATCACTTCGCGAACGTGCAGTTGTGATTTCCATGGCTCACCTGCGTAGTTGTACAGGTAGGTCATGTGTTGTATAGGCTGGTTACCATGCGCATACTGGCCCATGTTGGCAATTTGCATCTCACGGATCTCGTGGATAACGCCACCGTAGTAGCTATCGTCAAATACCGGGGGTACGGTGAACACTGAATCTAATTTAGCGATGAATTTTTTGTTGCCGCCAATCAGATTGATCAGGCCTTTCATATCATGAAATACCGACCAGGTGTAGTGCCAGCTATTACCTTCGGTAAAGGCATCGCCCCATTTAAGTGGGTTAAACGGTTTTTGGAACTGGCCATCTTTGTTTTTACCACGCATAAATCCGGTTTCTTTATCAAACAGGTTAACGTAGTTTAAGCTGCGTTTTTTGAAGATAGCGATCTCTGATTCCGGTTTGTTCAGCGCTTTACCTAATTGGTAAATAGCGAAATCATCATAAGCATACTCTAAAGTACGGGCAGCATTTTCGTTAATGTCTACATCATAAGGTACATAACCTAATTCATTGTAGTATTTAACACCTTTACGGCCAACGGCAGATATTGGGCCTTCATTGTTTGCGCCATGTACCACAGCTTCGTAAAGTGTATTGATATCATAACCACGGATACCTTTAATGTAAGCATCAGCTACTACCGAAGCAGAGTTGTTACCCACCATAATATCGGCATAACCCGGGCTCGACCACTCAGGCAACCAACCACCTTCTTTGTAGTCGTTGATAAGGCCTTCCTGCATTTCTTTGTTTATTGAAGGGTAAACCAAGTTCAGGAACGGATACAATGCACGGAAGGTATCCCAGAAACCCGTACCTGCAAACATATAACCCGGCGCGGTATTACCTGTGTAAGGGCTATAGTGTACAATTTTGTTGTTGGCATCAAACTCGTACAGTTTGTTAGGGAAAAACAGCATGCGGTATAAGCATGAGTAGAAGGTACGGGTTTGGTCAACTGTACCGCCTTCAACATTGATGCGGCTTAAAGTTTTGTTCCAGGTTGCTTTTGCTTTTGCTTCGGTAGCGTCAAAGCTATCGCTTGCCAACTCGCGTTTCAGGTTAATTTCGGCTTGCTCAATGCTGATGAAAGATGAAGCAACACGCAGGTTAACTTTTTCGCCCAGTTTAGTTTTGAAACCGATAACCGCTAAAGCGTGGTTGGTGGTTACTTCTAAACCTTCGGCTAAGGTAGTATCTTGGTAAACCTTTGATGTTTCAATCGCTTTATCTACATAAATTACAAAGTAGTTTTTGAAGTTTTTAAGCGGACCGCGGGCATATTTGGTTGAGTAACCAACAATCTTTTTTTCGCCCGGGATAACTTTGATATACGAACCTCTATCGAACGCGTCGATAACAATGGCAGATAGCTCATTTTTAGGATAAGTGATCCTGAATTGAGCGGCACGTTCTGTAGGGGTGATCTCGGTAGTTACATCATGATCGGCCAGGTAAACGCTGTAGTAGTAAGGTTTTGCAACCTCGGCTTTATGCGAGAACCAGCTTGCGCGTGAGTTTTGATTGGGCTTTAAGTTACCAACGATAGGCATGATAGAGAACTGACCGTAATCGTTCATCCATGGTGATGGCTGGTGAGTTTGTTTAAAGCCGCGTATTTTGTGCGCATCGTAAGTATAGGCCCATCCGTCGCCGTTTACACCGGTTTGCGGAGTCCAGAAGTTCATGCCCCATGGCACAGCTACTGCCGGATAAGTGTTACCGTTTGACAGGTCGGGCTTTGAGTCTGTACCCATTAGTGGGTTTATCCACTCAACAGGGTCAGTTATTTTACCTACCTGTTGTGCGTAGCCTTTAAAGCATAACGACACGAACAGAATAATAAAGATTTTCTTCATGATTAATACTGGGTGATTTTGTTGCTTAACGTTTAATTGTATCTATGTTTTTATAGTACCTGATGATAATGTTTTGCGATTTAGCAATTTTACTTGTATTATGCTATAAAGATTTTAAAAATAAGCAAAAAACAGGCATTTCGGCACTGCTAAATCATTTACCTGCGAATGCAAAACTGCATAAAACTACTCTTTTTTTAGCAATTACCAGCCGCTTATTGAGCTATAAGCCCAACACCACGTTTTTGTATTAGGATTGATACAATAAAGAAGATCAGAAATGGCGATTGTGCTTGAGAGCCTAAATATTATAGCGTTACATTTACTCACCCCGACTTCGCTTCGCTTGTCGACCCTCTCTCCGCAAGCGGAAAGAGGGATTTTGTATTTTGGGGATTACTTCTAAGCCCTCTTTACGGCAAAGCCGGAGAGAGGGAGGTCCAGCGAAGCGTAGACCGGGTGATTTGACTATGCGCTTTGCTTTAACATTTAAGTTGACTACCATGCTCCAAGGGAGAGGTGTTTAGAAAAACACTTCTTTTCACGTCAGCAAACAGCTTCGGGCGAAAACGGGCAGAACTGTGGAAGCCATGAGCGCAAAGGTGGGCATAGGAACTTGTTGCATGCGGGGTGGAATAGCGCAGTGGGGCAAAAGTTCCAGCCCAAAGTTCTGGCCGTTTTGCAGGGGAAGGCCTTGTGCGGCAAAGAAGCCTTTTGCTGGACAAGCCTTTTGTTACTTTTGGGCTCAAAAGTAATGGGCCACTGCGGCCAAGAGCAGACCAACGTTAACTTAGCACAAACACATCCTAAGTAGCAATTGCTTCGTACCTACAAAAAACTGTCATTCTGAATGTTTGAAGAATCTTCTTCGCTATGCTTATCTGCGATAGATGCTTTGTTCCTCAGCATGACAGTAGAGAGGAGGTGTGATTCATCGTCATTTTACCTTCTAAGCCCAAAAGAATTAAAATTCGTGTAATGACGATGGCTTATATAGGAAGCACAAAACGCGACGAGATTGCTTCGTCGCGTTTTGACAGGCATCTATAAAAATGCCCACTTATATATTATTATTTCGGGTTATTAATAAGTGCCCTGTCCAAGTGTACATAACCGCCATCGATGTGGAACAACTGCCCCGTAGTATGGCTTGAGCGCTGCGACAATAAGAATCCCGCCATGTTGGCTATTTCTTTGGCAGTGGTCATGCGGTTTTCCAATGGTATTTTAGCGGTGATCTCTTTTAACTTTTGTTCGGGATCGCTTAGGGTATTTATCCAGGTTTCGTAAAGCGGTGTCCAGCACTCGGCAACAACAATGGCATTTACCCTGATGCTGTACGGCAGCAACTCTACCGCCCACTCACGGGTAAGGCCGTTACGTGCGCCGTTAGCAGCGGCATAGCCGGATGTGCCGCCCTGCCCTGTTTCGGCAGTTTTTGAGGCGATGTTTACGATAGCTCCCTTGCTTTCCTTTAAAGCAGGCAAAGCATGGTGCGCCATCAGGTAATAATGTACCAGGCTTTTGTGCAGACTTTCGATAAACTGCTCGTAGCCGCCGCTTTCTAAACCTACGCCATCGTTTACGCCGGCATTGTTCACCAAACCATCGATGCGGCCAAATTGAGCAAGTACCGCGTCTACCGCGTTTTTGCATTGGTCGGCCTGCGTTAGTTCGGCAGCTACCTGGTATGCGTTAAAGCCGCTGCCCTGTAATTCGGCAAGCAGTTTGTTGTTGTCTTTTTCGTTACGGCCAACAATAACCGGTATAGCGCCTTCCTGCGCAAGCAGTTTCACAATACCTTCGCCAATACCTTTAGCGCCGCCGGTAACTATAATAACTTTATCCTTTAATAACAGATCCATACAATAATTTTATAATGAAACCCCTCTTTTCCATGGGATAAAATCATCCTGACCTAACTGCACTGATTTAGGTGTGCTGTAGCCACTGGCCACATCTATCACATAATTTAAAATACGTTCGGCGTTTTGTTTTATCGTTTCGGTGCCCTCTATAATGGTACCGCAATTTATGTCAATAATATCGGGCATCCTGATACTTAATGCCGTGTTGGTTGATAGTTTTATTACAGGTGTTACCGGGTTGCCTGTTGGCGTACCCAAGCCGGTAGTAAACAGTACAATGTTAGCGCCTGCAGCTACTTCGGCCGTAGTGCTTTCCACATCGCTGCCGGGAGTACATAACAGGTTAAGGCCGGGTTTGGTTACTTTTTCAGGATAATCAAGCACGGCGGTTACCGGCGATGTACCGCCTTTTTTAGCCGCGCCCGCCGATTTAATGGCATCGGTAATTAAACCATCTTTAATATTACCCGGCGATGGGTTAGCGTAAAAGCCCGATCCGCCCTGTTCGGCCAGCGCGTTATAATCCGTCATTAACTGCATAAAGCGGTTAGCGGTTGGCACATCGATGCAACGGTCGCTCAATTGCTGCTCTACGCCGCAAAGCTCGGGGAACTCGGCCAGTATTACCGAACCTCCCATGGTTACCAGCATATCCGACAGGTAACCCAACGCTGGGTTTGCCGAAATACCCGAAAACCCATCCGAGCCACCGCACTCAAGCCCGATGCATAGTTTTGACAAGGGCGCGGGCGTACGTTCGGTACGGTTGGCCTCTATCAGTCCGGCAAAAGTTTGCTTTATGGCTTCCTGCAATAATTTCTTTTCGGTACCTAATTTTTGTTGTTCCAGTATTATCAGCGGTTTGCTGAAGTTGGGATCACGCTTCGCGATCTCATCCTGCATTATACCTGCCTGCGCGTGCTGGCAACCTAAGCTTAGTATGGTAGCACCTGCCACGTTGGGGTGGGTAATATAACCGGCTATCAGTCCGCAAAGGGTATCCGAATCGAGCCGGGTACCGCCGCAGCCCATGTCATGGTTCAGGAACTTGATACCATCTATATTTTTGAACAGCCTTGCCGAAGCGGGAGTATCCGCCGCAGCCTCAATATCTGTTTGAAGAATCTCTTCAACCGAATGGCCTGTTTGGTATAACCCAATCAGGTTATCAATATCGTACTCGTATTTTTTAGGTTTTTTGTAGCCCAGTTTATCGTTAAGCGCTTCTTTCAGCGTATCAACATTGCGGTTTTCGCAAAATACCAGTGGCACTACTATCCAATAATTGGCCGTACCTACCGAACCATCTGCACGGTGATAACCCAAAAATGTTTTATCGGCATAATTACTTACATCGGGGCGCTCCCACTCTAAATGGCGCTCACCCAAATGGAAGCCGTCAGCAGCGTGGTGTATGTTATTTACGGTAACTCCACCGCCTTTTACAATGGTATTATTGGCCTTACCTACCAGTACGCCATACATGTAAATGGCATCGCCGGCGGCAAGCTCGCTTATGGTAAATTTATGCTTGGCCAGTACCCTGTCAACCAGCGGAAAGGTGTCGCCATTAAAAGTAATGAGGGTTCCCGGCGCGAGGTCCTTCAAGGCTACCAGCACATTATCGGCCGGGTGTATCTGTAAAAAGGTTTCTTGTGAAGCAGCAGGTATTTCCATTACAATTCAAATATTTTATCCATTAGCACCCATTTTTCTCCGGCAAGCGCGTTTTTAACCGGCTGCTGGTACTTCCACATCAGGGTTTCCCACTCCTGCACTTTAGCACTAGCTGCATCGGCGGCTCCCTTTTTTTCAAAGCTGAAATCGTTGTTAACCTCCATGATCATAAACAGGCGCACATCAAAACGGTAGATCTCCATATTGGTGATACCCGAATCAATTATAGACGCGCGAATTTCGGGCCATATACTTACGTGATATTGCTCGTATTCGGCTATAAGTGCCTGATCATCTTTCAGATCGAGCGTTAAACAGTATTTCTTCATTTGTTACCGGGTCGGGCTAATTGGCGCGTTAAAAATCACTTTATGCATTTAGCATACATAAACAACCAAAATAAAGGTTTTATAGCGCGTTTATATTTTGCCTTTTTAACATATAATTAAGTTATTTTGGCATGTTAGCGCATCCATTAAACCAATAGCCGCATATTTAGTTTAAAAAATTATATAACTTAGTATTATTGTACAATTATAAACTTTTAAATGAAGCCCCAGTTACTTAAAGTTTCCACCAGCATGGTACAATCGTTCGGTGCACGGCGCGATACCGTACCGTATGTGAACAACCGCTGGCACTACCACCCCGAGGTTGAGCTCATCTATTTCAGGGAGGGCGAGGGCACGCAATTCATCGGCGACGATATACGGCATTTCCGCGCGGGCGATGTGGTATTGCTGGGTACTTACCTGCCCCATTACTGGAAATTTGATGAAATGTATTTCGAAGAAAACTCAACCGCCCGTGCCGATGTAAGCGTGGTACATTTTTGCGAAGACTTTTGGGGAAGCCAGTTTTTACAACTGCCCGAAAATAAAGTGATACGATCTGTACTGGACAAGGCTAAACGGGGCATACAGGTAAATGGCGACAGCAGAGAAAAGATAGGCCGCATTATAGAAAATATATTGGAGGCTGACGGCCCCAAACGCATTATGCTACTGATGGACGCGCTCAACAATATAGGCAACAGCGATTTTAACCTGTTATCGTCCATTGGTTTCAGGCACGATTTTGAGGAGGCCGAGAATAACCGCATCAACGATATTTACGAGTTTACGCTCAGCAATTTTAAACGCAAAATACAAACCGAAGAGGTAGCCGGTGTGGCCAATATTAGCCCTAACTCTTTTTGCAGGTATTTTAAATCGCGCACGCGCAAAACCTATTCGCAGTTTATCAACGAGATACGCGTGGGGCACGCCTGTAAGTTATTGATCGATAATAACATCAGCATTAAACAGATATGCTACGAAAGCGGCTTTTACAACTTTGCCAGTTTTCACAAGTATTTTAAGAGTATCACGGGTAAAAGCCCATTAACTTATCAAAAGGAATTTTTCAGGGGGAATTGATATTTTTGAGGCTCTCTTTTCAACTATACAAATGAAGAAACTGTTACTTATTGCTCACCTTATACTATTTACCACAGGCTTAAGCATCGCTCAAAAAAACGATGCACGTGTTAAAACTACCGAACGTTTTATACAGGCTGTTTTTGCCGATAATAAAGATGCTGTTTTTATCACCAACGAGTTGCTATACCATACTCCCAACGATAAAATTTCAACATACGAGCGCTTTGATATGGTTGACAGCCAGGTGAAGCTTTTTAAAAAGAAGTATGGTAAAGCATTCGCCGGGGCACGTTACTCGGTATCACCTTACACGGGCTACAAAGGCAAAAAGCTAAGCTTTGCCAACCCTAAAGATATATACATAGTGAGCATCAAAAATAAACCCGTTGTGTATCTGCTGTTCCACGAGAACAGGATATTCGGGTTTGATTATGTGGTGAAGGGCAACAAAGGTGATTTTGTAATATTTTAACGCGACGCTGATTTTTTGAGCACGATAGGCTCATTCAGTAGCTCTGTTAATCTTTTATAAAATTCCCTTAAGTCGGCATACTCATCTTTGGTGTAATATACGCGATTGCGGCTTATCATATAATTAATGTTGATCACATTATCCGTCAGTTCGGTGCTGCGCCGTATTTTAATTCCTTCGT
The DNA here is from genome assembly GCF_059418565.1 of Mucilaginibacter sp. GW821-FHT07G05. NCBI lineage: Bacteria > Pseudomonadati > Bacteroidota > Sphingobacteriia > Sphingobacteriales > Sphingobacteriaceae > Mucilaginibacter > Mucilaginibacter sp. GW821-FHT07G05. The sequence goes on along the minus strand of NZ_JBWKQC010000019.1, from coordinate 9,007 downwards.
CCTGCATTTTTATTACACTGTTTTTAGGCAGCGCGTCTACTTTATAATTATTGGGTATTTTGAACTTACCTGTAATTATAAAGTTGTTGGCATAATCAAACTGAATATCGGCAACACGGTTCTCACTTAAAAACGGGTTAGCCCTGTAAGCCGAAAACAAGTTAGGGTTAAGGTACAGGTAATCATCGCCCGACGCGGCAAGGCTCATTTCAAAATCGAAGTCTTGTATCAAGGGCAGCGTGTCGGTTTCCATATTCTCAAACTTCACCGTTTTAATATTCAGGCTGTTGTCGCCATGTTTAATGTGTTCTATATATTCCTTTGTTTTAAGGTCGCCCTGCTTCAACAGCGTTTCGCGGTTATAGCCCGAACTTTTCACAAACGCGTTACCTGTCATTTTCCCATCCGCAGCAATTTGGGCTACAACAAGTACAACTTCGCGCGCCGGTTTAGCGCTTCTGATAACGAAAAGGGTACTGCGGGTCAGCGTTCTATCTACCGTGTCTTTTCCCTCAACAACTTTTACGGTTGAAATGATCGGGGCTTTTGGATTTATACCAAGCGCCTTAAGATTGAGCAAATTAAAAGGCACTTCATCATATTTATTGTGCTTGTTCGTTGCATCAAGTATATAATATGATGTACTATCAACAGGCACATAAATAACTGTTTTATTAAACTGGCCAGAGCTTGGGTAAACCTCTTCAAGTATCCCATTTTCGGGCGTACATAATAAGGTTGGATAGGCCTCTATACCAGCGTTGTTGAGCAGCCTGTATAAGATGAGGTTAATTTCGGTAGAGTTACCGGTTTTGTTTTTCCAGGCCTCGCTGATGCCAACCTTGGTATAATTATCATCAATATTATTCCAGGTCATGGTGTTTTTAACCTTTTCAAAAATGCCGGCAATCTTAGCTGTTTTACTATCCAGCTTGTTAATTTCGTTACCTATAGCTTCTTCATCAAACAAGGCATATTCAAGCTGTTTACCAAAATCATCATTCAAAAGCATCTTTTCGCCTACGGATGGCCATGTAGATACTCCTCCTCTTAAAAATGCGATTTGCTGCAAATTGGTATTAACCAAAGGCATGTATGGCTCCTCTGTATACGAATTTACATCGGCCAGGGCCCAGGTGCTTTTTGTGGCATACGGCGTATTTTTCGACTTGCTTTTTTCTACCGTGTTTTTTACGAAATCTTTATCCTTTTTGCAATATATATTTACCGGGGAATAAAAACTGGCTACCAATTCGCTGTATTTTACCGGGATCTTTTCCTGAAAATACCATACCGGGTAAAAGCCTATATAGGGTGTTGACCATTTGTACTTAAACTCGATAACAGAACCCTGTTTTACATCAGGAAAGGAGAAAGTGATCGATTTACGGTATTTATCCAGTTTTTGCCTGATGATCTGCTTTTTATCAACCGGCGTGTACTGAATAGTGTTGCCAACAAGGCTGATGGTTTGCGCTTCAATACCGCTTATATCTTCAAAGCCATCTTTACTAACATATACCAGGCTTATGTTTGCCGCGGTTTTACCTTTATCGGTAAATATTTTTATGCGTTTATGCCTGAACATTTCGGTGAGGTAGCGGGAGGTTTTAATTTCACCCTTTTCAAAAAGCACCATGGCACCCGCGCCCTTTTCAAACGAGCACTCTTTAAGTTTAAGATCGGCCGTATCTATTTTACCATAAGGCTGTACCTGGGCGAATGCCAAACGCGCTGCTAAAAGCAACACCATTGTAATAAGGGGTTTCATTCAATAGTTTAATATGCCCGAATATAACAAGAAGAAAAAGAAAACACGGGTATTTTAACGCGACACCGCCTTTTTAAGCACTATCGGTTCGTTCAGTATTTCGGTAAGGCTTTTATAAAATTGTTTAAGGCCGCCGTACTCTTCCTTTTTGTAGAAAACCCTGCTGCGGTTTATGGTATAACTCACGTTGATATGATCGTCGGTTTGTTCAATTAGCCGCTTGATACTAATGCTATGGTCGTCCATGCGTATCACCGTGTTTTTTGGCAAGGTTTCGGCCTTGTAACCCGGCGGTAGTTTATAATTACCGGTAATGGAATAGTTACTGGCGTACAAAAATTCAATATCCGAATAACGGTTCTCGCTCAAAAAAGGGTTTACCATGTAGGCCGAGAATATATTAGGATTCAGATAAAGGTAATCATCTTGCCCGCTGCCTGTCATATCCAGCTCGAAACCGATATCCTGCCTTAACGGCAACGAGTCGGTTTCTGTATTATCAAACCTTACCGATTCAATTTTGAGGTTATTATTGCCTTGCTTAAGATATTGCTTATAGCTATCCTTATTCAGGTCGTCTCTTTTCAATATCAGGCCCCTGCTGTAGCCGTTACTGGCTACATGGGCCGTGCCCGTCATTTTACCGTCGGTGCTAATTTCGGCATCAATATAAACAGCGTCTTTTGTGGGCGACATGTTACGGATAACAAACAGCGAAGTGCGGCTTGCCTCGGGCTGCACGGCATCCTTAGCGGCAATTACCTCTTCGGATGTTATGATATCGCCCTTGGGGTTAACAGCCATTGCCGTAAGGTTGAGCAGGCTGTAAGGTACTTCGTTATACTTATTCCGTTTGTTAGTAGCGTCGAGTATATAATACGACGCGCTATCAACCGGTACATATACAATAGTTTTGTTAAACTGCGCAAGCGAAGGATAATCAACCTCCACCTCGCCGTTATCGGGCGTACTGATAATGGCCGGATAGCAGGTAACACCGGCATGGCGCAATAAATTATACAGTACCAGGTTTATTTCGGTGGCGTTACCTGTCCTCTTGTTCCAGGCTTCTTTTACGCCAATAGCGGTAAAACAATCATCGCTGCCGTTCCATGTTAGGGTGTTCTTTACCGTTTCAAACAGCATTTCTATTTTTTTGGCGCGATTTACCACCTGATCTGCCTTTACAATAATATCTTCTTCGTTTTTAAGATAGCTATTAAACTGCCCGCCGAATTTGTTTGCGGCCAGCAACATTTCGCCCAAAACAGGCCAGGTGGTATACAGATCGTCGAAAAAGCTGATCCTTTGCAGGTTGTTATCTGTGGCTGGCATCAGGGGCTCATCAACCAGTGAGGGCACATTGGCCATAGCCCAGGTGTTGCGTACTTTTACGGGCCAATACTTAGGGCCTAACCTTTCACTGGTACTTTTGGTAAACTCCTGTATTTTACGGGTGTACACATCAACCGGCGATTTAAAATTAGTTACCAGCTCACTGTACCGCACCGGAATATCTGCCTGGAACTCCCATACCGGGTAATGCTCATACGTTGTAGACCACTTGTACCTGAACTCGACAATAGAACCCTGCTTTACCGCCGGGAACGAGAAAGTAATGGTTTTACGGTACTTATCGGCCTTTTGAATGTAGATCTGTTTTTTATCAACCGGGATGTATTGTATGGTATTGCCCGTAAGGTTAATGGTTTGCGCCTCAATATCCGTTATGTTTTCGAAACCGCTTTTGCTGATATAGCTTAGTGTGATATTGGCTTTATCCTTACCGGCATCGCTGAGTATTTTGATACGCTTATGCCTGATGAGCAGGGTTGATTTAGCGAGGCTGCGCAGGTCGCCGCGATCAAAAAGTACCATTGCCCCGGCTCCTTTTTCAAAATCGCATTCCTTAAGTTTAAGGTCGGCCGTATCAACTTTGCCATAGGGTTTTATTTGTGCCGATGCCAGTTGCATAGCCAAAATAAACACCAATAACGCGATACAGGCTTTCATCCAATAATTTAAGTTACCCGAAGATAGTGAATTATCACCGTTGATTTAACAAAAAAAGGCACCTGCATTAAATGCAGGTGCCTTTATAAGCTGTGTATTCTCTTTTACAGCGTAGCCATATCAATTACAAAACGGTAACGTACATCGCCTTTTTCCATACGATCGTAAGCTGTTTGAATATCTTTAATATCAATCTTTTCGATATCAGATACGATATTGTTCTCGGCGCAAAAATCAAGCATTTCCTGAGTTTCGGCAATGCCCCCGATACCCGAACCTGCAACGCTTTTACGGCCGCCCAATAAACTAAAGGCAGCAATTTCGGCCGGTTTTGGCGGTACGCCCACGCAAATGTGTACACCGTTGGTTCTTAATAACGACAGGTACATATTAAAATCGTGCTCGGCAGATACGGTATCCAATATAAAATCGAATGTATTTTTAGCCGCGTTTACCTGCGCTTCATCGGTAGTTACCACAAAATGATGCGCGCCCAGTCTTTTAGCATCTTCTTCTTTTTTGGAAGATGTACTTAGCACGGTAACATCGGCACCAAAAGCAACGCCAAATTTAACAGCCATGTGACCTAACCCGCCCAAGCCTAATACAGCCAGTTTATGGCCTTTGCCCACCTTCCAGTGGCGTAATGGCGAATATGTGGTAATGCCCGCGCAAAGCAGCGGCGCTACAGCGGCAAGGTCTAAATTTTCTTTAATGTGCAGTACAAAATCTTCGTTCACTACAATGGTGTTTGAGTAACCCCCGTAGGTAGGGGTTTTGCCATCCTGCTCGTAACCGTTATAGGTTTGTGAGTTACCTTTAAGGCAGTACTGCTCCAGATCCTGCTTACAGTTTTCGCACTCGCGGCACGAATCAACCAAACAGCCGGTACCGGCCAGGTCGCCAACCTTAAAGTTTTTCACGTGATCGCCAACCTTAATTACTCGGCCAACAATTTCGTGACCCGGCACCATAGGGAAAATGCCCGGAAACCAGTCGTTCTTGATCTGGTGCAGATCGGAGTGGCAAACGCCGCAAAATAAAATATCAAATTGAACATCATGCGGACCTACATCGCGTCGCTCAAATGTCCATGGGGCCAAAGGAGTCTTTTCGTCCTGGGCCGCGTAAGCTTTTGTTTCAATCATTGGTGGTATGTTTATGTACGTTAAAGGTAAAGCAATTAATAAGTGTTGCCAACTAAGCCGGGCTTAAAAATTTAAACAGGCGTTTAAACATTTGTTGGTAACAACAGCATGCCTGCCGATAGGTTTTGTAAAAGCTGTATAAAAGCCGGGATACAGCAACAATATCCAACCATTCATTAAGCCTGTTTTAAGCAATTATTAAATTACAGCCCTAACATACAAACTCATATTTATCTATATATTAAATACTTACATTTACTTAACGAGTTATACCGCATCTTAAACCATCACCTCTGTTAAGATTAAAATTATGCCATTTTACTACTCATTAAACAATGCCAATGCCACCGACCGCCGCATTGCCGAAAACCTTTTGATTTTAAAGGAGGGTATTGACACCGCGAAAATACCACGACGATCTGTTGAGGGTAATTTACTTTTGGCTACCTGGAACATCCGTGAATTTGGTGATTCGAAAATGGGGGTGCGGAAGAAAGAACCTCTGTATTACATCGCCGAAATCATTAGCAATTTTGATTTGGTAGCCGTGCAGGAAGTACGCCGCAATATGACCAGCCTTAACGATGTGATGGACATTTTAGGAAAGTGGTGGAAGTTTATTGTAACCGACGTAACAGCCGGTAGCGGCGGAAACGGCGAACGCATGGCATTTTTATACGATTCGCGAAAGATAGCATTTAACGGGCTTGCCGGTGAGATAGTGCTACCGCCAAACAAAAAAGAAGCAGCGCAGCAATTGGCACGAACACCATTTATTGTAGGCTTTCAGGCCGGGTGGTTTAAATTTACGATATGCGTAGCGCATATTTATTACGGTAAAGGTGTAGCTGTTGACGAGCGGCGCAGGCACGAAATTGAAGAGCTATCCCTCTTTTTAGCCAATCAGGCTAAAGACAAATACGCGTGGGCAAAAAACATGGTGTTACTGGGCGATTTTAATATTTTTAAAACAACGGATGTAACCTTTAGCGCCATAACCAAAGCCGGATTTACAGTACCGAAAAAACTACAGGAGATACCGGGCAGCAACGTACCCAAAAACAAACATTACGATCAAATAGCTTTTATTACGCCCGATATTAACAAGCAGCTTGAGTTGTGTGAAGCCGGTGTTTTCGATTATTACAACTACGTATATAAGCTTGATCAGGAGGCTGTTTACAAGAACGACCTCATAAAGCCATCATCGGCAGACGGATCAGAAAGTTACGACTACAAAACGTGGAGAACCTTCCAGATGTCGGATCATTTACCTATGTGGATCGAACTAAAAACAGACTTTGGGAAAGAGTATCTGGAAAAGAAAAAGAACCTTCCGGAAACCCCTTCTGCACCAATCCTGTAAAAACAAACCCCGGCCATTTCAAATACTGCCGGGATCTGTTCAAAAACTATTATTCTTCGGGCCGAAACATGGCCACCATATTTTCAATAGCCTGCGGCGAATGCAGGGATGCCGTTTGTTCGAGCGTGATGGCGCCTATTTCTGATGCACGAGCACGCATTTGCTTTTCGTAAGCTGCTATTGCCGTGTGGATATCGGTATACTGGTCGCTGAGCAGGCATTCGGCCAGTTCCAGCGCATCAAGCATAGCCATGTTTACGCCTTCGCCGGCATAAGGTGGCATCAGGTGGGCGGCATCGCCCAGCATGGTGATATTGGGTTGTGCTTCCCAGGCTTGATCCAAAGGCATACAGTATTGCGGCCTTGGGATAAACACCGGATTGGCGTTTTCAAATAGCTCATTCCATATCGCATCCCAACCGGCAAACGCTTGTTTAAACCAGGCAAATACCTGCGCTTTATCGTTAAAATCAATGGCACTTTCGCGCAGCCAAAATTCATCTGTTTTACAGCTGGTATAAAACACCAAACTTCCATCGCCCTTAGAGCTTACTATGATCGTTTTTTCATCGCCCATGGCAAATATTTTTCCGCCATTAAGTAACTGATGAATTTGGGGGCTTGCCGTAGCCGAATGATACACCGCGCCCTCCACTACAGAAATGCCCGCGTAAAATGGTTTTACTGGCGTAATGTATGGTCTTATCTTTGAGTTGGCGCCATCTGCGGCTATTACTACGTCGGCATAGGCTATTGTTCCGTTTTTAAATTCGAGTTTTATCGTTCCGTCCGGTTGCTGTTCAAGGGCGACAAACTGGCTATCCCAAACTACGGTATCAGGCTGTAAAGAATTCAGCATAATTTCGCGGAGCGGACCACGATCTATCTCCGGCCTAAAGAAACCGCCTTCGCCGCCGCCCTCATCGGCATAAATAATTTGCGCGCTTTTATCTACAATGCGCATTTTATCGGCACCGGGGCGATAGTTGGCCTCAAACTCATCCATTAACCCGGCAGCACGCAGCGCTTTTAAACCCGACTCATCATGCAGATCGAGTGTGGCGCCTTGTACCCTAACCTCGCGGTTAAAGTCGCGCTCGTATACTTTTACGTGGGCGCTGTTCATTTGTAATAATCGTGCAAGTGTAAGTCCGCCCGGACCGCCACCTACTATAGCTATGTTTTTGTTTTTAATTGAGATCATGTTAAATCTGTTTACTTTAAAATCCCTTTAATAACCGCTTCGCAGCAAGTGGCTATCACCTCATCGGTAATAATTTGCACGGGGCGGTCGGTATGGTCAAAATACTCGTTCACCAGATCAAGCAGCGGCGCGAACAGCAGGGCACGAAGCACATCAAACGGCAAATCTTTTATCACCCCAGCTTTAATGTTAGTTATAATGAACCTGTGGATAGGCGCAAAAAACTGCCCCTGCTGTATGTTTTCCTGCTGAAAAGCCTTGTTTAGCAAGGGCGATGATTTACCATGCTGAATAAGCGCGAACGATGGCCGGTTATTTTTCAAATACTCAAAGCCGTTAGTCCACAGTTTTTCAACGCCTTCGGCAAAAGGCATATCCTCGTTAAAGCCGTTCAATATTGCCTTTTCGTAAGCCGCCAAAACATCCTTGATAAACAGTTTGATCAGCAGGTCTTCTTTGTTTTCGTACTTAATATAAATGGTACGCGGCGATACCCCGGCAGCAGCAGCCAGCTTTTGCATAGTCAAATTTTCGAGGCCTTCGGTCGCTATTATATCTAAAGCAATGGTACGGATGGCTTCTTCCTTCTCTAAATTTCGTGGGCGCATGCTATGTTATCTATCTGATTTAAAATATCGATACAATAATAAGTAAATGTTTATTTATTTAAAAATATATTTTCGATTATACACTGATTTTAACTGAATTATGACGGAGATAGAGGCAGATATAATTCTTACAATTGCGCGAGTTTTAATTCTTTTTGAACTTAAAGATGAGATGACGATAGCTCACAACCACTCTCCACTGTCATGCTGAGGAACGAAGCATCTATCGCTGATAAGCATAGTGAAGAAGATTCTTCAAACGTTCAGAATGACAGTTTTTTTAATACGTCATGGGTAGATACGAAGCAATCTCGCAGTATTTTGTACTTATTTGATGTCAGGATAGCGCATGTAATTAACCCCCGCCCCCCAAAGCCAATTGGCCTGCTACTTTTATCCGTATTCACCTATTCTCAACATATAATAACATCAGAAAATCAATGCCTGTGATCATTGGCCAACACAGCCCCGTGATTCGCTCATACGCGCACAAGGCCTTCACCACAGGCCGGTATACGCTACTCCCGGGTTTAAGTCGGTTAGGGTAGTGCGTGTAAGCGGGAGCTGAAAGCTCCGGCCATGCCGTGTCACGAGTTACGCTACGCTAAACTCGCGACAGAGGGGAGGGCAACGGGCAAGCTTTGACAACTTTTAAAAAGTTGTCAAAGCTGAAAAGTTCATGAAGGCATACAGAAAGGCTAAAGCGTGCTTCTTCCCTGTCAGCAAAGAAGCTTCGGCCGAAAGCGGGCAGAACGATGGTGGCCAATGAGCGCAAAGGCGGGCATAGGAACTTGTTGCATGCGGGGAGGAAATGAGCGGCGGGGCAAAAGTTCCAGCCCCAAGTTCTGCCCGCTTTGTATTATAGGTCTACCATAATTCCAAACTTTAATCAAAAAG
>NZ_JBWKQC010000018.1:0-52657 GCF_059418565.1 Mucilaginibacter sp. GW821-FHT07G05 | reverse complement strand
GAGAAATACAAAAGTCAGCCGCATACCACAATTGACGGATTGAAAATAGAATTTGACAAAGAATGGGTACATTTGCGCAGATCGAACACTGAACCTATCATCCGCATTTATTCGGAAGGTAATTCAGAAACGGTTGCCAATAACTTGGCCAACAAGATCATTAGCGATATAAAGGAAATTTTACAACTTACTTAATTAGCGATTGAGTACATTAGTGAATGAGTGATAATTTATTCATTGATGGAAAAGATTGATAAAATTGACTTTGCGGAGCGTTTTAGGGAACGTACTAAAACGTTTGTTATAAATAATATAAAGCTATACAGATCCTTGCCGAAAACAGATGAAGCAAGGATAATCGGTAAACAGTTACTAAGATCGGCCTCTTCTGTAGGGGCTAATTACAGAGCGGTATGCCGGGCCCGGTCACAGGCCGAATTTCATTCAAAACTCTCCATAGTAGTTGAAGAGGCCGACGAAAGCGTGTTTTGGATGGAAATATTGATCGGGGCTGATATAGTTAAACGGACTGAAATAGATATATTACTGACAGAGGCGAATGAAATACTGAAGGTTGTTTCCGCTGCCCGTAAAACGGCATCGGATAACAAAAAGCAGTGATCACTCATTCACTCACTCATAAATTCAATAAATAATAGAAAATGCGTGTTTATTTTGATAATGCAGCTACCACGCCGCTTGATCCTGAGGTATTAAAGGAAATGTACAAAGTAATGGAAAACCACTATGGTAATCCATCATCTATTCATGCTCACGGGCGCGAGGTTCGTACGCTTATCGAAAGATCACGCAAAACAGTAGCCAATTTATTGCATACTTCGCCTGCCGAAATATTTTTTACCAGTGGCGGCACCGAGGCAGATAATACAGCCATTAGGTGCGGTATTGCCGATCATGGTATTAAACATGCCATCACCAGCAAACTGGAGCACCACGCGGTGATCCATACGCTTGAAGCCATGCAAAAAGCGGGCGTTATCAAACTAAGCTTTGTTAAAACCGATGATAAAGGTAATATCGATTACCAGCACCTCGAAACCCTGTTGCAGCAAAACGAGCGTACGTTTGTATCGTTAATGCATGCTAACAATGAAATTGGTACTCTTACCGATATTGAGCAGGTAGGTAACCTTTGCGAACAATATAACGCCATCTTCCATTGCGATACGGTACAAACCATGGGGCATTACGCGCATGATTTGAGTAAGCTTAAGGTTAACTTTTTAGTTTGCGCGGCACACAAGCTGCATGGCCCTAAAGGTGTCGGTTTCTTACATGTGAATCACAAGTTAAAGATCAGTCCGATGATTTACGGCGGATCGCAGGAGCGTAACATGCGCGGTGGTACCGAAAACGTATATGGTATAGTTGGTTTGGCCAAAGCGCTCGAACTGGCCTATACCGAAATGGAACAACACCAGCAACATATTCAAGGCCTTAAAACCTACATGATAGATAAGCTGAAGCACGAAATACCGGGCATTGGCTTTAATGGCGAAATAGCGCCCGAAAAGAGCTTGTACACCGTGCTTAACGTATCATTCCCTGAAATGGATATGGCCGATATGCTATTGTTCAACCTGGATATCGCGGGTATTTCGGCATCGGGCGGTAGTGCTTGCAGTTCGGGTACCGATATTGGTTCGCACGTACTTAACGCTATAGGCGCTAACCCTACAAGGCCGTCGGTTCGGTTCTCTTTTTCTAAGTATAATACTAAAGAAGAGATTGATTATACGGTGAACAAAGTACGCGAAGTTTGCCTGTTGAACGCCTAAAAGCATCATTTTTCTCATCTTTCCGATTCGCCGTATAGCGGCTTTAATACGCCTTGTTTTTTGTAATAATAAAAACAATAAGCTATTGCTATGGGTTTATTAATTAACAATTAAAACAAAACCTATGATAGCGATAACGGAAAATAATCTGAACGATCGGGAAGATTTGTTCGATGATAACGACAACAAAAATGGTTTAACCAATAGCGGCAGGGCATCTGATTTCGGCGACGAAGATGATGAATACGGCGTTGACCGCGACGAAATAGAAGAAGATAATATCGATGATGACGGTTATGATAACACCCTCACCGACGATGATTTGAACTACGATATTGACGACGAAGAAAGCGATGTAGATGAAGACAAGGATTTCGAGGCCCACCTGGCACCGCAATCGGTAGATCCTGATCCGAATGAAACACCGGAGGAGCGTGAGGCAAGCGAGGAAAGCACAAGTTTCCCTTCAACCCGCGAATACAGTCGTCCGCAGGAAGGTAACGATGCCTCGTACAGCGAGCAAACCGACGTTACTCCACCAAACCCACATGAGTTTCCGTCAGAAGGCCCCGCAAAAGCTGATTTCAGCAGCCGTCCGCATGGCCGCACAACCGGCCGTATGTTAGGCCACGAGCCGGGCACGGAGGGAATATAGCTTTAGAGCCGAGAGATAAGATTCAGGAGACAAGATCCTATTTGAGTCAAGAAGTAAGATTCAGGAAACAGGAGAAATAGTTTTTAAAACAGAAAAGTCCCCATTGGGGACTTTTCTGTTTTATGTCTTTCCTGGAACCTGACTTTCAAATCTTGTTTCCTGAATCTTATTTCTTGCCTCTCTACTGAAGCATTTTTATAAACGAAGCCAGTCGTTCTTTCATTTCGCGGCGGTCAACTATAAAGTCGAGGAAGCCGTGCTCTTGTACAAATTCCGCGGTTTGGAAACCTTTTGGCAAATCTTTCTTGATGGTTTCTTTAATCACCCTTGGTCCGGCAAAGCCGATCAATGCGCCCGGTTCGGCGATATTGATGTCGCCAAGCATAGCGTAAGAGGCTGTTACACCACCTGTTGTAGGGTCGGTAAGTAAAGAGATGTATGGTATCTTAGCCTGGCTTAACAGGGCTAATTTAGCCGAAGTTTTAGCCATTTGCATTAGCGAGAACGCGGCCTCCATCATACGTGCACCACCCGATTTGGATATCATCAGGAAAGGTATCCTGTTTTTGATGCTGTAATCGATAGAACGGGCAATCTTTTCGCCCACAACCGAACCCATTGAACCACCAATAAAGTTGAAATCCATACAGGCAATTACCAGATCCTGACCTTCAATTTTACCATGACCGGCGCGTATTGCATCGGTAAGGCCTGTTTTTTTGGTAGTTTCCTTTATCCTGTCGGTGTATTTTTTGGTATCCTCAAAATGCAGGGGATCACCCGATCTGAGGTCGGTAAATAGTTCTGTAAACTCGTTATTATCAAACAGTACAGAAAAGTATTCTTTTGAGCCAATACGTAAATGGTAGCCGCAATAGTGGCAAACATATTGGTTCTCAACTTGCTCTGAATAGTGTAAAGGTTTTTTACATTCTGGGCATTTATTCCAGATACCATCAGGTGCTTCTTTCTTTTCCTGAGTAGTCGTAATTATCCCCTTGATCTCTCGTTTAAACCACGCCATATCTTTTTCGAAGTCTTTCAATATGATGCAAAGAAACGAATTTTTCCTTTATTATCATTTATGAGTTTACATTGTGTGTTTGACATGAGTAATGCGAGGCAGGTCTGTTAAGTTTTTAACCGCTGAGTAAGCTGAGGTTTTCGCTGAGAGTGGGGAGGTTTACCTTTCTTCCTGTCATCCTGAATGCAATGAAGGATCTTCTCCGATATGCAGGGTTTTTATTCAACCGATAAGTGCGGGTGTTTTTTTACCACAAAGAACACAGAGGTTTGCACGGAGTGACACAGAGAATTTATTTGGATGATGTGTTGTGCCTATAATGAGATGTTTTGGAAATGGGGTCATCCTGAGCTTGTCGAAGGATTGTGCGTAGAGGCCCTGACCACGCACCATTGGGTGAAAGGCAATTTATCTTGATTCCTGATTCTCAACTCTTGCATCTAATTTAACACGCTTGTTTACATTATTTAATACTAAAATGGCATAAAAACAGGGGCTATTTATACAATAGTGTAGAAAATACACCATGTTGATAAAAAAGCACAGTGATTTAGTAGATTATATACATAAAACCGGATGAAATTTATATCTTCGGGCTCCAAAAATCAAATTTTTTAATTAATGAGTTTAAAAGATTACAAAGGTGTTTTGCACGGCGATCAGGTGCAGGAACTATTTGAGGCAGCTAAAAAGCATCAGTTTGCTTTACCGGCAGTAAATGTTATAGGTACAAACACTGTAAACGCTGTGTTAGAAACGGCGGCAGCTGTTAAATCTCCTGTTATTATTCAGCTATCAAACGGTGGCGCGCAATTTTACGCAGGTAAATCATTAGATAATTCAAAACTGCAGGCTTGCATTTTAGGTGGCGTATCTGCCGCTAAACACGTGCATTTGCTGGCAGAGCACTATGGTGTCGCGGTTATTTTACATACCGACCACGCTGCTAAAAAATTATTACCATGGATAGATGGTTTGCTTGATCACGGCGAGAAATTCTTTGCTGAAACAGGAAAACCATTGTTCTCATCACACATGCTCGACTTATCAGAAGAGCCTTTGGAAGAGAATATCGAAATATCTGCCAAATACCTTGAGCGTATGGCTAAAATGGGCATGACCATCGAAATTGAGCTTGGTGTAACCGGCGGCGAAGAAGATGGTGTTGATAACAGCGATGTTGACAGCTCAAAATTATATACCCAGCCCGAGGATGTTGCTTACTCTTATGAGCACTTATCGGCAGTTAGTCACCGTTTTACCGTTGCTGCTGCATTTGGTAACGTACACGGCGTATACAAACCGGGTAACGTAAAATTACAACCGATAATTTTACACAATTCACAGGAGTTCCTGAAAAAGAAACATAACATTACTGCTGAGAAACCGATCAACTTCGTGTTCCACGGTGGTTCTGGTTCAAGCCAGGAAGAGATCCGCGAGGCTATCTCTTACGGTGCTATCAAAATGAACATCGATACCGATATGCAATGGGCTTACTGGGAAGGTATAAAAAACTACTACCAATCAAAAGAAGCGTACCTGCAAGATCAGATTGGTAACCCTGAAGGTGCTGATTCTCCGAACAAAAAATATTACGATCCACGTGTTTGGTTGCGTAAAGGCGAAGAGAACTTTGTAAAAAGATTAACCGAAGCTTTCAGCGATCTTAACTGCATCGACGTTAACAGCAAGCTGTAATATTCTTTAAAGCTATATTAAAAGAGTGCCAATTAAACATTGGCGCTCTTTTTTCGTTTAATACATCAACACATAAACAACCAATGGCCAGTAAAAAGAGTTTTTTTGAGCGTTTTGCCAACTGGGCAACCAGCGCTACGGGCAGTTCTGCCGCGTTTATTACCGCTATGTCGGTAATTATTGTTTGGGGGATAACGGGGCCGATATTTAAATACTCCGATACCTGGCAGCTTATTATTAATACCGGCACTACCATTGTTACCTTTTTGATGGTTTTTTTGATCCAAAAATCACAAAATAAAGACTCAAAGGCGATACATTTGAAGCTGAACGAGCTCATCGCTTCGCACCAGGGAGCCAGTAACCGCATGGTTGATATTGAAGACCTTAACGAAGAGGAGCTGAACAGCCTGCACAAATTTTACGAGCAGTTATCTGACCTGGCCGAGGAGGAAGACGATATACTTTGTACGCACTCTATTGATGCCGCTACCGAAAACCATACCACTAAGTTGAACAGTTTTAAATCGAAAGAACATTATACCAATGCCCAGCAGTTACGACATAAAAATAAGCACAGTAAGCAATAAGGAACAGGAGGCCGCCATGCAGGCCATCAGATACGAGGTATTTGTGGAGGAGCAGGGCTGCCCGCACGAACTGGAGATAGAGCACGATGAAGAAGCAACGCGCTTTTTAGCTACAGCTGATGGCATACCCGCCGGAGCCGCGCGCTGGCGCAAAACTGATAAGGGCTACAAATTGGAACGCTTTGCCGTACTGAAGCAATACAGAGGCAAAGGAGTAGCCCAGGCGATGTTAAAAGCCATAATTGATAGTTTACCTGCCGATGCAAGCTATGTTTACCTGCACGCCCAAATACAGGCCGTAGGCTTGTATGAAAAGAATGGCTTTGTACAAGAAGGGCCGGAGTTTGAAGAAGCCGGTATAAGGCATTATAAGATGGTTTTGAAGTGAAGTCAAAATTCAAAAATAGGGACAAAGGGAGCTGTCATCACAGCCATCGGAAAGGTAAAAGCGCGGGCCAATGTGCGATTCCCTCCCCTGGGAGGGTGTAGGGAGGGGTTTCATCAAATGGTTTATGATTTTGCTGTATAAGCCCCTCCCTGCTATTATAGCCATCAATTTAAAGGTTAAAGCAAACGGTATAGCTAACTCACCCGGTCTACGCTTCGCTGGACCTCCCTCTCTTCGGCTTTGCCGTAAAGAGGGCTGAAAAAAATAAAAATGAATACCCCTCTTTCCGCTCGCGGAGAGAGGGGTGACGAGCGAAGCGATGTCGGGGTGAGTCAATATTGATCAATTTAAATTGACGGCTATGCTTCAAGTGAGGGAATTAAAGATTTTCAAAACACCTGCAAGGCGGCTGCTTGATATACAATTTCGTTTCAAAACAAGAAAGGCAATATGATTATCACATTGCCTTTCTTATTTTTCAGTAAAATCTTTGCTTATTGATCGTATTTAGTTACGGCGTTCTTTTGCGCGTCTGATGTTTCTTTTACGAACTTGCGGATGATGATACGGTTACCGCCGTTGTAACTTACATAGCTGGCTACCCAGTTAATGAAAACTACCCAACGGTTACGGCCGCCCATTAATGATATCAGGTGGATAAACATCCAGGTTAACCAGGCGAAAAAGCCCTGGAACTTGATGGTTTTGCTGATATCAACTACGGCTTTGTTACGGCCAATGGTAGCCATTGATCCTTTATCAAAATAGCTGAACGGTACGGTTGGTTTGCCTTCCAGTATGTTCAAAATGTTTTTAGCTACGCTTTTACCTTGTTGCATGGCTACCTGTGCCACACCAGGGTGTCCGTTAGGGGTACCTTCGGTAATGCTGGCTGCAACGTCGCCGATGGCGAATACATCGGTATGGCCATCTACCTGGCAAATAGCATTTGTTTTGATGCGGTTACCACGTATTACGGCATCTTTGCCCAAACCTTCGGGTACCTGGCCCATTACACCGGCCGACCATATTACGCTCTTGGTACGGATGCTTTTACCGCCTTCAAACACTATTACTTCGCCATCGTAGCTTTCTACCTTAGTGCCCAGCAATAGCTCAACGCCCATGCCTCTCAAAAACTTCTCTGCCGATTTTGATGAATCGTCAGACATCGGGCCTAAAACCCTTGGCAAAAAGTCTACAAGGTAAACCTTCATTTCTTCTTTGCGCAGTTCGGGGTAATCTTTGGTAAGGATGTGGTTCTTGATCTCGGCCAGTGAACCGGCCAGTTCAACACCAGTTGGGCCGGCACCTACCAGTACAAAGTTCAGGTAAGGCTCGCGGTCTTCTTTTGAGGCTTGCAGTACGGCGGCCTCTAAGTTTTGCAGAATAAGGTAGCGTATGTTTAAAGCCTCAGGTATGGTCTTCATTGGCATTGCAAAGCGCTCAATCTCTTTGTTACCGAAGAAATTGGTGGTGGAGCCTGTTGCTACTACCAAATAATCATAAGCGATATCGCCTATATTGGTTTCTACGTGTTTGCTTTCAGTATTGATACCTGAAACTTCGGCCACGCGAAACCTGAAGTTTTTTTGCCCGTCGAACTTTTTACGCAGCGAAAATGCTATTGATTCGCACTCCAAACTGCCCATGGCTACCTGGTAAAGTAAAGGCCAAAAGCCGTGATAATTGTTTTTATCAAGCATTAAAACATTTACAGGTTTGTCTTTTAAATTTTCGGCAACCTGCAGCCCGCCAAAGCCGCCGCCGATAATTACTACTAAAGGGAAATTTGATTTGTTTGCGAGATCCATATATATAATAATGGGGGTTATTTCAAATAAAGTTGTGTGCTGTAAAACATAAAACAAAAAGGCCCCAAATGTTCTTTGGGGCCTCTTAAATATTATAAATAAGTTTTATCTATTTAAGACCTTTTTTCCCAAAGTCAATGATTACCGGCGTTGCCACACAGATGGACGAGTATGTACCAAATATGATACCGATAAGCAGGGCGAAAGAGAATCCTCTGATCACGTCGCCCCCAAAGATAAACAATACAATTAAAACAAACAGTACAGTTAACGAAGTAATTATTGTACGGCTTAATGTGCTGTTAATTGCAGTATTGATAACTGTTGTAGTATCCTCATTTTTAGAGCTTGGCAATTTCAGGTACTCGCGGATACGGTCAAACACTACCACGGTATCGTTAATTGAGTAACCGATAACGGTTAACAAAGCGGCGATAAATGCCTGGTCGATATCAAGCGAGAACGGAAGCACATCTTTAAATAATGAGAAGAATGATAATACCAGCAATGAATCGTGCGCGGTAGCAACCATGGCACCAAGGCTATATTGCCATTTGCGGAACCTGATCAGGATGTAAGCCGAGATCACCAGGATGGCGAATATTACGGTTAAGCCCGATGATGTTTTCAAATCGTTAGAGATGGTAGGGTCAATTTTTTGACGGCCCATGATCTCGTATTTGGTTGGCAGTTCGCTCAAGCCTTTCTTAACGGCTGCTTCTACTTTCGCATCAGCATCGTCAGCTTTGTCTTCAAGCAGGTAGTTGGTAGTGATACTTAATTTATCGCTGCCAAAAGTTTTAACCTCAGCTTTACCAACACCTAAGTATTTAACCAATGCTTCACGTGCATCATCAGCATTAACTGCCTGGCCTTTTGCCTGTACAGTATAGTTACGGCCACCCTGAAAATCCACACCGTAGTTAAAGCCACGGGTGAAGATAGAGATTAAGCCTGCTACGATGAATATACCCGAGAAAGCGTAGAATTTGAAACGGTTTTTAACAAACGCGTAGTTAGCGTTTTTAAAGGTATGTGAGCTCCAAGGGTGTGAGAATTTAACATCCCAGCCTTTATCAAGCATGTATTCGAAAATCAACCTTGAGATAAGCAATGAGCAGAATAATGAGGTAATGATACCGATCATTAAAGTACTTGCGAAACCTTTGATTGGACCCGAACCGAATACCAGTAATATTAAAGCGGTAAGGAAGGTACTTACGTTAGCATCTAAAATTGATGATAAGGCGTGTTTGAAACCATCGGTAACAGATTGTTTAACCGTTTTGCCTAAGGCCATTTCCTCACGTACACGCTCATATACCAGTACGTTGGCATCAACCGCTATACCGAGTGTTAACACGATACCTGCGATACCCGGAAGGGTTAATACAGCGCCTAAGCTTACCAGTACACCCATCAGGAAGAATACGTTGAACAATACCGCGATTACGGCTACTGTACCTGCACGGTTGTAATAAACCACCATGAACACCAGTACTACCACGAAACCAAGTACGCATGATAATAAACCGGCATTGATAGCTTCCTGACCTAATGACGGACCAACCTCGGTATCGTTAACGATACGGGCAGGGGCTTTTAAACGACCAGCTTTTAATACGTTGGCCAAATCCTTGGTGTCTTCAATAGTGAAGTTACCTGATATTGATGATGAACCACCATTGATTTCGTTTTGTACAGTAGGGGCAGAGTATACGTTGTTATCCAACACAATGGCGATAGCCTGTTTGTACGCGCCAGATGAAGCTTCTTTAGTGATATCAGCCCATGCACGTGCACCGTCAGAGTTCATTGACATGGTAACATCAGGGTTACCGCGTTCGTCAGTACTGCTGCGGGCATCGGTAATGGCATCACCGGTTAATACCGGGCCATTTTGCGCGCCTGCCAGTTTAATGGCGTACAGGCTGTATATTTTAGTTTTTTCGCGTGCTTTAACATCCCACAGCAATTTCATGTTTTGCGGAATGGTCGCTTTTACTTCAGGGCTGTTCAGGTAAGCATTTACTTTAGCAGTATCGGCTTGTGAAGCAAAACCCACAACCGGACCAGAACCTAATGCAGGTTGGTTGTTCTCATCGCGGCCAACATTTGGCGACAGGATAGAGAACAATGGGTTGCTTTTGCTCAGTTGGCTTGATTTGCTGGCCAGTGAAGTATCTTTGGCAGCATTTTTTTCAACCTTGCTTAATAATGAATTTTCTTTTTTGCTTGTATCAGCAACAGCGGCTGTTTTGGTATCTGCTTTTTTAGCAGTATCAGTAGTAGTCGCTTTTGCTTTATCAGCTAATAATTTATCAACGTTAGCCAGTAACTGGTAAACCTCGCGGTTATCATAAGTTTTGTAAAACTCCAGCTTAGCCGAACCTTGTAATAGTTTACGTACACGCTCAGGGTCTTTAACGCCCGGCAGCTCAATCAATATGCGGTTGGTGCCTTGCTGTAACTGAATGTTAGGCTGTACCACACCAAACTGGTTGATACGGGTATCTAATACCGTGTAAGCTTGCTTAACCGCCGCGCTTGCCTGATCTTGCAGGTAGGCTTTAACTTCACCGTTTGAAGCATTGAACTTCAGGTTAGCCTGGTTATCTTTAGTGGAGAAGATAGCGGCCAGCTTACCGTTAGGGTTAAGCTTTTCGTATTCCTCAATAAACAGGGTGATGTAGTCTTTCTGGCTGGTGCGTGTAGCAACATCGGCGTTTTGCAGTGCCTGATTAAAGGCAGGCTCAGGATTGTTGTTTGATAACGATTGTACCAACTCACGTAATGATACCTGCATGGTAACGTTCATACCGCCTTTAAGGTCCAAGCCTAAAGCGAGCTCTTTACCTTTGCAGTACTGGTAAGTGTGACCCAACACAGGGTAAGCAGGAAGATCTGCTACTGAATCGAGATAAGCTGTATATTTTTGTGAATTGCCTTTCGCGTAATCCCGCGCATCTTGCTCAACCTTTTGGGCTACCCATGTGAAAGAAAGATAGTAAATACTAACCAGGGTTAGCAGTAGTGCAAAAAATTTAATGATCCCTTTACCTTGCATCGTGAAGTAAAACTATGTATATAAAATTGTCTATAACCTTTTTAAATAAGACCGGCAAATCTAATAAAATTTTGTAAGCGGAAAATTTTAAATTAAAACAAATTGATGACACAAAATGTTAGCCGCGTTTTAGTGTGATGAACGAGTATGGTATTGGGTTTTTCTCGTCGGCATCAAAATCTTCCCGCCCGGTTTCCTTCCACTCCTCCGGGTTAATCTCCGGGAAAAACGTATCGGCATCAAAATCCTTGTGGATAATGGTGAGGTAGATCACATCTGTTTTGGCCATGGCCTGCCTGTAAATTTCGGCCCCGCCCACAATAAACACTTCATCCTCGCCCGCGCAAAGGGCAATGGCGGCATCAATAGAATCCACCACCTCGCATCCCGGTATTTCAATTTGCTGCCGTGTTACCACAATATTACGGCGTTTAGGCAATGGCTTACCTACGGAATCAAAAGTTTTGCGGCCCATTATAACCGTATGCCCGGTAGTAACTTCTTTAAAGTGTTTCAGATCGTGCGGCATGTGCCACAGTAACTGGTTGTTTTTGCCGATGGCGTGGTTTTGCGCTATGGCAACTATTATGCTTATGGTCATTTGGTGGGTCATTGTAGTCATTGGTCATTTAAGTCATTGGTCATTGCCGTTTATTCCGGTGTGGCCAGGATGCTGAAAATGCCAATGTTTTTTATTCTGCTGTTTATGCTTTGTGTAATTATTGAAATCTTATTGATGATGGCAAGATACAAGTCTTTCCTTTATAGTCACTGGTCAATTGTCATTAGGCAATAGTTTTGTTTTATCAGACGCTTATTGTTGGGAGATGGCGCCGATGCGTTTGATGTAGATGTTAAGCTTTATGTGAATTGTTTCTAATTGATGGATGAATGCGGAAAATATCTCTTCGGTTATCAGGTTTCTTGTTTTTGCTTTATTTAACCAGCTTTTGGTTTCAAGGGTAGAACCGCGACTGAAATAGCAAAAGTTCTCGTTCTCTTTAAAGTGATACCTTCCGAAGCCTTCTGCAATGTTGGCACCAATAGAGTCGGCAGACCGGGTGAGTTGTTTTCCGATAGTGTCCTTTGCGAAATAATCCCATTGAATAACTATTTGCCAAATATCATTAGAGAAAGTTTCAGCCAAATTGTAAACCTCCAATTCCTCCAACCGGTTAGCCATGCAAAATAATAATCTTAAAAGTTACCAACTCGCTTATCATAAAATGACCCTAATGCCAAAATGACTTGATGCGGAGAATTGAAAATAACCCAATGACAAAAATGACCCAATGCCCCAATTAAAAATGACTCAATGACAAAATACCTAAACCGCCACCGCGCCCTTAATGTGCGGCCAGGCCTCATAGTTCTCTAAAGTGAAATCTTCGTACCTGAAACTGAAAATGTCTTTCACCTCCGGATTGATGCGCATGGTGGGCAGCGGCTTTGGCTCGCGGGTGAGTTGCAGGTTGGCCTGCTCCAGGTGGTTGTTGTAAATGTGCGCGTCGCCAAAGGTGTGGACGAAATCGCCGAGATGGAGGTCGCATACCTGTGCCACCATCATTGTGAGCAGCGCGTACGAGGCAATGTTGAAAGGTACGCCCAAAAATATATCGGCACTGCGCTGATACAACTGGCACGAGAGCTTGCCCTTGGTTTCGCCTTTGCTTGTATCGGCAGGCTCCACGTAAAACTGGAAGAGGCTGTGACAAGGGGGCAGGGCCATCTGGTTAACATCGGCCACGTTCCATGCCGAAACTATAATGCGGCGCGAATCCGGATTGGTTTTGAGCTGGTGGATGATCTGGCTGATCTGGTCGATATGGCCGCCATCGGGTTTTGGCCACGAGCGCCATTGGTAACCGTACACCGGGCCGAGGTTGCCGTCGGCATCGGCCCATTCGTCCCATATACGCACGCCGTTATCTTTAAGATACTGAATATTGGTATCGCCGGTTAAAAACCATATCAGCTCATGGATGATCGATTTCAGGTGCAATTTTTTGGTGGTCACCATCGGGAAGCCCTCCTTCAGGTTAAAACGCATCTGGTAGCCAAATACGCTGATGGTACCCGTGCCGGTGCGGTCGTGCTTTTGGGCTCCGTTTTCCATCACATGGCGCATCAGGTCTAAATATTGTTTCATTTTGTTGAATTAGAAATTTGGGGCGATGTAGCGAACAAGTTTGTTGCCGAATGAGCAGATGGTAATAGCGTGTTTCAAAAATTACCCACCCATTCGCCCAGCTAACAATTCACTAAACCATATTTTTCAGCCACAAAGAAAAATAATCTATTTTTGGTATCCTAACCGATGTGCAAAAATACAACGGTTGTTAATCATTTCTATGGTCACATTTCCTAATGCAAAAATAAACATCGGCCTCAATATTATCCAGCGCCGTGCCGATGGCTACCACAACCTCGAAACAGTTTTTTACCCCATCAACATAAAAGACGCGCTCGAAATTTTGCCGGCCGATAAATTGAGCTTTCAATCTTCGGGTATCGATATCCCCGGCCGCATGGAAGACAATCTTTGCATCAAGGGCTACCACCTCATCAAACGGGACTACGATTTGCCGCCCGTAAAAATTCACCTCCACAAAAACATCCCGATAGGCGCGGGGCTTGGAGGGGGCTCAGCCGACGCGGCATTTTTCATCAAATTACTCAATCAGACTTTTGCGCTCGATTTAACTATTGAGCAAATGACGGACTATGCCCGGCAGCTCGGTGCCGACTGTGCTTTCTTCATTGAGAGCAAACCAGTGTATGCTTTTGGAAAAGGGGATGAATTTTTGGCTTTAAATCTTGACCTCTCGCGGCATAAAATAGTATTGGTAATGCCGGAAGCTCATGTGTCTACCGGAGAGGCTTACAGGGGCGTAAAAGCGGCTCCAGCGCAAGGTGTGCTCCGCGAGCAAATTTTGGAGCCCATCAGTGAGTGGAGGCACAACATTAAAAATGATTTTGAAAATTCGGTGTTCAGGAACCACCCGGTGATAAGAGGGGTGAAGGCGGCGCTGTACGAGGCGGGTGCTTTGTATGCAAGCATGAGCGGGAGCGGGGCTTCGGTTTTTGGCATCTTCAATGAAACACCCGATCTGTCGGTTTTAGAAAAAACAAACCGGGTGTTTTATAACGTTTAAATTCCGGCGTCGTCATCCACGCCACCACCCACGCCTTCGGCCCAGTCGGTATCGCCCTTGCCTTTTGCAACGGCCGTTAAAAGACGGTTGTGCACCAGTGTTGCCAGGGGCATCGGCGCGTTGCTTTTTTGCGATAACGCAAAGGCCAGGCGGGCATCTTTAAATCCAAGTTTTGTTTTAAAACCTACGGGCTGGTATTGCTTGTTGGCAATCAGTTTTCCGTAGTTGTTAAATATCGGCGAATTGAAAATAGTTGAGCCAAAAAAGTCCGCCACCTGGGTACGGTCGAGCCCGTTCTTTTCGGCCAATGTAAAGGCCTCTGCCATCATCTCCATTGATGCCATGATCATGAAGTTGCCGGTTATCTTTACCACGTTGGCGCTGCCCACACCCTCACCAAAATCAACCACGCCCTGCCCCAAATTTTCGAGCACCGGTTTAGCCCTTTCTTTTAGTGCCGCGTTGCCCGAAACACAGATCCATAATTTCTTCGCGGCAGCTGCTTCCGGTCGCCCAAAAACAGGGGAGGCGAGGTAGTGGTTACCGGCCTTGTCGTGCAGCTTTTTCAGCGCCTCGGCGGCATCCGGTGAGATGGTGCTCATGGAGATGTGCAGCGCGTTTTTCGGCAGCGTTTTCAGGATGCCGTCAGCGCCGGCCACTGCCTCAATCAGGATGTCGTCTTCGGGTAGCATGGTTACCACAAAATCAACATCGGCGGCTGCCTCGGCAGGGGTTTTGCAAACGGTGATTTTTGATTGATCAAGGGCGGAGGCTTTGTCGGCCGTACGGTTATACACTTGCAGGTGGTAGCCTGCCTCTATTAAATTTTTGGCCATGGGTAGGCCCATGTTGCCAAGGCCAATAAAGCCAATTTTATTTTCCATAAATATTAATTGATGTAGTCTCTGTCTTCGTCACTTAGTGTATCGGATTTGTCTTTGTTGAGTGCGTTGTCGTGATAGGCCTCAATATCGTACTTGGCTTTTTTAGGCCTGCCAACTATTACTCCTAATATAAAGGCCACCACGGCCACGCCGCTCAGCACAACCAGTTTTGAAATGTAGGTGGTGGTGAAAAGAATGGTGAACGGAACCTCATTATTGTTTTGCATGATCACCACGGTAAGCAGCACGGTGATCACGATAGCGACGATGGTTTTAAAACTCATGATGTGTTTAGTTTATGTAAGTAACCAATATCCGCAATTTATGTGTTTATAAAAAATGCGATTGGCGACAGGGGTTATTTGTGTCTCCTCATATCTCCCCGCAATTTGTCGACCTGAAAAATGTCCCGCCAAAATTTCAATGCTGCCACCCGGATTTTTTGCCGCTGTTTTTAAGGTTCAATATTTGGGTATGTTGATTTGATGTTCTGGTCCTGTTCAGAAGTTTCAAGGATAGAAGCAAGTCGTTTTTAATGCCTGAGATTTTGCTGCCACTGATCAAAAATCCTGCGCCCGTAACGGTGCGAAAATTCAAAAATTTCGTGTAGCTGTATACAGACAGCGGCACTGGTTCAATTTTTGAAAATTCCTGAAGTAATACTTCATTACACTATTACTTCCATGGTAACAGATTTATATTGTGTGTATTTTTACTGCATTTAATCTTCATAAAGTTTTCATATTAAGTTTTATAAATTGTTTATTTTAAGTTAAAAATATACAATGCTAATATTATTAGCATTTTGATGTTTTAGATAAATTCAATTTGTTAAATTCTTTATTTACGTAAATTTTATAAGTGTCTGATTTTTAAAAATATATTTACATCATATAAATTGATATTTTATTTTTATTTTCTGTTTTATTCTTAAATAACAGGTAATTGAGGTGTGGCTATGTTTGTTTGCTATAGTACACTAAGTAATTTTATGAAAATTCGCTGGTTGCGACGGAGGTGCGCGAAACGGTATAAAGTATGCCTGAAAACAAGGGTGGCTTAAAAGGGCTTAAAATGGCCTTAAACGAGAAGGGGAAATCTCATCCCCTATCCGGGGATGAGCATGAATACTGTATGGATATTATCAGGAAACCGGTAAGAAAAATAACGAATTAACGCGCAGCTTTACGGCGTGAAATTTCCTTCTGTACGAGCGGAAACAGGAAGATGGTAGACAGTATTAGGATGGCTCCGGCCCAAAAACCTGGCGTCATTTTCTTCATATCGCCGAAAAAAACAAAGGCCATAACGATGCCGTAAACCGGCTCAAGGTTGGTGATGAGTGCTACCTTGAATGCCGAAAGTTCGCGCATAACAGATACGCCGGCAACGTACGCGAGCGATGTGCAGATGGTGCCAAGGATGAACAAATAGCCCATGTCGGCGGTGTTTAGGTACATGCTTTTATTGAAGCCTGATGTACAAAGCATGTAGATACTGATCCATACAAAGGCTCCCGAAAGCTCATAAAAAGCGATAACGGGAGGCGTATTCTTTTGCACCTGGCGCGAGTTGATAATAGAAAAAAGGCTGGCAAAAAGCGCGCTCACAAGCCCGGTGATGATACCCTTAGTGTAATGACTTTCAAATTTAAATATCAGTAGTATCCCGGTAATGATGAGCAAGCCGGCTACTATCTCCAGTTTTGAGATGGCCTTTTTATTGATAATGGGCTCCAGTATCGCGGTAAATAAAGTGATGGATGAAAGGCAAACCAGCGTGATAGAAACGGTAGAAAACTTGATGGAAGCAAAGAATAATATCCAGTGTCCGCCCACTAAAGCACCCGTAAAAAGCAGCGTTAACAGCGTCTTTTTATCAACCCTGAAAGCCGTTTTGTTAAACTTGAAATACAGGAATAACGAGGCCGCAGCGATGAGTACACGGTACCAAACAAGCGGTATAGCCGATATGGAAATTAACGCCCCAAGGATGCCTGTAAAGCCCCAGATGAACACGGTAAAATGCAGTATCAGCAGGTTCTTATTCAGCGTTGCTTCGGTGCTTTTTTCAGCCATTTATTTAGGCGCTTTTAGTAGTAAATAATAGCCCACAATACCGAAAGTAACGTTAGGTATTGACACCGCAATGAGCGGCGACATGCCCCCTTTTACGGCAAAAACCCAGGCAAATTTATCTACTACGATGTATGTAAAACACAAGAAAATTCCTATCCCCAGCGGCAATCCTATACCCCCGCGTACCTTCCTGGAGGAGATGGAAACGCCCATTAAAGTGAGTACGTAGGTGGATAACGGATAGATAAAACGGCGGTATTTTTCGAATAAAATTTCGGTTAAAACTTCGGGGCGGCGCAGCTTTTCTTTCTCAATATTTTGGTTAATTTCGGAGAGCGGCATGGCCGTATATTCGTTATCTATCTTCACAAAATCCGACGGGTGCATGTCTAAAACTGTGTCCATTTTGGAGTTTCTTTCCACCCATTTTTCCTTCAATCCGTCCACATATTTTATCTTCGGATACATGATAGACCATACCTTTTTTACGGTATCAAACACGATCTGGTCGGCCGTTAATTTCTCCCTCAGCACATCGCCGTCGTATTTTTCGAGGATGAATTTATAGCCCGTTTTTACCACCTTATCGTAGTTTTGGAGGTACACAAAAGTGTGTTTATCTATCTGCATGTGCACCTCGCTTTTGGTCGGATCGTCGTTTCCGTTGAAGCCGTTTTCGTTTTCAAAGGTGATTTTTATCCTGTTTGTATACGGTATAAGGTACACGTTGGCGTATAACGAAACCATAAATATCAGCGTGGCCGATATAAAATAAGGCCTTAAAAAGCGGTTAAAACTGGCCTTGCTACTCAGTATAGGTACTATCTCGGTTTGGTTAGCCATCTTGGCGGTGAAGAAAATTACCGCCAAAAAGTTGATCAGCGGCGATAGCATATTCATATAAAAGGGGATAAATCCGCCATAATATTCTACCGCTATTTCACTTACCGACCGGCCCGATTGCAGGAAGTTATCAATGTGCTCGGATATATCGAACACAACGGTAATCACCACAAATATCATGAGCGTGAACACAAAGGTGCCCAGGTATTTACCCATTATATAGCGGTCAATTACCTTAAAGTAACTGTGATATAGTTTTTTCATTTATATTTTTTGCCCAAGGCGCTTAACCATGGTGTTCTTCCAGTCGTAAAAATCGCCTGCAATTATCTTTTCACGGGCCTGTTTTACCAGCCATAAATAGAAATGCAGGTTATGCAGCGTAGCTATCTGCGCCCCCAATATCTCACCCGAATGGATGAGGTGGCGTAAATAGGCTTTTGTATACACTTTATCGG
The DNA here is from genome assembly GCF_059418565.1 of Mucilaginibacter sp. GW821-FHT07G05. Classification (NCBI taxonomy): domain Bacteria; kingdom Pseudomonadati; phylum Bacteroidota; class Sphingobacteriia; order Sphingobacteriales; family Sphingobacteriaceae; genus Mucilaginibacter; species Mucilaginibacter sp. GW821-FHT07G05. The sequence goes on along the minus strand of NZ_JBWKQC010000018.1, from coordinate 34,201 downwards.
CAAACAGGTCACTATCGGCCTCAATCGGCGAAAAATCGTTCTTCCATTTTTCGTTTTTGATGTTGATAATACCATCTTTTGTAAAAAGCATACCGTTGCGCGCGTTACGTGTAGGCATTACGCAATCAAACATATCAATGCCTAAAGCTATATTTTCCAATATGTTAACCGGTGTGCCTACACCCATTAAATAACGTGGTTTTTGCTCCGGTAATATATTACACACAATTTCTGTCATGGCATACATTTCTTCGGCCGGTTCACCTACCGAAAGACCGCCAATAGCGTTACCCTCACGCTCAAAAGAAGCGATTACCTCTGCCGACCGCACCCGCAAATCTTTATATACAGAGCCCTGTACTATCGGGAAAAGGGTTTGGCTGTAGCCATATTTAGGCTCGGTGGTGTCAAATCTGTCGCAGCAGCGCTTCAACCAGCGGTGCGTCATCTCGATAGAATTTTTCGCGTAACGATAATCGCAGGGGTAGGGCGTGCACTCATCAAAGGCCATAATAATATCGGCGCCAATAACGCGCTGAATATCCATCACATTTTCGGGCGTAAACAGGTGTTTTGAGCCATCAATATGCGACCGAAAAGTAACGCCTTCCTCCTTTATTTTACGCACTTCGGTAAGCGAATACACCTGGTAGCCGCCGCTATCGGTCAATATAGGGCCTTCCCAACCGTTAAATTTATGCAAACCACCTGCCTGCTCAATGGTGTTTAAGCCCGGGCGCAGGTATAAATGGTAGGTATTACCTAATATAATTTCTGCCTTAATATCGTCCTTTAATTCATGCTGATGAACTGCTTTTACTGTGCCGGCAGTGCCTACAGGCATAAAAATAGGGGTTTGTATGGTGCCGTGGTCGGTGGTAATTTCACCCGCACGTGCCTTGGATAATTTATCCTGTGCTGTTAAATTGAATTTCATTATAAGTGGGCAAAATTAACAAATAACTACATACTAATTATTTGTTTATTTTTAAGGTACATTAAGTATAATTATCGCTGATTTTTAACAATTTTGCAGCTATATTATTTTTGTTTGGAAACATATATACAACAGGCTCTATTTCTTCTTTTTCAGGTATGTTTTATAAGTCAGCTTTATTACCTGGTTGGCATTCACAGCAAGCTGGCAAGCTACAAACCGCTACCCGATCTTTTACCCGTAAACATCCCCGTATCGGTAATTATTGCAGCCCGCAATGAAGTGGCCAATTTGCGGTACAATCTGGTACAAATATTAACGCAAAATTATCCTGATTTTGAGGTAGTAGTAGTGAACGATTGCTCTACCGATGGCTCCGATATGCTGCTTTTAGAGATGCAGGCCACCTATCCTAACCTTAAAGTGGTAACCATTACCGAGCATCAGCGCTATAAAACCGGGAAAAAATTTGCCCTTACATTGGGGATAAAAGCGGCAAAAAACGAACATTTAATATTTACCGATGCTGATTGCACCCCCGCTACCGACAATTGGATAGCCCGCATGATGGCTAACTTTACCGGCAGCACACAAATTATTTTAGGATTTTCGCCATATAATAAAACCGGAAACTTTTTAAATCCGTTTATAAGGTTTGAAACGGTGAAGACAGCCATAAGCTACTTGTCATCAGCGTTGAAAGCTGACCCGTATATGGGTGTTGGTCGTAATTTGGCTTACACTAAAACATTGTTTTTCAGCAATAAAGGCTTTGCCTCGCACATGCATGTATTGCCCGGAGATGATGACCTGTTTGTTAACGAAAACGCGACCCCTGATAACACCACTATTGAAATACATCCTGATGCTTTTGTGTTTACCGATGCCAAAACGAGTTTAGGCGGCTGGTTCAGGCAAAAGAAACGCCACATGGGCGTAGGTAAGCTGTATAAAAGTAAGCACCGCCGTATGCTAAGCTGGGATGCGGTAAGCGGCTTTCTTTTTTATACCTTATTAATATTGTGTTTTGTGTTTAAGTTTGAACCATTACTGGCATTAGGTTTGTATTTGTTTAGACTTATGACGCAAATTTTAATCTATAGTAAAATTTTTAAAACTCTTAACGCAAAAGATTTGTTATTCTATTTGCCGGTGTTTGATGTGATATATTATGTTTATCTGAATGTTTTTGGATTGGTTGGAACCTTTATTAAAACAACCCAATGGAAGTAAATACTAATTTTACCGAAAACGCGAAGAACGACTTCCACCTTGTGGTTAAAGCAAGGCAAGGCGACCAAAAAGCGTATGCTGACCTGATGGTAAGGTACAAGGATTCTATCTATTTTATGATCCTGAAAATGGTGAATAACAAGGAAGATGCCATGGATTTAATGGTTGAAACCTTTGCCAAAGCTTTTGAAAAGCTGGATAAATACCAGCCCGATTATGCGTTTAGCACCTGGTTATTCAGGGTAGCTACCAATAATTGTATCGATTTTATCCGCAAAAAGAAGCTAAATACCATGTCAATCCATGGTATGACGGATGAGGACGGCGACGAAATTCCGCTGCAAATTAAGGCAGATGTACTTAACCCGGAAGAAACATCTATCAAAAAACAACAAACAAAAGAGTTAAAAACACTGATAGAAGGCCTGCCTTTACGCTACCGCAACCTCATTACGCTGCGTTATTTTGATGAGTTATCATACGAAGAAATAGCCACCCAGCTCGACCTGCCTTTGGGGACAGTGAAGGCGCAATTGTTTAGGGCGAGGTACCTTCTTGGTAACATCATTAACCGTTTTAACAGGGATGACATCTGATATTATAACTAAGTATTTTCCGGATCTGACAGCGAAGCAACTGCAACAATTTGAGCAATTGCCCGCACTTTATACACACTGGAACAGCCAGATCAACGTAATTTCGCGCAAAGATATTGATCAATTATACGAGCGGCATGTACTCCATTCGTTAGGTATAGCCAAAGTTATGGCCTTTAAACCCGGCGAAAAAGTGCTGGATGTAGGCACCGGCGGCGGCTTCCCGGGCATCCCTTTGGCCATATTATTCCCCGAAACACAGTTTCATCTGGTTGATTCTATCGGTAAAAAAATCAAGGTAGTAACTGAAGTAGCCAAGGCAATTGGCCTCCAAAACCTGAAGGCATCGCACTCGCGTGCCGAAGAAGTTGACGATAAATTCGACTTTGTAGTATCGCGCGCAGTTACCCGTTTAAAGGAGTTTTATCCGTGGGTAAAGGGCAAATTCAGCAAGCAATCAAACAATGCTTTAGCTAACGGGATACTATATTTAAAGGGGGGAGATCTTGAACAGGAAATTGCCGAATCGGGTTTAGCCGTTCAGCAATACCACCTCAATCAATTTTTTGATGAGGAGTTTTTTGACACCAAGCAGGTTATCTATGTAAAAGCTTAAGCTTATTTTGCATAGGCAACTATCACTACTTCATCCAGATAGGCCGATTTATTTTCCAGCGGACCGTCTTGTTTGTATTTTCCATCAGCGTATGATAATGCGAATGATACAGGTAATTGATAAGTGCCCGGCCCATTAGGGAACTTGTCTGTATAGGCTTTTACACACCTAACCACCTCATTACCCAAGCCGCCGCTTGCACCTTTTACAAGGCTTACGCCGCTTATTTGGTTATCGTTATTTACAGTAATACTTACTATAACCCTGCCGGCTATATCTTTATTGCGGGCTTCTGCCGGATAACGTACATTTTTGCCTATATAGCTGTAAAACTGTTGTATTGGTGATTTTACAACTTGCACAGTATCAGATATTCTTATAGCCTGAAAAGTGCCTTTTTGAGCGACTGAAGCATTTTGCGCGATCATTTTTTGTTGCGATACGGCCTTGTCTGATACTATTGGCTCATCTATCCTGATCTCAACATTCTTAAGTGCTTTTGCTGATTTTGCGTTAGCTTTCACCGGATCAAGCTTGATGTTCAATACTTTAGGCGGAGGAAATTTTACCACTTTTACTTGCTGCGGCGTACCGGTTTTAGCGTCGGCCTTTACAATTGGCGGTGGAAATTTCACCACCTGTACTTTTGGCGGTGTACCTTTTTTATCATCGGCTTTTACAATAGGCGGCGGAAACTTTACCACCTTCACTACAGGTGGCGGCGGGGTAGGTTTGATTTTGATATCCACTACTTTAGGTGCCAACGGTACAGTATCGGCCGGCATGCGCGCTTGTGATACCGAGGGCGCTGCTTTTGCAGGCAACACATCAACCCATCCGTAGGTTTTGCTGAACGCCAGTGTTGATGCGCACAGCATGCCTGCACCAAGCGGCACAGCTATCAGGAACTTTAGCCTGGCTAATTTTCCCGAACGTTTTTGGTTTAACATAATGATCCTCTTTTTTAGTAAGTTATAATTGAAAAATGAATGTGTTACCGATGAGCCGCTCAGTCCGTAAGCATTATTGAGCAGGAAGGACGAGTAGGCGAGGGCATCGCCATTATACGCGGCCGCTTTCTCATCGGCAATGTATTCGTGTACCGATTTCAGGCTGTTTTGCAGTACATACAGCAATGGGTTGAACCAGTTTAAAGCCTTCAATATCTCCACAAACAGGATATCCCAGGAGTGTTTTTGACCGATATGCGCCAGTTCGTGCCGGATAATGGTATCAATTTCGGGCGTGTTTTTGCCTATAAAAAGGTAGCTGAAAAACGAAAAAGCCGTGTTATCATCATCCACATAAACCACTTTATAGTTGCCCTCAACTGTATAAGTTTTGCTTTTTATCAGCCTGAAAAGCTTGTAAACTTTAAAGCTGAACAGGCAAAAACACACCGCCGCGCCTGCTATATACAGGTAAAAAAGTGCCTGCTGCCAGGTGAAGGCACTGGCCTTGATAGCTACTTTTGGGGTGTTGCCCGAGGGAATGATCAGCACTATTTGCTCTACCGTTTCTACCGGTTTCAGGTATCCCAGTTGTAAAAATGGGATAACAAAAGCGAGTATGCAGGTGGTGAGCAGGTAGGCCCGGTTAAGGTTATAATGAGTATCCTTACTTAAAAACAGGAAGTAGCCCACATAAAATATGCTCAGGTAAAGGTTAGCTTCTAACAGATAATGCAGCCAATTCATAGGTTTATTTGTTTAATTGGTTTGTAAAAAGCGGGTGATAGGGTTTAGGTATTTACAAGTATCTTGCTATAAATAATGGTTTGATACAGGCCGGATCGTTTTTGATTTCGCTATCCAATACCGATATATCTTTTACACCATTAATATTAAATAGCACCGGCAGCAGGTAATGATCTGCCTTAGGTAATTGCCATTTATATTGTTTTACTGCTTTAATTACTTCTTCGTCAAGCCCATAGCCAAGTCCCTTAACTAACGATACTTGAGCGATTTGGTTATTGCTATTCAGGCTTATTTTTACCGTTACATATCCGGTTGTTTTGTTGCCAAGTGCCTCGGGCGTGTATTTTACGGCAGATGAAACTTGCTTATATAGTTCATTAAAACCGTCATCTGCACTGTTATTTGAATAAGCCGCCACCGATGAAACATTGGATATCGATCTTTTTGCAGACACAGAAGTGGGTGTAATTGATTCGGAAAATAGCGCTGGCGATACAGACGTTGAGCCATATTTCGGCTTTGGTGCCACGTTATTCGGAAGGGGTTTTGGCTCATTTTCTATAGCAACAGGCTTGTTAGCAGTGATTTTTACAGGTGCAACGGCGGTATTCCGTTTCTTGTTTTTAAGTACAGGGTTTCTTTTATTGGGTTGATTAGTTGCTGTAGAAGGGCTAATGTATTTTACAACCCGGGTGGGCGAAACGTCCTTAAGTTTACTGTTTTGCAGCCGGATGGTATCCTGCGCCATCAAATTGACGTAGCCGTAATTTTTACTGAAAGCCATGGTTGATGAGCAAAGCATGCCTGCACACAAAGGCAAAACCAACAAATATTTTAGCTTAGCCAGCTTTCCCGAACGCTCTTGATGTAGCATAGTGATCCTCTTTTTTAACAGTTTATAATTAAATATGGAGTGCGTTAACGAGTTGCCGCTGATGCCGTAAGCGTTATTCAGCAGGAAAGATGAATACGAAATAGTATCGGTTTCGGCGGCAATAGTTTGCTCATCGGCAATGTATTCGTGCTGGGATTTCAGGCTGTTTTGCAGCAAATAGATCAAAGGGTTAAACCAGTTTATAGCCTTTATTATTTCTGAAATAACAATATCTATCGAGTGTTTTTGCCTGATGTGCACCAGTTCGTGCCTTATAATAGCGGCTGTTTCTGCATCATTTTTATTAATGAAAAGGTAATTGAAAAACGAAAAAGCGGTGTTGGTGTCGCCTATATATACAAGTTGATGATCAGTCTTTTTAACAGGTTTTTGCTGTAATATCAGCTTGCGTATTTTTATTAGTTTGATGCTAAATAGCAGGAGGGAAGTAGTGAGTCCCGCCATATAGATGATGATAACGCTGTTTTGCCAGGTGAAAAAACTGTCGGCGTTTGCTGCTTGTGCGGTAACAGGAGTTAATGCTATAGTGGTATAAGTACCCTGCATAACCGGGCTGATATTATTCATTAATACTACCGGTTTCAGATAGCCTACCTGTAAAAAAGGGATAATAAAAGCCAGTACGCAAGCGCCTAAAAGATAAGCGCGGTTAAGACTGTAGTGCGTATCTTTACTCAAAAACAATAAGTAACCAAGGTAAAATACGCTCAGGTACAGGTTTGCTTCTAACAGGTAGTGCAGCCAGCTCATTTCTTTTCGTTTTTAAGTTTTTCAATCAGGGCCGATAATTCATCCAGTTCATTGATGCCTATTTTGCGGTTATCGGCAATAAAAGATACCAGGCTTTTGTAGGAGTTATCAAAGTAATTGCTCATCATTTTGTTGAAAGTGAACTTCTTATATTCTTCTTCGCTGATGAGCGGAAAATATACGTGCGAGTTACCGTAAGCTTTATGATCTATAAATCCTTTTCCTTCCAGCACCCGCACCACGGTTGATACGGTATTATAAGCAGGGCGCGGATCGGGCATTCTTTCTAATATCTCTTTTACAATGGCTTCGTTTAACTGCCACAGTATCTGCATTATTTGCTCTTCGGCTTTGGTAAGTTCCTTGATATTCATAGTAAACTATTTTTATAGTTAAACAAACGTACAACTATTTTTATAGTTTGCAAACTATTTTTATAGTTTTTTATTTATTGCTAATAATATTAGGATTTTGTATACTTTAGTCGCACTGATTAAAATATGTCGTTACTACACCAAATAGCTTTATCACTCGTAAAAAATATAGGCCCGGCAAGGGCTAAATTGATGCTCGTGCGCTTTGGCGATGCTCAAAAAATATTTCAAACTCCCGAAGAAAAATTCCTGTCCATACCCGGACTTATCGATAAAAGGGCGATAAGACAAAGCCTCGACGATGCCTTGCGCAAGGCCGAAGAGGAGTTGAAGTACGTGGAGAAGAACAATATCGACGTGATATTTTATAACGATGCTCGCTACCCAAACCGTCTTAAAAACTGTAACGATTCGCCGATATTGTTATATAGCAGGGGCAATGCCGACCTTAACAGCCGCCGTGTGATCAGTATTGTGGGTACCCGCAACGCTACCGATTATGGTAAACAATTATGCCACCAGCTAATTGAAGAGTTGCAGCAGCACAATGTTTTAATAGTAAGCGGTTTAGCTTTAGGGATTGATGTTTGCGCTCATCGCGAAGCACTGAAATTTGACATGCCCACAGTTGGTGTGCTTGGGCATGGGTTAGACAGGTTATACCCACACCAAAACCGTGCTACAGCAGATAAGATGCTGGAGAATGGTGGTTTACTCAGCGAATATACTTCGGGTACAAAGCCTGATCGGGAGAATTTCCCGGCGCGGAACCGTATTGTTGCAGGCATGGCCGATGCTACTGTGGTGATTGAAGCCAGCCTGAAAGGCGGCGCGCTGATCACGGCCGAAATCGCTAATTCATATAACCGTGATGTTTACGCTTTTCCCGGCAGGTTGGGCGATGAGTATTCGGAAGGTTGTAACTTCCTGATCCGTAATAATAAAGCCGCCCTGCTTACCTGTGTGGCCGATTTGGCTTATAGCCTGGGTTGGGAGAGGGATGCCAATGCCAAACCGGCTAAAGAACAATGGACGCTGCCTTTAGATATGACGAAGGATGAACGCAGCATATTCGATATTTTACAGCAAAACAATGGCCCCTTAGCCATTGACGAGCTTACCCTGAAGACAAATATGCCCGTAAGCCTGCTGGCCATGAACCTGCTAAATATGGAAATGCAGGGTTATATTACCTCGTTACCGGGTAAGGTTTACCGTATTGGTTAAAGCTTTGGCGAATCAAAATGTACCAGTTTGCCCACGTTTTCGGTAATGGTAGCCCAGCTATCATCCTGAAAAACAAGCAGCGCTATACCACATGTATCCATTTCTCTCGGTTCGCCGCTCAGGTAATATAGTATCTGGCTGATACCGGGATTATGACCCACTAAAGCGACAAATTCATACTGATCGGGCAGTTCGTTGATCACTTTTAACAGCGTTTTTTCCGAAGCGTCGTAAATTGCTTTGTCGGTAATAGGTTCCGGTCGTGATAAATGTTCTGAAAAAATATTGGCTGTTGAAAGGGTTCGCAGCGCCGGGCTCGATACAATTACCTGTGGTACAAGCGAGAGGCTGTCAATACGGGCTGCCATTACAGCGGCATCACGCACACCGGAATGCGTTAATGGTCTTTCATAATCCTCAAAACCACTCTCGTGCGTGGCTTTAGCATGGCGTATTAGTAATAATTTTTTCATGGGATGAGGCAAAAAAAAGGAGAAGATCGCTCCTCTCCATTTAACTTTAATAATATTGTTTTGTTTTGATCATTTTAGAAAGTATAACCTACCGATAAACTCAGCGTACGTGTTTTAGGACTGATATTTATATCGGCATCTGGTTGTTGAGCCTGGCTGCTGTTATAAGGCTGAATATTGCATAAACCGAGATCATAACTCGCGTTTACAGAGAAGCCCGTCCAGAATTTAAAGCCCACTAAGGCAGTCGCTCCGTAATCGGTTGATCGTACGGTACTTTCCTCTGGATTATTGCCAAATATTACTTTTTGATCGAAACTGGTAGTTTCAGACATTCCTTCCGCGATAATTGTAGCAGAGCCTTTTTGCCTGCCCGAAAGACCAACAGCGATGTAAGGACCTGCACCAAAAAATAAGTGGTTATCGCCTACAGGCATGGTATAAACCAAATTAACAGGGAGTTGCAGATAGTATAGCGATAATTTTTCGGTGGCAACTGTAGCTAAATTGAAACCTTCTGCTTCAATATTAACGGCGTAAGCAAAAGAACCACCTTTACCGGTATACAATAAGGCGGGTTGTAAGGATAACTCTTTGGTGAATTTTATATCGGCAAAAAAACCGATATGGAAAGATGTTAAGGACTTAGTTGAGCTTGATACCTGGCCCGGAACCGAAAAACCACTAAGATCTGTTTTGATACTCGCCTGGTTTAAACCGGCTTTTATGCCAAAGGTAGTAGGTGTTTCATCTTCATAAACCTGAGCGAACGTTGTAAAAGAAGCTGCCGCGAGGCAAATAGTAAGTAAAGTTTTTTTCATGTATGTGATAACGCTTTGTGTGCCTAAAGATAATTAATTCAACGCTTTATAGAAAGGCTGTTGAGTAATTATAACATAAGCTTAATAAGAAAATAGCGCGATTATTTACACGGGCTTACTTTGCGGAATTGATAAAGCCCACGATAGGCTCTTCGGGCATATCATTCATACATTTAAAATGGCCAAGCGGGCATTGGGCCAAACCAAATTTTGAGCATGGGCGGCAGGAAATATCAACACCGGCTACCATGGCATCGTGTACCATATAGGGTTGTACACCCAATAATTCGGGTACTGTACCACCCCATATAGAGGCTATCGGTTTGTTAAATGCTTCGGCAATGTGGGTGAGGCCGGTATCAAAACCAACCACGCTTTTCGCTTTCGAAACCAGGAAAACAGATTGATCTAAACTGGTAATTCCGCAGGCATTGTGTACCTTTTTACCTAAGGCTGTAGCTATAATATCCCCATTTTCTTTAACATCATTACCACCTAATAACAGCACCGGGCCATCAATTTCGCGGCAAATATTGATGATCTTTTGGTTTGGTAACCGCTTGGTGAAGTGCGTTGCGCCTATCACAAAGGCTACATAACCCTTGGCGAAAGCAGGGGGAAGGAGGTCTTTCAACTGGTGTTCTTCCTTAATATAATAATCAATAGGTGCCAGATCATTACTTACGCCTAAAAATTTCACGGTTTCGAGGTAACGATCTACCAGGTGAGTTGGGGGCACCAGCTTTACATGAAACTTAAGACTGAGCCATTTACGTATCGTCTGCTTTTTATAGGTAGACGATCTGATACCGGTACGAAATTTAATAATAGCCGTACGCAGATTATTATGAAGATCGATAATGAGGTCGTATCGTTCTGTCTTTATCTGCTCTATTGTTGCCGATAAGGTATCCTGCAACAGCAGCAGTTTATCAACATAAGGATTGTTATCGTATATATATTTGAAGGCGGGTTTGGTTAAAAAATGGACTTCGGCATTAGGTAATTGCTTTTTGAGGCATCGTACAACCGGGGTTGTATAAATGATGTCGCCCATGGAGCTAAAGCGGATTACCAATATCTTCATTTTATAACCCTCAGTATCAGATCTGTTTTTTTATGCGTTCGATGATCTTTGTCGACGAATATCCTTCTACAAAAGTAATGGTTTTTACTTCGCCGCCTGCTGCTATCACTTCTTTGGCACCAACAATATTGTCAACGGTATAATCAGCACCCTTTATTAATACATTGGGCATTAGGTTGGTAATCAGGTTTAAAGGAGTATCTTCCTCAAATACGATCACCGCGTCCACAAAAAATAGGGCGGCCAGTATAGCCGCACGACTGCTTTGATCATTCACCGGGCGGCTTTCGCCTTTTATACGTTTTACCGAGCTATCTGCATTCAGCCCGATCACCAGTTTATCACCTTCTTCGGCGGCTTTAGCCAGGTAAGTAATATGGCCGATGTGCAGCAAATCGAACACGCCGTTAGTAAAAACAACCTTTTTGCCTTCGTTTTTCCAGTTATCTATGATGGCTTTTCCGCTTTCCTGATCGCGTATTTTGGTGAGCAGGGTATTTTCAAGGTCGGTTCTCATCGCTTAAAATAAATCATCAACAGCCTTACACATAATATGGCCTATTAAAATATGCATTTCCTGTATGCGCGCGGTAACGTCAGATGGCACTACGATATTAAGATCGCACAAGCCGTTCATTTTACCACCATCACGACCGGATAACCCCAGTGTTTGGCAGCCGTATTCCCTTGCGGTATCAAATGCGTTCAGTATCCCCTGGCTGTTGCCGCTGGTTGATATACCTATAAAAAGGTCGCCGGGTCGGGCAAAACCCTCTACCTGGCGGGCAAAAACACGGTCGTAACCGTAGTCATTAGCAATAGCTGTAATAGCCGAAGTATCAACAGTTAACGCTATACCGGGTAATGATTTTCGCTCTTTAACGAACCTCCCGGTAAGCTCGGCCGCTATATGTTGCGCGTCAGACGCGCTTCCGCCGTTCCCGGCTATCAGCACCTTGTTGCCTTTACTTAAAGTAGATGTCATCATTTCGCAGGCCTGTTCAATTGCAGGTGTAAGCGAATCAATTACCTTTTGTATCGTTTTTTGGTGTTCAATAAGTTCCTGGATAACCATAATTTATTGTTGTGTGGTTATATGGTCAATAATTTCGTTGATTGTGGTGGTGGCGCTGCCTATTTGTTTAATAACAATAGCCGCCGCATGGTTGGCCAGTTCGCAGGCTTCATCAATAGCCAAACCCGATGCCATAAAATAAGCGATAGTGGCCAAAACGGTGTCACCGGCACCGGTTACGTCAAATACCGATGTAGCCTTAACAGGAAGTAATTTATAAGTAAGCTCACTCAATATTACCATGCCCTCTTCAGATAAAGTAACCACCAGGTATTCGGTATTGGTTTCTGAAAATATCACTTTTGCCGCTTGTTGCAAGTCATCAATGGTATTGATATTTGCAGTTTTTGCAGCTTCAGAAAGCTCTTTACGATTAGGCTTTATCAAATAAGCGCCTTTATATTTTGAATAATCAAGTCCTTTTGGGTCGATAATTACTTTTTTTTGCTGCGCGTTTGCGGCTTTAATAATACGCTGAGTAAGCTGCGGACTAAATAATCCTTTGTTATAATCGGACAGGATAATGATATCCGCCTCGCTGATAGATGGCGAAAGTTTATCCAGCAGTTCATCTTCTAAAGAAGCATCAAGGCTATTGGTTACCTCGCGGTCAACCCTTATCATTTGATGGCTGCCTACCAGCACACGTGTTTTTACGGTAGTGGGTCTGCTATTATCTTCAACAACAGCATCTGTTGAGACACCATCTTCTGCTAAAATTTCTTTTAACCGGGTGCCGTAAATATCATTGCCAACTACACCCGCTACCTGTACACTGGCACCTAACGCTACCAGATTTTGTACTACGTTACCGGCACCGCCAAGGGTGGTAGTTTCATTTTTTACATTTACTATAGGTACGGGCGCCTCCGGCGACAGCCTGCTGGCACTGCCTGTAATATAGTGATCTATCATCAGGTCGCCAATTACCAGTATATTGGGTTGCGTGCCTTTTAATTGTATTTCCTGTGCTTTTTGTTTAAGCATTCTTAATTTATATTAGCTATTAGCCGACCTTTTACGATCGAAAAAATCTGTAATTTGTTGCAATGATAACGCATTTAAACACTTTTCTTTATACAAGCCGCCTTTACGGGCAACATGTATACCATAATGCATATCTAAAAAGCCTTCGTTACGGTGCGCATCGGGGTTAACGGATAGCCAAACGCCCTTATCTAAAGCGTATTTGTGCCAGCGCCAGTCGAGGTCGAGCCTTAGCGGATTGGCGTTTATTTCAATAACCACATTATTGGCGGCGCAGGCATCTATCACCTTTTTATGATCAAAGCTGTAACCTTTGCGGCTCAATAACAGCCTGCCGGTAGGATGCCCCAATATGGTAGTATATGGATTTTCAATTGCTTTTATCAGGCGGATGGTCGCTTTTTCGTCGTCCATTTTTAGGTTGGAGTGTACCGATGCCACAATAAAATCAAACTTTTTAAGGATCTCGTCCGGGTAATCCAATGATCCATCGCTCAAAATATCCGATTCAATCCCTTTAAAAATACGGAAACCATCAAGCTTTTTATTCAGATGCTCTACTTCTTCGTGTTGTTGCAATACACGTTCTATACTTAAGCCCTTGGCGTATACCGCGGTTTTACTGTGATCGCAAATGCCTAAATATTCCAGTTTCAGGCTATCGCGACAATAGATGGCCATTTCTTCCAGCGTGTTTACACCGTCGCTCCAGGTACTGTGGTTATGCAGTGTGCCTTTCAAATCGGCGTAATCTATCAGATCGGGCAGTTCATCTTTCGCGGCTTTCTCAATATAAGCAGTTCCCTCGCGCAGTTCCGGCGGAATCCAGCTAAGGCCTGCCTTTTTATAGATCATCTCCTCGCTTTCAGGCTGATCCAGTTTTTCGGGTATCCTGTCTAAAACGGCTTGCACATGCTCATCATCACCGGTGCTTAAAAACAATTGCAGGTAATACTCCTGTTTTTCAATACAGGTAATATCAACCAATAAACCATTGCTTAATTCGCCGGTAACGTGATGGTCAACCACGGCAGTGTTCTTTAATATTTCCGATTGCAACAGGGTAGTAATAGCCAGTTGCTTATCATTAGTACCCAGCACAATATTAAGTTCGGTAATAATCTCGCTGTAACGGCGAAACTCACCCGAAAAATGCTTTAAAGCCTCCGGGAAGGTCGCTTTAATTTCATCCATTAATTCTTTGGCTTCGGGCTCAACCTGCGCGTACAGGAACTTGCCGTTATTCGCCATCCTGAATTCTATTGCCTTGCGGATCTCTTCCTGGGTTTTAAGGCCGAAACCTTTGGCCTCAATAAGGCGGTTTTCGTTGCAGGCGTAGTATAGTTCGCCGGTATTTTCAATGCCGAGGTCTTTCCAAATAATGGCTACTTTTTTAGGGCCGATACCTTTAATCCCCATCATTTCCACCACACCTTCGGGCGTAACGGCCAGTATCTCCTGTAGTTCGGCGAGGGTGCCTGTTTCCTGCAACTCTATTATTTTGGCGGCTATGCTTTTACCTATACCATCAACTTTTTCAAGCTCTTCAAAAGATTTGCCTGCAACCTGAAAAGGCAGTTTATCCACCTTGAAAGCCGCGTTGGCAATCGAGCGGATCTTAAACTGGTTAACATCGTGCAGTTCCATCAGTTGCGAAAGTAAACGCAGCGTACGGGATATAGGTTTATTTTCCATATAGAATCAAGGGTGCAAAAATACAAAAGCCGCATGTAATGGGCGGCTTTTGTTAACAATTAAATGTGTTAATAGTTATGGCGGGCTTGTTTATATTTAATAATTGCATGTAATTTTAAAGGGAATACCAAAAGGTAATTATTTACCCTCTAAAAATATCAATGAAATATCTGCATCTTTTTGCCGCGCTGCTACTGGTTCAACCGGCCATGGCGCAAACTAAACTGCCTGTTATAAAGGCGACTTCCAAATCTGTTGCCATAAATGACGGCGGCTTCCTCGATAAAAACGCGTGGTCGCTTTCGCCTAAGATACGGCCCGATGTTTATACAGCCGACCGTACACGCAAAGCAAAATGGGTTACATTTTATACCAATATTGATTCGATAAGGGTTAAGGTGAAACCGGGCACTAAGTTCAACTTTGTAGTATTGTTAAACGGGAAAGATTCCTGCTACACCCAAATTACCAGCGCCATACCTGCCGAAAATAAACAGCAAAAAAGCATTGTTCGGCACGATACTATTCCGTTTACGCTTACCGCGTACAATACCATACAGGTGAAAACGGTATTCAACAACACCGATACCTTAAACTTCCATTTTGATGCAAGTTCTTTTGATTTCCGCTTAACGCGCGATGCTATCCTTAAAAAAACAAACTTGCTAACTAACCAGGCCGATGTATCAGCCGGTAAAGCAAAGCCCGATTACAATAACCTGAAAAAGGTAGGCAAGCTGCAAATGGGCACTATGGTGTGGACCGATCAGGAAATTGTGCCTACTACTTTCACGGCTCATGAGATGGATGGCCGCTTTGGCTGGAATTTGTTTGAAGGTAAGCAGGTAGAACTCGATTACGACAAAAACTTGATGATCATCCACTCAAAATTGCCCGAAACCAAGGGCTATGTTAAATCGAAACTGGAGTTTATACGGTCGTTTGTAAGCGCGGCAGCAACTTTAAAAGTAGGGGATAAGCAGTATGCGGGCAAGTTTTTGTTTGATAACGGTTCCGATCAGGCACTGATTTTGGATGGTAACTGGATGAAAGGCCAGGGTGTCCCGGCTGATATGAAGGTGATCAAATCATCCATGCTTACCGATCCGCGGGGCGTAAAATACGAGATCAAACTGGTAGAGATACCACTGTTAAGCTTTAGTGGTTTCAATTTGACTAATGTCCCTGCTTATGTATTGAGCAATAAAAACCCGGTAGGTTTCGAGATCAACTATTTTGGCAACGACTTTTTGAAACGTTTTAACGTCATCTTCGATTTTAAAAATGATAACCTCTACCTAAAGCCGAACAAGTTAATGGGCGTAAAATACCGGGAAAGCTCGTGATAACAAGTGGTGTATAAATACAAAAAGCCGCCTTTAATGGGCGGCTTTTTGGTATATAATAATGTATAATTATTTTATGCTGATGTTATATGGCAAACGCGCCTGCGGTATGCGCATCATTTTGGTTACCTTTTTAATTTGATCGTAATACTGGTAATTATCGCCCAGTTCTGATTGTAAAATGCGGGTTTTTACCTCTGCGGTAAAGCCCGAACCTAATTGTTTCAACTTGCTTTCCTGCTCCGGATAGTTTACAATTTTATAGTTTTTTAGCTTGGCCATTTTCGCTGCTGATTTAACCGCGTCGTGGATATTGCCCAGGCGGTCAACCAAGCCAATCTTTAACGCCTGCGACCCTGTCCATACACGGCCCTGGCCAATACTGTTAATATAATCCTGCGTTTTATGGCGACCATCGGCCACTACTTTGGTAAATACATCATAACCGTGGTTCACCTGGTTTTGTAATATGGCGCGTTCGGCAGGGGTAAGGGGGCGGCTGATATCACCCAAATCGGCATACTGACCGGTTTTTACACCATCGAAAGTTACGCCCAGCTTATCGTTAAAAAACTTCTGCATGTTGGGCAATACCGCGAAAATACCTATAGAACCTGTAATAGTATTTGGTTCGGCAAAGATAGAATCGGCCGCACATGAGATATAATAACCGCCTGACGCAGCTACATCGCCCATAGAAACTATCACCGGTTTCACCTTTTTGGTAAGGGCAACCTCACGCCAGATCACATCAGACGCCAGCGAACTGCCCCCCGGTGAATTTACACGCAATACTATCGCTTTTACCTTTTTATCTAAACGCGCGGTACGCAGGGCTTTTGATAATTTTTCAGAGCCGATACTGTTATCGTCGCCATCACCGCCCGAAATTTCGCCCGAGGCGTATATCATGGCAATGCGCGAACTTGAACTGCCGCTCTCTTCATCCTTGGTTTCAGATGTTGAGTTGGTGTATTCCGAAATTTCTATAGTTTTAAGATCGTCATCCAAATCAACCCCGGTACGTTTTTTCAGGTCGTTTAATACCTCGTCTTTATATTTAAGGCCGTCAACCAGTTTATATTTCAACGCGTCCTGCGGATATTGTATGCTCATTCTGTTGGCATAGTTAAACAAAGAATCTTTGCTTACGTTACGCGATTTGCTTACACCGGCAAGGAAATGATCATACAACGAACCCAAATATGAACTTACCTGTAAACGGTTGGCATCGCTCATTTTGGTAAGTACCAATGGCTCAACAGCGCTTTTAAAGGTGCCCACTTTTATAATTTGTGCCTCAATGCCCAGTTTATCAAGCGCGCCTTTATAGAAGGTAACTTCAGAACTAAAGCCGCCAAATTCAAAATAACCGTTAGGGTTTACATAAACCTTATCAGCTACCGATGCCAGGTAGTAAAAGCCCTGTGTGTATACTTCGCTGTAAGCGATAATAAATTTACCCGATTTTTTAAAGTCGATCAGCGCGTTGCGGATCTCTTCGGTAGTGGCCTGGCCCGATTGCATATAGCTTTCGTTAAGGTAAATACCTTTTATATTACTGTCGGTTTTAGCTTTTTTAATGTTGGTGAGGATATCGTTAAGACCGATGGGTTTATCTTTATCGAAACCCAAAATACCCAAATCAGCAAGCGGATTGTTGGGGGTACGTTCGGTGATGGGATTTTTAAATTCAAGTGTTAATATCGAATTATTTTCAACCTGTGGTTTTTGATCGCCGGCCGATGATACGATAGCGATGATTAACACAACGCCCAGCACACCTATCAATATAAACCCTACAATGGTAGCCAGTACAAATTTGAAGAATTGTTTCATTAAATATTATAAATCGTTATATATGCAAACTTAGTAATTCGATGCCGTATAATGTTAAGAGCCACGGTAATAATATTTGTTACAACATGATAGACGTTTTTTTGCTGTTGGGTACCAATTTAGGTGAGCGCGAAATGTATTTGCAGCAGGCTGTTGAGCATATAGTGCAGGAAGTTGGGCCGGTAATAAAGGTGTCGTCGGTATATGAAACGCAATCGTGGGGTAAAACAGATGAGCCGGATTATCTTAACCAGGTGATTTTACTGCAAACAGAACTACCGCCTTTGGCGTTACTAACGCGGGTATTGCATATTGAAAGTATACTGGGCAGGGTACGAAAAGAGCGGTGGGGAGCACGGGTTATTGATATTGATGTGCTATTTTATGGCGACCAGGTAATTAACGAACCGCAATTGCAGGTACCGCATCCCCGCTTGCACGAAAGGCGGTTTACGCTGGAACCACTGGCCGAAATAGCGCCGGAGTTAATTCATCCGGTACTGAATAACAATGTATTAAGTATCAAAAATGCTTTGAAAGATACATTGATAGTAAAAAAATTATAGATTTGAGTTTTGAAACCTTTTATATGTCAAGTATTTCACCTAACCAGGACCTGGACCTTTCCTTTTTGTACGAAATTGCTGATGGCAGCGATGAGTTTATAGTGGAGTCGATAGCCATGTTCCTGCAACAAACACCTGAATTACTGGAATCAATAAGTACTGCTATTGACGCTAAAGACTGGCAGGCTACCGCCGCCGCCGCGCACAAACTGAAACCCAACCTTGGATTTTTCGGGATGCCCAACAGCCAGGCACTTTTACAGGATGTGGAAATACTAAGTAAAGGCGGCGCGCAAAACCCCGCGGAAGTAGTAGAAAAGTTTGAACAGGTACAGCAATTACTCGCCGAAAACCTCATTACACTGGAGCAAATTAAACAAGAAAAAGAAGCGGGTTTGTAGATAATAAGCTTGGAAGCTTTATAAAAAACCGCGTCATTGAGAATTTTAATTCTCTTGGACTTTGAAAGTAAAATGACGGTGGCTCACACCCACTTTCCACTGTCATGCTGAGGAACGAAGCATCTATCGCAGATAAGCATAGCGAAGAAGATTCTTCACTGCGTTCAGAATGACAGTTTTTTTTAACACGTCATGGATAGGAACGAAGTAATCTCTACTTATGTTTTGTTTGTGCTGGGATTAACGTTAGTCTGCTCATTGCCGCAGGGGCTATTACTTTTGTAGCCACAAAAGGTAACAAAAAGGCTTGTCCAGCAAAAGGCTTCTTTCGCACGAGGCCTTCCCTGCAAACCGTGCAGAACTTGGGGCTGGAACTTTTGCCCCACCGCTCATTTCCCCACCCTCATACAACAAGTTCGCTATGCCCGCCTTTGCGCTCATGGCACACCACAGTTCTGCCCGCTTTCGCCTGAAGCTGTTTGCTGACGACTGGTTGCTGTCGCGAGTTTAGCATAGCGTAACTCGTGACGCACGCATGGCGTAAGCTTTCAGCTTACTAATTGAAGCGATGGTACAGCGGCCGGAGGCCGCGTAATAGTTGCCACTTGGCCGGAGCCAAGCGGCTGCGGGATAAGGGGTGCCAATGCAAAAGCACAACCTTCACATACCCACAAAAATGCGGCATCGTAAGGAACGGATAGCACAAGCCCTGCCTAAGCACAACCCAAACATAGTTCCTTGCGCAGCCGCGACTTTTTTCTTTGGTGACTTTCTTTTTTGAGAGAAAAAAGAAAGTTACATCCACTAACGTTCAATTATAGCAGAACCATTCCTAACGAAGAACTAATTGCAGGCAGATGCTTCGTACCTCAGCATGACATTTATGATCTTCCCAACAGTGGTTTTCAACGAGTGCTTAAACTGGGTTAGCGTCTGCGACGCTTTTTCACGATGGCGCTTTGTTTCATTTACCCTGCAATCTTCTCGCCGGTAAACTTAAACTGGATGATAGAGAGGGTAATGTAGAATAAGATAACCACCGGTACCGCCGCGAATTTGAAGAAGAGGATCAGTATTGCCGAAAACAGCAATAGCAGGTAGCGGAAGATATTCTTGTTAAAATCGCGGTTTTTGAACTTTAGCGACATCAGCGGCATTTCTGCCACCAGTAAAGCACACATAATCAGTACAAATACAGTTAAACCGTACGGGTTCAGAATGTATTGCGAAAACGCGGTGTGCTGTTGCAGCATCAGTGGGAAAGAAGCGATCAGGATGGCGTTTGCCGGTGTTGGCAAGCCTATAAAATTTTCGGCCTGGCGGGTATCTACATTAAACTTGGCCAGCCTTAATGCCGAAAATACCGGTATCAGGAAAGCTACAAAATTAAGGTATTCGCTTATCCCGTGTATTTGTGGCGCCTGTAAAAATAGTTCGTATAATATGGCTGATGGCAGTACGCCGAAGCTCACCATATCGGCCAGCGAATCGAGGTCTTTACCTATGCCTGAGTAGGATTGAAGTACACGTGAGGCCAGTCCGTCAAAAAAATCAAATATGGCCGCCAAAAAAATAGCGTAAGAAGCGAATATCAGGTTATCGGTAAAAGTAAATACGATACCTATACAGCCGCTAAACAGGTTGGCGCAAGTGATAAAATTTGGAAGGTGTTTTCTAACGCGTTTCTTCATTTCGGCATGAAGGTATAGTAAGTATGGTAAAGTTACAAGTTAACTTTGTGCTAACTTATAACTTTACAAACTTAATTTTATTATGAATTCATTGAGATCAGGAATTCTTCGTTAGTTTTTGTTCCCCTGATCTGGCTTTGCAGAAACTCCATTGACTCTTGTGAGTTCATGTCAGCCAGGTGGTTACGCAGTATCCAGATACGTTGCAAGGTGTCGCGGTCAAGCAACAGATCATCACGGCGGGTACTTGAAGCAGTGATATCGATAGCAGGGAAGATACGTTTGTTAGATAGTTTACGATCTAACTGTAACTCCATGTTACCGGTACCTTTAAACTCTTCAAAGATCACCTCATCCATTTTTGAGCCGGTTTCGGTTAACGCCGTAGCGATGATGGTTAATGAACCGCCATCCTCAATGTTACGGGCCGCGCCAAAAAAGCGTTTTGGTTTGTGTAACGCGTTGGCATCAACACCACCCGATAATATTTTACCAGATGCAGGCGCCACTGTATTATAGGCGCGTGCCAAACGGGTAATTGAATCGAGCAATATCACCACATCATGACCGCACTCTACCATACGTTTTGCTTTTTCAAGCACAATGTTGGCAATTTTTACGTGTCTTTCGGCTGGTTCATCAAAGGTTGATGATACTACCTCGGCGCGTACGCTGCGGGCCATATCGGTTACCTCTTCAGGGCGCTCGTCAATAAGTAATATAATAAGGTAAACTTCCGGGTGGTTTTTAGCTATGGCGTTGGCCACATCCTTTAACAACATGGTTTTACCTGTTTTTGGCTGGGCTACAATTAAACCGCGCTGTCCTTTACCAATAGGCGAGAACAAATCCATGATACGGGTAGAGTAATTGTTGGCATCAGTAAACAAGCTCAGTTTTTCTGACGGGAAAAGCGGCGTTAAGTGATCAAACGGAACACGGTCGCGCACTTCGGCAGGCCCGCGGCCATTGATGGCCTCAACACGTACCAGCGGGAAGTATTTTTCACCTTCTTTTGGCGGCCTGATGCTGCCACGTACCGTATCGCCGGTTTTTAAGCCGAACAGTTTTATTTGCGATTGCGATACGTAAATATCATCGGGAGAGGTAAGGTAGTTATAATCTGACGAGCGAAGGAAACCATAGCCATCGGGCATAATTTCCAGTACGCCTTCATTTATAATAACGTTATCAAAATCAAGATTTATAGCCGCTTCCTGGTTCTTTTGCTGGTTTTGATTAACCCTGCGTTCAAACTTTTGAGGGCGTGCCTCAGGTGCGGCAGGTGCTTCAGCACGTGGTGCCGGTGCAGGCTGTTCTTCCTGTGGTTTTTCTTCTGCTACAGGCGCCGCGGTAACTTCTTCAGGTTCGTCCTGAATTGGTTCATCGTCCTGTAAATCGAATTGTTTAGTATCGTCAAGCGGCACTTCCTGGCGTGTAGCCGGTGTAGTGATCTTGGGTTTTATAGTACGGGTGCGTTTGCGTGGTTTATCGTCGGTAGCTTCGGCACTTTCTGCTTCGGCTTTATTTTCGGTGTAGTTTTGTTCAGTTATGCTTTGTTGTACACGTGCAGCTTCAATTAACTGCTGCTGCTCAACAATACGGCCGATAAGCGGTGCTTTGCGTAATTCATCGGCTTCGGCAATACCTAAACTCTTGGCAATCTCGCGCAACTCAGATACGAGCTTGTCGTTCAATTCAGTGGTATCAGACATTGATATGGATTATAGTTCAAAAAGAATTATTTTATTTGACAGAATGTTCTCCTGCACTTGCTATGCAACCAAAACCATGTAAATTTTAATAAATATAACGTGGAGTTTTAAATCGTTTCTTTAGTGCAAGAAAAATTCAAAAAGGAAAACGATGCAATTCTACTCAATTAAATTTAAAAAACAAATTATTAAAAATAAATATCTCAATTAGGCTAACACTTAAGGTAAATTTTAGTTTTTTTGACACTAAATTAATATTAGCAATGATTTCGCGCAGCCAGCTGATCGGCCAGATCAAACAAAAAAAATCGTTCTTATGTGTTGGTTTAGATACCGATATAACCAGGATACCCGAGTTTTTAAAGAGTTACCCCGACCCGATATTCGAGTTTAATAAACGTATAATTGATGCCACTCAAGATCTTTGCGTATCCTATAAACCCAATGCCGCTTTTTACGAAAGCCGTGGTGTAAAAGGCCTGCAAAGCCTTATTTCAACCTGGCAGTATTTACCAAAGGACACCTTAAATATAATAGATGCCAAAAGGGGTGATATTGGTAACACATCTGACATGTATGCCAAAGCTTTTTTTGACGAAGAAGCATCCGGAATGAGCTTTGATGCCATCACTATTACACCTTATATGGGTAATGACAGCGTAACGCCATACCTTAAATATGATGGTAAGTGGATCATACTGCTGGCCTTAACCTCATCGGTAGGCAGTAAAGATTTTCAATACCTCGAAACCGAAGACGGCCACCTGTACGAAACCGTTATCAAAAAAGCCAATACATGGGCCGGTGCCGATAAACTGATGTTTGTAGTAGGTGCCACCAAAAGCACCGAGTTTACCAATATACGCAAACACGCCCCCGATAATTTCTTATTAGTTCCCGGTGTAGGCGCGCAGGGCGGTAGTCTTGAAGATGTATGCCAATATGGTATGACTAAAGATTGCGGTTTGCTCGTTAATTCGTCGCGCGGTATTATATATGCAAGCAATGGCGAAGACTTTGCCGATGCTGCCCGTGCCGAAGC
This sequence comes from Mucilaginibacter sp. GW821-FHT07G05, assembly GCF_059418565.1. Classification (NCBI taxonomy): domain Bacteria; kingdom Pseudomonadati; phylum Bacteroidota; class Sphingobacteriia; order Sphingobacteriales; family Sphingobacteriaceae; genus Mucilaginibacter; species Mucilaginibacter sp. GW821-FHT07G05. The sequence goes on along the minus strand of NZ_JBWKQC010000018.1, from coordinate 11,135 downwards.
GTTGAAATTACAGCAGCAAATGCAGGTGGAGTTAGAGAAGGCGGGAGTTATTTAGTGTTGCAAGTTGTGTGTTGTGAGTTGTAGGGGAGAGGAGGCTTCTGGATTCAGGTTTGGGGTTCAGTGTAGTACAACATAAATATCATCTTATATAAAAGGCCTCCTGTCATTCTGTTTAATAGAATGACAGGAGGCCTTGTTATTTAATTTCTTACGCTGTTTCCTTCCACAGGTTCCAGTTTGCCTTCTATTGAATCATCGAGTGTTTTGCCGATGATTGAACCTGCAATTTGTTTGATAAAGGCTACCGCGTTACCATGCTTGTTGTCCCAATAGTAACCTTGGGTAGGTGATACTTTGATCACGCTGATGCGCGGATCATCTTTACCTTCGGTGAACCAGGTTTTTAGCGTAGGTTCCCATAGCTCTTCAATTTTGGCTTTGTCCTCACTTACTTCGGCTACGCCATAAATGTTTAAAAAGCCCGAATAGCTCGATCCCTGAAACAGCAGCTGCACAAACGGATCTGCCGCCAGCTCCTCATTTTTATGGCTGTCGTTCGCGCTCAGGAACCACAGGTCGCCGTTATCATCAATTTTTTGCGGCGACATAGGTCGTGTTGAAAATGGCAAACCGGTTTTTATATTACTGCAAAAAAAGCAGCTTTCGGCTTTTTCGGCCAGCTCTTTCAGCTTTTTCCAGGCTTTGTTACCCTCCAGATTCTCAAAATTATCTTCGGGTTGTTGTTTATTAATGCTATCCATAACAATATTTATAATAGGTAAATGATATAAGAATAACCATTGGCCTTTAATATTGTGTTGGTTGAATTTAACTTTATTGAAAATTTTTTAATTAGATAGGAGGGGCGGTTCAGACTTACGAAGTTTTTAAAACTTCGTAAGTCTTCCTTCGATTTTTGAGGATAGCCTATAGGTTAAACATGTCGAAGACTGCGTGCGCAGAGACCTTCCCACATGGTTCGACATGCTCACCATGATGTATTTCATGACCTGGCATGCTGAACATCGTGAAGAATCTTCTTTGTCATACTAATCGGAGAATAGATGCTTCGTTCCTCAGCATGACAGCGTAAGGTAATTACCAAAAACCAATAACGGCCTATGGTCGGCCAGATTCCCTCACTACTCACCACTAACAACTCACTACTATACTCTCTCTTTTTTAAGGCTGTAATGAGCTATCTTTTTATGCAGATCGTTAGGGTTGAAGGGTTTGCTCAGGTAATCGTCCATACCTACGGTGAAGGCACGGTCCTGGATATCAAGCATGGCCGATGCGGTGAGGGCGATGATGGGGAGCCTGCGGTACTTGTCGTCGGGTAGTTCGCGGATGGCGGTGGTGGTTTGGTAGCCGTCCATTTCGGGCATTTGCAAGTCCATCAGCACCATATCGTAATTGTTGGTTTGTACCAGCATCAGGGCAATTTTACCGTTTTCGGCAATATCGCATTCCACATCCCACTGGGCCATAAACTGTTTGGCGAGGGTAATGTTGATCTGGTTATCTTCGGCTATAAGCAGCTTGGTACCTTTAAGGCTTTTCAGCTTATAAAATTCGTCGCTGGCTGCCTGGCTGGATATTACCTTATCGCTATCTTTAAAAGTTAGCGTAAAATAAAAGGTAGAACCCTTGCCCGGTGTACTGTCTACATAAATATCGCTGCCCTGTAATTGCAGCAGGCGTTTGGTAATGGTAAGCCCTAAGCCGCTGCCGCCGTATTTGCGCGTGGTATCAGAACTGGCCTGGCTAAAGCTTTCAAAAATGTATTCCAACTTTTCGGCCGGGATACCTATACCTGTGTCAGACACCTCAAAGTCGATAGACGAAGTACCATCCTGCTGACCGGCCAATGATGCCGTAACGGTAACCTTGCCCGCCGTGGTGAATTTAACCGCGTTGCTGATGAGGTTGGTCAGTATCTGCCCTAAACGGACCGGGTCGCCTATAACGGCATTTGGCAGGTCATGATCGAGCATCAGTTTTATGCTGATATTCTTTTCGTTGGCTTTTTGCAACAGGGCCAAGCGGATGTTCGAGATCAGTTCCTTTACGCTGAAATCAACGCTTTCAAACTCTATTTTACCGGCCTCTATCTTATTAAAATCGAGTATATCGTTAATCAGCACCAGCAGGTTTTCGGCAGAGAACTTCAGGAGGTTTAAAAACTCCATTTGTTCGGGCTTAGGATCCTGGTGCAGCAGCAAGTGCGTAAAGCCGATTACCGCGTTCATCGGCGTGCGGATCTCATGGCTCATTACTGACAGGAACTGCGATTTGGCCATGGCCGCTTTTACCGCAATATCTTTAGAGAGGATCAGCTCCGTTTCCAGTTCCTTGGCTTTGGCTATGCGTTCCTGCAAAAAGGCGATGATATGGATCAGGTCATCATCCGAATCGGTATCTGAAATATTCAGCTCTGCTTCGGGGTCTAACGATTTGATGGCTTGTTTAAGTTGCGATATCGAGGTTTGTTTTATTTCGTTTTGCTGGCGCAGATCGGCCGTTACGTGCTGGTATTCGTTTTCGCTTACATTAAAGGCATGATCGGCGAGGTTAATAGCCTTTTCAAAATTATTAAACGAGTTATTAATACTGTTTAAGAATAACTGCAAACCCTCATCCTCAATATATTGTTGCGGAAGATATTTCCTGATCTGCTTGTTTAATAAATTATGATATGGCATTACGTTTATACGCTTTACAGCAATTATTGTTCGGTAAAAGTGGTAATTGTCATGGTTTGGTTGTGCAGCTCGCATTTAGAATGCTGATTGAACGGCGACAATTCACCATACGAATAGAAGCCTGTAATACTGGTGTTAGCGCCTAAAATTTCTTTTGCCGCGGTAAGTTCTTCGTCTGTTAAATCGTTCAATACCAGTTTACGGCCTACGCAGCTCACCATAATAGCCAGTTCGGCCTGCCCGCTAAAGTCGGCTACGGCACCGGCGGCCGCTTCTGACGATGCACGGATCAACTTATCAAAATTGGCTTTCATCAGTCTTACCTTACTGCCTTCGGGCAGGTTACCGGCAAAGGTCATGGTCTTTTCGTCCTCATCAATAGTCAATATGGTGCGCACCAAATTTTCTTCCGAACCATTTATTTTTAACGATAGCGGGAACAACAGGGCCGAACCCGGCAGTTCGTTCACATAATCGCCAAGGTATTGCTTGTACAGATCGAGCGCGTTTTTACCGTCTATCTCGTACAATACATTCTTATCGGCTTTGGTAATGGTGCGTTCCGGGCCAAATTCGTCCCAGCCGCCGCACGAGCCATGGGCTACGGTTAGGCTATCGCCATAAAAACCAATGGCTATAACATTACCTTCGGTTGGTACGCTGTTAATACCTGTAAAAGTGCTTTTAAACCTGTCGGCGTCACCGGCCAGGCCACCCGTTACCGGTACCTGCGACGGATTGATGGAGTTGAATCCAGCCACCAGTTCGCTGCCGTTGATGTAGGTACCATCAGATATAATGAAAACGGCTTTCAAACCATTCTTATCCAATTGCTGCATCAGGTGCGCGCCGGCTTCAAAACTGTTTTCGTGCTTGCTTACATGCGTACTGGCCGATGTAATATTTGATCTTTCAAACTCAATGGCTGTAACGGCGATGGTATCGTCAAAAACGTTATCATCGATAATTTCGCCGGAGGTGGATGAAAAGATGATCTCGGCTGCCGGAAAAAGCGAGCGCAGGTAAGGATAAACCTCCGGATCGGCTATCAGATCGGGTGAACCAAAGGCCAGCACAAGGCGGCATTTCGCTGCATCAAAAGCAGGGTGTGTGGCATAATCCGTCCAACGGTTATTGGCAAAATGAAGCTGGTTAACTCTCATTTTATTGATGTTATTAATAGCGGTTTATAATACTAAAGCTACCTAATTATTGGCTGTTAATTGCAAACAATAATTAAAACAGCAGGCGCAGATCTTCGGGGGTATCTATGGCGTAAGTTTCCAGTTCGGTTTCGGCAACTTTTATGCGGTACCCGTTTTGTATCCAGCGCAGCTGTTCAAGCTTTTCAGCCTGTTCTAACGATGAAACGGGTAGTTTTGTTACGCTATGTAATACATCGGCACGGTAACCGTAAATGCCTATGTGCTTAAAATAGGTGTAATGGTCTATCCAATGTTCGCCCTGTTCGCCACGAATGTGCGGCAATGGCGAGCGCGAAAAGTAGATAGCCTCCAGCCTGTTATTCAGTACTACTTTGGGCGAGTTGGTATTGAACAGTTCTTCGGTGGTTTTTACACGTTTTACGAGGGTGGCAATCTGCGTATCGGCATCGGTAAAGCAGGTTACCAGTTTGGTGATCTGTTCCGGGTCGATGTAAGGTTCATCACCCTGTATGTTAATTACAATATCGTATTCGGGATATTTAAGGGCTACTTCGGCGCAACGGTCGGTACCGCTTTGGTGATAGTCGGCCGTGTACATCGCCAGGCCGCCAAAGGCGGTTACGTGGTCGTAAATGCGGGCATCATCAGTAGCGACAATCACTTCCGACAGGCTTACACACTTTTTAGCCTGCTCATACACCCGCTGTATCATGCTTTTACCGGCAATATCAACCAATGGTTTACCGGGAAAACGGCTCGACGCGTAGCGGGACGGGATGATGCCTAAAGTTTTCATTATTTAATAACGATGGTTTTAAATGCCGCCAAAGCCAGTTCCTGGTCTTTTTTTATGAGATTGTATCCGGCAACGCTAAAAGCAAACCGTGAGGTACGCCCTTTATAGTGTATGCCTGTAGTGCCTTTACCGGCAACTTTTGGCCAAACGATTCTTACAACATATCTATCTGTACTATCTATACGTATGTTATAAGCTTTTGCATTAGAATCGGTTATGTGTTTTAAATTATTGGCATAGCCCTTGGCGCTGTAATCGAAGGTAAGTACTACGCTATCCTGCGATTTTCCCTTCACAATTATTCCCGACAGATCATCAAACCCGGGCAGGCTTTTATAATGCCACTGTTTGGGCATTTCCATGCTGAAGGTTTTAAGATCTAACGTTTTATGACTTGAACACCCTGCGAACAGCAATGCCATCAGCAAAATTGATAACCTGTTCATATTGAACGTATAAAAGTATCTGCCTGTGTAATTGATCACCTGGTAATTATATTAATAATGTTTTATTACGGGATACTTACCCTTGATATTTTTTAAAGTACTTATAATGGGTCATCCTGAGCTTGTCGAAGGATTGTGCGTAGAGGCCATCACCCACACACCCTTCGACAAGCTCAGGGTGACAGGCCAACCTTTATCTCAGTTTCACATGTCATCTTACCTCATATTGCCCATATTTTAAAACTCGCAATGACAATCGTTTATTTATTATTTACTATTAAAACAAGCCGTTAAGTTCCCGTTCTATCAACTGCACTATGGTACCCAAATCTTCGGTATTGCCCGCGAAATCAAGGTTGTCCTTATCCAGTATCAGCAGTTTGCCCAGCTTGTAGCCGTCAATCCATTTCTGGTATTTTTCGTTCAGTTTCGATAGGTAATCGAGCCTGATACCGCTTTCATATTCGCGGCCGCGGCGCTGTATGTTGTTCACCAATGTTGGTACCGATGCCTTAAGATATACCAGCAGATCGGGCGGTTTGATGAACGATGTAATATTATCAAATATCGACTTGTAATTTTCGTAATCGCGGGTGGTCATGAGGCCCATATCGTGCAGGTTCTCTGCAAAAATGTAGGCATCCTCGTATATGGTACGGTCTTGTATAATGTTGCGCCCGCTTTGTTGTATCTCGATGATTTGCCTGTAACGGCTGTTCAGGAAATAAATTTGAAGGTTAAAGCTCCAGCGCTTCATGTCGCTGTAAAAATCTTCCAGGTAAGGGTTATTGTCAACCGCTTCGTATAGCGGCTCCCAGCCATAATTTTTTGCAAGCAGCTCGGTAAGTGTGGTTTTACCTGCGCCTATGTTCCCTACAATAGCAATGTGCATAGTAATTAGTTTGCAGTTGACAATCCGTTTTTAATAGACAATTTGAGTTCCGCGGCTAATAAATTTGTTCGGCATTCAGTATTACAACTATTAGCTATAACCACCATCTATTGACGCCTAATATACATTAAGCACCATGAACTATCAAACTATATACTTAACTAAAAGCTCCGGAAACCTATAATTTCCCTTACTTCTCTAATAGTTTTTGAGGCGCTTTCGCGTGCTTTTTCGGCTCCCAGGCGCGATACGCGGCCTAAATAATCGGCATCGTTAGCTATATCATTTATTTTTTCACGGATGGGCGCAGTGGCTATCACCATATCCTCGGCCAGCTGCTTTTTAAGATCGCCGTAACGTATTTGCATGCTGTTATATAAGCCGTTAAAATGGTCGTAAGTATCTTGTGATGATACTACCTTCATCAAATCGAACAGGTTTTGGATCTCCGAAGGTTTCTCCTGGTTTTCAACAGTAGGGCCGCCATCGGTTACCGCGCGCATTACTTTTTTGCGTATCACTTCGGGCGCGTCAGCAAGGTATACGGCATTTGCTTCCCCTTCCGATTTGCCCATTTTACCCTTACCATCCAGTCCCGGTATTTTCACCAGGTTCGAGCCATAGCTAAACGCGTAAGGCTCGGGGAAGTAATCGTTATTATATAAACGGTTAAAGCGGTTACCAAAGGTGCGGGCCATTTCCAGGTGTTGCTCCTGGTCTTTACCTACGGGTACTTTTGTGGCTTTATGAATGATGATATCGGCAGCCATTAAAACCGGGTAGGTTAACAGGCCCGCGTTCACGTTATCGGGGTTGGCGCGCACTTTATCTTTAAAGGAGGTACTGCGTTCCAGTTCGCCCAAATAGGCGTTCATGTTGAGGTACAGGTACAGCTCCGATATTTCGGGAACATCACTCTGTATATATATGGTAGCCTTTTCCGGGTCGATACCGGCGGCCAGGTATTCAATTAGCACCTGTTTTACGCTGTTGTACAGGTTGGCAGGGGTTGGATGCGTGGTAAGCGAATGCAAATCGGCAATAAAAAAATAGCAATTATACTCATGCTGCATTTTTACGAAGTTCTGTATAGCTCCGTAGTAATTTCCCAAATGCAGGTTCCCGGTCGACCGGATTCCACTAACAACAGTTTCCATAGGGGCGAAAGTAAGTATTTTTTATATTTTTGGTACCGATGAAAATGATATTGCGAAAGCTCCATTCCAACTTTTACCGTTATTCTGTTGGCTTTTTTTATTTCATTTTCTGGCCGTTTTTATATTTTTTTTCGCGCAAACCATCGCGTTACCCCACCATGAACAAGTTCAGGCGTGTGTGGGGTTTCATCAGTTCGGCGGTAGCAGGCATTTTCTATAATATTGATTATGAGCAACCCATCGACTGGAAACGTACCTATATTATATGCCCCAACCATACCTCCAATCTGGATGTATCCTCTATCAGCGTAGCCATAAAAAACAATATCTGTTTTATGGGGAAAGATGAACTGCTGGATGGCATGGTTACCGGCTTGTTCTTTCGTACAATTGACATTCCGGTGAACCGGGACAGTAAAATGTCGGCGTTCCGGGCATTCAAAAAAGCATCGGAAAGATTGCAGGAAGGTGTTACCATGGTGATCTTCCCCGAGGGTACAATTCCCGATACCTTTCCGCCCGAATTATACCCGTTTAAAAACGGGCCATTTCGCCTGGCTATTGAACATAAAATACCCATTATACCCGTAACCTCGTTAAACACCTGGAAAATTTTGTGGGATGATGCCGCTAAATTTGGCAGCAAACCGGGTGTTTGTAATATATTTGTACACAAGCCTGTTGAAACAGCGCATTTAACCGTTGATGATGCCGATGCCCTGCGCGACGAGGTACACAGCATTATCAAACAAAAACTGGAGCAAGCATGACCATTGATAAAGAAACCGTTGATAAGATAGCCCACCTGGCACGTTTGGAACTGGCCGAAGATGAAAAGCAGGAAATGATAAAGGATATGAGCGGTATCCTCGATTTTATGGCCAAACTTAACGAGGTAAATACAACCGGCGTTGAACCATTAATATACATGACCAACGATGCTAACATACTGCGCGAAGATGTAGTACGCCAGGAAATAACCACCGAAGAAGGCCTGCTAAACGCCCCAAAAAGCGATGGCAGCCACTTTTTGGTAGCGAAAGTAATCGGGTAATTGTAAGTCAAAATTCAAAAGTTAAAATTCAAAACATCAAGCGTGTTATGCCCCCGTTCAGTTTTTTGACTTTTGAATTTTAACTTTTGAATTTAAGACTGTAACATTTCCCTACCTCTTGCAGTCAAACCAACAAAAACGAATGCACGCCATCAATACCAATAAAGAGCAAGCGCTTATTTCCATTAAAAATGTAGGCCGTAAATACGTTATAGGTGCCGAGGTGATCCACGCGCTTAAGGATGTATCTTTAACTATAAATAAGGGCGAATTTGTGGCTTTGATGGGGCCTTCAGGTTCGGGAAAATCGACCCTGATGAATATTTTAGGTTGTTTGGATACCCCCACCAAAGGCGAGTACATTCTCAATGGCATTAACGTAAGCCACATGAGCGATGACGAGCTGGCAGAGGTACGCAATGCCGAAATTGGTTTCGTTTTTCAAACATTCAACCTGCTACCCCGCAATACATCGTTAGATAATGTGGCCCTGCCGCTGGTTTATGCCGGTATCAGCAAAACCGACAGATCGGCACGTGCCCGTAAAGCGTTGGAAAATGTAGGTTTAGGTAACCGTGTTGATCATAAACCGAATGAACTATCGGGTGGCCAGCGCCAGCGTGTGGCCGTAGCCCGTGCCCTCATCAACAACCCCTCTATTATACTGGCCGATGAGCCTACCGGTAACCTCGATACCAAAACCTCTATAGAAATTATGGGTTTGATGGAAGATATTCACGCTAAAGGCAACACCATTATACTGGTAACGCACGAAGAAGATATTGCCCAGCATGCCCACCGCATAGTGCGTATGCGCGATGGATTGATAGAGAAGGATTACCAAAATCCGGATATTCATACTGTATCGAGAGGTACAGAGGCACTGTAAAAAATCATAAATTTGGGTATGGAAGAAGAAACGTCCTCGCATCCTACTGCCCGAATGGTTAGCATTAATGATATTAGCTTTTGGCTATATTGGGCTGCGTGTTTTGTGCTCTTTATTTTCAACCATGTTTTTTCGCAAAATCCAACCAAGCGTTTTATTGAAGTAATCATTTTTATATCGGCATTTATATGCCTTTTATTGTATTTGATTAAACCTGCCATCAAAAGCCATACAGCAGCGTTAATATTTTCTGCTTGTATATATATGTTCCAAGTATTGACGATGTTGCTCATCATCTTTTTGATTATATAGTAAGACTGACTACACCGCTTATTAAATTTCGATAATTACTTTTTATTTCCTAAAATTATTAGTAATTAATGCTAATTTTGAGATATGTACGCGATTGTGGATATTGAGACTACGGGGGGCCATGCCAATGCGAATGGCATTACAGAAATTGCCATTTGTATACACGATGGTCAAAAGGTAGTAAAACGCTACCAAACCCTCATTAATCCGCAGCGCGAGATCCCCATTTACATAAGCGCCTTAACCGGTATAACCGGCGAAATGGTGCGTAAAGCGCCATTATTTAAAGATGTATCGCACGAGATATTCCAACTACTTAACGGGCAGATCTTTGTAGCCCACAACGTAAATTTCGATTATTCTTTCGTTCGTTTCCATTTGGCACAAGCCGGGTACGATTTGCAGTGTAATAAATTGTGTACCGTACGCTTGGGCCGTAAAATTTTGCCGGGCTATATGTCGTACAGCCTGGGTAAGCTTTGCGCGCAGCTGGGCATAGCCAACGAGAGCCGCCACCGTGCGGCCGGCGATGCCGAAGCCACCGCGCAGCTATTTACCATGTTGCTGCAAAAAGACGAGGAAAATCACATTGGCAAAGCCCTTAAGCAAGGTTCAAAAGAACAGGTATTACCACCTAATCTGTATAAAAAGGAGATAGATCAACTGCCTAACAGTCCCGGTGTGTACTATTTTCACGATCAAAAGGGGAAGGTTATTTACGTTGGCAAGGCCAAGAGCCTTAAAAAGCGGGTATGCAGTCACTTTACCGGTAATAATCCCGGCCTGCAAAGGCAGGAGTTTTTACGCAACATTCATAGCATTACCTACCAGCTATGCGGTACCGAACTGATCGCTTTTGTGCTGGAAGCCGTGGAGATAAAACGCCTGTGGCCTAAATATAACCGCTCGTTAAAACGCTTTGAACATGCTTATGCCCTGTACGATTATATAGATCAACGTGGCTATGTTCGTCTGGCGATGGATAAGCACCGCAAGTACCAGTCGCCATTGTATACCTGTAATACCTTAACAGAAGGTTATACCCTGCTTAATTACCTGATAGAAAAGTTTGAGCTTTGCCCTAAGCTGTGCTTTATACAAAAGAACGCGGCAACATGTACCGGCATCAACAGCAGTGAATGCGCCTGCGAAGGCCTCGAAAGTGCCGATAGTTATAACCAGCGTGTAAATGCCGCCATTGATGAGCTGAACACCGCCCTGCCCACCTTCGCTATTCGCGATGAAGGCCGTACCGATGATGAGCATAGCTGTATTCTGATAGAAAAAGGCCGTTTTTACGGCATGGGCTACATATCGCACTATTTTAATGCCGACGATGTACAGCAGTTGAAAACCCACCTTACCCCATACCCGGGCAACGATTATGTACGCAACATCGTAGCCAGCTATGCCACCCGCTTCCCGGAACGGAAGGTAATGTTTGGGTAGATTATTGGTAGGTCTTTCAACCTTCCTTACCCGTCATCCTGAATGAAATGAAGGATCTTCTTCGCTATGCAAGTCTGCTAATAGATGCGTCGTACCTCAGCATGACAGTTTTTTAAAAGCGCCTAAAATGGCTCGTCCTCAAATCGAAGAAAGACTTACGAAGTTTTAAAAACTTCGTAAGTCTGAAAAAAAACTGTCTCGTCCTAAAAAAAGTTTACAGGTTTTTAAGATAGTCCTGTCATGTGTTTACGGTTACAGTGATGTCCTGG
>NZ_JBWKQC010000017.1:0-57816 GCF_059418565.1 Mucilaginibacter sp. GW821-FHT07G05 | reverse complement strand
CTGTGGAACGGCTTTAAGATCTTCATTCACCTGCACTGGCTGTTATTGCTGTTCCTTGCGCTGATCTGTCTTTGCAGATTCCTCCTCAATTATGCGCTGAAGATCCTGCCGTCCAAATCATTTGAGACCAAATCGATCAAGCCGGCGGATCCGAACTTCCTTTCGATACTGCTTAGTTATCTTGCGCCCTGGTTCAAGATATTCATAACGGACAAACATGTGGGCATATATATTACCGGTTTCCTTTTGATCGCGTTTTGCCTAGCACTGATCACTTCGGAATCTTACCAGTATAACCTGAGCATCCGCTTGTTTTTCGGTTATAAAAATTTCGAGGTAGCGACTAAGGACGAGGTAACCTACCTTGTACTTTCGAAAACCCCGCTGATCAATAAAAAACAGGTCACCCAGGTGGTTTACCTGACCGATTATATGTTAATCAATACAACGCCATGAGCCAGATCAATAACTTTTACGCCATTTTGCAGGATAATACCGTAAGGAGCGTCGGCCTGGTTCAGGCCCTCATACCGGAGATCCAGGATATCTTCCTTAAAAAAGGGGCCGCCTTGCTTGCTCCGGAAGATCTGGTCGAATTCGACGGTAATTACCGGGTCCACGAAGGTGACGACGAATTGCTGTTCGTCACTATGCCGCTGCCCGATGCGGTTAATGAGGCAAAACAAATGCTATGGGCATCGTTCCCATTGATATCACCAAAGATCAGATCAAAGCGCTTTTCTGGTATGAGGACGATACCTGGTACTTCCAGAACTTCGATGCCCGCCGCCTGCTGCGCAGAAAACGAATACTTGTCCTTTCGAAGGATACTTTCGATGAGCTGAAAGCCGATGCCTTTGTGGTGGAGGATATGGTCAATGCCGTCTACAAGGACGGCAAATACTTATTTCCTTCCTATACCAATGCCAACAAGATCTTTAGCTTAAGCGATATATACCATGAGGCTACTAAACCTGAACTGATCAGTTTTGCGGCAAATGCAAAAGTGAGCATCGACGAAGCCTGGATCGTGGACAAAGCCAATTCGGTCATCAAACGCAATATATCGCTCCTGATGGACAGCAAAGTGCTCGATTTTGCTGATACGGCGGTAGTTAAGGCAGATGCGCTGGCTTACGATGTCGATATCACACTGGACGCGGATGGAAAGATCGTTTTTCCGAAAAATCTCAAAAAATGCAAGGATGTCCTGACCTTCCTGAACGAGCAGTTTTATACCGGCCCGATCACCAAAAAGCGATTCCGAACCAATAATAAACGGGAGGTTAAAAAATAGGCTGGCTTTGGGCAATTAAACCTTATTTCTGTTCCCTGCGCCCCAACTGGTTCTTCTCAATGATCAGCTCCAGCCGGCGGTATCGCTTATCTATTTCTGTTCGGTTCTCCAACGTGATCAGCGGCAATATCTCAAAATGCGGTTTGGTTAGTTTAATGGCTATTGTTTTATCGAGCCTTTTTCCGCTTAAAATGTCAAATGCATAGGTTTCGCAGATATCCGGACCGCCATAGTCCATGTTGAGCCTGATCAGTACATTCTGCATATTGAATAGCTCGACATAAGCATAAAGCAGTTTTTTTCCGGCAATTCCCCTAATGTAAATGATGTGGCTTACTTCGTCCGCTCCCAGATCATGTATGCGATAGTGATTCGGATCAGGATAATAAAAATAGGTCATTTCATTGCCCGCTTCGCCTTTGATCATCGCGATCGCGGGTTTGACCCATTCGATATCATGCTTCAGCAGCAGATAAAAATTAACCGCCATCTTGGTCATAGACCGGAAACTTTCCTGGCCGCCGATTTCAAAATCGACCCTGTCATCGGACGTCACATTCCGGAGCCTGTAAGGTTCTGCCGATGGCAGTTCTGTATAATAGGCCTCACCGGCGATCTTGTATTTTTTACTTACCTGTCTTTTCTTTTCTGCGATCTTTTTCTCGAAATCTTCCTCAGGCACGTATTCCACAACAGGTTCCTGGCCGGGTAATCGGGTGATGATCCTGGCCATAGGCTTTAATCGTTTACCGACCATTTTAGCTGATCCATCTGCGGCTTTCAATGCCAGAACGACCTGCCCTTTTTCTCTTTGACGTTCTACACCCAAATGGTCAACGAGCATACCCAGCCGGTTGTTGAGCGCCTGATCTATTGTCCCTCCGAATCCCTCATTGCATTGCTTGCAAAGCAGCCATTTAGACCGCCACCTGCCGCCAATGCCATTATTGATAATATGCTCAAGGGAATTATTGGTTTCGTCAAAAGGAACTCCGCAGCTATAACAATTGTCCATAGAATATGCTGATCATGCGCTTAATGCTGCATGATCTAATTTACGAAAAAAATGGCCGGATCATCACCCGGCCATTTGTCTTTACATTTCAGCGCTTTGCAAGACTTTATTGCCTGACAATATTGGGCAGTTCGGCATCAAATAATTCAGCGAACCTTTTCCCGGAAAGAATAAGCCCCTGATATCTGGGATCATTTGCCAGATTGGCCCCCCATTCCGTAGCCGACCGTCTTTGGGTAGGCGTACCGTGATGCAGGACATTGTCGAAATCGCAATCACCGACACTGAAAAATATATCAAGGAATTGCTGCGCTCTTTTCCATTGTCTGGCATGACCTTCGGTATGCGAAAGAAAATAAGCCGCAAAGGCATCAGCCATTAATTCCGTGCGCCGGCTGAGTTCCGCGGAAGGTTTGATACTATAATCGAGTATCCCCAGGTCATATTGGATCTGGTGGCCGAACTCATGAGCCAGGATCGCCTGTGGCGCAATATCTCCGTAGCCTAACTGATCATAGGCACGCAAAAAGCCGTCACCGATAATAAGCTTGTCGGGCACCTGCCCAATGCAGGTATAACGTTTTTCCTGGTGCGCATAGGCATTGAACGTCAGAAAGGGATGATTGCCGTTAAGGTATTCGGGGTAAGTTTTCAACGAAGCAATGACCTCGTCGGCATATTTTTTTGAAAGCTCAGGACTATATCCGAGCTGCGTTCGGTAGGTGGTGTATACCTTTTCCCGGTCGCGCAGCTGCGAACCGTGCGCAGCGACCAAAAGGATATCCCTCGCTTCAATGTCCCAGAAGCGCTTGAGGTCCTTAAAAGTTTCCTTTAACTGGTGGGTGTATTCACCGTTGAGCCCAAAATATTGTTCCCGGGGATCCTTTTCAAACAGCATGGCGACGTAGATCGACAGGTAAGGTAATTTCAGATCTTCCCTGCTGGTCATGTCACGGGCCCCCTGACTCCATCCGGTAAATTGTTTGACAAGCCACACGTTGATCGGCGTTACAACGCTGCATGGCGTGGGCTCAACACCCATTGCGCGAAGTAAAAGATCCCGGTTTTGCTTCTCCGGTTCCGGTGTAAAAGCCAGATCCCGTTTGGTTCCGCTGTCAATAGCGCAGCCGGATACTTCATTTCCCGGTGGCTCAGGGTTTGTTGTCTGGTCCGAATTTTTTCTGCAGCCCCAAAAAAGAACTGCCGCACACACACTGATCACAGCGTACAGTTGAAGATGTTTAATTGATCTCATTTTAGTTAGATGTTAAGAATTAAAGATCTGTCAGCGCAACGAAAGGGTTCAGTTCCAAAGACAGGATACTTCTCCCATCCGGCTACTGTCAGATCAGGGCCGAAATTAGCTTTAAGGCCTTAACCAGGGAATTCTATTATGTGAACCGGCCTTTTGTATATGCCAATTCGGTTGGTTACGCTACCAATTCTTACCCGCCACTGAACCAGGACATCCCGTTCCGGCCGGGCTATCCGCTGTATCTTCTGTGAAGGATGCCGCTGCTATCCCTGATGCTGCCATGCCCCGCAGATCCGGTTCATGCAATCCGCTGCGCTGCTTTTCTTCTCCAGATCCCGGGCCGCGCTGCAAGAGCCCTGCAGGCGTATGCCACCCGCTTTTCGGACAAACCGTACGCTCCGCTAAACCGGCTTGTCCGGCGGGAACATCCGCCCGCAGGGCACTTGCCAGGGGAGCTTTGATTTTGGAAATGCCTGACTACTGCCTTTGTTATCAAATATCTTGACGTGATAAGGCAAACATTCTTATTTTGCGGATATGCTTCGACCTGTCTGCCTTGAAAACGATGACCATCTGATCCATCCGTTCCGCCCTGAGGACCTCAGCGGTTATAGTAAACTGGTGAACGAAATATTCCTTCTGTTGTCCGACGATGACACGCTGCTTTTTCTTCCCGAAAAACGCATGCGGTCGGTCTCCGATGCAGATGCCTGGCTCAAGGGAACGATCCTTAATTTTCATTGCGGACGAAACTTCATCCATTTTATCAGAGATAAGGAAACCGGGAAACTGGTGGGCATGATCGATATCATTTCCCCGGAACTGGCCATGTCTAAATACCGCCTGAGCGAGTATCCTTATTTTATCGAATTTTATCTGGCGGGCCGGGCGCACGGAAAAAGGATTATGTCTTCTCTTCTGCCCAAAGTTGTTGCTGAGCTGCGGAAGCGGGATATAGCTATGTTGGGTGCTGTGGTCAACCGCCGTAATACGGCAGCCCAAAAGGTGCTTTTCCGAACTGGTTTCCGTTACAGGTCGGCCTTTGATCCCATGCAGGACCTCTATGAATTATCGGCAGCCGATTTGATGCCGGTACGGCGGGCAGGGTAATGCTTTGGTGAAGTAATTATACCAGGGATCTTCTTTTTGAATTAGTCCCTTTATAAATATATATTTGAAAATGGATTTGCCTGAGCATAAAAATCTCCCTGTACATTTACTTACCTCATGCTTTAACCATACCGTCACTACGTATAAATTTTATTGGTTTCTTTCTTTACTGCAGCATGTAGAAACGGGACAAACAGTGATTCCTAAATACCGGCTTTTTGCAGATATGGTTGCGCACGCCTGGTACACCGTAAACTATTTCAAGATCTCTTTTGGAAAGCAGGATAGATTGCAACAGGCGATTGAGCAGCTTAAGTCGAGAGAAAATCTGACCATTGACGCAGGCCGACAGGCGATTTACAACTATTTGGATAATACTACTGATAAAGAAACTTTGCGCGATCTGCGCTATTTCAATGGCGAAGTACCTCACCGCTTTCTAAGCCCTTGGTTCCGGGCGGAAGATATGCAGGCAGCTTATGCTGCGTCGACACGTTTCGAAAACCAATGCCTTTACGCACTTTACTCCGATCATATTGAGGTAAACCCGTCCTGGACCGCTTACCTCCAACAGCATGCAGGCATACTTCGTGGTTTTTGCTACTGGCGCCTAACCATGTATCTTCAAGCCAAGAATCCTAATGTGCCGGACATTCCTAATAAACTGATCCGAACTCCGGTCCGTAAACCTTTGACCGAACAACGTAAATTCTGGGATATCGTCATCGGGGAACTCGGAAGCGTAGACTGCATCTATACTAACCGGAAACTTGTAAAAGGTGATTATGCTGTAGAGCATTTCCTTCCCTACGCCTTCGTGTCACATGACCTGATGTGGAACCTGATCCCTGCCGACCGTAGTTTCAATAGTTCAAAAAGCGATAAGTTGCCATCATTAGACCGGTATTTTCAGCCCTATTATGACCTGCAATCTTCGGCGATAGAAATTGTCAGAACGAAAGCCCCGAAAAATAAGTTCCTGGAAGATTATCTGACCATCATTCCTGATCTTTCTATGTTTCAAAGGGACCGGATATGGGAACAAGTGCAACCGCTGACCACAATCGCCAGGAATAATGGCTTTCTTACTTTGCTTTAGGAGCTGACCATTTGCGGAGATACCCGGTTTATTCGATGATCATTTCATGAAAAGTTAAGTATATTATCAATAGTAGACTCCCCGAATGTGGTGATTCATTCACGGCCATTCTCCACTTGTCACTTGCCAGGAATACTGCAAAGAGGAAAAATGATCAGATAATCTAGGACGAAGTAAAGCAAGTTAAAATCGTTCAATTAGAGCATCCCAAATTGAACTAACCCTAGTCATATTTATTTCTTATGATCAAGTCATCTGACACCTGGCTTGTTAACGTTGTGATATCCATTATCACTTTATCGAGCTCTTCCGCCGACCTTTTTAGCATCGGGATGATCTCAGCATTCTGCGAATCCTCCAACTTACAAAGCTGGGCAAGTCCAAGAATACTAGCGACCGGTGCGCGCACGCGGTGAGACTGGATCCAGGCGATCTGGCGGAGGCGCTCGTTCTGTTCTTCTATCTTATGTAAGTATTTTTGTGCCTCCGTAATATCCCTCAACAAACAATTGACACCGATGACCTGATCGTTAAGGTCCCGGATCGGGTTAAAGCTTACTTCATAATACATCCCCTCGTCATCAGACTCGCGTTGTCTGACAAGGCTGAATGCCTCACCGTCGAACGCCCGGTCATAACTTTCAAAAAAGATCTTTAAGTTTTCCTGCATGAAGTCAGCTTTGGTCACCTCGCCCTCGCTTTTACCGGTCAATTCCTTAACCCTATTCCAGAAAGCCTGGTTACCGGTGATGATGTTGGATCGACGGTCCACTGACCAGATCAGGTCGCGTGTATTGTTAATGATCGCGCGAAGGTTCTGTCCGTCATTGTAGATCTGCTCCTGGATCTTTTTTCGTTCCGTGATGTCTACAAAATAAACTGCGATACCGTTTTTGGTGGGGTAAACATTCAGTGAACCCCATACACCCAAAGGTGCATAAAGCTCCTCAAAATGTACGCTAATCCTTTCTGTCATTGCCCGCTCGTATTCTGCGTAGAAGCGGCCATCCCTGCTATTTGGAAAATAGTGCCAGAGATTTTTACCGATGATGTCCTCTTTTTTACAGCACAAGGCAACTTCTGCAGCTTTATTAATGAATGTCACTTCCCAGCGGCTGTTCAGTGCGTAGAAGCCATCTGTAATACTGTCGAGCATGTTCTCCATTTCGGCTGATTTTTCACTGACGATCTGATCAGCGCGCATCTTTTCATCCACGTTAACGACCAGGACCTGCCTTGCACCTCTTCCCTCAAAGATGGTATAGTGAATATATACGCTGACATAGAACCGTTGCCCGGCTTTATTGATATGCAGCCAGCGTCCTGCATCCATATGTTTTTTGGGAAGGTCTTTGTGAAATTCAAGCAAGGCAGGTATTTCCTCAGGCGGGCGGATGTCTGTAAGTTTAAGTTGCAGGAACTCTTCTTTGGTATAGCCATATTGTTCGATCGCTGCATCGTTGACCGCCAGGAAACAAAAGGTCTGATCGTCATAGATGTACATCGGGGTCGGAATGCCGTCAAAAAGTCTTTTGTAATCTTCCAAAGTATTTTTCTGCTGTATCCTCAAACGGAAATAGAGCACCCAACAGCCAAGCGCGACCGATCCCATGAGGACAAAGGCGAAAATAGTATACATGGCATAGAGGTTATAAAGGGTATAGCATGCAAGTTATGAATTCAAGATGATATTCCTTAAAGTTGTTTTAACCAATTTAATTGGAACTCTCGCCAATGGACCAGGTCTTTACTGTATTAAGTGCCAGTTTGTACCATACACTGAACTGAAAAGTTTACGTCTCCACAGGTCTTCCAAGTTCATACTATGTCTTTTTGATATCTTTTCAAAAACCCAACTCATAGAAAGAATCCAAACCATGATGACAAAACTTTTCATTCCCCAATCGCAGTACGATTATTGTCGGTTTTTTTTTAATGAAAATCATACATTTTCATTCGTCACAAAACGAATTTTGATCACTATTTATTTCCCCCATTAATCATACCAAAGCTCTGTGAATTAGCTAATTAAAAAAACCATATTTAACCTTTGGTTAAATATGCTAAGCTTCTAAACTATTATTGTATTTCATGTCCTAGGGGCTTTATGGGAATAGCCTTTGAGCCATTTTAGCTTTCTAAACAAAATTATTCACTTAATCAAAGTTTTATGAAAGCATTAGTTTATTACGGAGCCAAAGACGTAAGGGTATCAGAGGTGCCCGATCCAAAAATTGAACAACCCACTGACGTACTGGTCAGGATCACAACGACTAATATCTGTGGTTCTGATCTGCATATGTACGAAGGACGAACCAACATGGAAGAAGGACGTATTTTCGGCCACGAAAACCTCGGAGAGGTCATAGAGGTCGGTAACGCGGTAGTTAACATCAAGGTCGGTGACATGGTGTGTATGCCATTTAATATCGGATGTGGTCATTGTAAGAATTGCGAGAGCGGACTCACCGCCTTTTGTCTGACCATGAACCCTGGGTTCGCGGGTGCTGCATATGGCTTTGCCGGAATGGGGCCGTATGACGGAGGGCAGGCTGAATACCTGCGGGTGCCCTATGGCGACTTCAACTGCTTAAAACTGCCTGAAGATGCCAAAGAGAAGGAAAACGATTATGTGCTGTTATCTGATATTTTCCCTACTGGTTTTCATGCCACCCAGTTGGCCGGCGTTAAGCCTGGCGATAACGTGGTTATATATGGAGCCGGGCCGGTGGGTTTGATGGCAACCATCTCAGCGGGCATAAAAGGTGCGAACAAAATAATGGTAGTTGATGATCATCCGGACAGGTTAAAACTAGCCGAAGAGTTGGGTGGCATACCGATCGACTTTTCAAAAGCGCCAGCAGTTGAACAGGTCCTTGAATTGACAGATGGTATTGGAGCTGACCGAGGCTGCGAATGCGTAGGTTATCAGTGTTGTGATAAGCACGGACACGAACATAACAATATAACCATGAACGAACTGGTGCAAGCCGTTAAGTTCACAGGATCAATCGGTGTAGTTGGGGTCTTTGTTGCTCCAGACCCAAAAGCAGAAGATTCTCTTGCCAAGAAAGGTCATATGGATTTTGACTTTGGTAATTTTTGGTTGAAGGGACAAAGCATTGCAACCGGACAGGCAAACGTAAAATCTTATAACCGTCAGCTTTGCGGTTTGATCTCTTCAGGTAAAGCTAAACCATCGGTCATCATTTCTCATGAACTTTCGTTGGATGACGCACCAGATGGTTACAAGCATTTTGATACACGCGACAAAGGCTGGACCAAGGTGATCTTAAAACCAGGTAAGCAAGGCACCTCAAAAACACAGGCAGAAGAACGAGAGGCGTTAACTGCATAACGATAAAGCATTGCGTTCTATAAATGGAAAAGCTTGTAAGTTACAATACAGGCTTTTCCTTTTATTCGAAGATATTAAATGGACCTCAACGTGGGATACAGCCTTTTTAGCGTATCCCGTAACGTTTATATATAAACAGCTAGGATCATCTCATAGCTTAATTGACCTTCATCGCCTTTTCCTCTCCATGATCTTCCTTTCACTGAACCGAGGTAGCGCAAAATAGATGTATAATAACACAATAGGAATAATACTTAAAGGCACATTCCACATAGCAATAATTAAGGCAGCTAAATGTAGTGCAGGCGCAATGGCATATTCTTTTGTCAGCAATTTGATAAGCCCGGGATCTGTGTCTTCTTCTAAAAGTCCTTTCTTTCTGGTCGCATACCACCACACGCAATTATAAAATAATGTCATTAGCACCAATGTTGTATGATAAATCAATGCCGCCGTTCGTTCGTCTGGTCTGCCAACATGCCGTGCCAATAATCCTGTAGTAAAAGACTGGAGCGTAACAAACATTAAAAACAAAATATGCAATATGAGCAGGTACTGATCTGTAGGTTTGATATAAATGAACATGTTGTGATGGTTGGACCAGGCAACGCATATAAACAGGAAAGATGCGGCGAATGCAGCATAATGAGGCCAGTTCTTAAAGATCGCTGCCAGCAGATCAGTTCCGCCAGCTGGTTTAGGCAGTTCTGTAGCGAGTAATGTTGCCGCGATCGCTAAGACAGCATCGCTAAAATATTCAAGCCTGTCTGTTGGTCGGTGATTGTACATAAGAACCTTATTGAAATAAATGCTTTGTACCTTAAAATAAAGGGCCGTTGATCATGGCAATTGATCACAACGACCCTTTACTGATCGAACCCGATAATTTACCGGGATCACCGGAATCATCCGAGCTGATCTTATCCGTTATTGTGATATTGGCGGTGGGTGTCGAATGACGGCCTTTGGTCACCGCGGGCTTTTGTAATTAGCGATCACTTAAAGGCGAGTATTTTTACTTTGCCGATTACCGGTGTGGAAACGAGTAGTTCGTCTGCGCTAGCCATTAATGCTTTGGCGATCTCACCGCCGAGGTGAGCGTCCCGGCCGGCCTCATCAGCAAATGTATCGAATATGCCGAAGGTCGAAGATCCGATCTGAAGTGCATACCAGCGAATGGTTCCTGGTTCAGCTTCCGCTAAAGACAAAGCATTTGTAAGAAGGTCAGCAACTTGCTGTTCTTTACCGGGTTTAGCCTCGAATTGGGCCAGTAACGCTAAATTTTCCATTTGATCGATTTTTATAGAAAGGTTCGTTGGCGGCAATATACCGCCATGATACACAGCACACTAATAGTGCCACGATGAGAATTTTATATGTTGGTAATTCACTGACAATAAACAATTGCTTACAGGACGGCAAACACGGTATATCTTTGTATCCTAAAGTAAAATAAAACTGAGCCCGTGGTCTATCATTTCCAAAATGACATTTTATGGCATCAGCCTTTGACTGATCCACATTTGACATACCAAAATAACTGCTTGATAAAAAATGTAATGTTTAAGCCAATAGGTACCATAAAAGTGTCAAATAAGAAAATAAAAGTTTCCGGCGGAAATGACGGAGGTATATCAACAATGTGCTAAAAAAAATTATAAATTTTTAAAAAGTATCGCCGCTATTGTGGTCTGCCTACCAGCTCTAAGAAATGAAGCTATTGTGGTCGTACGTTTATGGCTGTCACTAAGGTCGAAATATTCCGCGCAGTCTTAAAAAGGCGAAGATTCGTAACGCAATCACTATTGAAATTATGCTTGATACACATCGAATTCCAGTTTTGCATCCAGAAAGTAATTCGTAGTTGGATATCAGTAAGCTACGATGTTTTGGTTACAAATCAGCACAAATTTTTCGTCCTGAATAGGCTATTTTTGTTGTGAATTTGTTAGCGGGATGTGGATAACTTTACTAAGTAGGCTAGCCGATTCATGACATTGATATTTATTACAAAACGAATAGTAGTTACAAAAAAGGATAGTAAATATTCGTCACCGTAGTAAGACGGTTTTCATATTTTTACAGTGATTGACCAGGGAGCTACTGAAATGCCATGGAATAAAAATAACTCTAAGAATAGGGCTAAATGTTTAGGAAATGGCTATTCGACGGCACTTTATGATTTCCATGCATCCTAAAAAGGTCTCAATAAGTGTAACTTTATCGGTTTTGACCACAACAATTAAACCTATTATATGGCTATTGTAAATAATATCTTTGATGTTAGCCTGAAAACGATAGGCTTGCTTCATGTGAACGGAGAGAGTCTGAATTTAATAAATTCGGATTCTTACAAGGCTTACATCAAAGCACTTTACCTTCCAAAAGGCTGTAAGATCAAAGTAGACTTCAGCGTATATCATACCGAGGGGCCGGCGCTGTTCTTTATCAGCCCTAATCAGGTATTAAGCATTGAAGGTTTATGTACAGAGTCTGGCTATTTCATATTTTACAACAGGGATTTTTATTGTATCCAGATACATGACGAAGAGGTAGCTTGCGATGGCTTATTATTCAATAATATCAATAACATGCCTATGACTACCGTACCTGAGGAAGAGGCGACCTTTATCAATTACCTTTTTACCCAGCTCGAAAGCGAATTCAGGTTAAAAGAATCATCCCATGAAGAGATGCTTCGCACTTATTTGAAGCAATTACTCATCAAATCAACCCGGTTGTGGAAGCAGCAACATTTTGATGGCGCATTGACAGATCAAAATAATGATCCGGAAACTTTCCGTCACTTCACCCAACTGGTAGAAGCGCATTATAAAGAGAAACATACCGTCGCTGATTACGCGGATCTGATGCTCGTTGCCCCTAAAACATTAACGCACAAATTCAAAAGAATGAATTTGCCACCGCCGAACGAGGTTATTAAAAATCGTATCATCTTAGAGGCCAAGCGACTCCTGGTGCACACGAGCATGACGACTAAAGAAATTGCTTATGAACTTGGATATGATGACCCGGCCTACTTTAGCCGTTTATTTTACATTAAGACCGGTGACTCGCCTTCAGTATTCAAAACTAAATTCTTGGGACAAAATAATAAGCCAAAGGCAGATCCCTACTTATTATCAGAAGCATAGATATTGTTAAGTGATGCATAGCGTATCGCTGACAAAGTGCGGTATATTTAATTCCAGGTATATAACAGACCTAAAGAAAGAGGCCAAAAACTTCGTATGCAGTGTTATAAGGAACCCAAAAGGGTTGCCGTTCGCTAAATGCGATAATTACCTACAAAGAGTAAAACAGATTAGATAACAACGATGAGATAATTCGGCATTAATCTTTTGAGCCGGTGGCCGAGGGTGTTACCAATATTATTTTTTATAACATCAAAGAAACCGGCAATACCACCTCTCCCGCCTTTAGTTTGATCGTCAAGGCCTTTGACTTGATCGCGCGAACCTTTTATGATGCTGGCCATCCTTTCACCGTATGGTGTACCACGCTCTGCTATGGATAACCTGCCGTAAGGTGATTAGCCTTTCCAGTGCTGCCTTACGCTGCGCTATCGATCCTTTTGCATTAAGCATCTCGCGGGAGTCATTCTTTAACTCCGCTGTAGATTGCTGTTGCCTGTATTTTTCCTCTGCAAGCATTTGGGCCAGTTGCTTACTTAGCGTAACCCGGTTAGTTACTGTAGCCTGTTGTTGGGAACCTGCAATGGCTTTTCCGTAGATCCGGACGATAATATACATAACATAAAATTTGACTCGGGATATCACTATGAAGAAATACTACGGCATGAAATATGCTTTAGATAAAAAAGCGATCGATGGCAACCATATATTCAGTGACAGACTCAAAAAACAAGGTGTATAAAGTTGCTTACAAAAGGGAAAATAATGAACATGTGTACAATATAACAGATGAGCAAGGCAGATACTGTGAAATAGCCTTCAATGAAGATTGGACGATATATAGTGTTACCGCTGTCTATTCGCCCGATATGGATACTCGTGAGTTGGGTAACCTGATAATGGAATATGTTCAATCATAATGTTTAATACTATTGTATATTCGCTACGTCAAATGCAGCAACATGGACGATTATAATTTTACAATAACAGTATACGGGGTGGAATTGATGGTGAAGCGCCACCCAAAGCTTAAAAGATTTTTTGAGGTGTTTAATCCCGATACATTTTACCTAATATGCTATAATTATTCGGGCAAATGGGATTTTGTAGAGATGAGGGATCGGTCGAAAAAGATTGACATACCGGAAGTTGGAGGCGCGATTATTGGCTATCTAAATCAGAGCGGGATTCCTATAGATTAAACCTTCACTTTCCTCAACAGTCTCCCAATGATCACGCACCTGGTACCATCTTCAAATTCAACAAGGAAATTACCGTTACGGCCGGATATTGCCATACTACAATGTATGCCATTGTTGTATATTTAAAACCTGATTTAAGCTATGGACATTGAAAAACTGTCGCCATTTTATGGCAAAACTACAGCGGGAACTGAGAGTAAGCAAACTACTGATCAAATATTCAAAGTTAAAATAAATGGACCCAACGTATCTTTCGAAACGTTGGCACTCTATTATTCAAATACTGGTGAGCCGATGGAACTGGCACTCATTTATGAGAACAACACGGGGGTTATGCGACCTTGCGTTTTAAAAAAGAGTCCCAATAGTCATTTCCTGAATTCGAGATACCGATTTGCACTTGAATTAGCAGCGGGAAAAATTGAAGCAGAGTTTGAAAAGAGGAAGGTTCCTTATATGAGATATCTTGATATTGTCGATCAGTTGCTGTCTGATTTTGAGGAGCAAGGACCAAATAGGTAGCCCAAGCATATATCACGATCGTACAAGCGGCAACAAGATAGTTGTGAACACCACCCATCACATTGAACGCGTTGGCACTGGTGATGATAGGAACAAGGGGTTGGATTTAGCTGATTTTTTGTTGAGTGAGTAGTAGCTCACGATATATTATACCATTCAGTTGTGAACCTCCTTTCGCATGTAAAAGATGGTTTTTATCAATGGTTGGATTGCCAGGTTTAACATTAAACTTTGGTTTTCCCTATTGTTTGAAAAAGAAAGGAACAGGGAATTTCTTACGTTGAACCCTAATACTGTCAATCCATTCAAATTTTACCGGCCTTGCTCCATGTTCGGATTCACCTCCTACTATCACCCAATGAATACCTCTAAGCGGTAAGTCATCAATATTCCCCAAAAGCGGTTCGATTGATAAAAATCTTGTTTTTGCTGGAACTAAGCTGAGTTCATCAATTCTTTAACATAGTTAGAATTTCGACATATACTCCCATCCAAATATTATCAGTCCATTTTAATTGGTCTGCAATAGCAATCAATCTGTCCGATCTTTTAGTTAAAAACTGGTATGTATGTTGCGGAGTGGTGTTCATAACTAAAAATACAGATTTTATAAAATCTGTAAGTATTTCGTCATGAAAAAAATCGCTCATTGAATTAACAAATACCACTTTTTCTTTTTTCCAAGTGAATGGAATATTCAATGTAGTTGGACGTAGTGTGATTTTAAATCCATCTTTATACTTATCAACACCCATTGCTTTTAGTCGCCTTGACATAACTATTGCATAGCAAAACTTACAGCCAGGACCGATTTTTTTACAACCTGTAACCGGATTCCACGTTTCCTCTGTCCATTCAATTGATGACAGGATCCGGCGCGGGTGCTGACAACAGTTGATCTGGAATCGATTATAACCAACGGGTATACTGAGGCTATTAAAGACGATGGCGGGCATACAAATATTAGATGAAGTTTATAATCAATCTTCAATTTAAGGATGGCAAAATCAGAGTGGAGCCGGATATTAAAAGCTTGATGGCATCCGCAATACTGGAAAATACGAACGTAAATACTACTTATCAAATTTAGACTCCAAAATAAAAGGTGAGACAAGTTGCATTTATGTAATTAGATCTACCGGAGAGGTGATATTGCTCAATCCTGAACTTAAAGATAAAATAGATGGGTTCGTAAATGTATTCATTCAAAAATTAATTATCAGGGTCGGATCAGATTGGTAGATACCGACCGCGCAAGTTGTGAGGCAAGAAAAACCTTGACGGTTGCAAAAATTACGAATCGCCTATCGAGAAAATGCCAATATTGGGATCTTTTTATACCCAATCGATAAATGATGATTGGACATTTTGAGTCAGTTGTAAATAGAGTATTGCTGTTAGTCACGATGATCCTTGAAAAGCAAATATATCAGCGATACAATTACTGCAAAAATTATTACTTTAAATATCCCGCGTTATTTGACTTTTCGGTAAAAAGAAAAAAAGCACTTGAAACATTTAAAGTGCCTCACATTGTCCGAAAGTATCAGTCTCACTAAACGAGACCGCGGTATCCTTGTTACTCCCAAGCTTTGGCATTTAGGGCATGTTAGTTGATTAGAATTTTCGATTGCAGGGGTAACAACCATTGCGACTATATAAGGTGATTAATATTGGCACTTTTTACGAGGATATGTTCCCTATGGTTTCGCAAAATTTAACATGGGTTAGTGACATTACAACTTCAGGTTTTAAAGTGAAAATATTGTTATTTTCACATCATGAAACGCAGTGACCTCCGTATAGGCAACACAATACTAATTCAAGGTGAGCCTTTTAATGTTGATATGTTTATGATGACCATGGACAACTTGGAGCCAATTCCTTTAACCGAGGACTGGCTATTTTTATTAGGGTTTAAGCTTGACACATTGGTTGAAGGGCAGCCTCCAGTATATTATATTACAGGGCATTATATGTACATAGAGCCGATTACTTTACAGCCAATGGACGGTGGTTATCCGATCTGTAAATATCAATTACAATTTGTTCATCAATTACAGAATCTTTATTTTGCACTTACAGGACTTGAATTAATAATAGATTAAAAAACATGAGACCGGAGGTTGAAATAGTATCAGAACTTGAAGACTTGAAACAATTTATGGAGCATTCAGATAATGAGCATCACGATTTACCAGAAATCGCCGCAAAGATAGTAGCTTTGGAATGGGCGCTGGCGGTGAGAGAGAAATTTAATTAATGCTAATCGATAGGCCGTTGCGTCGCTTGCGGGTAAGTCCATTTAAATAACCTGAGTTATTATGAATATTAGCTAACAATTAGGAAACACTTAATATCCATAATCTTTATTCACGGATATTACCGGTCTAAAAAATCACTTGTTTTAATGTACCCTGAAAAATTTACGATTAGCTCTAATTGAAAATTTCTGCAATTTTGTTCATCATTGTTCCCTCGTCGCCTGTTGAAAGTAATATTTTACCTTCTTTATCAATAAGCACATAGTGGGGCAGGTAATTAACGCCGTATAACGTGCTAACATTTCCGGGCTTACTTGGTGCACGCTCATCAACCACTTGCGTCCATGGCATAAGTTCCTTATCGAGCGCATTTTTCCAACTATTTTGATTTTGATCGTCTGATACACCTACTATGTTCAAACCTTTATCGTGATATTTGGCATACACGCTTTTCCAATTGGGGATAGCCGCCCTGCATGGTACACACCAGCTTGCCCAAAAATCTATCATTACAAAGGTGCCTTTCGTTTCAGATAGACTGAACTTGGTGTTATCCCTTTGTAACAATGCAAAGTTAGGTGCTGGTGTTCCTATATGTTTGTTCACAAGGTTGGCGGCAGTTACAGCGAGGTTTTTATAACATTCCGTTTTTTTTGCATCTCCGGTAAATTGAGCAACAGCGTCTTTGAATCCTGGGGGAGTATTATGATAAAACTGTTTAAATAATTCATAGTAGTCATTATATATATATACCGCTGCTATAGACGAAGGATTTTTATCGACATACTTTTTGATCCAGTTTTTTTGCTTTTCCACCATAAGTAGCTTTAATGAATCCATTTGAATCTGATTATCACCTCCATTTTTATAAATGGATTCCAAGGATGAGTAGTAATAACTATAGTCGGTTTCTTTCTTAAACCTAAGATAAATATCATTTATAGCCGAGCCTTTTTGATTTATTGACCATATCATTACCGAATTATCAGATTGATGCATTGCGCCAATGGTATCAATGTTAAACGTCATGTTTGAATTTTCTAAAAATGCTCGAAACATCCAGGTGCCCGGAGTAATAATAAAGCCATGCCTCTCGGAAATCTTTGCTTTGCCCTGCATTACAAATTTGCCGCTTTTAATAACAGCACTGTCGGCAAAACCACTTAGGTCTGCTTTGTACATCCGTATCATTCCGGAATCTATATCATTAACCGTTCCGTTGATAGTGTACTGCTGACCATGTGCCTCGATAGTTAAAAACAAAGCAAGCAGAATAACAATAGTGTTTCTCATTTTTTATTGTAGGCAGTTTAGCTACTCGATAGGCTAAATATAAAGCATAAGTGTTAAATTATGAAATGTGATGATGTCACTTTTAAGGCCGCTTTATATCATTGTTGCCGGGGACGGAAGTTATTAGTAACAAGGAAAAAGGTGTACATTATTGAACTTTTGACTGATAAAATCTTTAGCGCGGCAATTTCAGCAAGTATGATAGGTAGTTGAGATGTTGCGATTTTTTGTTTACCCAAATATATCTTTCCTGCCTTATCAAGTATATCTTTTTCGGATATCATTTAGATATTGCTGATGTACTGCAAGCGATGAATGCCCCAACAGCTCCATTGTTACCATTGGGTTATTAATCTTATCAATGGCCATCCGAGCGAATGTGCCGGGCGATGTGAGGGGATAATGGTTTTTTGATACATGCCTTTTCCGCGATCAGCTTCAGGTGCTTGTTAACAAATGTGGTAGCAGATCCTTTTTTGAAATCCTTTTAATTCATTATTTCCGAACTCGTTCACATAATATTCCGTTTTTTGATATATACTGGATTTCTTGAAAATATTAGCGTAATGATAGTTCCAAACTCTTGCCTTACATTGAAATCGCCATGTAACTCTGCACTTAAACCTTTCATAAGCCGGATGCCCAATGTACCACGTGGGCTTTCTTGTACTCCTGCTGGAATACCGATACCATTATCTGCAATGCTCAGCTGTAGTTGCTCCGCATTTACTTCCGTCATGGACACGGAAATTCTCCAAGGCTTATTGGGAATGAAAGCATATTTAAGCGAATTTAGTAATGGCTTCATTTAATATTAAACCTAAAGGGATGGCTTGCGAAATATCAAGTTGTAAGGGTATTATATTTGTCTCAAACCGAATGTTGTTGGCGACTCCATAACTTTTCAACCAGATAGCTAATCAATTCCGCAGATATTTCGACATTTCCATTGATTTTAAGTCATCCGACAAATATTATCTTTTTTATGAATGAGTGACATTGCGAAGATTCGGTGCAGACTATTTGTACAGCAGCCCTATATCATTGAGCGCTTCGAGTTTTCCATATTTATTTTATAGGGACAATTGTTTACTTATCTGTTAAAACCATCTTTGCTGTCCCTTGTTATTGAGTTACATCTAACAAGAAAAAACTATGGCAACCAAAGGGGCAACTACAGACCGTAAAAAAGTTAATTCCGGTGAAAAGTACGAAGTAAAGTACGAAGCTGAGAAGTTAGGCGTCAGCACGCAGGCGCTCGTCGGCGCCAAGAGAGCAACCGGCTCCAATGACCGTAAGGTTATCGAAAAATATCTTGCCGATAAGAAAAAGGGATAGCCCAAACGAAGTTTTAATAGAAGCCCCGGAAGGGGCTTTGTTGTCATTTTATCTACCTGTAAAAAATGAACCGAAAGATAAAGGCAACTACTACAGATGCCAGAACAGTTGACATTGACGACGCCTATGCCCTGGAATTTTGGGCGAGGGAGTTCAATGTATCCCAGGATAAAGTAAAAGCGGCAGTATTGGCTGCCGGAACTGCCGGACCGGATGTAAAGCGTGAACTTAAAAAATAACACCATGGGCCTGACCGAATACGCCAAAAAGCGGGATTTTAAAAAGACCGCCGAACCCAAAGCCGGAAAAAGCAAGGATAAGGATAACCTTATTTTTGTCGTGCAAAAGCATGATGCTTCCAGACTGCATTATGATTTCCGGCTGGAGATGGATGGCGTATTAAAAAGCTGGGCCGTTCCAAAAGGACCAAGCCTTGATCCTAAGGTGAAACACCTGGCGATGATGGTAGAGGATCATCCTTTTGATTATTTAAACTTTGAAGGGATTATACCGAAAGGGGAATATGGCGGCGGGACGGTGATCGTTTGGGACGAGGGCACTTATGAACCTATTGAACCGACCAGGGGGAAAAAGGCGCAGGAAAAACACCTGCTTAAGCAACTGGCAAGCGGCCAGCTAAAAATTAAACTACACGGCGAGAAATTGAACGGTGAATTTGCTATGGTTAAAACGCATGGCATGGGCGAAAATGGCTGGCTAATGATCAAACATAAAGATGAGTTCGCCACCAGCGAGGATATTACCAAAAAGGATAAATCCGTGCTTTCAGGGAAGACCATTGAAACCATGGAAAAAACGAGTGAAAAAGTATGGCAAAACGGGCATGAAGAAGATG
The DNA here is from genome assembly GCF_059418565.1 of Mucilaginibacter sp. GW821-FHT07G05. NCBI lineage: Bacteria > Pseudomonadati > Bacteroidota > Sphingobacteriia > Sphingobacteriales > Sphingobacteriaceae > Mucilaginibacter > Mucilaginibacter sp. GW821-FHT07G05. The sequence continues at coordinate 38,052 of NZ_JBWKQC010000017.1, read as the reverse complement.
TGGTTCCCGATGAGGAACTGGCGGAAGATGTAGCAACAGAAGATGCGCCGGATATCGATGTAAAAGCCATTTTAAAAGCCGCGCCAAAATCTAAAGTTCCCGCCAACGTTAAACCGATGAAAGCCACTTTAGTGGATGAACCTTTTGACGAACCGGGCTGGTTGTTTGAGGTCAAATGGGACGGCTACCGGGCGGTAGCCGTTCTGGATAAAAAAGATGGTGCGCAGCTGATCTCCCGCAACAATCTCCCCTTTGAAAAATATTACCCCATCAACGAGGCATTAAAAACTTGGAGCATAAATGCCGTACTTGATGGGGAACTACTTGTATTGAATGAAAAAGGCATTTCTGATTTTGGTGCAATGCAAAACTGGCGCAGCGAAGCGGATGGCAACCTCGTTTACTACATCTTTGACATTTTATGGTACGAGGGGAAAAACCTGATGGAACTATCACTCGTTGAACGCCAGGCGATCCTTAAAGAAATACTCCCGACCGATAACGACCACATCCGTCAAAGCAAAGTTTTCGATGCTAACGGTATTGATTTCTTCGCAGCCGCAGTAAAAATGGGACTGGAAGGCATTATTGCCAAAAAAGCGGACAGCGCTTATACCTCTGATCTGCGCAGTAAGGAATGGCTCAAAGTTAAAGTACAACGCAGGCAGGAAGTAGTGATCGCGGGCTATACTAAAAATGAAGGCACCGGCAAATCATTCAGCGCCTTGGTATTGGGCGTTTATAAAGGGAAAGAATTACAATTTGTGGGTAAGGTCGGTACCGGTTTTTCCGATAAGCTGCAAAAGGAAATGATGGCGCAGTTCAAGCCTTTAATCACTGACGAAAGCCCTTTCAATTATGAAGTAGATGTGGACAAGCCCACTCGCTTCAGGCCGAAAAGAACGGGCGCGAAACCAACCTGGCTAAAACCCGAACTGGTCTGCGAAGTAGGATTTGCCGAAGTAACCGGTGACGGCGTATTTCGCCAGGCATCTTTTAAAGGGATGCGCAGTGACAAAAAAGCGAAAGATGTCGTTTTGGAAACTCCGGTAGAAACCGAAGCAACCCTTGCGGAAGCTGAAACATCAATTCCGGAAACCCTAGAAAAACGCAAATCAACACCGTCAAAAAAGGCAACAAAAGGCAAAGACAAAGACGCCGGTCTGAAGTTGGAACCGATAAAAACCAATGAGCGAAAAACGCTGCTCAACCCCACTGAGGACACACAAACAAAAACCGTTTGCGGTCATCCACTCAAATTCAACCACGTCACAAAACTTTACTGGCCGGAAGATAAGATCACCAAAGGGCAGATGCTCAATTATTATTACAAGGTTGGCGAATATATGATGCCTTACCTAAAAGATCGTCCGATGTCTTTGAATCGCTTTCCGGGGGGCATCCACGGCCAAAGCTTCTACCAAAAGAACGTTACCGACAAAGCGCCGGAATGGGCCAAAACCTTTGACCACATTACCGGAGAAGGTAAGGTCACCAAATACCTGGTCGCGACGGATGAAGCCAGTTTATTATGGATGAATTCTTTGGGCTGCATCGAGATCAACCCCTGGTTTAGCCGCGCCGAAACGCCGGACAATCCCGATTACTGTGTGATCGATCTTGACCCGGACAAACATACTTATGACCAGGTTGTGCAGGCAGCACTGGAAGTAAAAAAAGTCTTAGATGCCATTGACGTTCCCGCTTATCCAAAAACCTCCGGGTCAACGGGTATGCATATCTACATTCCTTTGGAAGGCAAATACAGTTACGACCAATCGCAGATGTTTGCCAATATCATTGTCAAGCTGGTACACAAAGAGATTCCGGATTTCACCAGCCTCGAACGCAGTATTGCCGCACGGAAAGGAAAAATGTATCTGGACTTTTTACAAAACCGCCCAGGCGCGACGATTGCCGGCCCCTACTCGCTGCGACCCAAACCCGGTGCCACGGTCTCCATGCCGCTCACCTGGGATGAAGTAAAACCCGGGTTGACCATTCAAGATTTTAACATCCACAACGCACTGGACCGTCTGAAAGAAACGGGCGACCTGTTCAAAGGCGTTTTGGGTGAAGGTATAGACCTGGCGAAAACCATTAAAAAAGCACAAAGTATATTCGGGTAACATGAAAAAGATCATCAACAACATTATCGGGGGACTGGCCGGAGCCATCGCACTAAACATCATTCATCAAACCGTTAAAGCCGTTGATCATGATGCGCCGCGGGTGGATCTGGTTGGCGAGGAAGCATTAACCAAAGGGATGAAATCCATGGGATTAACTCCGCCGACGGGCAATGCATTATTTTTAGCGACGTTGACGGGTGATGTTTTAAGCAACGCACTTTTTTACAGCACCATAGGTTTTGGCAAAAAGACCTATCTGTTATTGCGCGGAGCAGCTGTAGGGCTTTCGGCCGGAATAGGTGCCGTAACGCTACCCGACCGGATGGGCTTAAGTGATGCGCCGGTTACCCGAACCGACAAAACAAAATTGATGACCGTTGCCTGGTATTTGATCGGCGGTCTGGTCACGGCATTCACTATAAAATCAATTCGCGCTAAAGCAGATTAATCAATATCCGGGCACCTGATAGAATGGCTTCGCAGTCATATCCAAAAGCTTGGAAATGCAGCAAACAAACTAAATGAAAATTCTATAATTCAAAACTAAACGTTCGCTCATGTCTCCATGGACCGTCTAAATAGGTCCATAGATCAGGGCCGGTCGCCTGGATTTTAAAGGGCTTGAAATCGCCGGATAATTGCTTGAGAAGTTCGGATGCATTTTCAGGAGTAGTCTTATTTGAAATAGTGATATGTGGCCGGAATCCTTGCCGATCCTGTGGAATCAAATCTTTTGAAAAATGCGAGCTCAGCATCCGGTGCAACGATATGAGTTCAGGACCATCTATGCGGTAGGCTACCCCAGCGCCTAAATGCATCAGTCTTATGACGTTAAGTTCAAAAGACAGGATCCTCAACCCGGCCAAATATTCATAAGTTGCAGGATCATCAGGCAACTGGTGAAATAAATTCAGATGTGCAGCCAGGAAATTTCGTTCAGGCGGAAAATATCGTTTCCGTTGCATTTCAAAAAAAGCCTGACCATCCGGATCAATGCTTAGCGTTAGTATTAATGGTCTTTTTTCGTTTTCCTGCATTTATCTGAGCAATATTTAACATCATCCCAAACCTTTTCCCATTTTTTACGCCAGGTAAAGGGTCTTCCGCAAACTAAGCAAATCTTTTGCGGCAGGTCCCTTTTTTTAACCCCTCTCATGCTTCCATTGTTTTTTCATTGCGGCATAGGATTCTGTTGCTTCAGCAGCCTTCCAGCAGTCATAGAATATATTGGCCGCCCTTGCTTTTTCGGGATCGCCCGTACCCCGTTCTAATTGCGCATGATTTTTTTCGGCGTCGTCTTTCTTACCACCCTTGTAATTAGCGTAGCGCCTGGCGTGGGTGTAACCCATTTGCAGGTACTTTCGCGCCATATCAGCACCAACAAAATCACCCGCTTCGAGGTATGCTAAAAATAGTTCATAGATCTTTTTGCTACTTTCTTTGGCGACGTCCTCTGATTTAAACCGCCAGTATGGACCAATCTCGCTTTTACAGGGTTCACAGGTCAGCACCCCCTGCTCACCTTTACCCACACGGTAATTTTCGGGATGGGCCCAGTAATCGATGTCCGGATGCCAGGCATAGTTAATTTTATCAAAATTGAGGTAACTGGGTTGATCCGGCATTGGCTTAAAATTCCTTCAATTCGATCCACACCGGTGCGTGGTCGATGGAATGCTCCCAGCCGCGCACATCTTTATCAACCCCGGCGGAAACTAATCTTGCTACCAATACCGGATTAAGCAGGAAGTGATCCAGCCTTAAACCAGCATCGCGCCCATAGGCATTACGCAGGTAGTCCCAAAATGTATAGAAGCGCTCATCAGGGTGTAACTTATGAATGGCATCCGTCCAGCCGGATTTAAGCAGTTGGCGCCAAAGTTTTCGCGACTCGGGGCGGAATAACTCGTTCCCATCTGGACACCTTTGTAGGTGAGTGGTGGCTCGACCATGGAGAAACTGACACAATTCGGCGGTCAAACGCCATTGGGTCGTCCCGGCCAACCGGTGGAACTGGCTTCCATTTACGTGCAGCTGGCCGCCAGCGACGCGAGTTACGCGACGGGCCAGGTCTATGGTGCCGCCGGTGGCGGCGGCCAGCCTTGATCCACAAGCATAAAAAGAAGAGGTTATCTCAGAAATGAGATTGAGGCTCTGAGAATCATCCGTACGATAACTGTCTCAGCCGCCTTAACTATCCGAATAAATCAAACAAAAGAAGAGGCTGTCTCTTAAAGCCTCTTCTCTCAATCAATTGCCATGGCATCACCGCGCCTCATCTTACTTTTTGCTAATTGTTTTTTAGCTTTCCCATAGTAATCATGTTAAGCAGCTGGCCAAAGAAGAGGTAACCCGTCGTGCGTTCCACAAGATTGCCGATCAGTTAGGTTTCAGTGATGAAATGGTGCAGCAGGCTAAACACTCATCAGCAGATTAACCTATGATAAGCCCATTGCCGCATTCGATGATTATCGTTACGTCCGAAGTCTTAAAATTGATAAGTTTTTGGTAACAATGGGCATTATCCGTATGCAGACCAGTAAGTGAAGTGGCTGGATATTCAAAAAGTTTTCAGGCAGATCCATATCATTCCCCACATAATCGAAAAAGCATCATAGCTGATCTTGAAGCAAGGCAGGATAGATTCAGCAAGGAAGTAGCGGAAGACATGAAAAATATTAAAGGTGATGGTTTTTAAGCGGGATTATCCGGTTTAAAATAGGGCCTATTTGTTTTAACTGATCAGATTAGTTAATGCGGCGCTAAAAATGCATTTTATACGTTGAGTCACCCGGATGATCGCTATAGATCGATCTTGCCAACGGCATACTTCAAAGGAAAGCTTCAGATTAAATGCTGTCGATTGCTATTGTAAATACAACGTTTATTATGCGAAACTGGAGGGCATTGAAACATCATATTTTTGATGTCCGCAAAAAAAAGGCCCTGACTTTAATGGACTTAACTGACAAATCAAAAATATCCTACAACTTTCTATCGCTGAAAGATATCATGCCTAAATCCATTTTCGTAAAAAGAGCGTTGGACCCCGAACTGAACGCTGCAATACGTGGACTTGAAGGTCAGTAGGAACGATCTTTAGAAGCGAAATAGACACATCTGAAAATAACAGTTACGACTGGAAAACTAAGCTTGGGACTACATTCAAAAACAAGAAATTGACCTGGTGGTTCCTCCATTGGTTTTGTAATTGTTCATTGTCTGTTCATGCTTCGTTGACCGGTTGTTCCGACCCATTTTACTGGATTTTTTCAATATTATTCATGATCTGTTTTACGGCGCGGAATAAGATTTTAGATTATCAAAGTGATTCTCTACCTTTCCGCATTATTTTAATTCAACTTTGCCAAGTTTGGATCATATAGCTTATCGTTTAACCTGTATTCTTCACTCATGTCACTTAAAACACATCAATTGTTAAAAAACAAGAAAAAAAACATCCTGGAGCTCTGGATGAAGAACCAATTAGCTGATGACGGTTTGCGTGAGGACCTCATCAGTAACGATGAACTACGTAGCCAGTCTGAAGAGCTGATCACAGCTTTAGTCGGTAATTTATCTTCTGAGAATTTCACGAACCTTGATGCTGATGAATGGAGCCCTGTAATTGAAATACTGGGTGGCATCGCTATTACGCGTGCCCGGCAGGGCTTCAGTCCACGAGAAACGGGTAACTTTGTTTTTTCGCTGAAAGAAGCCATCCTGGAAGTATTGCAGCAGGAGATGACCAATGATCCCACGGCTCTTTTTCAGGAAAGCCTGAAGGTTAACCGGATCATGGACAATCTTAGCGTGGTCACTTTTGAAACCTTTATTAAGGGCCGTGAAGAAGTGATCCTGCGCCAGACGGATGAGATCACCGAAATTTCAACCCCGGTGATTCGGGTTTGGGACGGCATCCTGGCATTGCCGATCATCGGCACGCTGGACAGTGCCCGCACACAGATCGTCATGGAAAACCTGTTGCAGGAGATTGTGGAAACAGGTTCGAGCATCGCCATTCTGGATATTTCCGGAGTACCCGCCGTGGATTCACTGGTCGCCCAGCATCTAATTAAAACGGTTAGTGCGACACGTCTGATGGGCGCTGAATGCATTATCAGCGGTATCCGTCCCGAAATCGCACAAACGGTTGTACATTTAGGTATCGATCTTTCCAATATCATCACCAAGGCGACTTTGGCAAGCGCGCTGGCCTATTCCTTTAAAGTGATGCGCCTGGAAGTGAAAAAGACCGGAACAGTTAGCAAATTTTAATTTCTAAGCTCATGGATAAAATTCCTATTCTCCGGATGGGAGCCTTTTTATTGGTGACAATACAAGTTGACCTTTACGATCGGCTGGCCCTCAACCTGGAGGCCGACCTGGTACAAATGGTCAACAAGACCAATGCAAAAGGGGTTTTGATCGATATTTCGGCCGTTTCCATTGTGGATTCATTTATGGGACGGATCATCGGCAATATTGCCAGCATGTCCAAGATACTTGACGCAGAAACCGTGGTCGTGGGCATGCAGCCTGCGGTAGCAATTACATTAATTGAGCTGGGCTTGCCGCTGAAAGGCGTGCACACCGCTTTGGATATGGAAAAAGGCATGAACCTGCTGAAGTCCATGATCGACGAGACCGAAGAGGACGCAGACGAAGACCAGACCGCAGATGATCTTATCGCTGAATAAAGATACCATACAGATACTCAAAGAGCAGGACGTGGTTTTTTTGAAGAACCGCGTTAAGGAAACCGCGGTTAAGATAAAAATGGGACTGGTCAACCAGACCCGTTTACTGACCGCCTGCAGTGAACTTGTGCGCAACATGATGCGTTATGCCGATGGCGGCGTCTGTATCGTGGAGGTGGTTTCCAGCGGGCGCAACAATGGTGTCCGCCTGACCTTTTCCGACCGGGGTCCCGGCATACCGGACATTGCCGCGGCCATGCGGGACGGTTTTTCTACGGGTAAAAGTCTGGGCCTGGGGCTACCCGGCTCCAAAAGGCTGGTCAATGAATTTGATATTAAAAGTAAAGTAGGTGAAGGCACAGTGGTAACAATCTTAAAATGGGCCAATGGTTGATGCAACGCATATCAGTTTTACGGCCAATGACCGCAGTTACTTTTCGCTGATCAAAAAAGAAATTCACCGCATAGCTACCGATGGCGGCATTGCGCCGGCGCGGATCAACGCGCTTGACCTGATCGTCGCAGAGATGACCTCGAACCTGTTTAAATACAGCGACGACGGCGAACTGCTGATGGGCGTGTTTCCCAATGGCGGCAATCCTTATGTCGAACTGATCAGTATTGATAATGGCCCCGGCATGGTCAATCCAACCAGGATGATGCAGGATGGTGTCTCGACCTCCAACACACTTGGCCATGGCCTGGGCAGCATGAAACGCCTGTCCGATACTTTTGAATTATACTCGCAGATCGGCTGGGGCACCATAGCGCTGAGCCGGGTGTACAGCGACCCTGAAAGAATAAAAGAAAAAAACAAGGTGATCATGCGTCCGATTGTGGTCTACAAGCCAGGAGAAAAAACAAGCGGCGACGGATTTACCTTTAAACAAACCGATAAATTTCTAAAAATGATGCTGGCTGACGGACTGGGGCACGGCCCGGAGGCAAACTTTGCGGTCAACGAGGCGGCCAACGCCTTTAAAATCTTTCCGGATTATAGTCCGACAGAAACGATCCGGTTCATACACAGCAGCATCAAAAAGACCCGGGGCGCGGTGATCAATGTCTTAGGGTATGATTTTTCACGCAGGGTCTGGACTTCTGCCGGTGTGGGAAATATCGCAGCACGTGTATTCGGGCCGGTTAATTTTAAAAACCATATGTCATATAATGGTATCGTGGGACATAATATTCCCAATACCATGAATGACCAGGATTACGCCGTCGAAGATTATAACCAGGTCATGCTTTGCTCAGACGGAATTAAGACACGGATCGAGCTGACGCGCTATCCGATGATGTATAAGTATGACCTGACCATTTTAGCCGCCGCTATTTATAAAGATCACGCCCGCCGGAATGACGACATGTCGGTGGTAATCGCAAAAGTAAAATGACAGCAATCGTATCAATTACCCTGGAAAATGAAATGGACCTTGTGCTGGCACATAAGCGGTCTATGAAAGTCGCGGAGCGCCTGGGCCTGACCGTTGCCACGCAAACCACATTCGCCACGGCGGTATCCGAGATCGCCAGAACGGTAATCGAACACACAGACACCGGCATCCTGGAGATCGGCCTGGACCAATACAAAACCCGTTACAGCCTGGTAGCTAACGTAACTTTTGAAAAAGAGATCAGGTTTACCAATGCGGATTCCGGGTTCTATTACGCGCAAAAGCTGGTACCTGAGTTTGAGTTGAGTGAGTCAGCAAACAGCAACCTGATCACCTTGAAGATCGGTTTACCCCGTTCCTTAAAACTTGATCCTGTCAAGGTCAATATACTTAAAAACCATTTTGAGGAGGAATCGCCGCTGAACGCCTACGAAGAAATCAAACAGCGGAACGCGACGCTAAACCGGCTCGCGACAGAAAAAGATGAAGAGCTACGCCAGTCTAAACTGATCGATGAAAAGAAAACAGAGTTCATTTCTGTTGCCAGTCATGAGATTAAAACGCCCTTGACCATTTTAAAGGCGTATACGCAACTGGCCAATGCCACGAAAGAACCTGTTAGTGATCATTTACGCGGGTTATTAAACAAGATCGATATCCAGTCGAATAAGCTGCATGCGCTCGTACAACAACTCCTGGATATTTCCAGGATAGAAAACGGCAATCTCCAGTATAATATTCAACCGGCGAACCTCAATGAGTTTTTAAGAGGACAGATAGCAGTAATGGAGCACATTTTACCCCATCACCGTTTTGAGATCATTTTAGGGGATGATGTCCAGGTGCTGATCGATGAGCTCAGAATGGAGCAGGTAATGGCCAATCTTTTAGGAAACGCAGGCAAATATTCCGACAAAAATACGCGGATCTTACTTCAGACAAAAAAGACTGTACCCGGATCAGTTACTGTAACTATTAGTGATGAAGGGCGCGGGATGTCTGCCGAGGTCATGACATCTGTTTTTGATAAATTTTACCGGGCAAAGGATGTTATAAAAAGCCACACCGGGCTTGGGATGGGACTGTATATAACCTCCAAGATCGTTACTGACCACCAAGGTAAGATTTGGGTGGAAAGCGAAGAAGGAAAAGGATCTGCCTTTTGTTTTACATTACCATTGATCATAGAAAAAAATGAACGTGAAGGTTAAGAAAATACTCATCTTTGATGATGACGAGGATATAGTTAGTATATGCACTTATATACTTGAAGAGGATGGTTGGGAGGTACTGGCGTATGAAGATTGTAATCACCTTACGGAACGGATCACTTCATTTGCGCCAAATGTAATCCTGATGGACAATTGGATTCCGGAAGAAGGAGGAGTGACAGCTACCCGAAAGATCAAGGCTAACAGTTCTCTGGCGCATATTCCTGTTATCTATTTTTCAGCCAACAGCGATATTGAAATGCTGGCAGCGGATGCAGGTGCGGATCACATACTATCCAAGCCCTTCGATCTTGATCAACTTCGTCACATAACGACCCAGGCTATTGAAGCCCACTGACATGCTATATTGCAATTCAATCAATATTAAAAAACGGTATTCAATTATTGACTGGACATTCCGGTAAGCTGCACTATGCAGTTCCGTACTATCTGGTCAGCGAAGTGCATTGAGGTTTTTATATTCAAATTTACAAACCAGGTCTTAGCATGCTCAAAATGCAACAGAAAGCACTGCATCCGTTTTCGGAAAACGATGGTCAATGCCCCCAGAATATTCACTTAAAAGACTAATAAAAGTATTCTGTAATGAATGCTTTTAAATTTGGATGATTTAATTTTGAATATAAATAAACCAACCCGCCAATGGTGTTACTTATTCAAAACAGGCCGATAACCTGGGTTTATTCTACTTTATCGACCGGCACCTTGAACCAGAATACGGAACCCCTCCCCTCCTCACTCTCGACCCCAATATCACCATGGTGCCGTTCAACGATCTCCGCACAGATGTAAAGACCGAGGCCCAATCCGCCAAAATGCGTCGATGATTCCTGGACGCGGTAAAAACGATCGAACAGGAAATTCCGTTTGTTGTCCGGCACGCCGATGCCAAAGTCCTGCACCGTTACTTTAAAGTATGCGTCTTCCACGCCGCAAGTAATAACGATCTGGTCAGCACCGGGCGAATACTTGATCGCATTGGTCAGAAAATTATTAACAACTTGCTCCAACCGGGTGCGGTCTGCGTTAATTTCTGCCACGTCATCGCAAGAAAAAACCAAGCGATGTGTTCCGCCCTGCGCACGTACTTCCTCAATACTTTCCCGTAGCATGCTTACGGCATCAAATCGGGTATAATTCAGCAGCAGTTTTCCTTCCTGGATTTTGGTCACATCCAACAGATCGTCTAACAGCACAGTTAACTTGCCCGTTTGCCTCTCCGCCTTATCTATGAAGGATACCATCGGGTCCTTCCTGTCCATTTTCGACGCCATGCGCTGCAATATCTGCAAAGAACCTTTGAGGCTGGTTACCGGCGTTTTCAGTTCGTGGCTGGCTACGCTCATAAATTCGTCCTTTTTACGCATCAATTCCTCGGTTGCCTCCTGTGCTTTGATCAGGTGAGTTTCTGCTTCCTTTTGCCGGGTGATGTCAATGATCGAGCCCACCAGGCGGTAGGGCGTCCGGAACTCATCTTCCAGAATACTGCCGCGATCGAGAATGTAGGCGTAGGTATTGTCCGCTTTCAGGAAGCGGTATTCTGCCGACCAGTGTTTTTCATGGTGATTAATAGCGTAGTAAACGCTGTCCTGTACCCGTTCCCGGTCTGCCGGATGAACCTTTTCGAACCAAAAGCCGATATGATTACTGGCTTCATCCCGTTCGTAACCGAACATGACCGTGAAGTTCTCACTGCGCCACATGGTATTATTGATCAGGTTCCAGTCCCAGATGGTATCATTGGTGGCTTTGGCTACCAGGTTAAAACGTTCTTCGCTTTCAGTCAACTTCCGGGTACGTTCGAAAACCCTGTCCTCCAACTGGTTATTGAGGTCTTTCAATCCTTCCCTGGCCGTGATCAGTTCGTGGTAATTTTTCCGGAGCTTTTGTTCCGCATTGCGCCGGTCGGTAACATTGGTTAAACTGATAACAAAACCGTCATCCATTTTGGCTGTGACCACCTGATACCAGTCATTGGACAGGGTTTGCAATTCGGTATGAAGGGCTTTCCCGCTTTCGACTACCTTGACGAATTGATCAAATGCAATGGTGTGCGAAAGATCAGCAAATTCCTTTACGGACGGCTGGGCTTCCATCATCTCTGCGGATTTGCCGACAAGGCGCAGTGCCGCATTATTATAAGCGATACATTTAAAATCATTGATCTTACCCGAGCGGTTACGCGTTTCCCTGAAAGCCAGGATAGCCGCCGAACTGGCATTGAATACGCCCGAAATTATGTTATTCAGCTCGGTAATGACCGTAATATCAATGAAACTGATCACGACACCATCCCGTTGCTTGTCTTTACGTACGTAAGGCATGATGCGCATCAGGTAATTAGTCCCATTCTTGACCCTGATTTCCTTTTCCGCCATTTGTTCGCTCGACAGTACGGTGTGGATATCGTTCACCAAATGATCGTATTGTAAATTACTGGAAATATGGCTAATAGGTCGGCCTATGTCTGCTTCAATCAGGTTAACGATATGAATGGCCGCAGGGTTGAATTTGCGGATCCGCATACCCGAGTCGATAAAGATCTGGCCGATATCCGTGCTTTTAAAATAATTGTCCAGGTCATCGTTTAGCTCTATTAATTCCCTGATCTTAACCTGATGCTCCGAGTTCAGCGTGTGCAGCTCTTCATTCAAGCTTTGAAGTTCTTCATTACCCGACTGCAATTCTTCATTGGCCGAAAGCAATTCCTCGTTACTGGACTGCAGTTCCTCATTGGTGGTCTCCATTTCTTCGACCGCCATTTGCAGATTTGCCCGAGTCTCATTTAGTTCAGCTTCCACCTCGAGTAAATGTTCCTGCTGATGCTCCGGCCCTACCGTTTGCAGCGTAATACCTTCTTTAGTGCCCGGCTCGGCTTTAGTTTCGGTAAACATCAGCAGCGTGTAGCCAGATGGGGAACCTCCTTCAGGTGGCTTAACGGTAATCTGCAAATACAGTTCTTCATTTTCCCGCTTGATGCGTATTTTGTTGAGATAGGTCTTTTTATGCTCTTTCCAGGCCCGCCGGATAGCGGTATTCAACACGATCGCAACATCCCGGCTGACCAGGTTCAGGATATTCAGGTCGAGTTTCTTTTCCGGCAGGTTCAAATACCTGCGATAATTGCCGATTGTGTCCTGAACAATATAGCTCTTATCGATAAAGATCGCCACCGCATCAAATTCCTCGGTCATCAATTCCAGGAATTCCTGCTCAATGGTCTTTCCAGAATCGATCGTTTTCAGGGGCCTCCTCTCGGGCACTTTTAAAGATGGGGCGGCAGCGGTGTACGTGTGGTGCAGGCCATAACTGATCGTACCTGATTTTTGGTAGATCTTCCATTTGCTGCTGATCTCGGTGATCCCCTCTTTGATGCTAGCTGCATTCTCGCTGGAACCCAGGAACAGAAAACCCTCCCTGTTCAAGGAATAATGAAAGGTCGCCACCACTTTCTGCTGCAACAGGCTATTCATGTAGATCAGCATATTGCGACAGGTGATCAGGTCATTTTTGATAAAAGGCGGTGATTTGATCACATTGTGCCGGGCAAAAACGATCTGTTTGCGGATGGAAGGTATGACTGAATAATTTTTACGGTCTTTTACAAAATATTTTTTGAGTAATGCTGCCGGGATTTCCTTGGCCACCGTCAGCGGGTAACTGTTCTTACCGGCGATCTCGATACTTTTTTCATCCACATCGGTCGCAAAGATCTTTACTTCCAGGCTTTTGCCGGCCTGTAATAAACAATCGTTGATTAGTACAGCAATGGAGTATGCATCTTCGCCGGTGCTACAGGCACAGACCCAAACCTTCAGCAGGTCGCCATCCTGCTTTTGCCGGATCAGCTCCGGGATTATATCCTTGGCCAAAACATCAAAGGCTGCCTTATCACGAAAAAACTTGGTCACGCCGATCAGGAAATCCTTGGCCAGCAGGCTGACCTCTCCGGCGTCCTGGTGCAGCAAGTCCACATAATCCCGAAGATCGGGAACTTCGACAGCGGCCATACGCCGGGCAATGCGGCGCAAAATAGTAGGCGTTTTATACAAGTTAAAATCTTGATCGCTGTTTTGGCTGACCAGTTGGAAAAGCTCACTCATCAGTCCGTCATCCACTTGTTCCGCTGCTAGTTCAGGCGCGGATTTCTGCTGCACAAAGTTGTGCAGTTCCAAATGCATTTTTGCAGGAGGCAGAATAAAGTCGGCATTACCCGAAGTGATGGCGCTATTAGGCATACCGTCAAATTTAGCGGAGGACGGTTCCTGGACCATAACCATCCCCCCGGCTTCTTTGATGGCTTCGATCCCCTTGGTACCATCGGTACCGGTTCCCGAGAGCACAATGGCAATGGCTTTATCTTTTTTATCCTTGGCCAGGCTAAAGAAAAATGTATCTATAGCTGTATTCGGCGTTTTATCTTTGATTTTGTCTGCCAGTTTTAACTGATGCCCTTTAATAGTCATCAGCTTCTTGGTCGGTATAATATAAACACAGTTACGCTGAAGTTTCTCGTCATTGGCCGCTTCCAGCACTTTCATACGGGTGTGTTTGGCCACTAGTTCGGCCAGCAGGCTCTTGTAATCCGGGGAAAGATGCTGGATTACCACGAATGTAAAACCGGAATTGTCCGGCATATGGTCAAAAAATTCATGGATGGCCTCCAGGCCTCCGGCGGATGCACCGATGGCCACGATATACCGGTCCAGCGACCTGTGTTCTGGAATTTTAAAGGTTCTCTTCGCCACGCCTTCTTAGTAATTTGCTTGCTTGGTACTGAATTCATAAATAAAGGTTCTCAGATTTTCTGCTGTTTCCAGTTCCTGAACGGTCCAGGCATCCGACGTATGGTGTACCTGTTGTTGCCATATCTTAAATGAGGCACGCGGGTGGTATTTTGTGCCATCAGGGTCAAAGTTGATCGTCTTGGTCGGATCTCCGCCCCAATTTATCGTTTGTACCACTTCCGGGCGGAAGGCCAGAATATACTCTCCTTTTTCCTTCGCGATGGCAATGGCCAGCAAACCGCTGGACTTCGCCGCGTAAGGCACAGCCTCGTCAAAAAGCTCGGGTAACTGATCGGTGCAGAATACCCGTTCAATATTTTTATTTTGCAGCCAAAGCAGGAGATTTTCAACCATGTCGTGGTCAGGCACATCCCCCAGAGTGTAATAGCCGCCCCGGTAAGCAGCTACTGCGCCGGAGGCCTGAAACATACTTAGCAAGTTAGTGCCGTTCTCGTTTAGCAAGCCGGTTACCAGGTCGTCTTCCGCATACACCTGTGCGATTAGCGCGGTTTGTTGTTTTTGCAGCTCGCTTTCCACGTCGAACAAAGTTTTATTCAATATGGCGGATATCCTGTTGGAGATGACCGACGAGATCATTTCGCATACGGAACACAGTTCAAAGCTTAGGTAATGAGGCTCCAGATGATGACAAGCGATAAGCCCCCACAAGGTATTATTATGGATGACCCGAATTGACATCGAAGCGGACACGTTCATGTTTTTCAGGTATTCCAGGTGCACGGCCGCTACACCCCGCAGGTTACAATCAGAAAGATCAATGAAAGCGCGGGTAACCGGATTAATGACCGGATATAGTCTCACCGGCACATACTGGCGGTCAGGGATTAGCCGGTAAGGATTTTTCAAGTAAAGTTCCCGTGCCTGTTTGGGTACATCTGAAGCCGGAAAAGTGTGCCCCAGGTAGTTCTCAAGGTTTCCTTCTTTCTCTTCTGCGATGACAGTGCCGTTCCATTCCTCATCAAAACGATACATCATCACCCCGTCAAAACCAGTGATCCTTCTTAATTCATAAACCGCTGTCCGGCTGACCTCTTCGATCGTTTCGGCAGATTCCATCGCGGCCATCGCATATTTGACCTCATCATAAACATTGGTAAAAGACCGTTCTGTTCCGGCGTCCTCTTTTTCTATCTCCAGAATGATCAGCTTCTCTTTAAAATGTGCAAGCGCCAACAACCGTTTGCCGGCAATGGTCAACGTCAGCGGTATCTTGACTATTGAGCGTTCCGCAAAACGTTGCTGCAACTCTTTCAGTTGCCCCGTACCGGCATAAACGCTGAACAAATTGCTGGTGATCTCCGGCAAATCGGCCTGGAAAAGCCCGGCACAGTTTTCACTGACCTGCAGGATCCGGTAACTACCAGCGTCAAGTACTACCAGGTACCCATATGTTTGGATCACATTGATATGATTCAGGGGCAAACTGCCACAAAATTCTGAGTCATAGTTATTTCTCTTAGCCATTCACGTTTTTTCTAACAGGGATCTTTTGCATTTTTTTAAACACAGCTAAAGCGTCTTGCACGCCGTTAGATGAACGGTGAATAGACGGGAATATAGCAGATGCAAGGCTAAAATATAGATTTCTTATAAGGAAAACAAATTGCCTTGGCGGATACAACCCATAGGAATACCCTACCCGGAACCATGAAATTCATAAAAATTACATATCACCTGAATGATGTCGATCAGCAAATCTATAAAATCTTTGCATAGTGCTTTGGTTTTCACGTACCACCGAAAGGTACTGAAAGGCAGTTGCCCTTATCATAATGACGCGAAGCTTTCATTAATGGCGATGCCAGCTAAGAATATGACCATGGATTTGAAGGCGACTCTGCCGAGTTTCTCCGCCGGATAATAGACTTCCTTACAGCTTGATTTATCTGTAACGTAAAATTCATCCGTACTTTCGTTCAACTGTATGTGAAACCTGAATGGCTTACCTTCATGGCTCACATAGACCTGAAACAACTACAATTTGGGCCGGTTCATGGAATTGAAAGAAAAAGTATTATTCTCCGCATCTATCGTAAGTTCTTCATGCCGCGAAAATAACCTATAAATACCCTTTTAAATTGTTTATCTGCCTTCTTATTTTTATGAAACCCAATCTGAGATATCGTGTTATCTCTTTATGAAAATTGCTTGTTTATTACTCTTTGCGGGGATCGCTTCCGTCGCGCAGGCACAACATCTTATTGAAGTCGCCTCCTTCGGAAAAAACCAGCCCATTGGCTGTAAGGTATCCCCTTCGGGACGTTTATTTGTCGGCTTTCCGCATCATGAGCCTTTTCTTTACGCGCTGACCGAGATCAAAAACGGGCAACGGGTCCCTTATCCTGATGCGGCTTATCAAAGCCAGTTCAATAATGTACAGGATCTTTGGACTGATGAACAGAATAACCTATGGGTGCTGGATTCAGTGCCTGGTGGCGGCGTGGCAGTTGGAACATTCAAGTTGGTACAATTTGAGCTCGCCAGCAATACCGTAAAAAGAACGTATACGTTTGACGATTTAGATAAAACAAAAAGCGCCCTAAACGATGTCCGGGTAGATCATTTGCACCATTTAGCTTATCTATCCGATCCCGGGCTTTCTGCGATTGTCGTGCTGGACCTGAACAGCGGTAAAACCCGGCTGGCTTTGCAAAATGACCCGGCTACTAAAGCTGATCCTGCTTTCAAATTGCATTTGGATGGTGAAGAGGTGGTTGATGATAAGGGTAAAGCCTTTTCGTCCAATGTCAATGGGATCGCATTGAGTACAGATAATCAATATTTTTACTTCAGGGCCATTAACCAAACCTGGCTGTACCGCATCAAAACGGCTGACTTGGCAAGTGGGGAAACCACAGGAAAAGTGGAAAAAGTAGCACAGACAGGTGTTTGCCATGGCATGACGGCTGATGCTAAAGGCAATGTGTTTCTGAGTGATTCACCGAATTACGCCATTACGTATGTCAGCCCAGATGGTAAATTACATACATTGATCAAAGATGCCCGTATCAGCTGGCCCGACTCCATGGGTGTTGGCCCTGACGGTTACCTGTATTTCAGCGCGTCGCAGCTAAACAGGCTGCCTAAATTCCATAAGGGAGCGGATAAAACGGATTACCCCTACCGGGTTTATAAAGTTAAATTACCTTGGTAGTGTTGCCAAGCTCATCATTCGTTAACGGTACATACCAGTTGGCTCCTAAACCTTGAAGCTCGCGCCATCTGTTTTTTCGTACATAAGTTAAATGAAGTCTTTTTTTAGCCGCTGTAAAAAACTGCCTTAACATTTGTGCTTTTGCCTGATCAGGCCAGTCAAACAGATTAATGCTATTTAAATTAAGCCTTTTACCATTTGTCAGGATTATGGTAATGGATACGTTCGGCTTATTGTTGGTTTCGTAATCGTAACAATAAATCCCGGCAATTTCTCTTTTCAAATATCTGGTAAAATCGCCTTGGCTATCGCTGATAAAAATTGATTTCACATCAAAGTAAATCCGGACGGTCTTTGATAATGCCTTGGTGATCAGCGATGCAATAATGATCACGATCCCTAATGAGAGCGCCAGGCGGCCGTGCTCAAAAAAATGGCGGATGAACAATACATAAAACAAGACTGCCGGAACAATTCCAACAAGTACTGCCAGATAAATTACTGCATACGGCAGCGTAAAGACTTGCTCAAAAACAAAATCAGGGGTGCAATATTTTCGGTGCGCTGACATGGCCTACTTCCGTTTAAAGATCAGCGTATGTTGACTTTACCATTCCAATAAATGGCCTCAATCCGCGACGGATATTCCGGCCCGGTTATTTTTTTTTTATGTTAAACAGGATCCTTTTTTGTTTTTTGAATTCACCGGATCAAATCTCAGATCGCCTTTGGCATCCGGCTCATCAGCTGATGGCGAAAATTCCTGGTTACCAAATTTTGAAAAGATATTCACCTTACTCGCCAGCAAGTAACCATCTGCTAATTGCAAAGTGGTTGCCTTGTCGGCTATCGTAGTTTTATAACTGATCATTTCATACGCTTTTTGCGCCAGCGCTGGATTTGAGCAAGAAAGTGCCACATGCAAGGAAAGGAGCGTTAAAAAGATTTTCATATTGAGTAGTATGGTGCAGAACAAACAAGCCGGCACGGCGAATGTTGTAATGACATGGAAAATTGGCAATTTTACTGATCGGTTATCGACGGTGAAGAGCTGCGCCTGGAAGGGTTGAATATCTGGGATCATCCCTGGAAAGCTTCCGGTGAATCAATTTTAGTCAACGATCCGATCTATCAGCAAAGCCACCGGATGAATGTCTATAAAATTACTGAAGGGGCCTTAACTGTTCACTTTGCCGCCGGTGAATTTTCCAACATGGTATGGGGTATTTATTTGCCCCGAAACCACGCAGGTCATGAGCCATTATAAAACGAATCTTGTGCAATGACTAAACATTAAAAAATCATTGTTGATTCGTCCAGACTAATTTACTCACGTCGTAACCAAGGGTTACGGCCTGTTTCAAATAGGCAGTTTGTACAGCGGCTGGTATCGATTTCTCCCGTGATAACAGCCACAGGTAATCCAGGTTATTGCCGGCTACCATCGCGTAGCGGTATTCCGGATCGATGGCGATGACGTTATAACCGGCATAGAAGGGTCCGAAAAAGGAAACTTTTAAACGGGCGGTATCAGGGCTTTTAACAAACTTTGCTTTTCCGATACTTTCCTTCCATTGTTTTTTGAGGTAATGATAGCCTTTGTTATCTACCCGGATCGAGCCATCTGCGTTCAATGAATATTCCGCGGTCACGTTGTCCAGGTTTTTTTCAAACTTAAAATCCATCCGTGCGATCTCATACCACTTGCCTAAGTAACGGTCTTTCTCAAAAGGACTCACGGCCCTGGCGCCCTTAGGTATACTTACACATGATGCAAAATTTATTGCGATCGCTGCTGCGCCGATACCAAGTACTACGCCTGCCTGCCATTTATTCCATCTCCTGATCATGATTGAATAACAAAAGTCAGCACCTGCGGTTTGGCGGGGCCATGTATTTCCCCGAACAAAAGGGCCCGCCGCCCGTTACCTGGTTATGGAAAAAGAGATCGTAGTAGCAGGCGGCACCGGTAACCTCGGCGGCCGGATCATTAAAGCTTTACTAAGCAAAGGTACAAAGGTGCGGGTCATCATTCGGCCGGGCAGTGATGGGCAAAAAGTAGCGCGACTGGACAGTTTAGGCGCAAAGATTACTGAGGTAGATATGACTGATGCTGCAGCACTGGCCGATGCTTTAAAAGGGGCATCTTGTGTTGTTTCCGCGCTTGCTGGCTTGCGGGACGTCATTGTAGATACGCAAGGTCCATTGCTGGAAGCAGCAGTTAAGGCTGGCGTGCCGCGTTTTATTCCCTCTGACTTTTGTACGGACTATACACAGTTGGCCGACGGGGAAAACCGGAACTTTGACCTGCGACGGGAATTTGCCAGAAAGCTGGATCAGCAGCCGATCACGCCAACCAGTATTTTCAACGGTGCTTTTGCCGAACTGCTGACCTATAATATCCCGCTGCTTGATCATAAAGAGCAAACCATCGGCTATTGGGAAAAGCCGGACTGGAAAGTAGATTTTACGAGCATGAATGATACGGCTGCGTTTACCGCTGAAGCTGCCCTGGATAACACAGCGCCGCGCTACCTGCGTATCGCCAGTTTCCAGCCCAGCCCCAGGGAATTGGCGGAGCTGACAGGCTATACGCTCAAAGACATAGGCACCCTTGCCGGACTCGACCGGTATAACCGCCAGCAACGGGCGGAGCACCCCGGGGGCGAACAGGAACTGTACGCCAAATGGCAGCAAAGCATGTATATGCACAGCATGTTCAGCGCCCACAATCAGGTGACGGACAACAGCCGCTATGCGAACTTGGCCTGGAGTAAAATTGAAGATTATATTCAACCCCGTAAATCATAATATAATTCCATGGACCAGCTAAAGGAGAACTGTGAGGCATGAAAGGATCTAAGCCTCAGTGCTGATTATCCGGCGGGTGAACATTAGCTTATTTTACGCGGATCGCATTCAATTACTGGAGTTACCTTAACAGCTATTCTTACCCATGGTACTGCAAGATAAATATGTAAATTTGGTCAAATCATAAACTATGCCGGTACACGTCGCTATTACCCTTAGAATTTTTACCCGGTAAGGAGGACGAATTCAAACAGGCACTCCGGAAATTCATGGGTGAATCTTTTACGCAAGGCGGCGTGCATGGCGCAAGCATGATCACATCATTACCGGGTGATGAAAGCGAGATCGGTATTCTGCGGACCTTTCAGGACCAGGCCGAACGGGATGCTTTTTACCAGTCCGAGCAATTTAAGAAATGGGAAGCCTATGCCCTGACGCTTACGGAACCGCCGGTATATCGTGATCTGAATGGTCTTGAGTCCTGGTTCCTTTCCACCGGTGCTCCACCCCGCTGGAAAATGGCGCTGGTGATTCTGCTCGGCGTATTTCCTACCAGCCTTCTTCTTTTCTACACCGTAGGTCTTATCATTAAGGATTTGCCCGTGCCGGTTCGTTTACTGATTACATCCGCTTGTATGGTTGGCTTATTAAACTGGCTCGTTATGCCGTTTCTGACCAAAGCATTACACCGGTGGCTTAAGCCGTAATTACCTCACAGATTTAATAACGGCAAATCAAAAAAGAAAGTGGAGTCATCCTGACAAGTACTTTGTACACCAATGCTTCCATCCTGCGCTTTAACGATCTCGGCAGCGATCAATTAAGTTAATTACTTAAATAGAAACCATACGCCTCATATTACGTTTGACCATAGTATCGGATCACCATAATTAAGTTTCTTAAAATAGTGATCATCCACATCAAAGCGCTATGAATTTACATAAAAAAACCATTGTTATTACCGGGGCTTCCAGCGGCGCAGGCCGGGCAGCCGCACTTGAATTTGCACCACTTGGTGTCCGCCTGGTTTTGGCTGCGCGGAATGAAACTGCTTTAAAGGAGCTGGCAGAAGAATGTGTAATGCTTGGTGCCGAAACACTTGTGCTGCCGACAGACGTGGCCGACCCGAAAGCCATGATCAGACTGGCGGATGCGGCGGGCGAATGGCATGGTAACATTGATATCTGGATCAATAATGCGGGCGTACTGGCTGGCGGTGATTTTGACGTCACGCCCATTGAGGTACATGAACAGGTCATTAAAACGAATTTGCTGGGCTATATGAATGGCGCGCACGCGGTGCTACCCATATTTAAGCAGCAACGTTATGGCGTGCTGATCAACAATATTTCCATCGGCGGATTTTTGCCGGTGCCGTATGGCGCCGGGTATACGGCAAGTAAGTTTGGCTTGCGTGGTTTCTCGGAAGCGCTGAAAGCGGAGCTCAGCGCTTGGCCTGATATTTACATTTGTGATCTTTTTCCGGCGTTTTTGGATACTCCGGGCATTTTGCATGCAGACAATTATACGGGTAAGGTATTAAAACCTGCCCCGCCGGTTTATGACCCGGTGCGGGTAGCCCAAGCGATGGTAAAAGTCGCCGCCAATCCTAAGTCCAATACCTATGTAGGCAGCGCTTCCCTCCTCCTAAAATTCTCTCACGCGCTGTTTCCTGAACTGACCACCAAAATGACCGCGCTGGTGATGCGCAATTATTTCAAGGTTGCGGATGATATCGCACCGACCATCGGTAACCTTTTTAATACGGTTGATTACGGGATGAGCGTGCACGGGGGATTTGGTATACCGGGCGCGCCAAAAGCGCACCGTAAATATATTGCCGGCGCGCTGCTGGCAGGCTTTGCGGCGGGGTTTCTGCTATGGAGTTCAAAGAAATAAACGCCAGCGGTATGGTCGACAAACCCAGCTATCTCAACTTCGATACTAAGGCTTATGCCTGGAAGCCGGATATTGATTACCGCAAGCATCCGGAACTATACCGTGTAGGCAAAGGTGAACAAGGTGTGCTGATCTGCGAACCTTATAAGAGCGAGATCGGTCCGTACTGGCGGTTCAAAACAGTAGAAATTGCTAAAGAGAGCAGTGCAAAAATATATGAGCTTTTTCTGAACTATTTGGAAAAGAATAACTTTGTTGGCGCTGATATGGCGCGTAAATACTTGCAAATGGGCTTTACCCGCGCGCAGCGTTACGCCAATTATAAGGGTGGTAAAAAGTATGATAAAGAGCACGATTATGCTGCTTTGGCGCGCGGAACCGGCGAAGAAGAAAAAGCAAAAGCCGCGGCCATATTCTTTGATCAGTGGAAGCAAGCTGAAAGCCATCCGGAATATGCAGAACAAAAAAAGCAGTGGAAAAGCATCAGAGGATAAAACGATACATAAAAACAATTATGATCGAGAGCGGCGAGTTTGCAGGTTTGAATTTGAAAACGGCCGACCGTAAATAAATAATATCTGCTATTTCCGCAATGCGCTGATAACCCCGGCTGCAACAATGCCGCCTATGGTATACCAGGCCACCGTCAGTAACTCGGTTTTGCCGCTCCTGGTAACCAGCGCGTCACTCAAGCCCATTGCTTTGGGAAGTATCAAAGCACCGATACCGGCGACGGCACCTTGAGTGGCGCCTGCTAATAAAAATTGTTTCTTTTAATTATCCCTGTGTTGCCTGCAACTGTCAGAACAGTATTTGACCTCATCCCAAACTTTTTCCCATTTCTTTCTCCAGGTAAAAGGGCGTTGACAGAACACACATATCTTTTGCGGCAGGTGCTGCTTTTTTACGCCTTTCATGTCTATTGGCCGGTTATTTTATAGCATATTCTATTTAAAATAACTAAATGCACATCATCGTTCAACATCTCCTCGACGGGCATGGCAGGCCTCCTTCTCGTGCTGCCAAGAATCAACCTAACACTTTTTATTCTTCGTCACTTTCCGCTTTTGCTTTTTCCGACGCTTCCAGCAAATTAGTCGGAATAGGATTATCATGAAGCAATTTAGCAAACCAGGCCAGGTTCTGTGTCATATAGCGTAATGATTTATTGGTGTACAAATAACGTTCGCCGCCTGCTTCTACGTAATCTTCCTCACCGCCGGCCAGACCTACCCAATAGGTATTTACGTTCGGTGGAATGGTAAAACCGACTTCCTGCATGGCCCAAAGCACTTGTGCCGCACAGCTATGCGCGCCATCTTCGTTGCCAGTAACCAGGCAGCCGGCCACTTTGTTATAGGGCATGAACTGACCGTTCTCTTTACTGATCAGGTTTTCGTCACGAAACACAGCATCCAAACGCTCAATAACTTGCTGCGCGGTCGAAGCTAAATGTCCCATCCACACCGGCGCGGCAATAATGAAAACATGACAGGCTTTGATCTTTTCCAGGATCAATGGCCACTCGTCTCCTTCGCCTTCGTCAGCGGTATTGCCGGTGAGTACTTGATAATCGTTCAGACGGATGATCTCGGTTTCAAAACCCAGTTCGCGGAGTTGTAGTGCAGCCTTTTCGGCCAAGGCACCTGTATTGCTGAAATTTGGTTTACGCTTTAGCGTACAGTTGATCAATAATGCTTTCATGGTTGGTTTTAAAACAACAAAAGCCGCCCGTATGGGCAGCTTTTGTTTGGTTATTATACTTATTTCGACGCGTCGCGCAACGCTTTGATGCTATCGTGCGCCGAATTGATCTCGTCTGCCTGGGCTGAAACTTTTTCAGCAATTTCTCCGCTCAGCTCACCGCTGGTCAATGCCGTTTGATATGCTTTTTTGATCGCGTCCTCACCTCTTTCCGCTTCGTTCAGGATACCCTCACGATCACTGGCACCGAAGATCGATTTAACGTCGATCCAGGCACGGTGCAAGGTACCGGCAGCACTGGTACCGGTTTCGATCTCACCGCCATTGCTTGCGGCGAGGGCTGACAATTCCTGGCTGAACTTACGGCTTTGTGCCGAATAGCCCTGGAATATCGCTTTCAGGTCCACATTTTCATCGTTGATATCGGCTATCGCCTTTTCAAAACCGGCTACGCGGTCATTATTGATTTCTGTCAGTTCGTTTAGAACGTCGATTGTTTTTTCTGTAGTTGCCATAGTATTTTTAAGATGTTTAGTAATTAATTACAAGTAACGTGCCAGTAATGACGGAGCAAGAGGCCAACCTTAAATGTAACCCAGGGCCGCTATGCATTTTAGTGTCCAGTTGGCATCATGCGGCTAATACACGGATCAGGTGTTTAATAAAACATTCTGCGCTGCCATGCCTTTACTAATAAAACTTTGAAATGACCAATTATAATGATGTACTGATACATGCGGCACGTAAAGGCGAAGTGCCCGTAATTAAAGAATTATTAGACCAGCAAACAGATATAAACGCACGTGATGAAAAGGGTTATACACCGCTGATCATCGCCTGCTATAATAACCAGTACGAGGCTGCAAAGCTGTTACTTGAAAACGGTGCGGATGTGAACGCAGCTGATAACGGGGGCAATACAGCGTTGATGGGTGTTGCCTTTAAGGGTTATCCTGATATTGCGGAGCTATTGATCAGTCACGGTGCTGATTTGAACCTGCAGCATGGCAATGGTGGCACGGCCCTAATGTTTGCAGCCATGTTCGGCAGAAATGACCTGGTGCGACTGTTAGTCGGGCATGGTGCCGATAAAACTATTGTTGATACACGTGATCTGTCGGTTACTGATCTGGCGGCGCAGCAGGGCAATCAGGAAGCACTCTCGCTATTAGCATAAATAAAAAGCCGCCCCTGAAACAGGAGCGGCTTTTTGGCAGGTTAGTTATGCCGGGATTTTTCTCGGTTTCTCGCGCTCCCAAAAACGGTGCTGAGCTATGGTCTTTATAAATAAGGTGGCTAATTTCTTAGCGTCATCGCCGACCAGGATACCCTCTGTAAGTACGGTTTCTTCGCTATAGTCTTCAGGCAATTTCTTACTGAAGTATGTCGCTTCCAAAACCTGCGCCGCATCGCTGTCGGCGGCAATCGCCTTGCAATGTTTAAAGACTTCATTCAGGAAATGCACCGCATCGGCGTCAGCTTCCAGCGTGGCTACGCTGTTGGTGCCACCGGGTACATAAACTGCGTCAAATAGCACAGATGCTGCGCCCAGTAAACTTTCGTCCACATGGATCTTAACATCATTGTCAGCCGTGATAAAACCTAAACGCGGAGCTATGATCCCTACTACACCACCGGCCGATTCAACGGCCGTCTTAACAGCGGTCAGTGATTTTTCATTGACGCCGTCCGCGGCTAATATCGCGATCTTACGTGTTTTAATAGAATCTTTCAAAGTGTTCGCCATGCTAAGTGCGGGTGACTGCACCAATGAACTTTCTACCTGTAAAGAAGCATAATCTGCCGGGTTGCCATCGGCCGGAATATTCTGGTTCAATTGTTCTGCCAGGTTTTCCGGGATATGGATGCCAAGGGCATAAGCCACAGCGCCTGCCAGACCTTTATCGATCTGCGCCAGTACCGCCAGCATACGCTCGCGAATCGCCACTGTCTTTACTTTACCTAACTCAAAGCTCAGCGCGTCAGTGATGTGGTTCTTTTCCGGTTCCGACTGGCTGTTAAAGAACAACCTGGCCTGGCTGAAGTGATCGAAGAAGCTTTTGCTTCTTGCCCTGACTTTGCTGGCGGAAATACGTTCAGGATAGGTCACAAAACCACCTTCAGCTTCCTTCGCTTGTCTTGGGTCATTGCCCCCGATCGCATTTGGACTATAGGCCGTTTTACCTTTATTGATGGTTTGACGCATAAAACCATCACGCTGATTATTATGTACCGGCACGATTGGGCGGTTAATAGGGATCTCCTGGAAATTCGGGCCGCCCAAACGGGTCAGCTGGGTATCTGTATAGGAGAACAGCCGGCCTTGCAGTAAGGGGTCGTTACTAAAATCAATACCCGGTACGACATGTCCTAAATGGAAAGCTACTTGTTCAGTTTCTGCAAAGAAATTATCCGGGTTACGGTTCAGTGTCATTTTACCGATACGTTGAACCGGCACCAGTTCTTCGGGAATCAGCTTGGTCGGATCGAGCAGGTCGAACTCGAACTTGAACTCATCTTCTTCCGGCACGATCTGTACACCCAGCTCCCATTCCGGGAAGGAACCGCTGTCGATGGCGTCCCACAGGTCGCGTCGGTGAAAATCGGGGTCTTTGCCCGATATGTTCTGCGCTTCGTCCCAGGCCACGGCATGTACGCCCAGCAATGGTTTCCAGTGAAATTTAACAAAGCTGGCTACGCCTTCGGCGTTTACAAAACGAAAAGTATGTACACCAAACCCTTCCATCATGCGGTAACTGCGCGGCAACGCGCGATCGCTCATTGCCCACATGATCATGTGGGAAGATTCGGGTGTCAGGGAAATAAAGTCCCAGAAAGTGTCGTGCGCTGAAGCTGCCTGCGGAATTTCGTTATCGGGCTCCGGTTTTACGGCATGTATCAGGTCAGGGAATTTGATGGCATCCTGGATAAAGAAGACCGGCATGTTATTCCCCACCAGATCGAAATTACCCTCCTGTGTATAAAAACGTACGGCGAAACCACGCACGTCACGCGCGAGGTCGGTCGAGCCTTTTGAACCGGCTACTGTAGAGAAGCGCACGAAGACAGGCGTTTCTGCTGCGGTATCGTTCAGAAACAAGGCCTTGGTTAAAGCTGACTGCGATTCATAAACTTTGAACACACCATGGGCGCCCGAACCACGGGCATGCACTACCCTTTCCGGAATACGTTCGTGGTCAAAGTGCGTGATCTTTTCACGCAGTATAAAATCTTCTAACAAGGTCGCCCCGCGGTCGCCCGCCTTTAAAGAATTTTGATCATCATTGATCTTCAAACCTGTATTGGTGGTCATAAACTCACCCGTACTATCCGCGGTATGGGGAGCGAGGTTTTCTATCTTATCGTTAACGGGTTGCGTGCCTTTGTTAACATTTTTTGTATCGGCGGTTTTATCTTCACCTTTCCCGGTGACTTTTTTTGTTGCCATTATCTTATGTATTGGGATTAGGTTAGGCTTCTTCTGAAGCCTTATAGTTCACGTCGTTTTCAGCGACATCGGTCAATAGCTGATCGGCTGCCTTTTCTTCGGTCAGGGTTTGATACAGCAGTTCCGCTACCTCATCCAGCCCAAGTGTTTTAGCTAATTGCGTCAGGCCGCCATAAGTCGCGATCTCATAGTGCTCGATCTTTTGTGAGGCGAGGATAATGCCCACATCGCGCGTGGCAGTACCGGATTCGGTACTTTCGACGATACCCTCTCCTTCTTTACTCAGACCTTCCATAGCGTCGCATTTTTTGGCAAGCGGTTTTTCGCCCAGCAGTTCAAATACTTTTTCCAGGCGGCTGACGTGATTTTTAGTTTGTTCCAAATGGGCTTCGATGGCGCTGCTTAATTTAGCAGAGGTGGCGGCTTTGATCATTTTTGGAAGACCTTTTACCAAATGGTTCTCGGCCCAGTAAATGTCCATAATGCCGTCCTTGAACAACTCCAGTAAGGCGGGTTCCGCCGTGGCGGTAGTTTTGGTGGCGAACTTTGGTTCGGTACCGGTTTCGTTTTTCATAATGATGATTGATGAATGATGGGGATGGTATCTGCAGGAAGCGTTTTAATTTCTAATTAACATTTAAAACTATTGGTTGTTTCCATTTGAGAAAATATTGTCAAACAAGGCGGCGGTCTTGTTGTCTTAAACATGATGAATAAGAAGCAACAATTCGACGGCTTTGTAAAAGTCCGCGGCGCGCGGGAACACAACCTGAAAAACGTCAGCCTGGATATTCCACGGAACGCATTGGTGGTGTTCACCGGTATTTCCGGATCAGGAAAATCTTCTCTGGCATTTGGCACTCTGTATGCGGAAGCGCAACGCCGCTATCTCGAATCGGTATCACCCTATGCCCGCCGGCTATTTAACCAGATGGCCGTACCGGAGGTCGATGAGATGGAAGGCCTGCCCCCTGCGGTAGCCTTGCAGCAGCAGCGCGGCGGAACCAGCATCCGTTCATCTGTCGGCAGTGTAACGACGCTTGCAAATCTCTTGCGGATGCTTTATTCCCGGGCAGGAGATTATCCCGCCGCCCAGGGAATTATTTATGCAGAGGCCTTTTCACCTAATACCCCGGAAGGTGCCTGCCCGGATTGTCATGGTTTGGGACGGGTTTACGAGGTAACGGAAAAAAGCATGGTACCCGACGATACGCTGACGATCCGGGAAAAAGCTATCGCTGCCTGGCCAACGGCATGGCAGGGACAGAACCAACGGGATATTTTGACCACCATGGGCATCAGCATTGATACACCCTGGAAAGAACTGCCTAAAAAAGACCGCGACTGGATTTTGTTTACGGAGGAGCAGCCTGTGGTACCGGTTTACTCCGGCTATACACATGAAGAGATACAGCGCTTCATCAAAAACAAACGCCAGCCCGATTACATGGGCACGTTCACGGGTGCGCGGCGTTATGTGCAGCATACCTTCGCCCATACCCAAAGCCAGCTGATGAAAAAACGCGTAGCGCAATTCATGCTGAGCAGTGAGTGCCCCTTATGTAAAGGCAAACGTTTGCGGCGGGAATCATTATCCGTTAAGTTTGCGGGTTATGACATTGCGGAGCTATCGCGTTTGGCGTTGAATAAACTGGCGGTTATATTTCAGCCTTATGCGAATGGCGAAGCACCGGCACTGAAGAAAATGGCTGTTGCCCATCCCGAAAAAGTACTTGTGGCACAACGGATCGCAGAGGATTTCCTGGGACGTCTACAGGTCATGCTTGACCTTGGTTTGGGCTACCTCACGCTTGAGCGCAGTACGCCTACCCTTTCGCCCGGCGAATTGCAGCGCCTGCGGTTGGCGACACAAGTCCGCTCGAATTTGTTTGGTGTTGTTTATGTGTTAGACGAACCCTCAGCGGGTTTGCACCCGGCAGATACGGAAGCTTTGCTAAGGGCATTGGACAAATTGAAAACCTCGGGCAACTCGCTGTTCGTGGTAGAGCATGAAATCGATGTGATCCGTCATGCCGACTGGATCGTGGATGTCGGGCCGGCCGCAGGTGAACAAGGTGGGCATATCTTATACAGCGGCTTCCCGGATGGATTAAAGGATGTTCAGGAGTCTGTCACGCGACGTTATATCTACGACGACAGCGCAAAGGTAATATCCGCGCCGCGAAAACCGGCAGATTGGCTACAACTGGAAGCCTGACAAGAAATAACCTGGTTGGTTTATCAGCTGCATTTCCATTAGGCGTGATGACCAGCGTGACCGGTATTTCCGGTTCGGGCAAAAGCACATTGGTCAGCCAGGTTTTGGTAGAGCTGGTAGCTGACCAATTGGGGCTGAAAGTGGACATCACCGATGAAACAGATGCCGATCCGCTGGAACGCACGGAAGTGGTCACGCTTGGCGGGCGCATTACCTCCGGCATGAAAAATATCAAGCGGCTGGTCGTGGTCGATCAGAAACCTATTGGCCGCACTCCGAGATCTAATTTGGCAACGTATACGGGTCTATTTGATCATGTGCGTAAGCTTTTTGCATCGACCAAAGCGGCTAAGGCGAAAAAATACGACGCCGGCCGTTTTTCTTTTAATGTGGTTAAAGGACGCTGCCCGCATTGCGAAGGTGAAGGGTTCGTAATGGTGGAACTGTTGTTCCTGCCCAGCGTCTATACCCCCTGCCCGACCTGCGGCGGCACGCGGTATAATCCGAAGACTTTGGAGATCACCTATAAAGACAAGAACATCGCAGAAGTTTTGGGCATGACGGTAGATGAAGCGGCAACCTTTTTTGATGAAGATCCATCCGTCAGCCGGGCGCTGGAAGTAGTCAGCGAGGTCGGTTTGGGCTATCTCCGCCTGGGTCAGCCAGCCACCGAGCTTTCGGGTGGCGAGGCGCAGCGGATCAAGCTGGCAACCGAGTTGCAGCGGACGCAGCACGGCCAAACGCTGTACGTGCTCGATGAGCCGACAACAGGATTGCATCCTTCGGACGTGGAGCGGCTGATGCTGCAACTTAACCGTTTGGTGGATGCAGGCAACACCGTGATTCTGGTGGAGCATGATATGCAGGTCATTGCTGCCAGTGACTGGGTGATCGATATCGGGCCGGGTGCCGGTGAAGATGGCGGAACGATCGTGGCCGAAGGGACACCATCGACCATTTTGAAAAGCAAAATAAGCCGGACGGCACCTTATCTTAAACGTGTTTTGGTAAGCCGCTGATGACTAAGATGAAATGGCACAGGAATTGCGTTGTAGTAATACACCTAAATTAAACCTATGTGCCGAGTTATCGTAATTGACGACAATCCGATGGATCATCTGATCATGAGAAAAACGCTCGAACGTTTTGACATTTTTCATGATGCCTTATTCAGTTTTAGTGGCGAGGCCATTATTGCCTTCCTGGAAGAATGTTATGATGAACCTGCTGTATTGCCGGATCTGATCTTTCTTGATCTGAATATGCCATTCAGCGGGCGCGCGTTTTTACAACATATGGGAGTCTTATATAAGTCGCTGCACAAGCAACCAGCAATTTATATCCTGAGCTCATCAATTGATCCTGCGGATAAAGAACTGGTCAACGCGTATGAGTTTGTTAAGGATTTCTTAGTTAAACCTGTCAGCACCGAAGCATTATTCCGTATCGAAAGTGCTTATCGATCTGAAAAAAGACTCGCCAGTTAAAACAGTCCTGCTAACGGAACTTAACAAGATTGCTGATGATTATCAATTCTATTTCAATGCTGATTTTAAGGTTCGCAAATTACCCAACGCATTACCAGCCGTATTGTTAAAATAGGCGTATACCGTTTTTCCTTCCTCCTGAAACTCCCGGATATAACTGGCATATTCGGACAGGAAGTCATCCTCGTAACTGCCGCGGTACCCGCCATTAGGGCCGTGAAAGCGAAAGTAGACATGATATGCTTCAGTGGACTGCATCGGTGCTGCTGAGGCTGGGAGGTCATGGATCACCATAGTTGCGTTAAAGCTATCCAACAGTTCATAGGTGGATTCATTATACCATGACTTATTTCTGAACTCTACGGCGACCGGCCAGCTGTCTGTCAAATTACTATCCTGTATGGTGGCTAACAGATTTGTCAACTGCGGCAACGCCGCACTGGTCAGACTTGGCGCGAACTGAACCAGCAGCGTCCCTTTTTTATGGCCAATACTATCGATCCGTTCGAGAAACGCAGCCACATCTACCGGCGCGAACACGAGGTTATTATGATGGGTGATCTCCTTCCATAATTTAAAGGTGAACCTGAAGTTCTCTGGTACTTCCTCTGCCCATCTGGCAACTGTCTTAGCGACCGGCAGTTTATAAAACGAACTGTTGATCTCGATGGAATTGAACAGGGAGGCATAATAGGTCAGCCGGCTTTTGTCCGCGAACGCAGGTGGGAAGTCGCGCTTTGGTATCGGTGACTGCAAGCCACTGGTACCGGCATAGAAAGTTGCTGTACGCATATTATTCTGGTTTAACAAATTGCCATCGTTTCTCAATGACCACGGCGTCACGGAAAGCCTTGCGAAACTCAGCCGGATCTTTAAAAGATAAATGTTCTAATAACCTTGTTTCGAACCATAATTCAAATTTTGTTTCCTCAAAAGGCCATGGTGTGACAGTCAATTTGTTTTTGCCAAATTGCAGCAACTGGTAATGCCGCTTATCAGGTCCATTACTGATTTCTACACTCCTCGCTTCCGGCTGGTTCTCGTGCTGGCAAAGCAGCAGTGATAATGCATCGCACCATTCCAGCAGGCGGTAATCCCGCTCCGCCTCCTTGATCGTCATTCCTAACTCCTTCCTCCACGCTTTCTGCAAAATTTCCTGTTCTTTAATAAATCTTGCAGCCGCCGGATCATCTTTTGCAAAGCTTTCATACACAAATACGATGTGCATGCTACAGAGCAAAGCGATGTACCGGCTTTTTGACAACGCGAAATCCATGGTCTGGCAGCAATGTCTGTGATCGAACCTCCGCATTTTGAAATCGACGGGTCCGCCTTGTGGTGTTAGCAGGTCGTCTCTTTCCAGTTCTACCTGCGCATCATCATGTTCGGCAATGGCCAGCAAGGTTTCCAGCCAGCGCTCTCTCCGGATGCTTTTATCCCAATGTGATGCGATCTGTGCGGCGAGCATCCCGTGTGCACGTTGGGTGATGATTTCCCATCCCTTTGCTGTATAGTTGACGATCATGGTATTAACTGGCGAGTTGGTGTAATGCGCGGCGGCTCATGATCCTGGTGAGTAAGGCCTTTAGCCGTGTTTTATAATCTTCCTGTAACCATTCGGTGTAATTTTTGGTCACCCTGCCCAAGCATTTGGCGTATTGCTTTACCCGCCAGTTGATCTCTTTTTCTAATAAACCGGTCAGCATCAGGGCATGTTCCAAACTACTGCTGTTGTCCGCGCATATCAGGGCATGCTGCCTGACCGCGTTGTGAATCACTATCTTTGATTTAAGTTGGTTAGCGATGGCATCGTGATGCGCTTGCTGTATGTCAAAGGATAACTGGATGCTATTGGGGAAATGCGCGCGCAGATCAGCAGGCAGTTGATGCGCCTCAAATTCGGTCTTACTGTGCAACGCTTCGTAATAGGCCTCCGGCCGTTCAAACACTTGTTGCCAGTCCAGGGGCGCGTTCCATTCACCAAAACGGTCTGTGTTATTGCCAAGGTCGATGATCGTGAAGGTTTTCTTTTGTGGCAGCCTGCGGGAACCACGCCCGATCATCTGGTGGTACAGCGTGAGTGAGGTGGTTGCCCTGTTGAGTATAACAGCCTGTACGGTTGGCTCGTCGAATCCGGTGGTCAGAATAGATACGGAAGTTAAAATAGCGCCCTTAGTTTTTTTGAACCAGGCCAGTATTTTTTTCCGTTCATCGTCTGGTGTTTTACCATCGAGGTGGCGTACCGGATATCCAGCTTCGTTAAAATGGCGGCACACCTCTTTCGAGGCAAATATACCATTGTTAAATATCAAGGTTTTTTTATTTTTTGCATGCGATTCGTAACTATGGAGCAGAAGCTCCAGCATTGCAGGCGAAGCATATAAAGCGTCAGAAGTGGCGATGGTAAAGTCACCATTGATACCTGTTTGCAGCGAGTTGAGTTCCACATCATAACGCCAGCTAACAGGTTTGGCCAAAAATCCTTCATGGATCAGGTTGCCGATACTTTCTCCTACTACCAGTTCGTGGTAGTAATTTTTCATCGGTTTGGAGATATCCGAACTGAATGGCGTTGCGGTTACGCCGATCACACGCGCTTTTTCAAACTTCGAGAGTAACTTTTGAAAGGAATTGTGGTGCGCTTCGTCTATAATGACCAGGTCGATTTCCGCCGGATTGATCAGACCGCTTTTGATCCGGTTTTTCAAGGTTTCTGCCATCGCTACAAAACAACGATGTTGTTCTTTGGCTGACAATCGTTTAACCGCACTATTGATCACCTTATTTTTAACAGCCAGCGCTTCTAACGCGGCAGAGGTCTGGCCGCAAAGTTCCATCCGGTGGGTCAGTATCATTACCTTGCCGCCAAACTCGCTGATAAACCGACCGGCGATCTCCGAGAAGATACGGGTCTTGCCACCACCTGTAGGCAGCTGGTACAGCAGTCTTGTCTGTGAGGGCAGATCAGCCAATCGTTCAAACAATATGCGGATGTCACGTTCCTGGTAAGGATATAATTTATGTCCCATTTAAATTTCTGTTAGATCATGGTATGCTTTATTTCACAAAATTCCCGGTAATACTGCCCGAAGGTTACAGCGGCGTCAAAGGCGTAACCGGTAAGTGCCTGTTGCCAGCCGTCATCACAGCCGAATGCGATCAGGTCATCGATATTCGACGATCCCTGTATTCCACCACTGCGCAATTGAGCCGATGCAGTCAGCATACCCATATCTTCGATCACGCGGTACAGATTACGGTAGCTCTTCTTAAGCAGCTTAAACTTGAGCGTATCCTTCACTGGCTGCAACTCCTGGATCATATAGGACCTGTCGCGAAAGCTGGTGGTGCTCAATAAGGAAGCAGACGTATATTGCATGCGCTTCTGTATGCCAGTCACCCTCGCCGCTTCATCGGCCCATTGCAGTTGTTGTACAGGCAGGTGCGGCAGCACGGAAGATGGACGGCATTCCTTCATATCGATCAGCAGGTAATGGTCATCCACGCTCTTGCTCTTCAGCAGGAACAGGTAGCGCCGCAGGCCAAGACTCCCCGTACCAGCAAGACGGAAAACGACGCTTTCCGCATGATAATTATAAGGCGCGTCCCGGCTTGTTTTTAACCATTCCTGCAGGTGCGCGATCAATTCAGCCTTCAGCTTTTTATCTACCTTGAAATGACGCTCATCCTCCAGGGACAACATAATACGTCTCTTCTTGCTGACAGTACGTTTTTTAAGCAATTCCTTATAACTCCGCTGTTTTACGGCCTCCAGGAAATCGCAAACAATTCCTTTGGCCGTACGAGGCTCTATACAGCGGGCCTTGCCGACAGCCAGTGTAGTCGCATAACTTTTCAGGTACAATGCCACCATGTTCCGGGCTTTTTCAGGCTCAATGTTCAGGGTTTCGAAAGCGATGAATATACTTGTTACCATACGGGCCAGCTCCCAGGCGGCCGGGGCCAGCAGCGCTTCATCAAAATCATTGAGGTCGAAATACACCAGCTTATTGTCGCCACGGTAGCTGCCAAAGTTCTCGATGTGCAGGTCGCCGCAGATCCAGGCCAATGGCGATAAAGGCAGCGGCGCTGCCGCTGCTACATCTTCATAAAACAAATGGCAAGTACCGCGGTAAAACCTGAACGGGTTCTCGGCCATCGCTTCATACTTTAACTTTAAAATATCCGGCAACAGGCTGGCATTAAATGCCGTTAACCTTTTCTGTAGATTTGCCATTAATTATTCTACCGCCTGAAATACCGCAAGCTGCAAGGAAAATTCCTTCGACGGCACCAGCGTTGGATTGGATAACTCATTTAGTTTCGAGTTTAGTACCCAGACTTTACCCGCCGCAATCAACCCTGTCGAGGGCTGCGCAAAACGGTCGGCGCCGCCGGTAGCTTCTTTAACTTCCGCTGAAGACCAATTGTCAGCGCTGCTGATTTTAAATACTTTATTGACACCTTTATTCTGGATGAGTATGAGGTTTCGCTGGTCATCGATGATTAAACCATCAGCACCGGGAAAAAGCGTTTTGATCTTGACTATCGATGCAGTGTTCGGATTACCGATGGGCACTTTGATGATCGTGCCTGAGCTATTATGATCGACCAGCAGGTAGCCTCCGGGATGATAAACAATACCGTTGAGACCAATGTCAATAGATTTGAATAACTCGTTTTCGGCAAATACGGTCGCTTTACCATTGATATCAACTTTATAAATCACCGGAGAGAAGCTGTCCGTAAGATATATATTTCCTTTCCCGTCAAAGCACAGATCATTAATGAAATGCTTGCCGTTGTAGGTTTTTGAAAGATCAAAATCTGCTATCTTCTTTGCCGACTTGAGGTCAATGGCAATGAGGCGCGCCATTTTGCGAAAAGTGGCCGGCGAACTGTATATACTGTAATTGGAATCCGGATCTGCCAGGCAAACCCAGAGTTTATTTTTTCCCGGCTCCACCTTCATGCCAAAGCTGGAATTAAGATCTTTGTCTTGATAAAACGCTTTATAAGTTCCCTGCTGGTCAACGGTTCCAATAGTCCCTATTTTTACAGAGCTTACGTAGTAGGTGCCGGTTGCAGGGTCCAGCGCCACGCCTTCCGGGTAGAGTTTATCAGCCTTGAAAGTAATACGGGGTGTTTGGGCCATTAAAAGGGTGCCGCTCAGGCAAATTATGGTTGCGGTCAGGATATTTTTCAGCTTTTTCATATAGGGATTATTTGCTCGCATTTACAGAATAGATCACACCGCTTTCATCGTCGGACATGTATAACACACCTTTATTCGAAATGGCCAGTCCGGCTGGTCTGCCAAAACGGGTCTGTCCATCCGGGCTTAAAAAGCCGGAGAAGAAATCCTCCACACCTACCGGCTGCCCATTCTCAAACTTGATGCGCTGCACCTTATAGCCTTCCGGATTCTTCCGGTTCCAGGAACCGTGCCAGCAAACCAGTGCATCGTCTTGATAGTCTTTTGGAAAAGAAGTCGCCATCGTCAGGAAGCGAAAATCAATGGGCGCAGAATGTGCTGGGAATTCCATCACCGACGGAATGGTCGTTTTGGCGTAGGCGGCTTTGGTCGTACCTAACGGGTCCTCACGCGTTTCATCGACCTGTTGTTTCTCATACACCCGCGGCCAGCCGTAATCACCGTCCTTTACTATGCGGTTCAGCTCTTCCCTGGGCTTATCATCACTGCGCCAGTCAGTACCATTATCGCAACCCCAGATCTCTTTGGTCTGTGGCTGCCAGTCAAAGCCGATAGTGTTACGCAGGCCGCGGGCAAATATCTGACGGCTGCTGCCATCTGGCTTGATTTGCAGGAGCGTTGCGTGTTCAGCGTTAGTCTCCCCGCAGTCGTTACAGCTGCTGCCCACGGTCATATAGAGCATACCATCCTGTCCGAAATGAATCACCCGGTTATCGTGCTGGGCGCCTTCCGGCAGGTCTTTTATTAATGTTGAAGTATCGCTTAAACTACCATCGCTGTTGATCTTTGCGCGTTTAAGGTCCGTGCTGTTGCAGGC
The DNA here is from genome assembly GCF_059418565.1 of Mucilaginibacter sp. GW821-FHT07G05. Classification (NCBI taxonomy): domain Bacteria; kingdom Pseudomonadati; phylum Bacteroidota; class Sphingobacteriia; order Sphingobacteriales; family Sphingobacteriaceae; genus Mucilaginibacter; species Mucilaginibacter sp. GW821-FHT07G05. The sequence goes on along the minus strand of NZ_JBWKQC010000017.1, from coordinate 1,030 downwards.
GTATAACCAGCCATCTTTAATGGTGATGCCATGCACACCCAGGAATTTAGCCCAAACCGTTGTGAGCTTTTCAAAGCGGCCGTCACCATCATTATCTACCAGCAACAAAATATCGCCTACATCCCGCCGCGTTACATAAATACCACCGTCATCGCTGATAGCCATCATGCGCGGTTTGCCGAGGCCTGTAGCGGCCACGCCAGCCTTGAATCCTGCCGGCACCTTGATACGGCTTAACAGGCTTTCTTTAAAATCTTCGTGTTTGGGGTAAAAGGTGCTGACGGAAACGGTTGTCGGCGTTTCGGCTGGCAGACCTTTCTGGGCATAGCTCTCAAATTGAACTAGTCCGATAAGCGTTAGCATACAGATAGCATGTCGGTGTAATTTCATAGGTTGGTCATGTTTGCTATAGTAACCGCCAAATCAGGCCTTGGTTTTACTATTAATATAAATAATTTCCCAGCAATTAATCGGTGCTTTAGCAAGGACAGATGTATATTCGCCGCATGAAATTACGCTACCTCTTCACTGCTCTTACTGCTATATTCCTTCTATCTTCCTGGTCATTCAAAGGCCACCGCGCGATAGCAACGATAGCGCAAAATCACCTGGAGAAAAATACGGCTACCGTGGTAGCCGCTTACTTGCAAGGTCAAACCATGGAAGAGGTCAGCACCTGGGCGGATGAAAACAAGAACCCAGCCTCCTCGGCCTGGCATTTTCTGAACCTGCCGTTAGGTCTGAGTCATGAACAATTCGTTAATGCGGTGCAGCAAAGTGATCATAACGTGTATACCGCCATCCTGAAAAATGAGGCCACGTTGAAGGATGGCAATGCCACACCGGAACAAAAGAATAAGGCTTTAAAATATCTGATCCATCTTGTTGGCGACGCCCACCAGCCCATGCATGTCGCGGGAAAAGAAGACAAAGGTGGCAATACTATTCAGCTTCGTTTTGTATTATAGGTCTACCATAATTCCAAACTTTAATCAAAAAGATTTTTTTCAAGCTGTTCTCTTATACTTTT
>NZ_JBWKQC010000016.1:0-67318 GCF_059418565.1 Mucilaginibacter sp. GW821-FHT07G05 | reverse complement strand
GCCCAGGACATCACTGTAACCGTAAACACATGACAGGACTATCTTAAAAACCTGTAAACTTTTTTTAGGACGAGACAAATCACATGTTTTTTAGAGTAAGACTTCCGAAGTTTTTAAAACTTCGGAAGTCTCGTTCCCGTCAGCAAACAGCTTCGGGCGAAAACGGGCAGAACTGTGTTGGCCAAGAGCGCAAAGGCGGGCATAGTGAACTTGTTGCATGTGGGGTGGAAATGAGCGGCAGGGCAAAAGTTCCAGCCCCAAGTTCTGCACGGTTTGCAGGGCAATAGCCTCGTGCGGCAAAGAAGCCTTTTGCTGGACAAGCCTTTTTGTTACCTTTTGTGGCGACAAAAGTAATAGCCCCTGCGGCAATGAGCAGACCAACGTTAATTACAGCACAAGCACAGCCTAAGTAGAGATTACTTTGTTCCTCGCAATGACGATATTTTGCCGGAATGCTTACAATCAGCTACTTAATCAACAAATTTCCAAAGCCTTCCTTATACCTTAGGTTCCTGCTGGCTTAGGCAGTGGAAACTGCCAAGGCCCCAGATAATATCGGTAGAATCAATACCTACTACCTTTCTGTCAGGGAAACATTGCGTTAGTATATCCAAAGCTTTATCATCATTGGCACAACGGTAAGTGGGTACCACCACCGCGGCATTACCAATATAGAAGTTAGCGTATGAAGCCGGTAAACGCTGATCGTCATAGATCACCGGATCGGGCATTGGCAGTTCGATTATATTCAGTTGCTTACCATTGAGCATTCGCATGCTGTTAAGCGATTGCAGGTTCTCTTGCAGGATATGGTAATTTTCGTCGTTCTTGTTCTCTTCAACTACCGTTACTACGGTATCTTCATTTACAAAACGGGTAATATCATCAATGTGGCCGTCGGTATCATCGCCGATAATACCATCGCCCAGCCATAACACCTGTTCTGCGCCATAGTAATTTTGCAGGTAGGCTTCTATTTGCTGCTGATTTAAATGCGGGTTACGGTTTTTATTAAGCAGGCAGGCTGTAGTAGTAAGCACTGTACCCTTACCATTAAAATCAACCGAACCACCTTCCATCACAATACCAGGATGATAAACCGGCAGATCGTAATAGTTGGCAATTTTGGTAGGGATCACATCATCCAGATCGTATGGAGGATATTTATCGCCCCAGGCATTGTAGCCCCAATCTACCACAATCTTCTTTTTAGTCTCCGCGTTAATTAAAAAGGCCGGACCATGATCCCTGCACCAGGCATCGTTGGTAGGAAACTCAAAGAATTCGATCTTATCCAGATCAGCATCCACCAGTTGTAACTGATGCTGCGCGAAGGCTTCCATTTCTTTATTCACCACGTTAATGCGCACCAGTTCGCCCGCGGTAAGTTCTTTAATAAACTCGCAATAGCGGCGGTATATCATCTGTATTTTACCCGGCCACGAAGCCTCCTTATGCGGCCAGCTCAGCCAGGTAGCAGTATGCGGCGCCCATTCGGCGGGGAAGTGGAAACCACTTAAGTCCGAAAGTCCGGAAGTCCGGAAGTCCGGAAGTTGAATGTCTTTTTTATTTATTGTCATTGAACAAACTTTTAGCCCGGAAGCAACGGCGAATCCGGAAGTGTAAATCCCTAACTATTGTGATCCTATTGTTTATTACTTTTTATCAAAGAATTACGTAGCGAATTGATCATAACTAAGATCTCTTCGCATTGATTGTATATTCGTAAAAAGTCTTCCTGATGTATAATATTTCTGCGTTGGGCGAGATATAGCGCACTCACAACTTCAATATTTGATCGCAAAGCGTAACCTAAAAACTTATTAAACTCCAAATTGGATTGCCCTGTTGAACCTTCGGCGATATTTAAGGATACAGAATCTGCAGCACGCTTAATTTGCGAAGTAAGAATAAAGAGCTCATCTTTTGGAAATGTTTTACATAATTCATGAATGGCTGCAGACAGGTCAACCGCCTTTTGCCAAACCATTAACTTTTCAAACTTAAATCCCATAGGCTTGCCCTTCAAATATACTTTCTGACTTCTCTATTTTAAAACCTTTATCTTCCGGACTTCCCGTCTTCCGGACTTTCTGACTAAAAAATTCAGTCCTCGTCGATTAACCGCTTCGTGATCGGCTGGTATGTTTCTATACGACGATCGCGCAGGAAAGGCCAGTGGCTGCGGTAGTAGTCTGTTTTTTCCAGGTCGAGTTCGTGTACGGTTACTTCTTCCGCATCGGGTGATGCCTGGTAAAGCAGCTTGCCAAACGGGTTTGACACGAACGAACCACCCCAGAATTTAACGCCCGCTTCTTCGCCTACCCTGTTCACGCTTACCACGTGTACGCCGTTGGCTACCGAGTGCGAACGCTGTATGGTTTGCCATGCGTTGTATTGGTCGGTATTGGTTTCCTCATCCTGCGTGGTGGCCCAGCCAATAGCGGTTGGATAAAACAGTATTTCGGCACCCATAAGCGCGGTAATGCGGGCAGCTTCAGGATACCATTGATCCCAGCAGATCAGAACACCGATCTTGGCGAATTTGGTATTGAAAACTTTGTAGCCCAGATCGCCGGGGGTAAAGTAAAACTTTTCGTAAAAACCCGGATCATCTGGAATGTGCATTTTGCGGTATTTACCAAGGTAAGCGCCATCGGCATCAAGCACGGCGGTAGTGTTATGGTAAACACCTTGTGCGCGTTTTTCAAACAATGAAGCGATAATTACCACGTTAAGTTCGGCCGCGAGGGCAGAAAGCACATCTGTTGACGGACCGGGGATTGTTTCGGCCAGTTTAAAGTTGTCGTAATTTTCTTCATCACAAAAATATAATGAAGTAAACAACTCCTGTAAACAAACGATCTGCGCGCCTTTTGCAGCGGCCTCACGCACCTTAACAATAGCTTTATCCAGGTTCTGCTGCTTATCGGCAACACAACTCATTTGTACAACACCTACTTTTACTTTGCTCATTCCTTCAAATTTTCCGCAAAAATACTACTTTAATATTAACCCTTGTGTCAAAACTATCATAACAAAGTACATACCATTGCTTAACAAAAGTTAACGTTTTGATATGCATTCATTTTATTAGTTTTGCAGGCAATGGCAGAAATTGAAGATCCGGAAAAGCCCAAAACTCCAAAGGAGAAACTGTGGAGCGTAACCAAAACGCTTTTAAAATTCGCGGTTACCGGCGTATTGCTTTACTACGTTTTTCGTAATGTGCCCTTCGCATCGGTTAAAAACAGGATGCTGCATGCCAATTACTGGTGGATGCTGGCAGCGTTGATCAGCTTTTTTATCTCCATTATCGCCTCATCATGGCGGTTGTTGAGTTTCTTCAGGTCGATAGGTTTAAATCTCGATTTCAGGTTCAATTTCAGGCTTTACCTGCTGGGGCTGTTCTATAATTTCCTATTACCTGGCGGTATAGGCGGCGATGGCTACAAAATTTACCTGCTCAATAAAAACTACAAACTGCCCGGCAAAAAAATGTTCTGGGCCATTATGTTCGACAGGCTGAGCGGCTTATGGGCCATAGGCCTCATCACGGTGGCACTGATATTCCTGATCCCGCAGATAGATATACACATTACCATTCCGCTGGGAATATTTTTAGCGGGTTCGGCAGTGTATTACTTCGTTGCTTATAAATTCTTCAGGGAGTACACTAAATACTTTTTCCAGGCGCATGCCAAGGCGGTGCTGGTGCAATCGCTGCAATTGTTGGCCATTGTATTCGTATTGTTCGGGCAGGATTTTGAAGGCAAGTTTGCCCCTTACCTGTTGTCGTTCCTTATTTCGGCCCTGGCGGCCATTATCCCTATTAGTGTGGGCGGCGTAGGTATCCGCGAAACTGTTTTTCAGCAGCTTACCAAGGTATTCCCGATGGATGAAAGTTTGGCGGTATTTTTGCCCAGCTCATTTTATATTATCTCGTTAACGGTTGCCTTACTGGGTATCTACTATGTTTTGAGGCCTAAACGATTGGAAGACGGCCTAAAAGGTATTGAAGAGCAAGACCAGGAAACAACATCATTGTAAACAGCAAATTACATGAACATTATTATAACAGGAGCCAGCAGCGGCGTAGGTTTTGAAGCCGTAATTGAATTGACTTTATCCGGACAGCATAACGTAATAGCCCTCGCGCGTTCGCAGGATAAGCTGGAGCGTTTACTGGAAATTGCCAAGGGGATCAACCCAGATTGTACGCTGTATGCCCTTGCTTTTGATATTGTGCATGATGATCATAACGATCTTCGCCGGTTCATCGCCTCGCATTTTGATAACAGGGTAGATGTGCTGATCAATAACGCGGGTGTGCTCATCAACAAGCCATTTGCCGAGTTAGAGGAAATGGATTTTGTAGAAATGCTGCAAAGTAACTTTTTAGGCCACGTACGCATGATAAAGAGCGTGGTTGACATAATGCCGGCCAACTCGCACATCCTCAACATAGGCAGCATGGGCGGCTACCAGGGCAGCTCTAAATTCCCCGGACTGTCGGCTTACTCGGCCAGTAAGGCGGCTTTGCATACCCTTACCGAATGCTTAGCACAGGAATTAGCCGAACAACAGATCAAGGTAAACTGCCTTGCCCTTGGTTCGGCACAAACCGAAATGCTGGAGAAAGCCTTCCCGGGTTACGAATCGCCGGTGATGGCTTTTGAGATGGGTAAATACATTGCCGATTTCGCGCTTACCGGCCATAAATTCTTTAACGGGAAGATATTACCTGTGGCATTAACTACGCCGTAATCTACACATCTTCAAATTCCTGATTCTTAACCGCCGCGTGCTTTTTTGAGCTTAATAAACCCAGGCTCATGAGAATGCTGGTGGCCAGTACTACTATGAACAACAAGCCTGTGCCTATTTGCGGTATTTTAAGCTGATTGGGTAAGTTATAATAAAGCAACACGCTGATCAATCCGCGGGGAATCAATACCAGTTCGGGCATCAGGTCGGTTTTTGATACCAGTTTGATGTAGAGTAAACGGATGAGGTAAATAGACACCAGTATCACTCCGCCGGTGATCAATAAACCCGCATCCTGCAATTGAGCGACATCCATCGTAAAACCAAAAATGATAAAGAAGAAAGTACGCATTAAAAAAGCGCTTTCGGCCGATAATTGCAGCAACTGCTTCAACTCGTGATTAAGCGTTGGATACAGGAAATGCTTTCTGAACCATGGAAATTTGATTTGCCCGGCGTTGTTCAGGAACAAACCGAACGACAGCACCACAATTAGCGACGACAAGTGATAAGACTGCCCTATGGCATACACCAAAATAATGATGGATATGATGAGGAAGAACTTTACATGGTGGGTGATCTTACGGATAAGGTAAAGCAGGAACAGGCACGAAACCACGGCGAACAGCAAGATAGTTATCAGTTCTACACCCAAACCGGTAAAGGCTTTCAAATCAAAACTACTGTTGCTGATGGTAAAGTTGAATAGGATGATGGTCAGGATATCTGAAAAGGATGATTCATAGATAATAAACTCCTTTTTATCCTTCCGTAAACCCGAGGCCGAAGGAATGGCGATAGCCGAACTTACCACACAAAACGGAATAGCATTCACCAAGCTGCGGTAAACACTTTCGCCGGTGATGTAATTGATAATGGCGGTTATGGCGGCGGTAGTAGCCAATAGAATGAATAACGCTGAAAAGAAGGACTTTTTGATAACGGCATTCTTCTCCGGACTATACTTCAGTTCGAGCGCGCCCTCAAACACGATCAGTATCAAACCCAGGGTTCCCAGGGCGGGTAGCATCTTGCTGAAATCAAACGTGCCAAGGTTAAAATAGGTAACCAGTTGCTTTATGCCGATACCTAAAAACAGCAACAACAATACCGATGGCAGCTTGGTGCGCCCGGCAATCAGATCGAACAGGTACGAGAAAATTACCAGTCCGCAAAGTATAATTAAGGTAGTATAGGTAGTCAAATAAAAAATGTTTTTGGGTTAAACTTCCGTATAGCTGTCTGCAAAAATACCATTAATTAATTTAGTGGTTCTTGTCAACATTTACAGCTAAATTGTTTGCTGAATATCATTTACGTGTTTGCGGTATTTATGATGACACAAAGCTGAAAAATGTGTGTTACCTTACTTTACATTTGCAGAAAAATACAAGAAATGAGCAAACTATTTTCTCCCCTTACCATAAAAAACATAACATTCAAAAACCGCATTGTGGTATCGCCCATGTGCGAATACTCAGCTACCGATGGCTTTGCCAATAACTGGCACCTGGTACACTTAGGTGCTATGGCCGTAGGCGGTGCCGGGCTTATTATTACCGAGGCTGCCGCTGTGTCGCCGGAAGGTCGCATCTCTCCTTCCGACTTGGGGATCTGGAAAGATGAACAAATTGAAAAGCTGAAAGAGATCACCGGTTTTATACAGGAGCATGGTGCCGTAGCGGGTATTCAACTGGCGCATGCAGGCCGCAAAGCCAGCCATACCGAACCATGGAATGGCGGCAAACTGATCCCATCTGCTGATCCTTCGGGCTGGCAAACCGTTTCGGTAAGCCCAGTACCCTTTGCAGCCGGTACCGAAGCCCCGGTTGAGCTGGATAAAGCAGGTATAGATAAAGTAATAGCCGATTTTAAGGCGGCCACCCTACGCGCTATTGAAGCCGGTTTTAAACTGATAGAAGTACACGCCGCGCATGGTTACCTTATCCACCAGTTTTTATCGCCGTTAACCAATAAACGTACCGACGAATATGGCGGCAGTTTCGAAAACCGCATTCGCCTGTTGTTACAGGTGGTTGATGCCGTAAACGAAGTATGGCCGGCAGACCTGCCACTTTTCGTGCGTATATCGGCTACTGATTGGGCAGACGGCGGTATCACCATTGATGATTCGGTACAATTAGCCAGGGTGCTTAAAGATAAAGGTGTAGACCTGATAGATTCTTCAACTGGCGGTATTATGCCCGGTATTAAAATACCGGTTAAACCCGGCTACCAGGTAGAATTTGCCGAAGCCATTAAACAGCAGGCAGCTATATTGACAGGTGCTGTTGGCCTGATCACCGAAGCCAAACAAGCCGAAGAGATATTGCAAGCAGAGCAAGCCGACCTGATCGTAATGGCGCGTGAGCTACTACGTGATCCGCATTTCCCGCTGCGTGCGGCGCACGAGCTGGGCGACGATATCAAATGGCCCGTACAGTACGAAAGAGCCAAATGGTAACCAAAGCATAATCTGAAGATTCGATATATCTTTAAACAATTTAATAACTTTACGTATTTACTTATCAGCAATTTTAAACACAAACTATGAAACGTACAGCAAACGCCCATTGGGCCGGAACACTGAAAGAAGGTAAAGGTGAGATCACTACCCAAAGCACCACCCTTAACAAAACACAGTACTCATTTAAAACCCGCTTTGAAGAAGGTGTGGGCACCAATCCTGAAGAGCTGATTGCTGCCGCGCATGCAGGTTGCTTTACTATGGCTGTTGGCGCTGCTTTAACGCAGGCTGGTTTTGTACCGGGCGATTTAACCACCGATGCTATTCTGGATCTGGATATGGTAGCCTTGAACATCAACGGGATCCATTTAGATCTTAAAGCTTCAGCCATTGAAGGTGTATCTGAAGAAACCTTTAAGCAAATTGCCGAAGGCGCGAAAGCCAATTGCATTGTATCAAAAGCGCTGAGCGTGCCAATTACCCTGGCCGTACAATACGCTTAATTTACATTATACTGATTAAACTAAAAGAGCAGATGTAGTGTCTGCTCTTTTAGTTTAAAAACAATTTAAAATATGTTCAATAGCAGTCGCAGCCGTATCTCATTAAGTCTTGTAATATCCCTGGTGATAGTGGGCTTTCTGGTATTTATGTTCTTTTACATTAAACACGAGCTTACCAATACTAAAACAGAGGTGAGCCAGGTGGTAATGGTGCAAAAAATAACCAGCATGGGCAAGCTCGAACTGGTTAAATATACCATGAAAGATATTGTGGAGGAGCGCAAGGTACACAGCATTTTGCCCGACGAAAAGGTACTCTTTTTGGCCGTTGGCGAGGTAACCGCATGCATCGATTTAACCAAGGTAAAACAAGAGAATATCACCCAAAGTAAGGATAGCGTAATTGTGGTGCTGCCCCAGCCCGAAATTTGCTATTCAAAGATAGACCACAAGCAATCGCGCGTGTATGATGTTACCGGCACCTGGTTTGCAAGTACCACTAAAGATATGGTGGAGGATGTATACAAACTGGCCGAAAAAAAGATACTCGACGATAGCAAGCAGATGAATATTTTAGGTAAGGCCCGCGACAATGCACAGCTGATATTCAAGCCCTTGCTGGAAAATATTTCGGGTAAAAAAGTTATCCTACAGTTTAAATAAAGGTTTTAGCCGGTAAAATGAACAGAAAAATGTGTGCGACGCACATTTTATTTTCATATATACTGATATATTTATAGTTCTATTTTTAATTAACTGTAAATATATGACCTCTAAATTTATCAAAAGCTTTTTGTTAGGCCTGGTGGTGATGCTGTGCACTGTGCACACGTTTGCCCAGCCTAAACTGCCCGAAGGCTACTTCTGGAAAAAACTTCCGAACGGCCTGGAAGTGGTAGTTATTGAAAACAGCAAAGTTCCGCTGGCTACCATCGAAATTGCTGTAAAGAACGGTGCCTATACCGAAGGCCCCGAGTACAGCGGTTTATCGCACCTTTTTGAGCATATGTTCTTTAAAGCCAACAAAGATTATCCCGATCAGGAAAAATTTTTGAAACGCACGCAAGAACTTGGCGCTATCTGGAACGGCACCACCGATGTGGAGCGTGTAAACTACTTTTTTACGTTCGACAGGGATAGCCTTAACGCCGGTTTAAAATTCATGAACGCCGCTATCCGTTTCCCTATTTACCGCGAGGAAGATATGAAAAAGGAACGCCCCGTAGTTGACGGTGAATTTCAGCGTGCCGAAAGTGATCCGGGTTTTCAGTTATGGTACGAAACCCAGCAAAAACTTTGGGGCGACCTGCTAACCCGCAAAAACCCTATCGGTGTACACGAGGTGATCAACAATGCTACCCCGGCAAAAATGATGATCATCAAGGATAAATATTACTTCCCTAACAATAGCTTATTAACTATTTGCGGCGATGTTAAACATGATGCAGCTTTCGCATTGGCCGAAAAAATATTTGGCGACTGGGCTTCAAGCGGTTTCGATCCGCATGTAAAATACCCTATCCCTCCGTTTAAGCCATTAACCAAGGATGAGTATTTTGTAAAAGAATCAACCATTGCCCAAACACCATACATCCAGTACAGCTGGCAAGGCCCTTCATACCTTACCGATTCAGCTTCTACCATTGCTGCCGATGTATTTTCTACCATTGTTGGTTTAAATTCATCAAAATTACAGCAGGCGCTGGTTGATAAAGGACTGGCGTCTTCAGTATCGGTGAGTTATACTACCTGCAAATACGTTGGCCCTATCGAGGTATTTGTGGTACCAAATCCTAACAAAATAAAAGAATGTACTGATGAGGTGTTAAAACAGATCAGCGCATGGGATAAGGCCGACTATTACACCGACGCCCAGTTAACCGACGCGAAAGCCATTATGAAGCGTAACAACCTGCGCCGTAAAGAGAAACCATCATCACTGGCCAGCCAAATGAGCTACCAATGGTGCAGCACCTCGCTCAATTACTTTACCGACTTGGATAGTAATTACCAAAAGGTTACCCGTGCCGATATCAAGAAGTTTTTGGATACCTATATCATCGGTAAACCAAAAGTGGCAGGTATTATTTTAAAACCTGAATTGAGTAAACAACAAAATGTAGCTTCATTTTTTGTGGCTAAGTAATCCTTAAAATCTATTACAATGAAGAAATACATATTTGCATTACTGATAGCGGCAACCGCCGGCAGCATAAAACCGGCCATGGCGCAGGATGAAGCTTACGAGATGACAGTAAGCGGCGTAAAAGTGATAGTACAACCTACCAAAAACGATATTGTTGAGATACAAACCATTATAAAAGGCGGTGTACAAAACTACCCGGCAACCAAAATGGGTATCGAATCAATGGCCATGACCGCTCTTACTGAATGCGGTACGCTGGAGCATGATAAAAATAGCTTTAAAGATGAGCTGGACAAAGTGAGCGCGCAGGTTTACGGCTATACCAACAAAAACTATTCGGTGATCAGGATGAATTGCCTTAAAGGCGATTTGGATGTGGTATTGCCCCTGTATATTGAGGCCATGACACAGCCTAAGTTTGATGCTAAGGAGTTTACCCGCATTAAGCAGGATGCCATTAACGATTTGAAAGCCAATGAGTCGCAACCCGACGCGGCTATTGATAAAATGGCGGATAAGATAGCCTTTGCCGGTCGTGATTATGTGAAAGACCCAGCCGGTACCGTGCCTATTATTACAGCCTTAACCCCGGAGGAAACCAAAAAATACTACCAGTCTATCTTCACCAAATCGCGTATGCTGATCGTGATCGTGGCTAACCTTGAACGCGGTGATATTGAGGCAAAGGTGAAAGAATTTTTAGGTGGTGTTAAACAAGGCGCTCCTTTCGAATTTAAAAAGTCATTCTTCAGGGTGTACAAAAACTCATTTAATTCCGAAAAGAAAGACCTGGCGACCAACTATGTAGAAGGTATCACCAGCGGTCCGCAGCCGGGCGCGCCTGATTACGATGCTTTCAGCGTGGCTATGCGCATATTCGCTAACCGTCACTTTTTGGATGTACGTACCAACAATGGCTTATCTTACGCCCCGCAGGCATGGTTCAGCAGCGGCGCTACCTCGGTAGCAAGGTTCTCGGTATCAACCACCCAGCCCGATAAATACATCGCTGTATTTGACAAACTGGTTGACAAGATAAAAACCGATGGTTTTAAAGCAGATGAAGTTGCCGACATGAAAGTTACCTACGTTACCGGTTTCTATTACAAAAATGAAACCAACAGCGCGCAGGCATCATCAATTGCAGCCAACGAAGTATTGCACAGCAATTGGAAACGCTCTTTAACCATGGCCAGCGATGTTAAAAAACTAACCCTCGACCAGGTGAACACCGCTTTCCGCAGCTATATAGGCAACATTATCTGGGTATACCAGGGCGATCCTAAAAAGGTTAACCCAACCCTGTTCATCAACGGTACTTTGAATAAGGCAGATAACCCGGTTGGGCATTAATAATGACGATGGCTCACACCACTCTCCACTGTCATGCTGAGGAACGAAGCATCTATCGCTGATAAGCATAGCGAAGAAGATTCTTCAAACGTTCAGAATGACAGTTTTAACAAGGCCCGGACAGCAATATGCTATCCGGGCCTTGTTATTTTATGTTACCTCAATTACTATTCAGCGGGCTTAGGTTTAGCCCTGTTCCACTTAATGCCTTTATGCTGCATGGGTACGGTATCGCCAAGCAGCTTACCCCATGGTTTCAACCCATCAATATGATCAAAAATGATCTTTATTACTGCTATAAACGGAATAGACAGGAACATCCCCGACACTCCCCATAGAGCATTTCCCAGCAATACTACCACTATCGACATCAGGGCGTTGATCTGCACTTTTGAGGATACTATCCTCGGTACCAGTATATTATTATCAATAAACTGGATGATGATATAAGCAGCAATTACCCCCAACTGCGTGCTGTAGCCGTCTTTAGTTACGGTAGCCATTAGTACCGGTAAAGCAATAGCGATAATGCCGCCCAGGTAAGGGATCAGGTTTAAAATAGCGCCTATCACGCCTATCAGCAAGCCATATTTCACCCCTAAAATAATGAGCGCGGTGGCGTTCAAGATGGCTACCAGCAACATCTCTATAAGTAAGCCAACAATGTAACTTTGTATGGCCGCTTTGGTCTGTTTTAATATTTCGCCTACCTGCTTGGAGTTCTCTTCGCTGAAAGATTCGTACAGGAAATTTAAGATAAGCGGCTTGTAGAACAGTATCAGGAACACATACACCGGCAGCAGGAAGATCACGCTCAATACACCAAGTACCGTACCTACCGTTTTACCCACCATTGATTGGCTGCTGTTGATGAGATCCTGTATCATTTTTGTTTGCTTTTCAATAGCTACCCCAAAGGTATTTTGCACCCAGTTTTGCAGTTCTACCGATATTTCGGCAAACTTTTTCTTCAGCATGGGCAACGATTCGCCGAACTGGATCATCTGTGTAGATAGGAAATAGAACACCGCCAATACTATAATAATGGCTATCAGCATGGCCAGTATGATAGATAGCAGCCGGGGCACTTTAGCGTTTTGCAAACGGGTGCAAAGCGGGTTTAAAAGTACCGCAATAAAGCCGGCAAATGCCAGCGGAACCAGTATATCGGCCAGTTGCGCAAACACGTAAACCAGCAGTATAATACCAAATAATATGACCGTGCTTTTAAGGTAAAAAGGGTAATCTTTATTGACCATGATGCGTGTGGATGAGTGTATATAATGGCAATTTAAGTTAATTGTTTTGGGCGGCATAGTTTTAATATTACAACCCGCAAAATTTTCACCGCCAAAAAGCACCCGCTTACCGATTTGTTTAAAGCTATTGCCAGTTTAGTGTTGGCATACCTCAAATGTTAATGTAGTTTTATACCATTAATAATTTTGAATATAAAAGTCATGAACAACTATATAGATAAATCAAAAGAGCCGCGCAATGGCAAAACCATTGCAGGGGTAATACTTTTGGTGGTGGGTGCGGTTCTGCTGATAAATCAACTCAACATCGTGTTCTTTCCGGGCTGGCTTATCAGCTGGCCAATGTGGTTAATTATACCGGGTTTGTACATAGGCGCTAAAAGCAATTTTAAAAAGAACGCCTGGTTTATATTGGTGCTTTTAGGCGTAGTTTTTTTAATTGACGAAGCCACTCCGCATGTAAACACAGGCCGTGTAGTTTGGCCGCTGGCATTCATCGCCTTTGGTATATGGATAATACTTAAACGCAGCCAACGCAGCGATAACGAAAAATGGAAACGTTTTGAGGAAAGCGGCAAGCAACCGGTTGATTTCAATACGCCAGACCCGCTGGTTGATTATACGGTGAACGATAGCAGCAATGCAACTACCGGCAGCAGCAACTTCAGCACCGGTGAACCGCAGCAACCTAAAAACCCCTTTGCCGGCTTTACCGGTACATACAATGATGATCATTTAGATACCGTAGCCGTATTTGCAGGGGTGGACAAGATTATCCTGTCGAAGGATTTTAAGGGCGGCGAAGTGGTTAACATATTTGGCGGTACCGAGCTTAACCTTACCAAGGCCGATATTAATGGCCGTGTAGTAATTGAACTTACACAGGTATTTGGCAGCACCAAGCTTATAGTGCCTCCGCACTGGCATGTAATATCAGATATGGCGGCTGTATTTGCCGGGGTTGATGATAAGCGAATGCGTCATGCGGGCGCCATCAGCAGCGAAAAGGTATTAATACTTAAAGGTATATCCATATTCGCGGGGGTTGATATCCGCAGCTACTAAAAACTCAAACAAGAAGATCTATTAACTGCAATATTTTTTAACATGAACTGGTACGTAACAAAACTCATTTTCAGAATCATCAGCGGCGATGGCAACCACCCTGCCCAATTTGATGAGCAACTAAGATTGATAAATGCCGAAAACGACCTTAAGGCTTTTGAAAAAGCCAATAAAATAGGCGCCGAACTGCAAGACAGCTTTACCCAGGCTCAAAAGCAGGCCGTGCAATGGCAATTTGTTGATGTAACCGAAGTAAACCAACTTAATGGCCTTACCGATGGCACCGAGCTACACTACCAGATACACGAAGCTAAAGATGCCGACCTGTATATTGCCTGGGCACACCATAAAGCGGCCTTGTTGACTGTTAAAAATTAATTAAAAGAAAAAGGCTTTGGCTATTCCACAAATACACTTAACACGATTATACCTGGCATTCGCGGTTTGCGGGCTGGCATGGGCCATGCTGCAAACCTATATTGTGCATAGCTTCGGCTTTGACCTGTATATGTCGGTTATTGATGGTGTGGCAAGCTCGGCCCTGTTAACCGGTGCCTGTTGGCTTATCAACAACAACCTGCGTTATTACCTGCCCGGCAAAGGTAGTTATATCAACCTGTTCATCTGGTGCGTGGCGCTGGCCGCTATTTGCGCCGCGGGTGGCCGTTACCTGCTGCCGCTGATAAAACCGGGCGAAGTATATATCAACTTTTTACAGCAATCGCTGGTGATACGCTTTTTCACCAACTTTTTAGCTATCGGTTGGATGGCCATGCTGAGTGCCATGTATTTTTCGCAGCTCGATCAGAAAGAGACTGAAAAACGCCGCACCGAAGCCGAAGCACTGGCCCGCGATGCCGAACTTTATAATCTGCGCCAGCAACTGCAACCGCACTTTTTGTTCAACAGCCTTAACTCTATCAACGCGCTTATCGGCTTTAAGCCTGATGAAGCCCGTAAGATGATCCATCAACTGTCGGACTTTTTACGTGGCACACTGCGTAAGGACGACCAGCAACGGGTAAGCCTGAGCGAAGAGCTGCAACACCTCAACCTGTATCTCGAAATTGAGAAGGTACGTTTTGGCCACCGCCTGCAAACTGAGGTAAGCTGTGATAAAACCTGCGGCGAAGCTATTATGCCCGCCATGCTGCTGCAGCCACTGGTTGAGAATGCCATAAAATTTGGTTTATACGATACCATTGGCGAAGTAACCGTAAGTATTCGCGGCGAAATGGATGGCGGTTATTTGGTGCTGATGGTGCAAAATCCGTACGATCCTTTAACGTCGCGGCCGAAGCGGGGTACCGGTTTTGGCCTCCGCGGGGTGCAAAGAAGGCTGTATTTGTTATTTGCCCGTAATGATTTGATGGAAACTCATGCAAATGATAATATATTTACAACCATAATTAAAGTACCACAGGCATGAAACGCGCACTGATAATAGATGATGAACCATTGGCACGTATGGTTGTAATGGAGTATCTGCAAAATTTTAAAGACCAGATAGAACTGATACAAGAATGCGGCGATGGCTTTGAAGGGCTTAAAGCTATAATGCAATACCAGCCCGATCTGATATTTTTGGATGTGCAAATGCCTAAAATAACCGGCTTTGAAATGCTGGAACTGGTAGAGCAGCCGCCATCGGTAATATTCACCACCGCGTTCGACGAATACGCTATTAAAGCTTTCGAGGCACACGCGGTAGATTACCTTTTAAAACCCTTCAGTAAAGACCGCTTTAATAAGGCCATCGACAAATACCTTGCCCTTAGTGCCGTTGATGCCAAGCCGGTTAAACAAACCGAAAAGCTGCTTGATGAGGTATCGTTATCCCCCGCCCAGCATGAGCGTATTGTGGTAAAAACCGGCACCAAGGTAAAGATCATCCCGGTACGCGATATATTGTACTTGCAGGCCGATGACGATTACGTAAGCATCATCACTCCCGAAGGCTCATTCCTGAAAAATAAGACCATGAGCTTTTTTGAGCAAACGCTGGATACCAATCAATTTGTGCGCGTGCACCGCTCATATATACTCAGCGTATCTGAAATTACCCGTATAGATCCCTACGAAAAAGATTCGCACCTGGCCATCCTTAAATCGGGCGCCAAAATACCGGTAAGTAAAACAGGCTATGTTAAGCTGAAGCAGGTGCTGGGTATATAGCAGACAAAGTTATCAACTCTGTATTATAGCAAAACAAAAGGAATACAAGGGAAAAGAAGATTAAGTGTATTACTCTTTATTTCCCTTTTCTTTTACCACCACAAAAACGTCTTCGTTATCCTTTTTCATGAGGTATTTTTCGCGGGCGAATTTTTCGAGCTTTTGGGGGTTGGAGGTAAGTTCGTCGAGGTCTTTGGTTACCTTGTTGGTTTCCTTTTCGTAGAAATCGCGCTCTTGTTTTAGTTTTTCTACCTGTTGGTGGTATTCATAGCGCGACAGCAGGTCGTTCTTATCAAAAAATATCATCCATACCACAAATGCTACTGTAACCAAAAAGAACTTGTTACCGAAGAGGGCTATAAGGCGTTTCATTTTAGCTGGATCTATAAATTTCATTTAAAGCTATTTAAAATTTTTGAGGGATGCAAATATGCTTATTAACTTATTAACATCAAACGCAGTTAAACCATTAATAAATAACAAAGGGATTAACTTATTGTAAGTTAATCCCTTAAAATTATTGTGTAAAAAACTATTATCGAGAGAAATTAAAAAAAACTATCACTCTGAACGTAGTGAAGAATCTTCTTCGCTACGCCAGTCTGCGATAGATGCTTCGTTCCTCAGCATGACAATAAATGAAAAGCAAGAAGCCTCTTCTATATCTTCATTTTACTCTTACGAAGCGCGTTTGTTACCACCACTGGTGCGGGCTTTGCCGCTCATGCCGCTGCCTTCGCTTCGGTTACCGCCGTTGCCTTTGTTACGGTTACCACCAAAGCGTTTATTACCGCCCCCTGATTGACCTGCACCGGCAGGCTTAGCGCCCCGATGACCTGCACCGCCACGGTTACCGCCTTTTTTATCCTGCTTTTTAAGCTCCTGTAATATACGCTGCTGGCTGGTAAGCTGTGGCAGCGGATAAGGGTGCTCCTCATTTACAGGGATAGCCTTAGCAATCAGTTTATGAATATCTTTCAGAAATTCCTTTTCCTCTTCATCGCAAAACGATATGGCTATACCATTTGCGCCCGCCCTGCCTGTACGGCCAATACGGTGTACATAGGTTTCGGGAATGTTCGGTAATTCAAAGTTGATTACGTGTGTAAGTTCATCAATATCAATACCACGGGCGGCAATATCGGTAGCTACCAATATGCGTGTGCTGCGGTTCTTGAAGTTGGTTAACGCACGCTGACGCGCGTTTTGCGATTTATTACCGTGTATGGCTTCGGCAGTGATGCCAACCTTGTTGAGGTCTTTAACTACCTTATCGGCACCGTGTTTGGTGCGGGTAAATACCAGCGCGGTAAGTATGGTTTTATCTTTCAGCAGGTGGATCAGTAACGATTTTTTGTCGCCCTTATCTACATAGTAAAGTTCCTGCTGTATAGTTTCGGCGGTAGATGATACAGGGGTAACCTCTACCCTTTCCGGCTTGTTCAGGATGCTATCGGCCAGGTGCTGAATTTCTTTTGGCATGGTAGCCGAAAAGAAAAGCGTTTGCCTTTTCACCGGGATTTTAGCGATGATCTTTTTAACATCGTTCACAAAACCCATATCCAGCATACGGTCGGCCTCGTCCAGTATCAGCATTTTAACCTGATCCAGGTGAACAATGCGCTGATTCATTAAATCGAGCAATCGGCCCGGAGTTGCCACCAAAATATCCACACCTCTGCGTAAAGCATCAGCCTGCGGGTTTTGCGACACACCACCGAATATTACCAAATGCTTTAAACCGGTATGCCTGCCATAAGCGGCAAAACTCTCGTCAATCTGGATAGCCAGTTCGCGGGTTGGGGTTAAAACAAGGGCCTTAATGGTTTTTTGTTCTTTATGCTGCTGCCTGTTGTTATACAGCAACTGTAATGTTGGTATAGCAAAAGCGGCTGTTTTACCTGTACCGGTTTGGGCACAGCCTAAAAGATCTTTTTGTTGTAATATAATAGGTATTGCCTGTGCCTGTATAGGCGTAGGCTGAGTATATCCCTCAGTTTTAAGAGCCTTTAAAATAGGCTCAATCAAATTCAATTTTTCGAATGACATGTATTGTATTTATTGCTAACGCGAAGCATACTTGGATCTGAAGCGTTTGTTATGTGCGGTGATCAAAACCGTAAGCGAGCGGGTAATTATTTTAGCAAAGATACAATTTATTATTGGAACATAGATTTTGACGTAATTGGATGACTATAAGCTCAGCTATTAACCTTGAACACCTTTCTCATCTCCATATTTATCGGCAATAATTTGCAACTGCCGTAAGGTTGGCATAATGTAAGATTGGTCGGAGTGAAATTCAAATATCAATCTATTGTCAAGGTCGCTATTGCCCCTGAAATCCCCTGTAACAGTTATCGTACCGTTAATATCGTAAATTATCTTAAATTCTAAATTGTGCTCATAATTAGAAAATGATACATCACCTTTTAATACGTTGTTACAAGCTTTCAGCTTCTCGTAAAAATCATATATCTCTACAGTTGAAGTATACATATCCGATTTAACCTGAAAATTTCCTGAATATATTTCAACAACGCATTTCAAATCATATCCACCCCAATAAGAAGTTTGGTCCGGATAACCCAAAACCTTTTCAATACTGACCTTAAGAAAAGCATCAAATCCTCTTATTTCAAATTCTTCACTCATCATTTTCCTTTCCTTCCAATATTGAACTTAGATTGGTTATAGGTTTTATGCTTTCGGGATGCTGTTCAATATCAAGCAACCTAATATCAAGTAACTCTTGTTGCCAGTTTGGTAATAGCGATTTTTGGTCGACAGGTTCGTGCATACGTCAAATTTACAAACTAAAAAAGCATTGACAAATTTAGAAAGTTGTCAATGCTACTCCCAACAAAAAAACGCCGACCCATAAGGGCCGGCGTTTCAATATCAGCGATAAAAACCTTTCAGCTTTTACCTTTAAGCTTTCTGCTTACCGCTCCTTATTTTTTAAGGAATTTGAAGTTTTTACCGATGAATTTAGCGTTGCTGCCTAATTCTTCCTCGATACGTAACAACTGGTTGTATTTAGCGATCCTGTCTGAACGTGAAGCTGAACCGGTTTTGATTTGACCGCAATTTAATGCTACAGCTAAATCGGCGATGGTTGCATCTTCAGTTTCGCCCGAACGGTGACTCATTACTGAAGTATAACCATTAGTTTGCGCTAAAGAAACCGCGTTGATAGTTTCGGTTAACGAACCAATTTGGTTTACTTTTACCAATATAGAGTTAGCAGTATCGGTATCAATACCTTGTTGTAAACGTTTTACGTTAGTTACAAATAAATCGTCGCCTACTAATTGAACGCGATCGCCAATTTTTTCGGTTAATAATTTCCAGCCAGCCCAGTCGTCTTCAGCCATACCATCTTCGATAGAAACGATAGGGTATTTTTCAGATAATGAAGCCAGGTAATCAGCTTGCTCGGCGCTGGTACGGATAGCACCTTTATCGCCTTCAAACTTAGTATAATCGTATTTACCGTCTTTGTAAAATTCAGACGCGGCACAGTCAAACGCCAGGTAAATTTGCTCACCTGCTTTGTAACCGGCTTTTTCGATAGCTTTGATAATGGTTTCAACAGCATCTTCGGTACCTTCAAAAGTTGGCGCGAAACCACCTTCGTCACCTACTGCTGTAGAAAGGCCTCTGTCGTGTAAAATTGCTTTCAGGTTATGGAAAACCTCGGTACCCCAACGCAATGCTTCAGAGAATGAAGAAGCGCCGATAGGCATGATCATGAACTCCTGGAAAGCGATAGGCGCATCAGAGTGCGAACCACCGTTTACAATGTTCATCATAGGGATAGGTAAAGTGTTAGCGTTAACACCACCTACATAACGGTAAAGCGGCTGACGGCTCTCTTGCGCTGCTGCTTTAGCTACTGCCAAAGAAACACCCAAAATAGCGTTAGCACCCAGGTTACCTTTATTTTCAGAACCATCCAGCTCAATCATGATGCTGTCAATAGTATTTTGCTCAAATACATCAACACCTTTCAATGCGTCGGCAATTTTATCGTTTACGTTAGCAACAGCTTTTAAAACACCTTTACCTAAGTAAACAGATTTGTCGCCGTCCCTAAGTTCAACAGCCTCGTGTACGCCGGTTGAAGCACCAGAAGGTACTGCTGCACGGCCTAAAGCACCGTTCTCTGTTAAAACATCAACCTCAATGGTTGGGTTACCACGCGAATCTAAAATTTGGCGGGCATGTACGTCAATTATTATGCTCATACTAAATTGTCAGGTTTTTTGAAAATTTTACACTTTTAAACGGCGGCTAAGTTAACAGCTAATTCA
Source organism: Mucilaginibacter sp. GW821-FHT07G05 (assembly GCF_059418565.1). Taxonomy (NCBI): domain Bacteria; kingdom Pseudomonadati; phylum Bacteroidota; class Sphingobacteriia; order Sphingobacteriales; family Sphingobacteriaceae; genus Mucilaginibacter; species Mucilaginibacter sp. GW821-FHT07G05. Next base: position 47,267 of record NZ_JBWKQC010000016.1, on the reverse strand, counting down.
ATAAAACGCAATCAGAAATTAGCATTTATTATGATTCTTAATCAATTGTGCTCGGCATGTGCTCATTTGGCTTGGCTGCCTTGCGGTTTATGCGGTATATCACCGTTATGGCGAGGTTATTTTTATCGCCTGCCGAGGTAAGCGTATAGTTATACTGGTTTAACCAGCCGGCCTGCACCGTTACCGCCTTATCAAACTGGTAACCCAATGCCGCCGAAAAACGGTTACGTTCAAAATGCGGGGCTTTATTGTTCAGGAAGATCTCATCAAACACCGAAACAAAAAATGTTTTAGGCTCAAATTTTTTATGATTAAGCGGCACGGCCAAATTAAGGCGGTAACGAAAACGGTTACGGTATATGCCGTTCAGCCATCTTTGTTCGGCACGGTAGCGATGTTCTAATTTGATACGATCGAGAAAAGAATTGATGGTCAATTGCTCCCACATACGGGCTTCAACCACGGTTGGCGGGGCATCAAGATTATTAAAATCATAAGTAACGTAGCGCCCGCCGCCTATCAGCGCGGTGTAGTTCTTGGCCAGATCGTAGCTAATCCCCCCCTTGGTTTCGTAATAAAAGAATTGGTTGAACAATTTATTGGCGCGCGATTGCAGTTCGACGTATCCACCCCATTTATGCGCGCTATCGCCGGGTAAAACAACTGTGGCAATGCCCCATGTACCCGTTTTACCATTCTGCGCCTTAACATTTAATGAACACACAGTTAATATTAACAATATGAACGCAATTCTTTGTAACATATTTGCTTGTTTATGCAGCAAATATATTTCCTGATTATTACCTTAATGTTAATATAAAACTATTTAATGTTATTTTAATGTTAAGCGTTATTCCCATTTAAAGGTCTTAACAGCTATGGTATAGATCACTATTCCCCATATCAGCAATATCAATAATTGGTGGGTTACATCAAACAGGCCCGCCCCTTCAAAGGCCACTTTGCGCATGGCATCATTTAAATAAGTTAACGGCAGTGCCCTGCTGATGGGTTGCAACCATTTAGGGAAAGCGTTGATAGAAAAAAAAGTGCCCGACAGCAGGAACTGCGGCAGCGTAATTATATTAGCAATAGGCGGCACTGTACTTTCTGTTTTGGCAATGCCCGATACCGTAAACCCGAAGCCCATAAACACGATTATGCCGATCACCGAGAGGATGAGCATATTAATTACCGTAACAAAACCGTGTATCAGCGTAAAGCCAAAAGCGAAGTGACCTATCAATATAATAAACAAAGCGCCCATCAAAGAGAAGGTGATACGCGCCAGTGCCTCACCAATAACAATGCTGTATCTTTTAACCGGAGTTGCAAAAAAGCGCTTGATCACCAATGTAATCCGCAGGCTTAAAAACACGAAAGCAGTACCAAACACGCCAGTGCTCAACAGCGAGAACCCCAGCTGACCAGGCAATATAAAGTCGATAGTTTTGTATTCGCGGCCGCTGATGGTGGTTTCCTTTAGTTCGGCAACAGGTGGCGGCGCGTTTGAACCTTTGGTATTAACGATGTAAAGAATGTTATTTAATACCGATTTCAGGATATTACCCTTAGCGAACGACGCCTTGGTATATTTTACGTTTACAGTATAAGGTGTTAATCCGGCGGTGTTCTTATCAATTTTCAGCACCGCGTCTATACTGCCTTTCTCAAGGTTCAATTGCATATCGGCTGGTGTAAGGTCGGTTTCTAAACGTATAACACTGGTAGCTTGCAGCGCCTTGTAAACCGGACTGGTGGTATCTGTACCGCTAACCACGCCTACATCAACAGTAACACCGCCGCCGCCAATAAAACCAAATACCAGTATAAATATCAGCGGAAACGCCAAACTGAATATCACAGCCGAGGGGCTGCGGAGTATTGATTTTAAGCTTGCCTTTGCAATAGCCAGTGTTGCACCTATGTTACTGTATTTATTGGTCATATTGTGTTTTTGGTCCGGAAGTCGGAAAAGTCCGCAAGTCCGGAGAATTTATCTTTTTTAGTATTATTTATGGTGACAGTCAATAAAGCCGTTCCTCTTTCGGACTTCCGGACTTTCCCGACTTCCGGACTTAATCTACCCTTCCCGCCAGTCTTTACCTGTAAGGTTAATGAATACATCTTCGAGGTTGGCCAGCTTTACCTCTTTTTTGCGTTCAAAGCCCGATGCCACCAATTTATCAATAAAAGCGTCGGGGGTATCGATGCCTACAATTTTGCCGCCGTCAACAAAAGCTACGCGATCGCACAGCACTTCGGCTTCGTCCATATAATGGGTGGTAATTACTACGGTAGTGCCACTATCGCGGATCTGTTTGATGAGCTCCCACAGGTTACGGCGGGCCTGCGGGTCAAGTCCTGTAGTAGGCTCATCCAAAAAAATAATACGCGGATCGTTAATTAAGGTGGTAGCTATGGAAAAGCGTTGTTTTTGTCCGCCCGAAAGCTGCTTATACTTCGCTTTGGCCTTATCGGTAAGCGCTACTTTCTCCAGCATTTCCATAGGTGTTTTGCGGATGCCGTACAAGCCGGAGAACAGATCGATCAACTCGGACAGGTTTAAATTGGGATAATAACCTGCCGCCTGCAACTGCACACCTATGCGCTGTTTAATAGCATCAGCGTCGCCATCTACCGAAAACCCGTCCACGATGATCTCGCCGGAGGTTTTATCCCTTAAGGTTTCAATAATTTCGAGTGTGGTGGTTTTACCGGCGCCATTGGGGCCAAGCAAACCAAATATCTCGCCTTCATACACTTCAAAACTTATATCTTTTACTGCTGCAAAGTCGCCATAGTTTTTAACGAGATTCTTTACAGTGATAATAGGTTTTTTTTCCATCGTGTAAAAATGGCACAGTTTGTTGATATAACCATAAACTTTTTAGCAAGTGACGCAATTTTTACGGTTACCTGTCGCGCTACTATCTGCCAAGCACAAATGGGGGGCTACTTCAAATCATTCACATCCCTTAGCAAATAGCAATGCTCATGATTAGTCATGCCAATTTTAGGGTAATAACCAACAGCAGCTGGTGCGGCAAGTAATATCAGGGTGGCTTGCGGGGTTAAGCGTTTGGTTTCGGCGATCAATTTTTTACCAATGCCCCGGTGCTGAAAGGCTTCGTCAACCGCCAGGTCGCTCAAATAGGTACAGTACACCCAGTCAGTTACCGAACGGGCCACTCCTACCAATTGATCGCCTGCGCGTGCCGTCACAATAAGACCAGCATTGCGGCACATCTTTTCAATACGGTCAATATCATCAATTGGGCGACGCTCGCCTAATGTGCTTTTTATCAGCAGGGCTTTAAATTCTTCGGCTTGCAGGTTTTCCTCTGCCTGGTAGGTAATATCCATAACGGTTTTGAGTGAACGGGATAAATGTAGAAAGTTCTAATCTTTCTTTTTACCTTTTTTAAGCTCGCTCTCCGATTTTACAACCTGCTGACCTTTATCCGTTTTAATTTCAAAGGCTGGTTTATCCTTACTGGCATTGCGTTTTACCTTCGCGCCTTTAATAGTTTTGGTAACCGGCTCGGTATGCGTTTTAGTAATGGTACCCTCGGCTTCGCCATTGCTCCAGTTCCAGTGTACGGTATCTCCCTTTTTCATAATGGTATTTTTGCCGGAGATGTAGCAATATACCTGCCAATAACTATTGCTTCGCGTTATATTTATCTAATTCATTTTTATTATCGAAGTAGAACCCATCTTTATAATCATCTTCTGATAGGTGCATTATAAAGTCGCGCTCAAAATACTTTTCAAATTCGGCAGAAGTTAGTTTCTTTATCGCTTTTATCGTATTCTCGTCTGCATCGGAAGAATTCCTGCTGACCGCAAATTGAGTAACGCTATCCAATTGTATTATCGTATGTTTATCATCAATCGGTCTAATCTTAACTAAAGCCGTCGCTTCTGAATAATATTCATCTACAAAAAAATAAATATAGAATAAAGAATCCGCCATGTTTTGAATACTATCACCTGCGGCGTATTCAGATTTTAGCTTACCAAGGAGCACTGCCTTACTAAAAGGTAATTCATACTTTTTATCAATTTTTTTATTGAGAACGAACGATTCCCGGCGTGCTGATGTAGCACAAAATGAAAAAACAGCGAGCACTCCTACCATCATAGCCATGCCTAACTGCATACTGTTGCTATGTGTGTTGTTATTCTTTTTATAAAAACGATAAGAAAAAGGCAAAATGCCAAGAGCAATAAGGTCACTATAATCAACCACCCTGCTTAAATGCAAACCGGTAGTATGACTTACTGCATCAATAAAAGACTGCGAGAAACTACTTTTCCAAAAGATGAAAAACGCTGCGGTTGCATAATACACAAACAACGGACGATTTACAAAAGCAGCAATAAAGAGCGGAAAAATGAACAATCCTGCAAAATCAGACAGCTTACCCGTAACCATCCCGGGATACTGATATTTAAGATAGAAATCGTTTAATATCAATATTAAAAGACCGACTATAAAAGCTTTAGTTGTCAGCAGGTTCCACTTGAATGTGCTATTCATGATAAAGGTTATTAATAAGGTTAAAGTACACATTCATTAATAACACTTACGTTAAAAAGTAACCCAATAAAAAAGCCTTTCAAGCAAATACTTGAAAGGCTTTTTTCATTTCGGATATCGAATTTTCAATTTCGAATTTATCATCTGCACATCTGAAATCCGCACATTCGCACATCATCCACTTGCGCAGCAATAAAATTATTTCATCAGCTCGATAAAGTCGTCGAACAAATACCTTGAATCGTGCGGACCAGGAGATGATTCCGGGTGATATTGTACCGAAAACGCTTTTTTATCTTTCACACGGATACCTTCGATTGATTGGTCGTTAAGGTTAACGTGGGTAATTTCTACTTTATCAGATGCTCTTACTGCTTCCGGCACTACACCAAAACCGTGGTTTTGTGAGGTTACCTCGCAATGGTCTTTAATAATGTTTTTTACCGGGTGGTTTAAACCACGGTGACCGTTGAACATTTTCTTGGTCGGGATATCATTAGCCAAAGCCAGCAACTGGTGGCCAAGGCAAATACCGAACATCGGTTTATCGGCAGCCAATATTTCTTTTACAGTTTCAACCGCGTAAGGCATTGCCGATGGATCGCCGGGGCCGTTAGAGATGAAGTAACCGTTCGGCGCGAAATCTTTTTCCATTTCGGCAAAGGTGGTTTTTGCAGGATATACCTTGGCGAAAACCTCGCGATCGTCGAAATTACGGAGGATGTTTTTCTTAACACCCAAGTCGAGCACCGCTACACGGTATGGCGCGCTTTCGTTACCAAAAGTATAAGTTTCGGTAGTTGATACCTGCGATGAAAGCTCTAAACCATCCATTGAAGGCACATCGGCTAATTTAGCTTTCAGCTCTTCCAGGTCAAGGATCTCCGAAGAGATGATAGCGTTCATGGCACCTTTATCGCGTATGTGGCGAACCAGCTGGCGGGTATCAATGTCAGATATACCTACAATATTCTGCTCCTGAAAGTAATCTTGTATTGATTCATCGGCCTGCTTACGGCTGTAAGCAATGTTGTAGTTTTTACAAACCAAACCGGCTATCTGTATCTTGTTTGATTCTACTTCCTCGTTGGCAATTCCGTAATTACCTATGTGCGAGTTGGTGGTCACCATTATCTGCCCGAAGTATGATGGGTCAGTAAAAATTTCCTGGTACCCGGTCATGCCTGTATTAAAACATATTTCGCCGGTAGTGGTTCCTATTTTTCCGGCTGCTTTTCCGTAAAAAACAGTTCCATCTGCAAGCAATAATACAGCCGGTAATTTGGTGTAGTTAGTCATTATAAAATAAATTAAATGATATATAAACCCGGTTTGCCTGGAGCGACGCGCCGTTAAAACTATGCGGAAGTTTGAAGTAAAGCACCCCTATTTTCACGGCGCAAAGTTACAAAATTTTAATATTGTGGTTATATAAATTTTCAATATTTTATATAAAGGGAGTTTCTACCTTTGCAAAGGCTTATTTAGCATTAAACCCCGTTACTAATGTCAGTAAATAAAGAAGTAAAAAGAGTAACTACCCACACCATTCAGGAAATGAAGAACAAGGGCGAAAAGATATCGATGCTTACCGCGTACGATTATTCTATTGCTACCATTGTGGATGATGCCGGTGTAGATATTATATTGGTGGGTGATTCGGCCTCGAACGTAATGGCCGGGCACGAAACCACCCTGCCTATCACGCTCGACCAGATGATCTACCATGCATCATCAGTAGTGCGCGCGGCAAAAAGGGCGCTGGTAGTGGTCGATCTCCCTTTCGGTTCGTACCAGGGCAACTCTAAGGAGGCATTAAATTCAGCCATCCGCATTATGAAAGAATCGGGAGCGCACGCGGTAAAAATGGAAGGCGGCATTGAAATTGCCGAATCTGTAAGCCGCATACTTACGGCCGGCATCCCGGTGATGGGCCATTTAGGTTTAACCCCGCAATCGATTTACAAGTTTGGTACTTATACCGTAAGAGCCAAAGAAGAAGCCGAAGCGCAAAAATTAAAAGAAGATGCCCTTAAGCTGCAAGAGCTGGGCTGCTTTGGTGTAGTGCTCGAAAAAATACCCGCCAAACTGGGCGAGGAAGTAAGTAAAAGCTTGCAAATACCTACCATAGGTATAGGCGCCGGACAGCACTGCGACGGACAGGTATTAGTGATACACGATATGCTGGGCATTAATAAAGGTTTTAAACCCCGCTTTTTACGCCAGTACGCCAGTTTGTATGATGTAATGAACGATGCCATAAAAAACTACGTAAGCGACGTAAAAGCAAACGACTTCCCAAGCGAGAAGGAGCAATATTAGTGGTCATTGGGGCATTGGTCATCAGTCATTGGGTTATCGGATAAATCGAACTACAATGCCTTAATGACGGGATGACCAAATGACTAATGACCAATGCCCTAATGACAGAATGACCAAATGATTAACTGACCCAATGAGCAACAACGACATTACCGATAACGATATATTATATGAGGATAATCACCTGATTGCGGTTAACAAACGCGCGGGTGATATTGTGCAGGTGGACGAAACCGGTGATGAACCGCTCGACGAAAAGGTGAAGAAATACATCGCCAAAAAGTACAGTAAACCCAACGGGGCTTTTTTGGGCGTGGTGCACCGGTTAGACAGGCCTGTGAGCGGGCTGATTTTGTTTGCCAAAACCAGCAAAGCGCTCGAAAGGATGAATAACCTGTTCAAAACCCGGCAGATCAGGAAAACCTATTATGCCGTGGTACGCAACAAACCCAATCCCGAATACGGCGACCTGGTGCACTGGCTGGTAAAAAATCCGCAAAAGAACGTTACCAAGGCGCACGACCATGAAGTACCGGGCAGTCAGCGCTCTGAATTGCATTACCGTTTGGTAGGCGAAGCAGGCGGTTATTACCTGATAGAAGTTAATCCCGTCACCGGCAGACCTCACCAGATCCGTGTGCAGCTCTCAACCCTCAACTGCCCTATAGTTGGCGATAATAAATATGGCTACCCTAGAGGCAGCCTGCGCAGATCTATCAGCTTGCATGCACGTAAGTTGCAATTCATCCACCCAATTAAAAAAGAACCTATTGAGATAAAGGCGCCATTGCCAAAAGATGGTTTTTGGGAGAAGTTTGCGCACCTGATGCAGTAAGTATCGTTTAAAAATATCGGCTTTATAATAATACGAAACTATTACACCCGTTTAACAAGAAGAATATCGGGGCAAAGGCATATTTTTACCGCTGTCTTTTCCTCACGAAAACCAATGAACAGGAACACATTCGCATTTATATTTTCAGTATTAGCTATCACGCTGTTGTATTACTCGTGCAAAAAAGAGAAGAACGCTACTATCGCGCCCCTGCTTGCCAGCGGCTCGTGGCAACTGGCATCGGCACAGGTTACCAGCTACACCGGCGATACGCAGGATAGTCTGGTAAAGCTGGATTCGGGCTGTGTGTTTAAGCAGATCTTTACCTTTAAAGCCGATAATACCTGCACGTTTACCAATTACCATTGCCAGGAATCAACCACTACGGGCAACTGGTCGTTATCAAACGACAGGCTGTTCCTTATTTCAGATATAGCATTTCAGGATACTACGGTTATTGGCAAGGCCAGGGTATTTGAAAATTCGCGCATTGTGAACCTTGGGCAGTATTCGCTCGTATTAGAGGTAGGCGATATTCAAACCAATTACGGGTCCAGGCAAAAACGCAGGATAGCCAGATATGGGTTTATTCGCCAAAAAACGCAATAAATAGTAATTAAATCAGCAAAATTTTATATTTGAGTCAATTACAACAATAATCTGTCTGCCATTTTGAAAAAACGAATAGCTATTTTCGCCTCCGGTTCAGGTTCAAATGCCCAAAAAATAATGGAGCATTTTAAGCGCCATAACGACGCTGAAGTGGTTATCATATTAACCAATAATCCGCAGGCTTACGTGTTGCAACGGGCTGATAATTTTGAGATACCCTCCCATATTTTTACCCGCGATGAGTTTTACAAAAGCGACGAGGTAATACTCCTCCTCAAAAACCTGCATGTAGACCTCATTGTACTGGCAGGCTTTTTATGGCTGGTACCACAATCGCTGCTGAAGGCATTCCCTAATAAGATCATTAACCTGCACCCTGCGCTGCTGCCTAAATACGGCGGTAAAGGTATGTATGGCGATAATGTACACAAGGCTATTTTGGCAGCAGGCGAAGATGAATCGGGCATTACCATCCACTTCGTTAACGAGCAGTTCGACGAAGGCGAGGTGATTCACCAGTCGCGCTTTAAAATTGAATCCGGCGACACGCTTGAAATGGTTAAATTTAAAGGCCAGCAACTGGAGCACCATCATTTTCCGAGGGTGGTTGAAAATTTGTTGAAGAGGATGAAGAGTTAACCATGATTTTCTTGAAAAGGACCATGATTAGCCTGATTTTAACAAGTCTTCGATAATTGTCAATGAATCTTTAGAACAATCAAGACAGGGTAATCTTATTGTGTATACCGACATTAAAGCGATGCTTGATCTTAAATAAATTGCTGGTAAAACCTTGATAAAATGCTTTTCCGGGGCTTTTTTATACTTAATTGGCCTGCACCAAAATACCCGCTAAATCCGCCCGATTTTTCTCCGCAAAAAAACTGATTTTCAATCGCAATTCTCTGAGCAGTAATCACTACCTTTGCGGCTCAAAATTTCGATAGTACATGAGCAATCCAGTTCAAATAAAAAACGCTTTAATTTCTGTTTATTATAAAGACAACCTTGAGCCCATCATTCACGAGCTTAACCGTCTTGGTGTAACCATCTATTCAACCGGCGGTACCGAGACTTTTATCCGTAACCTGGGTGTTGATGTTGTTGCCGTTGAGGATCTTACCTCTTACCCTTCTATATTAGGCGGCCGCGTGAAAACGCTGCATCCAAAAATATTCGGCGGTATACTGGCACGCAGAAGTTTCGACAGCGACGAGCAGCAACTGGCCGAATACCAGATCCCCGAAATTGACCTGGTAATTGTTGATCTTTATCCGTTCGAAGAAACCGTACAATCGGGCGCCGGGCAGGAAGATGTGATCGAAAAGATCGACATCGGTGGTATCTCACTTATCCGCGCAGCAGCCAAAAACTTTAAAGATGTAGTTATTGTTGCCTCTAAAAACGATTACGGCGTACTGGAGGATATCCTGAAAACACAGGACGGCAAAACCACTATCGACCAACGCAAAAAATTCGCGCATAAGGCATTCAATATCTCTTCAAATTATGATACTGCCATTTTCCAGTATTTTAATGAAGAAGATCCGCTGCCGGTTTTCAAACAAAGCATACAAACCAGCCAAACCCTGCGTTACGGCGAAAATCCGCATCAAAAAGGTACTTTTTATGGTAACCTCGATGCTATGTTCACCAAACTGCATGGCAAAGAGCTTTCATACAATAACCTGGTAGATGTTGACGCTGCTGTTGCCCTTATCGACGAATTTACCGAGCCTACCATCGCTATATTAAAGCACACCAACGCTTGCGGCATTGCCTCACGCAGCTTTATTAAAGAAGCCTGGATAGATGCTTTGGCCTGCGACCCTGTATCGGCCTTTGGCGGTGTGATCATCGCTAACGATGAAATTGATGCCGAAACCGCTACCGAGATCAGCAAGATATTTTACGAAGTACTAATTGCCCCTGCTTATACCGATGAGGCTATACAAATACTGCAAAGCAAAAAGAACCGTATTATATTGATCCGCCAGCGTGTGGAGTTGCCTGCTAAACAATTTAAAACATTGCTTAACGGTGTAATTGAGCAGGATAAAGACAATACCGTAGAAGGCCCGGCACAAATGAACGCCGTTACCAACAGAAAGCCTACCGAAGCCGAATTGAAAGACCTTTACTTTGCCAACAAAGTAGTTAAGCATACCAAATCGAACACTATTGTTTTCGCTAAAAACAACCAGTTAATGTCGAGCGGTGTTGGCCAAACTTCAAGGGTTGATTCATTAAGGCAGGCAGTATTAAAAGCGCACAGCTTCGGATTCGACCTTAACGGTGCTGTAATGGCGTCCGACGCGTTCTTCCCTTTCCCTGATTGCGTGGAGCTGGCTGCCGAAGCAGGTATCACAGCGGTACTGCAACCGGGCGGTTCAATAAAAGATCAGGATTCAGTTGACATGTGCAACGAAAAAAACATTTCAATGGTAACTACCGGAGTTCGCCATTTTAAACATTAATAATTAAAACACAATAAACATTATAATTTAACGCTTAAAGAACAATTGATTGATTAATAAGCGTAATTTTATAACCGTTGCACCATAATTTGAAGCAAAAAGCCAATGGGTCTGTTTAACTTTTTTACACAAGAAATTGCCATTGATCTGGGTACCGCAAATACTCTGATCATTCATAATGATAAAGTTGTTGTTGATGAACCATCGATAGTAGCATTTGACAGAAAGACCAATAAAGTTATCGCTATTGGGCGCCAGGCCATGCAAATGGAAGGCAAAACACATGATAACATCCGAACGATACGTCCGCTTAAAGATGGTGTAATTGCCGACTTTGACGCTGCCGAATACATGATCCGCGGGATGATCAAAATGATCAACTCGGGTAAAGGCTGGTTCTTCCCGTCGTTACGTATGGTGATCTGTATCCCGTCGGGTATTACCGAGGTAGAGAAACGTGCCGTACACCAGTCTGCCGAAAAAGCGGGCGCTAAAGAGGTTTACCTTATCCACGAGCCAATGGCTGCCGCGGTAGGTATCGGTATTGACGTGGAAGAGCCTATGGGTAACATGATCATCGATATTGGTGGTGGTACTACCGAGATAGCCGTTATTGCGCTTTCAGGTATCGTATGCGATCAATCTATCCGCGTTGCGGGTGATAACTTCGATGCCGATATTGTTCAGTACATCCGTCGCCAGCACAACATCATGATTGGTGACCGTACTGCCGAGAAGATCAAAATTGAAGTAGGTGCCGCATTGCCTGAACTGAGCGATCCACCGGCTGATTTTGCCGTACAAGGTCGTGATTTGATGACAGGTGTGCCAAAGCAGATCATGGTATCATATACCGAGATTGCGCACTGCCTTGATAAATCGATATCAAAAATTGAAGAAGCTATTTTAAAAGCGCTGGAGATCACCCCTCCTGAGCTTTCAGCAGATATTTACCAAACAGGTATTTACCTAACCGGCGGCGGTGCATTACTGCGCGGTTTAGATAAACGTGTTGCTGCCAAAACCAAACTACCGGTACACGTAGCCGAAGATCCGCTGCGCGCGGTAGTACGCGGTACAGGTACAGCACTTAAAAACATCGGTAATTTTAAATTCTTAATGCAATAATCAAAGGTAGAAACAAGAGACAAGAATCAGGAAACAAGACGCGTTTCTCATTCTTGTTTCTTGCTTCCTGATTCTAAATTCTTAATAGATGCGTAACCTCCTGATATTTATCACTAAGTATAGCGCATTCTTCCTGTTCCTGATTTTTGAGGTTATTTCCCTTGTTATTTTCATTAATTACAACGGGTTTCAAAAGGCATCGTTCATCAATACATCTAACGAGGTGGTGGGCAACCTGTATAACCGCGTAAATGATTTTTACGACTACCTTTCGCTCAAACAAATAAACGATAACCTTGCGCAGGAGAACGCCAAGTTGCGCAGCCAGCTCAGGGCATCGTATTATATTGACAGCGTAAGCAAACACAGCGTTAACGATACCGTATACAAGCAGCAGTACAGCTACATTGATGCCCGGGTGATCAATAACTCCACCAACAAACGCCTCAATTACCTTACCCTTAATAAGGGCGCTAAAGAAGGTATTGCCAAAGGTATGGGCGTAATTTGCGCTACCGGTGTGGTGGGTGTAGTGGTAAAAACATCCGATCATTTTGCTACGGTGCGTTCGTTATTGCATAAAGATTCGCGCATTAGCGCCATGCTGGCCTCATCAAGGGAGGGTGGTACATTTACCTGGAACGACGACCTGAACCCTTTTATGGGGATCCTGTCGGAAGTATCTAACAACGCGCAGCCGCATTTGGGCGACTGGGTGGTTACCTCGCAATATTCACTGTTCCCGATGGGGATCCATTTGGGCCGGGTAAGTAACTTGCATGCTAAGGCGGGTGGCTTTTTCCTGAATATGGAAGTGCGCATGGCTGTTGACTTTAGCAAGCTGGAATACGTATACGTGGTTGACAATAAATTAGCACAGGAACAAATAGGACTGGAGGCCCAGCAAAAGCAAGAGAAAGATGAATAGAATTATCATTGCCAATTTTGTACGTTTCGTGGTGCTGATATTCATACAGGTTTTCCTGTTGAAGAATGTTACGGTATATGGCCTTTCAACGCCTTACCTGTATATTTTATTTGTAATGTTGCTACCGTTTGAAACACCTAACATCCTGCTGTTTCTGCTATCATTTTTAATAGGTATAAGTGTTGATGCTTTTTACGATACTCCCGGCTTGCATGCCGCGGCCACAGTATTGCTGGCTTTTGTGAGAGTATTGTTTATTAGCGTTACCGTACAAAAAGAGAGTTTTGATACAGAGCCGCAGCCAACTATGGGCAGTATGGGTTTCAGGTGGTTTCTTACTTATGCCACGCTGTTAACCCTGTTTCATCATTTTCTGCTGTTCAATCTCGAAGTTTTCCGCTTTTCTGAAATACAATACACACTAAGCCGCTTTTTATTGAGTTCATTATTTACTATATTTTTGCTTTTGGTTTCGGGCTTACTATTTTTCAGAAAGAAGAGAATATAAATGAACAGTTTTTTTGAGCGCAGGTACATTATTGCAGGTATTTTCATCACCATTGTACTGGTGCTGCTCGCCCGTCTTTTTTATATCCAGATAGTTGACGACCGCTACCTGCTATATGCCGAAAAGAACGTGGTACGTAAGACCATCCTCTACCCCGCCCGCGGGCCAATTTTAGACAGGAATGGCAAAGTACTGGTTCAAAACGAACCGGTTTACGATATTATGGTAGTGCCCAAACAAGTGCTGCCATTTGATACCGCCGAATTTTGCAAACTGATAGGCGTTGATAAAGAAGGCTTTGATAAGCGGTTTGATAAAGCCAAAAAATACTCGCCTTACCGCGCCTCTATATTTGAAAAACAGCTATCGGTAGAGTTTTACCGCACCTTGCAGGAACGCCTATCTGATTTTCCCGGCTTTTTCGGGCAATTGCGTTCGGTACGTACTTATCCGGATTCATCGGCGGCACAGTTCCTCGGGTTTATCGGCGAGGCTAACGATAAAGATATTAAACGCTCAAACGGCTATTACCGCCTGGGTGATTACGTGGGTATTTCCGGTGTAGAAAAAGCTTACGAAAGCACCCTGCGTGGTCAGCGCGGTGTGCAAAACCAAATGGTTGATTCGCGCAACGTAGCCAAAGGCCGTTATGCTAACGGTGCTTTTGATACGGTGGCCGTGGCTGGTGAGCGCCTTATCTCTTCTTTAGATTCGCGTATACAGCGCCTCGGCGAAAAGCTGATGCAAAACAAAGTAGGCAGCATTGTAGCCATTGAACCATCAACCGGCGAAATACTCTGCTTTGTAAGCAGCCCTACTTATGATCCTAACTTATTGGTCGGTAGGCAGCGTGGTAACAATGTGGCGAAACTTTATAAAGACCCATACAAACCGTCGTTCATTCGCCCTATAGGCGCATATTACCCTCCGGGATCATCATTTAAGCCCCTAAGCGCGCTTATTGCCCTGGAGAAGGGAATTATTACACCACAAACCACATTCTTTTGTAATGGCGGTTACCAGGCGGGCGGGCACTTTGTACGCTGTACCCACCACCATGGCAATACCAACTTAACGCTGGCTATTGCTGGTTCGTGCAACGCCTATTTTGATAATGTTTTCAATAAACTGATCAACAGCAACGGCGCCAAACAAACATCGGCCACTTATACCGATTGGAAAGCCAGGGTGAACCAGTTCGGTTTTGGTGTAAAATTGGATATTGATATGCCCAACGAAGGTCGTGGTTATGTACCACCTGCCCTGCGTTACGATAATACTTACGGTGTAAATCACTGGCGTGCCAATACCATTATTTCTTTGGCTATTGGTCAGGGTGAGTTGCTGGCTACTCCGCTGCAACTGGCCAATATTGAATGTACCATTGCCAATCATGGTTACTATTACAAGCCCCACCTGATAAAGGCTATTGGCGATAAAAACGTTATTAAAGACGAGTTTACCAAAAGGAACTATGTAGGCATCGACGCGCAATATTTTGAACCCGTTATCGACGGTATGCAAAGTGTAGTGGAGTACGGTACCGGGCATGGCTCAAAAATACCGGGCATTGTAATGTGCGGTAAAACAGGTACGGCGCAAAACCCACATGGTAAAAATCACTCTTTATTTGTGGCTTTCGCTCCGCGCGATAATCCTAAAATTGCCATAGCTGTGGTAGTTGAAAATTCAGGTGATGGTGGTACATGGGCAGCGCCAATTGCCAGCTTTATTGTAGAGAAGTATTTGCGTGATACCATTACCCGCCGTCCATCAGGCATTTTCCCTGAGTATTACATGAATGCCAACCTGTTGCCAAGTTTAGGTAACAAACCGAAACCAAAGATGGTTAAGCCCGACAGTTTAAAGCAACAGCAAGGACAACCTGCTACCGATACTACTAAAAAGATCGAGCTGAAATCGGCAGGAAGAAAAAAGACAAAGAAAGCAAATAACCCATACATAGCCTACCAACCCAAAAGGAGGGAAAATGAATAGTCAGCGCAGTCCGTTCTTTAATGTGGATTGGTTAACCATCCTCATTTATCTGGCACTTTGTACCATAGGCTGGTTCAACATACATGCTGCCGTGTACGATGAAGAACACCGCAGCCTTGTTGATTTTAGTACACAATACGGCAAGCAGTTCATTTACATTCTGTCATCATTGCTGATGGCTATGATAATATTGCTGCTTGATGCCCGCTTTTTCAGCGCGCTGGCACCGCCGTTTTACGTGGTAAGCATGCTATTGCTGATACTCGTACTCGTTGTAGGCAAAAACGTGGGTGGTAACCAGGCCTGGCTACCGCTTGGGGGCGGTTTCCGCTTGCAGCCCTCGGAGTTTGCTAAGTTTACCACCTGTTTGTTATTGGCCCGTTATTTAAGCGGCACCAATATCAGCATATCCGATCCGCAATCGTTTTTTACCGCGGCAGGTATTATCCTGTTCCCCATGATACTGATCATTTTACAGCCCGATGCCGGTTCAACACTGGTGTTTTGCTCGTTAATATTTGTATTGTACCGCGAAGGTTTATCTTCTTACTTCCTCATTTTTATAGCGCTATCCATCACCTTGTTCATACTGGCATTGCTTATGAATCAATGGTATTTGGTAGGCGGAGTAGTCTTACTTACAGGCCTATTGGTATTCTTTAACCTGCGCAACCGTAAGTTCGTTACCAATATGGTGGTGGGGCTCGTATTATCGCTGGTATTTATATTCGCCATAAAACCCATTTATTACAACGTTTTAAAAACCCACCAAAGGGCGCGTATTGATGAAATATTGGGCATTACAAAAGATTTGAAGGGCATAGGTTATAATGTAAACCAATCAAAAATAGCCATCGGTTCTGGACAGCTTTGGGGTAAAGGTTATTTACAAGGCACGCAAACCAAATACTCTTTCGTACCCGCGCAAAGCACCGACTTTATTTTTTGCACCATTGGCGAAGAATGGGGCTTTGTAGGTTCATTGGTTGTGCTTGGCCTGTACCTTTTTCTGCTGTTAAGGGTGATAAAGATCGCCGAGCGACAGCACATGCCTTTCTCGCGCATTTACGGCTACGGGGTAGCCTCCATCATCTTCTTCCACGTGGTGATCAATATCGCCATGACGATAGGCCTGATGCCGGTAATTGGTATCCCATTGCCATTTATCAGTTATGGAGGGTCGTCGTTATGGAGTTTTACCATACTGGTGTTCATCCTGCTTAAATTAGATTCAAACAGAACAGGATATTCGTATTAACGAATTACAAACTGCATATAAAAAATAAACGGCCCTGATGAATATCATCAGGGCCGTTCTGTTATATACTTCCTATTAATTGGCGTAGCGCCTTCTTAACAGGTTAAAGAACTTTTCGGATGTTTGCGGTTTAGCATCCCAGTTGTTTTTGGCTACGTAGTTGGAATTCAGGAAGCGCTCTGCTTCCTCAAAATTATTGAAACGGTTAAGTATCTCAACTGCTTCGCTGTAGGCGAGGCTGTAACCGTTAAACAGGTCTTTTACAAACAACAATTTATCATTTAGCGTAATGGCCGATTTCAAATCACTGATCGGTTGCTGCACAGGCGCGCTCTTCTCTGCCATTTGCACCGAAATACGCTGATTAATAGTAACCGGTTCGGCATCGCCCCTGCTATCAACAGAAGTAATTACCTGCTGTATCACTACCTCGGGTATTGCTACAGGTGCAGGCGGGGCCACATAAACAGGCTCTACCTTAACAACAGGTTCCGGCTCGGGTTCAGTTACCCGTGTTACCGGTGTAACTATAGGAGCTTCTTCTTCAATATCTTCTTCCTGTTCGTATACCTCATCATCCTCTTTTTCCCAGGCTTCCACTTCTGCATCATCTACAATTAGTTCATGCCTTATCGGTTTTGGTGCTTCGGGTTCAATAGCCGGTTCAGCCTCTTCGGGCTTATCCTCAATAACGGGCTTTACTTGCTGTACTACAGGTTCAAAAAAACGCTGCTCGTAAACGTGTTCCGCTTTTTCTGGTGCAGGTGGTGTAATGGGTGCAACCGGCTCCGGCTTAGGCTCTGCTATTGGCGGAGCTTGCTGTAAAACGGGTGGAGGTGGCGGCAATACAGGCGGTGTAACTTCAATAGGCGGCGGTGGCGTAAGTATAACCTGTATTACTTTTGCCGGTTCTTCGGGCGCTTGCGCAACGGCAGGAGCTATCGGTTCAACGTGTGCGGGTAAAGCCTTTGCTTGCGCCGATGACTGTACGGTTAACTTATACAGTATTTCCGAGTGGTCTTTCAGGAAGTTGGAGTTGGCAACAAAAAGTTCGAGTTCTAATTCGTTTAAATCGGTGGGATCGTCTTTTAAATAATCGTATTGTTCATTCAGTTCTTTTAAAATAACGCCTATCTTTTTAAATACGTCCTGTTGCTTCATGGCTTATATATGATAATATGCTACTCAAAAATAACATTAAATTCTGATATTAGTTTCTTTAAAAGTGCGAATGGTGTTTACTGAAGATATATTTAAGAGGAAGAACGAAACCGGTGGAAGTGTGGAAGTTATATGCGGATCAATGTTTTCGGGTAAAACCGAAGAGCTGATACGCCGCCTTAACCGTGCCCGCATAGCACGCCTGAGTGTGCAAATATTTAAACCTAAAACCGATACCCGGTACGATGAAAATGCCATTGTTTCGCATAGCGCGCTGTCATTTCCATGCGTGGCTATTGATAATTCGGCATCGATATTATTGTTTTATAACGGGGAACATGTGGTGGCCATTGATGAGGCCCAATTTTTTGACGCCGACCTGGTTGAGGTATGCAATACGCTTGCCGCTAAAGGCGTGCGTGTAATAGTTGCCGGCCTGGATATGGATTTCAAAGGTCGCCCGTTTGGCCCAATGCCCGCGGTAATGGCCATAGCCGAATCGGTTACCAAACTGCATGCCGTATGTGTGAGGTGCGGTAATCCGGCCTTGTACTCCTACCGTATTGTACCCGGCGAAGACAAGGTATTGCTGGGCGAAACCGAAAGTTATGAACCGCGCTGCCGTAATTGCTATAATATCGTTTAGTTTTCTATCATAAATAGATACAAAAATAGCGCCTGGCTAAAACAAAAGGGGCACCTTTAATTGTTAATAGGTATAAGTAATTTATAAACTAAAATTATAAACCAACGCGCAAGTGGGTTTATAATGGGTAATCCCGCCTCTGTTTATCAATTGTAAACGCTCAGCAAAATGGCTAAAAAGGTATTTGTAATTGAAGATGATAAAGACATACGCGAAACCATTGTGTATGTACTGGAAGAAGAGAACTACGAGGTTTTTTCTTCAGAAGACTCTAAACTTCTAAAGCATATTGATACCCATAAGCCCGATATTATTTTGCTGGATAACTGGCTAACCGACTGGAAAAGCGACGCCAACGGACAGCAGATCAGTAAGGAGCTGAAAAACAACCCGGCTACCAAGCATATACCTGTAATTATTATTTCGGCGGTTAGTAATGTAAAGGAAATTGCAGAGGCGGGGGAAGCCGATGGTTACCTGATGAAACCTTTCGACGTAAAAGAGCTTGTAAACATTGTAAAAAAGTTTGCTTTGTAAGCGCTACCCGCACTTACAAAGCAAACTACATAAACCACCCTATCTGTTAACAGTAACGTAGCTTGACGTTTCTACGTTCTGATTAAGAAAGATCTCGGCCCTTAAGCCACTTTCCCTCACTGCTTTAGTAAAATCGTAATTTACCTTTTTGTGCACCTGTGGCGATAATAACTGCTCATGTTTAATGAGGTAGGCCAGTATATATACACGTGTTGTTTTATAGTTCAATTGCTCGGCCACTTGCTGTATGTATTTCAGCTCATCAACCGTAGTTTGTATACGGTTGGTAAATATGGCAGCCTTTATTTTCAGGGTATGGTACATTACCTTCATAAACGGCGTAAAAGCATGTTCGTTTTTGGCATGCACCTGTACCATGGTATTATAGATCTTCAAACCCTCATCAATTTTACCGGCCAGGAAACACCTGTCGGCCGTCATGGCGCTTAGTATAAAGCCATAACCAGAGGTAGAGTCGCCTTCATCTTTATAGCACTTTTTAATGGCCTTGATAAAGCGTAAGCCTTTTTGCGCGTTGTTGCAGATAGAAGTACTGAACACCGCCATCAGCAATACCAAATCATTACCGCTCTTGTGCTCCAGGCTCTCCTCCGCAGGCGGATTAAAGTAGAAAGCAGTAACATCAGAGAAGTACTCTTTTTTGAATATGCCGTATTTTAAGTAGTAGTAAATAGCATCAAGGCAATTCAGCGGGTTAATTACAAATTTGGCTAAATCTTCGTTGGCGTAATCTTTCAGTTTGGTGAGGCACCAGTCCAGCTTGTTCACATCCAGCTTAACCACCGCGTTAATGGCAATTGCAGTGTAAGCTGTAATTTGCTGCACACGGGTAAGATCAAACTTGAGCAATATGGCCAGCGTTTTTTCATATTCGGGGTGAATAAACTCAAACCCTATAAAATAATCGAATATATCTTTTATGCAGTTGTGCTTGCCATACGATTTAGCCGATTCGGCATGTACCGACAAACATTCCTTTTCAAACAGTTCGGCCAAAAAGATAAGCAGATCAGCTTTTTGATTGGCTGTTAAATTGGTTTCGGTAAGTGCCTTAAAGCTTTTTTGCTGATCGCTCTTAACAGCGTAAATAATACACCATTTTAATACCGGCAGTTTAATGGCATCTTTATCAAACAGATCGTTTATGGTACGGATCAGCTTGCTGTTAAATACATAATCGTTAGCAAGCAGCAGCTTTTTAGCTATGGTGTACTCCAAAAAATCGTTATTTGCAAACTGGATAAGTGTATTGTACTGTATACCCGAACTGGCATTCAACTCGCGCAGAAAGCCTACGCTTAATAGTTCCTGATAGGCATGACTGTACTGCTTTAAAACAGCGTTCACCTTCAGTTTATCAATGGCGTAAGTTCTGTTTTTAAAATCAATCTCGTTTATCAGTTCGTTAAGCAGCAATATTTTTTCGGCAGAGTAATGACCGAGGTATACTTTATTTAGGATAAACGTTGATATGAGGTCATATATACACACATGATCAATATTGTTCAGCGAAAAATTGTCTTTATTATTTTTATAGTAGAACTGAAAATAAAGCGGGTGATTAAACTTTTCGGCTACTTCAAGGCCAACGTTGCTATCAACCGCCGGGTTTATCTTTTTGCTCAGCTCCCCTATTTCCTGTATACTAAACAGAGGCACATTGATGCTGTCGTTGTCATTTTCGGCAAAGCCGGTGAACCAGGCCATGCTGCTGTTCAGTTCGTGGCGGTAATTGATCCACGAGGCCGAGCGCATGGTAAGCACCATTTTAAACCACTTGTGCGATTGATACAGTGCGAACACATCCAGCACCTGGTTCAGCAATAGCTGAAACTGGTCTGTTTTGAACATGTGCTCATCAAACCCATCTATTATAAGGTAAAAGTTGCCGCCCTGTTTTTGCTTTTCGTTCAGCAACAAAGCCACATTGTCTTCATGCGAAAAACCGAGTAAGGATAGCAGCCAGTCGTTGATATCACGTCCGCTTAAAAACACGTTCATTAAAGCACTGCTGCTAAAAAACAGGATGATATCGTTATTATTGGTTTTGGCATTCAGCTCAAAACGTTCTTCTATCCAGTGGCAAAGGGCGATGGTTTTACCATAACCGGCCGGGGCAGATAAAATAGTGGCTGTATAGTTCTCCTCCAAAAATATCTCAAAGTGCTGGTTCAGGAACCTCCTTTTAATGGTTTGGCTGTAGGGTATGCCCGATTTATTTTTTAATGCCTGCAGCGTAAAGCTGGTTATTTTATCGGCATTATGTTTAAGGGTATCCCAGGTGAGGTTACGCGATGATTTGGTAGCCTGTTTGTTTTCTTGTTTGGCACAAAAATCATCCCATCCTTTATACCCGCAATATTGCGCTAAAACATCAATAGTAAATAAAGATGGTTTAAACTTACAATAAGCAAATCCATACACACGTTTTAAGGTTGTTTCGCTGATCCTTTGTTTGGTTTTATTCAGAATAAGCAACGATATCACCTTGCAATCGCAGGGGGCGATATTTTCATAACCGGAAGTCTCTAAAACACATGTTTTGAGGGCTTCGAAATAATGGGGCAAAAACATACTCATAACAAGATCGGTTTATATGATTATTTGAGCAACGGCTAAAATATGTATTTTCTCTTTAATTAAGTTTTAACTCTAAATATATTACGTTAAGAACAAAAGAATTGTATTAGGTTATCAAAATCGCCGTAATGAACAAAATGAATACAGTTTTGTTCAGTGGCTATTCTGCTGTTCTACTTAAAGTGTGGTTAACATTACTACGAGAGATATGATCAATTGGTTTGTGAATACATACCAATGAACAAAATGAACAAATTTTACTCAGCAATGACCAACCTGATACATTCGCTTACTGTGAGGTCTTCAAAAACAATACCCGGTGTTATAATTCGGCCCGTGTTGTACGTAGCGGCAATATTTTGCAAACTCAGCTCCAACCTGCGGCAAAGTTCCCTGTCTTTTTCATAACCTATAGCACTTAGGGTTAGCTGCCCTCTTAAGTTATACGGTTTACTAATTGGTAAACCACAAACATAAAGTATCTCGGCCTTAATATGGTTGCTAATAAATATTTTATTCATTTTTTGGGGGTCAGCTTTTGCCACAGTTTAATAAATTAAGTTAAGAATTAACCGGGCATTATCCAAAATGTAAATAGCTGTTTTAAAGCACCTAATGTATGGATGATCGCACACTCCCGTAACCCGGACGCGCTACCCGAAAAGACTTAAAAATGTATACTAAAGGGAATTGTTAGTATTCTGAAATACAGAATATCCTTTACCGTTAAAAATACCTTTTACAAGCCACAGAGTGTGCAGGTATTAATACGTGTTTTTTCAATCAGGTAGTAATACCTGCCTGCTAAAACGGGAGTTTGAACAGGTTATGTTTTATAGCGAAAAGTACCAGGCCCGCGGTGTTGCGGCAGCCCGTTTTTAAGATAAGATTATTGCGATGCCCCTCTACTGTGCGCACACTCAAATATAGTGCCGTAGCAATTTCGGCATTACTGTATTCTTTGCATATCAGCTCCAGTAATTGCTTTTCCCGCTCGGTTAGTTTGATGGGGATGGTATTGAAATTCTTTTGTATTTGAAACTTGTGGTTCTCGCTGTTTTTGATGGCCTTCAACACATTTGCGTTAAAGTAAAATCCAGCCGTGTGTACAGTGTTTATGGCCAGTATCAATTCGTCCTTATTGCAGTTTTTGGCCAGGTAGGCTGCCGCCCCTGCCGCCACCATCTGGGTGATGAGGCGCTCGTGCACATGCACCGATAGTATCACCACTTTTAAACCAGGGTACTGTTCGTGCAGTATCCTGTTCAGTTCTATACCGTTCATACCCGGCATATCCATATCTATAATGGCTACATCCACCTGTTCATCAAGGGCGGCAAGCTTATCTAAAAAATCCTGCCCGTGTTCGGCCTCGGCCACCAGCTTAAAATCGGCAACGGTGTTAACCAACAATGCCAGGCTTTGCCTGAAAAGGTTTTGATCATCAACTATTGCAACATTTATCGTAGCCATCTCTCGTACGCCTTAAGCCTTTACTGTATATTTTATTTGTATAGCGAAACCTTTGCCGGCGGCGGTATCAATTGTATATACCGCGCCGATGTTTGATAACCGGCTTTCTATGTTTTGCAAACCCATACCAGGGCTGGTTAAAACCGAACTATCAATGCCCTTACCGTTATCTTTGTAAGCAATAAGCAAAATATCATTTTCCTGCGAGAATATCACCGAGGTTTCGGTAGCGCCGGCATGTTTTATGGTATTATTAAGCAATTCCTCTAAAACCCGGTACAGCGCGGTAGCCGCAGGCAGCGCCACTTGTTCTACCAGTTGAGCCGCGTCGTTCACCAGGGTAACACATAACTTGCCCGACTGGTTAATGTAGTTACAATGTTCTTCCACAGCCGAAACAAGGCCGTAATAGCTTAGCGTGGTTGGCGAAAGGTTATGCGAAATGTTGCGCACATCCTTAATTACCTTATCTATGATGTTTTTGGTAGATGAAATAAAGTCTTTATGCCCGGTAGCGGTATCTTCCGGATTGAACATATCGATGATCAGCCGCAGACTTGATAGCGCCGTACCTACATCATCGTGCAGATCGCGGCCTACACGTTTACGCTCAATCTCCTGCGATTCTATCACCGCGTTAAGCAATTCTTTCTGGTGCTCCAGTTCGGCTTTTTGAAGGCGCTGGCGTTGCTTTAACAGCCGGTTTTGATTACGGATATTGATCAGAATAAATGATACCACCAAAAGCAGGGTTCCGGCTATGGCAATGATCACTAAAATAAATATACTGTCGTTTGTGCTTTGCATTAATATAATATTACCGCAAAATAAAACATATTATGCACTATGCATGCATTAAATGGCCTAATTTATCTTTGATAGCTGTGGGCGACATTTACTGAAGCCTATGGCAAAGAGCACATATTCGGCGATGAGCAATAAGCCATGTATGGCCCACAGCGCCTCATACATATAGCGTTCGGAAACCATTATGTAGTTATTAAAGATAAATATGAACAAGTTGGAAACATAATATACGAGGACACCTGCATTTATCCAGTTAAGACCGTTACTCCCCCATGATATATCTTCAATATTAGTTTGACGGTTAATAAAAAGCATGCCATATACCATTACTATAATTACCTCAATAGGCCTTGTATAAGTATTGTATTCAATTTTGTTTTGCACAAACAAAAAATTGCACACGCACGCTAAAGAAAATATAACTATAAGCGGAATAATTATTTTCTGCCAGCCTTCCCCAAAAAATTTCAAATAAAATAGCGATAAAAAGAAAAATTCAAAAATGGTATAAATATGGAAAATGAATGTGGTATAATATCCCTGATGTATTAGTGTGAGATTTATTATATTAACCACTGCAGAAAATACAACAAACCAAAGGATTACTTTATACGCGCCGGAGAAGAATTTATAGTTACGAAAAGCCATAACTAATGGCATTAAAAAGGCACTGGGCACAACGTATCTTAGAAAAAGATGCAGCATATTAGCTTAATAATGACCTGTGTTAAATGCTAAATTTCATTACCAAGTATTTTTCGGCATTTATAAAATCCCACTGCAAATAAAATGTATTCCAATATCATTATTGCATCGTGAATAACCCAAACCGTTATAAAATGTTTACTATTTGCACTCAACAGATAGTTTGAAAACACAAATGCAAATAAACAGCTGGCACTATAAATAAGTATGGCAGTATTTATCCAGTTGTGACTGTTGCCAACCCATGAGTAATTTTCATCAATACTGTTTTGTTTATTAATAAGCATCAAACTATAGGCTATAGTTATTAACGTACCAAATGAACGTGTGTATGAATTGAGTTGTGCAGCGTTTTGTATAAAAAAGAAATTTACAACACAAAATATATCAAATAAGACAACCGCTGTTAAAAAAAATACGTGAGTATTTTTCTTAAAAAAGCTCATGTAGTACCAGGATAACATTGAAAATTCAAAGGGGGTATAGAGATGAAATAAAACCATGTTACTTTTACCATGATTGGCCAAAAGTAAACACCCAAGGTTTATAACCCCTGATCCTAATAAAAACAGCAATAATATCTTAAGCTGCTTATCTAAAATCCTATAATTTTTAAAGGCAAAAAATAATGGTAAAAAAATAAAGGAAGGCACCACATAGGCCATATAAAAAACAAGCATAGTCTATTACTTTTTCATTCTGCAAAGCTAATATTGATTATTTATAAATTTTATAGAATCTTATACAGATGTACAAGATATAATAATATTATGATCTGTAATCTGAATGCGTAATAATAATAACAAATGATGTATAATAAACTGTGATTGAAGATAATCAAAGTCACCATAATTACGGGTACATATATTCTGCTTTACAGAGTAGCAATAAAGCAGAATATATGCAATAGAGCATTGACTATTCACCTAATCCGCCTGGTACACATACCGGAGGACATGGTTGCGAAAGATCATAAACATTACTTTGCCCGCCTTCGGCAACATCATCGCCGTTACCTTCCAAAAAAGGTACATCTTTACCATTTACCGTTGGTACAAGTAATAACTTGGCTGACGTTGGATCAGCAGCATCTTCAAGCCCTAAATATATCCTGACACCATCTGCCGCGGGGTTAAATTTCAGGATGTTTTGAAAATCGTAAATGGGCAACAAAAACGACTTTGTTTGAAAAGGTTGTTTTGAAGTCTCCAGGAAAGCAAGCCAGTTTTTTGCCCATTGTTCGGCGTCTGGTACGGGGATTGTGCCCTCAGGGCCTGTTAAATTACTCATGATTAATTTTTAGTTTAAGTTAAATAAGTCTGTTAATTATCTCCACAAAAATATATTCAAAAACCTTGTTTACGTGCTTTAAACAAAGCTTTTTGTTGATTCTACAATATACGCCTCGTTTTCAATCGAAAATGAACAAAATGAACAATGAACAAAATGAACAGCATCCGGAAATATTGAACGGCTACCTGTATTATTAATTAAGTGAACAAAGTGTATCTGCCTTATTCACAACACTCATGGTAATTTTAGTCGAGTAACTTACAGTTCATTCTACCTTATAATAAACCACATATGGGAATTTCTACATCTCTGGTCAGGGGCATCGTCGCCATGTTCCTGTTGCTGTTTTTGTCAACAAATATTCACGCGCAACGCATTTATGCCGATAAACACGCCGAGGCTGTTGGCGGTATTTGCGTAGGTTGCGGCGTACTTAACCCCGAACTTGCTACCGACGGAAACCCGCAAACGGCATCGGTACTCAGCGTAATTGTGGGCATAGGTTCGCAAACCGCGCAGGAGGTAATTTTTGACGCCAACAAGCCTGCCGCCAACACGCCGGTTCGCCTTAAACTGGGCACGGGCGATAATTTGGTTGACCTTACCGCGCTTGGCAGGGTATCCATACAAGCCTTTAACGGCACCTCGCCTGTTGGCCCCGAATATGCTGCGCCTACTTTGTTAAGCGCCTTAAGCAGTAATAACCAGTTTGAGGTAAGCATTACGCCAACCGCTTCTTTCGACCGCATCAGGGTTACCCTGCATGGCGGCCTGGTAGCATTGCTAAGCTCATTATATATATATGATGGTTATTATACAGGTAATGCGCCCGCCTTATGTAATACCGCTGTTGATGAACTGCACGGTATATCATCGGCCTTGTTAGGCCTTGGGCTTAATGTGGGCGGCGTGGCCAACCCGGCCCGGGCGATTGACGGCAACCTTAATACGGCATCTACCTTAAATGCAGGGGTAGGCCTGTTAGGTGCTTACGCGCAGCAAACCATCATCTTCAATCAGTCATCCGTTATCGGCGACTCGGTACGGTTAACGCTTTCGCTGCCGCAGGCATTGATAGATGCAGGCGTATTTACCCGCATAACCCTCACTTCTTATACAGGTAACGTTAGTAATAATGATGAACAACTACTCAACTCTGCTTTATTAAGCCTGCGCCTGCTCGATCTGAGCAATAACCGCAGGCGTGTTACCGTAACTTATGCCCCCACCAAAACATTCGACCGTGTTGAACTGAAACTTGGCGGCGGCATAGCCAACGTACTTTCCACCCTCGATTTGTACGAGGCCCAGCGATTAATACCGCGGCCTGTTATTAGGTTCAACAACGCTACTGTAAGCGATGTACAAACCTGCGCGGGCAGTACGGTAGCGCTATCGGTAACTGCCGTACCTAATACAACCTTCAGCTGGTACACACAAGAAACCGGTGGCGCACCCGTGGCTACCGGCAACAACTTTACTACCCCTGCTTTAACAACTACTACCACTTATTATGTGGCAGCCTCACGCACCGGTTGTACCGATGCCTCCGAACGCGCGCCGGTAACCATCACCGTAAACCAGATCCCCGCCGCGCCGGTTATCACCAATAATAACGTAACCGTTTGTCCCGGTCAGCCGGCCATATTTGCGGCTCAAAACGTGCAGGGGGTTACTATCAACTGGTACACTACCCCTACAGGTGGTTCGCCGGTGTTTACAGGCAATACTTTTACTACCCCTAATATTACAGCCAATACTAATTACTATGCCGAAGCCGTTGCCGGCGGTACCTGCGTAAGTACTGCGCGTACCCTGGTATCCGCTACTGTAAGCACCTTACCGGCTAACCCAACACTCACCGCTGCCAATGTATCTGTTTGCTCGGGCGATGTAGCTACCCTTTCGGTGGCATCACCTGTTAGCGGCATTATATATAAATGGTATAGCACAGCGACCGGTGGCACTCCTTTATTTACTGGCGTTAATTTTACCACTCCGGCTTTAACCGCTAACGCGAATTATTATGTTGAAGCCGAAAACGCTACGGGATGTGCCAGCGGGCAACGTGCTCACGCCACCGTTACCGTGCAGCCTAAACCTGCCAATCCAATACTGGCGGCCAACAGCCTTACTATTGCAGCAGGGCAAACCGCTACCATTATTGTAAACAATGCCCAAACCGGCATTACCTACAACTGGTATACTTCAGCCAATGCTGCAACACCAATACATACAGGTACTACCTTTACCACGCCTGCACTGTTCACCAACACTACTTATTATGTAGGTGCTGCCAATGCCACAGGTTGTACCTCGGTTAACCGTACACCGGTGACCATCAGCGTGACCATTGATAACAACTCGCCCTGCGTGTTCGCCAAAGAACAATCGAGCAACGTCAACGGCATCTGTATCGGTTGCGGGGTAGACCTTAACAACCTCGCCATTGATGCCGATACCACTACCGCTTCCTCCATTCATGTGCTGGCAGGACTGCTTGGTGGCTTCGCCGAACAGGAACTCCGCTTTCAGCAGCCCGGCGTAAGCGGTGATACCGTGCGCATCGTGGTACAGGCTCCTGTCGCCTTAGCCGATGTGGGTGTACTCGGACATATCGAAGTAGCCCTCTATAATGGCGCCAACGAGGTCGTTCGTTATAGCCTGGATAACGCCCTGATCAAACTGCGCCTGTTAGGGGCAGGCAACCGTTATGCCATCTCTGTGCCTGCCACAGGCGCTTATGACCGCGTGACCATCCGCCTGACTTCAGGGGTGGCTACCTTGCTTACTTCTTTGAATGTTTTTTACGCCATTCAGCAATATGCCGCGCCGGTATTTAACCCGCTCGCGCCTGAAATTTGTAAAGGAAGCACCGCGCAGATCAATATTACTTCGCCGTCTGCCGGTATCTTTAACTGGTATACTGCACCTACAGGTGGTTCTCCTGTATTTACAGGCGCTAACTTTACTACGCCTGCCCTTACCGCCAATACTACTTATTATGTGGAGAACAGCCGTAACGGTTGCGCGGGCAGTGTACGTTACCCTGTGCAGGTGCTCGTGAACGATCCGCCTGTTAAACCGGTCGTGGTACCGTCTACCGCCGCTATCTTCAGCGGGCAGACCGCCACCTTTACCGCTTCCGCAGGTAACAACGCTACTATTAAGTGGTATACTGTTGCTTCGGGTGGTACGCCGGTATTTACCGGTAATACCTTTGTTACTCCTGCACTTTCGGCCAATACTACTTATTATGCCGAATCTTCTGTAGGCAGCTGTGTTAACCCTGACAGGACCGTGGTGACCGTTACCGTTACACCGATCGTCATCCCGGATGTGGCTGTTAACCCACCTGTGCAAGCCGTTAACCCGGGTACTTCGGCTACCATTACCGCTTCGTCTACTACGCCGGGTACCGTGTTCAACTGGTATACTGCCCCTGCAGGCGGTACCAGCATCTTTACCGGCCCGGTATTCAATACACCTGCCGTTTTTGCCAATACTACTTATTATGCCGAAGCCGTAGTGACCGCTACCGGTGCCAAGTCGGCTACGCGTGCTGCCGGTGTGGTGAACGTGAACAATATCGCTTCTTCACCCGTGCCTTGTGATGCCGCTATCGCTGAAACTTCGGATATCAACGGTTTGCTTGGTTTAGGTTGTTCTATCAGCAACAATGCCGGCGCTATCGATAACGACCGCAATACTTTCTCCCGCCTGGATGTGCCTGTCGGTTTGCTTAACGCTTACGCACAGCAGACCCTCCGCTTTGCCGGTACAGGACGCGCAGGTGATAGCGTGGTGGTGGAACTGGGTTTACCGGGTACACTGGCCAACGTCAACGTACTGTCGCAGATCGGCATCGCTACTTATAATGGTACTACTTTTAATAACGACCGCTTCAGTGTGAACGGTGCTTTGCTTTCTATCCGCTTACTGGACGGGGCAAGCCGTTTCCGCGTCGCATTTAAGGCTGCCGCCGATTTCGACCGCGTCGAAATCCGTTTGAACTCTTCACTGGCCGGGGTATTCAACGCCCTGAATATCTATGATGCTTCGCAGGCCGTGGCTGCCCCGGTGATCGCCGTGGCCAGTACTTCGGTTTGCCAGGGTTCGCAGGCTACACTTACCGCTACCGCGCCTGATTATGTGACCGTGAAATGGTATACTTCGGCTACAGGTGGTTCGCCTGTGTTTACAGGCAAGGTGTTCAATACCCCTGCCCTTAACAACAATACTACTTATTACGCCGAGGCTACACGCACCGCTACCGGTTGTGTGCAGGGCGTACGTACCCCGGCTACCGTTACCGTTTCACCGGTGCCCGTGCCGCCTGCCGTGGCTGCTACCGATGTCACCATCTGTGCAGGGCAGACCGCTACCTTTACCGCGCAGGCCGTTACCGGGGTTACCTTTACCTGGTTTACTGCGCCTACAGGTGGTACGCCTATATTCACCGGGACCCAGTTTACTACGGCTGCGCTTAACGCTAACGCTTCTTATTATGTTGAAGCTAACTCGGGTAGCTGTGGTAGTTCTACCAGAACGAAAGTTAATGCCCTGGTTAACCCTACTCCTGCTAACCCGGTTGTTACCGCAGCCAGTTCAAGTATACAGGCAGGGCAAACCGCTACTTTAAACGTTACTAACGCGCAAGCTAATACCACCTACAATTGGTATACTTCAGCCAATGCTGCAACACCAATACATACAGGTACTACCTTTACCACGCCTGCACTGTTCACCAACACTACTTATTATGTAGGTGCTGCCAATGCCACAGGTTGTACCTCGGTTAACCGTACACCGGTGACCATCAGCGTGACCATTGATAACAACTCGCCCTGCGTGTTCGCCAAAGAACAATCGAGCAACGTCAACGGCATCTGTATCGGTTGCGGGGTAGACCTTAACAACCTCGCCATTGATGCCGATACCACTACCGCTTCCTCCATTCATGTGCTGGCAGGACTGCTTGGTGGCTTCGCCGAACAGGAACTCCGCTTTCAGCAGCCCGGCGTAAGCGGTGATACCGTGCGCATCGTGGTACAGGCTCCTGTCGCCTTAGCCGATGTGGGTGTACTCGGACATATCGAAGTAGCCCTCTATAATGGCGCCAACGAGGTCGTTCGTTATAGCCTGGATAACGCCCTGATCAAACTGCGCCTGTTAGGGGCAGGCAACCGTTATGCCATCTCTGTGCCTGCCACAGGCGCTTATGACCGCGTGACCATCCGCCTGACTTCAGGGGTGGCTACCTTGCTTACTTCTTTGAATGTTTTTTACGCCATTCAGCAATATGCCGCGCCGGTATTTAACCCGCTCGCGCCTGAAATTTGTAAAGGAAGCACCGCGCAGATCAATATTACTTCGCCGTCTGCCGGTATCTTTAACTGGTATACTGCACCTACAGGTGGTTCTCCTGTATTTACAGGCGCTAACTTTACTACGCCTGCCCTTACCGCCAATACTACTTATTATGTGGAGAACAGCCGTAACGGTTGCGCGGGCAGTGTACGTTACCCTGTGCAGGTGCTCGTGAACGATCCGCCTGTTAAACCGGTCGTGGTACCGTCTACCGCCGCTATCTTCAGCGGGCAGACCGCCACCTTTACCGCTTCCGCAGGTAACAACGCTACTATTAAGTGGTATACTGTTGCTTCGGGTGGTACGCCGGTATTTACCGGTAATACCTTTGTTACTCCTGCACTTTCGGCCAATACTACTTATTATGCCGAATCTTCTGTAGGCAGCTGTGTTAACCCTGACAGGACCGTGGTGACCGTTACCGTTACACCGATCGTCATCCCGGATGTGGCTGTTAACCCACCTGTGCAAGCCGTTAACCCGGGTACTTCGGCTACCATTACCGCTTCGTCTACTACGCCGGGTACCGTGTTCAACTGGTATACTGCCCCTGCAGGCGGTACCAGCATCTTTACCGGCCCGGTATTCAATACACCTGCCGTTTTTGCCAATACTACTTATTATGCCGGAGCCGTAGTGACCGCTACCGGTGCCGCGTCGGCTACGCGTGCTGCCGGTGTGGTGAACGTGAACAATATCGCTTCTTCACCCGTGCCTTGTGATGCCGCTATCGCTGAAACTTCGGATATCAACGGTTTGCTTTGTTTAGGTTGTTCTATCAGCAACAATGCCGGCGCTATCGATAACGACCGCAATACTTTCTCCCGCCTGGATGTGCCTGTCGGTTTGCTTCACGCTTACGCACAGCAGACCCTCCGCTTTGCCGGTACAGGACGCGCAGGTGATAGCGTGGTGGTGGAACTGGGTTTACCGGGTACACTGGCCAACGTCAACGTACTGTCGCAGATCGGCATCGCTACTTATAATGGTACTACTTTTAATAACGACCGCTTCAGTGTGAACGGTGCTTTGCTTTCTATCCGCTTACTGGACGGGGCAAGCCGTTTCCGCGTCGCATTTAAGGCTGCCGCCGATTTCGACCGCGTCGAAATCCGTTTGAACTCTTCACTGGCCGGGGTATTCAACGCCCTGAATATCTATGATGCTTCGCAGGCCGTGGCTGCCCCGGTGATCGCCGTGGCCAGTACTTCGGTTTGCCAGGGTTCGCAGGCTACACTTACCGCTACCGCGCCTGATTATGTGACCGTGAAATGGTATACTTCGGCTACAGGTGGTTCGCCTGTGTTTACAGGCAAGGTGTTCAATACCCCTGCCCTTAACAACAATACTACTTATTACGCCGAGGCTACACGCACCGCTACCGGTTGTGTGCAGGGCGTACGTACCCCGGCTACCGTTACCGTTTCGCCGGTGCCGGTGCCGCCTGCCGTGGCTGCTACTGATGTCACCATCTGCGCAGGGCAAACCGCTACCTTTACCGCGCAGGCGGTTACAGGGGTTACCTTTACCTGGTTTACTACGCCTACAGGTGGCACCCCTATATTCACCGGGCCGCAGTTTACTACTGCCGCCCTTAATGCTAACGCTTCTTATTATGTTGAAGCTAATTCAGGTAGTTGTAGTAGCGCTACAAGAACTAAGGTTAATGCCCTGGTGACACAAACACCGCTGACACCAACAGTTTCACAAACGCCTGTTGAAACCTGTTCGGGTTCATCGGCTGTGCTGGCTGCTACCTCAACCCAACCGGGTGTAACCTTTAACTGGTACACTGCTGCAACAGGCGGTACGCCAATATTCACCGGGCCGCAATTCACTACGCCTGCACTTAGCGCATCTACCTCTTACTATGTAGAAGCAGCATCAGGCAGTTGTGTAAGCAGCACCCGTGCCAAAGCCGACGTACAGGTTAACACTACCCCGGCCAACGCTACGGTAACTGTTAACCCAATAAACAAACAGGTAACATCGGGCCAAACAGCTACACTTACCGCGTCATCAACCACAGCAGGTGCAACCTTTAAATGGTATACTACCGCTACAGGCGGCACCGCCATATTTACCGGCGCTGCATTTACTACGCCGGCGCTTACTTCAACCACCACTTATTATGCAGAAGCCAGCATCGCGTCGAGCGGTTGTATCAGCGTACAGCGTACAGCGGTTACCATTACCGTTAACCCGATATTCGCCACTGATTGCGACTTCGCATCGACCCAAACCAATGAAATAGTAAGTGCAGGTGTTTGCTTAGGATGCGTTGTTACCACACCAGACGATGCGGTTGATCAAAACATCACTAACTTCAGTCAGATGAATTTGCCTGTGAGCGTGCTTGGTTCTTATGCCGCTCAAAAACTGATATTTGATTCGCCGGGTATTGTGGGCGATACCGTAACTGTTCGTTTAAGCGTACCTGCTTCGTTAGCGAATGTAGGTGTACTGAACAGGATCTCGATAGGATCGTTCAACGGCACTACCGACAACAACGACCGCATTAACCTGAGCAACAACCTCATCAGCATACAATTACTGGCCGGTGAGCAAACCGCACTGGTTAAATTTGCTCCGGGTGCCGCGTTCGACAGGGTTGAAGTACGCCTGAACAGCGTTGTTGCAGCCGTGTTCAATACCCTTAACATTTACTACGCCAGCAAACGTGTTGAGCAACCGGTACTGGCAGCCAATACCGTAAACATTTGCTCCGGCGGTGATGCTACCTTTACCGTGAGCAATGCCCGCGCGGGTGTTACCTACAGATGGTATACCGCGGCAACAGGCGGTTCACCTGTATTTACAGGTACCAGCTTTACCGCAACCAATGTACAGGCTACCACTACTTATTATGTAGAAAGCAGCCGCGGCACCTGCCCTAACCCTAACCGGGTTGCAGCTACGGTTAACGTAACACCATCGCCGGTTACGCCAACACTGGCACAAAATAATTTAGAGATATGCGCGGGTGAAACCGTTACCCTTACCGTAACCAACGCCAACGGCGCGACTGTAAGATGGTATAACGCGGCTACCAACGGCACGCTGTTATTTACAGGTGCAAGCTATACCGTATCGCCAATTGCTAACGTAAGCTACTATGCCGAAACCAGCAACGGTACCTGTACCAGCCCTGCACGTGCACAGGCCACTATTAAGGTTAACACTCGTCCGGCTCAACCGGGCGTACAACTGGCCAATGTAGAAGTTTGCGCGGGTAGCCCGGCAACTTTAGCGGTTGCTACTCCCGAAGCAGGCGTTACCTACAAATGGTACACCAGCTTAACAGGCGGCACGGCAGTATTCACCGGCCCTACTTATACTACAGGCAACATTACAGCCGGCACCAGTTTCTTTGTGGAAGCATCGAACACTTTAAGCGGTTGTGTTAACAACGGCGGGCGCACACAGGTTGATGTGGATGTAACCACATTGCCGCTTGCCCCTACCCTTAGCGCTACAACCAGCGAGATCTGTAACGGCGGCACTGTAAGTATCAGCGTAAATAACCCGGTTGCAGGCACTACCTACAATTGGTACACCGCGGCCACAGGCGGCACAACGGTATTCACCGGAACTGTGTTCACCGCAAGTAATATTACAGCAGATGCTACCTACTACGTAGAAGCAGTGAGCAGCACCAGTTGCATCAGCACTACCAGGACTGCTACCGCGATAACCGTATTGCCAATACCTACACCACCGCAAGTACAAGTGGCAGGCGGTAACGCAGGTATATGCGCCGGCACTACCGCTACATTAAGCATTACTAATCCGCAGGCCAATTTGGTTTACAGGTGGTACAGCGCGGCTACTAACGGTACTTTACTGTTCACCGGTACGGTGTATAACACCGCGGTGCTTACAGCCAATACTACTTATTATGTAGAAGCCGCCAATGCCGGTAACTGTACATCATCGGCACGTACATCGGTAACTGTTACCGTGAACGCGCTGCCTGCCGATCCAACACTGGCATCAAACACCGCGTCAGTTTGCGTGGGCACTACGGCTTCATTAGCTATCAGTTCGCCGGTGGCAGGTATCATTTACAAATGGTACGATTCACCAGCCTTAACTAACCTGGTACATACCGGCAACACTTTCGTAACTGATCCGATCAATGTAAATACTACGTTCTATGTATCGGCTACCAATGCTTCGGGTTGTGTGAGCGATAACGTAGCTACCGCGCAGGTAACTGTTTTACCTGCACCAAATATACCGGTTATAGCAGGCGGCAATACCGCGCAAACCTGTACCGGCAACACGGTTACACTGACTATCCAAAATCCGGATGCTAACCAAACCTATAACTGGTATACTACCGCGACAGGCGGCACACCGGTATTTACAGGGCCAAGCTTTACAACCGCAGCCTTAACCGGTAACGTTACCTATTATGCCGAAGCTGTAAATACCAACGGCGGATGCGCTTCGTCAAGTCGCGCAGCGGTTACGGTAACTGTTAATCCGTTACCGGTAGCTCCGGTGGTAACCGCGCAGGGTGGCTCAACTACGCCATCGGTATGCGGCGGCAGTGGTGCAACGCTTACTGCTACCAGCACTACGCCTAATGTAACCTTTAACTGGTACACAGCGGCTAATGGCGGCACACCTGTGTTCAGCGGAGCTACTTACACCACTCCTGCCCTTAACGCTAACACTACTTATTATGTAGAAGCAGCAACAGCGGCAGGTTGCGCGTCAAGCACCCGCAGCGCTATTACCGTAACTGTTACTCAACCGCCATCAACACCGATACCTACCAATGCTACAGCATCGGTATGCGCAGGCAGCGGTACTACGCTTTCGGTAAGTTCGCCTTTACAGGATGTTACCTATAAATGGTATGGCGATGCCAACAGGACCAACCTGCTGGCTACCGGCACCACCTTTAACACCGGGGCAATTAACGCTACTACAACCTTCTACCTGGAAGCATCGAGAGGTACTTGTACCAGCGCTGCCCTGGCAACTGTAGTGGTAACTGTTACCGCCGCGCCAACAGCACCGGCAGTGGCCAACAACGGCAACCAAAATACCTGCAACAATACGGCGATAACGCTGGATGTGGTTAATCCGCAATCGGGCATAACTTACAACTGGTACACTGCCGCTACAGGCGGAACAGCCATATTTACCGGGGCAAGTTTTGTAACACCGGTGCTTACCGCTAATATTACTTATTATGTAGAGGCAGCTACCGCGGGTGGGTGTACATCGGCTACACGTACAGCAGTACCGGTAACCGTAACACCGGCCCCACCTGCACCACAGGCTAACGCGCAAAGTACAGCTGTTTGTCCGGGTGAAACTACTACCATTAACGCGGTGGCCAACACAGGCATCACCATTAACTGGTACGATGTTGCCACCGGCGGCACCCCTATACATACCGGCGATACCTTTACCACCGGAGCCATTACTTCGGCAACAACTTACTACGTTGAAGCTGTAAGCAATACCGGCGGATGCGCGTCAACTACCCGCACCGCGGTTACCGTTGATGTGGTGCAGGCACTGCAAGCGCCAATTGTTACAGCGGGCGCGGTCACCAAAACCACCGTCACCTTTAACTGGAACAGCGTACCGGGTGCTACCGAGTATGAAATAAGCACCGATAACGGGCAAACATTTACCAGTGTAGGTAACGCGCTTGTATACACGCCAACAGGCCTGCAGCCTAATACAGCGGTAACGCTTATAGTACGCGGCCTGGGTAACAGTGCCTGCGAAATAAGCGCTAACTCAAACGCGGTAACCCTTACTACCGATAAGCCTAACGGCGAAATATTTGTACCGAACGCCTTTACTCCTAACGGCGACGGCAACAACGATATATTGCTGGTTTATGGCAGTAATATCCAAACTGTGAACTTCTATGTGTACGATCAATGGGGTGAGCTGGTCTTTAAATCGAACAACCAGGGTAATGGTTGGGACGGAACCTTCAAGGGCAGCAGACTACCGGTAGGCGTGTATGTATACTACATGGATGCCACCACTACTGACGGACAAAAAGTTAACAAAAAAGGAACAATCACTCTACTACGATGAAAAAAATAATAATCACATTGGCTGTGCTGCTCCAGTTAGGGGCAGCAAGCCAGCTAAAAGCGCAAATAGATCCGCACTTTTCGCAATATTACGCTTATCCGCTATGGCTAAACCCGGCGCTAACCGGGGTGTTTAACGGCGATACCCGTATCAATGCCAACTTTAAAAGCCAGTGGGCAAGTATCGGCAACGCCTATAAAACAGGTGCCATATCTGCCGATTTTCGCCCTACCGAAAGGGTTGGCGTGGGCATCAATATTGTTAACCAGGCGGCAGGTTCGGCGGGCTATAACTATTTCGCGGCTTACGGTTCGTTCGGTTATAACATCGCGGTATCTGAAGATGGTAACAAGAAAGTGAACTTTGGCGTGCAGGCCGGTATCATTAACCGCAGCTTTGACATGAATAAGCTACAACTGGGCAGCCAGTACGATCCGTCGACAGGTTACAACCCTAATATGCCCAACTTTGAAAACTTTGCCAGCAGCAGCGCTACCGTATTTGATGCCAGCGCGGGTGTGTTTTATTATGATGGCGATCCATCAAGTACCGCCAACTTTTTCGGTGGTGTGAGCGTGGCCCACCTTACCCGCAGTAAAGATCCCTTCGCGGTTGAAGGCATTAACAGCAAGCTGCCCTTGCGCTACAACGTGCACGCGGGGATACGCATCAAAGCAGGCGAATCCTTCGACCTGATACCCCATGCCATTTACGTGCGCCAAAACAAGAGTGAGATAAAGGCATTTGGCGGTTATACCGAAATAAAGATGCAGAACGATAACGGCCTTATACTGGGTGCCATGTACCGAGTGAATGACGCCGCGGTAGCCAATGTGGGTTATCACGTAAACAGCCTTATTATAGGAGCCAGTTATGATTTTAACACATCGGCATTAAACACGGCTACCAACAGCCGCGGCGGTATTGAGCTGTCATTAAGTTATGTATTCCGTAAACGCATACAAGGCCCCGAGCCCGTTTGCCCAAGGCTATAAACCATCACCTATATGAAAAAGTTATTACTTACTATATGTATTTCCAGTATACTATCCGCAGCCTTCGCGCAGTATGGCGGTGATGATACTAAAACACTTGGCGACCGGGCTTTTCGTAATAAGGATTACTTTGAGGCAGCTTTTTACTACAAAAAGGCGGCAAC
Source organism: Mucilaginibacter sp. GW821-FHT07G05 (assembly GCF_059418565.1). NCBI lineage: Bacteria > Pseudomonadati > Bacteroidota > Sphingobacteriia > Sphingobacteriales > Sphingobacteriaceae > Mucilaginibacter > Mucilaginibacter sp. GW821-FHT07G05. The sequence continues at coordinate 8,828 of NZ_JBWKQC010000016.1, read as the reverse complement.
CGGTATGAACATGCTTACCCAAGCGGCCATCCCCTACCATGCTACCCAAAAGAACGAGAAAAAAGGCAAGGTGGAAGACCGTGCCTACATCAGCTTTCAACTGGCCGAATCGTACCGCTTATACGAGAACTACCTGGAGGCCGAAGGCTGGTACAACAAGGTATTAACCGAGGGTGCCGAGGCTAAGTATCCGCTGGCGAAGTTATGGTATGGCGTGTGTTTAAGGGCTAATCAGCATTTTGACGACGCCATAAAGCAGTTGCAGCAGTTCAGCTCATCATACAAAGGCGAGGCTAAATATATCGACATCGCCAAAAAAGAAATAGCCAATTGCGAGTTTGCCAAAGAGCAATACCAATACCCTATACTGGTAGATGCCCTTAAGAAAAAAGGCGACTGGAATTCTGATGGTTCTGATTATTCGGTAATTAAAAAAGACGATAACTATTGGTTCACCTCGTCGCGCTTCGCGAAGGATGATAAAAAGCACATTAACCGTTTGTACCAGGCAAAAGGTATTTCGGGGAAACCGGAGATAATCATACTGAAAGACGAAAGCAACATTAAGGAGCTGGAATACGGCACCCCCGCCCTTACCCCCACCGGCGACCGCATGTATTTTACACGCTGGTACAAAGAGGGCAGCCGCATTATCCACGCCATTTACATGACCGATTGGGTTAAGGATGAATGGACCGCCCCGAAAAAGCTAAATACTTTTGTAAACGCGGATGGCTCTAACTCGATACAGCCATTTGTAACCACCGATGGCAAGCAGCTTTACTTTGTATCGAACAAACCGGGCGGCCAGGGCGGCGATGATATTTGGGTAAGCGACCTTGGTAACGACGGCAGTCCTACCAGTGCCACCAACCTCGGCACTGTGATCAATACCGCGTTTGATGAGCAGGCACCCTATTATGACATAGCCGGTAAAAAATTAATATACAGCTCAAAGGGCTTTACCGGCCTCGGCGGGTTTGATTTTTATGAAAGCTTTAAGGATGTCGATCGTTGGAGTAAGCCTAAGAACATGGGCTATCCTATCAATTCGGCAAAGGATGATCTGTACTTCTTTCCGGAAAGCAGCGATAAAAATAAGTTCTACATCAGTTCTGACAGGGAATCGGATTGCTGCCTTAGCATATTTGAGGCATTTGATAAGCGGCATGTTGTTGCAGGTTTAGTGATTGACTGCGACAAGCATACGCCGCTGGCCGGTGTAAAGGTGAGCTTTATTGATTCCCTGTCGAAACAAGTGATTAAAGAAGTGGTGACCGATGCCAGCGCCAAATACGCGTTTGAGGTAACCACCAAACGGCCGTACAACCTGCGTTTTGAAAAAGAGAAATACTTCAGCAAGGTGGTGCCTGTGCCCGAATCGGGGCGTATGAGCAATGATACGCTGAATAGCCCGGATGTGTGTTTGCAGGCATTTGAGGTTGATTCGCCCATTGTGATCAAAAACGTATTGTACGACTATGATAAAGCCACCCTTCGCCCGGCCTCAAAAACCGTGTTAGATGGTTTGGTTAAGGTTTTGGAAGATAACCCGAAGATCAGCGTAGAGCTATCGGCCCATACCGATTCAAAAGGCAGCGATGCCTATAACCTGAAACTATCAAAGGCCCGTGCAAAAGCCTGCGTAGATTATATTATTTCGAAAGGCATTAGCGCGAGCCGTATCACCTCGCAGGGTTATGGCGAAAGCAAACCGATAGCGCCTAATACGCTGCCAAACGGCAAGGATAATCCGGCCGGTCGTCAGCTTAACCGCCGTACAGAGTTTAAAGTAACCAAAGTGGAATAAATAATCAATCAACGATAAAAATAGTATCCCCTATTACTATGGCAGCAACATTTAACCTCAACCAATTGCCTTTGGAGTACATTATGGCAATGTGTATTATCGCTATTGGCCTGGGCATTTACGGCTTTATAACGATACGTAATTTAAAAGTGCCCCGCACCGGCAGTTATACCCATAACGAGTATAATGATAAAATGCTGATAGGCCTTTTTAATATAGCGTTGAGTGTTGTTTTTATAGGCGGCATGTTTGTAGCTATTAACTGATCATCATAATTAATTTACCATGCGGGCTGTAGCAGCAAAGCACACTGTTACGGTCCGCTTTTTTACCTACTTACAGGTATAAAAAATTATGCATTAATGAGTTATCATTGCGTTTAGTTAACCTTCTCTTTCCCATAAAACTATGCGTACAAAAACAATTTCATTAGTAATGCTGATTGCGCTTTGCACCACAACAAGCACCCTTTTAGCGCAATACCAAAGAAAGATCAACACCTTTGCCGACACCAATTTTACCAACACCAAAAACCTCGTTAAGCTGAATGTAACAGCCCTGCTGCTGAAAAACATTTCGGTACAGTACGAGCGCGCGGTGGGTAAAAAAATATCGGTAGCGCTGGGCGTGCGGTACATGCCTAAATCGGGTTTGCCGTTCAAGTCATCATTTGATAAACTGATTGATGACGAAGAAACTTCGCGCCAGCTCGATGGCTTTAAAACCGGCAATATCTCTTTTACACCAGAGGTAAGGTTTTATACCGGCAGCAAGGGCGTGTTCAGGGGATTTTATATAGCGCCGTTCGCCAAGATCTCTAACTACACGGCCGAACTCCCCTACTATTATACCGTTTATGATGCCGTAACCAATGTGGGTACCGAAAAATCTATTTTCATGAGCGGCAACTTAAAAACCTTTACCGGTGGTGTAATGATAGGCGCGCAATGGAAATTACCCAAACAGTTTTACCTGGACTGGTGGATCTTCGGCCCAAGCTATGGTACATCAAGCGGAAAGCTCACCGGTACAGCCGCTTTATCGCAGCAGGAACAGGATGAATTAAGATCGAGCCTTGAAAGTTTGGATATCCCGCTTACCAAAAGTACCGCCAACGTTAATAACGAAGGCGCACGGCTGGATATTAAAGGGCCATGGGCAGGCATACGTGCCGGCCTTGCCATAGGCTACCGATTTTAAGTAATATATAAATTTTGTTACATAGTGTATTATAAACACTTAAATGTATTAGTTTTGCCGCCGGTAAGTTTAAACCACTTACCATGTGATAAGGTTTAGGTTGAAGCCTCCAAGCAGCGAGTGCAAGGAGGCTTTATTTATTTACAACCACTTCACAATTAAGCATATAAGCCATTCCCGCGTTCTAAAATAACATCCTATCCATATTGTGCAGAGGAGATAAGAAACACATACTATTTCCCCATTATAACATTAAAAACACCGATTACAGGCTGTAGAGGCATTTTTGCCATTTCTTTCGCCCAAAGAAACATCTGTTCTGTTTAATTCGTGTATTTAATGCAGGCACCCATAGTTGTAAACACTAAAATCGCCCCTCTTTTGCAATACCTGAAAATATTGATACATTAGGCAAATATTCCTCCTCCGTTTTTAAACCAAAATTGAACCTGAATAATAAAATGCTGAATTTTAACCGACTGGCGCTATACGCTATTTTCCCGGTGCTGTTGCTGGCATCGTGCTCAAAAAAAACAACCGAGGTTGATCCTGACCCCGTAGTGCCGGAGCCACCTAAAGAAAACATTGTTAAAACGCTTGATTCCTTTGTTTTTAAGACCACAAAAAACTTCCTGATACAACAGGCTATCACCGGCAACATAGTGGGCGATACTGTATTTGTAAACACCTTTGCAGGAACTGATCTATCGGTATTGATACCCGAGTTTACTTTTAAGGGCGGTGTAATCACTGTTAATAACAAGGTACAGGTAAGCGGCGTTACCGCTAATGACTACAGCAAAAAGGTACAATACATCATCACCGCTAAAGACAGCACCAAGAAAACTTACACCATTAAGTTTACCGATACGGGGCTGCCCGCCATTTACATATCAACCAATGGTGTGCCTATAGATAGCAAGGAAGTTTACGTTGCCGGTAATATTAAAATAGCGGGCGATATAGCGGGTACTATCCTGTACGAGGGTAAAACCACCATTAAAGGCCGTGGTAACTCAACATGGAACATGCCCAAAAAACCTTACCGCATTAAGCTGGATAAAAAAGTCGGACTGTTGGGCATGGCCGAAAGCAAGAACTGGGTACTACTGGCCAACTATGCCGATAAAACCCTGATGCGTAACGAACTGGCTTTTGAATTGAGCAGGCATTCGGGATTGGCATTTACGCCAAATTCGAGGTATGTAGAGGTATTTGTGAATGGGTTATACGCCGGAAATTATCAGCTTACCGAACAAATTAAGGAAGGCAAAACACTGGTAAACATTGAGGAACAGGCTGATGGTACTACCTCAATGCCTGATATTTCGGGTGGATATTTAGTAGAGCTGGATGGCTTTGCCGATGGCGAACCGGTACATTTTTACACAGGCCGGTCGATGCCGATAACGGTTAAGTACCCTGACGGGGATGTTATTAATCAGCAACAGAAGGACTATATCAGCAATCATTTTCAAAAATTTGAGGATGCCTTGTTTGCAGATGACTTTACCGACCCTGTGAATGGGTACCGCAAGTATTTTGATGTGGACTCATACGTGAACTATTACCTGGTGAACGAGGTGATGGGCAATTCGGATATATTTTGGAGTACGTACATGTACAAGAAACGTAACGACGATAAAATATACACCGGCCCTGTTTGGGATTTTGACATAGCCGCCAATAACGACGACCGCCTGGGCGATGCCGTGAATAAACTAATGTTCAATGCCGGGCACGATAGCCATACCTGGATAGACAGACTGATGCAGGACCCGACCTTCAGGCAAAAGATCCGCAGCCGCTGGAACGAGTTAAAAATGCAGACCAGTACCCTGCCTAATACCGTTGATGCGCTGGCCAAAAAGCTGGCGGTATCGCAAAGCCGCAATTTTGTTAAGTGGGATATATTATCGCTTAAAGTATACCGCGAGTTTCAGGTGGCGGGCACTTATGATAAAGAAGTTCAGTATCTAAAAACCTATCTTAGTAACCGCATTAACTGGCTGGATACAAAGTTTAATAGCAGTGAGTATCAATAGGTAATCACTGCTCCATAACCGCACATTTCATTGTAATACAACCGAACACAGCACACCGACAAAACCAATATAAACAACTGGCATACAACACTATAAATAAACGGCATTTAATTTGACACCTGTATAACGTATTTCCATCATTACGAAACCGTTATGTTCAAAGATTACCTTGTTACTGCCATCCGCAGCCTTAAAAGGCATAAGCTGTTTACGGTGCTGAATATTTTTGGCCTGGCAACGGGCCTAACCTGTAGTATCCTTATTTTTTTATGGGTACAGGATGAGCGCAGCTATGATAATTTTAACGATAACGCGGCACAGATCTATCGCCTTACTGCCAAGGTATCAGATGTAGAAGTGGCCGTTGTGCCGCCGCCTGTTGCCCCTGCATTGAAGCAGCAGGTGCCCGCCGTTAAAAGCTATACCACGGTAGTACCCTTACAAACTTTTATAACCATAGGCAACAGAAAGTTTGATGAGAAAAACCTGCTGTACGCGGCTTCCAACTTTTTGCAAATGTTTAACTATCCCCTGCTGCAGGGAGATAAGGCCACTGTATTAACCCGGCCCGATGGTGTGGTGCTTACTGCCTCAACCGCCAAAAAGTATTTTGGCAGCGTAAATGCCATAGGCAAGGTGATACATGCCGATAACGACATTAACGGTACCAATTATGTAGTAACAGGCATTCTGAAAGATGTGCCGCATAATTCACACTTACAGTTTGATATGCTGCTGCCTATCGAATTATACAACCGATCGAACGGTGACGTGTGGGATAACTTTGATGTTTACTCCTATGTAGAACTTGACAAGCATTTTAACGCCACACCGTGGGCCATAGCTGCCCTGCAAAAGCAAACAACCGAAATACATACCCTTAACGATAAAACCCACACCAAAAGCACCTTTACCTTACAGCCCCTTAGCGATATTCACCTGAAATCGCGCTTGATGCTTGACGTAGCCGGACAGGGGAACAATCAGCATGTAAACATATTTACGCTTGTAGCCATTTTTATATTGCTGATCGCCTGCATCAACTTCATGAACCTGGCCACAGCTCTTGCCGGACAAAGAGCCAAAGAGGTAGGCCTCCGTAAAACAATTGGCGCCATGCGTTTCCAGTTGATCATCCAGTTCCTGGGCGAATCGTTATTGCTGGCTTTCCTCGCTTTAGTTATCGCACTTGGTGCCGCCTTGTTACTGCTGCCGTTTTTTAATGATCTGGCTAATAAATCCATCTCCATTAATCTGCTTAACCTCAAATTTATAGGCAGTCTGCTGGGTATAGCTACCTTGGTTGGCTTAATATCGGGCAGTTACCCGGCATTCTTTCTTTCGTCGTTTAAACCGATAAAGGTGCTGAAAGGCATAAAAGTATTGAGCGGGAACAAGAACTATTTCCGCAATGGTTTGGTGATTGCGCAGTTTGCCGTTTCGGTAGTTTTAATGGTGAGTACGCTGGTGGTAAGCAGTCAGCTCAATTTTATCCGCAACCGCGATATTGGCTTTAACAAGCAAAACCTGCTTTACCTGCAAATGCCTAAAACCGGCGATACGCGTAATAATTACCAAACCCTCAAAGCTACCCTCGGCAACAATACCGGCACCGGCGATTATACCATTATTGAGCACCTGCCCACTTACCTTACCACAGGCACTACCAACGTAATTTGGCCCGGTAAAGACCCACGGCAGCAAACTGTTTTTCCGCATATTGGCATTGATGAAAATTTTATAAGAACCTTCGGCATGCAAATTATTGCCGGCAGAAACTTCATTGATAACTCCAAAGCCGACGAGCCAAATTACATTTTAAACGAGGCCGCCGTAAAGGTAATGGGCATGACAGTCGCCAACGTCATCGGTCAAAAAATAAGCAGCAACAACCAGCCGGGTGAAGTGGTGGGCGTAGTAAAAGATTTCAACTTTAAGCCGATACAGCAGGGTATTGAGCCACTCATATTAAAACACACCAATCGCGGTGGTTATGTGGTAATGCGTACAAGTCCGGCAGAGATACAGCAGGTGATCACCAAACTAAAGGTAAACTTTCAGGATGTATACCCCAACTTCCCGTTCTCGTACGGCTTTGTTGACCAGGACCTTTCAAAGCTTTACACATCCGAACAGCAAATGGGCCAATTGTTCAATGTATTTTCTGTGGTATCCATCATCATATCGTGTCTCGGCCTTTTCGGACTGGCAACATTCGCTACCCAAAAACGACTGAAAGAGATTGGTGTACGCCGTGTGTTTGGTGCCAGCGCGGCAGGTATTGTGGCCATGCTGGCTAAAGATTTTGTTAAATTGGTAGCAGCAGCATTAGTAGTAGCATTCCCGGTAGCATGGTGGGCCATGAACAAATGGCTGGACAATTACGCCTACCGCACCCAGATCAGCTGGTGGATGTTCGCGCTTGCAGGTTTTATGGCCATAGTGATCGCGTTTTTAACCATCAGCTATCAATCAATAAAAGCGGCTTTGGCTAATCCTATTGATAGTTTGAGGACTGAATAGTTGTATGGCAATCTTCCCGTCAGCAAAACAGCTTCGGATGAAAACGCGCAGAACGTGTTGGCATGAGCGCAAAGGCGGGCATAGCGAACTTGTTGCATGTGGGGAGGAATGGCGTGGTGGGGCAAAAGTTCCAGCCCTAAGTTCTGCACGTTTTTGCAGCGCAGAGGCCTTGTGCGGCATAGAAGCCTTTTTGCTGACTTGATTTTTTGTTACTTTTTTATCAAGAAAAAAGTAATGGCGCACTGCGCCCAAGAGCAGACTAACGTTAACTACAGCAAACACAAACCTACGTAGAGATTGCTTCGTGCCTCGCAATGACGATAGTTTAATAAAAAGCAGAGAATAGCTCTACACTACTCCCCCTTACAATATCGCGCACTGTATCCGCTGAAAATCGGTAGGGTTATGGCCCGAGTAATGTTTAAAGAACCTGCTGAAATGCGAACTGGTATCGAAGTTCAGTTTATCAGCTACTTGCTTCACGCTCAGTTCCGACGCGCATAACCAATAGGTTGCTTCTTTGTATACCCGGTTATGAATAAGGTGCAGCGGCGTTAAACCGGTTTCGTGTTTGATTACCTCGCTTAAATGCTTGGCGGTAACAAACAGCAGATCGGCATATTCCTGTACGGTGCGGAGGGTCATGAAATGCTCGTCTATCAGCTTTTTAAAGCGGTTCACCAACTGTTGCTGACGGTTTGGGTGACTCACCCTCTTTTCGGGACAATTGCCCGAGCGATTGGCTTCGTACAATAACTCAATGAGCAGTAAACGCAGCATTTGGCCATGGTAAGCCTGGTTGCTGTTATACTCATGATCGAGCTTTTTAAATAACGAATGGATATTGGTAAGGTTAATCCCCGATAACGAACACATCGGCGGATGTTCGGGGTTTACATCGAGCAGGTTATCCAGCATGCCATCCCTGATGAGGCCATCCTCCAGGAAATCCTTTTTAAACAGTACGATATATAATTGCAGATCGTCGGTAGCGTCGTGATACGCGTTTAGCGATTGCGGGGTAACCATGTGTATGGAATGGGTATCGGCCTTAAAACGGAAATGCCCTACGGTACGGGTAACGCTGCCACGTAAATTGAGCACCATGGCGTAATGATCGGGGCGGTTTGGTATCTCGTCGGTAGCGCTGCCGTCGTGCTGCAATATGGTAAAGTTTTGTATTATAGGTCTACCATAATTCCAAACTTTAATCAAAAAGATTTTTTTCAAGCTGTTCTCTTATACTTTTC
>NZ_JBWKQC010000015.1:0-68930 GCF_059418565.1 Mucilaginibacter sp. GW821-FHT07G05 | reverse complement strand
AGCCCGCCAGAGCCGATGGTACTGCGGTAAAACGTGGGAGAGTAGGTCGGTGCCCAATCTTAAACATGCCCTCTATCCGAAAGATAGAGGGTTTTGTTGTTTTTAGGCGAGTTGTAGGTGGTGTGTTGTAGGTTCCGGGTTGTGTGTTGTAAGGAGATATTCCAACATACAAGTGGCATCACACTAACGCTTCTTACGCACAACTCAAAACCCACAACCTGCAACTCTTCCCATACAACTCACAACTTTCAACTTACAACTAATTCTCCAACCAAAACATTTATCTATATTTATCGCATACATATCATGGTATATGAATGCAACCGAAACCTCGCTTTGGCAAAAGATCCAAAGTTTTCAACTGGATCAGCCGGATGCTGATTTTAGTTTCTCTGCCCGTCTCGCTCGTGAAAATGGCTGGACAGCTGCTTACACTCATCGCGTTATTAACGAATACAAAAAATTCATCTTTCTTTGCTGTGTGTCAGACCAAGGTGTTACCCCATCAGATCCGGTAGATCAGGCCTGGCATTTACACTTAACCTTTACACGTTCTTATTGGATAGATCTTTGTCGCGATACTTTAGGCCGTGAAATACATCATAATCCTACCAAAGGTGGAAAACAGGAAGCGGTTAAGTTTAACAACTATTACTCCCTGTCGAATAAATTATATGTCGAGAAGTTCGGCGTTCAGCCTCCTGCAGATATATGGCAGGATAATCGTACCCGCTTTTCGGATATCAACTTTCAGCGTGTTAATCTAAGCCGGTATTGGCTAATTAAAAAGCCGCGCATAACGCAGATCACTATTATTGCTACCCTGGCATTAGTTGCAGGGGGCTTATTTGTACAAGCCATGGAGGCGGCAATCGTATTTCTGATATTTGGTTGTGTGGCGGTTGCTGTGATGGTAATTCCCGGCTCAATTTTCATCGACAATAATGCCGGTAAGATCAAAAAGAAAAGAGAGGGAAACGGTGGTGGTGCAGGATGCGGAGGAGGAATAGATGTCGATGGAAATACATCATCAGATCACCACCACGATGGCGGGCATCATGGTGGTGATAGTGGTTGTAACAGCGGCTGCTCGGGTTGTTCATCTTCCGGATGCAGCGGTTGTGGTGGTGGCGGCGATTAGTCGCTTATAGAGAATACGCTTTCAATGCTTCCTGCGCGTAGTCGCCCCAATCTTTCATTACATCTTTTATTTTATCAAAAAACTCCTTGCTGGTTACCGATTTTCCCTTTACCGGTGCCGCTACCGAACTGGCAGGTACCGGTGTATCGGTTACTTTGGTGGCAAACCAGGTTACGTTTTCGTGTGGTAAGGCTACGCCTAATATCATACCCGGTAAGCCGCTAAATGATTCCGGACCGCCCGATACAGGTATTTCCTCGGTATAGAATGCGACTACATATACCGAGTCAAGCACTAAACCATTTGCCCTGCGGCAAGTGTAGCCTGCTATATCGCGGGTTTCGCTGGTTATTTTCCATTTAATGTGGTGTGTACTGTCCCTTACCAAAAAGGTTTCTTCATAAACCTTTTTTTGGTTAATTATTTTATTGGTATTAAAATCGGTATAAACGGTATTGTTCTGCACGGTCATCGGGCTGTTGCCAAAGAAACCGTTATTGGTATTTTCCGGCGGAATTGGTACAAACAATGTTTTATTATCCGAAAAGTTAAGCGTGCTCTTCAGCTTTTTAAACTGCGGCTGGTTTTTCTTGTACTGATCATAAGCAGGTTGCAGGTATGACTCATTATCCTTATTAATATTCTTTTTAATAATGGCATACATGTTCATGCTCTTCTCGTACTCAATGGTGCCCGAGCGGGCGAAACGCGCGTTTTGGGCTGCCGCGATATTGCTTAAGCATGCAATTACAGCTATGGTGATGATATATATTCTTTTCATGATATGGTTTATTTTGAAGTTTTAACGCCGCCGCCCATCTTATTAAAATCGTACACTACCGATAGCATAAAGTACCTGCGGATAGAAGTGTAGCTGTTTTGATAGAAACTGTTAGCTGTGGTGTTACGGGTAAAGCCCGCGTTCTTGTTCAATAAATCGTTTCCGGTTAATGATACTTTCAGGTTATCCTCTTTCAGGAAGGTTTTAACGATCGAAGCATTCCAGATGAACTGACTGAAATCATCAGGGAACGATTGTGTTTTAGCCTTGTATTCGTAATTACCATCCGATGATATTTGTAATTTACCCGGCAGATAGATGTTAAAAGATGCATTAGCGTTAAAACCTTTACCATCATTAATGTTCTTCCTTAGCTCGCCATTCGTCATATATGATGACGTGCTTTTGGTATAATTAGGTCGGAAGTTCATCCAGAAATCATACTTCTTTTGTTTGTACTTCGACAGACTTACACCGGCCGAATAAGTGTACGATTTGGTGGTATTGAGCTCATTATTGATCATGTTGTAATAGGTGTTACCATTGGCACTCATGTTTAAGCCAATATTGAAATCACCTTTTGATATCTTTTGATCGAAATAAGCATTAGCATAAAAATTGTTCGGCTTTTTTCCGCTAAGGTTGAACGACTGGTAAGTACTGCGACCGGTTGAATCGGTAAAGGTATTGCTTACTATCGGATTTGTAGTGAACGAGTACGAACCGCTTAACCATATCGACTGGCCACTTAGCACCTTATAAGAGTTATAACCTAAATTGAAACGGTGGTTAAACGAAGGTGTAAGATCGGGGTTACCCAGGGTGATGTTCAGCGGATCGGTATTTACACGTACCGGCTGTATCTGATCGATAGTAGGCTGGGTGGTGTTACCATAGTAATTGAACCTGAACGATTTTTGCTGCGTAAACCTGTATTGGTAACTGGCCTGTGGGTTCCAGTTGGTGAAATGTCTTTTAAAAATATCATCGGTGTACAGGTTAACTTGCTTAAAGCTTACATCAGATACCTTGGTACCAAAGTTAATCACATGTTTTTCTTTTTTGTAGTTGAATATAGCACCCACCTGGTTCGAGAACTGGTTCAGCTTAAAATCATTACTCAACGAATCATTCAGCAAATTGTAATTTCCGGGTGCCGACTGATCGAATGATTTCCTGTCGGCAGTACTATTATTAATGCCGAAACCATAGTTCAATATTACTGAAAACGCTTTAGTGAAAGGTTCGGTATAGGCAATATTACTGCTCAAAACAGAACTCTTGGTATCGTTTGTTTTATACTGATCTATCTTTTGGTTACTGATCACCCCTGTGCTATCGTACAAGTTGGTGTTCGATTGCAGGAAACCTTTGGCATTGCTTTGGTTAAATGCTTCGGCAAGGTTTACAGATAATGTACGACCGGCTTTTTTGAATTTTTTGGTATAAAAAGCGCTCATGTTTAAAATACGACCATCAACCTTATTGGTTAAACGACGTGTGTTATCATTACGCAGCTCATCGTTACCGTTGCGTGTTTCCGAAGTATAGTCGCTGTTGGTTTCGCTGTTTTTAACGGTACCATCAACTGTCAGTTTCAGGTTTGAGGTCGAGTCCAGTTTAATTTGGTAGGTCGCGTCAAGTTTTTGTCTGAAGATAGAATTGTTAAAGATCTGGTCGGAATTACTTTTGATGATACCGGTTGGCAACGTGTTTTGTGATAGCGTGTTGGTGCTACCATCAACAGCTAATGATCCTATTTTGTAATTGGTGTTGATAGAGTTTTTATCATCGTTCCATTTAGAATCGTAGTGTAAACCGCCGGTATGAGCCTTCGGGATACCCTGACCGTTATACCTTCCGTCGAACGAATCCAGGTCATCGCCGCCTCCGCCAAAATACATAATACCATCGTCAACAAACTGCATCCCGTCAGATCCGCCTCCGTATTTGTTGCTATCCTCCCAGCCCAAGCCGGTTTTGCCTGTATTACTGGAGGTACCATAGGCAGAGAACTTTTGCTTGGCCTTAAATTTATTGAACAAAGCCTGTCCTTGGTAAAAGTCTTTAGTGCCTATGCCGGCATCTACCTTACCAAAGTAACCGCTCTTTTTATCTTCTTTCAGCTTAATGTTGATGGTTTTGGTTTTCTCGCCATCATCAATACCGGTAAAGGTGGCCTGGTCGCTTTTTTTATCGTACAGCTGTACCTTATCAACCATGTCGCCACGGATGTTTTTGGTAACAAGGGTAGGGTCGTCGCCAAAAAACTCTTCGCCATCTACCAATACCTTATTTACAGCCTGCCCCTGCGCGGTTATCTTACCGTCTTTATCTACCTGTATGCCGGGTAGCTGTTTCAGCAGGTCTTCCACTTTTGAGTTGGGCTGTATTTTAAACGCGGCCGCGTTATATTCGGTAGTATCACCTTTTATTTTAATGGCGGCTGCGGTTCCTTTAATTAAAACCTCGGCCAATAGTTTCGATTTCAGCAGCATGTTCAGCTGTTTAAAATTATGCTCTGTTTTAGCCGAATCTAAACTGAATTCTTCTACATAATCGGCGTATTCGGGATAGGTGATCAGCAAAAGGAACTTGCCTTTGCTAAGCTTGCCTATCGAAAATGATCCGTTTTCGGCAGCGCGGGTAAAGCTGACCAATGTGGAATCTTTAGCGTTCAGGATACTTACGGAGGCGTCTTTAAGTTTTACGTTTGAGGCACTATCGGCCACAGCTCCTTTAACACCATAAGGCGTTTGGGCGAACGATCGGGAAGTAAAACAAAGGAAAAGTAGTAAGGTAAAAATTGTGTATTTCATATAAAGTTTTAAAGGCACTCAATGATAACTAAATTCTTAGTAGTTGGGAAAAATTTAACACTTATTAACAAAAATGATACGAAAGGAGCTGTCTGATTGCTATTTCTAACAGACGCGTATTAAGTGTTAATGTTACAGTTTTAATAAAATTTATCATGTTATTTGTTTGTTAATTAATGATTCGAAAATACAGGAGCCTGTATGCAAAAAATAATAAGATTGTGAAGGATAGCTATATGGATGTGAATTTGGCCGGCTTTGCGAAGTTTGTGCGGAAGACAAAGATGCCTGAAGGTATTAAACTACGTTTGATCGATCGCTACTACGCCCTGAAACTATTGAAGGAATTGCCGCGAAAGAGTTTGGCAATTTGCAAAGAGGGCGAATATTACCGCATAAAAAAAGCGGTGCCCCGAAAAAAATCAGGATACCGCTTTTAGATAATTATGTGAGGATTGGTCTAAAATTCTATTCTAACGGTCACTACATCTTTCCCTGCAATAGTAAATGTACTGTTTTTTTGCGTTTTACGCTCTTCCGAAAGGTCGCTCGACCAAACTTTTATTGCAGAAGTATTTACAGGCGATAACGTTACGCTGCTTTCATCGGCACCGCTGTTAACCAATTGGGCTATTAATCCCTTGCCGTCATCAGCAACTTTTACCGCCTCTATGTATACGGTTTTGCTATCCAATTTAAAAAATGGCGCTTTATCATTACTGCCCGATGCTGCCGAAGCTATCAAAGGCTGGTGGTTATCTAAACCTGTTTGGTTAGCCTTGTAACTATCGTAACCGGCCTGGTGTGCCTGTATGTAATAATGGAAAGTAACCACGCCTTCCTGATCGGCCCTGAAATTGGTATGCCACAGGTTGTTCATTACCCACGAGTATATATTAGGCGATTGCGGCGTAAACGATACCCACAGTGGCGAATGGTGCAAGCCACCCAGCAAACTGCCGGTATTGGTTTTTCCTATTTCAAACAGCGGTGCATCGGGGCTGCTCCAGGTGATGCCGTATTCGCTGTTTGATATATCAACCCAGCGCTGCATGGTATACCAGTTACGGTTGGCATAAGGTAGTTGATCTGCCTCGGCGGCGGCGCTTCCCCATGGAATGCTGTAACGTACCTGTGCGCCCGGTATATTAAAAGGAAACGCGAAATGTACATTCTCCTTAGCGCGAATGGCCTTTTTATCTACAGTATTGATCAGCTCTACCTTATCCAATCCACTTACTAAACGAACTTCGCGGGTAAGGGAATTGCTACCCGGCGCGTCGGACTTTATCAGTAAACTAACTACCAACGGGCCGTTTTCTTTAATACTAATTATGGTGTTGCTGGTGGTTTGTGTTTTCTTTAAAGCAGCATCGGGCATGTAGAGGTACTGGTTAAGCCCGGCCGAATCTGCCGATACATAGTTGTGCGCCGCTTTTACCAGTTTTTTAATATTACCGCTTTGTTTATCCACATCAATAGTGTAAAGCCCGTTGCTTAGCGTGGTGCCAGTTACTTTAGCATTGCCCTGCGCAAAGGCTTTACCGGCATTTATAGTATAAGTGCTTTTGCCCAATTGCGGAACTGCCTGTGCTATAAACACCAATTCGCCGGTTGTTAAGCGTTGTGATGGTATCTTTTTGCCCGAAGCATCCTTCACCAGATCCCCCGCTTTACTTAATGCCGCCGGAACGTAAACCACATCGGTACGGTTCCATGATAGCGTATTGTATACGTCAATGGTATTAGCTTTGGCCGATGCGGGGGTTAAAACAAGTTTCATCAGCGAATCAACCTTGCTGTGTGCCGTTAACACGAACGATTGTTTTACCGCCCATTCGCTTTTTACCTTCGCGTCATCCGGGTCATCCACACTGTTATAGGCACCCCAGGTATGTTCATTATAAAGCAGCAGGTTTTTCCAGCTATCGTTAAAGGCATCGGCAGGGTAGTTGGCTTTGTTGTTAATGGCCCATATAGCATCCGCTTGTTTCAATTGATCGGATGTATGACGACTCAAGGCTGTTTCTTTAGCCGCGCATGCTACACCATCTGTCCAGTACTCGGTATAATCGCCGGTGTATTGCGGCAGTTTGTCTTTGTATTTACTTTCCAGGTCATTAAAAAATTGTTTGGTTGAGGTAATAATTAGCTTTGGCGATGAAAATTTCTCGTTCCAGGCTTTAACGGCATCCGGTAGTTCTGGGTCGATGGGGGCGTTATCGCTCATGGCCCAGGTAAGAATCGACATATCATACGGGAACTTATTTTGCTCTAAACCGGCGAGGTATTCAAAAACGTAAGGGTTCAGAAAGTTTTCAGTAGGATGACCGGTATAAAACGGCTTAGGGTCTTCAATAGTGAAAAAGTTAGGGATCTTGGTGCCTTTTAAAGCATAGCCGATAGAGTACGGCTGGCATTGCCAGAACAGTAGTTTTTGCTTGCCCGATGGCGATACCCAGTAAAAAGGTTTATCCTGCCATTTGGCCAGCTGACCAATCCTGTCAGAAGCGTTGGGGCCCGAAAGGAAATATTTGATCCCGGTTTGCTCCACCTGCGAAGACAAACCCCACGACGCGCCCGGTACATCACCCTGAAACATGGTGTGGATCTGTATGCCATTATCTTTAGCTAACTTTTGAGATTTGTAGAACATCTGCATCAGTTGTTTCGAATCTGTCATGCTGGTATTAATGTTGCCATAAGCGCCATCCAGGTTGATCCAGCCGCTTTTTACCGCGTCCCAAAAGCGCTTCTTTTTCTCTTCGTCGGCTGTTTTCAGGTAATTGTCAACCACCCATATCGCTTCGGTTGTCCACTTAAAACGGGCTTCAACAGGATAATTCTGTGTTTTTTTAGCCAGTTCTATAGATTCGTCAATGTTTTCCTTATGCAGCTTCAGCACCTTAGCCTGGGTATTGGTGTACCCAATATCGACATGCGAGTGGGGCAATACATAAACGCTCCAGTTATCGCGCGCCGGGTCAACAATGCAGCGTGCCACATAATTTTGCGTACCCGATGTTAAGGTAACTGTTGCCTGTGTAGATACCTTTATAGGCGCGCCGGGTAGGGCCAGTTCGTAAACATCAAGCCCGTCTTTACTGGCCGGTATGGTAATTACATCTTTATTGTTATTAAAACTTACGGCAGCCTTGGCTTCGGCAAAGCTTTTTCCATTTTTGAACAGCAGCCTTACCATACGGCGATTTTCGCCATTGTATTTAAGGTAGGCTACGGTTTGCTGTAAGGTAACAGAAGTGAAGGCCGTTGCCGGGGGCGCGGCCTTTTGCGCAAGGGCATTAATGCTTGTCGCGCAAATGATCAGCACAATAAAAACAAGATTCAGTTTTCTCATTTGTTTTGAGGGTTGATATAGTATAGTAGTATTGTTTACCGCGTAAGCCGACTAAATTTACAATTAGCCGGGATGCCTTTTTTAAGGGCTTATAGAAAAAGGGCGTTTATTCAGTACCGGGCAAATTGCCATTGTACATATAAAGTTATAATGTACAAACATATTGGATTGCTTTTAATAATCAAAATATCCTGATCATATTTTTTGCCTGCTTATCCCGTAACGGGTTATACAACGTGCAAGAGTTTCTCTGTTCAAATAGCAGGAGGCTGTGTAAGTTTACAGCTGTTATGATGGTGGCACATCGCTGGGTGATATGTATATCAGTATGCCTTGATACAGCACCACTTTCTGTACAGAAAATAGTGGAGGTAATGAATTGGCTAATAGTTAATAACTCCCAAACTATCAGGCAATAAAATGTCTTTCTGACGAGTATTCACAAAGGATATGTATATCAGACAGATGTGGTATTTTCTTAATGGATAAAACTGCTAAAACAAGTTAGCTTAATCCATTAGCCTGTGTAAATGTTAATAAACAAATTAGAAAGAAATGAGAACCTTTTTAAAATTTAGCTTTGAATTGAATAAAAAATATGGATATTAGTACTGCATTTACCAGTTATACCTAACTAATTACTAAACTATTGATGTTCCAATATAAAATTTGGAATTAAAATTTATATATGTATGTTTGTACATACTATTGAGTGAAAAACAAACCAATACCTAATATTTAAACTTGCGGAAACGCGCCTTTTTGTACTAATTTTTTGTTCGATTTAATTTAATGCTGAATGAAAAGACTGATACTATTACCCGGTTTTTATTTAACTGATTAACCACCTGTATAACCGGTGGCGGCTTTGCCTTGCGGTAAGGTTTGCTGTGTAATAGTTTCAACAAGCTTTCATTCTGCATAAAAATGAATACCGTGCTGTATACCGGCATGGCGTGTTGCACAATTATTATTTAACCAAAAACCATTAAAAAGTCACTGTAACTGTAGCGACCAATTTTTAGAGAAACCTTTTAAACAACCAATTGATATGCAAAAAAATAATGTCGTAAAGGCAGCCGGAATTGCTTTGCCCAAATTTTGGCAGGCATGCAGCCTTTGCATAAGCCAACCGCCGTAGTGCTAAAAGCATTTTAATAGCTCTCTTAAACACAATTATTATTTAAAACCAACCAAACAATCATTGTTATGATGAAAAAACTTATTTACGCAATTGTATTTTCCTTACTATCCCTGCACGTAATGGCGCAGGTTAAGGTAAATGGTAAAGTGACTGATGCTAAAGATAATAGTCCGCTTGCAGGAGTGAGCGTGCATGTTAAAGGCTCAACCATAGGTGCGCAAACAGATGCCAGTGGTAACTTTACCCTCGATTTGCCGGCAGCAAACTCCGTAGTAGTATTCACCTATATAGGTTACAGCGAACAGGAAGTTAGCGCCGCAGGCAAAACAACCCTCAATGTAAAACTTACCGAAGAATCAAAAGAACTGAATGAGGTAGTGGTAATTGGTTACGGTACGGCCAAAAAATCAGACCTTACCGGCGCGGTTACCACGCTTAAGGCCGAGCAGTTACTGGATAAACCGGTTCCCAACCTGTCGCAAGCCTTACAGGGTAAAGTAG
Organism: Mucilaginibacter sp. GW821-FHT07G05; assembly: GCF_059418565.1. Classification (NCBI taxonomy): domain Bacteria; kingdom Pseudomonadati; phylum Bacteroidota; class Sphingobacteriia; order Sphingobacteriales; family Sphingobacteriaceae; genus Mucilaginibacter; species Mucilaginibacter sp. GW821-FHT07G05. The sequence goes on along the minus strand of NZ_JBWKQC010000015.1, from coordinate 59,186 downwards.
CGGGTGTTGATGTAAGTGTTAACAGTAACGCGCCGGGTGCGGCCGCTAAGGTACGCATCAGGGGTATTGGTTCTATCAACTCCAATGTTGACCCAATTTATGTAGTGGATGGTGTAGTAGGTGTTGACCCCAACTCAATCAACCCGAATGATGTGGCCTCGTTAGAGGTACTGAAGGATGCATCGTCAACCGCTATATATGGTGTGCGTGGAGCCAACGGTATTATTATGGTAACCACTAAACGTGGTAAACGCGGCGCGGCTACCATTAGCTATGAAGCTAACGGAAACATCAGCCAGCTTTACAGACACGTGCCTACCCTTAACTCTGAAGAGTTTGTGCGGATCTACAACGAATCATTCGCCAACGGACAAAAATTCTCTACAGATAACTCAGTACAAACACCGCCTAAAGAGTTGAACAACGTGAATTATCCGTTGCTGTTTGACGCTAACAACAAACCTATTTACAATACCAATTGGGAAAAAGAAACTTATAAACCATCTTTCTCGCAAAGTCACCAGATCAATATACAGGGCGGTAGCGAAAAATCAGTTTATAGCTTATCGTTCGGTTATCTTAATCAGCGCGGCTTAACCCCAACATCAGCTTTCAAACGTTATTCGGCTAAAATGACCATGGATAACGATGTGAAAGATTGGTTACGTGTTGGTGGAAGTATCAATATCATCAGCAGCCGTCAGCGTATGGTTACCGATGGTAACGGTGGTTTGAACGTACCGCGTGCTGTTAGCGAAGAAGTACCAATCGTGCCGATCAGGTATCCAAATGGTAACTGGGCAGGTAACTATGATATAGCCGGTCTTGAAGGTGCACCTAACCCCATACAGGTAGCTAACGAGCGTTATACACTTAACAATACCTTACAGGCTTTGGGTAACATTTACGCCACGTTCAAAATATCATCTGAACTGGAGTTTAAAACCGATTTCGGTTATAACCTGGCATCGCAAAAAAACAACTTTTATTCATCACTGGCCCTGCAACACTTATCGGCAGATCAGGGTGGTGTGGCTAACATAAACGCTAATACCAACAACTATTGGCAAACTGAGAACTACCTTACCTGGAACAAGAAGCTTAACGATCGTAACAGGTTTACAGCGGTAGCGGGTATATCGTTCACTAAAGCTACTTATGAAAGAGTAAGGGTAGAAACACAAAACTTTATCGACGACTTTTTTCAGTTTAATAACCTGAACGCCGGTTCGGTTAAAAGTGCTGCTGAATCTGAAAATCAGCCAAGCTCTCCGGTTGCGCTTAACCCGGGCCAGCTACAGTCATACTACGGTCGTATTATGTATAACTTAGATGAAAAGTATTTATTTACTGCCACCGGCCGTTATGATGGTTCATCAAGGTTCAGCGAAAAAAATAAATTCTCTTTCTTCCCGTCGGTAGGTGCTGCATGGCGCGTATCTCAGGAAGATTTTCTGAAAAACAACAAATCTATTTCTAACTTAAAAATACGTTCGAGCTTTGGTATTACAGGTAACCAGGAAATTGGTAACTACCGTTCATTCGCTCAATACGGTACAGGACAAACTGTTAATAATGGCGCCGCTGTAATTACTTTATTACCGGCTTACCTGGGTAACCCCGATTTGAAATGGGAAAGAACCAAGCAATTTGATGCCGGTTTAGAGTTAGGCTTGTTTAATGACAGGGTTAATTTGAATGCTGATTTTTACATACGTAATACCAGCGATTTGTTATTACAAACGCCTATTCCATGGTCGGCAGGTTTTACCACATCCAACGTTTATAAAAACGTAGGCTCGGTTAGAAATACAGGTATCGAGCTAAGCCTGAATACCGTGAACGTTAAAAGTAAAGATTTCGAATGGTCGAGCACATTATTGTTCACCAGTAACAAAAACGAGGTTACCAAGTTGAATGATGGCAATGCCGATATCTTCCCGGGCCCTAACTTCTTAGGCCAGAACTACGTGATCCGCGTAGGCGAACCTATTGGCTCATTCTATGGTATGACCAGGCTGGGTACTTACAGTGATTCACCTGCGGATATTGCTGAAGCTGCTAAACATGGTTTAAAAGCAGGTGATCGTAAATACATTTACAATGCCGATGGCAGTAACTATTACAGCATCATCGGCCGTGCCAACCCTAAATGGACAGGTACTGTAAGCAGCACCATGAAATACAAAAACTGGGATTTTTCATTCGATATCCGTTTTGTACAAGGTGTAAATACAGCAGCTAACTTTAAACACTCGGTTGAAGACAGGCAAACCATATCAAACAGTTTAGCTACTGTATTGAACGGCTGGACGCCAACCAATCAAAACACTTTTGTATCGCAGGTGCGTAATTACAAATACGCGCAAGATTCGCATTTTGATACCTGGTGGGTAGAAGATGGTTCATTCATCCGCGGTCAAAACTTTGTATTGGGCTATAGCTTGCCGGGCGCTGCCTTGCAAAAATTAGGAGTAAGCCGTTTCCGCATTTATGCCAGTGTACAAAACTTGTTCGTAATTACCGATTATACAGGTTACGATCCGGAGGTTGATACCTTTAATAACAGCTATGGTTCAAATCCTGCGTTTTCACAAAACATTGATTTCTTCGCTAACCCTCGTCCGCGCGTGTGGAACCTTGGTTTACAGGTAGGATTTTAATACTTGCGGATATGATCAATAAGGATAGAAAAACAGCAGAGAAGGATTTAGTACAAACCATCTAAAATCGAATTAAAATGAAAAAATTAAGAAATATATTAATTGTGGCGTGCGTGTTGTTAACATGCTCATGCAAAAAATTCCTGGAAGAAAAGCCGTCATCTTTCTTAACCCCCGAGTCTGATCTGTCGAGCGCTAAGGTAGCACGCGCGTTGGCCTATGGTGGTTATCAGAATTTACAGGGATTGTTAACAGGCCAATCGGGCTCGTACGGTGGTAATACCTGGAACCTGATGGAATTTATGACCGGTAAAGCCAATAGCGATTTGGGGCAAACAGGTTTTGTAAACTTTCAAAACCTTATTTACAGTAATACTTCGTTCTATTTTGACACATGGTGGCAACAAATGTATTTAGGCGTAGGTGCAACCAACCTTGCCATACAAAGAATACCAACCATTAACGCAGCCGGCCTTACCGAAGTTGATAAAACCAACTTATTGGCCGAGGTACGTACCTTACGCGCATTATATTATTTTTACCTGGTGCGTATGTATGGCGCAGTGCCTAAAATAACCGAACCGGCTAAAGATTTGAACCTGAATGTGCCGCGTGTGGCAGCTAAACAGATCTATGATGAGATCATCATCCCTGATTTGCTGGAAGCCGAAAAATCAACCCTGCCATGGAAAGATGTAACCGGTAAGGTATCGATGGGCGCGGTAAAATCATTACTGGCCGATGTGTATTTAACTTATGCAGGTGCAGCTATTAATGGCGGGAACCAATATTACGCCGAATCGGCCAAACGCTCGTTGGATGTAATTAAAAATGGCGGCTATACCTTATTTAACGAGTATACCGACATGATTAATCCGGCCAATAAAAACCAACAGGAATTTATTTTCCAGGTGCAGTTTGCAGCCGCGGTTCCTATTACCAATCCGCTTACCCCGCTTACTATTCCTAACTTTTCAACCATCTCTAAATACTCGGATGAGTATGGGTCGGTATATCCAACAAACCAATTTATTGCGTCGTTCCCGGCAGGTGATAAAAGGGTGAAAGAAAAACAATTCTTTTACACCAGTTATAAGAGTATTAAGGACAATACCATCATCACCTTCAAAAATCCATACATATACAAATGGTTTGATGTGGGCGCTGTTACTAATACAGCTAAGTCAGATCTGAACTATACCATTTATCGCTTAGCCGATGTAATGTTGCTCTATGCTGAAGCATCAAACCGTGCCGAAGGCTCACCAAATTCAGATGCCCGCGACTACGTAAATGCCATCCGCGACCGTGCCGACCTTGCCCCGATTGGCGCATTGGGGCAAACCGCGTTTGAGCAGGAGGTTTGGGTGCAACGCTATTACGAACTATGCTTTGAAAACAAAATGTGGTTTGATATGCTGCGTACCCGCAAAGTGCATAATGATGTTACCGGTGCCTGGGATAATTTTGTTGGCCACACTACTGTGTTCGGCAAAACCTTTACCGAGAAACAATTACTGTTCCCGCTGCCTAAGCAGGAAACAGACATTAACCCTAACTTATTGCCAAATAATCCTGGCTTTTAAATAGGTTGTGTTTTAAAAGGAAAAGGAGGCTGCATTGCCTCCTTTTTTTGTTTAAGGTAATATGTAAACCTAATATCCCAAGTGTACATGCTTTTTACGCCCATTTGCAATGAGTGCTTAACATGGGCTTGAGATTGCATCGTAAGAATAAAAAAACTCAAACTAAGCAGCCTTATCCGTTTGAGCTGTAGTTACGGCCTTTTTTCTCTTCAATATCTTTGAGCTTATTAATACGCCTTTGCTCCAATTTTTCTAATTTATTATTCATGTTATTGCGTGCGTCGTTGCGCTTACCGGCATCTTCGTATTTACCATTATTGTACTCATCCATTATTTCCTTTTTCTCGGCCTTGTAAAGAAAGTCGAGGGTGCTTATGTCGAGTTTATAGGTGAAGGTTGCCAATACCTTTTCAAAATCATCCGTGCCATATTTGGGTTTGTCTGAATCTGCATTTTTTAAAACGTCGATCGTCATGGCATATATCTTTACTGTATAAGTTTTAATCAGATTATGTATTTCACCACTATCGGCCCTACCATTAATCTCGGTACTTTTCGCGTTTTGCATTGATGCAAGACTTTTTTCCAACGATGTCACTATGCTATCGCGCTGATGTTTGGACATCTTCACCATTACAGGCAAATTGCGATAATCGGGCATCATATCTTGCGCCCATAAATTGGCGTACGAGAATACAAGTACAAAAATGATGAAGAGATTTTTCATGATAGAACAGGCTATGGTTAATTTTTTAAGTAGGAACTTAAAAGTAATAAATTATTTTATATCAAGAGTTACTACTAAAAAGAGCGTCATTGCTTCGGTCCTACTACCCATGACGTGTTAAGAAACTGTCATTCTGAACGCAGTGAAGAATCTTCTTCGCTATGCTTATCTACGATAGATGCTTCGTTCCTCAGCATGACAGTGGAGAGGGGGAGCCATCGTAATTTTACCTTCAAAGTCAAAAAGGAATTAAAATTCTCGCAATGACGAGTTTTTCTCTGCCCATTTTTCTCCTCTTGCGCTCATTTGCAATGAGTGCTTAACATGGGTTTGCGATTGCATCGCACCTAAAACAAAAAAAGCCTCCCCGCGAGGGAAGGCTTCCTGAATATTTAATTCCGTTGCCGGAGATTATTTTTGTTGTCTGCGGATGATGTTTAATGCGCCACCGGCTTTAAACCACTCAATTTGCTGAGCGTTGTAGGTATGGTTAACCGCGAATGAATCTTCGGTGCCATCAGCATGGTGTAATACTACGGTTAACTGTTTGCCCGGAGCAAATTCGGTTAAGCCCAGGATGTCGATCTTGTCGTCTTCCTGAATTTTATCGTAATCGGCAGTGTCGGCAAAGGTAATACCCAGCATACCTTGTTTTTTAAGGTTGGTTTCGTGGATACGGGCAAATGATTTTACCAGTATGGCACGTACACCCAGGTGACGTGGCTCCATGGCAGCGTGCTCACGTGATGAACCTTCGCCATAGTTCTCGTCGCCCACTACTACAGTACCAATACCGTGTGCTTTGTAATCGCGCTGGGTAGCCGGTACCGGACCGTATTCGCCGGTTATCGCGTTCTTAACACTATCGGCACTATTGTTAAAATAGTTGATAGCGCCAATCAGCATGTTGTTTGAAATGTTATCAAGGTGACCACGGAACTTCAACCACGGACCAGCCATCGAAATGTGGTCGGTAGTACATTTTCCTTTAGCTTTGATCAGCAATTTCAGGCCTTTCAAATCTGTACCTTCCCATGGTGAGAAAGGATCAAGCAGTTGCAAACGTGCCGAAGTTGGGCTAACCTTTACTTCAACCTGGCTGCCATCTTCGGCCGGGGCCTGGTAGCCTGCATCTTCTACCGCGAAACCTCTTACCGGCAGCTCGATACCTTGTGGCTCGTCAAACTTAACCTGCTCGCCGTTTTCGTTGGTTAACGTATCTGTAAGTGGGTTAAAAGTAAGATCGCCGGCGATAGCAAACGCGGTTACAATTTCAGGTGATGCCACAAAAGCGTGGGTATTAGGGTTACCATCCTGACGTTTAGCGAAGTTACGGTTAAACGAAGTGATGATAGAGTTACGGCGTGTAGGATCATCTGTATGACGGGCCCACTGACCGATACAAGGACCGCAAGCGTTAGCCAAAACTACACCGCCCATTTCGGCAAATGTACCCAGGTAACCATCGCGGTCAACAGTGTAACGCACCAGTTCCGATCCCGGAGTGATGGTAAACTCTGCCTTGGTTTTCAGTTTTTTATCGATAGCCTGTTTAGCGATTGATGCCGAACGGGTAATATCCTCGTAAGATGAGTTGGTACAAGAACCAATCAAACCAACCTCTAAAGCGGTAGGCCAGTTGTTCTCTTTAACCGCGGTAGCGAATTTAGAGATAGGCCATGCCAGATCCGGAGTGAACGGACCGTTAACATGCGGCTCAAGCTCGCTCAGGTTAATTTCAATTACCTGGTCAAAATATTGCTCAGGGTTGTTGTAAACTTCTTCGTCGCCAGTTAAGTGCTCGGCAATAGCGTCGGCTAATAATGCGATGTCTTCGCGTTCGGTACCTTTAAGGTAAGCGGCAGCTTTTTCATCGTAACCGAAGATAGATGTAGTAGCGCCAATTTCGGCCCCCATGTTACAGATGGTACCTTTACCGGTTGCTGATAATGAACGTGCGCCTTCGCCAAAGTATTCAACAATAGCGCCTGTACCACCTTTTACGGTAAGTATACCGGCAACTTTCAAAATAACATCTTTAGCTGAAGCCCAGCCCGATAATTTACCGGTTAATTTAACACCTATCAGTTTAGGGAATTTAAGCTCCCATGGTAAGCCTGCCATTACGTCGCACGCATCGGCACCACCTACACCAATAGCTATCATACCTAAACCACCCGCGTTAGGCGTGTGCGAATCGGTACCTATCATCATACCACCCGGAAAAGCGTAGTTTTCTAACACTACCTGGTGAATGATACCTGCACCGGCTTTCCAGAAACCGATACCATATTTATCAGATACTGATGAAAGGAAATCGTAAACTTCCTTATTTACATCATTTGCTGTAGTTAAATCGGCAACAGCGCCAATTTTTGCTTGTATTAAGTGATCGCAATGTACGGTTGATGGTACAGCAACCTGCGGACGGCCCGCCTGCATAAATTGCAGCAGTGCCATTTGCGCCGTAGCATCTTGCATGGCCACACGGTCAGGTGCAAAGTCAACGTAGTCGGTACCGCGTGTGTAAGCTTGTTTAGCGTCACCTTCAGAAAGGTGGGCATATAGTATTTTTTCAGTAAGAGTAAGAGGTTTACCGGTCGCTTTACGGGCAGCATCAACACGGGTGCTGTAACGATCGTAAACTTTTTTGATCATATCTAAATCAAAAGCCATTCTATTTTTGATTTTTAGGTGAGTATAAAAAGGAAAGGGATAATCCTGTTCCTGCATTCAGCGGCGAATTTACAAATTATAACAAACAAATCTCGTCAGCGTTGTGTACAAATGTTATTTGGATATGTTCTAAATAGTGTTGCATGCCAACCAAATAGATTCCGGTTGTTATAATATCAACTAAAGCTAACGAATTAATTTTGCACCCTGATATTGAATATGCTATATAACAACATTTACCCTGCCGAAGCCACCGATCACCCCGAAATAATTGCCGTTTGGGAAGCATCCGTAAGGGCAACGCACCACTTTTTAACCGAAGACGATATCCAGTTTTACCGCGACCTGATACTCAACCAATACCTGGATAAGGTAAACCTGTATTGCACTAAAGATGGCGACGTGATCACGGGCTTTTTAGGCTTAAGTGACGACATGGTACAAATGCTTTTCATCCACCCCAATGCACGCGGTAAAGGCCATGGCAGCCAATTGCTCAACTTTGCCATTAATCAGCACGGAATAACCAAGGTAGACGTAAACGAACAAAACCAGCAGGCCCTCGGCTTTTACCAGCGCTTTGGCTTCACCATTATTGACCGCGCCGAAACAGATGCCGTTGGCAGGCCGTATCCGGTGTTGTCGATGGAGTTATTGTAGTGTTGTAGGTTGCAGGTTGTGTGTTGTAGGGGGGGAGGCTTGGGGCGGCGGGTAATTAGTGCAAAATCTTAAACGCGTCATTGCGAAGAATGAAGCAATCTCCTATTTGCAGAGCGGCCCTGTATTTGTTTAAATTAATACGAAATGTTAAAACGCGTCATTGCGAGGAACGAAGCAATCTTTAAACTATACAAAGCGACTTGCTTGGGTAGAGATTGCTTCGTTCTTCGCAATGACGCGTTTTTCTTTGATTAACCTGTCTATTATACGTATACGCTTTATTACTGGCCGCCAGTTTTCCAGTACATGTAAGCTATGGCCACCACTACCAGTATGATGAGCACTACCAGGCCGGTTTTGCCTTTGCGTTTGTCTTGCCTCATTAACCAAACTAAAAAAGCAACCAGCGGCAATACAAAAATGGCCCAAAAAATCATCGAAGGTCCGTTCATGGAGAATTTAAATTAAGATCCGGAAAAGCAGCAGCGCCACAAGTTCCATAAGTGTGCTGCAAATGTAAGTTTTATAAATCAAGTGCAAAAGGAGATTAGTCGATGGACCATAGTCGATAGTCCATGGAAAACCAAACCCATGGACTATCGACTATGGTCTATTGACCAAAGAACTAAAAAGGCATCCTCGCCAGCGGGGCTACATCCTGCCCAATAAAATCGCCTTTCAGGTATTTGTGGTAACCTGCAATGGCTATCATGGCGGCATTATCGGTACAGTATTCCATTTTGGGGATAAAGGCATTCCAGCCGCGTTTGGCGCAAAGCTCCTGCAAGCCCAGGCGCAAACCGGTATTGGCGGATACACCACCCGCCAGCGCGATATCCTGAATATTATATTGCAGGGCGGCCTTTTCCAGCTTGTTCAATAATATGGTAGCGATGCGTTTTTCAACCGAAGCGCAAATATCGTTCAGGTTTTCCTGCACAAAATCGGGGTTCTTGGCAATATTATCCCTGATGAAGTAAAGGATAGAGGTTTTTAACCCGCTAAAGCTGAAATCCAGTCCGGGTATTTGTGGTTCCGGGAATTTGTAGGCATCGGCATTACCCAGCCGCGCGTATTTATCAATCAGCGGACCGCCGGGATACGGCAGGCCGAGTATTTTGCTCGTTTTATCCATCGCTTCACCCGCGGCATCGTCGAGGGTTTGGCCAATTACTTCCATATCGAAATAATCTTTCACCAGTACGATCTGCGTATGGCCGCCCGAAACGGTAAGGCATAAAAATGGGAAACGTGGTTTGTTATCGCCTATAAAATGAGCCAGCACATGCGCCTGCATGTGGTTTACCTCAATAAGCGGCAAATTTTTGGCCAGCGCGAAAGCCTTGGCGAATGATACTCCAACAAGCAGCGAACCTAAAAGTCCGGGCCCGCGTGTAAAAGCCACCGCATCAATATCATTTTTGTTTACTTTTGCGTTCAATAATGCTTGTTGTACGGCAGGAACAATATTTTGCTGATGAACCCTTGAGGCAAGCTCAGGGACAACGCCTCCGTAGGCTTCGTGTATGGTTTGGTTGGCAATAACGTTGCTCAACATTACACCATCGGCACAAATGGCGGCAGAGGTTTCATCACACGATGATTCTATAGCTAAAATTACAGGCACAGTTTTTAATATTATTTAAAGCTATTATTTACCGAATATTGTAAAACCCTACGCGGGAATGCTTGTTTATCAAGCGTTATTCGGTAATTGAATAGCTCACTCAATCAGTCATTTAAATAAAAGGCAAAGTTATTAAAAAAGTACTCAAAATAACGCTGATAATAGTATTGCTCATCTTACTGATGGTAAGCGTATTGTTAGTAGCATTTCAATATAAGCCTGTACAAACCTGGGCGGCAAAAAAAGCTACGGCTTACCTGTCCGAAGAGCTGCATACCAAAGTTGATATCAAAAGCCTGTACATTAAACCATTTACATCGGTTGTGCTGGAAGGCCTGTACGTGTTGGATAAACAAAAGGACACTCTGTTAAGTACGCCCAAATTAACCGTTGAACTCAACGGGTTTTCCATATTCAGCAGTATCAAGAAACGGTATATCGATTTTGAATCGATACAGTTAGATAACGGTTCATTTTACCTTAAAAAGCAAAAGGACAGCACCACCAACCTTAAGTTCATTATAGATTATTTCAGTTCGGCCGATACCACGAAAAAGGCAGGCAAACCGTGGACGCTCGATTTCCGGAAGATAGCCATCAACGACCTGCATGTGCGTTACAAAAACTTTTTGGTGGACAGCGCGGTTAAAGGCGTAAATTTTGAAGATCTTGATGTAAACCATTTCAGCACCGTGGTGCTCAATATGGATTTGAAAAGCCACCTGTTTAAAGCCAACCTGCGTAACCTTACCTTGCAGGAAAAAAGCGGGTTCTTCGTTAAAAACCTTACCACTGATGCCACGGTTGATACCAACCAGATTGAGCTGAAAAAGCTTTACCTGCAAACCAAAAACTCTATACTAAAAGATTATTTTAAGATGAGTTTTAACTCGTTTGATGACTTCAGCAATTTTGAGCACCGGGTACGTATGGATGCCAATTTTATGGCCTCGCACCTGTCGTCAAACGATGTGGCTTACTTTACCGACTTGCAAAAGATCCGTTTTGAACTGGGGGTTTCGGGCAGGGTAAAGGGCAAGGTAGATAACCTTAAAGCCAAAAACGCTACCATTACCGCGGCGCAAAGCACCTATATTAAAGGTGATTTTAACCTGAAAGGCCTGCCCGATTGGAACAATACCCTGCTGGAACTGGAATTTGAGCAGGTAGCCACCAATAAAAAAGATGTTGATTATTTATTCCAGCGTTTTACCGGCAACCCCAAGGCGCAGGTACCGGCCATTGTTTCAAAATTTGGCAATGTAAACTTCAAAGGTAACTTCAGCGGTTTGCAGAATGATTTTATAGCCTACGGTACGTTTAAAACCAAACTGGGCCGTTTCGATACCGATATCAACCTCAAAATAAACAAAGCCGGTGTGCCCAGCTACAGCGGAAAGCTTACCACCAACCAGTTTGATGTGGGCAGTCTGATCGACGATAAAACACTTGGCCGCGTTACCCTCAGCGGGCAGGTTAAAGGTAGCGGCGACGACCTGAAAACGCTCAACATAGCCGGTAATGCCAATATTAAAAGCTTTACGTTTAAAGGTTACAGCTATAGCAACATCACTACGCATGGCACGTTTCGCCGTAAGTTTGCCGATGGGGTGGTATATGTGAACGATAAAAACATCAAGCTGAAACTCGACGGCTCTATCGACCTGGCACCTAAGCTACCGGTTTTTGATTTCACTGCCGATATTACCGATGCTCACTTAAACAAACTGAAACTGATTAAAGATACAGTGACGGTGAGCACTACCATGCGTACCAAGTTTTCGGGCAATAACCTCGATAATTTGGATGGCGATATCTTCCTGTCATCAACCCGCATTGTTGACCCGCGGAATAATTATGTGGTTGATTCGTTGTACCTGGCGGCAAGCGGCACGGGCAGGCAAAGGCTGCTAACCTTCCGTTCGGATATTGCTGATGGCAGCATTACAGGTAATTATAACCTGGCTACCCTGCCATCTTATTTTAAATCTATCGCCAAAAAATATATCCCGTCCTTAAAAACAGATATAACCCCGCCTAAACCACAGGATTTCGATTTTAACCTGAAAATAAAAGATATCGACCCGCTGCTGGTGGTATTTATGCCACAGTTGCGCATCCCGGAGCAGGGTAATTTTGTGGGCGAATTTAATTCGGCCAGTAACACGGCAACACTTAGCGGCTACATAAAAACCATTAAGTACAACAAAATAGTTTTTCACGATCTTATTATTGATGAGGGCACTACCCAACAAAACCTGGGGGCCAACTTATCCTTAAGCAAGGTTGATATTACCGATAGTTTGTTTGTGAAGGACATCAACATCACCAACTTTATACAAAACGATAGCCTTAACTTCAACATCAAACTATCTGACAAGAACGCCGCCAACCAACTGGATCTTTACGGACTGGTAGAGTTTGGGCGCGATACCACGGCCAAGCTGAAGCTGCTGCCATCGGAAGTAGTGCTGGAGCATGAGAAATGGTCGCTTGAAGAGCAGGTACGTATCCGTTTGCTGGATAACGGCAGAACACAGATCTCGGGCTTCGATCTTTCTAACGGCGAACAAAGCGTAAAAATTGACGGATTTGTATCAAGCAACCCGGCGGATAAACTTAATCTCACCTTCGAGAAGTTTGCCATGAGTACGCTCAACCAGCTTACCAAACCGGCGGGCATCGCTTTAAGGGGCGCGCTTAACGGTACGGTGGTTTTTAGCTCGCTTACTAAATCGCCGGAGATAGATGCCGATTTGGATGTGGATACGCTGATGATGAACAAAACCCAGGTGGGTAATGTGAAGATTGTTTCAAACCTTGATAATAATCGCCAAAAGGCCATTGTGCATGTAAATATAGTTAATCGTGGTTTAGAAACCCTCGATATTGAGGGTGCTTACTCGCTGGCGAAGGATGAAGAGAACGTGCTTGATTTTGATATCAACATGAACCAAACGGAGGCTATCATATTTACGCCTTTCATAAAAAACCTGGTGTCGGATGTTAAGGGGGCTATATCCACCAACCTCAAGCTCACGGGTTCTACCAAAAGTCCGAGGCTTAACGGCGACATTACGCTATCCAACACCGGCCTAACGGTTAACTACCTGAAAACGCCTTATGTAATTAATGATAAGCTAACGGTTGATAACAGCGTAATCCATATTGATAAAATGTCGATAAAGGATACTTTGGGCGGCGAAGGTATTGCCGATGGCAAGGTTGACCTCAACAATATATCAAACCCTGAACTGGATATCGCCCTTAACGCTACCAACCTGCTGGCGCTTAATACATCGTTTAAAGATAACCACGTTTATTATGGTAAGGCTTACGGAACCGGGCGTTTCGCCTTTAGCGGCCCTATCGATAACATGAAGATAGATATTAAGGCCAAAACAGAGGAAGGTACCATATTCAACATTCCGCTCAATACCTCGTTTACCGCTAACGATTACGATTTTATCCGCTTTGTAAAGCATAACGATACCACCAAGGTGGTAGACGACAAAACCAATAAGTTCAATGGTGTTACGCTTAATTTCGACCTCTCGGCCGATGAGAAAACAGTTGTAAAGATAAGTACCGATTACGGCCAGCTGGAAGGCAAGGGAATCACCAATAACCTTAAGCTGAACATCAACAGCCTCGGCGATTTTGAGATGTACGGCGATTACCTCATATCATCTGGTAAGTTTGAATTTACGGCCAAAAACTTCATCAGTAAAAACTTCCAGGTAAACCAGGGCGGTACCATCCGCTGGACGGGGAACCCGGCCAATGCCGAAATTAACCTGAAAGCTATTTACGAGGTGCGTACCAATATCGCGCCGCTATATACTGCGGCGGGCCTTACATCGCCTCGTGGTAACCAGCAGGTATTGGTGCAATCGCAATTGATATTAACCAAATCGCTATTACAACCAAATATCGATTTCGACTTTACCTTCCCTACCGACCCATCAATTAAGGAAGACGTAAATACTTACCTCGCCGATAATAATAACCGCAGCCAGCAGGCGCTAAGTATTATTGTACGCCGTAACTTTAACTCGGGTTCAAATGGTGGTAACCTCGATCAACAGGTGCTAAGTACTGCCAGCGACGCGGTGAGCGAGTTTGCCTTTAACCAGCTGAATAGCTTTATAGCGCAATCAAACATTAAAAACGTGGATTTGAACATCCGCTCGTTCAACGAAGCCAGTGCATCTATCCGTTTATTTAACGACAGGCTGATACTTAACGGAAGTTTATTCAACAATACGGGCAGTAATAACCTGTTTGTAAACAACAGCAGCTTGTTCAACTCTAACTTTAATAATTTAACAAAAGATTTTGAGGCACTGTACCGCATAAGGCAGGATGGCAACCTTACCGCGCGCTACTCGTACAGGGTATTGAGCGGAACGGCTTTAAACACCATTAGCCAGCTGGATGTGCAGTATGTAAACGGTATTGGTTTGGTTTACCAGCGCGATTTTGATACGCTTGGCGAGTTTTTGAGAAGTATTTTCCGGAAGCCGCGAACCGGCGGCAATTCGCAGAAACCTACGCCTGCCCCTATTCCGCAGCCTCCGTTAAATTATAAACCTCATGATGATGAGGAAGAAAATTAATTATCGCGCATAATGGCGTGATCCATTTTATCGCGCTTGGTACGTAAGTAGTTTTCGTTGTGCGGGTTTGATGCTATCTCGATAGGCACATTCTCAACCACCTCTAAACCGTAACCGATAAGGCCTGCACGTTTTTTAGGGTTGTTGCTCATCAGGCGCATTTTTGATACTCCCAGGCTACACAATATTTGCGCGCCGATGCCGTAGTCGCGCTGGTCCATTTTAAAGCCCAGTTGCAGGTTGGCTTCCACGGTATCCAAACCATTTTCTTGCAGGTGATAGGCTTTCAATTTATTGATCAAGCCTATACCACGGCCTTCCTGATTCATGTATACGATAACGCCTTTACCTTCTTTCTGTATCATTTCCATAGCCTTGTGTAGCTGCGGACCGCAATCGCAGCGGCATGAGCCAAAGATATCGCCGGTTACACATGAACTGTGCACGCGTACCAGTATAGCTTCATCGGGCTCCCAGGTGCCTTTAACAAGCGCCATGTGGTTTTCGCCGGTGTTTACCTGTGTGTAAGCCACCATATCAAAATCGCCAAACTCGGTAGGCATCTTCACCGAAATTTCTTTGGTAACCAGGCTTTCGGTATTTAAACGGTAAGCGATAAGGTCTTTAATAGAGATGATTTTCAGGTCGAACTCTTTTGCCATGGTTAGAAGTTCGGGTAGGCGGGCCATTTCGCCGTCTTCGCTCATTATTTCGCATATCACACCGGCAGGCTCAAACCCGGCCAGTACGGCAAGGTCAATAGCGGCTTCGGTATGCCCGGCACGGCGCAACACACCGCCATCTTTAGCTATTAACGGGAATATATGTCCTGGGCGACCCAGATCCTGCGCTTTTATAGTAGGATCAATAAGTGCCAGTGATGTTTTTGAACGATCAGATGCCGAAATACCCGTAGTACAACCATGCCCCAGCAAATCAACCGAAACCGTAAAATTGGTTTCGTGCGAGGTGGTGTTGTTGGTTACCATGGGCTCCAACTCCAGTTCGTGCGCGCGCTGCTTAGTAATTGGGGCGCATATCAAGCCACGACCGTAACGGGCCATAAAGTTGATCGCTTCGGGTGTGGCATTACGGGCGGCGGTTAAAAAATCGCCCTCGTTCTCGCGGTCTTCATCATCCACAACGATGATCATTTTGCCGCTTTTTATATCTTCAATTGCTTCTTGTATCGTGTTCAGCATTTCTGTAGCAGGTTTAATATACCATAGGGTATATTATAAATAATAAGTAAAGTTAACTTATAAAAAGCACTTTAGGGTCGGCACTGTGTAAAATCAACAGGGTGGGGCGTTTTACGCCATTTTGCGTTTAAGCAGTTTATTGAAGAAGCGTTTGTATGCTTCCATATCAAACAGGGTAGAATCGGTAGCGGCTTTGTACGACAGGAAGATACCGATAGGCGTAAGCACAAAAATGGCTATCCACATACCTATTATAGGCGGGGTACCACCATCTTTAACACCCTTTTCGCCAATGGTTGATATGATATGGTAAAGCAGGAAAAACGCGACAGAAACCACCACCGGTAAACCAAGCCCGCCCTTGCGGATGATAGCTCCAAGTGGCGCCCCTATCAGGAACAGCACTAAACAGGCTACCGAAAGCGTGAATTTTTTTTGATACTCCACTATAGATCGGCGGATGTTGTGCACCTCTTCCTTATTGGTATCGGCACGGCCTTTAACCAGGTCGAGCACGGTTTTGGCTTCGTTGGAGGCTATGGAAAGCGTGTTTCTTTGGCTGGCTTCGTCCATTCCCTCAAAAATTGTTTTTTTTGCCGGAACAATATGCTTAACCACCATTGATTTTTTAGGCACATTAAAATACTTAACATACGCGGTTAGCAGCTTATAAGCGCTTAGGCGCGCGCTGTCTGTCACCCGCTCGGCCGAATCGCGGAAATGCGAAAGCTGCCGGATGTTCATCATTTGAAAAGCCGACTTAAACGCGTCTTCATCTGTGCGTTTAATTTTAAAGTTATCCAGTGAGAACTTTTGCTCGGTTTCGGCAAAGCGATAGCGCACCAGTTGCTGCCGTTGATCGTTATAGCCATTTTTGCCCGGTCGTTCCTCGTAACGGATGCCGTCCTTCAGTTTTAATACAAGGTATTTATCGCCCGCGGTACGGTACATGGTCCCCTCTTTAGCAAGCGTCACATTCAAATTATCTGAAGGTGCGGGTGGTTTGGGTTTCTCGTAGATCATGATGCCATACAGCGTTTGCCCGTCTTCGCCCTTACGCTGCACGCGGATGCTGTAACCGGTAAAATCATTACTGAAAACACCTTCCTGCAACAACTTGGCCGATTTTTGCTGCCGCACATCGTACAGTAAGGAGTAGTATTTAAGATTGGCAACCGGCAGCATGTAATCAGAAAATACAAAGGCAGTGATGGCCAGCAGCGTTACCACAATAAACATGGGCGCCATAGCACGGCGAAGCGAGATACCGGCCGATTTGATAGCCACCAGCTCGTAGTTTTCGCCGAGGCTGCCATACGTCATGATGGAAGAAAGGAGCACAGAGAGGGGCAGCGCCATCGCCACGTTAGTGGCCGAGGCATATAGCATCAACTCCAAAATAACATACCATTCAAAGCCTTTACCAATGAGGTCGTCGACGTATTTAAATAAAAATAGCATCAGCAACACAAACATCACTATTAAAAAAGTGACGATAAACGGCCTTATAAATGACTTAAGTAATAAAAGATGTATCTTCTTCACGCTGCAAAAATAAGGAATGGGATATATTCCTTAAGCCCCCAATACACTAATGAGGTATTCGATAGAATTATCCCAAATCAATTTGCGCTCAGCAATGGTATCTTCAGTAGCGAAATCGGTAACACTTAAGGCTACGTCGTTCGTTAGTTCGTCTTGTATAATTTCCATTTCGAAATAACACTGCGGCTCGTCATCTATAAACTTAAATCTTACAGATTTATTTTCACGCGTGTTAATCAATTTTGCTTTTTGTTGTTCGCCATCCCAGGTAAAGGTATAAACCTGATCGCGGATGGTAACATCATCTGCAAACCACTGTGTCAGTCCGTTAGGCTCGCTTAAAAAGCTGTATAAAATCCTCGGAGACGATTTTATTTCATATTCAATAGTAAATTTTTTCTTCTCAGACATAATCAGGGTTCTGCCCGTTTTTAGCACCAGGCTGTAAAAGTTAACATTTTTTCTAAAGAAACTTAAATTATCCTATATTTGCAAACCTTTTTACAAAGGACGTTGATAAACGCCCATAAGAGAGAGGTAACACACATAAATAAACGGCGGGGTAGCTCAGATGGTTAGAGCGTAGGATTCATAACCCTAAGGTCGGCAGTTCGATCCTGCTCCCCGCTACATGGTAAAAGGCCACTTGAAAGAGTGGCCTTTGTTGTTTCTGTACGGTGTAGTGATAACCCGACCACAGGCTAAATCGACCAACATGAGATGTGATAGTGGGCAAAGCGGATTCTTAATCGATTTGCCCATATTTTTCCCTCAAAGAAACCGTCTTAACGATATCAAAAGCGTGTATGCATCATTCAAACAAGTAGTTCGATATTGGGTGCTATCGAAAATGAGGTTTTCGGGGAACATCGAACCGGTTATGTGCGCTTTCTTCTGCGGGTCATAAATTAATAAAAAATTAGGTGGCCTATGTTAATTGATATCTTTCTGTTATACGTATATTACATTATTGCTTAGCGCTATCAATCCAAACGGGGCCCAGTAAACCCGATTCTAATATCGGGGTATTTGCATTAAGCATATCAAAACGGAATGATTCGTGAGTTTTAGTTAGCCGTTTAGCCACGGGAAGGCTTAAATCGAACACAACACGATTGGCCCAAAGGTTAGTAACTTCAACTTCTAAAATATTCCCTTTTTCTTTTACGGCATCAGTGATATCTACCCGCCATGGCGCACACCATAGTACGCCTAAATTCTTTCCGTTAAGTTTTACTTCGGCAACGTTTTTTACATCTCCTAAATCTATTATGATCCTCTTCTTGCTTTTTTGGTCGTTTGTTTTTAAGCTATTCAAATCAAAAGTTTTCCGGTAGGTGGCAGTACCTGAATAATATTTGATGCCATCTTGGGTATTGTCAGTCCAGCTTTTTAATTCAGATAATTCGGTATGCGCCGGTCCGCCCCATTTTGGATCAAAAGATACGCCCCATGTACCCGCCAGTTTTTGCTCATGGTTAATAACAGGAAAGTTCTTCTTATTAACAGCATTGATATTGGCGGTTGCGGTTTTTCTAAATACTATAAATAGCGAACCAAAGCTATCAAACTCAAGGGGCAATGTGGTTGCACCATTTGCCTGCATGTAATCATTTGCATTGAATGTTTTACCTGTTAAGGCATCCCATACCTCGGGAACCTTCCCGTTCACCCGGAATGTAAATGCACGCGATTGCTTTTGATTGGTTCGGTTAATAACAAAGTAGATCTCCGCATCCTTTGCCGAGCGGTGGATATAATCAAACTCATCAGATTTATCTGCCTGATTTGCAAATTCAAAATCAGGGATCACACCATCTTGTGATAGCACCTCTTTTTCGGTTTTTCCCCAAATTATACGTCCTTTACCAACTTTTCGTTCTGTTTTCGTACGTCCATCCAGATCTCCCCAAATCTCAGTTGCAATTTTCTTTATTTTAATATCGGTTTCATTATAATCTTTAAGTTCTCCTGCATTTTCGGGCGGCGGGCCAACTATTGTTGCACCATTGTAAACCAGTTCCCTGATCTTTTCAATCACCGGTAACGACATGGCTTTTGAAGCTTCAAGCGGCACCCCGAGACTTTGATACGAACCTACTTGCTTTGCAATATCAGGATCAGGTGATACACAGTTTTGAAGCACTAACAACTTATAACTCATTCCATCAGGTAAAGTGATCAATCCGTTTTTAACTGTCATCCTATTCAGCAATACGTCGGGATTACTGTAATCACAATCGAAGCCCGGGCCAAGTGTTGGGATATTATATTTAGGTGGTGCCAGCAGCGGGGGCCTTTCTCCTAAATAAAAACAAACATCGGCAACAAATGTACCCTGTTGCAGCATAAACTGGCACCTGTTGAGGTAGGTGAAAAACGGCTTAGATTGCTCCCACCAGGTAACATTTGGCGTAAAGTGGGTGCCTGCACAATATTCATAACCGGGTTTACCGTCAGAAGGAGGCTGCGATGTGGCCGAGTGAAGCATTAAACGATTAATACCTTCGCAAAATGCATCGTTGGCATAAGGCTTAAGATCAGATGGGCCTAACGTCCAATGGGTCGCATTTTTTTCCTGCTCGGTGAAAGCCTCGGCCTCGGTCTGCCTTTTCCCGTAAACATGTGCCGCAGTAGCGGTCTGTTTTAGGTTTAGGCGCGACATCCTGTTTTGGTTATATCCTCCCGAAGCATTGCGATGCCCGTTCACCCAAAATTCACCTGCAACTATATCTTGTGTGCTAAAATTCTTTAAAACGTCCATCGGAGATATATCATTCGGTCCGCCTGCTTCACTGCCTGCTTTAATACCATTTTTATGGCAGAGTTCGGCAAAGTGTCCGTAGCAGTTCTCTGCAATACAATCTTGAATGGTCCGGTTAAAATCATCCTTAAAACGCTCTGAAATTTCCGGGCTTTTAACCGTGTAGCCTGCTAAAACAGGCATGAAATGTTTTAAATCGTATCCCCTGAATCGCTTAAACTGTTCGGCGAAATCCTGTGTCCAGGTTAATTTTCCGCATTCCCAGCTGTCGCTCCACAAATAATCAATATGTCCGCCTGCCTTTTTTGCCTCTGCAATAACCGTTTTTCCCAAATAATCAAAATAGTTATCTAATGCCCTTTTACTCAGATAATCAATTTCGTAGCCTTCTCCGCCTTTAAATGTATCACCTTCAGGATAGGCTTTCCATTTACTCCACGGGTGCCCGGTAAGCGTGTACCCGCTTCTAAGTATCACCCATTTGCCTGTTGGTACATTCCATGCCATTGATCCATCAGCGGCCAATTTATCTGTAATGTCTGTAACTGATCCCTGATCAACTAATTTTCCGTCGTCCAAAACACGGAACGCCTGAACCATGATATCGTGATAATAGCCTTCAACCTGCTCTGGCAAGGGAAGTTTGCCCACAAATTTCGATCCGCCGTTAACTTTCAGCTCTGCCCAAACTACCTTTTTCATGGCATCGTCTTTTGTTACAGATGGCCCCATAAATGTCCATCCTCCGGCCAGGTTAAAACCAAACTCTATATGTAACCGGTTGGCTTCTTTAACCGCATGCCTAAACAGGGTCCTCCATTCTTTGCCTAAAAAGTCTACGCCTAAAAGTGGTTCTTTACCACCGTATCCACCGTTGCAAATCAGGTTTACACCGCTGATGCCCTTTGCTTTAAATTCGGTCAAATCCCTTGTTATTCCCTCTTTAGTAACCCTGTTGTATATCCAAAACCAATAAACTCTTGATTTAGCCGAATCAGGAGGAGCAGTAAAATATTTTAAGAGCTTGTCGGAAACCGTAGACTGTTTAACATGATTAGTCTGTCCGAAAGTCATATTTGTGCCAAGTAGCGCAAGCGCCATAAATAGCACTTTGAATAAGGTAGATTGCTTTACACTCATCAATTAAAGGTAATTTAAGTTAAAGGTATTAATCGGTTTATATGCTAATTGCCAATATTGCATTTAAAATGCATATTAACCGTCCTGCACTGTCTGTTTAAACAATCTGAGTGTATTCTGTAGAACTTCAGACATTCAATCTTTACTTCCAAGAATAAATAAAGCCAAACCTTCCACCCTCCCCTTAGTGTCTTAACATTTTCTAATCACTCTCTAATCAAATCTTAATTTAAGTCCACCAACAGCCATTAAACAGGTCATTTTTTTGTATCTTTTTAGTTATTGAGGCTTTATTTCAAAGGGCTTCGTGTAATTAATGGTTATATTTGCGACAATGCAATTAGTAAGATTTTTAAGAAAGTCGGCCATTAAAGGAACTCTGGGAATGCTGCTCATCACAGTATTCGCCATCAAATGCTGCGACCTTTTTATTGACTGCTATGTTGCTTACAATAAGTCAGTATCGGTAAAAAATATTGCTGATAACAACGACGATAACCCTAACGATGAGAACCGGGATGTTAACGAGGATTGCTTTGAAAAGAGCGAGAAAAAACTTTATTCCTGTTTCGATAATGCCATCTCTTTTAAATCGCTTACCTGGGTAACTCCTTTGTCTGTTCACTGGTACGTTTACAGTTTCAGTATTTTTACAGAACCACTTAGGGTAGTACTTACCCCGCCTCCAAACCCCGCTTTAGTATAACATAATTATTATTGGCTTGCCCGGCGCTATTGGTTCCGGTATGGTATGCTATGATTTGTGGCCATGTGTAGTATACTACAGGTACAAGATTATGTGCTGTTTCCGTGCGGGTAATTCATCCTAATCCAAATCAGGTAAGCCCTTTATCCACTATTTACTATTAGTTTTTTAACCTGTTTTTATGAAAAAAAATAAGCATGTAAATGCTATTACGCCCTGGCAAAGGCTGGTGCGTATACTACACTACGAACGTAATACCATTAATTACATTTTTATTTACGCCATACTCATTGGCTTAATTGGTTTAACGCTGCCATTGGGTACCACGGCGGTGTTCAACCTGCTCTCTAACGGTGCCATGTACAGCTCAACCTATATACTTATAGCGGTGGTGCTGATAGGCGTTGTTATAGGCGGCTCGCTTTTAATTGGTCAGCTTACGCTGGTTGAGTTTTTGGAGCAAAAGATATTTACAAAGGCCTCTATGGAATTCGCGTTCCGCTTGCCCCGCATTAAAAAGGAAGAACTGCACGGCGAGCATCCACCCGAACTGGTAAATCGCTTTTTTGATATACTTACTATACAAAAAGGCTTAACCAAGCTGCTGGTTGATATTGTGGCGGCATCGGTCCAAATATTCTTCAGCGCCATATTGCTTTCCTTTTACCACCCGGTGTTTATGGTGGTGGGGCTTTTGGCTATTTTGGTGATCGCGGCTATCATACTGCTATACTACAGGCAGGGAGTAGAAACAAGCATTGACGAATCGGGCCATAAATATGAACTGGTGGCTTACCTCGAAGAAGTGGCCGGCGACCTTGATAAATACCGAGGTAACCCCGAAATGATGGATAGCATTGTAAAAACTACCGACGAGATCACCTCAAAATACCTGGGTTCGCGTAACGATCATTTCAGCATACTAAAAAAATTCTTTTTGGGGTCGGTAGCGTTGCGTACCATATTGATGGGCGGCCTGCTGCTGCTGGGCTCGTACTTTGTGGTTGAGCGTGAAATGACGTTCGGCCAGTTCGTGGCAGCCGAGGTGATCATTGTACAGATCAGCTACGCGGTTGAAAAATTATTAACCAACATGAATACTGTTTTTGATATGGTTACCGGCAGCGAAAAGCTGGCAGTAGTAACCGATCTGGAATTGGAGGAGGCAAAATAACATGGCTAAGTCATCAAAAAACAATCTGCACAACCAACACATGGAAGATTTGGCTGTGCGCTCGAAAAATGAACTTATTAATGTTAATAGTTCGCGCATGCTGGGCCGTATCATGCTGATATGCCTTATTCTTTTCATTATTATACTGATGCTGCCCTGGCGGCAAACCATACCCGGTCGCGGTACGGTAACCGCCCTGCACCCCGAAGACAGACCACAAACCGTGCAAAACCAGATAGGCGGCCGTATTGAACGCTGGGCTGTACGCGAAGGGCAGGAAGTTAAAAAGGGCGACACGATATTGGTTATCTCCGAAACCAGCCAGTCGTACTTTGACCCTGAACTGCCTTTGCGTTTGGATGAGCAACTGGAAGCCAAAAAAGGCAGCGAAGTAGCCGCCGTACAAAAAATGGATGCTACAACCGCGCAAATAAAAGCGCTTACAAGCGGCCTGCGTTTTCAACTATCGTCTGCCGAAAACAAGGTGCAGCAATCAGAAAACTATGTAAAAATTGACAGTGCCGATTTAGTAGCGGTTCAAAACTTTTATGAAACCACCAAGGCCCGTTTAGCGCGATACGAGTCGGGATACAAAACGGGGCTGTTTTCACTTACGGATATAGAAACCCGCAGGCTGAAATTGCAGGAAGATAACGCGAAGGTTATCGGTCAGCAAAATAAGCTGAACAACTCCAAGCAGGCATTGCTTAATGCCCGTATCGATCTGGATAACATCAGGGCCAAGTACCAGGAATCGTTGGCTAAGGCGCAGTCAGATATGAGCTCGGCGCTTTCAAGCAGGGCAAGCGTGCGCGGCGAGATCGCTAAGCTGCGTAACGATATTTCTAATATCTCCATACGCCGCGGACTGTACATTGTGCGCGCGCCGCAGGATGGTTATGTAGTAAAAACGATGAAAGCCGGTATTGGCGAAAACATTAAAGAAGGCGAATCAATTGCCACCCTGCAACCCAAGAACCCGCAGGTAGCTGCCGAGCTTTATGTGAACGCGATGGATGTACCGCTGATACTGGATACCAGCGATGTGCGCCTGCAATTTGAAGGCTGGCCATCGGTACAGTTCTCGGGCTGGCCATCGGTAGCCGTGGGTACTTTTGGCGGGCAGGTATGGGCTATCGACCGCGTGAGCAGCAATGGTGGTAAATATCGTTTGCTGATAAAATCTGCCAACCCTGTGCCTCAAAATGACGAGCCTTGGCCGGTACAGCTGCGCCAGGGTTCGGGAGTTTATGGGCGTATCATCTTGCGGTCGGTACCGCTGTGGTATGAGATATGGCGACAGTTGAATGGTTTCCCGCCGAGCCTGGAAAAAGAGCCATCAGAAAAGAGTACCGATGGAAAGAAAGGATAATTAAAAAATGAGCATGAAATTAATAAGATATTTAACTACCATACTGATAGCGGTGATACTGTTAAGGGTTGATGCGTATGCACAAACCGGGCAGGCGGCTGATACCGGTAGGGTATTCGAGCTTAAAGATCTGGAAGAGATAGTTTTTAAAAATCACCCCATTGTAAAACAGGCATCTTTGCTAAGTGACGCTGCCAAGGCCACCGTGCTGCAATCGTTAGGGTATTTTGACCCGGCGCTGAAGGCCTCCTTCGGTCGCAAATTGTTTGGCAGTACCGAGTATTACAATAACTGGGGCAGCGAACTTAAAGTGCCGCTGTATATTGCCGGTGCCGATCTTAAACTTGGTTACGACCGTAACGTAGGCACTTATACCAACCCCGAAACACGTACCAATACCGACGGACTTTCTGCCGTAGGCATTAGCATTCCGCTGGGGCAGGGCTTACTGATAGATGCCAGGCGAAGCACCCTTTGGCAGGCCAAAGCGATGGTAGCTTATGCCGAAGCCGACAAGGTGAAGCAAATAAACAGCGTTTGGTACGCTGCCGTTAAAGACTACTGGAACTGGTACTATACCTACCGCGAATACACACTGATAAAAGAAGGTGTTGACCTTGCCCTGAAAAGATTTGAGGCAGTAAGCCGCCAAACCCTAATGGGCGATAAACCGCCGATTGATTCGGTAGAAGCCAGTATTACCGTGCAAGACAGGCAGCTGCAACTGGCAAAAAGCACGGTAGAAATGCAAAACGCCATGCTGGTACTCTCCAATCATTTATGGAATGAGCAGGGTACACCGCTCGAATTGCCTGCTAATGCCGTACCGCAACCGGTTAACGAGAATATTACCTTACCCGGTAATGCCGTGCTCGATACCTTGTTGGGCCAGGCCAGCCAGCAACACCCCGAACTGGTTAAGCTACGCGCAAAAGGCACCCAGCTGGATATTGAACGCCGCTACAGGCAGGAGGTGATGAAGCCAAAGATCAATATCAGCGGATCACTGATATCATCGCGAAGAAATTTTAACTCGTACGTGCCCGATTATTACGATTTTAACTGGAGCAATTATAAGGTTGGTATTGAGTTTGCATTCCCGTTATTTTTACGTGCCGAACGAGGTAAACTCAGGGAGGTGAAAATTAAGCAGCAGCAATTAAATTACGATCTGCAACAATCGGGCAGGGAGATAGGTAACGATATTACCAAATCTTACAACAGCCTCACGGCCTATAAATCGCAATTGAGTGTTCAAATACAAAGCATCAACAACCAGCAGGTATTGCTTAGCGGCGAACTCCAAAAGTTCGACCTGGGCGAGAGTACCCTGTTCCTGATCAACAGCCGCGAGAGTAAGCTGATTGATATGAAGATAAAACGCGAAAGCATGATATCGGGCTACCAGAAAACCCTCGCCGAACTTTATTACAAAGCAGGGATACGCCAAAATCAGGCTAATTTATAATAGTATATATATGTGGATAAAGAGGGGCTGTCTTAATAGGCAGCCCTTTTTGCGTTTGGTGATATTTTGTAGATTAGTAGCACATTAATTAAGCGAACGATCCCCAAATTCACCACCCACCACCATGCAGCACCAGGAATTTGAACCACCACAGGAACTTCGGGATACCATAAAGTGCTTTTGGTATAATACCCGGGATTTTGGGGAGGAGCAATCGGATTTTGAGGTGGTGCCTGATGGTTATGCCGAAATTATTTTTTATTTCGGGAACCTCCAAAGCGTGGCTGCTGACGGGAGTATGCAATCATTGCCGTCGCCATTTATGATGGGGCTGCTTAATCAGCCTGTTACTTTTTATACGGAAAATCGCTTACAGGTCATCGGTGTAAGGTGCTTCCCCTGGACGGTGTTCGACCTGCTCGGGCTATCATCCGGGAAAGACGGCGTACGCATATTTGAACATCCCATAGCCCGGCTTCAACCCCAATTAAATGAGTGTATCATTAACGGTAAAACAGCCGACGCGCTGGCTTTGGTAAAGCAGTATTTTTTAGATGCACGCTTAAAGGTTGCAACCAGCAGCATGCTCGCCAAGGCAGGTGCAGCTATGCGGCAGGCAAATGGTACGCTATCCGTAAGCCGGGTAGCCGAAGCGGCACATGCCACAGTACGAACACTGGAGCGCAACTTCAAGCAATCGTCGGGTTATTCGGTTAAAGATGTATCTGGCCTCATGCGTTTTGAGCAGGTACGCAACCGTTTATGGCATCAACCCAATGTTAACCTGGCAGGCCTGGCCCATGAACTGGGCTATACCGATCAATCGCACTTAAGCCGCGAATTTAAACGCTATACCGGCACTACCCCTGCGGCCTTCGCCCGAAAAGCGAAAGAAAGGCAGTTCAATGTAAACGATTTTGTCGCGTTTGTACAAGCCTAACCTGATCGCATTCCCCAATTTTGTGTTGATAAACAACACAAAACGATGTTACTAAAAGACAAGAAAATAGCCATTATTGGCGCAGGCCCGGTAGGGCTCACCATGGCAAGGTTACTACAGCAAAACGGTGTAGATGTAACCGTATACGAAAGGGACGAAAACCCGCAAACAAGAATATGGGGCGGCACGCTCGACCTGCATCAGGATTCGGGACAGAAAGCCCTTGAAAAGGCGGGATTGCTAAAAAGCTACTATGCTACCGCGTTACCCATGGGGATAATTATTGCCGATGAACATGCCGAGATCTTATCTACCAGGGATATCACCCCCGAAAACCGGTACGACAACCCCGAGATCAACCGGAACGATTTAAGAAAGATACTGCTCGGCATCTTGGCCGACGACACCGTGGTATGGAACAGTAAACATACGGGCCTGGAAGAGCACAACGGAAAATGGCTTTTACATTTTGAGAACAAACCCGACGCGCTTGCCGATGTGGTGATTGGCGCCAGTGGTGGAATGTCGAAAGTAAGAGGTTACGTAACCGATACCGCGGTGGAAGAAACCGGAACCATCATTATACAGGGTGATGTTCCGCAACCCGAAACAAGGTGCCCCGAGTTTTACAACCTATGCGATGGTAAAAGGATAATGACCGCGCATCAGGGTAATTTATTGGTGGCCAATCCATTCAATAACGGGGCTTTAACTTATGGCGTGATCTTCAAAAAACCGGAAGAATGGACCAATGGTGTCGGGTTAAACTTTCAGGATAGGGATAGTGTTATCGCGTTTCTTTCAGAAAGATTTTCCTCATGGGATGAACGCTTTAAGCAATTATTTCAGTCGACATCACTCTTTGTAGGCTTGCCAACAAGGAAGTTGCCTCTTGATAAATCGTGGAAAACCAACCGCCCTCTACCCATAACACTTATTGGAGATGCCGCGCATTTAATGCCGCCTTTTGCAGGCAAGGGCGTAAATACCGGACTAATGGACGCGCTGATTTTATCGGAGAGCCTTACCAATGGTAAATTTGATACCATACAAAGCGCTATTGAAGCTTACGAACAACAAATGTTTGTTTACGCGGGCGAGGCACAGCTGGAATCGAGCCAAAACGAATTAGAAATGCGTTCGCCCGACTTTACCTTTCAAAGGTTCTTTCCACAAACATAAACCGGTAACGCTGTTAACGGGGCTTACAACCTATGAGCCGTACAAGCAAGTTATTTGAGCCGTGGGCGAAATTTGATGAGGCGAACAACACCCATCTTTGTATTGTTAATTTAATAAAAAACAGCAAATGACAACAATACAAAAAATACCTCTTGGCAATAATGGTCCGCTTGTTTCTAAACTTGGTTTAGGCTGCATGCGCATGTCGTCCGTATGGGGCGGTCCGGTAAATGACGAAGCCGAAAGCATAGCAACTATACAGGCAGCTTTAGACAACGGCATCAACTTTCTGAACACCGGCGATTTTTATGGCGCAGGCCACAACGAATTATTAGTAGGCAAAGCCATCAAAGGCAGGCGCGATGATGCCTTCATCAGTGTAAAATTTGGCGCTATATTTTACGGAGGCAAATGGCTCGGATTAGATCTTAGGCCTATAGCCATCAAAAATTTCATCAACTACTCGCTGGTGCGTTTAGGTATTGATACCATTGACCTTTACCAACCATGTCGCTTAGATAACAGCGTACCGGTAGAAGATGTGATTGGCACCGTTGCCGACCTGATAAAAGAAGGTAAGGTACGCCACCTCGGCGTATCTGAAATTACGGCAGATCAGTTACGCAAAGCTAACAGCGTACACCCGGTAACCGCTTTAGAAATAGGCTATTCGCTTGCCGATCGCCAAATAGAAGCCGACCTGCTGCCAACCGCTAAGGAGCTGGGCATAGGTGTAGTAGCCTTTGCCAATACAGCCGAAGGCTTGCTTACCGGCGAAATGAAAGCCCCGCTTGCAGCGAATGACTACCATAGTCATTTCTCGCGCTTTCAGGGAGATAACCTGGTGAAGAACCTCGAAAAAGTGGAAGTGTTAAAGCAAATAGCTAAAGACAAAGGCTTAACCCCAACACAGTTGGCCATTGCCTGGGTAAACGCGCAAGGCGATCATATTATGCCATTGGTGAGCATGAGCCGCAGATCTCGCCTGCCCGAAAATACACAGGGCATGGACATTGTGCTTACAGCCGAAGAACTGGATACACTTAATACTACTTTTGCGCCGGGCGCTATACTTGGCAGCACATACCTGCAACGCTAAGCAATTGGGGCTTGCATAAAGCCCCAACTGTTTTGTTATCTTTATAACAGATGATCAATCCAACTGAAATAATTCCGGGGGTGATATTTTACTCTTATCTATCGGCTATGCGGAAAGATAAGGTGGCCTTTTTGGAGCATAACACGCTGGTAATGCAGGTTTCGGGGCGTTTTACATTAGAAACCGCCAGCGAAAAGATCTCGATGGAACGGGGTGAGATGCTATTGATCCGGAAAAATCAATTGGGCGAACTTACCAAAGTGCCGCTCGAAGGCGAAGACTACCAAACCATTGTTATTTGCCTGAAAGAAGACCTGCTGAGGCAGATTGCCCTGGAAGAGCAAATAGAGATAGGGCATAAGTACACCGGCGCGCCGAATATCCTCATCCCGGGGAACGATTTTTTACGGGGCTTTTTTCAGTCGGTGCTTCCTTATGTGCATCACCCTGATGAAAAGATAACGCAAACGGTGGGTATGCTCAAGGTAAAAGAGGCTGTACAACTGCTGCTGCACACCATGCCGGAGTTAAAGGACCTGCTGTTCGATTTTTCGGAACCTTATAAAATGGATCTGGAAAAATTCATGCTCAATAATTTCCATTTCAATGTACCGGTCGAAAAATTCGCGCAACTTACAGGCAGAAGCCTCGCGGCGTTTAAGCGCGATTTTCAAAAAGCCTTCGGTATGGCACCCCGGCATTGGCTGCAAGAAAAACGGCTGACGGAAGCCCGGCACCTGATAGAGAACCGGCACCGCAAACCATCATCCATTTACCTTGATTTGGGTTTTGAAAGTCTGTCGCATTTTTCGCACTCCTTTAAAAAGAAGTTTGGCAAAACACCTACCGAATGGGTATAAAAGGGCAGCCTGTTATTAAGGCAGCAACTGTTCTGTTTTAGCAAGAAATTTTTCTACAGCATCTTTAATATCTATCCCCGATCTTTCTGCCAAAACAATGAGCCACCAAATGTTTTCGCCCAATTTATGTTCCAGCTCTTCTGCAGATTTGGCTTTAGGCCAGCGATGCTGCTGCGACATGATATTCCGGCCAACCAAGCCGGCATCGGTAAGGTAAGCTAAAGCATCTTCCTCTACCGTCCATTCGGTACCGTGGTGCTGCACTTCCAGTTTATGGTATTTCTCCCTCAACGCCAAAGAACGGTTTACGATCTCATCAAAATTATTTATACTCATTTCGTTTTTGTTAGTGTATCAGGTTAGCCTTTACAAAAGCTATTTTATCATCCTTAAAAGTAAAATCAAATGTACCGCCTATTTTCCCTTCCGGGAAATCACCAGTAAATTCTACTTCGAGGTGCGCATGCTCATCATCATTAACTACCAGCTCCACCAGTTTGGTTTGTGTATGGTAACCGATAAAATAGCTTACAAAATAATCTTTAATACCGGTGTGGCCTGTAAATTTTCTGCCAACAGACGGGTCATCCAAAACCGCGTCGGCCAGATAAAGACTCAGGTGTTTTTCAACATCGTATTGATTGCCTGTGCTTAACCAGGCCTCTATAAACTTTGTGATCTCTGTATTTTTCATTTAGCAAAGCTGGATAAATTTACAGGAACGAGGTTCGCCAAAACAGCGATATGTGTTGCTGTTTTGACGGCAGTCAACGTTTTTGATCACAACCTGCGGTGATAATTTTGGCCGCTGCACCAATGGTTGTAAATATATTTGTAAAAAGATAGTAGCATTCTCTTATCGCGACATTGAATTTCATATATTTTTAATAGCTTACAGCTTATTAATCCCCTAAAAATTTATATGGAACAACGCGCATGCACTATGGAGATTGCCGAAGCGAATAACACTCGTTTTGAGCAGGAAGTGTACAATTTTTTGCGCGTGTGGGTCCACAATCACGAGGATGAAACGTTGCTGCAATTTGATCAGCCGCTGGAAAAATATTTAGCCAATGACGCGCTGCGCGATTTTTTTCTTAATACGCAGCACCCCATTCAAAAATTATTACAGAACCGTTCCATCGCTTCTCACCTGGGCAGGCGCGCCCGCAATGTATATTTTGATCCCACAACCGGCGACCCGTTATTGGCCCGTACCGAGCAACGCATCTATAACCTGGCCCGCCGTATGGATAGCGAGCAAATGCATATCCCATTTCGCTCGGTGCACCCCAACAAACAAACCGAAGCGGGCGATATCGCGGATATCAGCACCTATCCTGAAGAATCAGAGATCCGTTACAATAGCGGCAACCACTTTACCAGTCGCCCGGCCAACGGGAATGTTTTTGATGAGAACAGCAAACGCTGCACGGCAAAATCAGAAGGCAACCTGCACGTATTTTTTAAACGTGGCTTTTTAGAAGACCGCTTACAAGATGTAAAGGAACTTACCGCCACGATGCATGAGGCAGGTGAAACCCGGCCGCAATTTTTTGTGATATATAGCAGGCATTCGCAGCAGGAGGGGCATTTCGGGGCTTCTTTGGTGATTATGGATCCTGCCAACCCCGACTTCCCGCAACGTGTTATGGTTTGCGATACCTTGTTAAAAGAACTGCCGCAGCACCCGCGCTGGTGGAATCATTTTATTACAGAATATTCGAACGTTTTTGGTGACGCGATAGTGGAGATAGTGGAAGACCTTTCGCACCCGCTGCAAAAGGTAAATATTAAAGGCGATAACCCTTACCGGCACGATTGGGACTGCCCTTACTATGCAGCCAGCATGGCCGATGCCCTGGCCGATCTGGTAAAACTCCATCCCCAACTCATACTAACCGGAAGCACGCACGATATTCATAACGCTATGAAAGATACCATGCCCGATTATTACCAGCCTGGCTATGAAATTAAAGACAGACCGGGCATTCAGCAAGCCAACCGCCTAAAACGGTGGAAAAGCGGCCGCGAAGTAATTAAAGACCTCGCGGCAGAGAATAGCAGGAAATCGTCTTTTGAGTTTTAGGGGATGCTTTTATTGTAATTGCCTCGAAAAGCTACCCTTGTTTACAAGTATAACAGATAGGATAATTATGACTACGCCAAGCCATTGGTAAGTTGAAACATGTTCGTTAAGTACTACACTTGCTGATATAATAGAAACCGGAATTTCTATAGCTGCAATAATAGAGCCGATGCCTATACCTGTTAAGGGGATGCCTTTGGTAAAAAGTAACGGCGGCAAAATGGTGCCGAAAATGGCCAATGTTAATCCCCAGATCAAAATAGAGGCATCGTTAAAATGAGTAATGATAGCCATGTTCCAAAACAAAACTATGGCTATTAATCCACCCAAAACAAGGTATTTGCTACGTTGGTAATTGGGTAAATGGGTTTCAACGTTGCTTGATGAGTAAAGCGAAATGGTATAACACAAACCCGCGCCAAGGCCAAGCGCCAACCCCTTCCAGCTTAGTATCGTAGTTTGAAACAGTATATTGGTTGCCAATACTGTTCCCCCTATAACTAACAGTGCCCCCAATATTTTTATAATTTGAAATTTACCTTTCTGCAAAATAATTTCCAGCACAATGCTCATCCAAATAGATTGCATCAGGAGTATTATGCCCATTGAAACAGGTATAAACTGTATGGATAAATAATACAAAGTGCTTGTTAAACCGAGCGAAGTACCAAACAGCAATAGCCTGATCTTAGAACCTCGCGGTATTTTGCGGTCAGATTTATCCTGATGGGTTTTAACGCGCGAATAGATAACCAAAAAAATAACGCCAAATAAAAACTGCATAAAGGTGAGTACACTGGTATGCACACCCGTGCCATTGGCATATTTTACAATAGTGGCCAATATGCCGTAACTTATTGCACCCAGCAATACCAATAAAACTCCCGCTGTTTTAGGGCCTTTCTCCATCATAAAGTCACTATTATTTTAACGGCACAAAGCTGGCACAATTAATCTTTTAAAGCCTTTACATATGTTGATGTTTTAAAGATTTAAATCTTTACGGATGCGGCTTAACTGCGTTGGTGTTATCCCCAAAAAAGAGGCGATATGATGTTGCTTTAAGCGATGCAAAACAGGCTGATACTCTTCTTTAAACTTTAGGTAACGGTTTTTAGCGGGTTCGTATTTTAAACTGATCTCCAGATTCTCTTTGGCCACTATCCAGTTTTTTTCGATATAGCTGATGTGGTACATGGCCAAATCATGGTGCACCTGCATCAATGCCCTGAATTTACTTGCCGAAAACTGCAACACCTCGCTATCCTCTAAAGCAGCAATAGCAAACAAACCCGGTTTTTGCTCTATCAATGCCGACATGGAGGCAATAAATGTATGCTCGGCAAAAAATTTCTTTATAATGATATCGCCATTTTGCGCAACATAGTAATAAGAAAACAGCCCTTTATTTACAAAATAAAAATACTTGGGCACTTCCCCCGCATTCAGCAGTAATTCGCCTTTAGCTATGCTTTTTTTGTACAACAGTTTGATTACGTCCTGCTTACAGCTATCGCTCAAAGGGTAATAAAGCTGCATTTTTTGAATAAAGTCGTCTGTAGGCATATAAAGTAATGTAAAAGCCCCAAACATTTAATTTGAGGCTTTCTGTATTTATTAAGAAAAATGCTTTTTATTTCACACGCTCCACGTATTCACCTGTGCGGGTATCCACTTTAATTTTATCACCCTGGTTTACAAAAAGAGGAACTTTTATTTCTACACCGTTTTCGGTTGTTGCGTTTTTGAGCGCGCCCGATGAGGTATCGCCTTTAACGGCAGGCTCGGTATAGGTAATTTCAAGCTCAACGTGGTTTGGCGCGGTTGCCATAATAGGCTCTTCGCTCTCGAAAGATACGATAACGTTCATGCCCTCTTTAAGGAATTTAACCGCCGGACCGAACAACGCTTTCGGAATGTTATGCTGATCGTAAGTAGTGTTATCCATGATCACCATGTAATCGCCTTCTTCATATAAATATTGAAAGTCGTTGGTTTCTACACGGCAGATTTCTACCTGCTCGTCGGTAGCCAAACGGGCTTCCACAATTTTGCCTGTTTTAATATTACGAAACTTATCTAAATAGAATGCTCCGCCCTTACCTGGTGTACGATGTAAAACTTCGGTAACCGTTACCAATTCGCCGTTGTAACGTAATATGTTACCTACTTTAATTTCAGATGCCTTTGCCATAAAATATGGTTGTAAATTTTTTGAGCCCAAAGATAGATTAAGTTATGATAACCTTGGTCTAAATTTTTATAGTGGTGATTTATAGTGCTAAAAGATCTGTTGCCAAATGGTGGTGCGGAGATAGCACCGCAGGTGTTCGGAAGATTTCTTAATTCCCTCCTTGGGGAGGGGTGCGTTGGGAATAGCGGTGGCAGGGAGGGGTTTATACGTTCTCTTATTAAAAAAATAGAAGTGGAAACCCCTCCCTACACCCTCCCAGGGGAGGGAATCGCGCATCCCCACTTCTTGTTTCTTCCAAAAAATGCACGGGGAAACTCTGACCACAGGCTGAAATGTAAGTGTTAGTAACAAAGGCTTAATTCCCTCCTTGGGGAGGGGTGCGTTGGGAATTGCGGTAGCAGGGAAGGGTTTATACATTTTTTTATTAAAAAACAGCGATGAAACCCCTCCCTACACCCTCCCAAGGGAGGGAATCGCACATCCCCCCACTTATTACTACGTCCAAACACTAATCATAGGTTAAATAATTAATTAAAAATACCTGATACACCATGGTATTAATGTTTTGTTATGTTTTTTTTAAGCGGACGAAGTTTTATTTGCTGCCGTACCAATTATTTGGCCGGTTGCCTTTAATGCCGGCTTAACTATTACCTGCTTTATGAAAAACACTACTGTAATGCCGCCATAGCGGTAATGATGCTGCTTTGCGGCTCATTTTAAACAACCAATCAATTACATCTTAAAACCGAATTATGAAAAAAATCATTTTTTTACTTGTGGCTGGTCTGTGCCTTTTGGTGATGGCCTGTTCAAAGAAAGACATCCGCCAGCCCGAACTTCAATCGCCGGGCAGCCAGGTTAAACGTGCCAACGCTTCGCCTGTGGGCGATGTGGTAGGCAAAATTGTGGTAGGTTACCAGGGCTGGTTTGCGGCCATTGGCGATGGATCGCCCATTAATATATGGTGGCACTGGGCCGACCCTAACAATCAAACACCTACTACAAGCAGTATCCGCATAAAATCGTGGCCGGATGTGCGCGAGTACAGCACTACCTACGCTACTTCGCTGCCTAATTTGGGCAACGGGCAGCAAGCGCGCTTATTCTCCAACTATAACGACCAAACCGTTAATACGCACTTTTTGTGGATGCAGCAAAACAACATCGACTGCGCGGCGCTGCAACGCTTTAATCCCACAGGCGGCGAAGGTCCCATCCGCGACGTGGTGACGGCCAAGGTAAAAACAGCGGCTGAAACCTATGGCCGCAAGTTTTATATTATGTACGATGTTACCGGGTGGACCAACATGCAATCAGAAATTAAAACCGACTGGACCAATAAGATGTCGGCCTACACCTCATCATCGGCCTATGCCAAACAAAACGGCAAACCGGTAGTGTGTATATGGGGTTTCGGGTTTAATGACCCGGGCCGGCCATTTACCGCCGCGCAATGTTTAGATGTGGTGAACTGGTTTAAGGCGCAGGGATGTTACGTTATCGGTGGTGTGCCGCGCGAATGGCGTACCGGTGTTGATGGTTCACGGCCGGGCTTTATCGGTGTTTATCATGCCTTTAATATGCTATCGCCATGGTTAATTGGCGCGGTAGGTAACGTAGGCGATGCCGATAATATTTATAACAACCACATGGTGAGCGACCAGGCCGATTGCAATGCCAACGGTATAGATTACCAGCCATGCGTATTACCCGGCGATTTGCAGGAACACCAGCGCGTACACGGCGACCTGATGTGGCGCATGTTTTATAATGCCGTTAGGGTAGGCGCGCAGTCTATTTACATCTCCATGTACGATGAGTACAATGAGGGCAACCAAATTGCCAAGACCGCTGAAAGCGCCGCCTTTAAACCCGCCGGAACAAATTTTGTTACGCTCGACGAGGATGGCACCGCCTGCTCTGCTGATTACTACCTGCGCCTCACCGGCGATGGTGGCCGGATGCTGAAAGGGCAGATCGCCTTAACAGCTACCCGCCCTACCCAACCCGTAGTTGGCGGTGGTGGTACGGTACCAATTGGGCAGGTGGTTACCCTTAAAGGCAGCAATAACCAGTATGTGAGTAGCGAGAATGGTACGCAGGCCATGAATTGTAACCGCCCCGCAGTTGGCGGTTGGGAACAGTTTACCGTAGTGAACGCGGGCAGCGGTAAGGTGGCCCTGCTTAACTCGGGCAAGTATGTAAGCAGCGAGAATGGCACGCAAGCTATCAATTGTAACCGTACCGCTATTGGGCCGTGGGAACAGTTCGACTGGGTAAACAATGGCGATGGCACCATCTCCCTGCGTGGCAACAATGGCAGATACCTATCAGGTGAAAACGGCTCACAAGCCATGACCTGTAACCGCACCACCATCGGCGCTACCGAAAAATTCAGGGTAAATCAATAAGCATAGCAGCAGGTAATTGGTGCAAGGGCCGCTCTGTAATGGGGCGGCTTTTTTATTGTTCAATTGCGAGGTACGAAGCAATAACGTAGGGTGCTATGTTAAGCTTGTGCAGTAATTAACGTTAGTCTGCTCTTGGGCGCAGTGCCCCATTACTTTTGAGGGCAAAAGTAACAAAACCCTTGTCCAGCAGAAGGCTTCTTTTCCGCACAAGGCCTATGCCCTGCAAATCAGGCAGAACTTAGGGCTGGAACTTTTGCCCCATGCTTCGCCGCTCACTCCCACCCACATGCAACAAGTTCAAATGCCCGCCTTTGCGCTCCAGGCCACCACAGTTATGCCCGCTTTCGCCCGAAGCTGTTTGCTGACGGGAAGAAGTATATTGAGGCCATGTAGAGCAACTCTGGAAATTGGAAATTAATTACGCAGTAATCCGCTTCAACTCCTCTTTAACCTTGTTGAACCAAACACGGCCGCTTTTCTTTTCAACAGCGCTAAGGTGGGGCACTTCGTTAAGTATTTCTATGAATACATCGGCGGCATCTTCTTCGCGCTCGTTACGTATCAGGAAGAGGCCGTATTGGTACCGCTGTTCAAAATTGCTGTAACGGCCTTTCATCGCCCTGAATTCCTTTTCGGCAGTGGCAACGTCGCCGGTATGCTCCAATGCTATGGCGTAAAGGATATGCGCGCGCGATTGCGGAAATTTTGATGAGCCACGAATTTTAGCCGCCAATTGTATCACCTCGGGGTAACGCTCCTGCTCGCTGTAAGCCACCATCAGCTGGCTCAACACATGTTCGTTATCAGCAAAGGCTCCGGTAAGGCTGCCCTCGTAAATGGCGATGGCTTTTTCATTTTGTTTTGCAGCTAAATAGGCATCGGCCAATTGTATCTTATTGGCGAAGGTGTCAGTAAACTTAAGGTTGTCTTCCAGTTTTTTGATCTTACTGCCGGGGTTCAGTATTTCGCCCACGTTCACCTTTGGCGCACTCATACGGCGCGATGGCAGCATTTCGTTGAAAATATATACCAGGCAGCCCACAACAGGTAAAAATACAATGATCCAGATCCATTTGCTTTGTGTACCCCGCTTGTATGAATGAAAAGCGCAAATTGCCTGTAAACCTATAATGATGTAATAGTAATAGCCTTGTTCGAAAAACATTATGTGACAGTTGTTACCCAAAAGTAATGATTTACAGGAATATTGTTGAAGCGATTATTGTATTGAGGATTATAAACTTAAGAGTTGTGAAACCTTAAAAATCTACCCACAGCAGATAATACGTTTTTTGTCTGTTATGATAAGTATGAAATCCGGGGATTTAAGATTGGATAGTGTGGGGCTATCTATTCATAATCAATTGTTCATAGACCATTGTCATTGCGAGGCACGAAGCAATCACGTCTCGTTCTTCTGCTTGTGCTGCTATCAACATCGGTCTGCTCTTGGGCGCAGAGCCCCATTACTTTTGAGCACAAAAGTAACAAAATGCTTGTCCAGCAAAAGGCTTCTTTGCCGCACAAGGCCATTGCCCTGCAAATCGAACAGAACTTTGGGCTGGAACTTTTGCCCCGTCACGCATCCCCATCCTCATGCAACAAGTTCGCTATGCCCGCCTTTGCGCTCGTGGCCACCAACGTTCTGCCCGCTTTCGCCCGAAGCAGTTTGCTGACGGAAAAGAGAGCTACAGCCCCTTCATCACTTTCACCAGCATATCGGCAATAACCTGATAGCCACTGTCTGACGGATGCAGACCGTCATAAGTAAAAGCCACGGCATCTAACGGGTAAGGGTATTCGTCAGTTTGCGGGTTGAAGGGGATATTGGTATAATCGGGGTAGGTATAGTTGCGGTACTGGTTGGTTTGCGGGTCTTTGAGGTATTTGTATTTTACGAGCTTGTTCACCGTCATGCCGCTTTTATTGTACAGGTCAATCACTTTAAAATGTTCGTGTTTGCCAATGGTGTTAATTGCCGCCACAAACTGCGCCAGTGTTTGTCCGTTCTTTTCTTTGTATGAGCCCCAGGCGTTGTTATTTTTATCGGCGATGTACACAAAATCGGTACGCTGCATCGGGGTAATCAGGATGATCTTAGCATCTGGGTTCAAGCCGCGCAGTTTGTCGACGATCACCCTGAACGCGCCACTGGTGGTGCCCGTGCCGGTATTGTCGGTATAATCTTTAATGGTGCCCACTTTTTGGCCCGACCACCAATCGTTAGTTCCTAAAAATATGGTATAAACATCGGCTTTGGTAATGCCCAGCTTTTCAATTTCGTTGGCAATGCCTATGCTTGTCCACCCGTTATGGCCCTGGTTGGTAAAGTGAATATTGGGGAGCTGCTCGGTAACGCGGGTCATATAACCTTTGGTTACACGGTTGCCCGTTTCGTTCAAATGATCGTTCAGGTAAGTAATAGAGTCGCCGATGGCTACCCAACTGATCTCTTTTTTCGGGGTAAAAGCGCTGATGATTAAAGCGGCAACAGCCAGCAACCATAATTTTCTCATAGGGATAAGCTTTTTATTTACAGATGATTAGCCAACCAGCCACTTGCTTTTTGGCAGGTATGATAATATTTTAATGATCACGTAAGTGGTAATGAAGGTACACACAGCCACAAGCGGTACTTTAATGGCGGCGCTATCAAAATGTGCGTCCAGCAGGGAATGGTAAAAGTTAAGCACCATAATATGGGCAAGGTAAACACCATAACTTTTGGCAGATACATCAAGCACCAGTTTGTCAAATGCGGAAGTTGGATTGCTTAGTTTTACATTTTTGATCAGCAGGAACGCCCCGGCGCTCATCATGGCTACGTTAATTGTTTCAAAACCCCAGGTAAGTTCAACCGTCATTACAAACTTTTCGGTAGGCAGGCGGTGTAAAAAACCGTAAACCGTAATAGCGTAACCCACCAGCAGCAACGCGATGCCGAGTGTATAGTTCCAGGCCTTTGCCTCGCTATGGAAGCGTTTAATATATACGGCTAATACTATATAGCCTAAAAAGCCTGAGAAATAATATAGCATTGGCGTATGGTTCCAAAAGGCTTCGCCCCAAATTTCGGGGAATATTAAATGGATATAAGGTAAACTGAAAGCTATTGCCCAAAGCACGAGGTAAAACTCCATATTCTTTTTACTCGCGCTTTGTATCCATGGCGATAGTATGGGCGCAAACAGGTATAAACCCAGCAGCATGTACACAAACCACAGGTGCCCTATCTCTACACCATAGTTTACGGGTATTTTCAGGATATTGGTGAAGGCGGTATTTAGATCCGCCGTCCCCATAAAATATTGATAGAAAGCATACTGCACACACCATATAGCAAAGGGTATGGCTACCCGGCTAAAGCGCTTTTTAAAAAAGGTATTCACATCATTTACCGGGAACAGGAAGAAGCCCGAGATCATTACAAACAGCGGCACACAAATACGGCATAACGAATTTAACCAGCCCACCCAAACCGCATCGGCAGTATTTAAAACGGCAGCCTCCGGGCCTATGTAATAAAATTCGCCTGAGTGCACCTGTATCACCATATAGCAGGCAATTACACGTAGTATATCCAAACCATAATTGCGGGCGGGTTTAACAGTAGTCATGCAGTAGTTTATAATGTTTGAGCGATCAAGTTATTTAAATTTCTATAAAAAGATCATTTTTAATTATAAAGGCTGCAAATGCCCTGATTCTTGACTCTTAATTCTTGGCTCTCTTTACCTCGCTATCCCCGTTGAGTTCAATTGCAGATCGTACAGTTTACGATAATAACCGTTCTCAATCTTCAATAGTTCCTGGTGGGTGCCCGATTCTTTTATTTCGCCGTGGTCGAGCACGATGATACGGTCGGCGCCTTGTATGGTAGAGAGGCGGTGGGCAATCACAACCGCCGTGCGACCC
The DNA here is from genome assembly GCF_059418565.1 of Mucilaginibacter sp. GW821-FHT07G05. Classification (NCBI taxonomy): domain Bacteria; kingdom Pseudomonadati; phylum Bacteroidota; class Sphingobacteriia; order Sphingobacteriales; family Sphingobacteriaceae; genus Mucilaginibacter; species Mucilaginibacter sp. GW821-FHT07G05. The sequence continues at coordinate 18,564 of NZ_JBWKQC010000015.1, read as the reverse complement.
TGCATCAGCTTATCTATAGCGTTCTGTATCAGTATTTCGGTTTCGGTATCAACTGATGAGGTGGCTTCGTCCAGTACCAATATGGCCGGATTATAAACCAGCGCGCGGATGAAAGAGATCAGCTGCGCCTGGCCGGCAGATAAGGTAGCTCCGCGTTCCATTACGTTATAATCATAGCCTCCGGGCAGGCGTTCAATAAAATCGTGCGCGCCTACATCTTTTGCTGCCGCGATGATCTGCTCGCGGGTAATGCTGTTGTTATTGAGGCTGATGTTGTTGGCAATGGTATCGCTAAACAAAAATACATCCTGTATAACCGTAGCGATTTTCGATCGCAGGTAACTTACCTCGTAATCCTTGATGTTGTGCCCGTCGACCTTTACGCTGCCCTTGCTGATCTCGTAAAAACGGTTGAGGATATTAATGGTAGATGATTTGCCCGCGCCGGTAGCGCCAACCAGGGCCAGCGTTTCGCCCGGCTTTACGTGGAAGCTGATGTCCTTCAATACCCAGTTCTCATCATTATAAGCAAACCAAACATTCTCGAATAAAATATCGCCCTCTAATGTGGCGGGTTTTAGTTCACCATTATTTTCGGCAATTTCGTTGGTGTCTAATACCTTGAAGATCCTGTCGGCACCCACCATGCCCATTTGCAGTGTGTTGAATTTATCGGCCAGTTGCCTTATCGGGCGAAACAGCAAGTTGAGCAGGGTAATAAAAGCGATGATAGTACCCGCGGTTACCCCTTTCGGATTGGCCGAGAAAGCACTGAGCTCTTCATCCGTAAGGATACGTTTGCAGCCATACCATACCAGCAGACCTATACAAACGGCGAACAGGATCTCCACTACCGGAAAAAATATAGAGTACGACCAGTTTGAGCGGATGTGCGCGTCGCGATGTTTTTGGTTTACATTACGAAACTTGCGGAACTCCTGGTCTTCACGGGCGAAGTATTGTATAATGCTGATGCCCGAAATGTGTTCCTGTAAAAAGGTGTTCAATTGTGCTACCTGTGTACGCACCTCCTGAAAGGCCGATTTAATAGCCTCTTTAAATACAAAGGTAGCTGCCAGTAAAAAAGGCATCGGTATAAGGGTGATCAAGGCCAGTTTCCAGTCCTCGTGCAGCATATAGGCGATGATGGCTACCAAAACCAGCATATCGCCCATAATGGAAATTAAACCTTCGGCAAAGATATCGGCAATGGTTTCCAGGTCAGATACGGTACGGGTAATAAGCATCCCGATAGGTGTCCGGTCGAAATATTTCAAACGCAGATCGGTAATGTGATTAAACACATCAATCCGCAAGTCGCGGATAACAGATTGCCCCAGCGCGTTGGTTAAATAGGTTTGGTAATATTGCGCTACTGTTTGCACCAGTAACTGGCCAATCATCAGCATCACCATAAAAACCAGGCCGTCGTAATCGCCGGTCATGATGTGGTTATCCAGCGTTTTTTCAATCAAGATAGGTTGCACCAACACAATCACCGCCAAAAAAACGGTAAGCAGCATACCTATAATAAAGGTTTTATTATAAGGCTTTACGTAATGCATTACCCTGCCCAGCAATTTCCAATCAAGCGCTTTTCCGGTTACTTCTGCCATGTTAATCAAGTATCAAGTAGTGAGTATCAAGTATCAAGTATTTTTGAGGTATAAAGTAGTTGGTATAAAGTACTTTTAATCTGAATCTTTTGCCATTATGCACCGCATAAAGATCGTCTTGATACTTGATACTAACTACTTGCTACTAAATATAAGAATACCTTACCTCTGTTAAATATAAACCGCAGGCCGGTACCGATGTGCCTGCTTTGCTGCGGTTTTTGCTTTCAATTATATCGCGTACGGCTTCGGGCGGTATGTCGCCTTTGCCTACCATTATTAATGTGCCCACAATAGCCCGTACCATATTGCGTAAAAACCTGTCGGCCGAAATATGGAAAACAATGCTGCCATCATCTTTCATTACCCATTCGGCGCCACTTATTTTGCAATTATTGGTCATGGTTTGGGTATTTGATTTGCTGAAGCAGCTAAAATCAGTATACTCCATAATAATAGCGGCGGCACGGTTCATCAAATCCAGGTCGGGCACATCGCGCAGCAACCACGAATAACCATGCTTAAACGGATCTTTATTAAAATGAATATGGTACTCATAAGAGCGCAAGGTAGCATCAAAACGCGCGTGCGCGTCATCGGCCACCTCAATAATATTTTTTATAGCGATATCATGCGGAAGCAAAGCATTAAGCCCCCCCAGCCCCCTGAAGGGGGAGCTTTCAAAAGCATTTGCCCCCCCTTCAGGGGGCTGGGGGGTAACATGCAGATAAAACTGCGTTGCGTGTACACCTGTATCGGTGCGGCCGCAGCCAATTGTTTCTATGGGGCAACGCAGCAGCGTGCTGAGGGCTTTGTTCACCAGTTCCTGCACGGTTACAGCGTTGGGCTGTACCTGCCAGCCATGGTAATGCGTACCATCATAAGCCAGTTCAATAAAATAACGTTTTGCGTTTACCACGGCGCAAAGTTAATAAACCGCGGCCTATGTTTATGGCTTGTGGCACGGCTATAAAAAATCCTGACACGCGGCTTATTTATTTCAAAGGCATTCACTTATCTTTGCCCGTAAACGCAGGGCAACCAATGGTGAAATAACCACCTGATAAAGCTGCCGGGCGATATAAATATTTAAAACAACATGATACAACGCATACAATCTATTTATCTTTTTTTAGCCACCTTGGTGTTATTCGCCCTGTACCTTTTTCCGCTGGTGCATAATGTAAACCTTAACGGGGTAATATCAAGCATCAACGTACAAGGTGTTTACCAGGAAATGGCCGAAGGCAAGGTATACAGCATCGAGTTTATCGCCATTAAAATATTAACCGCCGTGGTGGCCATATTGCCAACGATTATCATTTTCTTTTATAAAAAGCGCAAGCAGCAAATAGCTTTATGCTACAGCGCTATATTGGTTATAATAGGCTACAGCTTTTGGATGGCGCAAACGGTAAAGGGAGTATCTGAAGGTGCTTTGGAAATCAATACCAGCAATATGGGTATCGGTTTATTCCTGAGTTCGGTAAGTATTATATTGGTTATTTTCGCGTTAAAATCAATACAGCGCGACGAAAAACTGGTGCGCTCGGCCGATAGGTTAAGATAATCATGAAGAAAAGCATTAAGATAGCCGTATTTGTACTAACCGCCTTCGCATTTATCAGTTGCGATAGGGTAACCAAAAACCTGGCGAAAGAGCACCTGCAATTTGAAGCGCCGAAATCATACCTCAACAATTTTTTCAGGCTGGAGTATGTAGAAAATACCGGTGCCGCGCTTAGCCTGGGCGATAACCTGCCGCAGCCTTACAGCTTTATATTGCTGAGCATATTGCCGCTGCTGTTTATGCTGGTAATGATAGGTTATACCTTTTACAACATTAAAAAGCTCGATAGCCTGAAACTGATCGCTTTGTCGCTGGTTATTTCGGGCGGCCTGGGTAATATTATCGACAGGCTGCTGTACGACAGGCATGTTACCGACTTTATGAATATGGGGATACTGGGCATCCGTACCGGTATATTCAACGTGGCCGATATGTGTGTAACCGCAGGCGCTATCATGCTCATCATCGCATACCGAAAAAACGCGGAACCGGAGCAACCCCAGGTAGCATAATTTAAGATAGCTGCCATCTTAGTTCGCTCAATAACAGTATGTATGTTTATTGAGATGTGCTTTTTGCAAGATAAGTAGGGTTATTCCGCTACGCTTTTCACGCCTCCGTCATACTTAAAACTAAATCGGCGCATTACTTGCATTTTGCTAAACATTTTAGGATTTTTGCACTTTCTTATTGAGCCGGTGGTTAATGGCCGCAGGCGATAGCAATTTAACCATGGCTTGTAAACAAGTTGCCGTGGAAATACCAAAGGATACCAATGATCAACGAAGCTGAAAAAGACGCGCAAAAACATATTATAATAAAAGGGGCAAGGGTACACAATCTTAAAAATATTGATGTAGCCATTCCTAAAAACAAACTGGTAGTGGTAACCGGTATGTCGGGTTCGGGCAAGTCGTCATTGGCTTTCGATACCCTGTATGCCGAAGGCCAACGCCGTTATGTGGAGAGCCTTTCATCATACGCGCGCCAGTTTTTGGGCCGTATGAACAAACCCGATGTTGATTATATTAAAGGAATAGCCCCGGCCATAGCTATTGAGCAAAAGGTGATCACCTCTAACCCGCGCTCAACCGTGGGTACGTCAACCGAGATATACGATTACCTGAAACTGCTTTTTTCGCGCATCGGCAAAACCATATCGCCGGTATCGGGTGGCCTGGTGAAAAAGGACAATGTTACCGATGTGATCAATTTCATCATGACGCTGCCCAACGATACGCAGGTAACCATACTTTGCCCGCTGCATCCGCATAATAACCGCAGCCTGAAAGAAGAGCTGGCGGTACTATTGCAAAAGGGTTTTGTACGTGTGGAATACAACGGCAAGCTGGCCCGTATTGAAGCCTTGCTGGAAGATGAAACCATTACCTCTGATGCCTCATGGGTAATTGACGATGGCGAAGGTTCATCCGGCAAGAACAATAAGAAAACCATTCAGAATAAAACACAGGTACGCATAGTTATTGACCGTGTTACTAAAAACGAAGAAGACGAAACGGTAAGTCGCTTGGGCGATAGTATCCAAACCGCCTTTTTTGAAGGTAAGGGGGATAGTTTTGTGCGCTACCAGGAGCCCGAAGCTACTGAAGAAACCGAACGTTTCTTTTGCGACCGCTTTGAGTTGGACGGTATCCGTTTTGAAGAACCTACGCCCAACTTTTTCAGCTTCAACAACCCTTACGGTGCCTGCAAAAAATGCGAAGGTTACGGTAAGGTAATTGGTATTGATGAAGATTTGGTAATCCCCGATAAAAGCAAAACCATATATGAGGGCGCTATTGCCCCATGGCGCGGCGAAAAGATGCGCGAGTGGAACGATGCACTGGTGAAAAGCGCGCTGCAATTTGACTTTCCGATACACCGCCAGTACAATCAGCTGACCGAAAAGCAGCAACGTTTGCTGTGGACGGGTAACAAATATTTCCGTGGGTTGGATGCCTTTTTTAAGGAAATGGAGGAGCAAACCTATAAGATACAATACAGGGTGCTGCTATCCCGCTACCGCGGAAAAACTACCTGCCCCGAATGTAAGGGAAGCCGCTTAAGGCAGGATGCATCGTACGTAAAAATAAACGGCAAATCAATTACCGATGTGGTGCTGATGCCTTTAGATAAAGCCTTCGAGTTTTTTAACGGACTGCAATTATCAGAGAACGATGCCAAGATAGGCAAACGCCTGCTGATGGAAATCACCAATCGCCTCAACTTTTTGAACGATGTAGGCTTGAGCTATTTAACGCTTAATCGCTTGTCGAACACTTTGTCGGGCGGTGAATCGCAGCGTATCAACCTGGCTACTTCATTGGGCAGTAGTTTGGTGGGGTCTGTTTATGTGCTGGATGAACCGAGTATTGGCTTGCACCCGCGCGATACGCAACGATTGATCAGTGTATTGAAATCATTGCGCGACGTGGGCAATACCGTATTGGTGGTAGAGCACGAAGAAGAAGTAATGAAAGCCGCCGACCATATTATTGACATCGGTCCCGAAGCTGGTACGCATGGCGGTCAGCTGGTGTTTTCGGGTACTTATAATGAAATTATAAAGGACGAAAAAAGTCTAACCGGCGCTTATTTGAGCGGCAGGCAAGAAATTGCCATACCTGCCACCCGCCGCAAATGGAACGACTTTATTGAAATAAAAGGTGCCCGCGAAAATAACCTGCGCCATGTTACCGCTAAGTTTCCGTTAGGGGTGCTTACCGTGGTTACAGGGGTATCGGGTTCGGGTAAAACCAGTTTGGTGAAACGCATACTGGCGCCTGCCCTGCAAAAAACACTGGGCAACTATAACGGCGAGCAAACAGGATTGTACGATAGTATTGATGGCGATTTTAACAAGATTGAACAGGTAGAACTGGTTGATCAAAACCCGATAGGGCGTTCGTCGCGCTCAAACCCGGTAACCTACGTAAAGGCTTGGGACGAGATCCGTAACCTGTTTGCGGCGCAGCCTGCCGCTAAAGCTTCAGGTTTAAAGCCATCAGCGTTTTCGTTCAACGTAGAGGGTGGTCGTTGTGATGTTTGCCAGGGCGAGGGCGAGGTAAAGATAGAGATGCAGTTTATGGCCGATATCTTTTTAACCTGCGAAACCTGCGGCGGCAAACGTTTCAAACAGCACATTCTGGATGTGGTGTACAATGAAAAAAACGTATCTGAAATACTGAACCTTACCATTGATGAGGCGCTGGAATTCTTCGCTAAAGAACCAAAGATTCTCGCTAAAATAAAACCATTGGTTGATGTAGGCTTGGGTTATGTTCAGTTGGGGCAGTCCTCGAACACGCTATCAGGCGGTGAGGCACAGCGGATCAAGCTGGCATCCTTCCTGGTGAAAGGGAATAACACCCACAAAACACTGTTCATATTTGACGAGCCAACCACCGGCCTGCACTTTGCCGATATTAAAAAGCTGCTGAAATCGTTCGACGCATTGTTAGAGCATGGCAATACCATTATTGTTATCGAACACAATATGGACGTAATTAAATGTGCCGACTGGGTAATAGACATCGGCCCCGAAGGTGGCGACAAAGGCGGTAACGTAGTATTTGAAGGCCTGCCCGAAGACCTGATCAAAGAAAAGAAATCGTACACCGGTAAATTTTTGAAAGAAAGGTTCTCTTAGGTGGGTTGTAGGTTGTGTGTTGTAAGTTGTGAGGGGGAGGTTCGTGGTTCGGGGTTTAATCCTTTTGTCATTGCGAAGAATGAAGCAATCACGTCGCGTTTTAACTTCGTATAGCGAACAACAATTCCTGCTGTCGCGAGTTTAGCATAACGTAGCTCGTGACTTACGCATGGGGTAAGCTTTCAGCTTACAAAAACATGATGCACAGCGGCCGGAGGCCGCGTAATAGTCGTCACTCGGCTGTAGCCGTAGCGACTGTTGTTTTTATCTCAAACCTCAAACTTCATCACTTCTCATTAAAATCTCTGCGTACTCCGCGCAAAACTCCGTTGCCTCTGCGGTTAAATCTTCTGCTAACTAATGCTCATCCACCACAAAATGACATTATCTTCAAAAATGCTTAACTATATTTAGCTAATGAACAAGTGGCTGCTGTGCTTTTTATATTTAACTATTAATGCAATAGCATTTACTTCATGCCATCAGGGGAGCTCAACAGATGGTAAAACCGTGTTCAGCCTGAACCTCGAAGAAGGCCTTACCTCGCTCGACCCAGCCTTTGCCCGTAATAAGAACGCGCTATCAATGGATAACCAGTTGTATAACGGATTGGTGCAAATTAACGATGGCCTAAAGACCGTGCCCTGCATAGCCAAAAGCTGGGATATCAGTGCTGACGGTAAGCAGTACACCTTTCACCTGCGTAACGATGTGTATTTTCATGATGATGCCCAGTTTAAGGGAGGGAAAGGCCGCAGGTGCGTAGCGGCAGATTTTGTGTACAGCTTCGGCAGGCTGATCGATCCTAAAGTAGCTTCATCAGGTTCGTGGATATTTAGCGACAAGGTGAAGGGCAAGGAGGCATTTATAGCAGTTGACGACACTACCTTCCGCATTCAGCTGAAACAACCCTTTCCGCCGTTGTTAAGCCTGCTTACAGCCCAATATGGCTCGGTAGTGCCGCATGAGGTAGTTGATCATTACGGAAAAGATTTCAGGAGCCACCCGGTAGGTACCGGTCCGTTCAAGTTTAAATATTGGAAAGAGCAGGAGGTAATGGTGCTGTTAAAGAACGAACATTACTGGGAAAAAGACAGTACGGGCAGGCCGTTGCCTTACCTGGATGCTGTTAAAACCACCTTCATCAGCGATAAGCAAACCGCCTTTATGGAGTTTATTAAAAAGAAACTCGACTACTTTAACGGTATCGACGGCAGCTACCGCGATGATATACTTACCAAGGGCGGCAAGCTCACCAAAAAATACCGGGGCAAGTTTACAATAAGTATCAGACCGTATTTAAATACCGAGTACCTTGGGATATTGGTGGATAGCAATCTCGGCATCGTAAAACATTCGCCGCTGAAAGTGCTGAAAATACGGCAGGCTATTAATTACGCTATCGATAAAAAGAAGATGGTTAAATACCTGCGCAACAGCATTGGCACGCCGGGTTATGCGGGGTTCATCCCCGAAGGGATGCCGGGTTTTGACGCAGCACAGGTGAAAGGCTATAGCTATGATCCTGAAAAAGCACGGCGATTACTGGCCGAAGCCGGTTTTCCGAATGGCCGCAACCTGCCCGAAATTGTGCTGAACACCACCACTACCTATCGCGATTTGATAGAATACATACAAGGCCAGCTGGAACGCGTGAACATAAAAACCCGGGTAGAAGTAACACAAGGTGCCAGTTTGCGCGAGTTGATCGCCAAAAACGGGGTGAATTTTTTCCGTGGTTCGTGGGTGGCTGATTATCCCGATGGGGAAAATTATCTGTCGTTATTCTACTCAAAAAACAAAATACCTTTCGGCCCCAATTATACCGGGTTCAATAATAAAGCCTTCGACGCGCTGTTTGAGCAAACCTATAATGTAAAAGATGAAGAGGCCCGTTATGCTTTGTACAGGCGTATGGATAACTTGGTAATGCAGCAATCGCCGGTGGTGATATTGTATTACGATAAGCTGGTGAATTTGTACCAAAACAACGTTACAGGCTACAGCCAAAACGGGCAAAACCTTTTGATTTTAAAACGCGTAAAAAAGTTGTAAATACAGGCTGATAAATAGCTTTTAATTATATCCGAAAAAACTTTATCTTTACGTTAAACGTAATTACAGTTATATAGTCAAACAATTAAATTTGCATTTTATTGTAATTTTTGTTTTATTTGAAATAAACAAATTTCTTCACCCCTAAAGAAAATCCTATAGAGTAGAAACTTTACTTAACATTTTAACGAACTTAATTTAAGTACAAGTCATTCTATGGATTTTAAATTGCAAAGTGATCAGGATCTAATCCATCTTTATATCTCGGGTGATGAAGCGGGGCTGGTAGAACTTATACGCCGTTATCAAACCAAAATTTACACGTCCATATACCTGCTGGTTAAAGATGAATACCTTGCCGAAGATATATTTCAGGACACCTTTATAAAAGTTATCAATACACTTAAAGCCGGCAAATACAACGAAGAAGGTAAGTTTTTACCCTGGGTTACACGTATTGCCCATAACCTGGTTATTGACCATTTTCGCCGCGAAAAGCGTGCGCCTATGGTAAGTAATGGCGACGACTTTGATATTTTTGAAGTGCTGGGCAACTATGATGAAAGTACGGAGGACCGCATGGTGCGCGAGCAAACCCATAAAGACCTTAAATCGCTTATTCAGCTATTGCCATCGGAGCAAAAAGAAGTATTGATTATGCGTCATTTTGGCGATATGAGCTTTAAGGAAATTGCCGATATTACTGATGTAAGTATCAACACCGCGCTGGGCCGTATGCGTTACGCACTCAACAACCTGCGCAAAATGATGCAGAGCAAAGAGCTTAGTCTGAAAAATTAATTTCATGTAAGAGCCGTAAGCGCGGTATCTTGCTGATGTAAAGAGGATTCGCGCAGCGTAATAAATATATTACACGCCGTTATAATATTACCACAATCAGTTGCCTAAAAATGCGTTTATATGCATATAAAGCCCGTTTGGTAAATTTATAACGGCGTTTTTATGTGTCATATAGGGTAATAAAATACCTTATAATTAAATTGCCCCACCCGTTATTATACTCAAACAAAAAATTTCATCAAATTTTCATCTTTCTATAAAATAATTCTAAACCCGGTGCGTTATAGTTTCGTATAATTTATTAAAAAACGCTTATGGGAGAAACCTCTACAAAAAACTTATTTGCAGTCACTAATAATATGATAGTGAAGGAGAAAAACGCGACAGAAAATCTGGATGCGGACGAACTGATATTTTATCATTCCCTCCGCACTGACATGGCTCTTCTGGAGAAGAAGCCAAAGCTGCAAACCATTCATCACATATTGGATTACTCTAAGAGTCTTCGCTAAGCTGATGATAAGGTATTTTAGTTGATGGATCATAGTTCGCAGGAATTGGTAACATCAGTTTGGTATCAGATTAGATTGAAAATACCGATACGAATGCCCGCGAACTATGACCCATTAGCTGTTTCTACAGATCATGGCAATGTACTATTTGCACTGTAGTAAGCGGCCTGCTATAAAATCAGGCGTGGGTTTCGCTCTTAACCGCTATCTACTTATATCTTTGCTGCATGCTAAAGAAAGAACGCTACCGGCATTTTGTTGAATACTTTTCTAAAAATCAGCCCAACCCCGTTACCGAACTTCATTATAATTCGCCCTACCAGTTGCTGGTGGCCGTAATCCTATCGGCCCAATGTACCGATAAGCGCATTAACCAGGTAACCCCGGCGCTATTTGAGCGTTTTCCGGATGCCGAAAGCCTGGCCGCATCAAACCCCGACGAAATATTTACTTATATACGCAGCGTAAGTTATCCTAACAACAAGGCCAAACACTTGGCCGGTATGGGTAAAATGCTCGTGCATGATTTTAACAGCGTAGTGCCCGCCGAGGTAGACGAGCTGCAAAAGCTGCCCGGCGTCGGCCGAAAAACCGCTAACGTAATTGCATCAGTAATATATGATGCCCCGGCCATCGCGGTGGACACCCACGTTTTCAGGGTGTCGAACAGAATAGGGCTTACCACCAATGCCACCACGCCGCTCGCCGTTGAAAAAGAACTAACAAAATACCTGCCGCAAGATCTGCTGGGGGTAGCCCATCACTGGCTGATATTGCATGGCCGTTATATATGCGTGGCAAGATCGCCCAAGTGCGATGTTTGCGCGCTTACCTGGTTTTGCCGCTACTACGAACGCAATAATACCGAAACCGCCCTGCTGAAAGCCGAAGCCCTAAAACTTAAAAAAGCCAAAGACGCGAAAAAGAAGAAAGCCCAAACTACCCTGCACAAAGAGCTAAGCAAACGCAGTGTTGATAAATGATGGTTGCTTGATGATATGGAGTTAGGTATGTTTACTTAGTAAAGTTGCAGACTCGTATTCCTCACCAACTGTCATGCTGAGGTACGAAGCATCTTTCTGCGACCTTTAAAGCGAAGACGATTCTTCACTATGTTCAGAATGACAGTTTTTCCACTAAAAAAAATAATTACTAATTTTTTTAGTAATTGATAAATAAGTTTTTATATTTGTTACAGATATTTATACCATGAGTAACGCAGATAAATTGAAGGCATTACAGCTTACATTAGATAAGCTGGAAAAATCATACGGAAAAGGAACCATCATGAAACTGGGCGACAGTGTAGTGGAACCTACTGAAGTTATACCTACCGGTTCTATCGGTTTGGATATTGCTTTGGGTGTGGGCGGTTTACCTAAAGGCCGTGTTATTGAAATATACGGCCCGGAATCGTCGGGTAAAACAACCCTGGCTATCCATGCTATTGCCGAAGCACAAAAGAAAGGTGGCATTGCTGCGTTTATTGACGCGGAGCACGCTTTTGATAAATTTTATGCCAAAAAATTAGGTGTTGATGTAGAGAACCTGCTGATATCACAACCGGATAACGGTGAGCAGGCGCTTGAAATTGCCGATAACCTGATCCGCTCGGGCGCTATCGATATCCTGGTGATCGACTCTGTTGCCGCATTGGTACCTAAAGCCGAAATTGAAGGTGAAATGGGCGATTCTAAAATGGGTTTACAAGCCCGTTTAATGTCACAGGCTTTACGTAAGTTAACCGGTACCATCAGTAAAACAGGATGTTGCTGTATTTTCATCAACCAGCTGCGTGATAAAATTGGTGTAATGTTCGGTAACCCCGAAACCACTACCGGTGGTAACGCCCTTAAATTTTACGCGTCGGTACGTTTGGATGTACGCCGTATATCACAAATTAAAGACAGTGATGAAGTTTCAGGTAACCGTGTTAAGGTGAAGATCGTAAAAAACAAAGTTGCGCCTCCGTTCCGTATTGCTGAATTTGATATCATGTTTGGTGAAGGTATTTCAAAATCGGGCGAGATCATTGACCTGGGTGTGGAGTACAACATCATTAAAAAAGCAGGTTCATGGTTTAGCTATGGCGATACCCGCTTAGGCCAGGGTCGTGATGCGGTTAAACAACTGATACTGGATAACCCTGAACTGATGGAAGAACTGGAAACCAAAATAAAACAAACAGTAACCGGCGAAAGCTTACAAGTAGAACCGGCTTAAGTTATTCGATTTTAATATTTATTATGTGAGGCCTTTCCGCGAATGCGGAAGGGTTTTTTTGTTTTCGCTTTTATTTAACCGCAGAGTGCGCTGAGGTTTTCGCGGAGTACGGGGAGTTTTTAATGGATAGTAGGTATGAGTTTCTTGTTTGAATTATAAAAGCTTTGACAACTTTTTAAAAGTTGTCAAAGCTTTACGCATATTTATTCTCTTTCTAACTCCGCGAAACCTCTGTTATCTCTGCGGTAAAAAAATGATCATCTGATGGGAACAGATTTGACAACTTTCAAAACTTACAGTATTGTTTCTCTCAGCGTACTCTGTGTTCCCCTCCTCAGCGAACTCTGCGGTAAAACTCTTAAAGCAACTAATCAATCTAACTTAAAAATCCCAGATACCGTTATTTTTAGTGAGTATTACCGGCTCGCCATCGGTTACTAAAATGGTATGCTCGTGCTGCGCTACGTAACCGCCTTTATTGCCGATCAATCCCCAGGTATCGGCACCTTCGTTAGCGTAGGTTGATTGGGTAGAGATAAAAGTTTCAATAGCCACAACCGAATTTTTGCGGAAACGGGTTTTGTTGAATTTATCGTAGCAATTCAGTATCTCGTGCGGTGCCTCGTGCAGGCTACGGCCAACACCATGACCGGCCAGGTTCTTGATCACCTTAAAGCCATGTTTAGCCGCCTGTGTTTCTATCAGTTTACCTATGTCGGCAATTTTAACACCGCCTTTTATCTGACTTAAAGCTTTTTGTAAAATCTGTTTAGAGGCATCAACCAAAGCTGTATGCCCGTTAATGTCTTCGCCCAACACAAATGATCCGCCATTGTCGGCCCAAAAACCATCCAGTTCGGCAGATACATCTATGTTTACCAAATCACCTTCCCGAAAAATTTTATCAGCCGACGGGATACCATGTGCCACCTCGTTGTTTACACTGATACAGGTATGTCCCGGGAAATCATAAGTAAGCTTTGGTGCAGATACTGCGCCTAACTTAGCCAACATATCACCACCAAAGTCGTCCAGCTCCTTTGCCGACATACCCACACGGCAATGCTCACGCATAGCTTTAAGAGTTAAAGCAACCGCTTCGCTTACTTTTTGCATTCCTGTTAGTTCGTCGTTAGTGCTGATAGACATGGCGTTATTATTTAATTATTCACAAAGATACCCAACCTGTAGTTGAATAACATAATTAAAATGTCAGGTTCGGGCAGGTGGATGCATCGATACCTGCGGTTCAATATCCTCTATCCAGTCTTCATTCATGTGCTCAAATACATATTCATATCTTTCGGAATCGTTCTTATCAACAAATTCACATTGCATTGTCCAATCGCCATAGCCGTAAATTAGTTGAGATATGTAAAATATGTCACCATTGGATAGTTCAGCAAAATAAGCGGTACACTCATCTTCTCTTAATTTTGTAATGGAAACAACCGTATGTAATTTATCGTAGTCAAGTTTTTCCCATTTATACAACCGGGTTATGTCGTTGTTTGGGGTAATATAAAATGAGCTTGTGTTAAAAAAAAGATAACTTTCACTAAACTCAAATAAAACGTATAAACCAATATTCGGTTCGTTTTCGTCATAAAACCAAAAGACATTTTGAATATTGTTGCTTAGAATATCTGTCATTGCTTATTAATAGAAATAATGGATTGCTAAATTATTGCAATGTTGGTATTTCTCTTGTTGCTGCTTCTTGTCGTGATGCATCTTTATCGCCATTCTGAATTTTTACCCAATCTTCTTTATTGATCGTGGTGGTATCTATAGCAGTTTTTAACCTTAATAAAGGAGTGATAGGCCTGCTCAATACAATAGTAAAATCACCCGGTTCGGTGCCGCCCCCTGTAGCGCCTAAGTCAACATAGTGGCGTACTATCCTGATATCATAATTGTCCTTATTTACAAACAAAACACCGGAATCCACCCATGCTGACATGTAAGAGCTAAGTGTAAACAACCCGAATAGTACACAAGTTGTTAATCCGGAAAGTAAGCTGAATAAAACAGCCGGAGTTCTATTGTTTTTATGTGGACGGTAAATGGCTATGTATGTGGCCACCGGTATTGTAGCAACGGGTAGTATATAAATAGTGGTATAAAATATACCTCTATCTTGTTGATTTGTAAAATATACAGGCACAAAGTTGCTGCACAAAAAAATGAAAATGCAAAGACCTGCTATACTATATAGAACTTTATTGAACATTGTGACATGCTTAGATTAGTACAATTTAACATTAATTCCGGTTTTTGCTTTACTATTTATGCAAATCAAAAATTCCCCCTTTAGGGGGTTAGGGGGGGGAAGCTATATCCCTCCTTACTCCAAACCTCCATCGCCTTGGGTAGCACGTACTCCAGCCGGTTGAAGGCTTTTATACTATCGTGAAATACTACGATGGAATTTTCTTCGGTATGTTTCAATACGTTTTTCAGGCAATCCTCCGGCCTCAAAAGCATATCGAAATCGCCGCTGAGTACATTCCACATAATGATGTTGATATCCGGTCGCGCGTTTTTAAGCAAGGCCACCTGCGATTTTTTTATGCGCCCGTAAGGCGGCCGGAACAGCGGTGTATCTAAAAGTTTATTGGCCTGTAAAAAATTATCCAGATAAATATTATCATCCGTTTTCCACCCTTTCAGGTGGTTAAAGGTATGGTTGCCTATAGCGTGACCGGCATTTTTTACCTCTTCGAAAATCTCCGGATGCTTGCCTACATTATCGCCGATACAAAAGAAAGTGGCTTTCGCATTGTACTCTTTTAAAATATTTAGTACAAATGGTGTAACAATGGGTATAGGACCGTCGTCAAAAGTCAAATAAATACAACGGCCATTGGGTTTGGCATCCCACGTTAATTGCGGGTATAGCTTTTTTAACAGCCAGGGTGTTTTAACAAGGTACATTTTACAAATTACGCTAAATGTTTCATTTTAAGTAACAAAAAACTTTGGTAGAAATACCGCATTTCTTACCATTGTACGATCAATCCTCATGAAACTAAACATACTCACAAAAATAAAAGTAACCGGAATTAGCCTGGCCGCGCTATCAATAATAAGCATTAATGCCCACGCGCAGGAGAAAATTGGATTGCAGCGTGCCGTAACACTCGCTCTTGAGCGTAACCTTACCATAAAGCAAGCGCAGTTTAACGAGGCCTTAACCAACGAAGATCTTAAGCAATCGCGATATAACCTGCTGCCCAGCGTAAGTGCTAATCCGCAGGGATCGCTCAACTTTGGTCGTAGTGTCGATCCGTCAACCAACCAGTTCACCAATCAGCGTGTTTTTGGTTTAAGCGGGAGCGTAAACGCGCAGGTAGTGCTGTTTCAGGGCGGGCAGTTACGTAACCAGATCATCCAAAACAAAATCTTGTTAGAGGCCGACCGCACCAATACCGCCAAGGTAAAGAACGATCTTACCCTGAATGTGGTAACTACCTACTTGTCGGTTTTAACCAACCAGGATCTGGTAACGGCAGCCATTCAACAAATAGATATTGCCAAACTTACTTTAGACAGGGCGCAGAAAAACTTTAACGCCGGTAACCAAACGCTGGCCGATCTGTCGCAGGCCAAGGCCCAACTGTCAACAGCCGAGCTGAACCTTACTAATGCCCAAAACCAGCTGGAATTATCTGTGTTAACATTAAAACAATACATGGAAATGGCGCCCGGTACCGAGATAGAAATTGAACGCCCGGATGTTAGCAAGCTGGCTATCCAAACGAAATACAATGCCGAAGAAGTTTTTAAAACAGCCCTGAATGTTAACCCGGACGTACGTTTAGCCGAAATACGCAGGGATGGTTTTAAACAAGCTATCCAGATAGCGCGCGGCGCGTACTACCCAAGTTTGGTATTATTCGGTTCGGCAGGTACCAATTATTCTGATGCGCGTAGCCTGCTTAGCGGATATGCACCTACCGGTAGAGATGAAATTACAGGTTATTTGAACGGCGATCTGTCGCAGCCGGTTACTATGCCGGGTATAGCGCCGATCACCAGCAAATACCCTTTCAGCAGGCAAATATCTGATAACTTTAACCAATCGGTAGGGTTAACCTTGCAGATCCCTATTTTCAACAGGTTTACCACACGTACCGCGGTGCGCAAGGCAAAAATAACTTACGAAAATGCCGAAGTAACCGCGCAATTAGCTAAAAACAACTTAAGCAAAATCATTTACCAGGCAGTATGGGATGTGCAGGCTGCCGAAAAAAGATTGCAATCAACCTCGCAAACTTACGAGGCTAATAAAGAAGCCTACAACGTAATACTGCAACGCTACAACGTTGGTTTGGTAAACTCGCTCGACCTGAATACCTCACTTACCAACCTGAACAAAGCGCAGTTTGATATGATCGAAGCTAAATATCAGCTTGTTTTCAGGAGCAAGGTGATTGATTACTATCTCGGAAACCCTATAACATTATAAAACATACAAAATACTGATCTGATCATGGGAAAGACTACTAAATATATTTTGATAATAATAGGTGCACTTATCGCATTGCTTATTATTGGTAAGGTAACCGGATTTATTGGAGGGCCAACCAAAACACAGGTAGCCACCGAAAAATCGGCCGAGCGTACCATTACCGAAACAGTATCGGCCAGCGGGAAAATTAAACCGCACATAGAGGTTAAAATTAGTGCCGAGGTATCTGGCGAGATCGTCGACCTGCCAATTAAGGAAGGCGATGTGGTTAAAAAAGGTCAATTGCTGTGCCGTATCCGCCCGGATATTTTAAAGTCGGGTTACGAGCGTGCTGTGGCATCATACAATACACAAAAAGCAAGCGTAGGTAATTCGGCCCAAATGTTAAAACAGGCCGAGGCTACTTTTAACAACCAGGCATCGATATACAAACGTAACAAAGAGCTTTTTGATAACAAGGTGGTAACTGCCGCCGAATTTGAAAATGCCAAAGCCGCTTACGAAGGCGCAAAGGCCAGCTATGAGGCAGCCAAACAAAATGTTATCGGTTCAAAATTCGGATTGGAGCAATCACAGGCTTCGGTTAAAGAGGCGCAGGACAACCTGGCTAAAACAAGTATTTTTTCTCCGGTTGATGGTGTGGTTTCAAAGCTATCTATTGAAAAAGGCGAGCGTGTATTAGGAACCATCCAAATGGCCGGTACCGAAATGATGACCATTTCTGATTTGAGCGAAATGGACGTAAACGTTGATGTGAACGAGAACGACATTAACCGTGTAAGCCTGGGCGATGAATCGACCATTGAGGTAGATGCCTTTTTAGGGAAGAAATTTACCGGTAAGGTAACCGAGATAGGCAGTTCGGCCAATGTGGTAGGTACCAATGCCGACCAGGTGACCAACTTCACCGTTAAGGTGCGTATCGATTCGGCTTCGTACACTGGCCTCATCAACAAAAACGCGTCGAACCCATCACCATTCCGCCCGGGATTGACGGCTACAGTAGAGATCAGCACCAACAAGGTGAAAGCATTGGCAGTGCCTATTCAATCGGTAACTACACGTGCCGAAAAGAAAGCGGAAACAACCAAAAAAGATGAAGACGACAGCAAAAAGAAAATAAGCGAACCTGTAAAAGAGTACGTGTTTGTATACAGCGTTGGCAAGGTAAAACAAGTGCAGGTAACCACCGGCATACAGGATGATACCTATATACAAGTATTAAGCGGCCTAAAAGCCGGTGAGGAAGTGGTGTCGGCACCATACCCGGCCATATCAAAAACGCTAAAAGATAAAGAAGAAGTGGAGAAGGTGGATAAAAGCAAGCTCTTTACCAAAGATGCTAAAGTAGGCGAATAACAAACCAAAACCATATACAATTACCAAGGCTTGCACCGTAAAGGTGTGAGCCTTTTTTGGTTGAGGGGCTGATGCCTTCCAAGTAGCATAGCCATTAATCAAGCATAAAAGTTGAAAATAACTTTTGTGGTAAAAGCGAATCGTATAGCTAACTCACCCGGTCTACGCTTCGCTGGACCGCCCTCTCTCCGGCTTTGCCGCAAAGAGGGCTTAATAAAATGAGTATACAAACCCCTCTTTACGCTTGCGTAGAGGTACTGTCTTTAAAAGCAAATAATATTTAATAATTTTGATCATTCAATGAG
>NZ_JBWKQC010000014.1:0-93789 GCF_059418565.1 Mucilaginibacter sp. GW821-FHT07G05 | reverse complement strand
TTTTAAATACGTGTCATGAGGGCCCTCTATGTTTCTCCTTTTCTTCTGATCTATTATAGTACAAAGATATGAGAGGGGTGACGAACGAAGTGAAGTCGGGGTGAGTTGTTGCCAATGCTTTATGGTATTGCGTATAAACCCACCCCGCCACTTCACAGGCCTGCGCTCGCCCCTCCGAGGAGGGGATTGGAGAATGTCGGCTTTTGCTTGATAGTCATGAGTAGTCGGAAGATTTTTTACTTCCCTCCTTGAGGAGGGGTGTGTTGGGGACTGCGGTGGCAGGGAGGTGTTTATACAGCATTTAAAGATAGCTGATGACATCTACCATAGGTAGAATGCGGCGATTGGGTTATAGCAAAGCGGTGAACCCACCCCGCAGACGCGCATTCCCCACGCTCGCCCCTCCGAGGAGGGGACTGTAAAACTAATCTCACTGTTGACAAATAACCACTCACAATTCACTACTCCCCACTCACTATCCTATTTCTCTGCTTGCATAATATTTCATTACTTTGTGGGGCCGCCAATAAAACATTATGCGCGGTTGCACATTTTAGCTTTAATGGATACGCAAAAGAAAAGGATAGCCGTACTGGGCGGAGGGAGCTGGGCAACAGCCAATATTAAAATGCTTACCGATAATACTACGGATAAAGAAATTTTCTGGTGGATGCGGAGCGTGGAGACTGTTGAGCATATCCATAAATTTCACCATAACCCCAACTATTTAAGTTCGGTAGAGGTGAGGCTGCCTGCAGAGAACATATCTACAGATATAAAAGAGATACTGGCCAATGTAGATTTTGTTTTGCTTAATATCCCTGCCGCGTTTTTAAAGGACGCCCTTACAGGCATATCCCCGGAAGATCTTGCAGGTAAAAGGATCATATCTGCCATAAAAGGTATAGTGCCCGATGAAAACCAGATCATCGGTGAGTTTTTGCACCATCATTACAAAGTGCCGCTAAATAACATTGTAGTGATCAGCGGTCCATGTCACGCCGAAGAAGTAGCGTTGGAAAAATTATCCTACTTAACCATCGCGTCGCTGGATAAAGAGCTTGCCGCCGAATTTGCCGGGATGATCAGTACCCGCTACATCAAAACCAACGTGTCCGATGATATATATGGTACCGAGTACGCCGCCGTATTAAAGAATATATATGCCATAGCCAGCGGTATTTGCCATGGGGTAGGGTATGGCGATAACTTCCAGTCGGTATTAATATCAAATGCCATACGCGAGCTGAAGCGTTTTGTTGATGCTGTACACCCTATAGATCGGGATATCAAAGAATCGGCCTATTTAGGCGACTTATTGGTGACCGCCTATTCGCAGTTTAGCCGCAACCGTACTTTTGGTAATATGGTTGGTAAGGGGTACACGGTAAAGTCGGCCCAGTTAGAGATGAACATGATTGCCGAGGGCTATTACGCGGTAAAATGCCTGCACGAGATCAATAAACAATACATGGTTAACATACCTATCTGTGAGGCAGTTTACGGTATTTTATACCAAAAAAGATCGCCCGCTATTGAAATGAAACATTTGGCCGAAAAATTGAGTTAGTATTTAAAATAACTTAATTTAAAGCTACCATGAAAAATATGTTTAAGGCCGCTATACTTGCGGCAGGTATGTTCATAGCGTTTGATACGCATGCACAATCGGTTGGTCAGGATGTAAAAAAAACCGCCAAAAAAGTGGGGAATAAAACTGCGGAGATTGCATCAAAGGGAAAATCGGCAGTGGTTGATAAGAAATATGATGGCAAGGTTGGTCCGCAGGGGCAAACTATTTACATCGATAAAAATTCGTACTACTATTACGTAAACAAAAAAGGCCGTCATATATATGTAAAAGAAGCCGACCTGGTGGCTAAACCATAATATATTGAACGTTTTATCGCTTGTTTCGTATAAAAGTACGCTGCAATAAAATGAGAGATGCTTTCAGGGAGATCAACTCTTTCTCCTGAAAGCATTAATACATAATTATAATGGCGCAAAACATCATCATTATGAAAAAATATACCCTGCTGTTAATGCTTTGCGCCATAGTGTTTGCCTCGGCCTGTTCGCCGGCCTCATCGGGCAATAAACAGTTAAAAGGCGACTGGAAATCAAAAGACGGTAAAACCAAACTCAAAATAACCGGTAAAGAGTTTATTTTGGACGACGGCGCGCCTATTAAGGAAGACTATATCGTAAAAGGCGATACGCTGCTTACCTCGTTCGAGGGTAACCAACCCTATACCGAATTTATTATTAAACAGATTGACGAGCATAACCTGCATTTGTTATTCCCCGATTCGGTAGTTGTTGAGTTTGAGCGATAAAACAAAAGCCTCCCCGCGGTTGCAGGAAGGCCTTGTAAACTAAACCAACTAAAAACTGTGCCCTAAAGCACTAAACTCATTAATAACGTTTGCGACGTTCCGGACGATCTTCACGGCGTTTGCCAGAGAAATCACGGAAACCACCACCGGTGTTACCGCTTCTTTCGCGTCTTTCGCCGCCACCTTCACGTCTTTCACCACCACGATAACCACCGCCTTCGCGTTTCTTGTAGCCACCGCCGCCGCCGCTGCGTCTTTCGCTGCTGCTAACGCCTTCGCCAGAGATTTCGATACGCACTTCACGACCATTAAATTCAATGGTTTTAAATGCTTCCATCACCTGGTTTACATCGCCGTTACCAACCTCGAAGAAAGAGTAAACACCCTTAACATCAATTTTACCAACTGTACGACCGCTAATTTTTGTAGTGTTGCAAATGTAACCCAGCAAATCGCCGCGGTTAAAATCATCAACAGAACCTAAATTGATAAACAGGCGGGTATATTCTGATGAGCCTCTTTCACGAGGAGCACGTTCGCCTAAACCATCTCTGGTGCGTCCTTCTTCGTAGGTCGCGTTCAAATCAGGTGCGTTTTTGTAATAATCTAAGAAACGGTTAAACTCAAGCGATGCGAAACGTTTGATCACATCTTCTTTGGTCAGGTCTTTGAACTCATCCATAATACGAGGGATGTATTGTTCAATTTGCTGCTCGTTAACCTGTACGTTATGTACTTTATGTACCAGTGCAAATAATTGTTTTTCGCAAACATCAAAACCTGAAGGTATTTCAGCCTTAACGAATTTTTTACCAATTACACGCTCAATCTGGCGTATTTTACCCATCTCTTTGCTGTTGATGATAGCGATAGATACACCTGTTTTACCTGCACGGGCTGTACGGCCGCTACGGTGGGTGTAGTTCTCAATTTCATCAGGCAATGAGTAGTTAATTACGTGCGTAACATCATTTACGTCGATACCACGTGCGGCAACGTCAGTAGCAATTAACAATTGCAGGCTGCGCTCGCGGTAGCGTTTCATAACCTTATCACGTTGTTGTTGTGAAAGGTCGCCGTGTAATGAGTCGGCATTGTAACCGTCTTTAATTAAAGATTCGGCAATTTCCTGAGTTTCAATTTTGGTACGGCAAAATACGATACCGAAAATTTCAGGATTAAAATCAACAATACGTTTAAATGCAGCGTATTTATCACGTGCACGCACTGTGTAGTACTCATGATCGATGTTTACGTTACCGGTGTTTTTTTCACCCATGGTAAGTTCAAACGGATCGTTCATGTATTTTTTTGCTATCCTTCTAACTTCTGAAGGCATAGTGGCCGAAAACAGCCAGGTTTTTTTCTCGTCGGGAGTGGTAGATAGAATACTGTCAATGTCTTCCTGAAAGCCCATGTTGAGCATTTCATCAGCCTCGTCAAGCACTACATATTTAACCTGCGAAAAATCTATAGCTTTACGGTTAATAATGTCAAGCATACGGCCCGGCGTGGCAACAACTATTTGCACACCGCGTTTTATCTGACGTAATTGGTCAGAAATGCTTGCACCACCATAAACTGCTACTACGTTAACGTTTTTAACGTTTTTAGAGTAATTTTTTAGGTCGTTTGTAATTTGTAAACAAAGCTCCCGCGTTGGGCATAAAATAAGCGCTTGCGGGTGATTTTCGTCGAAGTCCAGCAGTTCCAGTAAAGGCAGGCCAAAAGCAGCAGTCTTACCGGTCCCGGTTTGGGCTAATCCGACAAAATCGTTGCTGCCTGTTAACAATACCGGAATTGACTGTTCCTGGATTGGCGTAGGATTTTCAAATCCTAACTCAGAGATGGCATTAACAATATCATGACGGATTCCCAGTTGAATAAATGGGTTCATGAATTAAAATAACGAATTTGGCAACATCGCCAAATCGGGTGCAAAGGTAGGAATAAAATTTGTAATTTCAAATAGCCTTTGCAAGCTGATTTTTTAATGACAAAATTTGCATCCCGACAATTGACTATAAACTGCCTATATTTAGGCCTCAAAACTTTATAATAATGATTATCAGGTATATAAAATTGGCAGCAATTGCTGTAATCATATCTTTTACTGCGTGTAAACAAAAGGTTAACAAGCGGGCAGATATTAAATACGGCGATAACCCGGCTGCCGGAAAATACACCAGCATCCGCGGGTTTAAAATGTATTATGAAGTTTATGGCAGTGGCGAACCGCTATTGTTCATTCACGGAAACGGGGGCTCGATCAGTAATTTTAGTAACCAGATACCCGTGTTCGCCGAAAAATATAAAGTGATAGCTGCCGACAGCCGCGCCCAGGGAAAATCTGCCGACGCTAAAGATTCGTTAAGCTACGAAATGATGGCCGATGACCTGAATGCCCTGATGGATACCCTGCACGTTAAGCAGGCTTATGTAGTAGGCTGGAGCGATGGCGGTATAGACGGACTGCTGCTGGCTATGCGCCATCCCGACAAAGTAAAGAAACTGGCCATCACCGGCCCCAACTTATGGACTGACAGCACCGCCCTTGCACCATTCACCTATAATTGGATTCAGACTACAACGGATAGTCTGGCCAAAGTGGTAGCCAAGCCGGGAGCTAAAGCCGAAACGAAAACTTCTTATAAATTAATGCACATGATGGCTGTTCAGCCCAACATTAAATTGGTGCAGCTACATAAAATAACTGCCCCTACGCTTGTAATAGGCGGCGACCATGACGTGATCGTTACCCAACACCTGCTGGATATTGCCAAATCTATCCCGCAATCATACCTGTGGATCATTCCCAACTCGGGCCATGCCACACCTATCAGCAAAAAAGAACAGTTCAATAAAATAGTAGGGGACTTTTTTAGCGAACCTTACAGGAAGATTGAAGGGTTTGATACTTTTAATTAAGTTGTAAGTTGTGTGTTGCAGCTTGTGGGAGCCTAATATTTAACTGTCATCCTGAGTGTAGCGAAGAATCTGTGACGCTGTTATTCTTCATTCTGTCATTGCGAAGAATGAAGCAATTACTTCGCATTCTTTTTTTAGGCTTGTGCTGTGATTAACGTTAGTCTGCTCTTGGCCGCAGGTGCCCATTACTTTTGAGGGCAAAAGTAACAAAACCCTTGTCCAGCAAAAGGCTTCTTTGCCGCACTTGGCCTTCCCTGCAAACCGTGCAGAACTTGGGCTGGAACTTTTGCCCCCGGCCGCTATCCTCCCCACATGCAACAAGTTCCTATGCCCGCCATTGCGCTCTTGGCCGCCACAGTTCTGCCCGTTTTCGCCCGAAGCTGCTTTGCTGACGGAAGAGTTGAAATACATTTCCACGCTGTCGCGAGTTTAGCAGAGCGTAACTCGTGACATGGCATGGCGTAAGCTTTCAGCTTACATACCTAATTAATATTTGTGACGGCGGCGGGACGCCGCGTAATAGTCGTCACTCGGCCTGAGCCGGAGCGACTGCTGGGTGTTTTAAAATTCTCAAACCTTACTCACAGGCCACTCGAACCTGGCAACCCGAACCTCACTTTATTCTTTCGGTGCATTTTTAACCGGCGTTACCGGCTGCTCTTCTTTTTCGCGCTTTTTGGCGATGTCGCCGCCGTGGGGTTCATCGGCGTTGTATTGCTTGTCTTCGGGTTTTACTTTGCTTTCACCGCCTTCATCAGCCGGGCGTTTGGTTGGGGTGTCAGATGGCGATGGTTTGTCGTGTTCGTTTGCTGGCTTTGTCATGCTAAATAAACAGGGGAGGTTTGATATTGTTTATTTTGATGCGGGGATAAGTAAAGCTATCAGCCTGACCAATTCGTTAATTTTTGTTAAACCTTGCAGTTCGCTACACGTAAAAAACGTATTTATAACATATAAACTTTTACCTTTAGGGCAGGTTTGTTAATTTCGCAAGGTTAGATGCGTTTTGCGCGACTGTTATATAAATGGCTCGCCTGTTAATAAGCATCTGCAATTATTAATAAAGCATGGAAGAATTTGAAGTAAGCGCGTCGGCAAAAAAAACCAAAACGATATATATATCTACCGTTTTTGGTATTGCAATGGTATTGTTAATGATTGGTTTGCTGGGCTTAATACTGGTACATGCCAATAACCTGTCGCGCTATGTAAAAGAAAATATTGTGCTCAACATATTTGTTGACGATGCCGCGCACGAACCGGATGTAATGCAGCTGCAAAAGCAACTGGAGGCCGATCCGATGGTGAAACAAGCGCAGTACGTATCGAAAGAAATTGCGGCGCACAACCTGCAAAAAGATCTTGGCGAAGACTTTGTAAAGTTTTTAGGCTACAACCCGTTATCGCAATCGCTGGATGTTTACCTGAAAGCCGAACACGCCAACAATGCCGATATTGATAAGTTTAAAGCCGCTTTGCTTAAAAACCCGCTGGTTAAAGAGGTAAAGTATCAACAATCATTGGTTGATCAAATGAATCAAAACCTTACCTCCATTAGTGTGGTGATACTGGCTTTCGCAGGTATATTCATTGTGGTATCGGTAGCGTTAATTAACAATACTATCAGGCTGGCTATTTACTCGCAACGGTTTTTAATAAAATCAATGCAATTGGTTGGCGCTACAAAGGGCTTTATTCGCAAGCCGTTTTTATTATACGGTATATGGCATGGCCTGCTGGGTGGTTTAATAGCGGTGATCATACTGATGGGCACCCTGTTTTTAGCCATCAAACAAATCCCCGACCTGGTGATACTGCAAAGCTATACCGAGTTCGGTTTGGTGTTTGCAGTGGTAATTGGCATCGGTATATTTATATCGGGCTTTAGCACTTACCTGGCGGTTAACAAGTTTTTACGTTTAAAAATATACGATCTGTACAGGTAACAGCGATTTCGAAATTCGAATGTTCAATGTCGAAACCAACTACCCTTACAAGTCAATAATTCAAGAATAAGTAATTTAAATAATTAAAACATAAATGGCACAACAACCCGCAAAACCGGTAGCTTCAAGGGCATCGGCAACAGCGTCGAAAACGTCGGCACCGGATACCCCGGTACAATTCATATTTGATAAAGCGAATTACAAAATGCTTATCATCAGTATTGTTGTGGTAGCTTTAGGCTTTATATTAATGGCCGGCACTACCGATATTTACAGCACCACCAAAATAGTAATAGCGCCAATTGTTGTGTTAGCAGGGTTTGCATTGGGCTTTGTAGCAATACTTAAAAAGCCGGCAAGCAAAGCATGATAAATATTATACACGTTATTATCCTGGCAATCATCGAAGGGTTGACAGAGTTTTTGCCTGTGTCGTCAACCGGGCACATGATCATTGCTTCATCGGCAATGGGTATTGCCTCAAACGATTTTATTAAGCTGTTCACCATCGCTATCCAGCTGGGGGCCATATTATCGGTAGTGGTATTATATTACAAACGTTTCTTCCAGTCATTCAATTTTTACCTGAAACTTTTGGTTGCCTTTATACCGGCAGCAGTTTTCGGGGTATTATTGAGCGACAGGATAGATGCCCTGCTGGAAAGCGCGCTTACCGTAGGTATTACCCTGTTTATAGGTGGTATCATCCTGTTATTTGTTGATAAATGGTTTAACAATCCCGATGCTAAGGAGGATAAAGATGTAAGTTATCCAACCGCTTTAAAGATCGGCCTGTTCCAGTGTATCGCCATGATACCGGGCGTATCACGCTCGGCCGCTACCATTGTAGGTGGTATGACGCAGAAACTAAGCCGCAAGGCCGCTGCCGAATTTTCTTTCTTTTTAGCCGTGCCAACCATGTTTGCCGCTACCGCTAAAAAACTGCTCGATTTTTACAAAGCAGGTCACGTATTTACCGGCGAAGAAATTAAATTTATGATAGTAGGTAACGTTATCGCTTTTATAGTAGCGTTGCTGGCTATCCGTACTTTTATTACTTTTTTAGAGAAAAAAGGCTTCAGGCTGTTTGGCTGGTACCGCATTATAGTAGGCGCCATCATCATCGGTTTATACCTTACAGGCCACAACCTGGAAGTTATATAATAAAATATTAATTTTGCATTTAAGTAGCGGCGGGATCACTATCCTGTCGCTACTTTTTTTATTAGATACATACCAGTGCTTAAAGAATATACCAACATACAAGAGTTTGCCGACGGACAACTGCTGCTCATCAACAAGCCATTGCAGTGGACCAGTTTTGATGTAGTGGGCAAGCTGCGCAACTCTTTTAAACCGCTTAAACTAAAGGTAGGCCATGCCGGTACGCTCGATCCGCTGGCTACCGGGCTGCTCATCATCTGCACCGGTAAAATGACCAAGCAGATAGATACCTTTCAGGCACAGGAGAAGGAGTATACCGGGACCATGATACTGGGAGCAACCACACCATCGTACGATTTGGAAACGGAGGTTGATGCCACCTTTGATATATCGAACATTACCAACGAGCAGATCAACGTTGCTACCGCGCAATTCACAGGTGATATCCAACAATACCCGCCCGCGCATTCGGCCATAAAGGTAGATGGCGAGCGACTGTACGAAAAAGCCCGCCGCGGCGAAGATGTAGAGCTCAAACTTCGCAGCGTAACCATCACCGAATTTGAAATTACCCGTATCGAATTACCCGAAATAGATTTCAGGGTAGTGTGCAGCAAAGGCACCTATATCCGTTCGCTGGTGAACGATTTTGGCAAGGCACTAAACAACGGCGCTTACCTATCGGCACTAAGGCGTACCCGCAGCGGCGATTTCAAAATTGAAGATGCCCGCGAGGTTTTGGAAATGGTAGATATTATAAGAGAACTGAAAGTGGTTAGTAGTGAGTAGAAAGTAGTGAATGGTGAGTAGATAGTGGAAAATGTTTTAACTCCCTCTTTGCGCAGCAGAGAGGGATGTCGAGCGCAGCGATGACAGGGTGAGTCCCCCGGCGAGTTACTCGAAAAGCGCCACCCGTAGTTCTTATTTCCGGTCTGTTCCTGCTTTACGTTCATACACCTGCAGGCCTTCAACACCGGCCGGTATCCACTTCAATCAGGTTTAAATAGCAAGGGTTCTTCAATAAAAACAGTTCGCCTTTTAGCTTGCAGAATGCAGTGCCGATTACCCTTATCTAATCTGATTGTAATTCCCCTGTTATCCTTTTAAAAATCAAAACTCAAAAACGCTACATTTGTGCTTTTAGCTGACTATGAAGATCTACCACCACATTGATGATTTTACTGCAGTAGCGAACGCGGTGGTTACCATTGGCACTTTTGACGGTGTGCACATCGGTCACCGTAAAATAATAGCCGACCTTAAAGAACTGGCTGCCGAATCGGGCGGCGAAACGGTGATACTTACGTTTTTTCCGCATCCCCGTATGATACTCCATCCGGAAGATGAAAGCCTCAAACTGATCAATACCATCAACGAAAAAGCCGAACTACTGGCTGAGTTAGGAGTAGATCACCTGATCATCACCCCTTTCTCTCGCGATTTCTCAAACCAAACTGCCGAAGATTACATTCGGGATGTGCTGGTGAATAAGATAGGTACCAGGAAGATAGTTATCGGTTACGATCACCGTTTCGGTAAAGACAGGCAGGGCAGCCTGGCCGATTTTCTGCGCCTTAGTCCGGTTTATGGGTTTGACGTGGTAGAGATACCCGAGCAGGATATTAACGACATCGCGGTTAGCTCTACCCGTATCCGCGGCGCTTTGCTCAACAACGATATTGAACAGGCCAATTCATTTTTGGGCTATCCGTTCTTTATTACCGGCACCGTTATCCGCGGCGACCAGATTGGCCGTAAAATAGGTTATCCAACCGCCAATATTCTTATTGAAGAACGTTACAAGCTTATTCCGGATGACGGCATCTTCGCGGTAAAGATCCGGGTAGAAGGGTTTGACCTGAAGGGGATGGCCTACATTGGTCAGCGCCCTACGGTAAATGGCATAACCCGTAATATTGAGGTGAATATTTTTGATTTTAATAAAGAAATATATAACCAGCAGGTACGGATGGAGTTTATCCACTACGTACGCGGCGATATCAAATTCGGCTCACTGGATGAACTGACAGCTCAGCTGGCGCTGGATAAAATCGCGGTAACGAATTTGCTGGCAGAGTGACGCATGCCAAATCTCCAGCGTCATTGCTTCTCATTCTCCGTCAGCAAAGAAGCTTCGGGCGAAAGCGGTCAGAACTGTGGTAGGTAGGAGCGCAAAGGCGGGCATAGTGAACTTGTTGCACGTGGGGCGGAAATGAGTGGTGGGGCAAAAGTTCCAGCCCTAAGTTCTGACCGTTTTGCAGGGTATGGCCATGTGCGGCAAAGAAGCCTTTTGCTGGACAAGCCTTTTGTTACTTTTGGGCTCAAAAGTAATGGGGCCCTGCGCCCAAGAGCAGACTGACATAAACTACAGCACAAACATAACCTAAGCAGAGATTGCTTCGTCCCTCGTAATTAAGCCATATATAAATAACAACACCGCCAATGAAATTAAACCTCGATAAACAAGAAAGCGAATTCTTAGACGAAACCATCACCCACTGGGAAAAGGAGGGTTTGGTTGCTGCCGAGCAGGCGCAAAAGCTTCGCGATTCGTACGAGGTAAAGGGTTTCGATTGGATGCGGCTGGCTAAGTATTCGTTTTGGATAGCCCTGGTTTGCGGCATTATAGCCGTTGGTTCGCTTATTATTGATGACGATGTGATCAACTGGCTCAAAAAGCTGTATGATACGCCGGATATCCTGATCAGTTTGCTGGCGGGTATTGTGGCTACCGGCTTTTACTATTTCGGCCACAAACACAAGCGCCTGTACCCTGAAAAGTTTTTCAGTAACGAGGCGCTCATTTTTACCGGCGTGCTTTTTACCGCCTGCTGCATTGCTTATATAGGTAAAGCGCTTGATAATGGCACCGGGCATTATTCCTTATTGTTCCTGCTATCAGTAGTGGTATATGGCGTGCTGGCCTGGCGCATGAACTCCGGGATGATCTGGCTGTTCGCCCTAATATCATTGGGCAGTTGGTTCGGTACCGAAACCGGTTATCAAACCCGCTGGAGCAATTACTTTTTAGGCATGAATTACCCCTTGCGCTTTGTGCTGTTCGGTATAGTATTGGTTTCGGCTTGTTACCTGCTTAAAGGCAAAAAATGGTTCGCGCAGTTTTGGGAACTAACGTATGTGTCGGGTTTGTTGTACCTGTTTATATCGTTGTGGATGCTGAGCATATTCGGCAACCTGGGCAGTTTAGACCTGTGGTGGCAAATAAAACAGATCAGTCTTTTTTATTGGGGCATCATATCTGCCGCGGTTGCAGGAGGATTCCTATTTTATGGCTTAAAAAGCAAGGATGTTATAGCCCGCGAATTTGGTATTACCTTTTTGCTGATAGCTTTATACACCAAGTATTTCGAATACCTGTGGGATCACGTGAACCATGCCATCTTCTTTTCAATTCTGGCAGCTTCGTTTTGGCTCATAGGGCGCAAGGCCGAAAAAATATGGAACTTAAATACAGCGGATAAAAAGAAGAATGCCGACAACGATACCGCTAATGTTTAAAAAATGCGATATAAACCTGCTTAATAATATGATAGGCAGCCAGCGCGAAAAATAATACCGCGATGCTGATATTAATTACCCTGGTACTAAGCGCGAACTTGCTTTGTATATACTGCGCGAATTTGGCATAAATGTACAGGCACAAGAACGAACCCACTGCCGAACCAAAACTGAATATGATCAGGGCAACCGTTCCGTCTTGTATCCACTCATGTGTAATTACATAAGTGCCGGTAATCATCCAAAACGGAATCTGCATGGGATTTAAAAAGCCTAACAATATGCCGTATTTGATGCTGGCATGGTCGGAATATTTTGCTTTTGGCGGTTTATTGCGGTGCAGCCAGGTAATTACGCCCATAGTACCGAAAAGCACAACCATTACCCAATCGATAATAGTATCCAGCCGGGCTTGTTCTGACAGCCAGCGGGCGGCGTTCATGATGAAGTAGGTAAAGAAAAGCTCCACCACCGAAAAAGCGGCAATAAACTGCAATGCCTGTTTTATGCCACGGTTTATGGTAAGCTGTACTAAGGTTAGGTTTATATTTCCCGGCGGTATGTAGCCAATAAAATTGGCTATCAAGCCAATAAAGAAGGTTAGAAATATCATCGCCCAAAAATAATATAAAACCTCATATATGACAGTATGTAAATAATATGCCCGATAATTAATAAAAAATGAATGCGCTAAAATCCGCACCTTTGCAAATTATTACCGTACGTTAAAAAAGATGCCTGCTGATAGAATAATATCGTTATTACCCGCCGCTACCGAAATAGTTTGCGCTTTAGGACTGGAAAACAACCTTGTTGGCCGCTCGCACGAGTGTGATTACCCCGAAAGCATACAGCACCTGCCGGTATGTTCGGAAGCTAACATTCCGGATAACCTGAGCAGCGCAGCTATTGATGTTAAGGTAAAGGAGATATTAAGCGAGGCCTTGTCTGTTTACACCGTAAAGCGTGAGCAGATAAAAGCGCTGCAACCCGATGTGGTAATTACCCAGGCGCAATGCGAAGTTTGTGCGGTATCGTTACCCGAGGTAGAGCAGGCATTAGAAAATTACCTGGATAAACAGGCGCGTATCATATCGTTACAGCCAAACAGCCTGGATGATATATTTAACGATATTAAAACCGTTGCCGCCGCTTTAGGCGTTGCCGCCACCGGCGAAACATTGGTAGAAGATTTGCAGGAACGTGTAGACCTCATCAGGCATAAGCTGAAATTTATTGAGAACAAGCCTACCGTAGCCTGCATCGAATGGCTCGACCCGATGATGGTATCGGGCAACTGGATCCCCGAACTGGTAAGCATAGCAGGCGGACAAAGCATCATTGCCGAAGCCGGTAAACATTCGCCTTATATAGATTGGACGGACATCCGCCTGCAAGACCCGGATATTATTGTGGTAATGCCCTGTGGTTTTGCTATTGAGCGCACCATGCGCGAAATAGGCTTGCTATTTGAACAACCCGGCTTCAACGAATTGAAAGCGGTAAAGAACAACCGCTTCTATATAGCCGACGGTAACCAATACTTCAACCGCCCCGGCCCTCGCATAGTTGATTCTATCGAGATACTGGCCGAGATCATCAACCCGAAACAGTTTATTTTTGGGTATGAGGGTAATGGGTGGATCAAGTTTGCTTTGTAAGTATTTACGCACTCTTTTATCTTGCTTTACATATTCTCGTCATTGCGAGGTACGAAGCAATCTCTACTTAGGCTATGCCTGTGCTGTGATTAACGTTGGTCTGCTCTTGGCCGCAGTTGCCCATTACTTTTGAGGGCAAAAGTAACAAAACCCTTGTCCAGCAAAAGGCTTCTCTGCCGCACGAGGCCATTGCCCTGCAAAGCGGACAGAACTTGGGCTGGAACTTTTGCCCCGCCGCTCTATCCCTCCCCCACATGCAACAAGTTCACTATGCCCGCCTTCGCGCTCGTGGCCCGCAACGTTCTGCCCGCTTTCGCCCGAAGCTTCTTTGCTGACGGAGAATTGAAAATATGATTTACGATGTCGCATTTTTGTCGGTTATTCAGGTCTGTGATTTTGAATAATGGAAGGCCTACCGCCCACACCGCAGCCGCTTGGCTCCGGCCAAGTGGCAACTATTACACGGCGTCCCGCCGCATACCAACAAAGTTTAAAGAGCCTCAATACCCCCCCCGAACCTCACCCCTGAAACCTCACAACTTACAACCCACAACCTACAACACAACCCCTACTCCCGTATTAAAATTACGCATAGGCGCAGGGTTATAGTAGCGGTTGCCTACGGCGTTTAAATCATTGCCGAGGCTGTATTTTTGGTTCAGCAGGTTGTCGGCTCCGGCGAATATTTCTAAACGAGTTTTGCCTGTTAGTATCTGCCAGCTGGCTTTTGCCTGTAGCAAATGATAATGAGGGGCAAAGGCGGTGTTGCCATAGTTAAGGGGCAGTCTGTCGGTAAAATTATGCTGTACAAACAGCGATACATTTTGCGGCATTCTTAACTGTATACTACTTACCACTACGTTACGGGGTACCCCCGTTAGCTGCTTGCCCGAGTAATTTGTTGTGGCATCGGAGTAATCTCTGAATGTAAATTTGCTGAATGTATATGAAGTATTGAATTGCACACCGCGTACAAAACCGGTAGTTTGCCTGTACAGCCTGCTGCTGAAATACAATTCAAAACCCGGCTGATTGGTGCCGCCCGCATTGGTGTAATATTCGGTTTCGTTGGCCAGTTTGCGTACCACAATGGCATTTTGCAGACGGTAGTAAAAAACAGAAGCATCCAAAAACGTACTTTCATCCTTATTGCGCAGCCTGAAACCGGTTTCGTAATTCCAGCCATATTCAGCGGTAAGGTCGGTGTTTACTATGTTGTTGGTAGGGCGCACTTCGGCAATGGTGGGGGTAGAGTACCCGCGACTTACCGATGCCCTCCACACGAAATTGTTGGTAACGCTGTACGACAACGCCACCCGCGGCATCAACTGCGGATCAAAGCTTTGCTTGTTAAACCCGGTTTGGTTAAGCGGAAATTCGTTTTTGAATTTATACTGATAGTAATTTAAGCTAAGGGCCGCTTCCAGTTGCCAGCGTTTATAAAACGTGGCGGCACAGCGGGTAAATATAAAATGCTGGTTGGTATTGATCTGGTCGAGCGCCTGCTCTTTACCGCGTTCGCCACCGTTGTTATCATAGTTGCGAATATGCGCGTTGGTTTGCTGCCACTCCACGCCGAGGTTCAGCTTCCAGTCGAGGTTTTGCTTCGGGATGCCGTTCAGCTCAAAGTAAGTACGCAGACCATAAGTATTTTCGCTGCGCTGCTCGTAATTGGTGATGAAGGGATTGGCAAAATCAACATGGTTACCAAAAACGGTAGCCACATTGCGGATCCGATTGTTCAAATGCCATTCATTCACCAGGCCGCCATAATACATTTTTTGCTGAATGCCTATCTTTTGCGCCAATGCACCCGGCACTACGGCAGTTGACGGGCGTGCGGCTTTCGGGTTGGCATCGCGCTGTGCTTCGGTGAGGCCGCCGGGAGTTTGGTAGTTAAGGTCGGAGTAAAAGAGCAAGGCACGCAGCTCATTATTGCCCGCGTACTTAAACCGGTTGGCCATATTTACAAAGTGGCGGTACATATAGCTGTGATCGCGGTAACCGCCGTAGCTTTGATAAGCCTGGTTAAGATTGAGCGTGTAATTGCCCACCGTTTTTTGCAAGCCTGCCTTTTGGTGAAACAAGCCATACGAACCCGCGTTTATCCCGGCCGATAGGTAATCTTCACTGCTTTGGCTCAACGGGTTTAACAATACCACACCTCCCGAATTAGCGCCGAACAAACTACCATCGGGCCCTTTCAGTACCTCTATATTTTGTATACTGCTTACATCAATGGCGTTGAGGTAGGTGTTGCCCCCGGCATCGGTAAGCGGCATTTCATCATAATACATTTTAATATTACGCACCCCAAACGGCGAGCGGAGCAAGCTCCCCCTTATCGATAGGCGGTAACTGCCCGGTGTACGCTCTTCGGCACGTATGCCCGGTAAGGTGTTCAGTGCCGGGATGAAAGAATTATCAGGCTGCCTTTGCAGCTGGCTTGCGCCGATAACCCCTACCGATGCAGGCGCGGTAATTACAGGCTGCTCGGACGATAGATAACCACGAATGGTTACTCCCTTTAAAGCGCCCGTGTCGGCTTTCAAAGTTTTGTTGGTTTGTGCCGATGTTGTTAAGCAGGCTGATAACAGGAAAATGGTAAGGTAGATTTTTTGCACTTGTGATGGGGATATCAACAAAAATAGTCCTTTAAAAATTAAAGGACTATCTTCATTTTGTAAGAATGTAATTAATTGGCTGCCACGCGCCACAGGCGGTTCGAGGCATCGTCAGATACCAGTATCGAGCCATCTTTAAGCACTGCTACATCAACCGGGCGGCCGTATACTTCGTTCTTCTCCAGGTTAGCGATAAAGCCGGCCAGGAAATCTTCTGTTTTACCGGTTGGTTTGCCATTGGCAAATGGGGCGTATATCACTTTATATCCTACCAGTTTCGATCTGTTCCACGAACCATGCTGACCGATAAACGCACCGCCCTTATACTTCGCCGGGAATTTATCGCCGGTATAAAAGGCCAAACCTAACGAAGCGGTATGCGGGCCAAGCGCCAAATCGGGCACCAGGGTTTTGTTTACCATATCGTTATTAGCACCCTTAAGTACAGGGTCGGCATGTTTGCCGAAATAAGCATAAGGCCAGCCATAAAAGCCACCTTCTTTTACACCTGTCAAGTAGTCGGGCACCAGGTCATCGCCCAGTTTGTCGCGCTCGTTCACTACGGTATATAATTTACCTGTGGTCGGTTCAAAATCGGTACCAACCGGGTTGCGTAAACCGGCGGCATATATCTTTTCGCCGGTACCATCGGGGTTGATCACTAATATATTGGCGCGGCGTTTCTCATTGGCCATGCCATGCTCGCCCACGTTACTGCCCGAACCTACCGATATATAGATCTTGCTGCCATCTTTAGCGGCCAACAAGTTGCGGGTCCAGTGGTTATTGTAGCCCCCGGCAGGCAGTTTTAATATCCGTTTACCTATGCCCGCTATTTTGGTTTGGCCTGTTTTATACGGATAGCGCCACAAGCCATCGGTATTAGCTATATAAAACCAATCGCCCACAACTAAAATACCGTAAGGCTGGTTTAAGCCACTCAGGAAAACCGTTTTCAGGTCGGGCTTTCCATCGCCGCTGGTATCTCTGAACAATAATATATCATTGGCGCTTTTGCCCAGGTTTTGCGATTTATTAACCCCTGTTATTGCCGCGCCGACTTTTTTAACACCCTTGGCTTCGGTATTGGCTTCTGATACAAAAATATCCCCGTTAGGGGCAACATATATATTACGTGGATTGCGCAGGCTATCGGCAAACAAGCTAACTGTAAAACCTTCAGGTGCTGTGGGCATTTTACCCGCAGGCCAGCCAATTACATTACTGTAGTTGGTTACCGATTTGGTAGCATAAGGCGCAGGCAGTTTTACCTGTTGGTTACTTTTATTTTCAACCGTATCGCTTTTGTTGTAGTTGGCGTTTTTCTTTTTACCGCCACAACCGGCAGCCAATAAACCGGCAGCAAACAGGCATGCAATATATCGCGTTTTCATATTAGTATATGTTTTGTAGATAGTTTAACTGTATGATAAAATATTTGTTTGCAACAATGTATCATTGTTCATTATGTGACCAGCTTTGTTATTGTATCAAATGTGTCTAACTTGCTTAATTGAAGTTTAAACCACATTTTTTTTGGTCTTGATGCGAGTATTGGTCACCCGGTTGATGATGTGCGTGATAATGGCTGTTGCGGCGGTGAACAGTTATGCCCAAAGCTGTACCGGCAACCTCGGCGACGCGGTGCTGCAAGAGTCGTTCGATGTAGATAAACCTCTCGGCGCTGATGTTACCACTTATGAATACACCCAGGAGGAATGCCTTTATAACGGCGCGTATCGCCTGGCCAAACGTACCAGCAATTGTTATGAGGGTGTTTGGCTAACGCTTGATCACGACCATACCTATGAAATGGATCCTGCATCAAACAGCAATATGCTGATGGTAGCGGCAAACGCGGCACCGGGCGTATTTTACATGCAGCCCACTAAAGATCAACAACTTTGCCCCGGCACAACTTATCAGTTTGAGGTTTGGGTAATTAACCTGGTAAAACCGGGCTTTACCAATCTCGTTAAGCCTAATCTTCTTTTACAGGTACAAACTCCCGACGGGCAAGACCTCATGGTTCCTTATGCTGCCGGTGATATACCCGTAGATGGTAAATGGCACCCGATAAGGGCACTTTTTACCACCCGCGTTTTAACTACCAGCGTGGTGGTAAAAATATCTAACAATGCTAATGGCGATGCCGGTAATGATCTGGCGTTGGATGATATCAGCTTCAGAGCCTGCAGCCCGGCGGTTTCAACGGGGTTCGATATCCCATCGGTAGAGGGGCAGCCCATTTGTGCTGATTATGATAAAACCTATTACATGTCGGCATCGGCCCCGGTGGGTTACCGCAATTACCAGTGGCAGCGCCTGGTTAATAATACCTGGATAGATATTGCAGGCGAAACAAACGACAAGCTCACCATAAATACCGGCAACGGTATGGCAGCAGGAGAATATCAATACCGTGTAGCGGTTACCAACGATGCCAATATAGGTTCGGTATATTGCCGAACGTATTCGAGCCCCAATATTTTAACCTTGCCACCCAGGATAAATGCCTCCTCTGTACCTGTGTATTGTGAGGGCAGCGGCATCATCATTACTGCATCGGGCGCCCCGGCTTATGTGTTTACCAAACCTAACGGACAAACAGTGGAGCAAACCGATCCGGTTTTTACCATTGAAAATGCCACCGTACAAAATAGCGGGATTTACAAGGTACAGGCAAAAACCGCGTCGGGTTGTTTAGGCGAAGCTGTGCTGCTGCCAATAAAGGTTAAGCGGCAGTTCAGCGCGAGCGTTGCCGCGGTCGACCCTATTTGCGAAGGCGAATCGGTAGCCTTATCGGCCACGCAAACAGGTGGGGATGTTAGTGATAATTATACCTATAGCTGGTCGCCGGTGGTGGGTTTGAACAACCCGCATGCGCAAAACCCGGTAGCATCGCCAACCGATACCACCACCTACACGGTAACCATTAGTAACGATGCCTGTTCGGCAAGTTACGAGGTGACAGTAAATGTGCTCAAGATACCGAGGGGTGTGGTTACACCGATAAAGGAAATATCGGAAGGGCAATCGGTAACGCTGGATGCAACCATATCGGGCGATATTACTGAATATTACT
The DNA here is from genome assembly GCF_059418565.1 of Mucilaginibacter sp. GW821-FHT07G05. NCBI lineage: Bacteria > Pseudomonadati > Bacteroidota > Sphingobacteriia > Sphingobacteriales > Sphingobacteriaceae > Mucilaginibacter > Mucilaginibacter sp. GW821-FHT07G05. Next base: position 74,523 of record NZ_JBWKQC010000014.1, on the reverse strand, counting down.
GGACACCATCAACCTATCTCGATAATCCACGCGCATTGCACCCGGTAGCTACTCCGCCCGATAATATTATCTACACGCTAAATCTTGTTGGCCCCTGCACCGGTAACGAAGCACCGCTAAGTACGTTTGTGCATGTATTTAAAAAGATAGTACCACCCAACGCGTTTTCGCCCAATGGCGATGGCATTAACGACGAATGGAAGATTGACGGCTTATTTACCTTTCCACAGGGAGTAACCACGGTGTATAACCGTTACGGGCAGGAGGTATTCAGAAGCGTAGGTTACAGTCGCCCATGGAACGGCACCTACAATGGCACCACACTTATGCCCGGCGCGTATTTCTACATTATCGATTTGAAAAGCAATAAGCCTAAAATAACGGGTTGGGTGATGGTTTTGCGGTAGTTTTTTATTAGATAATCAGGATTTTGTCATTGCGAGACATGAGGCAATCACATCGCGTTTTAGCTCGTTTCTATTACAATCGTCATTGCGAGGTACGAAGCAATCTTTACTTAGGTTTCGCTTGTGCAAGTATCACCGTCCGTCTGCTCTTGGGCGCAGTGCCCCATTACTTTTGAGGGCAAAAGTAACAAAACCCTTGTCCAGCAAAAGGCTTCTTTGCCGCACAAAGCCTTACCCTGCAAAACGAACAGAACTTGGGGCTGGAACTTTTGCCCCGTCGCTCATTTCCCACCCACATGCAACAAGTTCCTATGCCCGCCCTTACGCTCTTGGCCACCAAAGTTCTGCCCGCTTTCGCCCGAAGCTGTTTGCTGACGGGAAGGAGGTTTCCTAAAGCCCTCTCCAAAGGAGAGGGTTGGGTGAGGCTAAACGTTATTTTCATCCCCTGCTAAATTGTTAAAACAGTATGGTTTAGCATTTTGATTTTGCCTTAAATGTGATTACCTTAACCGCCGCTGCAAAGTAATAAACCTGCTTTCCTGAATTTAAATGCGCTTATTGATCATACGGTTACTATTTTGTTTGTTTTTTGTTATTTGTACCGGCAAAGTATCGGCACAGGTTTGTACAGGCAACTTTGGCGATCCGGTAATTGAAGAAACATTTGGCAACGGTTCATCCGCGCCACTAAGTACGCAGCAAACAAACATGAGGTATGTTGCAAGCTGTCCTGAAGATGGGGAGTATGCCATTGTGAAATCAACCACTTGTAAAGAAGGAAGCTGGCACGCTGTTTTTCAGGATCACTCTACAGATAGAAATGGAGTTCATATACCGGGCGGAAACATGATGCAAATTAATGCTGCGGAGCATGAAGATATTTTTTTTACCCAGGCAGCTCCCAACCTTTGTTCGGGTACTACCTATAAATTTTCTTTTTTTGTATTAGATCTTATACCCCTTGGTAGAGGAGGTCTCCATCCAATTATAAGATTAGATATAAAGTCAACTGATGGTACACTTATAAAGAGGGTATCTCAAGTTATTGGCCCTACTGCCACCGCGGAGTTTCAGGAAATTTCTACAACATTTTTGGTGCCGGGGAACGTGAGTAATGTGATAGTTGAAATGTATAATGATGCCCCGGGAGGAGGTGGAAATGATCTTATTTTAGATGATATTACTTTTCGAGCCTGCGGACCGGAGATAAATTCAGTTTTTGATGAGGCCGCTACACCCAGCCAGAAAAACATTTGTGTGGGTGAAAATTCTGTATTCCCCTTAATAGTAAGCACTACTGCTAATTATCCCGACCGCCAATGGCAACGTTTAGAAGGTGAAACCTGGGTTGATATAAAAGGCGAGAACCGAGGCGAAAACAGTGATAAGTATTTCACCCCCGATAATTTACCTGCCGGGATGTACCAATACCGGGTTGCTGTAGCAAAAACCAACAACCTCGATGCGCTGCAATGCCGCATTTACTCGGATATTATTACACTGAATGTAAAGGCCCGGCCGGTGGTTCCGCCCTTTAATCAGCCGCCTGTGTGCGAAGGCAGTAATGTAACCCTTACGGCATCGGGCGGTACACAATATAAGTGGTCGGGGCCGGGGATAACATCGCCGGTATTTAAGGCCGATCCTAACCTGACCATCCCCAACATTACCTTTGCGCAGGGTGGTACTTATTCCGTACAAGCCATGACGGATGGCTGCCCCGGTGACGAAACCACCGTTGAAATAGATGTAAAGCCTAAAATTATAGCGACTATTACCAGTGATGTGGAAGTTTGCGAGGGTGTGCCTGTAGCGCTGGAGGCAACAGGGGGTATTAATTATAAATGGACGCCATCAACAGGGTTAAGTGCCGATAATATTCCTAATCCGGTGGCGGTATTAAATGAGACTACCCCTTACACAGTTACTATAGACAACGGTGCCTGTACCGAAACAAGAACGGTAACCATTAAGATAATTAAAAACGCGAAGGCCATAGTACCCGGCACCATTGAGATGAACGAAGGACAGTTCATAACCCTAACCGGCGGCACCGCCGGCGATGTGAATAGGTTTTACTGGACACCGGCGCTCTATCTGGATAATCCCAACTCGCTTACACCTATTGCCAGTCCGCTTACTGATACCCGCTATGTGCTGCACGTAAGCGGCCGTTGTGAGCCCGATACCGCGGGTGTGTTTATTAAAGTGTATAACAAAATAAAGGTACCCAATAGTTTTTCGCCCAATGGCGATGGCATTAACGATTACTGGAATATCCCCGGCCTGGCTACCTACCCCAATAGTGTTACCACGGTATATAACCGTTACGGGCAGGAGGTATTTCGCAGCACAGGCTACGCCCGCCCGTGGAGCGGCTCATATAACGGTTACCAGTTACCGGGCGGAACTTATTATTATATTATCGACCCGCATAGTAAATCGCCAAGGCAAACGGGTTGGGTATTGATCGTGAGGTAGTTTCAGGCAGATTGAATATAGCTGTAATTGCTTAACTGCCATTTTGATATTGCTGATAATGTAATTATCTTTCAGCGCTTAACCTCCCCCTATTTAATGCGTGTACTAATTACCAAACTGTTATTGTTTGCGCTGTTTGCGTTTTGCACTATTGATGCATCCGCGCAGAGCGATTGTACAGGCAGTTTTGGCGACCCGGTAGTAACGGAAGACTTTGGCTATGGCCCCCAGCCTGGCGGGGCGCTGCCCGATGGAGAGGTGTTGGAAATTTCTTATACTTCCAATTCTTGTCCAGAAGATAGATTTAACAGACATGGCGAATACAGTATCGTAAATAGCGTTGATCCAACGTGTCATCCCGGCGCATGGCATAATGTAACACAAGATCATACTATACCTTCGCGGCCGGATGGGCGCATGATGATCATTAATGCATCTTATGACGAAAGTACTTTTTTTGTTAAGAAGATAGGCCCACTTTGCCCGAATACCACTTACCAGTTTCAGGCCTATGTATTAAATCTCATCACTACTGCAGCGGGGAACAATCAACCTGATCTGTTGTTTTCTATCGAAACAACAGATGGCGCTTTGTTAACAGATGGATTATCTACCGGTAGTATTATGCCCACACCCACACCGCAGTGGCTGCCTTTTTCAAAAACTTTTACCACAGGTGCAAATGAAGTTACAGTAATATTAAGGATCACCAACAAAGCGCCGGGCGGTGCCGGTAACGATTTTTTACTGGATGATATTACCTTCAGAGCGTGCGGGCCCAATATAGTTACCGGTTTTGACGGCAGCGACCAGAACATTACCCGGAGCGTTTGCAATACGCAGGTGCCTTTAACCGTAGGTGGCGTTTCTGCCGGGTATACCGAAAGGCAATGGCAAAGGCTTGAGAACAATGCCTGGGTTGATATACCAAATACCAATACGGCCATTTATCAAACGCCTACAAATTTATCTGCCGGGATATACCAATACCGTGTAGCATTGGCGCGTACTGGCAATATCGGCTCACTTAATTGCAGGGTGTATTCGGGAGTAAATACACTTACCGTACGTCCTCTGCCTGTGGCTGTAGTAACCACACCCGCGGCAGTTTGTGAGGGCAGCGCCTTAACCCTTACAGCCAGCGGAGGTGAGCAATACCGATGGACTGGGCCGGGAATTGCCAATCCTATATTTAGTACCGATGCAAACCTTACATTTACAGATATAGCACTTAACCAGGCCGGAACTTATTATGCCGAAGCCATGACGGCGGGCTGCATTGGCCCCAAAGTACCGGTTACGGTGCAGGTAGATCCTAAAATTACAGTATCGGCCATAGCAGCAAACATGGAGATCTGCTTGGGTGAATCTACACAATTAACAGCTACAGGCGGCGCGAATTATCATTGGTCGGCATCCACAAGCGGGGGCGGCATCAGCGATGTTAATATTGCCAACCCTACAGTTACCCCCACCGAAACTACCACCTATAGGGTAGTAGCCGATAAAGGAGCATGCAGCAGTATTTCCACTGTTACTATAAATGTGCTGAACAAACCGGTTGTAAGTCTCACATCGTACCAGGCTATTTATGAGGGGCAATCCGTGAAACTGGATGGTGCTGTTGTATCGGGAGATGTGACGGGCTTTAGCTGGTCTACCCCGATGGATTTGGATGATCCGTATTCGTTAACGCCCACGGCCAGTCCGCGCGAAAATATAAAGTATACACTTACGCTAAGCGGCCCCTGCGGTACTGATACCGCGAGTGTGCTGGTAAGGGTTTTTCATAGGGTGGATATCCCCAATACCTTCTCGCCCAATGGCGATGGAGTTAATGATTTTTGGAGTATTGATGCATTGGTCACCTTGCCGCAAAGTGTAACTACGGTATTTAACCGTTACGGGCAGCAGGTATATCGCAGCGTTGGCTACAGCAAACCCTGGAATGGTACTTACAACGGCACGCCATTACCCGCAGGCAGCTATTATTATATGATCGACCTTAACAATAAAATGCCCAAACGTACAGGCTGGGTGCTGATTGTACGTTAAAATTTAATGAATTTATCCAGTTGTTCTTCGGTAAAGCGAACGGTATCGGCCTCAAAGAAATCACCGTCGGCATTTAGCTCTTTTTTAATGGCTGAAATATGAATTTTCAGCGGCATCACATTCAGGTGCAGGTAGTGGCATACGCCCGTAAAATGGTCGATACCGCGAATGTTGCCGTACTTACCCGATGATATGCCTACCAGCGCTGCCTTTTTTTCGTAAAAGCTATCCGGAAAATCGCAGGCATCAATAAATATCTTCAATATACCGGGAAAACTGCCGTTATATTCAGGTATCACAAACAAAAATTTATCGGTTTTGGTGATCATTTCCTGTATCGGTTTAAACTCTTCGCTGCGCTGCCCGTAAAGGTCGGTAACGGAGATAGAACAAGGCAGATCGGCCAGTGATAAGATCCCGGCTTCGGTACCTTTGGCGCTTAACCTTTTTTGCAGGTATTTTGCCACTTTAAGCGTTGAGCTGCCCGGCCGGTTGGTTGATGATATGATGGTAACCATTTGCTTTTAAATTATTGAATTACTGCCGCATTGATAACGTGACTGAATAAATTTAAACGTTGATATGGTTATCGTAAGTGTGGAACTCACATCCGGGTAATTCATTCATTCAGCAAATCAATAGCTAACCCAAGCAGGTAATTATTGTTTGTAAGTTGGCATTTACTGTGGATTTCGGTACAATTTTATTGCGTATCTTAGCGTCCGGTAAAAAACCGTACGAAGGTAGAAATTTCTGAGCCTATTCTTCGTTATTATAAGTCTGTGATAAAATAAATATATAGAATGAGTAAAATTATTGCACTGGCCAATCAAAAGGGTGGCGTGGGTAAAACTACATCATCAATTAATTTGGCTGCAAGTTTAGCCGTATTAGAATATAAAACATTATTGGTTGATGCCGATCCCCAGGCAAATTCAACCTCGGGTATAGGTTTTGATCCGCGTAATATAAAGAATAGCATATACGAGTGTATCATTAACCAGATAGACCCGCATGAGGCTATCCAGAAAACCGATACCCCTAATTTAGATCTTTTACCGGCGCATATCGACCTGGTGGGTGCCGAAATTGAGATGATCAACCTGAGCGGCCGCGAGTATAAAATGAAGCAGGTATTGGAGAGCGTTAAAGATGAGTACGATTTTATCATCATTGATTGCTCGCCATCATTAGGTTTGATCACCATTAACGCCCTTACCGCTGCCGATTCGGTAATTATACCGGTACAGTGCGAGTATTTCGCGTTAGAGGGTTTAGGTAAATTGCTGAACACCATAAAAATTGTACAATCGCGCCTGAACACCACGCTGGCAATTGAGGGTATATTGTTAACGATGTATGATGTAAGGCTTCGCCTGTCAAACCAGGTGGTTGAAGAGGTGCGCACGCATTTTGAGGATATGGTTTTTGATACCATTATACAGCGTAACACCCGTTTAAGCGAAGCGCCAAGCTTTGGCGTATCGGTAATTATGCACGATGCTAATTGTAAAGGCGCTATCAATTATTTGAACCTGGCACGCGAAATCATCAGTAAGAACGGATTAGTAAAAAGCGAATTAGCGCAAACTACAGCAACAGTATAATAAATGAGTGCAGAGAAAAGAAAAGCCCTGGGTAAAGGATTAGGTGCACTGTTAAACGATTCTGTTGATGTACTGCCTTATAATAAGAATACACAAGCTTCGCAGCAGCCCGAGGTAAACGACCTGGGTTCGGTTAACGAGATAAAGATAGAGCAGATTGAGGTTAATCCCTTTCAGCCACGCACCGAGTTTGATGAGCAGGCACTGGCCGAATTATCAGATTCGATAAAGAAACAGGGGCTGATACAGCCCATTACCGTACGTAAGGTAAATAATAATCATTACCAGCTTATATCGGGCGAGCGCCGTTTGCGCGCTTCAAAAATGGCTGGTTTAAAAGATATACCGGCTTACATACGTACCGCTAACGACCAGCAAATGCTGGAGATGGCGCTTATTGAAAACATTCAGCGCGAAAACCTGAATGCTATTGAGGTAGCCCTGAGCTTTCAGCGGATGATTGACGAGTGCAGCCTGAAGCAGGAAGAACTGGGCGAACGTGTGAGCAAAAACCGCTCTACCGTTACCAACTACCTGCGTTTGTTAAAGTTGCCGCCTGCTATACAGGCATCGCTGCGCGATGGGGTAATTACCATGGGGCATGCGAAGGCATTAATTGGCGTTGACGATCCGACAAAACAAATATTTTTTCATCAGTATATTATCCAGCACGATTTATCCGTTCGTAAAGCGGAAGAAATGGTGAGGGATATGCAGCGAAACACCGTGAAAAAAGAGGGTAAACAACCCGAGCCATTATCCTTCCAGGTACAAAAAATACAGGACGAACTGGCCTCAAAGTTTAGCACACAAGTTAAACTTAAGGTAAACCCACAAGGTAAAGGAAGCATCGAGATACCATTTTTATCAGAAGATGACCTGAACCGGATACTTGAAATGCTGGATTGGTAAAAATGCTTAAACACCTGCTGATAATTTTTTTATTAACCGTAGCCGGTTTTGCCGCGAAAGCGCAAACTACCGATAGCACCGCTGTTTCGGAAAAGGCAGCTGTCGATACCGTGCCCGCAAAAAAGGCAGATACCGGTGAGAAAAGCGAAAAGCCAAAAAAGGAAACCAAACCATCAGTAGCGTTTAAACCGCAGGAAACCACTAAAAGCAAATATCACCCGGATAGCACGCACAGCCCACACAAGGCGGTAATGCGTTCGCTAATGGTACCCGGCTGGGGGCAGGCCTATAACCGTAAATGGTGGAAAGTGCCTATCGTATATACCGGCCTGGGGTTGTTAGGTTCGGCAGTGATATTCAATCAAAAGTACTATTCGGAGTTTTTGGCCGTGGCCAAATACAGGCGTAGGGGAGAAGCACCTAATCCGGGTGATAAATACTACCAGGCCTATCAGGATTACTCATCTATCACCCAAACAAATATTGAGAGCTATGTAGATGGCTACCGGCGTAACCGCGATTTAAGTATACTGGGTATTTTAGGTGCCTGGGGTATACAAATGGTTGATGCCTATATTGATGCCAAGTTTATGCACTCGTATACGATGGATGAAGATTTGTCCATACGTATAACACCCGGTTTGATAAACCAGCCCATGTATGCCAGTAATATTAACAGTACTTATATCCCGGGCATAAAACTTACCTTTACGTTTTGATAATATCTCAGTATTATCAATAACTTGCACAAAAATATATTCTGATGAAAATTGCATTATTAGGTTACGGTAAAATGGGTAAGATCATTGAAAAGATAGCCCTTGACCGTAAGCATGAAATTGTACTTAAAATAGATTACAACAACCAGCACGAGCTTACTACCGAAAACCTGCAAAAGGCAGATGCCGTTATTGAATTTTCAACCCCATCATCAGTATTAACTAATATTCAGCATTGCTTTAACGCGGGTGTACCTATCGTTATAGGTACTACAGGGTGGTACGAGCACATTCCCGAATTGAAGGCGCAATGCGAGGCCGGCAACAACACGTTGATGTATGCCTCTAACTATAGCGTAGGCGTAAACATCTTTTTTAAGGTGAACGAAGTGCTTGCCAAAATAATGAACAATTACCCGTACTATGATGTGCAGGTAGAAGAGATACACCACACCCAAAAGCTCGATTCGCCGAGCGGTACCGCTATTACCATTGCCGAAGGGATAATTGATAACATTGATACTAAGAAAGAATGGGCCAATATTTTAATAGCTGATACTCCTGCGGAAGACAACCTGCGCGCCGATCAACTGCTGATAGAATCGCACCGTATTGAGAGCGTACCGGGTACGCATACCGTTATTTACGATTCGGAGATTGATACCATAGAGTTTAAGCATACCGCGCATAACCGTAATGGTTTTGCTTTGGGCGCCGTGCTTGCCGCCGAGTGGTTAAAAGATAAGAAAGGGTTTTATACCGTTGCCGATATGTTTAACTTCAGCATTTAATTTGCTGCCAACATACATTTATAATGAACTGGAGATTCTGGAGAAAAAAAAATCCTGCCAAGAAAAAGAGTGCCGCCCGTGAGTGGACCGATGCCATCATCTTCGCGGTTATTGCCGCTACGCTGATACGCACCCTGTTTATTGAGGCTTACACCATACCAACCCCATCAATGGAGCGCTCGTTATTAGTAGGCGACTTCTTATTTGTGAGCAAGGTTAACTATGGCGCGCGCTTACCGATGACGCCTGTAGCATTCCCGTTTGCGCACCATACCATGCCTATAACAGGCACCAAAGCTTACTGGGATGGTATTAAATTGCCATATTACCGTTTACCGGGTTTTAGCGATGTTAAAAAAGGCGACGTAGTGGTATTCAATTACCCTATGGATGCCGATGCACCGTTATCCCGCCCGGTTGATAAACGCGAGAACTATATTAAACGTTGCCAGGGTGCGCCCGGCGATACTTTAAGTGTGGTTGACGCGCAGGTATATGTAAATGGTAAAGCAGCGCCAAACCCACCGGAAGGGCAAATTGATTATGTAATATCAACCACCGACGGTACAAGCTACAACCCCTTACTGAACAGGCAATTTAACATATCCGACTATAACGGTGATGGTACTACCACCATGACACCTGCATCGGCGCAGGGAGTGAAGGCAACAGCGGGAATTAAAAGCGTTGTGCCATCAATACGCCCTAAGGGTATACCGGAAAATTACCCGGTTTTTCCACAGGATGCTCACTGGGGTTGGAATGCAGACAATTACGGTCCTATCATCATCCCTAAAACGGGCTGGACTGTAAAACTGGATAGTCTGACTATCCCGGTTTACAAACGCGCTATAGAGGTATACGAAGGCAATAAGGTGGAGGTGAACGGCAACGAGATCACCATCAATGGTAAAAAGACCGATAGCTACACCTTCAAAATGAATTATTACTGGATGATGGGCGATAACCGCCATGATTCTGCCGATTCACGCTATTGGGGCTTTGTTCCGGAAGATCATATTGTGGGTAAAGCCCTGTTTATATGGATGAGCTGGGATGATAACGGCAGCTTCTTCAGCAAAATTCGCTGGAGCAGGTTGTTCAGAGGGGTAAAGTAATTTTACCTCATATATAGTATTTGAAAAGCTTGCCGATTGGCAGGCTTTTTTTTGTTTTGTAAACTAAGTGCTTAAACTCGCGTCATTGCGTTTTAAAATCCGGGAACTATAAAGGTGAAACGACGCGTATAGCCTGTCACCCTGAGCTTGTCGAAGGGTGCGTGGGTAAAGGCTCTGCGCACGATCCTTTGACAAGCTCAGGATGACCCATTTTATAAGAATTTTTTAAACACGTAATGGGTAGGAACGAAGCAATCTCTACTTAGGTTTGGCTTGTGCTTTGATCAACCTTAGTCTGCTCTTGGGCGCAGTGCCCCATTACTTTTGAGGGCAAAAGTAACAAAACCCTTGTCCAGCAAGAGGCTTCTTTGCCGCACTTGGCCATGCCCCGCAAAACGATCAGAACTTCGGGCTGGAACTTTTGCCCTGCCGCTCATTGCCTACCACATGCAACAAGTTCACTATGCCCGCCTTTACGCTTTTGGCCTCCAGCGTTCTGCCCGTTTTCGCCCGAAGCTGTTTGCTGACGGAGAAAAGACTTTTGCCCCCCCTCTCAGTCGCTCCGGCTCTGGCCGAGCGACCGCTATTACGCGGCGTCCCGCCGCTGTACAATATCTTTTTAGTAATCTGAAAGCTCACTACGCCATGCATAAATCACGAGTTACGCTACACTAAACCCGCGACAGCATCCACCCATACCGGAACCTGAAACCCCGAACCTTGATCCTAAAGAGCAACAATTTCTTACAAATCCCTTTGAATTATAAAAATAGATAATATCTTTGTTATTTATAATTGGTCTAAATAAATATTATGTGCGAAACGATAGTTTTAACTAAAAAAGCTTCGGCGGTAATAAGTTATTGCAAATGTTGCTCGGTGATTTATATATGGCATCATAACCTGATGCTAAGCTTTGAGTACGACCAGTTTGAGGCCTTCCGTAATTTTACCGAAGAGGTAGATTATGAAGAACTAACCTATCCTTTCCCCGACGGTACCGAACGCATTATATTACGCACACCCAACCGCGATATCAATTTTACCTTTAGTGTTGATGAGTGGCACAGCTTCAGGCATGCCATGGATGAAGCCCTCTACATGCGCGAGGTTTATATGCTGATTGATAAGTAAATCAGGTATTATTTTAACAATAGGCTGATCTGCTTATTGATCCAATCGCTTTAATAGTTCTATTCCATATTCCCAATCGCCAAACCCGGAGCTTACGTTGATGTGGCCGGCTTCGCCAATGTTTATCAGCTCGCTTCCCCAGGCATCGGCGAAGAGCATAGCCCGTTCAAAATTTACATAATAATCATCGGTGCTGGTTACTACTATTGATTTGAATGGCAGCTTAATTAGGGGGACAGGCGAAAAACCTGTGGTACCGACAGGGTAGGTATCTGCTTCTGTATCGCTTGGAGCTACCAGTAAAGCGCCCTTTATTTTAATGTTGAACTTTTGTGCCCAATAGGCTATGGTGGTGCAGGCTAAGCTATGGCCTACCAGTATCACATCTTGAGGATTGTGCTGGCTTACGGCATTGTTAAGCGTTTCTACCCAATCGGTGCGAACGGGTGTTTCCCAATCCTGCTGTTCTACACGGGCGAAATTATATTGCTGTTGCCAGATGCTTTGCCAATGCTGCGGACCTGAATTGCCTAAGCCGGGTACAATGAGGATGCTTGATTTAAACGCCATCGTTATTCGGATAACACGGTGAACTTAAAATCGAGTGGTTCAAAATTATCTATCAGTTCATCAATGAATGATTGTCCCCATTTTACATAGAACAAACCGAAGTTCTCACTGCGTTCCTGCAAGCTATCTTTAGGGAACAGGGCAGCTTTTATCTGCTCAATTTGCTCTAACCGGGTTGGATAGTTCTTCTTTTCAGCCCGTACCAGTTTCTTTTCGAGGTTGCCGATGGCGTGCTCTAAACGAGCTTTCACCGCCTCGGCAGAGGGGGCAAGGGTGCTGTCTATTTTATAAGCCCTTAACTTTATCTTTTCGAAAACGGCTTGCAGTTCGCGCCATTCTTCTTTTAAGGTAAGGTTATGCTGACTGTTCTTTTTTACCCACAGGTTTTTGATCTCGTCGGTAGTTTTAAACAGATCGGCCGGTTTGATCTCCATGCGTTTTATTTTGGCCGCGTAATCTTTAGGGATCACCAGGCCGGAGTTGCGCAAGATCAGGATAGGGAAATCAACATTATACAGGTCGAAATTCGATTTCAACTCCAGCCAGTACACCACTTCGGCGCCACCGCCTACGTAGGCAATGTTTGGTAAAATACATTCCTGGTACAGTGGGCGTATCACCACGTTCGGGCTAAACCTTTCGGGATAAGTGCCGATTTCCTGTTTCAGTTCTGCTTCGGTAAAGCTGATCTCGGTATTGAGCACATTGTAGCTGTCGTTCTCAAATACGATACGCTCGCGCAAGCCATCCAGCAGGTAAAAGAAATTGATCTCCCGCGGATTAACCTGTATATGCACACCTAACTGATGCAGTTTGGCATTGGTTTCGGTAATGTTTTTAAAGCTGTTTTGCTCGATAATATCACGCTCGATGATAGGGGCGAAGTGCTCTTTAAAACGATGATCGTCGGCATCGATGATCACCAAGCCATACTGACCAAACAAGGCGTCTACCAAATAGCGGGTAGCATCTGCCAGTTTATCAAACTTGGTATAGGTAGTTTCTACAATCTCGGCGAGTTCCGGAGCATTGCCCTCCATGCCTAAAACGCCTTTGTACTGGTTAAGCGCCTGGCGAATAGTATCGGGATTAATACGCCCTGTAGCACCCGATGCCTCGTACCACCAGTGTACCTTTTTACCGCCGATGTTGGTGTAATTTATTTCGGCAAAGTCATGGTCTTCAGAGGCCATCCAGTATACCGGTACAAAATCTTTATCGGGGAACTGGGTTTTTAGCTGACGCGCCAGTTTAATGGCGGTAACTATTTTATAAAGGAAATACAACGGCCCCGCGAAAATATTAAGCTGGTGACCGGTTGTAATAGTGTAAGTGTCGGCTTGTTTTAGCAGTTCAATATTTTGCTGCACCAAACCCGAATATTGGGTAGTAGGCTCGGCACCTTTAAAATATTGATCGTGCAGTACCTGTGCCAAAACATCGCGATTTGCTGCTACTTTTTTGTTTTGCAGCAAAGCCTCAAAGCCTTTCATGTCCGGCCTGTGGCTGTAAAAAGCCCTCAGTTCCGGTGCGTCATCCAGGTAATCAATAACGGTTTGGGAAAAATACCCGGTATCCTTATAGCTGATACAGTTAGCATCCATTGCCCCAAATGTAAAGCATTAGGCCAAAAGTTCAGCAACTTAAAATTATTTTACAATCCGTCCATAAAGATCAAAGTCCTCTGCTTTGTCAATTTTCACGTTTACAAAGCTGCCAACAGTTGCATAGTCAAGTGCGGCATTAATCAGCACCTCGTTATCTACCTCGGGCGAATCATATTCGGTACGGCCAACAAAGTAATCGCCATCTTTTTTATCAACCAGTACTTTATAAGTATTGCCAATTTTCTCCTGGTTCTTATCAAAAGAGATACCCTGTTGTATTTCCATTATGGCATCGGCGCGTTCTTGTTTTACCTCTTCAGGTACATCATCCACCAGTGAATGGGCATGCGTTTTTTCTTCGTGAGAGTAAGTGAAGCAGCCTAATCGATCAAAACGGGTATCTTCTACCCATTGCTGCATCTCTTCAAAATCCTGCTCGGTTTCGCCCGGGTAACCGGTGATCAGCGTAGTACGCAAAGCGATGTTTGGCACTTTATCGCGGATAGCATCTACCAGGTCGATTGTTTTTTGTTTGGTGATACCACGGCGCATTGATTTCAGCATGTCATCGCTGATGTGCTGCAATGGCATATCCAGGTATTTGCAAACGTTCTCGCGCTCGTTCATCACATCCAGCACCTCCATCGGGAACCCGGAAGGATAAGCGTATTGCAACCTGATCCATTCCACGCCATTCACATCGCTCAAGCGGCGAATCAATTCATCCAGGTTACGTTTACCGTACAGGTCCAGTCCGTAATAGGTAAGGTCCTGCGCTATCAGTATCAGTTCTTTAGTGCCGTTCTTAACCAGGTTTTTGGCATTGTTTACCAATTGATCAATAGGTTGCGAAAGGTGCTTGCCCCGCATTAACGGAATAGCGCAAAACGAACACGGACGGTTACAGCCTTCGGCAATTTTAAAGTAAGCAAAGTGCGAAGGTGTAGTGAGCAAACGCTCGCCGATCAGTTCGTGGCGGTAATTAGCGCCAACGCTGTGTAATATATTTTGCAGATCGTTAGTGCCGAAGTAGGCATCAACATTGGTAATTTCGGCTTCCAGTTCGGGTTTGTACCTTTCAGACAAGCAACCTGTTACGATAACCTTACCTACCTTGCCCTCTTCTTTCAGCTGGCTGTATTGTAAAATCGTATCGATAGATTCCTGCTTGGCATTATCAATAAAACCACAGGTGTTAATTACGATGATATCATCCTTACCCACTTTATCAGCCTCGTGCACAACATCAAAGCTATTGCCCTTCAGCTGGCCCATCAAAATCTCCGAATCGTAGATGTTTTTTGAGCAGCCCAAAGTAACCACGTTCACACGCGGTTTTGCAATCTTTTTTACCTGGTTAATTTCTTTTGTCCTCATACCTCAACCCCGTCATTGCGAGGAACGAAGCAATCTCTAAACTATGTTATAAACACTCGTAAAGATTGCTTCGTTCCTCGCAATGACGCTCTTTATATTGTTATCTTAATTTAGTCTTTAAATAACGAATCCACAAACGCTTTCCTGTCGAAAAGCTGTAAATGATCCACACCTTCGCCTACACCTATGTATTTTACCGGGATCTTAAACTGATCTGATATACCTATTACCACACCGCCTTTGGCTGTGCCATCGAGCTTGGTTAGCGCCAGGGCATTAACCGCTGTAGCTTCGGTAAACTGCTTGCATTGCTCAATGGCGTTTTGGCCGGTTGAAGCGTCAAGCACCAGCAAAATTTCGTGCGGTGCGCCGGGTACTACCTTTTGCATCACATTTTTAATTTTGGTAAGCTCGTTCATCAGGCCTACTTTATTGTGTAAACGGCCTGCGGTATCAATAATAGCCACATCATCGCCATTGGCCACTGCCGAACGCAGGGTATCAAAAGCTACCGATGCCGGGTCGCTGCCCATGGGCTGTGCTACCACTTTTACACCCACACGTTCGCCCCAAAGCTGTATCTGGTCAACCGCCGCCGCGCGGAAGGTATCGGCCGCGCCTAACACTACCTTGTTGCCTGCTTGCTTAAGCTTATGCGCCAGTTTACCAATGGTGGTGGTTTTACCCACACCATTTACACCCACTACCATTATTACATAAGGCTTGTGGCTGCCGTATTCAAAATTGTTGAAATCGTTGCTGTTGTTTTCGGCAAGCAGCTTTTGAATTTCATCGCGCAGCAAACCGTTAAGCTCGGTAGTGCTTACATATTTATCGCGGGCAACACGCTCTTGTATACGCTCAATAATTTTGAGGGTAGTGGTTACGCCAACGTCTGATGTTACCAGTACCTCTTCCAGTTCATCAAGCACATCGTCATCAACGGTTGATTTACCGGCAATGGCTTTGGTTATCTTCGAAAAAAAACTGTCTTTCGTTTTTTCAAGACCGGTATCAAGTGCTTGCTGCTCCTGCTCGGTGTTCTCTTTTTTCTTAAAGAAATCAAATAATCCCATAAACTATAATATGCAGATGTATAATGTGCTTAATGCAAATGTACCGATATGCAAACAGGTAATATGCTTGTACACGTCATAAAATAAACAACGTGGCCGCATAGCTGCTTGTTTGTATACCATGCAAGATCGGGCTCAACAAAAAAAGCCCTCTCGTTGTGATACAAGACGGCTTCGGTATTTTTGTAACGGAACGAACTATTATTAAGCTTTAGCGTCGTTAATAGCGTCCTTAACGTGATCGTTGTGCACAATCAGTTCTTTGAAAGTGTAAGCACCTGTTTTTGGTGATTTAACAGCGGTGATCACTTTTGAATATTCTTTGCCTTTACCTGTTTTCAGGGTTGCAACTACTTTCTTTGCCATAATCTAATATTGTAAAGTTGTGATTGTGATTATACAGTTAATTAAAACCGCAAACTGCAATAGCAACAGTTATTATTTAATTTCTTTATGAACAGTTACTTTTCTAAGTACAGGGTTAAATTTCTTTAACTCTAACCTTTCAGTTGTGTTTTTCTTGTTCTTGGTAGTAATGTAGCGAGACATGCCTGGCAGGCCGCTTCCTTTATGTTCAGTACACTCAAGTATAACCTGAACTCTGTTACCTTTCTTAGCCATAATTTTTTTATGTTGTAAGTTGTATATTACAAACTACAAGGCGCAATTACATGCATCTTATAATCCGTATATTTCAACTATCTATTAAATGTATCCCTTTTTTACAAATTTATTGATACAAGCAGTTATACCGTTCTTGCTGATAGTTTTAACTGCTGAAGTAGATACCTTTAAGGTTATCCATTTATCTTCTTCAGGGATATAAAACTTCTTTAGTTTTAAGTTAGGATAAAATTTACGTTTAGTCTTAGCGTTTGAGTTTGAAACACTATTACCGTTCATGTATCCTTTTCCTGTTAAATCACAAATTCTTGACATGACAAATCTATTTATTACTTCCTCGATTTAATGAGGAGTGCAAATATCAGGTTTTTTAGTGAAATAGACAATACCATGAGCAAAAAAATTGAAAATCTTTTCATTATGTAAAACCACAGTGGTTAAAAACTGTATTTTAGGAGGCATAAACTGATTATTTGAGGCCAATTTTTATTTATCACAGCCTGTATTTTACCAATTATACTAACAAAAATTACTTTGATGAAGATAACATCATTTGAACAGTACCAGCAAGTTTATAAACAAAGCGTTGAAAAACCCGAAGAATTTTGGGCCGGCATTGCCGATAATTTTCAATGGAAAAAGAAATGGGACAATGTTTTGCAGTGGAATTTCAGAGAGCCAAGTATTAAATGGTTTGATGGCGCCAAGCTGAACATTACCGAAAACTGCCTCGACCGCCACCTCGAAAAACATGGCGATGTGCCTGCCATTGTATGGGAGCCTAATGATCCGCATGAGGATCACCGCGTGCTTACCTATAAACAACTGCACGATAAAGTTTGCCAGTTTGCCAATGTGCTTAAAAACAACGGCGCTAAAAAAGGCGACCGTATTTGTATTTATATGCCGATGGTACCCGAGCTGGCTATTGCCGTATTGGCCTGCGCCCGTATCGGCGCCATCCATTCGGTGGTATTCGGCGGGTTTTCGGCCCAGTCAATTGCCGATAGGATAAATGATGCCACCTGCGCCCTGGTAATTACTACCGACGGCAGCCAGCGTGGGCCGAAAGAAATTCCGCTGAAGAGTGTAATAGATGATGCCCTGGTACAATGCCCAACTGTTAAAAAAGTAATTGTACTTACCCGCAGCCATACGCCGGTATCGATGATAAAAGGCCGCGATGTTTGGTGGGAAGACGAAATTAAAAAGGTAGAAACTCAAGGCAACCCCGATTGCCCTGCCGAAGAAATGGACGCTGAAGATATGCTGTTCATTTTGTATACATCGGGCTCAACCGGTAAGCCTAAGGGGGTGGTACATACCTGCGGTGGTTATATGGTTTACGCGGGCTATACCTTTGCCAACGTTTTTCAATACGAGCGCGGCGAGGTTTATTTTTGTACGGCTGATATCGGCTGGATCACCGGTCATTCTTACATAGTTTACGGTCCGCTATCGCAAGGGGCAACCACGGTGATGTTTGAGGGCATCCCTACCTGGCCGGATTGCGGTCGTTTCTGGGAGATTGTTGATAAGCATAAAGTAAATATCCTGTACACCGCGCCAACCGCTATTCGTTCGCTAATGAGCTTCGGGCTCGATCAGGTGAATAATAAGGATTTGAGCACGCTTAAAAAATTAGGTTCGGTAGGCGAGCCTATTAATGAAGAAGCCTGGCACTGGTTTGATGATAACATAGGCAAAAATAAATGCCCTATTGTTGATACCTGGTGGCAAACTGAAACCGGCGGTATTATGATATCGCCTATAGCGGGCGTTACCCCAACCAAACCGGGCTACGCTACCTTGCCGCTGCCGGGCGTGCAACCTGTATTGGTTGACGAGAACGGCATTGAAATTGAAGGTAATGGCGTAAGCGGAAACCTGTGTATCAAGTTCCCGTGGCCGGGTATGCTACGCACCACTTACGGCGATCACGAGCGCTGCCGAACTACTTATTTTGCTACTTACGAAAACCAATATTTTACCGGCGACGGCTGCCTGCGCGACAACGACGGTTATTACCGCATTACCGGCCGTGTGGATGACGTGCTGAACGTATCCGGTCACCGTATTGGTACTGCCGAGGTAGAAAATGCCATTAATATGCACAGCAGTGTGGTTGAATCGGCAGTGGTTGGTTACCCGCATGATATTAAAGGTCAGGGCGTATATGCTTACGTAGTTAGTCCGGATAAACATGGCGACGAAGAACTTACCCGCAAGGATATCATCATGACGGTATCGCGTATTATAGGCCCGATAGCCAAACCGGATAAAATTCAGTTTGTAACAGGCTTGCCAAAAACACGTTCGGGCAAAATTATGCGCCGCATATTAAGGAAGATTGCCGAAGGCGATACCACCAACCTGGGCGATACCTCAACTTTACTTGACCCTGCTGTGGTAGATGAAATTAAGGCAGGAGCTCTGTAAGTAGAGTCAAGAATAGAGAATCAGGAGACAAGATAGTTTCGTTTTAGCATTGACAACTTTTAAAAAGTTGTCAATGCTTGCCTATTCAACGCCATGCAAACGCACTGCCTCTTAATAACCGAAAAAATGCGGCATCGTAAGGAACGGGTAGCACAAGCCCTGCCCACACACAAACATTCAAAGTTCCTTGCGCAGCCGCGACGTTATTCACTGTTGTTTGTTTTTTTAAAGCGTTCATGAGGTCGCTACGCTCAGTATCTTTTTTGGTTCTTTTTTCTTTTGAGAGAAAAGAAAAAAGAAGATCCACTGACGATAATAATAGCAGAAACATTCCTAACGAAGAAATCAGTAAGTGATAGATCCTTCGCTACGCTCAGCATGACAATAAGAGATATACATAAACATGATAAGCATTGACAACTTTTTAAAAGTTGTCAATGCTTTAAAAATGTTTTATTTCACCTTCTTCCAAACTTCATCATAACCATTTCCTTTTAGGTACAATAGCGAATCTGTAAGTTTATATTTAAAGGTTCCTATTTTTCCATCCATGTACTGCGCGTAGCCCGGCCCTCCAACGGCTTCAAAGGCATGCCGAAAATACAATGGCACAAAGGATTGAAAAGAAGACAGACAAGATTGTTAATTTTTTCATTGCGTTGGTTTTTAGATTAAACAGATCGGTTATGAAATGATAGAATTTTAAGATACTATCGCGAATCGTATCCCTTGTTTCACCAATTGTCCATCCCGGCGATGTATTGTAAACATCATGACCAAGAGCTGTAAAGATCAACTTTATCGTATAGCTCCTTGGCGTTACTTCCCCGGCTTCTATCCGTTGCAGGGTACGTACGCTTAAGTTGCATTTTTCTACAAGTTCTTCCTGTGTTAAGCCCTTAGCTTTTCTAAGTTTCACAATCTTTTTGCCTAAGGTTGGTTGTTGCATGGCTATGTAAAAATTCTGGAGCAATGTTATAATTAACATAACCAATGTACAAAAAATGAAGCTGTATTATAGCCGACATTACCCCGACATTTAAAGTTTTGAAGCTGTAGGAGGGTAAGAGCGTAGATTATAGCGGGAGCGGTAATAAAATTATGATCCTGTGTTTATGCTACTTTCTCAAACCAAACTTATCGCCGTCTGTTATCTATATACATCTAAATAAAAAAACATCATGGATAAGTTAGAAATAAAAGGCGGCTGGAATGAGCTGAAAGGAAAAATTAAACAGGCATACGGTGATTTAACCGATGACGATTTGAAACACGAAGAAGGTAAAGACGACGAAACGCTTGGCCGCTTACAGCAAAAGCTGGGCAAAAGCCGCGAAGATCTGGTAAACTGGATCAATAGCTTATAATCAATATCATAAAAGTAAAGCCCCGGTTTTTTACCGGGGCTTTACTTTTTAAGGGCTACACCAAGCCCTATTATTAGTAATTTTGCCGCATGAGCAAAGCAAAACCCACCATACTTGTTGTAAACGACGACGGAATAACCGCCCCCGGCATAAAAGCACTGATAGAAGCCATGGCCGATATCGGCAGGGTAGTGGTAGTAGCGCCGGATAGTCCGCAATCGGGGATGGGGCATGCCATTACTATTGGCAAGCCGCTAAGGTTTGATAAGGTAGATTTGTACGAAGGCATTGAAATGTACAAGTGCTCGGGTACCCCGGTCGACTGTGTGAAACTTGCCGTTAACTTGGTTTTTAAAGGCCAAAAGCCCGATCTGTGTGTTTCGGGTATCAATCACGGGCTAAATAATTCCATCAACGTATTGTATTCCGGCACTATGTCGGCAGCGGTGGAGGGTGCTATCGAGAGCATCCCTTCAATAGGTTATTCGTTAGATGATTTTACACAGGAAGCCAACTTTAAACCCTGCATTAAATACGTAAAGGAAATTGCTTTGCAGGTACTGGAGCACGGTTTGCCGGTAGCTACGTTACTGAATGTAAACTTCCCGGCAGGGAATGATTTGAAAGGAATAAAGATTTGCCGCCAGGCTAATGCCAAATGGGCCGAAGAGTTCGACCGTAGAATGGACCCGCATAACCGCCCTTATTATTGGTTAACCGGGGTGTTCCAAACCAATGATAATGGTGAGGATACCGATGTTTGGGCGCTCGATAATAATTACGTTTCGGTAGTGCCTGTTCAGTTTGATATGACGGCGCATCACGCCATACCCATATTGAACGGCTGGAAGTTTAACGACTAAGATTCGTCGGCAGGTAAATAACCCTCGCCAAATTGTGTTACGAGGTGTTGCAACGCCGATTGAAAATTGGTGAGGCTGGCATCTAAACAGAAAACGGTACTCACCGGATGGTCGGGTATGGCAGCGAATATGGAATACCAAAAGCCGTTCTCGATATTCTCGTGCCAGGTGGTCACCACGTCAAAAGCCGACTGGTTGTTCTCTATGTTTCGCAGAACGAGGTTATTGTCAACAATATCATGGAAATCTTCGCCCTGCATGCCGGTGCAGCACAGGTAGCAGGCTTTTTTGTCTATTAACTGATCGGCAATTTCAAAGAGTTCTTCATTGCTCAGGTTATCTGTAATAATAAACATCAGCCAATCGTTAAGTGGCAGGGCGTTTATCCAATCGCCGTTTATGCTATACGGTTGATAAATTATTTGACGGTTGTTTAGGTTTCCTAATTCAATCATGCTAAAGGCTAAAATAGTTAAACGGCGGTTAATTGATATTAATTTATTTTATAATAACGCTAAGCTTGTACTTTTGAGGGCATGCTAATTAATCCATCTGTATGAAATATTACCTTGTAGTCGGTGAAGCATCGGGCGACCTTCACGGGGCTAACCTCATGAAGTCGCTTAAACAGCGCGACCCGCAAGCAGAGTTTCGCTATTTTGGCGGCGACCTGATGCAGGCCGAAGGCGGTACACTGGTAAAGCATTATGCCGAAATGGCCTATATGGGTTTTGTAGAGGTGGTGATGAATTTGCGTTCCATCCTCAAAAACATGAAGCAGTGCAAGCAGGATATTTTGGCTTACCAGCCGGATGTTTTGGTGCTGATAGATTTCCCGGGCTTTAACCTCAAAATAGCCGGGTTTGCAAAAAAGAATAATCTTTTAGTGTGCTACTACATATCGCCCAAGGTTTGGGCCTGGAACCAAAAACGGGTATTGAAGATCAAACGCGTAGTAGATCATCTGTTTTGCATACTGCCTTTCGAGGTCGATTTTTATAAAAGCTGGGGCATGGAGGTTGATTATGTGGGCAACCCATTATTAGATGCCGTATCGGCATTTAACCCTGCTGCCGACTTTTTAACCCGGCATCACCTTAACGGGAAAAAAATAATAGCCTTGTTACCGGGCAGCCGTAAGCAGGAGATCAATTACCTGTTGCCGGATATGATAGCCCTGAAAGATAAATTTCCTCATCATCAGTTAGTTATTGCAGGTGCCCCATCATTCACGGTTGATTATTATCAACCATACCTGAATGGCAATGATATCCCGGTAGTTTTTGGCGCTACTTATGATCTGCTGAGCCATGCTGAGGCAGCTGTTGTAGCATCGGGCACGGCAACTTTAGAAACCGCTTTGTTTGATGTACCCCAGGTGGTGGTATATAAGGGCAATGCCATTACCATTGGCATAGGCCGTATGGTAATCAAAATAAAATACATATCGCTGGTGAACCTTATTATGGATAAGCTGGTGGTAAAAGAACTCATTCAGCAAGACTGTACACCCCAAAAGATAGGCGAAGAGTTGAGCCGAATGATAAACGATGCCACATACCGGCAAAATATGCTGGCCGATTATGACGTGCTTGATGAAAAGATGGGTACGCCCGGAGCTTCGGATAAAACAGCCGCCTTAATTGTAAAATATAGCACCATTAAAAATAACAAGAGGCAGTCCCTTTGAGGCAGCCCCTTTGCGTGGAGTATCCCCTGTTATCACAAGACAGTCGGGGATGGTTGACTATGGTATTTTGGCTAAATTGGCCAAACCAATAACCAATTATGACGCGTATCCTTAGATCATCTCTTCTATACCTGCTCTTGTTATTATCTGCCGCATCGCAAGCGCAAACTATTTTAAAAAATGGCTTCAATAACCCGCCGTCGGCCGCTAAGGCCCGCACCTGGTGGCATTGGATAGATGGCAATATATCTAAAAAGGGTATCACCGCCGATCTGGAGGCCATGAAGCGTGTAGGTATTCAAGAGGCGCAGATCTTTAACGTTGGTCAGGGTTATCCCGACGGGCCATACACATATCTTAGCCCTGAATGGCTGGACATGATAAAGTTTGCAGGCGATGAAGCCAAGCGCCTGGGTATGGAGTTGGCCTTTCATAACGGTCCCGGCTGGTCATCAAGCGGTGGGCCATGGGTTAAACCGGAGCAGTCTATGCAAACGGTGGTTTACTCGCAGTCGCGCATAAAGGGAGGGAGCCACTTTCACTTTAAACTAACGCAGCCAACAGCCAGGTTCAATTACTATAAGGATATAGCGTTGATCGCCTTCCCTACCCCAAAGGGTAATGTGCTGATAGATAAATTAGGATTAAAAACGCTGTCGGGCGATCAATTTCTTACGCATTTGTATCCTGATGATAAAGTGATCGATCGTGCATCGGTAATAGATAAAACAAAGGTTTTAGATCTGAGCGCCAAAATGGCTACTGATGGCACGCTGGATTGGGATGCGCCTGCCGGTGATTGGACGGTTCTCAGATTTGGACATACCAGCACCGGGGCGCAAAACCGCCCTGCGCCAAAAGGCGGCCTTGGTTTAGAGGTAGATAAAATGAGCAGCGTGGCCATGGATGCGTACTGGACAGATGGCATTAAACCGATCATTGATAAGCTTGGTCCGCTGGTTGGCACTACAGTAAACAACTGTTTGATAGATAGCTATGAAGTTGGCTGCGGCAACTGGACGCCGGGTTTTGCTGCCGAATTTCGTAAGAGAAATGCTTATGACCTTATACCTTACCTGCCAACTCTTGCCGGCTTTTACGTGCAAAGCGGCGAGGTGTCCGAGCGTTTCCTGTATGATTACCGTAAAACCATCAGCGATCTGATGGCCAAAAACTATTGGGGCCATTTTGCTGATCTGTGCCATAAGGTGGGGATGAAATTCTCTACCGAGCCTTATGGCGGTCCGTTCGAGGCACTAAAAGTTGGTGCCAAAAGCGATATCGTGATGGGTGAGTTTTGGATCGGCAGGAATGAGTATATTGAGTCGCCTAAATTGGCAGCATCTATAGCCCACGTAAGCGGCCTTAATATCGTTGGTACCGAATCGTTCACCAGCTTAGGCGGCTGGGTAAATCATCCGGCCACGCTTAAACCCTCGGGTGATCGGGTTTGGACAGAGGGGGTTAATCGCTTCATCTTTCACACCTACACGCATCAACCCTGGGAATTCGCTCCGGGTATGACCTTCCACCAATACGGTTTGGATATGAATCGGCATAATACCTGGTGGGAGCAGAGCAAGACCTACATGGATTACCTTGCCCGTTCGCAATACTTGTTGCAGGCCGGTAAGAGCTTTGCCGATGTATTGGTATTCACCGGTGAAGCCTCGCCCAATGATGCCATGTTGCGTCCGGATATCAAAGCCCTGGGCTACGATTATGATCAGATCGGCCCGGATCAGTTAGCTAAATTAAAAGCCGGGAACGGCAAGATATACGACGCGTACGGCCATACCTACAGCATGCTGGTACTACCTGAAAGCAAATGGGCCACGCCCGAATTGCTGCGTAAGCTAAAGGAACTGGCTTTGGGTGGTGCTACCATTATTGGCGCTAAACCATTGCGCTCACCAGGTTTGGTAGGTTATCCCAATAACGATGCTCAGGTAAAGCAACTCATAGGTCAGCTTTGGCCGGCCAAAATATCTGCCGATCTATCAGTAGGTAAAGCCTTATCAAGGCTGCGCCTTGCTCCCGACTTTTCGGCCGGACGAGCAGGTGCCGATATCAAATACATCCATCGGCGTACCGCTACAGAGGATATCTACTTTGTATCGAACCCAAAAACCGAGCAGCGTGCTGTTACTTTAAGCTTCAGAGTATCGGGCAGGCAACCATCGCTATGGGATTCATCCACAGGCAAAGTGGAGGATGTGTTGGTTTGGAATAAAGGGGCCAATGGAACTATCGATGTGCCTGTATCACTGGATCCTAATGGCAGTGTGTTCGTAATATTCAGTAAAGGCAGCGCGTTGCCACAAATCAGCCGGGTGAAAAGCGACCTGCAATATCCCAAAGCCCAACCACTTGCTGATCTGAAGATTGTTAGGGCTGAGTATGGCACTTTCCTGCCTGATGGTATGGGCGATGTGACCGATGTTATCAACAAAGCGGTGAAGCCAGAGGGAGTATATATAGCGGCGGTTAATAATTTGCTTCCTGCCGATCCTGCACCCGGATCGGTAAAGGAGTTGCGCATGGATTATGAGTTGGATGGACGGCGGCACACGCTTAGCTTAGTAGAAGGTCAGCAGCACGATCTTAAATTCGAGGGTAAGACGTTCAAGCTCATCAGGGCTTTGTATGGTAAGTTTACTAAAGAGTTTAAAGGAGTACCACCTAAATATCCGGTTTACGATGTGGCAGATAAAGTGAACGCGCTGATCAATTCCGGCCAGTTGATATTTAAAGTGACGGATGTATTATTTGATGCTGCGCCAACACCCGGTATCGACAGGGAATTGAGACTGAGCTACACTACAGAAGAAGACCCGCGCGATGTTGCCATTCCGCAGGGCAACATCGCGCACCTGGAACAGGATATCCCGCAGCCCAAAATGCTGAGCGAAAATAAGATACCCCTGCTGATCACACCTTATGCCGGTACGGTAACTTATAAGTCGGCGACAGGTATCTCTAAAAACGTTAATGTAAAAAACATCCCTGAGCCTTTTGTTCTGACTGGCCCTTGGGAGGTTGGCTTTGACAAAAAGATGGGAGCCCCGGCATCGGTTATGTTTCCCGGTCTGATGTCGTGGACAAAGTCTGACATAGATGGCATCAAGTACTATTCAGGTACAGCGGTCTATAAAAAGCATGTGAACCTTTCTGATGCGATGATAGGTAAAGGCAACATGTTAGAACTCGATTTGGGTAGTGTGCGCGTAATGGCCGAAGTTACCCTGAACGGCCGGAACCTGGGCGTACTTTGGAAAGCTCCTTTCAGAGTAGATATCACCCACGCCGTAAAAGCAGGCGATAACGAATTGGAGATACGCGTTACCAACCTTTGGATAAATCGCTTAATAGGCGATGCCCAACTGCCTGATGATATCAGTTGGGGAGATGGCCCGCCATCGGCCTGGCCTGCCTGGTTAACCGATAGTACCGTAGCCCGCGATTCTAAGCGGGTCACTTTTGCCGCCTACAGACATTGGGATGCTAAGTCAAAATTACAATTATCAGGGTTATTAGGCCCTGTAATGATAAGAAGCTATCAGCGGGTAAAACTGTAGTTATTTCACATGATCAATAATTAAAACGAGGCTGTATCAAAATTCGTTTTTTGACAAACGTGGCCAGATTAAATTTTGAGTCGTTTTATAAATCAAAACGGGTGATTTTCGATTTGAAAATCACCCGTTTTGTGTTTGTAAGAAGTGCTTTTAGTACGATCGCCAAATTTTATATTGTGCTTTCGCTTGCGATTTTACTTTTGAGACAGCTTCTCTGCGTTTTCATAGGTGTTGATGTAAAGCTTTGTAGGTAGATGCTTTATAGTAGGTAGATGTATATGATGGTCAGGCGGCTGATAAGCGGTGCTTGGCAGCTTCCTGTTTGTTGATGCCTAAAAACTGATTTTTAGCTTTAAAAGACCTCAGATCTTCTCTTAAAATATCCATTAATTGCTGGTCGAACTTTGCAACTAATTTGCTTGTTGCAGGTATTTTATTGCTTTTCATAGGTAGATGTTGTGATGGTTGAAAATATGTTACTAAGCAGCCGACAAACGATCAGCCGAAATTTTATTTAAAAGTTGATCTTTCGCGGCTTTAATAGCTTTCAGATCGTTCATTAAAATGTTTTTCAGTTCGTTATCAAAACGTGCAACTAATTTGCTTACTGATGGTTTTTTGTAGGTTTTCATAGTATAAATATTTTTATGTTTTTGTCAGTTGTTAGTTTCTTGTTCGTTGTTGTCTTCTTCGTCAGTCAGGTTGTCTTTCCTTCGTTTAGCCTCTTTATATTGCCTCAGTATCTGTTCTTCGTCCCGGGCATCTGATGGCTTCTCCGGATTTTGAGGATTCTCCCATGTTTGTTCACCCTCGTCTGCTGCTTCTTTTTTCGCGATAACCATAACGTTGCATTTGATAAGTACTATTCCAATTCAATGCCAAAAATTTAAAGTTTGATAAAATAGATGCTCGTAAACTTAATTTATCTGAAAATTAAGCTTCAAAAAGCCGCATTGGTTGAAATGTAAATTCTTTTTAGGACAAGCGATGTACAAAATTGTGATACACCTGTTCGCTGTAGTAGTCAAATTGATGTTTTTCGGATGACAATCGGCCTATTGTATCCAAATCAGGAAGAAAATAGCGGGATGAGTGCTTTTAACACCCGAGAGTGACGGATTTGAAATGTTAAGTAAATGTTAAGTGATGTTTTTGTTAATAAAGCCGCCCGGTACAACTTGAAGCGATTTTGAAGTAAAATTGAAGCGAATTTTTATAGAAAATATCTGTTTTGTTAAATTTTTTAGTGTTTTCTGTTAAAACTAACTGTGGCAAATAGAATTTTGAGGCTAATTTTTATTAATTTATAATTTTTAACAAAAACAGGCGTTTAATTAATTGATTTAGCTAAAAAGGTATCAAAATTGTGATATTCGTAACATATTGATAATATGATTGTCATTAAAATAAGCTTCGATAAAATAATTTAAAAATATTTGAAAAAACATTTGCAAACTGTTCATCTTAGTGTTACCTTTACACTGTTGAAAATGATGAAACAAAAACATCGAATCAACCACATAAAGTAGTCTTCTCATAATTTAGGTTTATAATTGGTTAGTAAAGGCCCCTGCCCATCAGGGGCTTTACTTATTTATAGGGTTTTTGTAACCGCTTAATTTCAGGCCAAATAAACACGAAACACATCAACTTTTTTTATAACTGTTACATCCGGGCTAATCGCAATTCATTGTGCAACTGTATCATAACCGAACACCTGCTGTTACATCTGCGGACACCCACATCTTAATAAATTGAATTAATTTATTGATTTACATATATTTAAGTAGGTGGCATGCCTTTTAGTGTTGTTAATAGCCCCGGAGTTTTAATTTTTCAATGAACCAGCTATCGTTATGATAAAGAATTATTTACGCAGTGCTATACGCAATATCAGCAGGCATAAGTTTATTTCGTTTATAAACATTTTTGGCCTAACGGTAGGGCTTACCTGCTGTTTGCTGATACTCACCTATATTATAAATGAGGTAAGCTATGATAAGTTCAATGTCAACGCGCCCAATATATATCGTGTAACGCGCAGCTTTAACAGTGCAAACGGTGTTGTAAACTTAAACCTGGGGTCGGTAGCGCCGCCATTTGGGCCGCTGCTTAAAAATGAATTTCCGGATATTCAAAAAACAACGCGTGTATACTCTAATAGCGGCGTTACCCTGCGTTATAAGGATAAATTGTTTACCGAAAGGGGTGCTTGCTTTGCCGAAGAGAACTTTTTCGACTTTTTTACGTTGAAAACTGTAAAAGGCAACCCCAAAACGGCACTTGCCGATCCGTTTTGCGTAATGCTAACCGAAGACCTTGCCCGCAAATACTTTGGCAATGAAGACCCGATCAATAAAGAGATCCGTTTTGAAAACCAGTTTAACTTTAAAGTTACCGGTGTTTACAAAGCCTTCCCGGCCAATTCGCAAATGCACCCGCAGATGCTCATGTCATTCAATACGCTTAACGATAGTACAGTTTATGGCAGAAAGGGGTTAGAAACCAACTGGGGGAACAACTCTTTTTTTACTTACCTGCTGTTTCCGCCTGATTATAATGTAGCCCATGTGCAGGCACAATTCCCCGCTTTTTTAGACAAATACATGTCGTCGCAAGGCGATGCCAACAAGCCCTCAAGCTGGACCAAAATAAGTTTGCAGCCATTCCTGGATATTCACCTCCGCTCGCACCTGGATACTGAAGTGGAAGACAATGGCGATATTACCAGGGTTTACATCTTTTCGGCCATCGCGCTGTTTATCCTGCTGATCGCCTGTATTAACTACATGAACCTTTCTACCGCGCGCTCTGCCTTAAGGGCTAAAGAAATAGGCATCAGGAAAGTTATCGGCGCGCAGCAAAAAGAGATCATCATGCAGTTTCTGGGTGAATCAGTGTTGATTACCTATGTATCCTTAATACTTGCCCTGGTTTTAACAGCTTTGTTGTTGCCCGTAATTAATAAGGCATCGGAGCTGGGTTTATCCATCAATGCCTTAGCTCAACCTGTTATATTGATACCCATTTTGATAATGCCTTTTATAATAGGTATAGTGAGCGGCATATATCCGGCCATCTTCATGTCGTCGTTTAATCCTTTAAAGGTTTTAAAGGGGATCTTGAAAATTGGCGGCGGCGGTATCTCTTTCCGCAAGGTATTAGTGGTTACACAATTTTCCATCTCTATTATATTAATAGTAGCTACCACTATTGTTTTTCAGCAACTGCGGTATATGCAAAGTAAATCGCTCGGGATAAACAAAGATCATATTGTTACCATTGGCGAAATCCCGGCGAATGATTACGACGCGTTTAAGGCCGATCTGCTAAAAAATCCATCGGTGAAAGAACTCGGGCGGTCGTCGCGCCTGCCATCGGGAAGGTTGCTTGACGATCAGGGTGTGTCTGTTTCGGCAGGTGGTAAAGAACTGCCGGTTAAAGCATCTATCAAATATCTTAATGCCGATGATGGCTTTATACCTGCCTACGGCATAAAAATGGCCGCGGGGCGCAACTTCAACCACACCTTCGGCACTGATAGTAATAATTACGTGATCAATACGGCTGCTGTTAAGGTATTAGGATGGAAAACACCCGAAAATGCTATTGGCCGCGATATTATTTATGGTGGCGTAACCGGAAAGGTGATCGGTGTAACGGCTGATTTCCATTTCGAATCGCTGCACCAGGATATTGTACCGCTTTTAATGCGTATGCCTGTTTTTGCCAAAAATAACTACAGTCGGCTTTCTATAAAAATTGACGGTCATAATGTAAAAGGCGGTTTAAATGCTATTGAAACAATGTGGAGAAAGTACCAACCCGAAAAACCTTTTGAGTATACTTTTTTGGATGAACGCTTTCAAAAACTTTACCATACCGAGCAGCAGCAGGGCAACCTGTTCACCATATTTTCGTGCATCGCCATATTTATCGCCTGTTTGGGCTTATTTGGCTTGTCGGCATTTACCATTTCGCAAAGGGTTAAAGAAATAGGCGTGCGTAAAGTGCTTGGCGCGAGTATACAGCAAATAGTAACCGAACTATCTAAAGATTTTTTGAAACTCGTTTTTATCGCCGCCTTAATTGCGCTGCCAATTGCCTGGTATGCCATGAACAAGTGGCTGCTCGATTTCGCTTTCCGTATTAATATACAATGGTGGGTGTTAGCAATGGCCGGGGTTACGGCTGTAATTATAGCTTTTGCAACCATAAGCTATCAATCCATAAAAGCGGCGCTGGCCAACCCGGTTAAAAGTTTAAGAAGCGAGTAGTTAGCTATATAATAACTACAGCTATTAATTGAGTTACTCACACTTGCTGATGGTACGCTAACCAGTCTTGTTTTCTCGTTGGGAAACTTAATTGATTATTGTACGGAAAATTAACTGTATCTTAATAATAGTAACATAGTTTTGATTGCGCCTTTACCTAATCGAAACTTATTATGTGGCACAGTTCAAATAATTTCAAAAAGCTTTTCTTAGCAGTAACAGGATCGGTCATTTTTATTTGGGGTCAATCATCCTGTAAAAAAGATGAAAATAACAGGCCCGAATACCCATCGGGGACAAATGAAAATATCAATACCTGGATACTGGATAGTTTGAAGCGTTATTATTACTGGAACGAATCGCTCCCGTCCAAACCGGATATAAGTGTTAAACCACAGGCTTTTTTTAATGCTGTACGCAACCCGGCCGACCGGTTCTCTTTTATCAATATTCCGAATGATCAGTCAACCTCCGCGCCCAATAACAAAAACTTCGGATTTGACTACAGTACCGTTATTGAACAAACTACCGGAGAAGTGATCGGGATAATTAAGATGATCCTCGATGAATCTCCCGCATCAAGAGCAGGCCTGAAGCGGGGCGATTATATTCGTAGAATTAACGGACAGCTTTTGACGGCGACAAACGCGGCAGACTTGCAGCAGGATATTTTAAATAACGATCATTTCACATTAGGGCTTGCCGAAATAAGTAACAACACATGGAAAGAGACGCGCGCTGTGGAGATCAGCCGGGGAGCTATACTGGATCAGCGGGTATTGAGTAAGATCATTGAAACCCACGGAAAAAAAGTAGGTTATCTGTACTTTCAGGATTTTAATACGGGCCTCGCCGGCGTTTTAAGCAACATATTTGCCGGGTTTAAAGGTGCAGGCGTTTCTGAACTGGTGCTGGATCTGCGCTATAATTACGGCGGGCAGGTTGCCGAATCGGCGGGGCTTTGCGCCCTGGTTGCCGGGCTGCCGTATGATAAGCCATTTATAATTTATAAAGGCAATAAAAACGGAGGTACAAGAACAGAATCTATAGGCAGTGCCGCTACTTTTGACGGTACTGTTAACTTCAACGCCATGCTGCAGAATAGCCTTGGGTTAAATAAAGTGTACATTCTCGGAACCGGGGCTACGGCATCTGCGGCAGAAGTGATCATTAATAACCTGAAGCCTTATATAGAGGTTGTGTTAGTTGGCGAAACCACAAGGGGTAAAGATGAAGCATCATTCAGGATATTTGACGAGCGTAAACCAAAAGTGGTAGATTGGGAGATGCACCCCATCGTATACAAATTATACAATGCTTCCGGTAACGGGGGGTATAGTGCGGGCATTAAGCCCGATATCAGCGTAGACGAACTGAGTGTATTGCCATTGCTGCCGTTCGGAGATATAGAAGACCCTTTGTTAAAAGCGGCTCTGGCCCGCATTACGGGCGTTGGCAAGGTAATTAACCCGGATATGTCAAGAACCGGAATGAAGAAACTGGCTATAAGTGCCGTATTAGCCGATACCCGGAAACATGTTGCAGAGCGTAGTACAGTAACCACACACAGGTAACCGGTATCTTAATAATCTTGAATATTTAACAGATAGTTAATATTGGGCTGGTAACTTTCCGGCGTATAACCTTCATCACCCATGAAACACGAATTTAAAACTTATACCAACGAACAGATCCTGGATTTGGTCCGTTCCGGGAATAGTGCTGCCTTTCATGAACTTTATTACCGTACAAGAAATAAAGTAACTGGTTTTGCTTACCGGTTTCTTCGGGATCAGCAGGAAGCTAAGGAGCTTGCTCAGGAAGTATTCGTTAATTTATGGGAAAACAGGGCTAAGATAAATCCAGAAAAAGCGCCCGAAGTTTTACTTTTCGTAATGGTACGGAGCCGGTTTCTTGATTCATTAAAACGTAAGGCCAGGCTGCTTTCTTACATAGAAAAGGAGTTTCAGGAAGAGGCTGATTGGTGCTCGACGGATAATTATATGAATTTTAAAGAATGCAGTGAGATATTTACCCAGGCAATTGAAACATTGCCTAAACAAGCCAGAATTATTTATCTCCTGAGCCGTGATAACGGATGGTCGCACAGGCAGATCTCACAACACATGCACCTTTCCAAAAAAACGGTTAACAATCAAATCACAAAATCTACCCGCCATATCCGCCGTTATTTTATGCACTTATCCCCTGAAACCGCATTGTCGGCAATGCTGTTGTTGCATCTGTTTCTCCCCGACTTTGTATAGGTTCCCTTTCTGATTATCCTGAGTAAAAGCTATTGTCCGTAAGGACAATTTTTGTTTAATGGCGATTTTTAGTAAAAGTCATTTACCCCCCGGGATATGACCGCTGTTTTCTTAACTACCCCAAACGTCCTTTCAGTGGACCCTCTGTAATATCCGTGTTTAACAATCCTGTATCGTTAATGTAACCTGTGCTATGGCTAATCATATATTTTTAAATTATTGTATTGTAATACAGGTAGTTGTAGATTATTAAAAATATAGGATGGGTATATCGGCGGTTTCAATCTTACTACATATATACGCGATATATTAATAGATAAAGAGATAGTGAATAATAACGACGAATTAAAAAAACTGTTTAAACTCTACCTGGAGGGCAAAGCGAGCCGCCAACAGGAAGAGGAAGTATTACGTTATTTAAGCAGCCACGATAACGATGATGAACAGTTTTCTGATTTGATTGAAGAAGCCTGGGCCAATGAGCCAGCCATTCGCGAAGATTCATTTGAAATTGATAGGGAGTTCGAAGAAATTATAGCCCGGTCGGAAGAGCGGGAGCAAACCAAAACCCGTCGTTTTCGCTTATGGAAATACGCGGCTTCCATAATTGTTGTTTGTACGGCTGCGCTCAGCTGGTATAGTTATCAAAAAAATCAGATCAAGCCAGTACAAACTATTGAGGTATTTAGCAGGAGTACCGGGCAGGGCGAGAAATTGAAGGTTGTTCTTTCTGATGGTACTGTCGTTTATCTTGGCCCTTCCTCTAAAATTACCTGGCCTTCTCTTTTTGTAAAGGGGCACAACCGTAATATCAACCTGGAGGGGGAAGGCTTTTTTGAAGTGAAACGCGATACCCTCAGCCCTTTTATTGTGCATTCAGGAAACATGCAAACGAGGGTGTTAGGTACATCATTTAATATAAGCGCGTACTCGTCCGACAGAACATTCAGTGTAGCGGTTCGTACCGGAAAGGTGCGCGTTTCTGAAATTAATAAAGGCGTTCTAAAAAGCCTCTCGCTGCTTACACCAGGCATGAAACTGGATTATACACTTCGAAGCCGGCACTACATAGTTAATGAAACAAGAAAGGATGATATCAATAGCTGGACAGCCAACCGTTTCGTTTTCAGGGATGCCGGCTTGCTTACCATGCTCAGTAAACTGGAAAGGTATTACAACGTG
The DNA here is from genome assembly GCF_059418565.1 of Mucilaginibacter sp. GW821-FHT07G05. Taxonomy (NCBI): domain Bacteria; kingdom Pseudomonadati; phylum Bacteroidota; class Sphingobacteriia; order Sphingobacteriales; family Sphingobacteriaceae; genus Mucilaginibacter; species Mucilaginibacter sp. GW821-FHT07G05. The sequence goes on along the minus strand of NZ_JBWKQC010000014.1, from coordinate 40,382 downwards.
CGATTTGATATTAAGCCGTCGGGACTTACCAATAAACGCCTGTTCAACGCTACATTTAATCAGAAAAATATAAAAGAGGTAATGGAGCAGGTGAAAATGATGAGCGGCGGGCAAATTCACTACAATATAAACAGGGATACACTAATTACGGTATGGGGGGAGGCAAGTAAATGATTAGTTAATTACTAAAAGCGTGTCAATGATATTTCAATTGGCATAGGAAACATACATATGAATCGGTCACAAAAAAACCGCCCTGCGTCAACAAGGCGGCCAATAAAAATTGTTTTTAACTCGTGAAAATTAAAAAACATAATAAATCTATGAAAATAGGTTTTTACTTAACTATACCCAAATATTTTTTTCCTGAAAGCCGCAAGGCTGTCCTGATGTTTTGCCTGTTGCCCCTTATCTTATTACAGTCGCTGTATTCGTATTCGGCCGTTAACCAGAACAACGAAAAGAAGATCAGCCTTAAATTAAATGCTGTAACTATACCCGAAGGTATCACCGTTTTGCAGGATAAAGCCGCCTGCGTTATCAACTACGATAAAACCATATTTAATTCCAGGCAAAAAGTTAGCCTCGATGTTAAAGACGCATCGCTGCAGGATGTGTTAAAGAAACTTTTGCTGAACACACGCGTAGGTTTCAGGTTTGCAGATGCGAACACCGTTATATTATATAAACTGCCCGATGCTGTAAAACCCGGTAAAATTGCCGGAAGGATACTGGATGAAAAAGGGGAAACACTGCCGGGAGCTACCATAAAAGTTGTGGAGAACGGTGCCGGTACCCAATCGGGTGCCGATGGGGGCTACATTTTAAGCATAGAGCCCGGAACCTATACTTTAGAAATCAGCTACATTTCATTTCAAACCCAGCGCATAACCGGCGTAGTTGTGCTGGAAGGCAAAAGCACCCCGTTAGATGTTGCTATGAAACCGGATACCAGGGGACTGAGTGAAGTAGTTGTTACCGCAAGTTACCGGAAAGCATCTACAGAGGGCCTGCTGGCTCGCCAAAAAAATGCCGCTGAAGTAAGCAACGGAATAAGTGCCGAACAGATTGCAAGAACACCGGATAAGAATATTGGGGAGAGCCTGAAGCGCATCAGCGGGGTAAGCTCTGTTGATAACAAGTTTATACTGGTTCGCGGTATTGGCGAACGTTATAATTCGGCTATGCTTGATGGTACGGTATTGCCAAGCACCGAGGCGCAAAGCCGGAATTTCTCATTCGACCTTATTCCCTCTAATCTGGTGGATAATGTGGTGGTAAGTAAAACCGTTACCCCGGATATGAATGCCAGTTTCGGTGGCGGCCTCGTTCAAATCAATACCAAAGATATACCCAATGAAAACTTTATGAGTTTTACTGCCGGGGCATCCTATAACGACCAAAGTACCGGGAAAGAATTTTTAAGCCGCAAACGGGGCAAATATGATTACCTCGGTTTTGATGATGGCAGGCGCGACTATCCTAAAGGTTTGGTACATACCGAAGGCGCGACACGTGAGGTGATCGACGCGCAAAGCAGGAGGTTTACCAATGATAATTTTACGGTATACCGTACCAAAACAGCGCCATCACAAAATTATCAGTTTACTATTGGCCGCCTGTTACGGTTAGATACATCCAGCAATAATAAATTTGGCTTCACCGGCTCCCTTAGCTATCGTAACACACAAAATATTAATATTATAGACGGCCAGAGAAGACTTAGCAGCTGGGATGAAGGCTCTACCAATAACACAGGTAAAACCTATGGCTTTAATACCACCTTTGGCGGATTGCTGAACGCGGGTTTCCAATTGGGTAAGAACAGGTTCAGTTTTCGAAATACCTATACACGCATGTTCGATAATACTTTCGTGAGGATGATTGGGTATACTGATGATGCGCCTCAGGGTAGCAATGTTGGAGTTCCTCCTACCCGTATTCAGGAAGTGGATGATCCTACATTTACAGATCTGCTGCAAAATAAATTGAGCGGCCAACACCAGTTAGGGAAGGTGAAAATAGAATGGGATGCGGCACGAACCAGCGTTAACCGCGAAGAGAAGGATTTAGGCATTGCTGAACAAACCGTTAGGTTATTAGGAAAAGAATATACCTATTTTTATCGCGCAGGCAGCAATACAGAACCAAGGATAGAGCCTATATCCCGGCACCATTACCATAATAAGGAACAGCATTATTCATGGAATTTATCGGCTACCGTACCTTTTACGCTTGCTGGCATTCGCAGCACTGTAAAAACCGGCTATTTTGGCAATCGGAAAAACGCATCATTCGATTGGCAGATCGCTGCTTTAACGGCAGGGCCGGAGTTGCCTGATTCTCTTAATTATATCCCTATCGGTGATATGATAAAACCTGAAAATATAGGTGCTAACCGTTTTCAGTACACTGTATCTCCTTATTGGCTTGATGCTTATAGAGGCAAAAGCCGTACACATGCCGGCTATGTTATGTTTGATAGCCGTTTGTTAGAGAACTTGCGCTTGGTTTGGGGTATTCGTGGTGAGTATTACAAGTATACCGAGATTCAGAATGGTGTTAACGAGCGACTGACCGTTTTCAGCATTAAGCCCGACCCTCGCTGGCAATGGCTGCCCTCAGCTAACTTAACCTTTATCCCAACTGATCGTGTTAACGTGCGCGCGGCTTTTTCCAGCAGTGTTGTTCGTCCGGAACTTATGGATAACAGTCAATTTTGGCGTTACAGCCCCTATCTCGGCGCGCAGTACGGAAACGAAGGTTTGTTCAGTACGAGAATTAACAGCTGGGATTTTAAAACCGAATGGTTTCCTGATTTGGGAGAGATTATATCAATTGGCGGGTTTTACAAAAAATTTGATAAACCGGCCGAGCTTTCCATTAATACACAAGCAAATGGCTCACCCTCATATTACCTGAGAAGTTCTGAGTGGGCCAAAGTATATGGGCTCGAATTGGAGCTGCGCAAAAACTTAAGTTTCATTTATGATAACTCAATTTTAAAGAGTTTAGTTATTTATGGCAATCTCACCCTGCAAAAATCTAAAGTACGAAGCACTTACCTTGTAAAGAACCCCGATCCGGACAGCCCCCCTTTATTAGCACCAAGTAACCAAACCCGCCCTATGTACGGGCAAACACCTTACCTCATCAATTTTGGAATTCAATACACCGGCGAACAGTTAGGATTAAATCTGGCATATAATAAAACCGGTTACAAAACATACATAGTAGGCGCATTGCCAATAGATGTGGAGTTTGAAAAACCCCGTGAGCTATTGGATGCGCAAATCAGCTACAGGTTGATGAAGAAACGGTTGGAGATTAAGCTTAATGCGGGAAACCTGCTAAACTCGGCCTCTGCTTTTTACCTGAATACGGGTAGCTACGAAAGCAATCCGGATTATGAGGGTGGCACAGGTGATATAAGCAATTCGTACAGGCTTAAACCCGGCTTTAGTAATAAATACGAAGATGGAGACAGGGAAACTTTCAAACAAAAGTTCGGACGCACCTTCAGTACTTCATTAACCTGGAATTTTTAAAAAGAATACATCATGAATGTAGAAATAGAAGTTAAATCATTTTTAAAGAGAGAAAGGAGGAAACCTTAAAGATGGTTTCCTGAACCAGCGGAAATAAAAAAACGAAGGGCTGTTTGAAGCGCACCCTTCGTTTAAATAAAAACCGATTTGAGTGAACTCACCGGTGATCAGGAACTAACCCGAATATTATATAGATAACGCCGTGTTGTGCCCAGGGCATAACACAGATCGCTCTTAGTCAGCATTTTTTGACTACTTGCAAAGATATAAAAAATTGTGGAAAAAATTATTTTACATAGGTAGGGACTACCAATTTTCCTGCCGCAAACTCTAATACTATGTTAAAAACAATAAAATTTTCAATGAACGCCGTTGCAGTGATCGCAATTGCAGCAGTTTCTCTTTCTTCCTGCAAAAAAGACTTAAACAGTGGTGCCGATAGTTTCAAAAATCGTAGCACAGCTGCAGCAGATTATTCAACTACAGGGTTAACCGTAGTGCCTGTAACCGCAGATATTACTGCTAACGCGCACTGGACAGCTAACAACATTTATGAACTGAGCGGCATTATTACTGTTAGAAATAACGCTACGTTAACCATTGATTCAGGTACTTATATCAAATCAACCGTAAACGTTGCCGGTTCAGCGAACGGTGTATTGGTAATTGCTAAAGATGGCACTATCAGCGCTGTTGGTACTCCTAACAAACCTATTATATTTACAAGCCGTTACCTGTTAGATGGTAATAATGCTACTGTTGGTCATCCTGGTGATTTTGGTGGTGTTATCATCCTGGGTGATGCCCAGATCAATACTGCCGGTGGCGACGCATTAATTGAAGGCTTGCCTAATGATCCAAAATTCCATTACGGTAGTTCAACTACTGCCGGTAATGTAGGCCGTACCCAAAGCTTTAAATATGTACGTATTGAGTATGCCGGTTATAAATTAGCCGAAAATATCGAAGTAAATGGCCTTACTTTAGGTGGTGTTGGTTCAGGTACCGCTGTGGATCACGTACAAACATCTTATGGTCTTGATGACGGTTTCGAGATCTTCGGTGGTAAAGTAAACGCGTCTTTCCTTGTAGCTCTTGGTAACGATGATGATCAGTACGATTTTGATGCCGGTTACACTGGTACTATCACCAGGGCACTTGCTATTGGTGATACCCTTTCTACACACAGCCAAAGCGGTGGTAATAGCGATTCAAACGGTATGGAAGTTGATAACAACGCAACTTCTCCATATACGTTAACTCCAAAAACACGCCCTGTTCTTAGTAATTTTACTATTAGCGGCGGCCGTATTACAGGCTCTCCTGCCGATTACAAATACGGTATTTTTGTTCGCAGAGGTGGTGAAATACAATTATCAAATTCTATTATCACCGGCTATCCTACAGGTATCGTTATTGACCCGCTTGCCGGAACTTCATCTATTGGTGCTAACAGCATTCATGGTTTTACTGCTGCTACATCACCTGCAATTGCCGGTAATACAACAGCAACAGGTTCACCTGCTAATCCTTTTACTATAACTCAGCCATTCTTTAACACTCCAGGCTTTGATTTCTTAGGTACAGGATCTCCATTGCGTGGTGCAGTTACTGCTACGCCAAAATGGACTGATAACTGGGCAAGATTTGCTTATTAATCCTTCTGTTTAAAAACGTAAAATATTAATGAACCATGATACCGGCCCCGGCTGGTATCATGGTTTTTAAAATGAAACCGAACTATATATGAATTATAAATTATATACTTTTTTTACCATTCTCTTTTTATCAGTGATCATCAGTTCCTGTAAGAAGCAAGAACCCCTTACGCCAAATGCCGAACAGCCTAAGGTTGTTTCATTAGCAATTATTGGAAGCACTACCGAAGATCTGGAATTTGTTTACAAGGATAGCGTGATCGCTACCGGTGTTGCTGACAACGGCAAGCAGTTTAATTTTAGCGCAAAACTTAATGTTGCAGGCCAAAATGCCGAGCTCAGGATCAGGAAAAAGGTATCGGGCGAAATTTTGGAAACCCGTACTATACATGAGGCTCCCTTTAACCAGGCCGCTTATGTATTTTATGACGGCAGCAAAGTTTACAATAAATCGGTAAGCTACCTTATAAAGGGCTACGCGGCCAGCGGCGAACTGGAATTTTTGCTTGACGGGAAAGTGATAGCTACAGGAGAGGCCAAAATAAACAATATCATTACATTTGGTATAGATGAAGGTACAGCCCGTGAAATAACGGTACGCAGAAAAGGTGAAACAGCTATTTTGCTTGCCAAGGACATCAATGCTTTACCTGCCGAACAATCATTAAGGTTTTTTTATGATGGTACCGGCATTGCCGATAATGTACAGCTTAACCCGCCCGTTAACACGGCCAACATGGCGGTAACCGCGCAATTTAAAACTGCAGTTCCGGATATGTTTTTGGGAGGGCAGGTAGATATCGTTTTTTATACATACAATTTCAGAACTGATGTTTATTCGAAACCCAATCCGGAGATCAGGTTTACCATGCCGGCTGATGGCTCGTTCACTTCCTTCGAATTACCACCATTACCCAATGCCACCGATTATGATTATCGAATTGTGATTTATAAAAAAGGAACCAATATTCAACCCTATGATGCCAGCAGCGGCGGTTTTGGGTCGGAGATACAGCCAAACGATGGGCGATATAGCGGACAAATTACATTTGAAGCGGGAAAATCAAAGATTTGGCTCATTGACGATTTTTGGACCTTAGACTCTTTTCCTCCAGATTATAATTTTGTTAACGCTTTTGGCGCAGGTATAAATGATCTGTCTCAATATTTTGACTGATAATTTGGCTTTGAAAATGATTTTGTAGTGAAAATATATTAGATAAGAGAATTTTTGATGGTGTATATCACAACCAAACGACGGCTGGATGCGCATTGTAGCCTACAGGTGTTGGAAAGACTGTTTGTCATCTCGAAACGCAGTGAGAGATCTTCTTCATAAGGGCATGCCTGCTACTTGCCCAAAGCAGAAGGTTTCTCCTCGTACCTCGTTCGAAGTGGCAAAATTTAATCTTTCAACACCCATACATTGTTGCCATGCATAACGTATAGGATGTTCGATAAATACCTGTAAAACCTAAAATCGAATGTTAAGTTTTTGGTTCTCATTAAGAAATTGTTATCCTAAATGCATCAAATTTTCATTAAAACCGGATTAGAGCCATATTGATATTATGAACCGTTAGCAATGATGTTTTTGTGAGAATTTTAATAATACCGCGGAGACAAGTATAATTTGGCAATGTTTTAAAAATGCCACCATAATTTGCTACCGGCTGATATTAGAATTTGATTAGATCTGCTCTTAAATTTAACAACGGCTTTTTTCAAATAATTGAAATATTAACAATTTTTAAAGGTTTAAATTTTATTAAATAAACATTTAGTGTAAAGATAACAATCAATTAAAATACAGGATATCTCTTGTACGCAAATCCTTAACATCGCTAAAATACTTTCGTGTAAAAATTTAAATACATGAAAATATTTTTACTAAAATTGCGATACGTGGCAATATTAGCTGTAATAACGCTTGTTATTCCACAGCTTTTGTATGCTCAGAATGTACCCATCAGAGGTATCATTATCGATGAGCAAAATCAGCCCCTCCCGGCTGTAACCGTACAGATAAAAGGTACAACATTTGGAACCACCACCGGTAATGAAGGCCGCTTTACGCTTTCGGCAGCACGTGGGCAGGTTTTGGTTTTCAAATCAGTTGGGCTTGTAACCCAGGAAGTGGTAATTGGTACCGAAACCAATATCTCTATCCAAATGAAAAATGACTCCAAAGCGTTATCAGAGGTTGTTGTTACTGCTTACGGAATTAAAAAGGAAGTACGTAAGTTAGGTTATTCGGTTCAGGAAATTAAAGGATCAGACCTTGTTAAAGCCCGCGACCCTAACCCGATCAACAGCCTTGCAGGTAAAGTTGCGGGTTTATCAGTTGGTTCTAATGCTGAAATGCTGGGCCGCCCAACGCTGGTTTTACGCGGTAGTAAAGATTTACTTTTCGTGGTTGACGGTTCACCGGTAAACTCCGATACCTGGAACATCAGCCCTGATGATATTGATAGCTACACTATTTTGAAAGGCCCTAACGCTGCGGCACTTTACGGTACACGCGGTATAAACGGTGCTATTGTTATCACCACTAAAAAAGGCACAAAAGATGCAAAAGGCTGGGAAGTTAACTTTAACAGCAGTACCCTATTTGAGCGTGGTTTAATTGCTGCCCCGCAACCTCAAACAGAGTATGGCCGCGGTAACGGTTACCACTACGAGTACCAGGCTAAAGACAATAGCAACCCTTATATACCTACAGGCGATGTATTATATGATAATGCTAACCGTTTAGGTGAGTACGGCCCTCGTTTTGAAGGCCAGTTATTACGCCAGTATGATAGCCCGTATGATCCTGTTACAGGTGTTAGAACGCCAACCCCATGGTTAGCACGCGGTAAAAATAACTGGGATAACTTTATACAAACCGGTTTAATATCAACTAATAACATCGCGGTTGCTGCTTCTGGTCAAAATTACGCGTTAAGGATGTCTTACACGCACATGTACCAAAAAGGTGTTATGCCAAACACGCAACTGCACTCTGATAACTTTAACCTTGGTGCAAGCTATAACATTACACCAAAATTAACTGTAGAGGGTAATTTAAACTATAATAAGCAATATACGCCAAACATCCCCGATGTTAGCTACGGCCCTAACAGCTACATATATATGTTTAAAGTATATGGTTCTGCTGATTATGATGTTCGTGATCTTAAAGATTATTATAAAGGCCCGCAGGGTGTACCCGGCCTTGTACAGTATGCGCAAGAGTATGGCCGTTTAAATAACCCATACTTTATGGCCGACAAATGGTTACGCGGCCATGATAAAACCGACATTTACGGTTATTTAAAATTGAACTATAAAATAACTGATGACCTTAGTGTTTCATTGCGTTCACAAATTACTACCTGGAACCAGCAACGTACAGAGAAGGTGCCTTCATCAGCTAACTTAAATGCCTACACCTCATGGTATTACTTTGGTTGGTATGGTGACTATCGCCAGGATGACCGCAAGTTATTTGAAAACAATACCGATTTGCAGTTAAACTACAACAAAACGTTTGGTAAATGGTCTTTATCGGGCTTATTGGGTGCCAATCAGCGCTTATTTAAGTATGATTCGTTCTATGGTACTACCCGCGCGTTGGCATTACCTAACGTTTACACATTATCAAATTCTACGCAACCGGCACAAACCTATACCTGGACTTCAAAAATGCAGATATACAGTGCTTTTTACTCGTTTGATATTGGTTATGACAAGTATTTTAATATCAATACAACCGGCCGTTACGATAACCTGTCAACTTTTACAAAAGGCAACAGAGGCTATTTTTACCCATCGGTAGCAATTGCTTCGGCAATTTCAGATTATGTTGAGTTGCCTAAAGCGATCAGCTTCTTAAAAGTAAGAGGTTCTGCAGCAATGGTAGAAGCAGGCTTAACACAAGCAAATATAGGTTCGGCTTATTTGCAAAATACCGGTAACACTATCGGATCAAATGCTTTATTAGGTTATGGTACCGAGTTATATACTTCTTATGATGGTCCAAGTTATACTAACCAAAATACAGTAAGCTCAGTTACTTACTATAACAATACACCATCTGTTGCTTACTCAAATACGCTTGCAAATCCAAACCTGAAAGCGGAAAAACGTATATCTTACGAAACTGGTTTTGACATTAAGTTCCTTAATAACCGCTTAGGGTTAGATGCAACTTATTTCACTACTGATAATGGTCCGCAAATATTTGCGTTACCTGTTGCCCCGTCAACTGCAAGTACTGCTGCTAATTATAACGCCATTAAAACCAAGCGTGCAGGTTATGAAATTGCCTTAAACGGTTCTCCGTTCAGAAATCCTAATGGATTTTCATGGGATATCAACCTAAACTATTCAACCTACAAAGAAACCTTAACTGACCTTGTGGTTGACAGAGAATACCTGTCTATCCAAAACCACAACTTTAAAGTTGGTGACAGGACTGATGAAATATACGGTACAAAATACCTGAGAGATGGTAGCGGTAATGTTGTATATGATGCATCTGGTGCTTTGTTAAAGGCAACCGGTAGCAATACCCAAACTACAGGTTTATTAGGTCACTTAAATCCTGATTTTTCTTTTGGTATCAATAACCGTTTCTCATACAAAAACTGGAGCTTAAGTTTCCAGTTTGACGGCCGTATTGGTGGTGTAATTTATGATTATAATTATTACGCTGCGCGCCAGGGTGGTACTGATCTGTCAACCGTACAAGGTGTTATCGGTGCTGCACGTTTAGCTGAGTGGCAATCAACCAAAACCGGAACGCAGGCACCTACTCCGGCTTTAATAGGTAATGAGCTTGGGCAAGGTGTGGTTATAGTAAGCGGAACCCCGAGATATGAGAACGGCGTTATTGCAAACTTAGATGAATTAACGTTTGCACCAAACACTAAAGCGATCACAGTTCAGGGTTATTTAAACGGAAATATTAAAGCCATTGACGAGTCTTTCATGATCAGCAGATCATACGCTAAGCTACGCGAAGCAACTATTGGTTACACGTTCAATAAAACGTTCCTGCAAAAAGCGGGTATCAAAGCAGCTACAATATCATTAGTGGGGCGTAACCTGCTATACTTTGCAAAACGTAAGGATTTTGATATTGACCAATATGCTTCAGGTTATAACTCTTCTGACAATAGTGTTTCAGGAACAGCTTCAACCGGCGCGCTGCAAAGTTCAACCTTCCGCAGGTTCGGCTTTAACCTTAACCTGACTTTCTAAAAAATGTGTGTAACGATTAATAGTATTCAAATGAAAAATATAACCTTTAAAATATATGCTGCTTGTTTGCTGCTCGTACTTTTTGTATCGGGCTGCCAAAAGGGCAATATTACGGATAACCCAAACGCAGGTAACGCTAACTCTGTTGTGCCGGTTTCTCTTATCCTTAACCACATTACTGCCAACCTTATAAGGCCCGATGAGATGCCGTTTAACAGCAGCAATTTCATTGCTTACAAAGCAGGCCAGATGCAGGTTTCAAACTATGATAAATATTGGGGTAACAACGAAGATAGCTGGAGTTACAGTGGCCATAGCTACGAGATATTGAAATATGCCATTCAGTTAGAGGTACAGGCGCAGGCGCAATTTGGCGCTAACAGTAAGTATCTTGCTGTAGCAAAATTCTTTCGTGCATATTCTGCTATATGGCTTTCTCAGCGTGTGGGTGATATCCCAATGAGCCAGGCCGGTGACTTTATTAAATTCCCTTTACCGGTGTTTGACTCGCAAAAGGATGTTTACAAAAACTCCCTGGCTCTGCTTGAAGATGCCAATTCCATTATGAATGCAACCACCAATGCCCAACCGGGTGTGGTATTTGATAAAGGCGACATTTTTGGCTTTACCAACCTGCAATGGAGAAAACTAATAAATACGTATCGTTTAAGGGTTTTAATCAGCCTAAGCAAAAGAGCTGATGACAATGCCGATCTTAATGTTAAAACCCAGTTTGCGTCAATTGTTGGTAACTCAACAACTTATCCTATCATGACAGCGAATAGCGATAATATGGTTTACAAGTTTGTTGCTTCTAACCTATACCCGCCGTTTGCATCAGGTAACAACTCTTATAATAATTTCCAGAACGTGAGCAAAACCGTGTTGGATATTACAACATCAACACAAGACCCCCGTACTTATTTAATAGCAACACCTGTCACCGGTGGTAACATCGCTTCATTTAGTAGTTATGTTGGTGCAGATCCTGGTACAGCATTAGCAACCCTGCTAAATACAGGCGGTAATTACTCCGGTTTTAACGGTGCCCGTTATTTTGGTAGTAACGTTGGTGCAACTGCCGAGCCTTTTATATTTATTGGTTATCCTGAAATGTGCTTTAACATTGCTGAAGCTGTTAACAGGGGCTGGGTACCTTCACTTACTGCAACTGATGCCAAATCATGGTATGATAAAGGTATTAGCGCATCATTCGCTAACTTTGGCCTTAACACAAGTAATGCAACTGCTACCGTAAGCGTTTCTGACGTAGGTGGTAAAATCTTGGGCACGGTTAACACAGATAACGCGGCGTTTCTTAATAACGTGGCCTATAATGTTGGAAACTCAACTACAGCGCTTGCACAAATACTTCAGCAAAAATACATAGCCTTCTTCATGAACTCTGGCTGGGAAGCTTTTATGAATCATCGCAGAACAGGTTTACCTGCATTTAGCGAAGGTGGTGTAGGTATAAATACCGGCGCTAAATTGCCAAGACGCTGGTTGTATCCTTTAGACGAGATCAATAACAACAGCGCCAACTACCAAACCTCGGTTAAAAGCCAATTTGGTGGTACCGAAAGCGTAACTCAGGATACCTGGTTAACAAAATAATTTATTTTATAAATGTAAACAGGGCTTGCCAAAACAAGCCCTGTTTTTTAATTGATACAGTATGAAAAAGGCCTTTTTATTATTAGTGATAGTAGCCTGTGCTACAACCGTATTTGCACAGGTGGCAGACAGCGCCAAACGCCACGTAATACTTAATGGAGCTGCCAACTTCAGAGACCTGGGCGGCTACAAAACAAAAAGCGGCAAAACGGTTAAGTGGGGTAAGGTTTACCGCAGTGCCGATATAAGCAAACTAAGCGAAGCCGACCTTGCTGTGCTGACTGCCAGGAAAATTACTTATGATGTTGATCTGCGCGGACACGAAGAAGCACAGGATGCGCCCGATAAGCTTAACCCGGGGGTTGATTATGTTTTGTGCCCTGCCGGTAGCGATAGCATCAATATTAAGATGCGTAAAATAATGATGGCGCCTAATGTAAACGGCGACTCGGTAATGATCAATTTTTATAGCAACACCAATTACCTTGCAGATAGATACACGCCGTTCTTTAATAAGCTTTTATTGGTTCCGGACGATCAAAGTTTACTGTTTCATTGCACGGCGGGTAAAGACCGTACAGGCATTGCAGCAGCTTTGTTTTTATACAGCCTTGGTGTACCCTACAAAACTATTGTTGCCGATTATGTTGCTACAGATTATTATCGCCAGGCAGATAACGCACGTAGTGTAAAAGCCATGTCGGCAATGCATATTGATCCGAGTGTTGCTGTATCTATGCAAAGTGCAAAAAAGGAATACCTTGATGCAACGTTTGCGGCTATCAATAAAAAGTATGGTTCGGTAGATAACTTTTTGAAGAATCAATTAAAGTTGGATGATAAACAACTAACCGTTTTAAAAAGCAAGTACTTAGAATAGTATAAAACGGAAAGAAGTAGCCGGCCGCTAAAGCTGATCCTGATATACATAAGCGCTTATTTAAAATATTTAAGATTCGGCTTTAATTATTTGTGAACTTATGATATATTTGCGACCCGAACGGGGGATTAGCTCAGCTGGCTAGAGCGCTTGCATGGCATGCAAGAGGTCATCGGTTCGACTCCGATATTCTCCACTCCCCAATAATCAGGCTTTTAGATGTTAAATCTAAAAGCCTTTTTTTACGGCTTATCATTAATTATCCGCGCTGATGTCGTCTTTCTCTTCCCGCGCTTTGTAACTTTCCAGTGTTTCTTGCAATTGCTTTTTAATTTGTTTCACCAATATCCTTGGGCCAAGTACACGGAGCTTCGCGCCGAAGCCTAATAGCTCACGCTCTAATTCAAAATTCATAATTACACGGATGCTGAATATTTTGCCTGTTTCATTTTCACTTAACAGCTTTTGCGTATGATGCAGGGGCTTGGTTATTACATAGGGGGCATTTTTGGCATCTATCCAAAACACTACTTCTACATCGCGCTGACCGGGTGATTTGGTTACGCCTATCACATCGTTATAGTAGGTTGAAAAATCTATAGTGGTATTTTCTATGTAATCATCGTCGTGCGCGGTGATGGTTTGTATCCTGTCAAGCGCCAAATTAAGCAAGGGCTTATAGCGCTGGTGCGATACCCCCAATACAAACCAGCGGTTACGGTACTCTTTGAGCAGGTATCCGCTAAAACAAAACGTGCTGGCTTCGCGTGCCCTGAACGATTGGTAGGTTACGCACATGGTTTTCCTGGCAACAATATACTTGCGTATCACCTCTATCCATTCCAGGCCTTTCAGGTTATCGTTCTTTTCAAAATCAATTACCGGCGCGCTTTGTGTTTTTTGGGTATATATCTTGTCTTCCAGCTTACTAACCATCTCGTTGAGGTCGGTAAAGTGGCTGAAGCCCTTAAATTGTTTCAGTAAGTCCGATACTTCGCCCAGCACCTGCATGTCCTGCTGGTTTAGCGGACTATTGGTTATACTATAATTTTTATCGCTGTAGGTGTAATACTTTTTATCAACCACCACAATAGGCGCTTCGTAACCCAGCTTGTTGCTGCGCATCATCTCCATATCGGCCTGCACGGTTCGCCTGCTAACGCCGGTATCAATACCCTGGTACTCGTAGATAGCATCGCTGCAAGCATCAATAAGATCGTCCAGCGTCCATTTCTTGTGTCGGTTTTGCAGGCACTGGTCTATAGTGCGGTAGCGGATAAGGGCGTTGCGGTTAACGGGCATAAGGTTGTCTGAACCAAAATTTATAGAATTAAAGAATTGCCTGAATCATATGATCAGAATTTACAGGATTAAAGAATTTGCTGAATTACAAAGAGGCTAATCATCACCATGCATTCTGTAAATTCTAAAATTCAATAAATTCCGGTTCCAGACAAATTACATTCTGAAAATCCTAAAATCCAGTAAATTCTGATTAAAGATTACAAATTATTTTCAACTGCGCAAATACGCTGCGTAGTTGGTGTTTCTCTTTGTAGTGTCGAAAGGCTAAACCTGTTCACAAACGCCCCTCGCTCAATACCGGGCGAGGGGTTTTGGCCCGGCGACTTATTAAATTGTTAAATTACAAGCTCACGTTTATGAGAAAGCAAAATACAAACCCATCGGCCGTCGTTCAGGGAGCAGGGGTGCAAAAAGAAAAAGTAAGCAACGGCGAATTAAACGCGCTGGGTATTAATGAAATTGATATACTGGTGAATTTTAGCCGTGTGGCCAATGGTTTGCTAAAACACTGCGTAATGCCCAAGGCCGAAATACTGGCCAATTTAGAGGCCCTTATTAACGACCCTATACCTTACGCTCTTAAAAAAGGTGGCAAGTTTAAAAACTTGGCCGAAGATGTAATAGCCCTGCGTAAAGAAGGCAAGTTTGTTAAGCAGCAACGCAGCAACTTTAAGCTGAAAGAAGAGATAGTAGATTTCCCGGTGTGGGGATTGGAGCATATTGAGGTAGGGGCTTTAGCGCAAATGCGTACCGCTATACAGTTACCCATTGCCGTTGCCGGGGCGCTGATGCCCGATGCGCACCAGGGTTATGGTCTGCCTATTGGCGGGGTGCTGGCTACTACGGCCAATACGATAATTCCGTTTGCTGTTGGGGTGGATATTGCCTGCCGTATGTGTTTAAGCGTGTTTGATATACCCGCCGAAGCCGTAGATACCGAAACCGATAAATTGAAAGAAATACTGGTTGATAATACCTATTTCGGGGTAGGGTGCACTACCAAATCATACTTCGATAGTTCATTGTTTGATAGCAAAACATGGGGCGAAACCAAGCTGATCCGCACGTTGAAAGACAGGGCTTACGCGCAGTTGGGTACCAGCGGCACAGGTAACCACTTTGTGGAGTGGGGCGAGTTAACCATTGCCGAAGGTGCCTTAACCGGCATCCCGGCAGGCAGGTACCTGGCATTGCTTTCACACTCGGGTTCGCGCGGATTTGGCGGGGCCGTGGCCGACTATTACAGTAAAATTGCCATCTCCAAAACCAAACTCCCTGCCGAAGCCAAACATTTGGCATGGTTAGATTTGGATAAAGATGAAGGGCAGGAATACTGGATAGCCATGAACCTTGCCGGTGAATACGCCAGCGCCAACCACCACGAAATACACAACAAAATTGCCCGTGCATTAGGCATTAACCCGATCACCCGTATAGAGAACCATCACAACTTTGCCTGGAAAGAGCAACTGGCCGATGGTACCGAAGTAATGGTACACCGCAAGGGCGCCACCCCGGCCGGCGAAGGTGTGTTGGGTATTATTCCCGGCAGCATGAGTACCCCCGGCTTTTTGGTGCGCGGTAAGGGCGATGCCGCGTCAATTAATTCGGCAAGCCACGGGGCGGGCAGGGCCATGAGTCGAAGCGCTGCATTTAAAACGTTAGACAAAGCCGCCATTGCCGCCAATCTTATTGATAAGCGCATCACCCTCATGGGCAGCGATATGGACGAAGCCCCAATGGCTTACAAAGACATCCATACCGTAATGGCCGCCCAAACAGATCTGGTAGAAGTACTGGCCAAATTTGAACCAAGAATAGTGCGCATGGCCGACGCGAGGGAGAAACCAGAGGATTGATGGTGTATTGAACAATAAAGTAAATAATATGTGTTATGCAGTATTTATAGCTACCGCCGTTCCGCAACCAACTACCGCGTACGTTGCGGGTGTAACGGTGCTCAATTTAGAAACGCCGGATGACGACGCACTTACTAATCTGCGACAAAAATTCACTTTGCCGTATGTGTATTATTTAGGTTCATCATCCGGTTGTTCGTGCTATTTTGAGTTTCACTCCGATATGTTTAACGATCCCGAATGGCAGGATTGCAAGGCCTCGCCGCAAGCGTTGCTCAATTTGCTGAACGAGTTAACACTTACCGCCGATGTAGAGTATTACTGCTGCTGGGATGGCGACTGGGCCTATCCTCCCGAACATGCCCGTATCATAAACCCTGGCCACTGCACCCTCGAAGCTAACTACTTTGAACTGGTGGAGCGCGAGTATATCAGGTTTACCCGGGCCGATGCAATGGAGAAACCGGAGGATTGATGAGGGGAATGCATGGGCGTTCCCCTCGTACCTCGGGTCAGGCTTTACGTTCATACGCCCGCAGGCCTTGGGCGCATTGGCCGGTATCCACTTCAATCCTTAACGCAGGGGGCTGTTGGAATAAACGGGTGGTGCGAATGGGGAGAGAAGACACACGCCACAGGCGTGCGCCAGCGTAGGAATAGATTATATCAATATTTTTTCCATTCAATACTCTTAAAGCCGCTTTCCTTTGCCCATTTTGTCCAAACTGCTTCAATGATTTCGTTGTCTCTCAAACCTTGAGGATTTTTGTAGGTTTGAAACCTCGTATCTTTGTCTCGTTCGTGGGTCTCCAAAATATGAAGATTTATGTATTGATTTTTTTTGTTTTTAGAATTTGGCAAACCCAATGACTTATCTTTTTCAAGTGCAGTAGCAATGTTCACGCTATTGGTTACACAGTATTTTCGAACTTTATCTATCTCTGGAAGACCAAAGTAATATTGACTATTTCGGTGTTTGTCGAAAGAGTTGTACTCTAAATACCCATCTGTGAAAATATAAATGTGATTATCAAAATTAATGTAAGTCGTGTCAATTCCGTCCGGTTTAACCTTGTCTTCTTTTAGAATATCTTCATTTTCAATTTTCTCTGTAAGTAAGCTTATTAAATCTAAACCAGGATTTGATATTTTATTATAAACAGATTTTACAGAATCCTCAAAATCTACGAGTTTATTCTCTAATCCGCGGGTTTTATATTTCCCTGTTGAATTTATAAAACTTTGCTTGTCTCCTAAATTTTTCATCGTGTCCAAATCAATTTTAATTAGGCTTTTTTCCGAAAACGTAGAAAAGGAAATGCTTGATTTATCTCCAATTTTTTCACCCGGTTTAACACATTCGTTTTTGAAATACTGAACTATTTTATGGATTTCTGCAATGTCTTTTTGAGGGAATCGTTTATTTTCGATACGATTAGACAAATCGGAAATGATTATTATATTTTGATAAATCAAATGCTTATTTTGGATTTCCGGCCCGCAAGAAGCCATACTAATTACTGCTAAAAAAGCGATTAGGATTTTCTTCATTTACTCGTCTTAATTGTTAATGATCGCTAACTCAATTTCCACAACTCTATTAGCTACTTCTTCTGCCGCGTAAAATTTTGGCAGATATTCGATGAATCCAGTTTTATACGCAGAAATTATGCTAATAAGAACTACATCAGTAAATATTTTACCACTTGTTATTTTTGCATTATATTCATCAAATATAGTTTTGGTGCGTCTATTTAGTTCAGCATATTTAGTTTCAATTTGATTAAGTTGATTGTTTATTTCTATCTCAAAGTTTAGAATTTTATCATTAGCCTGGTTTATTTTATCGTCTGTTGCATTTATCTGAGAATTGAGCGCATCCTTATTAGCATTTAATTCAATCGAATCCTCTTCGAGAACTTGTAATTTCCGTGCCTTTTCAGCATCAACTATTTCTTTTCGAGATTTTCGGTAAGCATCTATTATATAATCGACTAAGTAATGAGTTATAAACAGAGGTAACATCCCAAAAACGAAAATTAAGTAAAATTCACCTTGTTTTACAACCTCCCAAAGTTGCATTGTTGGTTCTTGTCCTTTTAACAGAGATTCAATTTTATTTGTATTAATTGCAACCATGGCGGAAACTAAAATATCAAATAATAACAATCCTACCCAAAAACATGCATTGATTACCCTTTTGTCGCTTGTCAACACTTTCATATTGGTTAATGCTAACGGAAATAAAAAAATAAGACCTGAAATAACACCAAACAAAGTACCCTGCTGTTTGAAAATCTTAATGATTGCGTTTGCATCAACAAGCTGTGGTAGTTTTGGAGTATCACCTGTAGCTAACGATGTACGAATGATGTCTCCCTCGAAGAATACTTTGTACAAGGCGGAAGCAAAAAAGATTGAAAGGTAAAAAAGACATACCGCTAAAAATATGGAGAGAAAAATTGTTCCTATTGTAGCAAATGGTTGTATGATAAAAGATTGCTCCAGATTTCTTTTTTCAAGCTTGTTGATTTCAATTTCTTTATTGATTTGAAGCAAACCTTTTACACCTGTGTTTTGATTGCCTGATTCAAAAACAGATTTTTCTAACTTAAATCCCGAAATCTTGTCGTTTAGATGTCGTTTTTCTATTTCATTGGAACTTTTAATTTCATTGATTTGATTTTGCTTGTCTATATCCAAATTGGCTTTTTTACTTTCAAAAGCAATATTAATGTTAGATGCTAACACGTTTTTTTTACTGCCTAAACTATCGTCTATGGCATAAAGCCCAATTTGTTCCTTTATGTTATTATATTCAGCTTTAAATATTGGGACACTTCCTAAACTTTCCTTGGACTTTTCATAGCCTTTAATTTTATATTCTTCAGTGTCAATTTGTGCCGATAAATAAACAAGGTTATGTAATTGCTGAGAAAAAGAATCAACTGGGTCTACTGTTTCAATTTGTTCCAAGATTTTTGGTGGCTGGGTTGTAGTATTTAAAGGTATGTTGTTATCAATATTATATTTTAATCGATCAAATTCAGCAAAAAACTGTCTATGTGTTGTAGAATCATCTGATACGTGAATATTTTCAACATTGTTATTACTTGCATTATAGGAATAATTGTAAGAACCATTGATTGTTATTCTATTGTCAATAAGACAGAATTTATGATGCATTAGACCCCTTTCATCGCCTGTTTCAAAAGCGTGAACATTTATGTTTGCATCAATGAACATTTGCTTTACAGTTTCATTTTGAGCATTTGAAGAAAGGATAATGTCGACAATCACATTCCTGTTTTTCGCTGTAATGATGGCATTCGCAATATCTCTATCAGTAAACCAAGCCATGGCAATGTATATATATTGTTTAGCATTATTTACTTCAGAAACAATTCTTTGTTTAATTTCCGAGCCATTTGTAAGGATGTCATTCATGTTTATTTATATTACAATCTTTATTTATATCGGAGATGCTCACTGCAACCGAGCATCGTTTTTGGCAAACTTGATGATATAGCGGTTTTATTATGAGAATTATGTCAGAAAATAATTAGATAAAAGTGAAGGAAATAAAAGCACTGGCATAAAACAAAGAATATTCATAAAGCATGAACGAAATACTTTGAGGGGCTTCTTAATTAGGTATAACCGTTTAGAAAAATTTAACTGCTTAATATTAAGGTTGAGCATTGTGAGATTTAGATTTACTAAAAATATTAAAAAAAAATTAATAAGCAAAAACTCAGCCTCTATTTGCCGCACGTGTGTCGAGTGTGACCATTTAAAATTGCATTTTTTTATCAACACACTGCATCATTGGCACCCTGTCTCGCCACCTGCACAATCTAAAACTTTCGCGTAAGGGATAGAAGTGGATACCGGCCAAGCGCCTAAGGCATTGCGCAGTATGAACGTATAGCCCGGCCCGTAGGGATACGCCCTGAAAATTAGAAGCGAGTACTCATTTTAAATGAATGCAATTAAGGTTGGTCATTTATTGCCCTCAAATTCTGTTAGTTTGAAATTTAACTTACAGCTACCTTTCTGAATATGTATAATACTATCTTTTCCTTTAAAAATTTGAAAGGGGTAACGCAGGTCAGATAACTTATATTTCAGGTTGTTGTGATCGATAAAAGTTAAAGTGCCGGGATTAATTTCAAACTTGTCGAAATCTTTTTTATCCTGACAAGCTATGCTTATCAGAACACCTTCATATATAAATCTTTTGGGCTTATAAAAAACGGCTCCACGTAATCCACCTCCAAAATCTTCATTTCCTGTTAAGGTGATCAGATTTATTATTTCATCACCAATTATTGGCTTATAATCACTCGACCTCAGGTTTGATATTATGATAGCGCCAATAAATATGACGATTGTTAAAACTATTCCTGTAGGATAATACCATGCCGGTACTTTTATAAATTCCTTGTTTTTACCAAACATCTTTGATTGCTTTTTTAAAGTTATAGAAATCAATGAATGTTCTAATAGTCATTTCTTTAAGTTTATATATTCAGCTTGCATACAGTATTATCTCCCGGCTGGCGCACGCGTGCCGCGTGTGTATGTTAATTAATTCAGCCTGCGGTCGGTGTTATCACCGCGCCGCTTAAAAGCCTTGCCTGTTGAATATCGCCGGCGCACGCGTGCCGCGTGTGTCTTTTAATTAATTTAAACTTTACCTGCCGAATATCAACCAAACCCACCGAAACTTATTTTCACCTGCATTGTTAACACATTAATTAAACCTGAAATGCTATGAAAACTTTAACAGTTCCCGGCGATCCTCATACTTTAACCGCCATAATGGTACCTCAAACAGAGGAGTTTCACGATCATGAAGTAGTGCTTATAAAATCATCGGACAGTGACGCTACTGCCGAAAAGCGCATTTTTCGCGTTGTTGACGGCGGCGAAAATAAATGGGAATTGCAGTTTGAATAGTTACAAGGTGTCTGCTGTAATTTAACTCATCCGGTCTTTGCTTCGCCCTAACACCTTCTCTGCTGTGCAAAGAAGGTTTTTTGTTGCGTACAATTGTGTACCGACCTGATATGCCTGTTTCATTGCTTTGGCTAATGAACATCTACGTTAAGGCGTATAGCCACTAACTCAAGAGGCTAACTACTAAATTTTCTATTATTTCTACGCACCTCTCGACATTGTTTCGTTCGGTATCGCTTTTACGCAATCTTTAAAATAGAGCCTTATATTTTATTCCTTATGCCCTCTTTACGAAGTAGAGAGGGTGGTCCAGCGGAGCGTAGACCGGGTGAGTTAGCTATGCGATTCGCTATTGCCAGCCAAAAGATATACAGCTGAAAATGCCATCCATTTTATAAAACCGGAAAAATAATTCAAAATAATTTCATCTGCGCAAATACACTGCGCAGTGCCTCGTAATCTTTGTATCAACAATAAAGAAAAAAGGAGGTTCACAATGAAATTCAACCTGTTAAGCAAATTTAAAAGCCAGATAATCAACCACGCTGGTGATAAAGCGTTTACGCTATCGCCCGAAATGGAGCTGTACACCGCCGTGGTTACCTGGAGCTTAAACGATTCCTTTTACGAAAAAGACGAGGCGCGTTTAAGCCGTCTGCGCAAATTGATATATGAGTGCAAGCCCGATTTTGTGGGCAAGCTGGCGGTGTATGCCCGTACAAAGATGTATATGCGTTCGGTACCGCTGGTGTTGGTTACTGAATTGGCCGCGCTGCACTCGGGCGATAACCTGGTTGCCCGGGTTACCGATGGCGTAATCGGTCGTGCCGATGAAATTACCGAGCTATTGGCCTGCTACGAGTTACTGAACAAGCGTGCCGGCACTAAAAAGCTGAACCGCTTAAGCAAGCAATTGCAAAAGGGTTTGCAGGCTGCCTTTAACCGCTTTGATGAGTACCAGTTTGGTAAATATAACCGCGATGGCGCCATTAAACTGCGCGATGCCTTGTTTTTGGTGCACCCAAAGGCAAAGGACGAATTGCAGCAAGTGCTGTTTAACAAAATAGCTAATAACCACCTGCAAACGCCTTATACCTGGGAAACCGAACTATCGGCATTGGGGCAGCTGAATTTTGACAGCGAAGAGGCTAAGGCCGAAGCGTTTCGCGCTAAGTGGGAAGAGTTGATAGACAGCGGCAAGCTGGGTTATATGGCCTTGCTGCGTAACCTGCGCAACATACAGCAGGCAGGTGTAAGCTATGCCCATTTTGAAAAGGTATGTGCCAGCATAGCTAATGCCGATGAGGTGGCCAGGGCTAAGCAGTTTCCGTTTCGTTACCTGGCGGCTTACCGCGAGCTGGTAAACCCTGTGGCAGCTAAAACGTCTGCTCAAAAATTGGTTAACAAGCTAACCAATTTAATAAACGGTAGCAGCAATGGTTACACCGGCGAAATGCTGACTGCTTTGGAAAAAGCTGTGCAGGCCAGTGCTGCCAATATTAAAGGTTTTAACCACGAAACCCGTGTGCTGTTGGCGTGCGATGTTTCGGGATCGATGCAAAAACCGGTATCGGCCAAAAGCAAGATCTTGCTGTACGATGTTGGCCTCATGCTGGCTATGCTGTTGCAAAGCCGCTGCAAAAATGTGGAGGTAGGTATGTTTGGCGATAAATGGAAAACCATAATTGTACCGCGTAACAACATATTAGGTAACGTACAGGAGTTTTATCGCCGCGAGGGCGAGGTAGGTTACAGCACCAATGGCTACCTGGTTATCAGGGATATTTTAACGCGCCGTGCAAAAATGGATAAGGTATTTATGTTTACCGATGCCCAGTTATGGAACAGCAACAACACTGCCGACGATATACAAACCTTATGGTTACGCTACAAGGCCGAGGTATCGCCAAACGCGAGACTCTACCTGTTTGATTTGCAGGGCTACGGGCAAGCGCCATTGCAAGTATTGCGCAATGATGTATACCTGATAGCCGGCTGGAGCGATAAGGTTTTTGAGGTGTTAGCCGCCATAGAAAACGGCGACTCGGCACTGGACGCTATTAATGAAATAGAAGTATAATTTGAGCTGAAAGCGGAAAGCATAAAGCAAAAAGCTTTATGCTTTCTGCCTTCAGCTTACTAAAGCATATAAGGATGCCGTAGAAACGGGTTACTTCGCACCAAATTGAAAACGCTGCGGTCAGCACAGTGTAACTGTATGGGGTTCAACTCCTCACAAATATCCCGCGTTCGCTTGTTGCTCCTTGTAAAAATATAAAAGAAGGTGTCGTAAATAAGTCTTACTTCGATTAGGGACACTGGGGTTGGCGGTTCGAATCCGTCCCCGTAAGGGTAGCTCAACTGGATAGAGCACAGTGCAGATTGACTTATTGCTTTTTACCCTTCTTTTTTAAATTAAAATATTAAAGAATAAAGAAGATGCCGTTAGCGGGAGTTACTTCGAAACCCGTCACGTTTTTAACAAAAGCCTCTTGCGCCTGTCGCTCTTCTTTTAAACGTACAAATACCTAAACCTTAAAAAGGTGCCGTAAACTGTGTGATACATCGGTTAGAACATGCTGCCACAAGGCAGAAAGACGTTGGTTCAACCCCAACCGGCGATTAATTTCGTTAGTAGTTTAGCAAAAAGATCACCGGTTGTTTATTGCCCTTTTTTAACAGATACTTAATGAAAGATGCCGTAGGTTTGTGATACTTCGCTGGTGAAACCGCGTAAGCGGGCAGGTTCGAATCCTGAAAGACACAGGCCGATCATTGCTTTTTCATTTTGTTATAATACCATTTATTATGAACGAAATAATATTACAAAAACTACTCGAACTGGAGCAGGCCGAAAATATAACTATACTGTACGCCTGCGAATCGGGTAGCAGGGCCTGGGGCTTTGCCTCGCCCGATAGTGATTTTGATGTGCGCTTTATATATGCCCGCCCAATGAACAATTATTTGGGCATAACAGATCTGCCCGACAATGTTGGCCTGCCTGTAAACGAGGTATTGGATATAGGCGGCTGGGATCTTAAAAAAACGTTACAGTTGTTCCTGAAATCAAACAGTACATTATACGAATGGCTGCAATCGCCAATAATATACCGCGATGATTACGGTTTTGCCGATGATCTGCGTAAGCTGATGGCTGAATATTTTTCGTTACGTTCCGGTGCTAACCATTATCTGTCAATGGCGCACAATACGCTGAAGGATGATCTGCAAACGGAACAGGTAAAGCTGAAACGCTACTTTTATGCCCTGCGCCCGGCACTGGCCTGCCTGTGGATAGTGGAGAAACAATCAGTGCCGTCAATGGAGTTTGAAAAGTTAAGGGTTATGATAAGCGATAATACCGTTCAGCAAGCTATTGATGAGCTGCTGGAAAAGAAGAAAATAGCCGATGAAAAAGCATTGATAGCACCTGTGCAGCTACTCAACAATTGGTTAACGGCTACACTTAATGGATGCAAAGAGCGTATAGCTACACTGCCGGCAGAAAGAAAGCAACCCGATGAATTAAATAATATCTTCAGAAAATACATCCGGCCATGACTTACGAGCAGTTAAAGCAGCAAAAAGATTTGATATTACTGGATTGCATCAGCGGCAGCACAGCGTATAATCTTAATATAACCGGTTCTGATGTGGATAAGAAAGGGATCTTTATCATGCCTCAAAAACAACTATACGGTTTTGAGCGGCAAGATCAGATAGCGAATGCGACCAATGATGAGGTATACTTTGAGACAGGCCGTTTTTTGGAATTACTCACCAAAAATAACCCCAACATACTGGAGTTGTTGAGTACGCCTAAAGCGCATGTATTATATCGGCACCCATTAATGGAGTTGATAAAGCCTGAAGACTATTTATCAAAACTATGCTTGGATACTTTTGCCGGGTATGCCCAAACACAAATAAAAAAAGCGCGTGGCTTAAACAAAAAGATCAACAAGCCGCTGAATGCTGAACGTAAATCGGTATTGGATTTCTGTTTTGTGGTACATAACAATGGCAGTATCCCGCTAACCGAATGGTTGAATGAATGTGGCTTTAACCAGGAAGAATGCGGGCTGGTAAGCTTAGATCATTTCAGAAATGTGTACCTGTTATATCATCAAAAGCAATTAACAGAAGGCCGGTTTAAGGGCATTATTTCAGGCCCTGATGCCGATGACGTGCAGTTAAGTTCGGTGCCTAAAAATTTGGAACATATGGCCGTAATGAATTTCAATAAGGAGAGCTATTCTGTTTACTGCCGCGAGTACAAAGAGTACCGCGAATGGGAGGATAACAGGAATGAACTGCGGTACCGGAATACGCTATCGCACGGTAAAAGCTACGATGCTAAAAACATGATGCACACTTTTCGGCTGTTAAATATGGCCGAAGAAATAGCATTGTACCGGCAGGTAATAGTAAAGCGTGAGGATCGCGATTTTCTGTTAAAAATACGTAACGGCGAATTTGAGTTTGATTACCTGATGCAAATGGTTGAAGACAAAATGGAACGGATAAAAGAGATGTATGAAAAATGTACTTTGCCCGATAAACCGGATGCTCAAATAGCAGAAACCATTTTGGTGGACATACGCGAAAGATTTTATATAGATTAACGCTAAATCTTAACTGTTTATCTGTACTGCAACAAAGTCTCGATAGGATGCCAATTTTACTTAAAACCCATGCTGCGTAAAATACCCGATAACAATGAGTACGCTCAGTTGCGGATACGATACCCTCAAAAATCGTAATGCCGAGGTGATTTGGTTTTCAACCGTGCGTTTTGATATGTTCAGCTTTTCGGCTATTTCCTGGTTACTGAGGTTATTTACCCGGCTTAGCCAAAAAATTTCCTGGCAGCGGCGCGGCAGTTCTTTCAGTACCTGGGCCAGTTCGGTTTCCAGGTCTTCATAGCCCAGTTTATTGTCGGCGGTGTTATAGGTAGTCAGGTTTTCGGTTTCGGTAAACTGCTCTAAATATTCAACCACTCTTATTTTGGCGGCCTTTAAATGTTTGTATACCTGGTAACGGGCCGTAGCCTGTATATATTTTTCAAAGTTATCTATTTGGCGGGTGGCGCGCTTTTCCCAAAGGGCCACAAAAACATCATGGGTTATTTCTTCGGCGGCAGCTTCGTCTTTTAAATAGTACGCGGTGGTTTTATATAGTTTTTTCCAATACCTATTGTACAGCACCACAAAGGCCCTGGAATTATCGGCCATTACGGCTTCCCATAATTCATTATCAGTAAGATGATTGGTCATATAATTGGTTGATAAAAATAGGGACGTTTATCAAAAACAATGGCCTAATGTACATATAGTTTCAGCAGAAAAAAAATATTTAAAAATATGTGTGTTGGGAGTAATTATACTACACTTTATAGTTAAAGCCTCCCCAAAACCTATTTTATGACACCCGAACAATACATATTACTGTATGAAAAATATCTTGCCGGCCAATGCACGCCGCAAGAGGAAGAGGCCCTGATGCAGCACCAGGACAAGTTTAAAATGCGGCACGAAACCGAAACGCGTCCATCAGCTGCCGATAAGGAAACACGAGGCCGCATTTATAACCGCATAGTTGAAACCGCGGGTAGCGACCCAAACAAGACAGATGTTAAACCGGCACGTGTGGTTAAGCTAAAATGGTGGTGGGCAGCGGCGGCGGTTGTATTGCTGGCAGCAGGTTTGGGTATCGTTAGAAAGAATAGTCGGCAGGCGCAACAGGTTGCCAATAACATAGCAAAACCGGCCCTTAAACCTATTAAACCGGGTACCAATACCGCGGTACTTACCCTGGCCAATGGCCGCACTATTATACTCGATAAAACAGCCAACGGTTTAGTGGCGAAGGCAGGCGGTACATCTATTAAAAAATTAAAGAACGGGCAGTTAACTTATTCGACCGGCGAAGCAAATACGCAGGTTGACCCTAATGCTTTAAATACCATAAGCATCCCGCGCGGCGGGCAATATACCGTTACATTACCCGATGGTACCAATGTTTGGCTCAACTCCGAATCGTCATTAACCTACCCGGTGGCATTCACCGGTGCCTTGCGCAAAGTAACGTTAAAGGGTGAGGCCTATTTTGAAGTTGCAAAAGATAAAAAGCACCCCTTTATTGTACATACCGATAAGGCCGATGTAAATGTACTTGGTACGCATTTTAATGTAAACGCTTATGAGAGTGATATGAAAACCACATTGCTGGAAGGCTCGGTACGCTTAACCGGCGCGGGCGAACCTGCGTTGCTGATACCGGGCGAACAGGGAACGGCGGGTATAGACGGCATTAGTAAAAAGAAAGTGAATATTAACCAGGTAATAGCCTGGAAACTGGGCTATTTCGTTTTCCGGAATGATAATATAAAAGATATAATGAAGCAGGTGAGCCGCTGGTACGATGTAGAGGTGGAGTTTCACGGCAACATGGAGGGTAAAACCTTTGGCGGTACCTACTCAAAAAATAAAGACATCATTGAGTTGTTGAACGGCCTTGAACTAACCGGATTAATTCACTTTAAAATTGAAGGAAGGAGGATAATTGTTATGACGTGATGATACGCACTTAACGGTTATCTGTAAAACAAATCAGGAGCGTTGCACCGCCCCTGATTTTCAGCCGAGGCTGAGTAAGGTAACCTACATTGAATTTTTTTGTGAGAACCCAATTGTAAATTAAACCTAACATTCAAATGTATAAAATATTTACTGAACCTGCGTTCAGGTGGCATAACCATGCCTGGATCAAATTTATCCGTATTATGAAGTTAACCTGCATACTGATCATGGTAACTATACTCCAGGTCAGTGCCGCCTCGTACGCGCAAAAAATAAACCTCGACGTAAAGAAAGCGCCGCTTGAAGACGTGCTTTTTACGCTGCAGCAGCAAAGCGGGTACGATTTTTTGTACAGCGCGCAGCTCATAAAAATGGCCGGGCCTGTATCGTTGTCACTAAAAAACGTGAGTATTAAAGAGGCTCTCGAAGAAATTTTTACCGAGCAGCCTTTTACCTACGTGCTCAACAAAAAAACGATCACCATAAAATATAAACCCGTTGCCCAGCAAGTTGCGGTAACGGTAAAAGGTAAGGTGGTGGATGATAAGGGCCAGCCTATGCCGGGCGTAAATATTACGCTTAAAGGCACTACCACGGGTACTACCACCCTTGCCGACGGATCTTTCAGCCTTAACGTGCCCGATGGCGCGGGTGTGCTGGTGTTCAGCTTTGTGGGTTATGCCAAACAGGAGATCGCTATTGATGGCAAAACGGTAGTTAACGTAACCCTTTTAGAAGATAAGCAGGCGCTTACCGAGGTAGTGGTTACCGGTTACAGCACACAAAGCAAGCATACCCTAACCAGCGCCATTGTAAGTGTAAAAGGCGAGGAGCTTACAAAACGTGTGGCTACTGATGCTACCTCGCTATTACAGGGCCAGTTGCCCGGCGTATCGGTAATTCAAAACTCCGGCGAACCGGGTAACGAGAACGTGCAATTACGCATACGCGGTATAGGTACCTTTAGCGATGCAGGCAATAATCCGCTGGTAATTGTTGATGGTTTACCGGGCAGCCTGGCAGTTATTAACCCTAACGATATCGAGTCGGCCACGGTACTTAAAGATGCTGCCGCCGCTGCTATATATGGCTCGCGGGGTGCAAATGGTGTGCTGGTTATAAAAACCAAAAAGGGTAAGGCAGGCAGCTTTGCGCTTACTTATAATTACAGCGTAGGTTTTGCTTCGGCCACCCGTTTGCCAAAACTCATTACCAACTCGGCCACTTATATGGAATTGCTGAACGAGGCCATGGTAAACTCGGGCAATGCCAAAGTATATGAAGATAGCCAGATAGAGCTTTACCGTAATGCTACCGACAGGGTAAAATACCCTAACCACGATTGGCTGAACGATATGTTTAAAACAGCCGTAGTACAAAATCACTATTTAAACCTAAGCGGTGGCAGCGATAAAACTACCTATAGCCTGGGTTTAGGCTATGTTAACCAGCCGGGCAGTATGCTGGGTTTTGATTATAAAAAGTATACTGTTGACTTGGGTTTAAGCTCCAAAGTACATAAGCGTATTACACTGGGTACCAATATACAGGTGCGTTACGGCGACAGGTATTATCCGTACGTGAACAGTACCGACCTTTATATTTCAACACTTTCACAATCGCCGCTTTACCCTGCCCGCACAGCCGATGGTTTGTGGATCAACAAGGCTTACGACAGGGAACTGGGTAACAAGAACCCGGTATTAACGTCAACCATACGTACGCACAATCCCAATTATTACGGCCAGGGCAACATTTCGTTAGATGTAGATATATTAGATGGCTTAAAATGGGAGAACCGCGCCGGTATGAGCTTTCAGCTCGATAAAAGCAAAACCTTCAGGCCGGTAATACCTATATATTTTTACAGCGACCTGTCGTTTGCCCGCAATGGCGATGTTGGCGACCCCGGCATGTATGTTAACCAGAATGAGGCTACACACTCCACCATTTATAGCCAGTTAAATTACCATAAGGTTTTTGGCAAGCACGATATCACCGTATTGGGTGGCGCGCAGCAGGAGGTTGATAACAGCGATTTTGTGAATGCTTACCGCAGAGGCTACCCAACCAATTTACTGCAAGAACTTAATGCCGGCTCAACCGATGGCCAAACCAACTCGGGCACAAGCGCCCTGTGGGTAATACGCTCATACTACGGCAGTGCCAATTATGCTTTTGATGATAAATACCTGTTAGGCGCCAGCTTACGGTATGATGGTACATCGCGCCTGCCAAGCAGCAACCGTTGGGGTTTGTATCAGTCGGTTTCGGCAGGATGGCGCGTTTCAAAAGAGAACTTTTTAAAAGATGTAAGCTGGATCAACGACCTTAAATTACGCGGATCATGGGGCCGCCTGGGTAACCAAAATATCAATATCTCTATTGATGGTGCCAGCTCGCCATATCCTTACCAATCTTTTAACAACCAGGGTAACTACGCCTTCGCGGGCAATATAGCAACAGGCTTTACACCCGGCGCGCTGGTTGACCCTAACCTTACCTGGGAAACCACCCGTATGACGGATATTGGTGTAGACTTTACCGCCCTCAATAATAAACTGAACTTTACTTTTGATTGGTTTAACAAATACACCTACGATATTCTGCGGCGTTCACAAGTGCCGCAGGCCCTGGGTGTTGCCGCCCCTATAGTAAATAATGGCGCGGTAAGTAATAAGGGTTTAGAGTTTAGCCTGCGCTGGCAGGATAAGCCGACCGCCAAATTCAGCTATTACGCGCAGCTGAATGTGCAGGCATACCGTAATAAACTGGTATCATTCGGTGCCGATGAGGTTGGCGGGCCCGATGGGCAAACCATTATGCGTAACGGCTATCCTATCAACTCGTTCTACCTGCAAACCATGGAGGGTATTTTTCAAAACCAGGCCGAAATTGATTCCGCTCCCGATCAGTCATCGCTGGGTGGCGCGCCAACTCCGGGCGATATCAGGTATAAGGATGTTAACGGCGATGGCGTAGTAAACGCTAACGACCGCAGTATTGTTGAAGGCCAGTACCCTAAGTTCGAGTACTCTTACACCATGGGGGCTACCTGGGGTAATTTTGATGCCAGTATGCAGCTGTATGGCTCGTACGGTAATAAACTGTACCTGTATAAGTGGGGTGTAGATCCGTTTGCGCAGGGTGCCATGCCCACTACCGATTGGCTGAACAGGTGGACGCCCGAAAATCCATCGGCCACTATGCCTAAAATATATATGGGTTTTTATGGCTATCCAAAAATTACCAACACGCAATCAACCTACCATTTGTATAATGCCAGTTTTATGCGCATCAAAAATTTGCAGGTTGGTTATACCTTCCCGGCAGGTACTATAAAAGGTGTTAAAGCCGTGCGGGTGTTTAGTTCGGTTGATAACCTCTTGTTATTCACCCCGCTTAAACAAGGTACCGACCCTGAGCGGCAGGATATAAACAATAAGCCCGATGCCTGGTATGGCTTTGCTAACTACCCGCAAAACCGCACTTTCACTTTTGGCGCATCTGTTCAATTCTAATTCAAACTAAAAGAAAATGAAAACAAGCATAAAAATATTTTTAGTAGCGCTGGTTGCCTTAACATCGTGCAAAAAATTAGATGTATTGCCGCCCTCAAAGCTGCCCACAAGCATTTTTTGGCAAACACCTGCCGATGCCGATTTTGCCCTTACCGGCTTATATACCACCCTTTACGCCCAAAACGGACAAATAACCGCTTACGCGCCAATGTGGTACGATAATTTTAGCGATAACTCCTACAGTCAAAATAACCAGGGCAGCGCGCAGCAATCATTAATAGCGGGTTTAACATCTACCATCGGCGGATTTCCAACCTCAAGTGACCAGAGCCTGTACCTTACCTCGTACATAGGCATCGCCGCCGCCAACTCATTTTTAGTTAATGTAGATAAGGTGCTGACCGGGGAAAAACTCGCTCAATATAAAGGCGAAGCCTACTTTTTACGCGCGTTTTATTACTTTATGCTGGCGCAAACTTATGGCAATGTGCCCATCATAACAGCCGATCCGGCTACTATCGACTTTAAGCAGCATGTAACCAAATCGCCGCGTGCCGATGTGTTAAAGCTGGTACAGGATGATCTGGATAAAGCTATTGCCGCCTTGCCCGATACCAAGTTCAACACCGGCCACGCGGTAAGGGCGTCGGCGCAGGGTATTAAGGTGCGGGCTTTATTGTTCGAGAAAAAGTATGCCGAAGCGGCAGCATTAGCTAAGGCTATTATTGATAAGGGCCTTTTCTCGTTAAACAGTACTTATTCGGCCAATTTTTATAAGCCCGATCAAACTACCAGTCCCGAGATCATGTTCTCCATTCAGTTTAAACTGCCTGCCGCGGCGCATTCTTTCCCGATAACTATAGCTATTATAGGCAATGGTTATAAAGATTTGCAGGGTACGCAGGATATGGTAAACGAATACGAGGCGAACGATCCGCGCAAAAAGATGACCTTCTTTTTCCCCGGCGATACCCCTGCGCAGGATGGATGGCCATATCCGAATACAGTGGGCACTCCCGGTGTAAACAATTGGACTCAGGGTTTCTATCCGGCTAAGAAATGGCTCGACCCTAAAAATGTTAACCCGCAGCCCGGTATGCAGGATGATCAGGATTATGTTTGGCTGCGCTACGCGGATATTAAGCTGATGTATGCCGAAGCACAGAACGAAGCCGTTGGGCCTGATGCGAGTGTTTATCAGCAGGTGAACGAAGTACGCGCAAGGCCCGATGTAAATATGCCGGCCTTACCTGCCGGCTTGTCGCAACAGCAAATGCGCGAACGCATAATGCATGAGCGTCGTGTGGAATTTGCCCTGGAAGGTCAGCGTTATTTTGACCTGCGCCGCTGGGGTTTGGCTAAGCAAAAGCTTAATGGCTTTGTGCAAAACCCTTTAACACCAACCATCAAAACCATTTACAAGGATAACTTTGATTTTTGGCCATTGCCACAAGTGGAAATAGACCGTAATGTACCCGAACTGAAACAAAACGACGGATATTAAAACCATGTATAATTGATGCAGATGGTTGCGTGACTAACAAGATACCATTCGCGTATAAATAAAACAGCCCCGAACCTTGTAAGGCCGGGGCTGTTTTGGTATTAATATCTAAGTACTAAAATCTGTAATTAACTGATAAGCGGAAGTTTCTTGGGGCTTCTGCCTGATAGTAGTATGATGATAGGTAGGTATAGTACGAACCGCTGTAAAGGTATTTATCCAAAATGTTGAAAACATTACCTGCTACCCTGATCTTGCCATTATCCCAAAATAAACCACCATCAAGTTTAAAGTACGTAGGCAATTTTTGCTGACCTGCAATGAAAGTATCATTAGTATGACGATCACCATAATAAGTAAAACCACCCGCGATTCCTGAATTTTTTAATACACCGTTACGCAGTTTATAGGTTAACCATGCATTGGCAACATGTTTTGCATAAGCAGGTACGATATCGCCTTTTTTCATGCCGGTGCTTTCTGTTACACCCGGTGCCACTTCAATTATTCTTGAATCGGTTAGGGCGTAGTTAGCGGTAAGATCTAAGCCCGGCAATAATTCGCCGCGAAGGTCAAACTCTATACCTTTTGCTCTTTTTTTACCGAAAACAATGCTCAGGCCTTCGTTAGGGCCCGCGGTAGGGTCGCTGGTAAGTTCGTTATTTTTGGTGATGCTATAAACCGATACGGTAGTATTCCATTTACCATCGGCCCAATCTTTCTTAACACCAAACTCAATATTGCTACCGGTTAACGGTTTTACGGTACCGGTTCTTAACTTGCCGGATTGAGGCACAAATGCCTGATCGTACAAACCGTAAACAGATGTTTGCTCGTTAATAGAATAGCTTAGGCCCACACGCGGGGTAAAATGTTTGGCCTCATCTTCTGAGCCAAAGCTGGCTTGTTTAACATAGGTATAACGGCCTGCAAGTGTAAGGCGTAGTTTATTATCCAAAAAGCCAAGTTCATCCTGTATATATAAACTTGAATATTTCGAATCAATAATACCAAAACCAGCCGCGGCCCTGGTGTTTAGATCCTGACTGCGATCATATACCGGGTAACCGTTTGATGGTATACCATTGTTAGGGTTTTGCGGATCGAACATTTGATCCTCAGTATCTAAAGCGAAAGTTTGGGCATAGTCGGCAGCGTATTTTTTATTTGCAGCATCAACACCTGCCAAAATTTTGTGTGTAATAAAACCGGTAGTAACCTTACCGTTAACAAATATCTGACCCAATTTCATGGTGCTTTTAGCCTCCCATATACCGGCATTGCGTATATACCGGCCATCAGGTGCAACAGTATCGGCCCACATTGAGGTACCATCCTGATGGTAGTTATAATAAGCAGCTTGTGTTGTAAGTTTCCAGTTGCTGCTTAACTGGTTTTGCATATTAAGGGTAAAGCTATGATCGTTAATTTTAGTAGTGGGTAAATCAGGAGGGAGGGGAGAAAAATTGCGCGGTAAGGCAGCATAACCTTTAGGGCTGAACACATAGTATGAACCAACGTCAGAAGTATTGGCGCGTTGATAAATGTATTCGGCGGTAATTTTGGTTTTATCATCAACCTGGTATGATAGCACCGGGGCAACGCTGTAACGATCGTTAAACTCGTTGGCACGGAAAGATTTCTTTTTTTGTGCTGCCAGATTTAAGCGATATAGTAATTTACCATTCTTGCTCAGCTTGCCATCAAGATCTGCAGTAGCGCGGTAAAGGTTAAAGCTGCCTGTTGTAAAACTAACCTCACCTTTAGTTTCGCCTGTAGGTTTTTTGGTAACCACATTGTATAAACCGCTCGGGTCGCCATTTGAAAGCATGAAACCCGATGGACCTTTCACAAACTCGATATGGTCAACAAAGCTCATATCTTCGGTAAGTGGTCCCCAAAAAGAGCTCACTACGTTAAAGCCATTACGGAAAGCCTGGATTTGCGAACCGCGCATATTGATGTTGGTATACAGATCGCCCCAGTGCTCTAAACGTACGGCGCCGCTCACGTTACGGATAAGACCATCGCTTAAGCTGATGATCTGCTGCTCTTTAAGCGCCTGGGTAGATACTACCTGTATGTTTTGCGGTATCTCTATCAATGGCTCCTGCAAGCGTAATGATTGCGATGGGTTATCCATTTTGATGCGGTTGCTGTGCGAGTTAACTATTACTTCCTGTAATTGCGAGGTATTGATATCCAGAATGAAATTAAGTTCGGTGTTTTTACCTGCGGTAACAGTAACCTGCTGCTCTTGCGGCGTTAGGTTTACCGCGCTTACACTAATAATGTAAGTACCCGGTTTTAACCTTGTTAAGCGGAAGTGGCCTTTGTCGTTAGTTAGTGTACCATCGGCAGAGCCTTTTACACCAACGGTTACATAAGGGGCCGCGCTACCTTCGCGGGTGGTTACCTCGCCACTAACAGTACCATTTTGCTGTTGGGCAAAGGTGCTATAGCCGAGTACGATGCAAATAATAAGAGTAAGGAGTTTTTTCATGCAATTTTGAATTATTCTAAATAATGCAAAGAAACACGAAAAAAACATCCTCACCAAACTTTATTTAGATTTAGTATAAATAGTGAAATGTATGAAATGGGATTGTTTTGCGGCTTTTTTATAGAAGCAAGCACTTGCTGATATAGCCTTAGGTTGTATGAGTGAATTCGTGTTTAGCTGAAAATGCTTGATTTCTTGCAAAACATGTGCTGTTAGCGTAGGAACAATTACTTCTGATAAACCCTCACATAATCTATTTCATATCGCCGCGGGAAGGTGGTATCCGACGGATCACCGCCATTATCGCCGCCGATGGCGAGGTTTAGTAGTATGTAATGCGGCTGCTTGAAAGGGTTAAAGTTGCTTCCATCGGTATTTACAAGGTCTTTGAGTTGTACACGGTTTAATAGCTGATCGTCAACATACAAACTGATCGCGGTTTCATCCCAGTCCATACGCCAAATATGGAATTTCTTGTTCCAGTTAGGGCCGAAGCTTTCAAGCGGTTTGCTGTTGCTATACCACTTCGCTTTCCATTGGGTACCGGTGCCGCAGGCAATATTGGCCAGCAGCATATCGCGGTAATATTCCATAATGTCTATCTCGCCGTTTGATGGCCAGGGCTTATCAATACCCAGCGTCCAAAAGGCGGGCCACAAGCCTGCATCGGTTTCTATTTTGGCGCGCATCACAAACCGGCCATATTGCCAATGGTGCTTGCCATTAGTATTTAAACTGGCCGATGTATAAGTGATCAGCTGCCGGTTGGTTTTCCAGTTGGTGCTGTTGGGTACATAATCGGGGTTAGGTCGGCTCTCTTTTCGGGCTTCTATAACCAATAGGCCATTTTTACAGAAAGCGTTTTGTGGTTGGTACCATTGCGTTTCGTTATTGCGTACAAAGCCATTTTCAAATTGCCAGTTGGCGCTGTCGGGCGCGCCGGTTTTGTTAAATTCATCTGCCCATATCAGTTTATAGCCATCGCGGGCAAAGGTATCTTTAGCGGCTTGTGCATGAGCTGATCCTACGTAAAGGGTAAGCAGTATGCAGATGAGAAAGGTCGGTGTTTTCATTTTGGTAATAATATAAAACAGATTTACCAGCTTAATTTTATTAAGGATACGCCTTGCCGTGGCAGTGTGATTTTGATAGCTAAGTTGCCATTAGTTGCTTTCCTGTTTTCAACTTCGCCGATGGTTTGTAACTGACCTGCCTTTTCCAATTCAATAATTTGGGCAGCAGATGGTTCTTTGGGCGACCCCATCTTTTTCCATGCTTCGTAGGAGTTGCTGTGTGTTTGATCTATCCTGTACTGGGTGATTTTTATCGTTTTTTGGGGGAGGCCTTTTACTGTAATTTCTATAGGTTCGCCATCCGTTTGTATATCATCGTCGTGGTAGTTCCAAACCATTATACCTGCCGAATTCTTGTCTTTAGATGCTAACGCCCCGATGTCGGTATTAACAGCCCGCACACCCGAATCAATAATTTGGTTTACGCTGTACATGCGTTTGCTTTCTGCCTTTATACGGTCGCCGGTCATCATGCCCAGCATCCGGAAAACGTTGAGCACTGGTTTATCCACACCATTGGTAGCCAAATCGCGGAACCCGAAAAACCAGGGCTGGTCTTCAAACTCGAACGACCATGATACCGCTCCCAATAAATTGACCTGCAACGAATCAGCCAGTAAATATTTACGTGCGAAGGATGCCGCTGTATAGCTCGAATACATGG
The DNA here is from genome assembly GCF_059418565.1 of Mucilaginibacter sp. GW821-FHT07G05. Taxonomy (NCBI): domain Bacteria; kingdom Pseudomonadati; phylum Bacteroidota; class Sphingobacteriia; order Sphingobacteriales; family Sphingobacteriaceae; genus Mucilaginibacter; species Mucilaginibacter sp. GW821-FHT07G05. The sequence goes on along the minus strand of NZ_JBWKQC010000014.1, from coordinate 3,457 downwards.
TGCCGTTGCGGTAAGCATTCTCGGGGTTGGTAAACATACCGCAGGCCGCGCAACCTTCCGGGTCCGATTCGCCAATTACTATTGGCAGGTTTTTAGTTTGCGGGTATGAAGCCACAATTTTAAAGCCTTCGGCAATGTCTTTCAGCTGCGTGCCCATGTTCATGCGCACGTGCGCGTCTTTTAAACGGGGCTGCCCCTTGGCATGAAATGATATTACTTCCAGCGGTGTGCCCACTTTGCCGGTAGCGTAATTGGTATCTGCAATACAATGTTTAATAAATGCCCGCAAAAACTTCATCCCGCCCGGACTTGAGCCCCCTGCAATTTCGGGACCGCCAATACGGGCGGTGGGCAAGGCGCGTTTTAGTCCATGGGCGGCATAATCATACAGTTTAAAAAACTCCTGCATGGTGCCTTTCCAGTAGCCAATGTTAGGCTCGTTCCATACTTCCCAATACCAACTTTCCACCTCTTTTTTGCCATAACGGCTCACCGAGTGTTTCACCCATTGGTAAACCAGTTCTTCCCATTTATTATAATCTTTTGGCGGATACGTCCAGCCGGTATACACATCGTTATAGTTGTCGCCGGGTTTCCAGTAATGGCGGTATGGGGTAGGGTGGGTTGACAGCGCCTCGGGCATAAATCCAATTTGCGCGTACGGTTTCATGCCCCGTTGTATGTAAGCATCAAAAATGCTATCCACAATATGCCAGTTGTATATGGGCTTGCCATTGGCATCTTCGGTATAAGCGTTGGTTGATCCCCATTTCAGCGCAGCTTTGCCATCTCCGCTGGTGAGCAGGTTATGCACCCGCATATACACCGGGGTAGGGCTAAGCTTTGATAGTTCGGTTAGCAGTTTCCGGCCATCTTTCATGTAGGTGTAATTAGGCTCATCATGCCCAAACCATGCCCAAAACGGGTACATGGTACCTGTTTTACTGTTCAGGTCGACTGATATAGTAGCCGGTTGTGCACTGCCCGACTGTGCATGCGCGCAGCTGAACAACAATGCAAACACAATGGATAATGAAATCGCTTTCAAAAACTGCATAGTAATACTATTAATAATAAATACCCTGATGAATGTTAAGCCGCTATTGATCTGCTTTTTAAAACGGATAAATGACGGTCGCTTAGAAAGTTTATAATTGTAAAAATAACAATTAAATAACGCCCTGCAATAGCCCCGGTTAATATATTGTGTAAAGAAAGTATGACGATGTTATCCTATTGATAATGAGTAGACGGAATAGCATAGCTCACGTGAATTTGTGTCAGTAATACCCACTTTTGTATAAATTATGCAGCCCGCCGCGATATAATTTTGTGATGTAAATTAAAACACAAAAAAAATGTCAAAAATAATTTTAATTACCGGTGCTTCCAGAGGTTTCGGTAAACTATGGGCTGAGGCCTTATTACAACGCGGCGATAAAGTAGCTGCCACTGCCAGAAATTTAGATACGCTGAACGACCTGGTTGAAAAATACGGCGATGCCGTATTGCCTATTCAATTAGATGTTAACGACCGTGAAGCCGGCTTTGCCGCGGTGAACAAAGTAAACGAACATTTTGGCCGCATAGATGTGCTTATTAACAACGCGGGTTATGGCCTTTTCGGAGCTATTGAAGAAACAACAGAGGAGCAGGCCCGTGCCCAAATGGAAACTAACTTTTTCGGGTTACTTTGGTTAACGCAGGCGGTGCTGCCAATTATGCGTGCGCAAAAAAGCGGTCACATTATACAGGTATCAAGCTTTTTAGGTTTGGCTACACTGCCGGTGCTTGGCTTGTACAACGCCTCAAAATTCGCGGTAGAAGGTTTGAGCGAAACATTATCACAAGAAGTGAAAGATTTCGGGATCAACATTACGCTTATTGAGCCTAACGGATTTTCAACTGATTGGTCGGGTGCGTCAGCTTTTCAAACAGAGGCTACCGAAACTTACGCGCCAATTAAAAAGGCCTTTATGGAAGGCGCTACGCCAGATACCTGGGGTAAACCCGAGGCTACTATTGCGCCTGTGCTGAAAATTGTTGACAGCCCTAATCCTCCATTGCGTTTACTATTGGGTAAAATAGCTTACCCGGCTGTTAAGGCGCTTTATGAAAGCCGTTTGGCATCGTGGGATGAGTGGAAAGAGGTATCAGCCGCGGCCCACGGTCACTAAGTAAATATTACAATAGTACAATAATTCGCATCGCATTCCTGCCTACATTAGCAGGAGTGCGATGTATTTTAATTTTAAGCAGATGAAGCATTATAAAAGTTTGATAGAGCTGCACCGTGAGAACGGTTTTACGCCGCCGGAGCACCCGCTGATCAGCCTGTATCATTGTAACAATACCTGTTCGCTGGGCGACCGTGAGTTTACCACCGATTTTTATATGGTGGGTTTTAAAAAGCTTAAATCGGGCATTATTAAATATGGCCGTACCAAGTACGACCACGAAAGTGGTTACATGCTGTTTGTGAAACCGCGCCAGGTTATTGAGATGAAGGACTTGCATTTTGAAGAGAACGGCTTCCTGATCTTTTTTCACGAAGACTTTTTGAACGGGCATACGCTGCATAACGAAATAAAGGATTACCATTATTTTGATTACGAAACCAATGAGGCGCTGCACCTGTCGCCAAAAGAGGAACAGATAGTTTGGGGCATATACAACGCGCTGCAAACCGAATACGAAAACAACCAGGACGAGTTTAGTCGCGAACTGATGCTGACCAACATTGGCACCATGCTTAAATACGCGCAGCGCTTTTACAAAAGGCAGTTTATTAACCGTACCGATCTTTCGGGCAAAACTGTATCGCGGTTTAATGATGTGCTTACTAAATACTTTAAGCAAGATCAATTACAGCTTAAAGGCCTGCCCTCGGTAAATATGATGGCCGATCAATTAAACATTTCGCCGCGATATTTGAGTGATTTACTTAAGCAGGAAACCGGCAAAACAGCAATCGAGCTTATCCATATCTTCCTGATCTCCGAAGCCAAGAACTTGCTAAGAAGTGCCGATCAATCTGTAGCGGAAATAGCTTATTACCTTGGTTTTGAAAATATGTCGTACTTCTCGCGGCTGTTTAAACAGGAAGTAGGTGTGAGTCCTGTGCAGTTTAAGAAGCAGCAGTTGAACTGATTTTTATAGTTTTAGAAGCTCGTGTTAAACGCTATCGTCATCGCTACAAGGCACGAAGCAATCCCGTCGCGTTTTAGCTTTCTGTATAAATCGCGTCATTGCGAGGAACGAAGCAATCCCTACGTAGGCTAAGCTTGTGCTGTAATCAACGTTCGTCTGCTCATTGCCGCAGGGGCTACTACTTTTGGCTGTGCCCCAAAAGTAGCAAAAACGCAAGTCCAGCAAAAGGCTTCTTTGCCGCACGGGGCCTTTGCCCTGCCTTTGGTCTTATTAATATCTTTTAAGGCTAATTACTATTGTTGAAATG
>NZ_JBWKQC010000013.1:0-135786 GCF_059418565.1 Mucilaginibacter sp. GW821-FHT07G05 | reverse complement strand
AGAGAAGTCAAGCCCGCCAGAGCCGATGGTACTGCGGTAAAACGTGGGAGAGTAGGTCGGTGCCCAATCTTAAACATGCCCTCTATCTAATAGATAGAGGGTTTTGTTGTTTATAAGCGGGTTGGAAGTTGTGTGTTGTAAGTTGTAGGTTCCGCGTTGTAGGAACTATTCCAACACACAGACATCGAACTAATACCTTTTACACACAACTCAAAACTCACAACCTTTCGCATACAACACACAACATATAACCTGCAACTTACAGCACTAAACCCGGGCGGAGCGGATACCGGCCCAAAGCTTAAGGCCTGTGCAGTATGAGCATAGAACGGGGCTACCGTTAATAAGAACTACCGGCACTGATTTTCCAAATGAGCTTCCAATGGTCTTTATCCAAGTTTCGAAACCTCGATCCTGGCAACTCAAATCTCTTCTCACACAACTCACAACTTTCAACATACAACTAATCTATAAGTGGTATTTAATCGTTAACTTTGTATCCATCTAATATTTGGTTTTATGATGTTTTTTGAAGAAAAAAGGCGTGAAGTAATGGTGCATATTGAAAAATACATGCTCGAAAAGATGCATGAATTTTTGAAGCCTATTGACACCATCTGGCAGCCGTCGGATTTTTTGCCCGATTCTTCAAGGGATACCTTTTTTAACGAAATAAAAGAGTTACAGGAAAGCGCGGGCGGCTTATCATACGATTTAATTGCCGTGCTCATTGGCGATACCATCACCGAAGAAGCCTTACCTACTTACGAATCATGGCTTACCATGGTTGACGGTGTTTCTAAAGATGAAGAAGGTGGCTGGATGAAATGGACCCGCTACTGGACAGCCGAAGAGAACCGCCACGGTGACCTGCTGAACAAATACCTGTACCTATCGGGTCGTGTTAACATGCGTATGATGGAAATATCAACCCAGTATTTAATTGCTGACGGTTTTGATATTGGCACCGGTACCGATCCTTACCGTAACTTTATTTACACTTCTTTCCAGGAGCTTGCAACTAATGTATCGCACCGCAGGGTAGCTTCACAGGCTAAAAAGCATGGAGATACACTGCTATCTAAAATGTGTGGAGTTATAGCGTCTGACGAAGCAAGGCACGCCAAAGCTTACAAATACTTTATCGAAAAAATATTTGAGGTAGACGCGAGCGAGGCCATGATCGCATTTGAGGATATGATGCGTAAAAAAATTGTAATGCCTGCCCACTTTTTACGTGAGGTAGGTTTAAAAATAGGCCAAACCTTTGGCCACTTTACTGATGCAGCACAGCGCTTGGGTATTTATACTGCGGTTGACTATGTTGACATTCTGAAAGAACTATTGGAAGATTGGCATATTGAAAGCATTACCGGCTTAAACGAACAGGCAGAAAAATCGCGTGATTACCTGGTGAAATTACCTGATCGTTTAATGCGCGTGGCCGATCGTATGAAGAACCCAATGCTGGAGTATAAATTCAGCTGGATCAACGGTTAGTCCTTTTCTACATTAAAGCCCGGTTTTTTGTAATCCGCCGGTTTGTAACTGTCGGGTATTTGAATGGTGTTGCCATCGCGCAGTGCACTGTAATGCGGTGACATGATCTCTACCCCGGCTTCATTAAATTTATCCTGTATATTTTGGTGTATGCGCGAATACAGTACAGCCATTTGCTGTGGCTTATCCGTGTAGGCGTTTAATTGGTAAGCTACATTAAAGTCGTTAAGCCCGGTCTGCAATACAAATGGCGGAGGCTCACTTAATATCCCTTCGCAACTTCTGGCCGCACTTATGAGCAGATCATGCACTTGTTGCCACGGCACATCATACCCAATGGTAACACTGGTGTTCAATATCAACCCTAACGATTTTGATGATGTGGTGTAATTAACCGTTGCGCCCGCCAAAATAGTGGCATTAGGCACCGTTACATCCTCGTTTTTAATAGTACGTACCCGAGTGATCAGCAGGTTTTTCTCTATCACATCTCCGGTTACATCGCCTACTTTTACCCTATCGCCTACTTTATAAGGACGCATGTAGGTAAGTACTATGCCCGATACCATATTCGATATGGCCGATGATGAACCAAAGGAGAACAAAATCCCCAGGAATACGGTTACACCTTGGAATACCTTTGAGTCGGAGCCTGGTAAGTATGGAAATATCACCACGAACATGAATGCATATAGCAGCACCCGCACAATATTGTAGGTAGGGATGGCCCATTCCGGGTAAAAGTTTTTGATAACGAAAGACCCGTTAGATATTTCGACCGCTATAAATTTTACCAGCTTAATAATATAACGGGTGAATAAATAAATTACCAGTACCGTAAGCAGGTTAGGGATGTAATGCAGCAGGGCAAATAATATACGCTTAAGCGGATCTATAACATAAGATAACAGCTGGGTAGCAATGGGTTTAGTCCAAGGGAATATGAGGAAGGCTACGGGCAGCGCCAGGTAAATCATCAGCACTATAATAGCAAGCCGTAAAATATTCAACAGGTTAATAAATACAGGGAGCAGCCTATGCGCGTAATTTACAGGTGCACCTTTTTCGGCCAGTTTGGCCAGGCGTTTATCCCAGGAATGGAATATCCTGTACTTTATCCACCTGAAAGTACGGTTAACTCCCCATATCAGTATCAGCAATAATATAATTACAGCTACGGCTTCCAGTACGTCGGTTAACAGTTGCTTAACGCTATTATTAGCTATAGAGTTGTCCAGTGTTTTTTTAATGATGCTTACAAAATTCGTAGCAAGTTGCTGGCGGTTGAGTTCGCTAAGGGCGGCATCTTTATTATTGACCGCCATTATCAGTTCGCCCTTATAACTAATAACGCATAGCGCGGTATCGTTTTTTATAGTGATAGAATCGGCGTTAAAATCCAGGCGACTGGTGAGGTCTGTAAGTCGCTTGCTGATCACCTGCGTGCGCTCCTTCACCGTGAACAATCCTTGCCCGGCATATAGCGTAAATAAGGTATCATTACCCAGTAAAACAGGTTCGCCAACAGGTTTGGTTGCCGGTTGAGCAAATGCTTGTAAAATGCCAAGCAATAAAATGATAACAAGGCAGGTGCGCTTCAGCATAAGTTTTTATGATAAAGCTAATAAAAATAAAGGCAAATGTGAGCGATGGTTCTACTGATGTATTATAATTGCGGTGCCGTAGTACCTAAATATTCGGCAAACAAAATATCCAGTATCGACTCCAGCGTGAGTACGTTCACGTCATCTACATAATGTTCTGATTTGGTAACCGACAGGTTGTTGCCATCGGCACTTAATCTGAATAGAAAATCGTCGTACACTTCAGGCTGATTTATTTCAATTTCATCACCCGCCTTTACAATATTGAAAGTAATATTACTTTGCCTGTGTTGCTGAAACAGTGGATTCACCTTTTTTTGTAAATAATTAAGCAGGTCGTCAACTATTATATTCTTGTTGCTGTTAATGGTTTTCATGGTAGTATATTAGCTTACAGATACGGATTGGCTGTTTTATTGCAAACTAAACTGCTGCTGTAAATGTTTTTAACAGAAAATATAGTTTAATATGAAATACAAATTGCTTGGCCGCTCGGGCCTTAAAGTTTCTGAATTATGTTTGGGGTCAATGGGTTTTGGTACCGAGGCCGGTTGGGGAGCTGATAAAGATACCAGCTTTGCCATTATGGATGCTTTTGCCAATGCCGGCGGAAACTTTATTGACACGGCCAATATCTATAAACTGGGCACCAGCGAAAAGATAATTGGTGAATATGTAAGCAACCACGATCGCGATCATTTCGTGCTGGCTACAAAATATACCCTGCTGGATAACCGTACCAACGTGAATGCATCTGGCAATAACCGTAAAAATATGATGCGCAGTGTAGAGGAAAGTTTGAAGCGTTTAAAAACAGATTTCCTCGATGTATTGTACTTACACATTTGGGATAACATTACCCCTATTGATGAAGTATTGCGCGGCCTGGACGACCTGATACGCCAAGGGAAAGTGAATTATGCCGCTATAAGCGATACCCCGGCATGGGTAGTGGCAAAAGGCAATACGCTGGCCGAACTAATGGGCTGGAGCCAGTTTATAGCCTTGCAGGTGGAATATAGCATGATTGCCCGTACAGCCGAACGAGAACTGATACCGATGGCTAAACACTTTGGGATGACCGTTACTCCATGGGCACCCTTAGCAGGCGGTGCGCTTACCGGTAAATACCTGCGTGGCGACCAGGGGCGTATTAAACCTGAAAGTAATCGACTTAATGATAACAGTGTTAAAATAACTAAAGCCGTGGTTGATGTGGCCGATGAAATGGGTGTGTCGCCAAGTCACGTAGCATTGCAGTGGACAAGGCAGCAGGGTTTTTCGTCTATCCCGGTAGTGGGGGCAACTAAGGTGAGCCAGCTGGAGGATAATTTAAAGTCGGTAGAGATAACATTGAGTGATGAACATTTACACAAACTGAACGCGGTAAGTGCTATTTCGCTTGGTTTCCCCGGCGACTTCTTTAATGAGGACGCGGTAAAAACAAATTCTTTCGGTGGCTTTTACGATAAGGTAGAGAAACGGATATGATTTATATATTTTTTGAGCTGTTAAACTGACATGTATTTACAAGATATTTCGAATTTTAGCTTAAAAAACAACCAAAAAGTTAAAATTATTTCAGTAAAAGAGAATTTAAAAAAATTAAAATACTGTATTGCAATGAATTGAATTGTTTTCAGTACGTTCGCATATTATTTCGCAGTTCTTTGCGTTATAATGCTATGTAAGTTTAATTTCTTACATATGTGATAAGGTTTAGGTTGAAAGCCCCCAGCAGCGAGTGCAAGGGGGCTTTTATTTTTTGTATTATTGGCATTTGATATTTTAATGAACCTGAAACAAGAATTATATAACCAATGCCTTGAGTATGTTAAGGGCAGAATGGCGGCCGCCCAGGATGCCATTGATGCCGCGCAGCAAGCAGCAAAGGACGATACCAAAAGCAGCGCGGGCGATAAATACGAAACCGGCCGCGAAATGATGCAGCAGGAAACCGACCGCAATATGGCTCAACTGGCCGAAGCTAATAAGCTTAAAATCGCTTTAACCCATATCAGCATCAGCGCTAACTCAACAATTGCCGAAGCAGGCAGTGTGATCATCACCAATAACGGAAATTTTTACCTGGCGATAAGTGCCGGTGTGTTGATATTGGGAGAGGCTAAATATTTTGCCGTTTCCCCGGCTTCGCCAATTGGTATAATGTTACGGGGTAAACAAGCCGGACAACAGGTTAGCCTGAATGGAAAGAATTACACGATACAAGAGGTATTATAATTACCGGAAGTATACACAAAAAATAAGCGCGCCCTTTTTTGAAAGGCGCGCTTATTTTATTTAGAGGCTTATGCTTATTTCACATAAACCACTTTTGTAGTACTGATTGAGTTTTTGGTAGAATCGGGCATGTAGCTGGTTGAAAACTTCATGTCTTCGCGTGTACCGATTAATGCGTTGAACTTCGCGTTTGCTGCTTCTGATGTTTCGTAATTTTTGAAGAATTTTAATTCCCTTTCAAATTTAACGTTAACCACGGCAACACCCGCAATAGTAGTATCGCTTACCGTTTTATCAATTTGGTTTAAATTGAACGGCTTGTAGTTTTGACTAACATCGCCCCATTGCAGTTTGGTAGTAAAGTCAAAATCGGCAAAGGCGGTATTTGAGTAATCTTCGTTAAAGTAGATATACCACGATGTATTGTACCTGTCTTTATCAATTAACAAATGGATCTTCTCGTCAAATGCCAGCGTAAGTTTGCTGCCGGTTACACTTGCTTTTATTTGTTGCTCTTGTACATTATAATTTAAGGGCGTAATTTTTAATGATGCTAACAGAGCAGCTTCCTCTTCAGGTGTACTAACCGGGTCTGTGTTACCCGGTGTTTCGGTACCTACTCCCTTCGCAGGCACAACATCGCTCAGTTTTTTGCAACTTGCAAAAACTGCTATCAGTAATGCGCTAAGTATTAATTTTCTCATGCGCGATATAGTTCAACTATATATCCAAAAAATTAAAAAAATCTGAAAATAATTTGAAACCTTATTTTTAACACTGCGTATAAAGTCAATTGGTTTTAGCAAATTAAATTGTGGGTTATTGATAATTAACCTATGTGAAATGGTGCGCTTTGCCTCAATAAATTAAAAGGAAAATATATCGTTTAACAAAATCGACATAAACTCCCCTGTGTTGTAAAATATTTTCTTTACAGTAAAAACTTCTTCTCCTGAAATTCTATAAATAGGGTAAAAAAATCTACAAAATACCACGTATGGGGAATTTATCGCCCACTTTTTTGCGCAAATTTTCACACTATTAAAATTTATGATGAACTAAAAAATCAGATTTTAAAAAGTATTTTTATGCCCAATCAAACCAATTTTATTAAACAATGGGAATAAAAAATCTGCTTATTAAATCGGTTAAGCAAGTGCTGCTATCGGCATTGTTGTTTACCGGCATCAAACCCGCGGAGGCCAAGGTAACCTTGCCTGCCTGCCTCACCGACGATATGGTACTTCAGCAAAAAGCACAAGTAAATCTTTGGGGAAAAGCTACCGCAGGCAAGCCCTTAACCATTACTACATCGTGGAATAATAAAAAATATACCGCTACTGCTGATGTCAAAGGAGACTGGAAAATAAAGGTAGCCACGCCTTCATTCGGCGGCCCTTACACCATCAGCTTTAACGATGGCGAAGCGCTTATGCTAAAAAATATCCTGATAGGCGAAGTTTGGGTATGCTCGGGCCAATCGAATATGGAAATGTGGGTGAGTGGTATGTATGGCGATGTATTGAACGCGCAGCAGGAAATAGCAGCGGCCAATTATCCTGAAATACGCATGATCAAGGTGGATAATACCATTAGCATGCAGCCCTTAACCGAGCTGAAAACCAAATGGAGCTGGCGGGCTTGTTCGCCGCAAACAGTAGCGCAGTTTTCGGCAGTGGCCTACTTTTTCGCTAAAAACTTGTACGAGGATAAGCATGTGCCCATCGGTATTATCAACACTACCTGGGGCGGTACCGTTGCCGAGGCCTGGACAAGCGGCGAGGCCCTGAAAACCATGCCTGCCTATGCGCCTGCTGTAAAATATTTTGAAAGCGGCATAACGCAAGAAAAACTAAATAAAGAATACGATACCAAGCTTGCTGCATGGACAAGCGAGATCAACGCCAAAGACCAGATCGATGCACAAGGAAGCGCGCCATGGGCTAAATCAACATTTGATGTATCGGCATGGAAAAAGATGCCTGCGCCGGGCTTATGGGAAAAAGGCAGCTTGCCTAATTTTGACGGTATAGTAAAGTTTGTAAAAAAAGTAACCATACCTGCCGCATGGGCCGGGAAGGATGTGGTGTTAAGTTTAGGTAGTATTGATGATAACGACATCACCTGGTTTAACGGCACCCAAATTGGTCATACCGATGGTGTATTTGTACAACGGAAATATACCATCCCGGGTAATTTAGTGAAGGCGGGTGAAAACACTATTGCCATACGGGTTTTTGATACCGGTGGCGATGGCGGCTTTAATGGCGGCCCGTTAACTATATCATTAGCCTCCAATGCCGACGAAAAAGTTGACCTTGCCAGCGAGTGGAGTTACCTGGTAGGCAGCAAGCTAAGCGAACTACCCGCAGCACCTCAACGCCCGGATGGACCAAACAGACCTACCTTGTTGTATAATGCCATGGTAAACCCGATTATCAACTACACTATAAAAGGTGTAATATGGTATCAGGGAGAAAGCAATGCTAACAAGGCCGATCAGTATAGTACCTTATTCCCGCTGATGATCAGCGATTGGCGCAAACAATGGGGACAAGGTAATTTCCCGTTCTACTTTGTGCAGCTGGCTAACTTTATGGCGCAGGATGCCCAGCCGGTAGAATCTGAATGGGCCGAGCTGCGCGAAGCACAGTTGAAAACGTTATCGGTACCCAATACAGGCATGGCATCGGCTATTGATATTGGCGATGCCTACAATATTCACCCCGCTAACAAGCAGGAAGTAGGCCGCCGCCTGGCGCTGATAGCTAAAGCCAAAAACTATGGCGAAAAGGTTGCCTATTCAGGGCCGATATACAAAGCCCAGACCATAAAAGGTAACGCTATTGAACTTACGTTTACTTATGCCGATGGCGGACTGAAAGTGAAAGGCGATAAACTAAGTGGCTTTGCCATAGCCGGTGCCGATAAAAAATTCTATTGGGCTGATGCCAAATTAGAAGGAAATAAGGTAGTAGTAAGCAGCGCGCAGGTAAGCAGCCCTGTAGCAGTACGATACGGCTGGGGCAATAACCCAACTTGTACGCTCTACAACGCCGCCGACCTCCCCGCCACCCCATTCCGCACCGATACATGGCCGGGCATAACCGTAGGGAAAGAATAATATTGATATTTGCTAATATAAAAGCCCGCCTTTGCAAAAGCAAAGGCGGGCTTTTAGTATACAGGTAATTATTGCAGCCGAGCCTGACAACCCATCAATAACCAAAAATGCGGCATCGTAAGGAATGGGTAGCACAAGCCCTGCCTAAGTAGAACCTTTAATAGTTCCTTGCGCAGCCGCGACTTTTTTCTTTGGTGACTTTCTTTTTTGAGAGAAAAAAGAAAGTTACATCCACTAACGAGAACATGGCAGAAGCATTCCTAACAGAGCACAGATCGACCATAGGCTGCACTTCGTTTCAATATGACCGTTGGATAAAAAATGCGGTTTCCAGACTTATGAAGTTTTCAAAACTTCATAAGTCTTCTGCAAACATTCAATTAATACTTCTGATAAACATTATACAAAACATTCAAATCCAGTTGCGTTAACTGCGGGCTACTGTCTGTTTGAACGAAATGTTGTTTAAAGGCCGAAATTGCCGCGTTAAGATTAGTAATATCATACCCGATAAGGCGCAGCGCCGTGGCCGGATCGAAACCATCAGGAGCGAGTTCAAGCACATCTTCACTGTAATAGCCGAAGCCTTTTTGTGCCAGTAGCTTCCACGGGAAGTACTTGCCCGGGTCAACTTTACGCCCCGGCGCAATATCCTGGTGACCAATAAAGTTGGCTGTGGGGATATTGTATGTTTTTTTCAGCTGTGCCAATAACAGCAGTAGGCTATTAATCTGCGCATCGGTAAACGGCGATTTACCATTATTATCAATCTCAATACCTATCGACGAACTGTTGATATCTGTAACGTTGCCCCATTTGGCTACGCCGCCATGCCAGGCACGCAGGTAATCGTTCACCATGTGGTATACCTTGCCATCTTTACCCACCACATAATGCGCGCTCACCTGTGTTTTCACAATGGTAAAAGTTTTAAGTGTTTGCGCCGCCGAATCCTGCGCAGTATAATGCAGCACCACATAATTGGGCTTGCGCAAATTAAAATTAACCGTACCCACCCATTCCGACGGTATAATACGCCCTAAACTATCCGTAAGTACCGAAGGCTTGGTTTCCTGCAAGGTTTCGGCAAAGGTTTTCGCCTGATCCTCGTACACCTTATTGGTAATAGCATACGGCCCCTTCTTAGGCGAACAAGCCGCAATAAACACAATGGAAAGAATATATAGATAGTGGTGGTGTTTCATGTTAAAATGCCGGGTTAGTATTTTCAACCAATCGGATGAAGGATGCTAAGTTAAGCAATGTATTTGTTGCTTCATCGGTATAGCCCTAACTCAATTGATGGCGTTTAGTTGGTTTAAGTAGAATTTAACAATCGGGATATCGGCGTCTGCCCAATCCAAATCTAATAATTCATTTTTATTAAGCCATTTAAAATCGACGTGTTCATTTAATGTTATTTCGCCGTGGATGTGTTTGCAAACAAAAGGAATGAGCTTTATAGTTACCGCAGGATAATTGTGGATATTAACAGGTAAGCTTTCTACAATGTTTATATCGATACCAAGTTCTTCCTTTATTTCTCTTATCAAACAATCTTCAGCTGTTTCATTTGGCTCTATCTTTCCGCCAGGAAATTCCCATTTTAGAGGTAAGCTCATTGTGGCGCTTCTTTGGGCTACAAATATTCTGTTTTGAGCGTCAATAATAAGGGCGCAGGTAACATCTATCATTGAGCTAAATTACGGTGTTATTTCAAACCCCTCTTCAATCCACCGCTCCCGCTGCAAAAGTATTCCCCTGTTTCACATCGCCTGTTTCGTAACCTTTTTTGAACCAGTATTGGCGTTGGGCGCTGGTGCCGTGGGTAAAGGAGTCGGGTTCTACGCGACCGGTGCTTTGCTTTTGAAGGCGATCGTCGCCAATTTGGTTGGCGGCGTTCAGTGCTTCTTCAATATCGCCGGGCTCCAGTACGCCTTTGGTGCTTTTTTCGTAGTGGGCAAATACACCGGCGTAAAAGTCAGCCTGTAATTCGAGTTTAACGGATAGTTTATTGTATTCGGTTTCGCTGAGGCGTGCACGTGCTTGCTCCATTTTTTGGCTTACGCCCAGTAGTTGCTGTATATGATGACCAACCTCGTGTGCTATAACATAAGCGCGGGCAAAGTCGCCGCCGGCGCCGAAGCGGTCTTGCAGTTCATCAAAAAAAGAAAGATCGAGATATACCTTACGGTCGCCGGGGCAATAGAACGGCCCTGTTGCCGATTCTGCAAAACCACAGCCCGAAGTTTCAACCGCCCCGCTAAAAAAGTGCAGGGTGGGCTGTTCGTAAGTTTGCCCCATTTCCTGGAATATTTGTCCCCATATATCTTCGGTATCGGCCAGCACCACTTTGGCAAATTTCTTTTGCGGGGTATCTTCACTGCTACCGGGTTGGGTATTGATCTGCTCGGTTTGGTTGCCAATGCCGGTTTGATTAATGATCTGGCTTGGATCAATACCTGTAAAAAAGTATATCGCCGCGGCAATAATGCCAACCAATCCGCCGCCAAGGGCCAATCCGCGACCACCGCCGCTGCTGCCTTCTTCAGTATTGCTGCTTTCGCGCCTGCCAAGCCATTTCATAGTGTTGTGATTTATTGGGGTTAACAGTATAAATTTATTAAATGTTTTAAGGATGCGTGGCTTATCTCCAACTAATCAATAAAATGGCGAAAAGAATAAATAATATACATTTGCATATAACATCAGTATATGAACCGAATTTGCCTCATTGAAGATGAAGAGAAAGTTGCCGCTTTTATTACAAAGGGACTACAGGAGCATAACTATCATGTTGAGGGAGCGGTTGACGGTATTGCCGGGCTGATGCAGGTGCTGCAAAACGATTATGATCTGGTAATTCTCGATATTATGCTGCCACTGCTTGGCGGCATTGAGGTTTGCCGGCAAATAAGGCAAAAGAAAGCGCAGCTGCCCATATTAATGCTGAGCGCTTTAGGCACTATTGATGATAAGGTGAACGGTTTGCATGCAGGGGCTGATGATTATTTGCTGAAACCATTCCATTTTAAAGAGCTGCTTGCCCGTGTTGAGGCATTGCTTCGCCGAAGGCAACCTGCCGATACCGGGAGCCATCACCTCACTTTTGCCGATCTTAAACTGAACACCTGGGATAAAACAGCCGAGCGTGCCGGTAAACAAATTATGCTTACCGCTAAAGAATATGCCCTGCTTGAACTGTTCATACACAATCCTAACAGGTTGCTCTCCCGCGAGTTTATTACCGAGAAGGTATGGGGATTCAATTTCGACACCCAAACCAATATGGTTGATGTATATGTGAATTACCTGCGCAATAAGATCCAGAAGGGGTTTGATAAAAAACTGATTCATACGGTGATTGGTATGGGGTATATATTAAAGGAACAATAGTGGCATGAAGATCAAAACCCGGCTATCGTTATATTTTACCCTCATTAGTTCGGGGGCATTACTGATAGTTTTGGTGGTGATCTACTTCGTCGTGTTCTCCTTTTTTAGGGCCGATTTTATAGAGCGCCTTACTGACCGTACCAATGTAGCCTCGCAATTGTATTTAAAGGCCGATGAAATTGATGCCGATTCGATGTTGCAGGTACAGCAGCGTTACCTCGAAAAGCTGCCCGATGAGGTGATCCGCATTTATAACAAGAATAACCGCATCGCCTTCAATACGCATAACAATGTGTTCTGGACATCTTCTATTATTGACCAGGTACGCCGGGATGGGTATATTGAATACCAGGAAGGCGAGCGTCAGGTAGTGGGCAAGTTGTATAAAGATAACCAGGGCGATTTTGTGATACTGGCTTCGGCTATTGATAAAAGTTTTTCGCGACGGGCCATGATGCTGGGCAAAACGGCTGTGCTGCTGTTCCTGATATTTATGCTGATCTCGTTTTTTGCAGGGCAAATTTTCGCTAAAAACGCGCTGGCACCCATAAAAAAGATCATCGACCAAATGCGGCAAATACGATCGAGCAACCTGCATTTGCGGGTTGATGGCGTAAAGAACAAGGACGAAATTGCCGACCTCATCAGCAACTTCAACAGCTTGTTGGAGCATTTGGAAAACGCCTTTGAGTTACAGCAAACCTTCGTATCCAACGCGTCGCACGAGTTGCGCACGCCTGTTACCAGTATTATGGGCGAGGTGGATGTGGCCCTGTCCAAAGAGCGCAGTAGCGAAGAATATAAAAGAGTATTGCAGTCTATCTCGGCAGATGCTTTCCGCTTGCAGGAAACCATTACCAGCCTGATGGAACTGGCGCAGGTTGATTTTAACTATACGCAAGCAATCCTATCGCCGGTGCGTATTGACGAACTGATATGGGAGTTGGAAGAGTATTGGTCGGCCAAACAAGGCCCGGGTATGCTGAACCTTAAATTTGCCGATCTGCCGGAGGATGAGAACGAGCTGATCATCTTTGCCAACAAGCCGCTGCTGTACATCGCCATTAATAATATTATAGATAACGCCTTTAAATATTCGGGCGCTCAACCCGTTGATATTTACTTTGAAGCAGGTATCAGCCAAATTAAAATAACCATTACTGATAAAGGCCCCGGCATTAAAGCTGCCGATACGGGTAAAATATTCCAGTCCTTCTATCGCTCGGCAAGTGTTAAAAATATCCCTGGCAGCGGTGTAGGGCTATATATTGCCAGCAAGATCATCCAGTTATGCAAGGGCAAAGTAGTCGTTGTAAGCGATGGCGAAGCGGGCAGTACCTTCATTATTGAGTTTGCCAAATAGCCAAATCAATTTTAATGCTTTTCTAATGTCGGTTTAATTCGGGTCTAATTCGGGTACAATAGTTTTGATTTAGTCAAACAGATCAAAATAAGATGACCGCGAAATATTTAAAATTACTCATCGTAATACTGGCCACAGGCTTTACCCAAACCGCCTGGTGCCAAACCGATACCCTTAAGCTGTCGTTTAAGGATGCCGAAAAACTATTCATCAACAATAACCTGAGCCTGCTTGCCCAAAAGTATAATGTGGATGCCAGCAAGGCCATGATACAACAGGCTAAACTTTGGGACAACCCCGTACTAAGCACCGACCAAAACATTACCGATGCCTCTAAAAAATATTTTAACCATGCCAACGGCAACGGGCAAATATTTGTACAGCTAAGCCAGCTGATACAAACAGCCGGCAAACGCGGCAAGCAGGTACGACTGGCTACTGACGATGCCAATATACAGCAGGCGCAATTTGACGACCTGATGCGCAACCTGCACTATAACCTGCTGCTCGATTTTTCTCTGGTAGCCACACTGGCCGATCAGAGCAAGGTTTACAAGAACGAAATCGCATCGGCTACCAATTTGGTTAACGCTATTGATAAATCGTACCAGGCAGGTAACTCGTCCTTAAAAGATCTTATCCGTTTAAAGGCGTTATTGTTCAGTCTGCAAAATGACTTGGTAGAGAACGACCGCCAGCTGAACGATCTGCAAAGCGAGCTGAAAACACTGCTGGCAACGAAGCCAGATCAGTTCATCGCCCCGCAAATTACCTTCAGCAACACCGATACCCCGCTGGATGCAGCCGCTTTAGCCGAACAGGCCAAAACCTTCCGTGGCGATTATTTGGTGAACAAATACGGCCTCACCCAAAGTAACGATAACCTTGCCATGCAAAGAGCACTGGCCGTGCCGGATGTTACTGTAGGTGCCGCTTTCGATCAGCATAGCAACTACGCCAACAACTACGTGGGCTTGCAGATCAGCGTACCGTTGCCATTGTTCAACCGCAACCAGGGAAGTATTAAATCGGCCAGGCTGGCAATACAAAGCCAGGAGTATACGCTGAAGAACAGCGAATTGCAGTTAACCAACGATGTGTACTCGGCCGTTAACCAATACCGCCTGAGCCAGCAACTGCTCAATAAAAACGAAACCGACTTTTACGATAAGTACGACCAGTTGTATACCAGCATGCTTAAAAGCTTTAAAGAAAGGCAGATAGGCTTGCAGGAGTTCATCGACTTTTTCGACTCGTACAAAGAAACCAAGCTTAAAATTTTACAGCAGCAGCTTAACCTGCAAAAGGCGATTGCCGATATTAATTATGCCGTTGGCACCACAGTAGTAAATCCTCTATAAACAAAATATTCCAGCATATAAAAAGATGAAAAAAGCAGCAATATATATAGCCCTTGCCGGTATGGTAGCCCTGGCATCCTGCGAAGAAAAGAAAACAGGTACCATGGAAACCAAGCAGGTTTGCATTAGCGATTCACTGGCGAAAATGGTAACCATTGATACCGCCAAAACATCGCCCATGAAAGATGAACTGGCGCTATCGGGCGAGGTATCGTTTGATGAAAATAAGGTAGTAAAGATATTCCCGTTTGCAAGTGGGCAGGTAACTGAAGTGAAGGTGTCATTGGGAGATAAAGTGAGCAAGGGGCAAACCCTTGCCATTTTAAAAAGTGCCGATGTTGCGGGCAGCTATTCCGACCTGTCATCGGCCAAGGCAGATTTGGCCATCAGCAAACGCCAGTTGCAACAAGCCGAATACCTGTACAAGAACGGCATCAGCAGCGAACGCGATTATACCGAAGCAAAAGAGAACTACAACAAAGCCGAAAATGCCGATAACAAAGTTCGCCAGCAAATAGCCATTAATGGCGGCGGTAATACCAATGCCAACGGCACCCTGGTAATTACAGCTCCACGCGATGGTTATATTGTAGAAAGGAACATTGCCGCGGGCAACTACATTCGCCCGGACAATAACAGCAGTTTGTTCACCATATCAGATATGAAAGATGTGTGGATAACCGCCAATGTGTTTGAAACCGATATATCAAAGGTTAAGGTAGGCTATAATGCCAAAGTAACCACTATCGCTTATCCCGATAAGGTATTTACCGGCAAAGTAAACCTTGTTAATTCGGTACTCGACCCTGATACTAAAGTAATGACGGTGCGTATCGCCCTGCAAAATGCCGACTTATTGTTAAAGCCGGAGATGTTTACCAACGTACTGATCACCAATAGCGAACCAGGCCAGGCGGTATCTATCCCGGCGGCGGCCATCATATTTGATAATAGTAAGAATTACGTGGTGTTGTATAACAGCAAATGCGATTTGCAGGTGCGCGAGGTTAGCATAATAAAAACCGTTGACGGCACAGCCTACATTTCATCGGGCTTAAAACCGGGCGATAAGATCATTTCAAAAAGCCAGCTGCTGCTGTACAACGCCCTAATTGCGGAGTAAGCACCCGATGTTGCTTTACCTAATTTTTTAAATCTACAGAACATACACTGTACTACATAAATTGCAATGAATAACCTCATTAAAAGCATTATACATTTTTCACTCAGGCGCCGGGCGTTTATATTTTTCCTTACCGGGGTGCTGGCTGTATTGGGCGTATGGAGTTACATGAATACTCCTATCGAAACATTTCCGGATGTTACCAACACCCAGATCATTATTATAGCGCAATGGCCGGGCCGCAGCGCCGAGGAGGTAGAAAAAATGGTGACCATCCCTATGGAAACCGTGCTTAACTCGGTACAAAAAAAGGCTAACCTGCGTACTACCTCATCTTTCGGGCTGTCTTATGTCCGCATCATTTTTGATGACGATGTTGACGATGCCTTTGCCCGGCAGCAGGTATTGAGCAGGCTAAGCAATGCCGACCTGCCCGATGGTGTAAAACCCGAAGTAGAGCCGCCTTATGGCCCTACCGGCGAAATTTTTCGTTATACGCTGAAAAGCAAGACAAAATCAATACACGACCTTACCGAGATACAGGATTGGGTACTCGACCGCCAGTTTAAAGCCATTCCCGGGGTTGCCGATGTAAACAGTTTTGGCGGTGAGGAGAAAGATTACGAGGTAAGTGTTAATCCATCGCTACTGCAAAAATACGGCTTAACATCGCTGGATGTGTACAACGCCATTAACCGCAGTAACATTAACGTGGGTGGCGATGTAATTGAAAAGAACGACCAGGCCTTTGTGGTGCGTGGTATAGGTTTGATCAACAACATCAGCGAGATAGAGAACATCATTATCAAGAACATCAACGGTGTACCTATCCTCACCCGTAACGTGGCCGATATTAAGGAGAGCGGGCTGCCGCGTTTGGGCCAGGTTGGCAGGGATAAGAATAACGACGTGGTAGAAGGTATTGTGGTGATGCGCAAAGGCGAAAACCCTGCCGAAGTATTAAAACGGATACGCGACAAGGTAACCGACCTGAACGATAACGTATTGCCGCCGGATGTAAAAATAAGCACCTTTTACGATCGCACCACGCTCATGGAGTTTTGTACCGAAACTGTGTTGCATAACCTGGTTGAAGGTATTGTACTGGTTACCGTTATTGTGTTTTTGTTTATGGCCGACTGGCGCACCACCTTAACCGTGGCCATTATTATACCGCTGGCACTATTGTTTGCCTTTATATGCCTGCATTTGAAGGGTATGAGCGCCAACCTGCTCTCCATGGGCGCGGTAGATTTTGGGATCATCATAGATGGAGCGGTGGTGATGGTGGAAGGTATATTCGTCGCCCTTGACCACAAGGCGAAGGAAGTTGGGATGCAGAAATTTAACGGTCTGGCCAAGCTGGGTTTGTTTAAAAACGTGGGTAGTGAAATGGGTAAGGCTATCTTCTTCTCCAAGCTCATTATCATTACCTGCCTCATTCCAATATTCGCTTTTCAAAAGGTAGAGGGTAAAATGTTTTCGCCACTGGCCTATACATTAGGTTTCGCCTTACTGGGTGCGCTACTGTTCACGCTTACGCTGGTACCTGCTTTATCAAGCATACTGCTTAAAAAGAATGTGAGGGAAAAACACAACCCGGTAGTGATCTTTTTTGAGAACGGTATCCGCCGCATGTTTAGCTTTACTTACAAAAATCAAAAGCTAAGCCTGCTCATCGCCCTAACCTGCATGACGCTCACCTTCGCTTCGGCCAAGTTCTTAGGATCGGAGTTTTTACCGCAGCTAAACGAGGGCGCTTTATGGGTAACCGCTCAAATGCCGATGAGTACTTCTTTAGAGAACTCGGTTAACATTACCAACAAAATGAGGCAGATATTGTCACAGTTCCCGGAGGTAAAACAAACCCTGTCGCAGGTAGGCCGTACCAATGACGGTACCGACCCTAAAGGTTTCTTTAACGTACAGATCCAGGTTGACCTTTATCCTAAAAAGGATTGGAAAAGGCATATCACCCAGGAGGAACTGATAGCCGAAATGGATAAAAAGTTAAGCTTGTATCCCGGCATTATATTCAACTATTCGCAACCTATTATTGATAACGTGGCCGAAGCCGTAGCTGGTGTGCCTGCATCAATGGCCGTAAAAATATTCGGCCCCGACTTTAATGTATTGGATGAGGATGCCAACAAAGTAATGGCCACGCTTAAACAAGTTAAGGGTGTAGAAGATTTAGGAATACTGCGCAACCTTGGTCAGCCCGAGTTCAGGATAGAGCTCGATCAGCAAAAGATGGCCCGTTACGATGTAGCCACTGCCGATGCCAATGCCGTAATTGAAATGGCCATTGGCGGTAAAGCTGCCACCCAGCTATACCAGGGGGAACGCAAATTTGATATCCGCGTACGTTATCAGAAACAATACCGTGCTACGCAAGAAAAGATAGAGTCGCTGATGGTGCCCACCCTTAACGGTTCAAAAATATCGCTAAAGGAAATCTCTACCATTAAAGAACTCATTGGACCGGCATTCATTTTCAGGGATAATAACATGCGCTACATCGCGGTGAAATTTTCGGTACGCGGTCGCGATTTGGGCAGTACCATTGCCGAAGCGCAGCAAAAGGTAAACGATGCCGTAAAACTTAAACGCGGCTACACCTTCACCTGGAACGGCGAGTTCGAAAACCAGATCCGTGCCTCTAACACCCTGGCGCATGTGGTACCGGTTTGTTTGCTGGTGATCTTCCTGATACTGTATACCACCTTCGGTAATGCTAAAGATGCTATACTGGTAATACTCAACGTACCGTTCGCCCTTATTGGCGGTATACTGGCGCTGCATATTACCCAAACCAACTTCAGTATTTCGGCCGGTATCGGTTTCATCGCGCTGTTTGGGGTGTGTATCCAAAACGGGGTAATCCTTATCTCGGTGTTTCGCAAAAACCTGGAAGAAGGTAAACACCTCGACGAAGCATTGCTCACCGGCGTAATATCAAGGGTACGCCCAGTGGTAATGACCGCCCTTATGGCTGCTATTGGCTTAATGCCCGCCGCCATATCAACCGGTATAGGTTCAGAAACCCAAAAGCCGCTGGCCATTGTGGTAATTGGCGGACTGGTAACCTCTACCATACTAACCCTGCTGATACTCCCTATCATTTACGGGATAGTTTACAAATTCATCCGCAAGCGTGAAAACCGTAAACTGCTCAAAAAGATAGGCGCTATCAACAGCTAACCGTTCCCCTTAATTATCTATATATAAATACCCCAGCCCTCAGCGTGTAAATGCTGGGGGCTATTTTTTTGAATGGAATAGTTTTGGGTGCGCTAATGATGTTTTGATGTGCAGATGATTTGATGTGCAGATATGCAAATTAGCAGATGTGCAGATGATGTTTTCCCCCATCCCCTCCTCGGAGGGGCGAGCGTAGGGATTGCGCGGTGGCGGGGGTGGGTTTCTGCGATATTAATTGACAATATGCAGGTGACCGTTTTGGCAAAATCCGCAAATCTTCTCCTTTCCCCTCCTCGGAGGGGCGAGCGTAAGGATTACGCAGTGGCGGGGTGGGTTTATGCGATATTAAGGAACTATTACTTAAGCTGTAGTAAGATTCTGTTGTTCTTCAATTTTGATAATTTGCTTAGGCATTTCATCGTAAGTTCTTCCATTTAGTACTCGACCAGCTGCCTTTTTATTCTTACCGCCCCACTGTTTGAAGAAGAAAGGGACATTTGCCTTTTCACATTGCATACGAATATCTTCGACCCACTCTTCTTGCATTGGCCTTGCTTTAAAGCCGCTTTCTCCACCAACTATTACCCAGTGTATTCCGGAAAGATTTAAATTTGGCAATGGACCTAAAAGTGGTTCGAGAGATAAAAACCGAACATTGGCATTTATTTTTTGCAGATGTGTAATTCGATCAACAACTTTGTCATCTTCCACGCTTACGCCTATCCATACATTATTGGTAAAATTTAAAAATGGCGAATAAGACTCAAGTACATCCCCTCTTTTTGTAAGAACTTGATAAGTATGTTGAGGAGTATCATTCATTACCTTAAATACACTTTGTACATAATTTAAAGGAACCTCTTTATGAAATAGATCACTCATTGAATTAACAAATACTAATTGCGGTTTTTTCCATGTATATGGAACTAATAATGTCGCTGGATGGATGCGGAACTTAAATCCTTGACTATATTTTTCTTGCCCCATACCCTTTAATCTCTTAGTCATAGTTTCTGCATAGCAGAACTTACACCCAGCCGAAAGCTTATCACAACCAGTAGTTGGATTCCACGTCATTTCGGTCCATTCTATCGATGATTTTGACATATACTAAAAGTTCAATATACAGGTATCTGATATTATAACGTTAACTTTATGTTTGACATTATCTGTAAATGTAACTTTTACTGACCCTTGTTGTGCCATATATCTTAAAGTTTCTTTGTAATGAGACCAACTAAACTTAGTGTTTTGTTGGTGCTCATCGTATAATGCCTTTGCGGTAATTTGCCTTTCCTTGTAGGAATTGGCAAGCATGTAAGATAAGGCTTGAATGTTAGGATTTCCAAAACCTAAATCATCAATTTCATTTAGTCTTTTAGCATCATATGTATAATTACCATCTTTTTCAAGTGTTGCCCCTATATTGTCATAAGCATGGTAAACATTTTTCACTAACTCATAGCCTTTTTGATTTTTAGTAAAATGTATTATGAAATGACTTGTTGCTGTGCTGTCCTCTTCTTGAAATCTAAAAGAACAGTGGTATAATTTTTTTGCACCTACTGCACTTGTAAATTCCAAAGCCAAATTTTCCATAATAAGTTTCAATCGCTCCTGAACCGATGCTTTGTACTGCCTTTTTAATCTTAGTTGTTCAATTGTAGTTGGAAATAGCGATTGCATAAGCTCGTCAAACTTACCAACGGCAACGGCTTGATTTATGCGTTTTATGTTGACAAACAAAAACAATTCATTGCCCCAGTTTTCAAGAAACTTCGCAAGTATTAAAGTGTCAATTCCTTTATACCCAAATGGATCAAAAAAAAGCAAAGTTGGATTAGGATTAACTTTTTGTGGCTCTCTATTCAAAAAGTCTTTTATGGATTTATCTTCACCGACAGTTTTATTTCCAAATCTTGGAGGATATGTAAAAGTATTTTCTGGAAACAACTCTAAAAAGTTTGTCTCAAGTTCTTTAGCGTAACTATTGTCATTAAAGATTAAATGAACTTTTGAACTAAGCACAGGATCTTCTGCACATTCTTTTGCCAATAATAACGGTGTAGAATGTTTTTGATCTTCATACTTACCGGGGCCGGCGTATAAGTCTAAATATCGTATAGAATTTTGTGGTTTCTTCAACAATATGCGACAATATTGAGGGAAGTATTCAGATACTATTTTAGCTTTAACTTCCGATGAGGACGTTTGTTCTTTGAAAAAATCTTCTTCCATTTAGTTTAGGTTTATAACATATAAAAATACAAAGATTATTGAGACGAACCAAACTCGGCTCACCTAAGTATAAGCTTATAAATTATTGTTATTGGTTTTAGATTATATGAATGTTGCGAATTCATTTTAATTATACCGGCCCCGAGCTTAATGCCTGTGTAGTATAAGCGGATAGCGGGGCTATCGTAACCGAAGTACTACTATCATTGATTTTCAAAAAAGCTATTGGATTAACTTGTATGGCGTAGAAACCCACCCCGCCAACGCACGGGCTTGCGCTCGCCCCTCCGAGGAGGGGATACGGAGAAAAAACGAATCACTTCATCACCTGCACATCTGCTAATTTGCATATCTGCACATCAAAACATCACATCAAAAAACCTATTCCACACTTGCTATCGCCTGGTTTAGCGTGGCGTCGTTGAGGTTGATGGCCTGGAAATAGTAGGTGTCGCCCCATTTGAAGCGGGCGGCGTAGGCCTTAAGGAGCGATTTTATTTCGGTTTTTGATAGCTGTACTTCCGGCTCGTCGATGTGTTTAAGCGAGTGCGAGGCGTATTGTATAAAGCTGTTAAAATCGGTATCGGTTGGCGTGTAGTTTTTAATGAAACCATCGGCCTGTGGGTATTCTTTCAGCAGGGGCTGCATCTTATCCACAATGTAAGCGGTAAAGACCTGTGCCGAACTTAGCCGTTGAATAAGGCGAGTAGTTTGGGCGGCATCGGCGGGTATAAATACGTCGGGCATAATGCCGCCGCCGCTAAATACCTGTTTGCCGCTCGATGTACGATAAGGCGATTGTTTACTGAAAACGCTGTCGTTACGGATATTTTCGGCCGAGAAGAGTTCGCCTTTTTTCATGCGCTCTGATAGCTCACGGCGGTAGCTTTCTACCCCATGGCTGTACGATTTTTGTATCGACCTGCCCGATGGAGTATAATACCTGGCCACGGTAAGGTTAATGGCCGAGCCATCGCCAAACGGAAACTGCTGCTGCACCAAACCTTTACCAAACGAACGGCGACCAACAATTACGGCACGATCCAGATCTTGCAGTGCTCCGGCTAAAATTTCACTGGCCGAGGCCGAATATTCGTCGATCAATACGGCCAGTTTACCTTGCTGAAACGCGCCCGAATCTGTAGCGAAATAATCGGTACGGGGTTCGTGCACGCCTTTGGTGTAAACAATCAGCTTGCCTTTGGTTAAAAACTCGTCGGCCAGGGCAGTAGCGGTATTGAGGTAGCCGCCGCCGTTGCCGCGCAGGTCGAGCACCAGTTTTTGCATGCCTTCGGCTTTCAGTTTGTTGAGCGCGCCGCGGAAATCTTTATCGGTAGTGGAGGCAAATTTGCCTATTTTGATATAGCCTGTGTTATTGCCTGCAATATAAGCGGCATCTAAACTGCTCAAGGTTACACGGCCTGGTTTTACAAGGTATAGCTTGGCCTCCCTTTCGCCGGGAGCAATGGCAGTAAACAGGATGGGTTTGCTTTTATCTTGACGCAGGGCCTTGCTGATGTGATCGTCGGTGAGGCCTGTACCCGCGAATTTTTTGTTATTTATATCGATGATCTTGCAGCCGCCGGTTAAACCCGCGCGTGCCGCCGGGCTGCCCGCGTATACTTGCGTAACCACAAAGGTATCGCGCAGCAGCAGGTATTCGATACCCACGCCGGTAAAGCCGCCTTCCAGTTTTTCGCTTAATGCCGATGCCTGTTGCGGCGGCAGGTACAGCGAATGCGGGTCGAGCTTTTGCAGCAGTTCGTTAACGGTAACGCCGGTTATGCTATCTACATTTACCGAATCTACGTAGTTATATTGCACCAGTTCCAGCACTTTCGACATCTTATCATCGGTGCCCGAAAGCGACAAGCCCATACGCCTCCCCGTAAGTCCATTATCGCTAATGAACAGCCCCAGGGCTATACCAATGAGTATGAGCAGGGTTGAACGGAAAATTACGGATGCTGTTTGTTTCATAAATAGCGCTTAACACAAAGATAACAATTGCCCGGGATACCAATTATTAATTAGCTGTAGTATTTGATGATTTTTACCGAATTTTGTTTCAACTAAATTGAAAAATGGAAGCTACTACCGAGAAAAGTTCATACTATAATAACCTGGAGCAGATGACCGTCGCGGAGATTTTGCAAAGCATTAATACCGAGGATAAAAGCGTTCCGTTGGCTGTAGAAAAGGCCTTGCCGCAAATTGAAGCGCTGGCAACCGCCATTGCCGAAAGGATGAAAAAGGGCGGCAGGTTGTTCTATATTGGCGCGGGTACCAGCGGCAGGTTAGGCGTGGTTGATGCCAGCGAATGCCCGCCAACCTTTGGCGTTCCGTTCGATTTGGTAGTAGGTATTATAGCCGGGGGCGATGGCGCCATACGCAAAGCAGTTGAGTTTGCTGAGGATGATGCCGAGCAGGCCTGGAAAGATCTTTCGGCCTATAACATTAACGATAAGGATGTGTTGGTAGGCATTGCGGCATCGGGCAAAACACCTTATGTAATTGGCGGGTTAAAAACCGCTAACGAGCACAATATTTTAACGGGCTGTATCGTATGTAACAGTGGCGGCCCGGTTGCGGCAGTTGCACAATACCCGGTAGAGGTAGTAACTGGTCCGGAATTTTTAACAGGCTCAACCCGCATGAAGGCAGGTACCGCGCAAAAACTGGTGTTGAACATGCTTACCACCAGCGCAATGATACAGCTTGGCCACGTAAAGGGTAACCGCATGGTAGATATGCAGCTATCAAACAATAAACTGATAGACCGCGGTACCCAAATGGTAATGGCCGAAACAGGCCTGCCCGAAACGGAAGCGGCTACCCTGCTGAAACAATACGGCAGCGTACGCAAAGCAGTTGAGAGCCTCAACCTTAATAAAGAATAAATTAATTCAAAAGTCAAAATTCAAAAGTGAAAAAGACATGCACCATTTTTGAATTTTGACTTTTAACTTTTGAATTTAAAAAATGCACGAGATAGAGCCATATTACCGCTGGCGGGATGATTATATAGCATCGGAGGATGAGCTATCACCTTTTTATGCTACGCAGTACAATGAGTTTGAGTTTGATAAGCAGATATATAATTACCTGCTGCACCCGCAATGGGATACCTTTGGCTCAAATACCTTGTACCTGAAGGTGCTGTTTGTTGATTACGATAAGGGCTTTTCCATTATTGAACTAATTGGCGAATGGAACGATGCCATCAATAACGATATTATGCTGATGAAGCGCGAACTGCTGGAGCTGATGATAGACGCGGGCGTAACCAAGTTTGTACTGATCGGCGAAAATGTGCTGAACTACCACTCGTCCGACGATTGTTATTACGAGGAATGGTTTCAGGATGTGGAAGATGGCTGGATAGCCGGTGTAAACTTTCGCGACCATGTGATAGCCGAGTTTAAGCAAAACAATATCGACTATTACATCAACTTCGGCGGCGAACTCGATAACCTGAGCTGGCGCGGATTAAAGCCGGTACAGGTATTCAAGAAGGTAGAAGAACAGTTGATGAAAAGGCTAAACTGATTAAACCATTGAGCCCGAAATTCGTCTAATTGTTATAACAACAAATTAGACCCCGGTAATTATTTAAGCAGGGTAATTTTTAGTAAATTCGTACAATTTAAACCATATAATAAAAATGGAGATTAATAAAAGTAATTACACTTACGATAGTGTATTTGTAAATGAAGATGCAGCTGCATCGCGCAAATTTATTGCGAACGTGTTTTTATGGATGTTTGTGGCATTAGGTATATCGGCGGCATTTGCATGGACATTTGCTTATGATCAGTCGTTAAGAAACTTATTGATAGACCCAATTACAAACAGAGGTACGGGTTTTGGTACCATTGCAATGTTTTCCCCGCTTGTTTTTATATTCACAATGAGCCTGGCATTTAACCGTTTCTCATTTGGCATGCTAACGGTTTTCTTCCTGGCATTCGCGGTTATGATGGGTATAAGCCTTAGTACTATTTTTTCGGTTTATGCGAGTGGTCTAATTTATGGAACTTTCATTACCGCATCGGTAGTGTTTGGTATTATGGCTATAGCAGGGTATACAACCCAGCAAGATCTTACTAAATTCGGTTCAATTTTAACTATGTTCCTGATAGGTATAGTTGTAGCATCATTGGTTAACTTCTTTATCAAAAGCAGTGGCCTTAGTGTTATTATTAGCTATATAGGTGTTGCAGTGTTTGTGGGCCTAACCGCTTATGACGTACAAAAATTAAAACGTATTGGTGCAGGCTTAGAGTACGGCGATCAGTCGACCAAAAAGATAGCTATCATGGGTGCGTTAACGCTGTACCTTGATTTTATCAACCTGTTCCTGATGTTACTGCGTGTATTCGGCGGCAACAGAAGATAATAGTATTGATTAACAATATTGAAAAGCTGCATGAAAATGCGGCTTTTTTTGTGGACTCACCCGATCCACGCTTCGCTGGATCACCCTCTCTGCTGCGCAAAGAGGGTTTTATTTTGAATATTACGGAATATGTAATACTTATACCTTCTTTTTCGCTTGCGAAAGAGAGGGGCGCCCAGCGAAGCGTAGGCGGGGTGAGTTAAAAACCCTTCCTGCAACAATATTGCATTTCGCTTATATACATAAGCCAAAAGCCTATTGCACATTAAAACTTTATTATGCACCTTTGTGCTGCTTATGGAGAAAGACGGAGGGATTAGACCCTGCGATGTCTTAGCAACCTGTACTTACAAGGTGCTACATTCTACTTAACAAGTCAACTGGACCGGTTAGGAAAGATAAGCGAAAGTCAAATACACACGCCCGACTTTTCGAGATAAGCTGTTATAGTATCAAGTAATTAGTATCAGGTATCAAGTAGTTTTTACTGTTGATCACACTGCGCTAATCACGCGGACTCATAAAGTCTTGCTACTTGATACTCGCTACTTGATACCAAAATGGATATTAGAAAAGAACTACAGAAACGCATTTTAGTGATTGATGGGGCTATGGGTACCATGATACAACGGTACCAGCTCACCGAGGAGGATTTTCGTGGTGAGCGTTTCCGCGATCATATATCCGATTTGAAAGGCAATAACGATTTGCTGAATATCACCCGTCCGGATGTAATTAAGGCAATACATGCCGAATATCTGGATGCCGGGGCAGATATCATCGAAACCAATACCTTCAGTACCCAACGTATTTCACTGGCCGATTACCACATGGAAGAACTCGACTATGAGCTGAGCTATGAGGGTGCCCGCATTGCCCGTGAGGTGGTTGACGAATATAATATAAAAACACCCGAAAAACCGCGCTTTGTTGCCGGTGCGGTTGGTCCTACTAACCGTACGGCTTCTATATCACCGGATGTGAACGACCCTGGTTACCGCGCGGTATCATTTGATGACCTTGCCGATGCTTATTACGCGCAGGTGCGCGGACTGGTGGACGGCGGATCGGATTTGCTGTTGGTTGAAACCATATTTGATACCCTGAATGCCAAGGCGGCATTATTTGCCATACAACGCTATGCCGAAGAAAGCGGCAAGCATTTGCCTATCATGATATCGGGTACTATTACTGATGCTTCCGGGCGCACGCTTTCGGGGCAAACGGTGGAGGCGTTCTGGAACTCTATCCGCCATGCTAACCTGCTGTCGGTAGGGTTAAACTGTGCTTTGGGTGCCAGGGAGATGAGGCCTTATTTGGAAGAGCTATCTGAAAAGGCAGAAGTATACATATCGGCCTACCCTAACGCGGGTTTGCCTAACGAGTTTGGGGCTTATGATGAAACCCCGCACGAAACCGCGCACCAGGTTGACGATTTTATAAAAGCCGGCATAGTAAATATTGTGGGTGGTTGTTGTGGCACCACGCCCGAGCATATCAAGTGTATTGCCGATAAAGCAGCAAAATTCCCACCGCGCAAGATCCCCGAAATAAAACCATTTTTGCGCCTTAGCGGACTGGAAGCAGTTACGCTTACGCCCGAAACCAACTTTGTTAACGTTGGCGAGCGTACCAACATCACCGGTTCACCCAAATTCTCCAAACTGATACTTGCCGAAGATTACGAGGCAGCGCTAACAGTTGCCCGTCAGCAGGTAGAAGGCGGCGCGCAGGTGATCGATATCAACATGGATGAGGGTATGATCGATTCGGAAGCGGTGATGGTGAAATTCCTGAATCTTGTAGCCTCCGAACCGGATATTTCCAAACTGCCTATCATGGTAGATTCATCAAAGTGGACGGTATTGGAAGCCGGGTTGAAATGCCTGCAAGGCAAGGGCATCGTTAACTCCATCTCGCTTAAAGAGGGTGAAGAGAAATTTATAGAATACGCACGCAAGATACAAAGCTATGGCGCCGCAGCCGTAGTGATGGCGTTTGACGAAACCGGCCAGGCCGATTCGCTGGAACGCCGTAAAGAGATTTGCCAGCGCTCATATAATATACTGGTAAACGAAGTTGGTTTTCCCCCGCAGGATATCATCTTCGACCCAAACATACTTACCGTAGCCACCGGCCTCGAAGAACATAATAACTACGCGGTAGATTTTATTGAAGCCACCCGCTGGATAAAGCAGAACCTGCCTTATGCCAAAGTAAGCGGTGGAGTGAGTAACATTTCGTTCTCGTTCCGTGGTAATAACGTGGTGCGCGAAGCTATGCACTCGGCGTTCCTGTACCATGCCATTAATGCCGGTTTGGATATGGGTATTGTAAACGCGGGGATGCTTGAGGTATACGAAGAAATTCCGAAAGACCTTTTGATACTGGTGGAGGATGTATTGCTTAACCGCCGCCAGGATGCTACCGAGCGACTGGTAGAATATGCCGATACCATTAAGAGTAAAGGCAAGGAGATTGTTCGTGATGAAGAATGGCGTAAAGATCCGGTAGAGAAACGCTTGTCGCACGCGCTGGTAAAAGGTATCATAGAGTACCTTGATGCCGATGTGGAAGAAGCCCGTCAGAAATACGACAAACCGCTCGAAGTAATTGAAGGCCCGCTGATGGATGGCATGAACATCGTAGGCGATCTGTTTGGTTCGGGTAAAATGTTTTTGCCACAGGTGGTAAAATCGGCACGCGTAATGAAAAAGGCCGTGGCTTATCTGCTGCCCTTTATTGAAGAAGAAAAACGTAACAATGCCAATGCCGATCAGCGCAAAAATGCCGGTAAGGTATTAATGGCCACCGTAAAAGGCGACGTACACGATATTGGCAAAAATATAGTAGGCGTAGTGCTGGCCTGTAACAACTTCGAGGTGATTGACCTTGGGGTGATGGTGCCCGCGCAACGCATTATTGAAGAAGCTAAAAAGCAGGATGTGGATATCATCGGCCTGAGTGGTTTAATTACCCCATCGCTGGATGAAATGGTACATTTTGCCAAAGAAATGGAACGCGAAGGCTTTACCATTCCGCTGATATTGGGCGGTGCTACTACCTCACGGATCCACGCGGCGGTAAAGGTGGCACCTAACTACTCGGGAGCGGCTATTCACGTGCTTGATGCATCGCGCAGCGTAACGGTTTGCAGTAACCTGATGAACCGCGATGGTCGCGATGCGTACATACAGGGCATTAAAGATGAATACGCCAAAGCACGGGAGGCGCACGCCAACAAAAAATCGGATAAGCGTTTTGTGAGTATTGAAGATGCCCGCAAAGCGAAATTCCAGATCAACCTTAACGGCTCGATCCCGAACAAGCCTACCTTCACCGGTACTAAGGTATTTGAATCGTTCCCGCTTGAAGAATTAGTGCCGTATATCGACTGGACCCCTTTTTTCCATACCTGGGAGCTACGCGGCAGCTACCCGAAAATATTTAACGATAAATATGTAGGTACCGAAGCGCAAAAACTATTTGACGATGCGCAGGTGCTGTTGAAAAAGATAGTGAAAGAAAAATTGCTGCATGCCAATGGCGTTATCGGTTTTTGGCCGGCCAACAGTGTGGGCGATGATATCGAGATATACTCGGATGAAACCCGCAAGCATGTGATCACCAAAATACATACCCTTCGCCAGCAAGGTGAAAAGGTAAAGGATGATCCGTATTATGCGCTGTCGGATTTTATTGCGCCCAAAGAAAGCGGCGTTACCGACTACTGGGGCGGCTTTGCCGTTACTACCGGTATTGGTTGCGACGAGTTGGTGGCCGAATTTGAAAAAGATCACGACGATTATAACAGCATTATGGCCAAAGCCCTTGCCGATCGTCTTGCTGAAGCCTTTGCCGAAAAAATGCACGAACTGGTACGTAAAGATTACTGGGGTTACTCGAAAGATGAGCAACTGGATACCGACGGATTGATCAAGGAAGAATACCAGGGTATCCGCCCGGCGCCGGGTTATCCCGCCTGTCCGGATCATACTGAGAAAACAACGCTGTTTGAACTGCTGAAAGCTGAAGACAATGCCCACATGCACCTTACCGAAAGCCTGGCCATGACACCGGCCGCGTCAGTAAGTGGTTTTTACTTCGCCCACCCGCAGGCCCGCTATTTCGGCCTCGGCAAAATAAGTAAAGACCAGGTACAAGACTACGCCAAACGCAAAGCCCTCCCACTGGAAGAAGTAGAAAAATGGCTGGGACCGAATTTGAACTATTAGTATCAAGTAGTTAGTATCAAGTATCAAGACACGAAATGCACAATTTTAAAGAACTAAAAGTTTGGCGGGCAGGAATAGAAATATGTAAGGAGGTATATCTGCTAACAAAGGCTTTTCCGGCTGAAGAAAAGTTTGGCTTGATATCGCAAATAACTCGCTCGGCTGTTTCTATACCTTCCAATATTGCTGAAGGTTGCGGCAGAAGATCAAATAAGGAATTGTACCATTTTTTAAATATTGCGTTAGGCTCTTCGTTTGAATTAGAAACGCAGATTATCTTAGCCAAAGAATTTGATTACATAACCCAGGCAAAGCACGATACCGTATGCCTGCTAATTACTGAAATACAAAAGATGATATATGGTTTGCAAAAAAGCCTTGCTGCCTGATCTCTCTATTAAATACTGATACATTAAAAAAGAGTATACGTTTTGCAAAAAAGTCTTGCTACTTGATACTCGCTACTTGATACTAACCAATGAAGATCACCGAACACATAAAGAACGCTAACGGCAAAACACTTTTTTCTTTTGAACTGATTCCGCCATTGAAGGGGCAGAGCATACAGGGTATTTATAACGCTATTGATCCGTTGATGGAGTTTAAGCCGCCGTTTATTGATGTTACCTCGCTGCGCGAAGATTTTATTTATAAGCAGCATAACAGCGGTTTGCTGGAAAAACTGGCTTATCGCAAGCGCCCGGGCACTATTGCCATTTGTGCAGCAATCATGAATAAGTACAAGGTTGATACCGTTCCGCATTTGCTATGCGGTGGCTTTACTAAGGATGAAACCGAGAACGCGTTGATAGACCTGGAGTTTTTAGGTATCGAGAACGTACTGGTGCTTCGTGGTGATGCCCGCAGCGGTGATCCGGCCTTTGTGCCAAACCCTAACGGGCACTGCTATGCCACCGACCTGCTACAGCAAGTAGTGAACATGAACAACGGCGTTTACCTGCACGAGAATTACGATAACATTCAAAAAACTAATTTTTGTATAGGCGTGGCCGGTTACCCCGAAAAACACTTTGAAGCACCAAACCTTAAAACCGACTTTAAATACCTCAAACAAAAGGTAGATATGGGCGCCCAGTTTATTGTAACCCAAATGTTCTTCGATAATAAAAAGTACATCGAGTTTGTAAACAACTGCCGGGCTAATGGTATCAATGTGCCTATTATTCCGGGTTTGAAGCCGATTACCTCGTCGAAACAATTGGTGAGCCTGTCAAAAACCTTCCATATTGACATGCCCGAAGATTTGAGCGACGCCATACAAGCCTGCACCAGTGAAAAAGATGTACGCGAAGCAGGCATTGAGTGGATGATCAACCAGTGTAAGGAGTTGGTGGCTTTTGGCGTGCCTGTATTGCACTTTTATACCATGAGCAACGCCGGGCCAACAAAGCGCATTGCCGAAGCTATATTTTAATATATTTGCGGCAACATAAATTCTTATCACATGCGTATTTTTTATTGCGCGGTATTATTGCTTTTACCGCTTTTTGCCTTGTCGCAGGCAAACTATCATGATGGCTATGTTGTAAAAGCCAATGGTGATACCGTAAAGGGTTATATTAATGCGAGGGAGTGGTCGCACAGTCCGGAAGTTATTGAGTTTAAAAACTCGAAGGGCGACAAAGATGCCCTGCGTTTTTCGGCAGCAGATATATCACTTTTCCACATTGCACCTTATGATACTTACGTAAGCTATACCGGCCGTATCAGTAATAATCGTAACGGGTTTCCTAATATGGATAAAAGGCTGGATACTACTAAAACCCAGGCTACCATATTTATAAAACGCGTTGCTTCAGGGCCTAATGTTACGTTATATGCACAGTCGGACAATGTTAAAACCCGCTATTTTTACCAGGAGCAAGGCGATGTAGTAACAGAATTGGCTTATTACTACTATTATAACAACAGCAATGTGGCCACAGTTGTTACTAAACTATATATAGGGCAGTTGCTTTTACTTCATAAAAAGTATAATGATGACAACAATAAAAACCGGTCTACAATAGAGCATACCAATTTTGTTGAAAGCGATTTAGTAAAAAGTATTAATATCATTAATAACAGTGGCAGTGCAGGTGTTAACTCCAAAACAATCACTGAAATAGCAAGGCCATCCAACAACCGCTTTTTTGTTGGTATCGGGTTAAACTATACTAAAACACGTTTTAAAGGTGATGTTCCGTTTGATGGAGGCACCGGCGGTAAAACATACTTGCCCAAAATAAGCGTAGGTTATGATGCCTTTACCAATGCGCAGGTACAGCGGTTTATTTTCAGGGGCGAATTATCCTTCAACTATATCAACCCCGAAATAACATCAACGCAAAGTGCTACAGCAGGGGCTGTATATTCATTTAGCCAAAGCAACGTTGCCTTTACGCCGCAATTGATATTCAACTTATATAACACTGATGATCTTAAACTATATGTAAACGGCGGCGCGGCGCTTACTTTTTCTTTTTATAGTAATGATAAGATCGTATCCGGAAACAGTAATATCCCGAGCCAGGCGAGGCCATATAACGGCGAAAGCTTTTGGCTTAGCTTCCCTTTCCAGATAGGCGCCGTTATTAATAAAAAGTTTGATGTATCGGTAAGCTA
This sequence comes from Mucilaginibacter sp. GW821-FHT07G05, assembly GCF_059418565.1. Classification (NCBI taxonomy): domain Bacteria; kingdom Pseudomonadati; phylum Bacteroidota; class Sphingobacteriia; order Sphingobacteriales; family Sphingobacteriaceae; genus Mucilaginibacter; species Mucilaginibacter sp. GW821-FHT07G05. The sequence continues at coordinate 103,373 of NZ_JBWKQC010000013.1, read as the reverse complement.
TACTCCACCTGCAACATACACCCGTTACACCTTTTTTACTTTAGGCAATGAAGTGATCGGCTTAAACCTGAAATACTTGTTTAACAAAAAATAGTACCCCAATTATATAAAAACAAAACGGGCAACTTATCTGATTAAATTGACCGTTTTGTTTTTATGGATGTATTTACTTAACAATATCCAATCGCCATAGTTCGTGTACGCCTTCAAAAAGCATAAGGCCGCTCAAGGCTACCGATGAATGGTATTCGTTGTTTTTTGGCTGCTCGCGCCAGTTTGGTCCGTAATATCTTTCCGGGCTTTTTGTAGCGGTGGCAACAAGGCTTTCGGCATTCTTTACCAGGTAGGTACTGTAGGTAGTTTTAGTAGCCGCATCCAGGTCGCCTTTAAGTATCAGCTGTACCATATAGCGAATAAAGATGCCTTTGAACAAGCCCCCATCACCGGTGCCGTTACCGATAAGTATTCCCGCCGAGTTAAAGAACGGATCAGTTAATACTGAGTTGGTGGTTTGCCTGGCGTCGTTCAGGTATTTAGCTTCTTTAGTAATGGCATATAATTCAACGGCAGCCCCAATGTATGTACCCTGATTATAAGTGAAACGCCAGCCATCGTTGTAGTTGCCATAGGCATCCCATACCAAACCGGTAGTTGGGTTTACCACATATTGCTTTTCCCACTCGTATATCTTTTTAGCCCATGCCAGATCCTCCGGGTTTTTATCGAGCTGATAAAGGCGCGCGGCTATAATAGCAGCCGGACCGTTTGAGCAGGCGTTTTTACTATCGGGTGTGTTGATGTTCCACATAATACCGCCGTGATTTACATCGGTCCAGCCGGTTTTTATGTAGCCCCACAGCTCCACAGCCGCATTTTTGTAAGTAACATCCTTAGTGGCATCATAAGCGCGCAAGCACGATATGGCCCACCATTCCATATCATCGTAATAATCGTTCTTGAATTTGTTGCCGTTCTTATTGTACGATCCCTGCAATACGTTTTTCATCTGCGTAAGATATTTAGGATCGTTAGTGCGGTTGTAGGCATCCACCTTTACATCAAGGGCGTGGGCATTCCACCAATAGTTGAAGCCAAAATCAGTTTGGGTAGTTTTGTAGTATTTACCGGTAGGGTCGTAAAAGTATGTTTCCAATGCTTCCTGTCCCTTTTCGGCGTAAATATTCCATTTACTTGGATCGGCTACGGCTATGGTAACCTCTTTTTTGGCGGTATTGCCATCAGCATCGGCAGTTGTAAAAACCACTTTGAACGAGCCGTAAGCCGTGTATTTATGTTCGGCATTCATTTCGGTAGAAGTATTACTGTCACCGAAATCCCACTTAACAGTTTTGTAATTGGTAGCAATACCTTTAAACGAGTAGGTCTTCCCGAATTTATCGGCAGTAACAGTTTGCGCGGTAAAGTTGGCTGTTGGTTTGGTTTTTTCGGGCGTTACCACCTCCGGGTTATCGGCGGGTTTGGTATCGCTCTTTTTGCACGATTGTGTGAGGGTTGCCGCAGCTACGCACAGCATGAATGTGATAGATGTAAATCTGTTCATGTTAGGTTATAATTTAGTAAAATTGGTTTCAGTGGGCACGGTTGTTCGCAAATGTTTCGGCACTCATCGGCAGCAGAACAACCCGGTTTACAAAACCAAAGCTAAAACAATTTAATAAACATGCAAAAGGTTTTATTAGGTTGCAGGTTGTGTGTTGTAAGTTGTAAGGCTTGATTGATAATGGAAGGAACTGTGAACTTAAAATTCGCTCACCCCCACAACTCACAACCCGCAACTTACAACTCAATCCAAAATCGTATCTTTGCGGTAATGGGCCGAAAGCACTACAGATCAGTGGTATGGGCTAAACGAATATGGAAGCAGTAGCGGGATTAAATCAGGGTATTAAGGGATATAACAATTACGGTGCATGGTTGCGCGAAAAGTACGCAGGCCAGCGCGTGTTTAAGGTTATTGTGGATGGTGGTTTTACTTGCCCTAACCGCGATGGCTCAAAGGGCTATGGCGGTTGTACCTATTGCAATGTTGATTCGTTTACGCCGTCGGTATCGCGCAAGGCGCCTTCGCTGCGCGAGCAGGTGATACAAGGCATGGAGCGTGCCATAAAGGGTAATAAGGCCGATAAATTCATTATTTACTTTCAGCCCAATACCAATACTTACGCCCCGGCGCATTACCTTAAAATGATGTACGATGAGGCTTTAAGCATTAACACCGAAAACATTGTGGGCCTGTCTATTGGTACCCGTCCCGATTGTATTGATGCTGAAAAGATCGCGCTGCTGGAAAGCTATACCGACCGTTTTGATGTGGACCTGGAAATGGGTATGGAATCTATCTATAACGAAACCCTTAACCAGATTAACCGCGGTTGCACCCACGAAGACCTTATTAATGCCCTTAAACTCACCGAAAACAGCAAGCTGGATATTTGCGTGCATACCATATTCGGTTTCCCTTGGGAAACAAAAGAAATGATGCTGCGCTATGCCGACGAGATAAACCGTCACCAGCAAATAAAATTCGTAAAGTTTCACCACCTGCATATTGTAGAAGGCTCGGTAATGGGCGTAAAATACAAACGCGAACCATTTAAGCTGTTCAGCTTAGATGAATATGCCGAATTTTTATGCGAACTACTGCCGCTTGTACGACCTGATGTGGTAGTGCAAAGGTTGTTTGGCCTCAGCGACCGCGAACTGCTGATTGCTCCTAACTGGCAATTAAAGAAATCGGAAATACAATACTACATTGATAAAAAGATCGCCGATAGAGGGATCATTCAGGGCTCGGCGTTGATGTAGTTGTTAACTTACTATGCCGAAATAAGATCGGACGAATATCCATTTGCCTTTTATTTTTTTATAAAGCTCTACTCCCCTAAAAGCACATAAATTTCCACAATAGTGATTAATATAAATCAGGCAGTATTGTCTATCTTTTGAATAATAAGGTTTCGATAATTTGATATATATCAGATTATATTTAAATTTTTTGAGTTGCCTAATAGAATCTATGTAGCTGCTTTTAACAATCCTTATACTATCAAATAAATCAACATTCCACTTTACAGGGCGGGATGAAGCTATCTGACCTTTAATATAGTTAATATCATTTTCGTTATTTAACTCATCCATTTTTGCAGCTTCCAAGATCAGATCATCACGATAAACCACACTATCAACCAAAAATGGCTTACCTCGTCTTGCGGGATCTTTAATGTAATCCAGTTGCCCGAAAAACTGTTTTGCTTCTTTGGCATCCATATCTATGGGTTTAATACATGATGAAAAACAGACTACCAGTATTAACAGGATTGCATATTTCATAGATAATGGGTTTAGTTAGATAAAGCTAATAATATTTACCTTGCTATTGTGTTTATACTTATTTCACCAGCGATTATATAAAACAATACTCAGCTATCACCTTGCTTCAAACCCGACCTCAAAACTATATTCCGGCACTTACAGGTGTGCGTGCTTTGGCGGCTTACCTCGTATTTATATCGCACTATTCGTATGTGTTCAGTGCTGGTATGCCTCCTATTGTGCAGCGGTTTTTCGGGGAATTCCACATTGGGGTAACCATTTTCTTTGTACTGTCGGGCTTTTTGATCACCTTCAGGTATTATAATAATTTTCATTTAACGGCTCACTGGTTTAAGCAGTACCTCAAGAACCGGGTAGCCCGTATTTACCCCATGTACGCGCTGCTTACTATAGGCGCGTTTATTTATTATGCCTTTACCAAGGACCAAACCATTACCAAAGGCTATAACCCGATAGTAATGTTGCTGCTTAATATTAGCTTCATCCGTGGTTTCTTCTATGATTTTTGGAATACCGGCATTGCACAGGGATGGTCGTTAACGGTAGAAGAATGTTTTTACTTTTCGGCACCGTTCGCGTTTTTAATAGCGCAGCGTTATAAAAAGTTTTGGGTGCAGCCGATAGTAATTACCCTTACCGGGTTATTATTGGTAAGCCTGTTTAGGCATGTTAACTGGTATGGCTTTTTAGGCAACTTCACCTTTGTGATGCTGTTTACCTTTTTAGGCAGGTGCTTTGAATTTTTTGTGGGCATGCAACTGGCCATATATGTGCTTAAGCATAATTTTACACGCAGCAATAAGATTAGCTATACCTATTTAGGTTTCGCGCTGCTATTTGTTTGCGTGCTGATCATGGCGTTGCTGCCAATCCCCAAAGGCTGGGCGGCAGGCTTGCAACATCCCGTGGGTATACTTACCAACAATTATATTTTGCCGGTGTGTATAGCCTGGTTTTTCTACGGCTTACTTACCGAGGGCACGCTGCTTAAAAATATACTGGCCAATAAAACAGTTGAACTACTGGGCAAAAGTTCCTACATATTTTACCTTATCCATTTGGGTTGGATGTATAACCTGCTGAACAACGGGTTTAACCAGGGCAATGATTACGCTTTTAAATGGTACGATAAATGGGGGATCAACTGGCCTTCACCTTTCGAAAACGACACGGTTAATTTACTCTATGCCTTTGTGCTGCTCAACCTGGTATCGGTTATATTGTTTAAAACTATTGAAGAGCCGCTGAACCATTACATCCGCAAATCAAACTTCCTCGTAAAAAACAAACCGCATAACCCGGAGAATGGATCGGCATTAATAAAATAGCTGTACACTTATTTAGGCATTGGGCCAAATAATTCTTCGATGGCTTTGGTGCGATAATCAAAGATCTTGTTCACTTCCTTTTTTACCAGTATGCTGTTGGCAAATGTGCCTATAGCACCATACGGAATGGCGTAGGTAAGCCTGTCCGTCATGTATATGCCGCCGGGGATCTCTTTAAAATGATGCTCGTGGTGCCACATGGCGTAGGGGCCAAAGCGCTGCTCATCAATAAAATATTCTTTATCAGGGTTAATGTGGGTGATCTCCGTGGTCCAGTTCATTTTTATACCGAACAGGGGCGCTATTTTGTAGCTGATGAGCATGCCCTCATACATTTTGGTATCGGCCGTAAAATCAGATGTGATAACAAAGCCCATGCCCTGTGGGGTTATTTTGGCAAGGTTAATTGGCGACGAAAAGAAATCCCATGCTTGGTTAAGGGAGATAGGTATGGCCTGCTCCCATTTTAATGTATAAGTTTTCACGCTTATTTAACGTAACGGGGGCTTAATAGTTTAGCGTTAACTAACTATTTACTGTACAATTTTATTGGCGCAATACGAGCTTGCAAAAGCCTCCGGCTTGGCCTTAAATACAAAGCCCATGCTCAAAATATAACCCATGGCCTCGTGCAGTGCCTGGTTCGATTTAAACATAGGGTTGGTGTTAATGTCGGCATGCACCTCCAGGTCTACATCGTACAGGTCAAGCAGGTCGCAAAGACTATAGGCCGTGTCGATAGATTTTTGTACTTCGCTAAGCATACGTTCTTTAATGCTCATTTTTTGTGAGGTACGCTCTTGGTGGATAAACATGAATCCGCCACGCTGTTCGCGTAAAAAAACAATAACGGTGGCAAAATCAGTCACCGCGCCTTTTACTTGCGAATCTGTACCGATACATACTTTTAGTTTGTTGCCGAGCAGGGCTTCACGTTCAATGGCACGTTCAACTTCTTCGAGAATGGGCGTTTGGATAACTTCGCCGCTGAATTTTCTCCAGGTCATAAAATTGAGTTAAGTTATTTTAGTAAGACCTTGAATAACAGGTTTATAAAAATAAGCCATAACATTTCATATATACATCACCCGCATATTATTTATTTGTTAACATTTTGGTGATTATCAACAGGTTGTGGGTTGGGTTGTAAGTTGCGGGTTGAAGGCTGTGTGTGGGATGGGGTTAGGGGGTTGAGGCTCGGGTCACGGCCGTCAACTTAAGAACTGATCAATATTAACTCACCCCGACATCGCTTCGCTTGTCACCCCTCTCTCCGCAAGCGGAAAGAAGGGCTTTGTTTTTTGGCTTCTTCTAAGTCCTCTTTGCGGCAAAGCCGGAGAGAGGGCGGTCCAGCGAAGCGTAGAATGGGTGAGTTGATTATGCGCTTTGCTTTAACGCTTTAAATTAACAGCTATGAGAGTTTGGATTATTTATGTTGATTTACGTTTTTGTGAAAACGGTTGATGAGGCCGTGCGAATGCCGGCTTTACAATATGATAAGGTTTAGGTTGAAATCCGTATTGACTATGATTCAATCCTTACGTAAAGCTACCTTGCCGGCTTTAATACCGCAATACCTGAATCCGGGTATTTTAATTGAATTTTAATGTGTTACGATATTTGCTCAGCCAGAAGGCAGTATGTATTCGGGTATACATGGCGAAATTAATAATGCCTATTTTTGGCCCGTTCACCATATCAAAACAACTTGCGCTACTTTTTTCATATAGGTTACCTCGGTACAAATTATAGCGGCTGGCAAAAGCATCCCGATGGGTTAAGCGTGCAGCAGGTATTAGAAAACTGTTTGACACAGGCATTTAAAAAGCCCATGTGGATTGTAGGCTGCGGCCGTACCGACGCGCAGGTGCATGCAAGCCAGTTCTTTTTTCATATGGATGTGGATGAAGCGTGGGATTTCGACCTGCTGTTCCGGTTAAACCATTTGTTGCCCGATGACATTGCCGTTTTTGATATTATACCGATGGATGGCCGGCAACACGCCCGGTTTGATGCTACCGAAAGGGCGTATGATTACTTTATCCACACCTATAAAGATCCTTTTCTGAGCAATTTCAGCTCATTATACATAGTTAAAAGCTGGGATATAGCGTTAATGCAGCGTGCGGCGAATCTGCTGTTAAAATATAATGACTACCACGCTTTCTGTAAAATGCCCGACCGCAATACCCATACCATTTGTAATGTGAACGATGCCGGTATTTTTGTAGACAGCACCGGCGATAAGTTGCGCTTTCACATAGCAGCCAACCGTTTTTTAGGAAAAATGGTACGTATAATAACAGGTAAACTAATAGATATAGGCACAGGCCGCCTAAGTATCGACGAGTTCGAATCGCACCTCATTGATCCGCAATTACCGCAAACTATTAAACCGGCTTACCCGCAAGGGCTATATCTCAGCAAAATCACTTATCCGTATCTTAATATTCAGCCCCGCAGCAACTTCAGTCAAATGCTTGCAGAGGCGGGAGAATGGCGATAGGTAGCTTAACCGGCAATTCTATTATAAGGCTTTTTGCTTTTGTAAGCGCTCTGTTTAATTCCGCTTTAATTTAAAGATGATCTTGCAGTTACAATAAGCTATAAACATTTTGATGGGATATTGCTTATTTTACATATTATATGAAAAAGACAAGCCTGGCCGTAGGTATCGATGTAGGTGGTACCAATACAAAATACGGCATTGTAAACCAACAAGGAGAAATTTTGCAGCAGGGAGAAGTTAAAACAATACTTTTCCCCACTATTGAATCATTTGTTGATGGTTTATACGAGCGCTTGTCGCCCATGATAGCCGAGCACGGTAAAGAGGCAACTATTAAGGGCATCGGTATCGGCGCGCCAAATGGTAATCATTTTAACGGCTGTATTGAACATGCGCCTAATCTGAAATGGAAAGGCATAGTACCTATAGCAAAGCTGATGTCAGAAAAATTCGGGATTCCTTGTGTGCTGAATAACGATGCCAAAGCAGCCGCTTTAGGCGAACTCAAATTCGGCGCCGCCAAGGGTATGAAAGATTTCATTATGATCACTTTAGGTACCGGTGTAGGCAGCGGCATTATTGTTAACGGCGGTTTAATATACGGACACAACGGCAATGCCGGGGAACTGGGGCATACTACCATTCGTTATAATGGGAGGCTGCATTGGTCTACCGGGTTACGCGGAACGGTAGAAGCTTACTGCTCGGCAACAGGCATACGCCTTACGGCAATCGAAATGCGTAACCGGGCCAAAAAACCTACCCTGCTTCAGCAATATAAAGACGACGAGATCAACTCCAAAATAGTATTCGATTGCGCCATGAAAGGCGATAGAGTAGCCAAGCGGGTATACGAATTTACCGGGCAGGTTTTGGGCGAAGCGCTGGCCAATTTCACTATGTTCTCTTCCCCGGAAGCCATCGTTCTTTTCGGTGGGGTAACCCACGCTTGCAGCATGCTGATGGAGCCTGCAAAAAAGGCGCTCGAAAAAAATGTGCTCACCGTTTACAAAGGCCAGGTAAAGCTACTCCTAAGTAAACTCAAAGAAGCCGACGCGGCGATATTGGGCGCCAGTACTTTGGTTTGGGATTGAGGTAAGATCAATCCCTCAACTTCCGCTCCTTCAAATACCTGATCATCTCCTTTGGCCTGTCGGTTTGGAGGATGTTGGCGCCGTGGGCAATCAGCCAGTCCCAGCTGTCGCGGGTGTTGTGCTGCTCAACGGCCATGTCGTCGTAATGGCCTCCGTTCAGGCTTGCCCATAACGAGTTGATCCATATTTTTGAGCCTTTGGCATTGATCGTATTCTTACTGAGGATGCCCGAAGTATCCCGCCCGAAGATGAGTTCGAAAGCTACGGGTTTTAAATTTTGCTGATAGCTGTTGATTATGTTTTGCGCTTCGGCGTTATCAATGTTTACTACCGGCATATATGTTATTTTATCAAATATTGTTGGGTATTTCGCTTTAAGGTCTTCATACTTCGCGTCCGATTTAAATATGGCTTGTTTCAGCGTATTGGTTTCCTGCAATATTTTATAAGCTTGCTGATAGTATGGGTAACTTTTATCGAGGTTCACCAGCACTTTGTTTTTCGCCAGTAACATTACTTCTTTAAGGGTGGGTATAGTATGAGTGGTGAGTATGCCCAGCCCATTACGCAAATGAAATTTCTTTATTTCGGCCAGGGTATAATTAGCCGGACTGCCACGCCCATCTGTTGTACGGTCAATACCGCCATCGTGCATAATAATGATCACGCTGTCTTTGGTCATACCTAAATCTACCTCAATAATATCAACGCCCATATCAATAGCATTTTGATAAGCCTGTAAAGAATTTTCGGGGGCATTGCGCCAGTCGCCACGATGCGCGGCTACCATAATATGCTTATCTGTAGGGTTATGTAGTTGTTTGATCAGCTGGTCGATTTTGCCCGTTTGCGAAAAACCATTTGTACCGGTCAACACCAGTGCTATCAGTAATAAGCCTTTAAATATGTTGTTCATTGGGTAGGGTATTTGCCTGCCCAAATTAGTAAATTATTGTGTGCGCTATGTTAACAATGCTGATACGCTGAGCTACTTTATCGTTTTAGGCACACGGTTTGCGCATTGTTGATGATAAACCAATTAAACTATTTAATACATCTGCTTCCTGAAAGGTGATTATCTGCAATACGAATTGCTGCAGGCTGTTTTTGATGTGTTTTTATCCTGATTAACTAAACCGATTTAGGCCGATCGTCAATTATTGTCCTGTAATGGCGACAAGCCGTTGTAGCGGCCGCGTGTGTTTTTATATACACGCGTTTTTTAAAAGCGAGCAAGTAAACCACTATAAAAATTCAATTGTAATTAACCAGATTATGAAAAACAACTCAACCAATTTGCACCACACACGTGCAGTTTTTAATTACTCATTATTACGGCATGGCAGGCATATCCTAACCATAGCTGTATTGGCCTGTTGCGCGTTTGCAGCGGGTTGTAAAAAAGACATCAAGACGGATGCCGCCACCGCCGATGCCATATCATCCGGTAGAAAGCTGCGTACCGAAGCCCTTCCTACCCGTGCCGAGGCTTTGGTGGCCATACAGGTGTACAACAACAATTTTTACAATCAGTATGGCACTTACGGTCCATCGTTTAAAGCGTATTACTGGAAAGACCAGAACCATACCTCGCGCATGGACTTTTGGACACAGGCCGAAGCCATTGAAATGCTGATCGACGCTTATTATATTAATCCAAGTACCGATCTTCAAAACAAGATATCGTACCTCTATAATGGCATGCGCGACAACTGGGGGCTTACCTGGGAAAGTAATGAGTTTAACGACGATATTATTTGGGGCGCCCTCATGTGCGTAAGGGCCTATGCCATTACCAATGACGGCGGCATGCTTGATATGGCTAAAAACAATTTCGCTATTGTATGGAACCGGGCCTGGGATACCCAATTGGGCGGCGGCCTGTGGTGGAAAACCGACAAGCAATCGAAAAATGCATGTGTAAATGCCCCGGCGGTAATATGTGCCATGAAGCTTTACGCCGCTACCGGCGATGCCGCGTATAAAACCAAAGCCAAGCAAATTATGGATTGGATGGTTGGTAAGTTCTACACCTCATCGGGCGAGGTAAAGGGTGCTGTTAACGCTGCCGATATAATTACCGAAGGCGCACGTACCTACACGCAAGGCACTTTTATAGGCGCCTGCGATTTACTGCGGAACGAATACCCGGCAGTAGGTTATGCTACTATGGCCAACAATGTAATGAACTATACCAAAAACAATATGTGTAACGCGGCGGGCATACTGCCTGATGAATACGATACCGGCGACACTGAGGGTATGAAAGCCATATTTGCACGCTGGGCATGTATTTACGTGCAGTCGGCATCGTTGGTAAGTACTTACGGTGCCTGGCTGGATGCCAATGCCGAAAAAGCATGGTCGGTACGTAACAACAGTGGGGTAATGTGGGGCAAATGGGGTACCCGTACCCCCGATAACACTACCCTTAACTCGTTTGAAACTACCACAGGGGTTTCTATGATGAATAACGTTTACTGGTATCATTAAAAGCTAAATATTACTTGCTCAATAGCTTTTAATGAAAAACGAAGCCCCGCCTTAAATATTCAGGGCGGGGCTTCGTTTGTTTATGCTGATCTTATAGCTTAGTTACTATATTTTGCAAGCCATTTGGCTTTAATAGCGGCCCTGGCATCAATAAACTCCTGGTCGGTGCCTTGGGCAACGGCATCCAGTGGGTAGCGTAATGGGCGTTCACCTTTAGGCATATTTACCAAGTTCAATACGCCATCCGCAATGGTTTGCGGATCCATTTTAAACTCGGCCATTTTACTGAAAAGCGCGCTGCCAAGGGCGTTGAACTGTTGTGTAGCGTTATCGCCATATTCATCAATTATGGCTGGTTTATCGGCATGGATACCGCTTTTACTACCATTGTTCATTTCGGTAGGGTAAACGCCCGGTTGTATGCTTACGTTCTCGATGCCAAACTGGCTCAGTTCATCCTGCAAGCCTTCGGTAATACTTTCTACCCCGAATTTTGAGGCCAGGTAAGGGATCATAAAAGGCAGGGTGTGGCCACTTGCGCCCGATGTAATGTTGATGATCAATCCGTTTTTGTTGGCACGCATGGATGGTAGCACAGCGTTGTAAGTACGCAGCACACCGTAAAAGTTTACCTCAAACATATTGCGGATCTGATCTAAGGAGTAGGCCTCCAGCAAACCAAAACCGCTTACAGCGGCATTGTTCACCAATACGTCTATTTTGCCATATTTGGTGAGCGTTTTGCTGGTAGCTTCGTTAACTGAATCATCGCTGGTTATATCAAGTTCGGCTACTTCTATATTAGGCAAGGCTCTCAGTTCTTTTGCAGCTTCGGCGTTTTTGGCAGTAACGCCGCGCATACCGGCAATTACGTTATGGCCTGCGTTTGCTAAGGTGATAGCCATCAATTTGCCAAAGCCTGTACTTGTTCCGGTTATTAAAATTACTTTGCTCATTTTCTTAATTTTTTGATGTGATTTATTAAGACAAATGTGCAAAGCCCAAGCCTCCCGATCCATTGATGTTTGATGCCAAAAAACTTGACAAATATCAACGGAATTACTTTTTAACCGCTTGCTTACGCACCCGGCTAAGTGTTTCGGGCGAGATACCCAGGTAGGAGGCTATCATGTGCTGGGGCACGCGGTTGGCTAAATGCGGCGAGTTTACCAGGAAACTATTGTACCGTTCTTCGGCAGTTTGGCTAATGGAGGTATGCACACGGTTTTGCGTTGCAACCAAACTCCTGTCTATAATAGTATTAATAAGTTCCCTGAAAGCAGGGATAGCGTTTTTAATGGCCTCAAAGTTATTAAAGGTAAAAAGCAGTACCACGGTATCTTCTACCGCGTCAATATTTGAACGCGAAGGGTTGCCCGAATGCAGGCTTTCACGGTCGCCGGTCCACCAGTTTTCAATGGCGAAGTACATAATGTTTTCCTGCCCTTTATCATCAATACGATAGGTGCGCAGGCAACCCTCGCATACAAAGGCATGGTATTTCCACAAATCGCCCTCTTGTAATAAATACTGGTGTTTGCGCAGCTTTTTAATAACAACCAGGCTTTCAATCAGCGCCCAGTCTTCAGCAGTCAGGTTAATTTTATCGTCGATATATTTTTTAAAAACAGCAAACATGGCAGTATCTCAATCAGATGAATATAGGTAAAAGTATACGATAAATATTTAGCGCCTTTCATCCGGTTGTAATAATCGAATATTCAGGGCGACTGCATACAAGTGTTGGGAAGATGATTCGTTGTCATTTCGAACGAGGTACGAGGAGAAATCTTCTGCTTCAGGCAAGTCGCAGACATTCATGGCGAAGAAGATATCTCCCTACGGTCGAGATGACAAGTAATTTTTCCAACACTTTTGGAGCGACTGCCAATCCTCCTATACTATAATGGCTGTAACATAACCGCACGTAAGCTATATCATAGCCGAACATTTTCTAAATTAAAATTCGACATATCTATTTGACAACCAGGTAGATAAAAGCATGGCATGTAATATGTGGTAAGCAAAAAGTGTATCGGCACATTATTTCCTGAAAATTAAGTAATTATGATAAAAAGCTACTTTAAAGTTGCATGGCGCAACTTGTGGAAAAACAAGTTTTTTTCGGCTATCAATATTATTGGCCTTGCCGTGGGTATGGCCGCCTGTATAGTGATTATGCTGTTTGTTTTTTACGAGAAGAGTTTCGATAACCTGCATACCAAAAACATCTATCGCCTCAGCGAAGTACAAAAGTTTCCGGGCATGGTATCATCTCAAAAGGTGGCTTTATCTATGTATCCTATGGGGCCAACGCTTAAAAATGAATTTCCCGAAATAAAGAACTTTACCCGTGTTAGGTGGAATCCTAAATACCAGATGACCTTTGCCGCGCAAAAGCTCTTTTTGCCGCAGGCCTTGTTTGTTGACTCTACCTTTTTGGATATTTTCGATTTCGCGCTGATAAAAGGAGATCGCAAAACAGTGTTGCAAAAACCCAACACTGTGGTGCTTACCCAAAAAACAGCAAAAAAGCTATTTGGCGATCAGGATCCTATCGGTAAAGTAATTACCCACTACGCGCAGGATACCGTGAGCTTCGCCGTAACCGGTATAATGGCCGATGTGCCGCAAAACTCGCAGCTTCAGTTTGATGGATTGTTCTCTTTTAGCAGTACTTATAAACCATGGATGGAGAATTGGGGTGGTAACTGGCTAAATACTTATTTCGAAATGGCACCGGGCACCAATATAGCTTCGCTGGAAAAGAAAATGCCGGGCTATCTTAAAAAATACATGTCGCAAAACGAGGGTTGGAAATACTATGAACTGTTTTATGTACCGCTTAAAGAAATTCACGCCGGTACGTCAGATATCGGGCTGGATTACCTCAACTATCAAAAATTTGATAAACGCTCAACCAACCTGTTTGCCATTATCGCCATCATTGTATTGGTAATAGCCTGTGTTAACTTCATGAACCTTTCTACCGCGCGTTCGGCCGAGCGGGCTAAAGAAGTAGGTATCCGTAAATTGATAGGGGCGCACCGCTTTCAGTTGGCTATCCAGTTTTTGGGCGAAACCGTGCTGCTCTCCTTATTTGCCTTAGTGCTGGCAATTGTTTTGGTAGAGATCAGCCTGCCTTATATCAATAACCTTAGTCAGCGTAGTATAAGCCTGCCCATATTTAGCCACCCCGAATTTTTGTTGATCATCTTTGGTTTAACGCTGGTGGTAGGCCTGCTATCAGGCCTTTACCCGGCGGCATTCCTGTCGTCGTTTAAGCCGATAAAGGTGCTGAAAGGCGTTATCGAAGTTGGCCGCAACAAGGCATCGTTACGTAACGTGCTGGTGGTTGGGCAGTTTACCAGCGCGGTATTTTTAATGATAGCTACCGTATTTGTGGTAAAGCAGCTCCGGTTTATGCAGCAGCAGGATCCCGGTTTTAGCCGCGAGCAGGTGGTAACCATTCCGCTGGATGATATTACTTCCAGAAAGTACGATCTGCTTAAATCAGAACTGGCCAACAATACCCTTATTTCGGGAGTAACCGCCGCGCAGGATGTACTGGGCAGTCACCTTGATCAATCGGGGGTAGAGTTTCAGCCCGGTAATGGCCCTAAGCGGCAACTGGCGGTAACGCGTTTAGTAGTAGATCATGATTATCTTGACCTCTATAAAATAAAACTCGCCGAAGGAAAAAACTTTACCGAGAACGGCAAAGGCCGCGAGTATATCATTAACGAGGCACTGGCTAAAGAACTGTTGAAGGACGATAAAAAAGCACCGCTGTCATCACTGATCGGCAAGCCCTTCGGTTTCGATTCGTTAGGGGTGATAACCGGCGTAGCTAAAGATTTCAACTTTAACTCGCTGCACTATAAAATTGAAACCATGTTTATGTTCAATCAAAAGGAATGGGGCTTCAGCCAGGTTTCGGTAAAGATAAACCCGGGTAAAGCCAAGGAAGCGATTGCCTTTATGCAAGCCAAATGGAATGGCATTTATCCCGACCGCCCTTTTGAGTACCAGTTTTTAGACGATCATTTTAACGAGGTATACCAGGCCGATAACCAGGTAAGCAAAATTGTAGGGATCCTCGCCGGACTGGCCATTTTGATTTCAGCACTTGGTTTACTGGGCCTTGCATCTTATTCGGCCGAAAAGCGTATAAAAGAAATAGGGGTACGCAAAGTGCTTGGCGCATCGGTACAAAACATTGTGCTGCTGCTATCGGGGCACTTTATAAAACTGGTATTAATTGCTAACCTGATAGCCTGGCCGCTGGCCTGGTATGCTATGCACCAATGGCTTAACGATTTTGCCTACCGCATAGCGATTGACTGGCAGGTATTTGGCTGGGTTGCCTTGTTATCGGCATTTATTGCCTTGTTTACAGTAAGCTTTCAATCGGTTAAGGCAGCCATTGCCAACCCGGTGAAAAGCTTGCGCAGCGAATAGTATAGTTTATAGTTATGTTTATATAGGCGTTGGCAGCGATGAGCGGTCAGCGCCTTTTTTGGTGTAATTGCTTTTGCTGATTTAAAGTATTGATAACGGAAAAAAATGTTATTTTTAGAATGTAAAATCTAAGCTTTATCAAACACCCCGTGCGTTATATCCTGTTATTTTGTTTTCTGTTTATTGGAATTAGCGCCTACAGCCAGCAAGATATTGAATTTCATCTCAGCGATAAATATTTACCAGGTAAAAATATAATTAAAGTAAAGCGTGATTTTGACGATCCTTACGTATGGGTATTGTCAAAAAACAATGAGGTGTATCGTATTAATAGTGAAACAAAGGAAGTAAAAGATTTTACACCGGTGTTTGCTTCCCATGCCGGACAGCAATTTATTGATATAGCGGGATGTACTAAAGATATGGTATTTGTTGCGACCAATTCTACCAGCATTGTCTTTTATAAAAACGGCGTGTTAAAAGTAATTGATGCAACTAATGGCTTATCCGGACCGGTAAACTCAATAGGTATTGAACATGTTTACTTTGGCGGCACACTTGGGCAAATACTTTACATAGGTACCCTGCATGGTATTGATCGCTATAATTTTATAACAGAAAGTATGACACCGTCTGAAGTTGATTTCAACGGACGGGTTTTTGAGGCATCTTATCGTAACACCCTAATGTCTGCCAGTAATGGCAGGGGTATCCCACCTGATGGTGCCACGGGCTACTCTATGGGAATATATGGGTTATCTACGTTTGTTAATATAGTTTGGGTTGGCGCACAGTTTGGAGATAATATTTCAAGTGCTTATTACTCAACTAATAATATAAGCAGGGGAGATGAGCGCACCTATAAAATGGAGATGTACTGGGCTACAGAAAAGGGACTATTTAAAGCACCGTGGGAGAATTATAATAACCATAATTATCAAAATTATTTGGCCGGTAAGAGCATAAATAAAGTATCATCCATTTATGGTTTGGCAATTTTTGGTTCTTACGGGAGCGCAGGGCTACGGCAGGAGAACATGCTTGTTGCTACAGATGAAGGCTTATTCTTTAGCACATCAGGATATGATCAGAACTATGACCCGGATAAATATGCCTACTACTATTGTGATGAACTTGGCAACAAAAAAGTAAATGATATATGTGTAAACGCAACGCCGATTGATCCTTACCTGTATTGCGAAAATGGTGTGTGGACGGCTACCGCTGATGGCTTATATTTTTTAACGCCAAGTTATACTCGTTTTAAAACGAGTACTCCTTTATCGGCAATTCAGTTTGAAGGGAAGTCGCCTGTTGTAAATGAAATGGAATTATGCACGGGCAATACCATTAAAATTGTTATACCACAATATCAGGCTGGGAGAGGTGCAATTGCCTGGTACAAAGACGGAGTTGTCATGTCCAGAGAAGTTGGATCAACGTTGATAGTAAAAACAGGCGGCCTTTATAGTGCAAAAATTTATGACCCGTGTTCGGGATATGGTGCTTTAACAAATGTTTTGAAAGTTACCGGTGTTGATGTAGTGTTCAGCTTTAATTACCCTAACAAGATTGTTAAATGCAAAGGCGAAACGGTAACCTTAAAAGCAGACGGTAACGATGCTTACCAATACCGCTGGTATAAAAACGGAATACTGAACGGTGTTACCGGTAAACAAATATCAGTTACAGAAACCGGTAAATATAAGATTGAGGCAAGCGCCTGCGGAGCCGGTTGGCTGCCATCAAAAGAAGTAGAAGTTAGTTTTACGACATTGCCCCGGCCAGCTATCAGCGGTGATAAAGCTAATTACTGTGTGGGCGATAAAGCCAGGTTGTTTACCGATGTGCCTACTGGTGCGGCATATACGATTAACTGGTTTCGCGATGGTGTAGCATTGCCCGAAGCACAGGATCAGGTTGATCTGATAACCGACGTGCCGGGCAATTATTCAATTTCAGTTAATAGCCTTACCGGTAGTTGCAGTGAGTCTTCTGTTATATTCCCGCTTGTTATAGGCGATCTGCCAACTATCAGTATCGAAAAGATTGGTAATTCCGCTTGGTGCGATGGTGCATCCATTAAGCTTAAAGCAACGCACAGCGCGGGCACGCTAAAATGGTCAACAGGTGAAACTACCGATGAAATTCAGGTAACCCGGGCGGGGCGGTATGCAGCCATAGTAACAACCGGAAGTTTATGTACAGCCCCGGCGAGTATTGATATTGATGTTTTGCCAAATCCTGCACTCAGCCTTGCCGATGCTACGCTTTGCGCGTACAACCATGAGCAGGTTGCCCTCACCGCCCCGGCAAATATGGCTAAATATGAATGGAACGGGCAGCCCGGTACGCAAACCTATATAGCAAGTTCAGCGGGGACGGTGTCACTGAAAGTGACCGATCAAAACGGCTGTACGGCCACACAAACCATAAACATTGCCAGCAAGTGTACCGATATAAAGTTTGCCAATACCTTTACCCCCAATGGCGATGGCATAAATGATACCTGGATAATTACCGGCCTTGATAATGATCCGTCTGCCAGTGTTAAAATATATAACCGTTACGGCGCGCTGGTGTTCGAGAGTATCGGTTACCCCGTGCCGTGGAATGGTCATCGTAAAGGCGTTAAAGTACCTGCCGGGGCCTACTATTATATCATCAATACTAAAGCAAGTCAGCAAATACTCAAAGGTTCACTCACGGTTCTGTACTAAGCATTCGCCATCAACCCGGAAAACCGGCCAGATCTTTATGGGTTATTTTCGGGTCGTCCATGCGTTCCTGCATGGCCCATACCGCCATGGCAAGCAGCACTGGCTTAAGCCCCATGCCCGATGGTGTAAGCGTGTAGGTCACATAGGGCGGCACTACGGGGCGTGCTTCACGGGTTAGCAATTTATCGGCTTCCAGCTGTTTCAGGTGCTGTATCAACATTTTTTCGGTAATGGCCGGTATGGTCTTTTTCAGTTCGCTGTAACGTTTACTGCCCGATAGTAAATGAAACAAAATGATGGGTTTCCAGTGTCCGCCTATCTTATCCATCACATACGTTACCGGGCATTCTTTAAACGCCAGGTGTTTGTTTTCCTGTAGGGTCGAACTCTCTTTAATGGCCGTCATAGCATACACACTTTAGGGTAAGTACTTGTATAAAAGTAAGTACAAATATAGCTTTGCTGACAATAAAAATTAAATAAATCAGCATGAAAATCACACTTTTAGGTTCATTGGGTAATATCAGCAAGCCCCTGGCCATACAATTAATTAAAGCCGGTCATCAGGTTAGTATCATCAGCAGCGATGCCAATAAGGCGGCCGATATAGAGGCCTTAGGCGCTACGCCCAAAATTGGTTCTATAACCGATGTGGTTTTTCTTACCGATGCTTTTACAGGTGCCGATGCCATATACACTATGGTACCGCCCAGCTATAATGCCGAAAATTTCAGGCAGCATGTTGGCGGTATCGGTAAAAACTACGCCGAAGCCATTAAACAGGCAGGCGTAACCCGCGTGGTTAACCTGAGCAGCATTGGCGCGCATTTAGATGGCGGCACAGGTCCAATTGCCGGTTTGCACGATGTGGAGCAAATTTTTAGCAAGCTGGAAAACGTAGCGATAAAACACCTGCGCGCGCCGTTCTTTTACGTTAACTTTTATGGCAATGTAGATCTCATCAAACACCAGGGCATCCTTGGCGCTAATTATCCCGGCGATGCCCGCCTGGTAATGGTGCACCCGGTCGATATTGCCGATGTAGCTGCCGAAGAAATTCAAAATGATTTTACAGGCCACAGCGTGCGTTACCTCGTAAGTGATGAGCGCACCCCCAACGAAGCCGCCGCGGTATTGGGCGCTGCCATTGGCAAACCCGAACTGCCATGGGTGGAGTTTACCGACGAACAAGCCCTTAACGGTATGCTGCAAGGCGGTTTACCCGCCGAAATGGCACGCAACTTTGTAGAAATGGGCACCGCTGTGCGCAGCGGCATTTTATGGCAATATTACGATGCCCACAAACCGGCCACATTCGGCGGCCGTAATTTTGAAAGCTTCGCGCAGGAGTTTGCCGCTGCTTTTTAACATCGCGACAGCAAACAACTAAGGGAATCGGTCTCTTTATTCTTATAAGAGGTTGATTCCCTTTTTTGTTACCTGATTATCGACACATCAGCCCGCTTCACCGATACTCTCATTAAACAGGCCGCTCTTTCGCACACCTTTACATTATAAACGTTAGGTTATGGAAAGAAAGAATTTTTTAAAGAGTTTAGTGATCAGCGCGGTATCTGCACCTGTGATATTACAGGCCTGCAAAAAGGATAGCGATTCGGCTTCGCCGGATGCTACAACTACTTCAAGCAGCACGGCAGATGGATCGGCGGAGGGTGGTTGTGTGGTAGCGCCAACCGAAACCGAGGGGCCGTTCCCAACCAAGCAGCCTGCATCTTATGTACGCAGCGATATCACGTCAGATCGTACGGGCTATAAGCTTACTATTAAAATTACCATTAATAACAGCAGCAAAAGCTGTGCGGCAGTATCAGGCGCGCTGGTTGATATATGGCATTGTGATGCCGAGGGCAATTACTCCGAATACGGTGGCTCGGGCATGCAATCTACCAATTATCAGTCAGTTCACTTTTTACGGGGCCGCCAAACTACCGATGCTAACGGACTGGTTACCTTTACTTCCATCTTCCCGGGCTGGTATAGCGGCAGGGCTACGCACATACACGTGCATGTATACAACAGCTCGGGCACGTCGTTAAAAGTTACGCAGATCGCTTTTCCCGAAGGTACAGGAACTGCCGTTGCGGCGGTAAACGGTTACTCAAAAGGCATGAGCAATTATACCTATAACAAAAGTGATAATGTGTTTAGTGATGATACTGCCGGGGTAGAAATTGCTACCGTAACCGGTAATACTACCGATGGTTTCGCGCTTTCAATAGCGCTTGCTGTACCTGCATAATTGTTCTGTTTCATAACCAGGGGTACCCGGCGAATGTTGGGTGCCCTTATTTATCCGCTCTAATGGCCAATCGTAAAATAGTATTGTGTTACCGTAAAATCATCGATGTAAATTCCGGTAAACCTTGGGAGAAGCTGGTGTTTGACGATAGCTATATGGAGTTCAGGATGCAGGTGCAAAATTTTGCCGAGGTACAAACCTATCCGTCGTACGGCGAATTGCTTAGCCATGTGCCCGAAGTAAAAAAGCTGACCCATATTGTTAGCGGCGCGGTTATGAATTATATTCAGCAATTGAACGATGTAATGCCGGATATACTGAACAATCTTGGTCGCAGGTTTTTAAAGTTTAAAACCTTTCAGTTCGAGATCATTAATTCGCATTTACACCTGAAGGATAAGCACCAAATTTCCATCAGCTTTTTTTCGGAACCGGTGTTGTGGTACGATACCATTGATAATTATTTATTGATCGGTAACGAGATACCCGCCGAAAGCCCTGTGCTTACTCACTTATTTCAGTTACAGCCTTACCTGAGCATCTATTCTGTACAAATGGTTGATTAACACTATGGAACAATCGCACGGCAAAATATTTTTGGCAGATGATCGCGGACTTACTGAAACAGCCCTCGAACGCCGGTATAGCACCTTCAATTTTGCCGGTTATTATAACGAGCATAAACAAGGGCCGGGCAGCCTTTATACCTTTAATGATGAAATGCTTGCTGCCGGGGCTTCCGTTCAGCAACAGGCTCGCTTTAGGGGTTACATGATTGTACTGCCGGTTACCGGCGCAGTACAGATCACGATAGGGGCACAAACACATGAAGCCGATGCCGGAGAAGTGCTGCTACTGCCGGTTTCCGACAACGAGGTGTTTACCCTTTCTAATCCCTATCCCGAAAACTGGGTGGATTTTATAGTGGTGCAAATAAAAGCAGATGCGGCTACACCAACATCAGCACAAAATTTCGCTTTTGATATACACGGCAACCCGGATAGTTTGGTGACTGTTGTTGATAATAATACATTGCCCTTTGCCCTGCACATTGGCCGCTTTGCCGGGCGTACGGAAGCCGTTTATTATTTAAAGGATGAACAGTCGCAGGTGTTTGCCTTCGTAATAGCCGGAGCCTTCGAGCTACAAAACAGGCTCTTGCACGAACGTGATGGGCTCGCTCTTTGGGACACCGAACAGGTGGAAGCCGAAGCACTGAGCAATAACGCTGTACTGCTGCTGATTGAGCTTAAGTAGCGTGACGGTAGTTATAATAGCAACCCTTTTAATTGTACAATAGCATAGTCGCCGCTATTGCTTATTACCTTCATAATCTCCTCGTACAATTGCTTGTTGTTTACCCCTTTGCCTTTGGTGGGCGGTACGAGGGTTTTATTTTCGATTGCTTTTTCGGTTACTTTGGTGGCAAACCAGGTTACGTTTTCGTGCGGAACGGCAACGCCCAGTATCATACCCGGCAAACCGTTGAATGATTCCGGGCCTCCCGATACATGGATCTCATCGGTATAAAAGGCAACCACATAAATAGAATCGAGCACCAGCGCGTTTGCCCGGCGACAATTGTACCCGGCAATTACCCGTGTTTCGTCGGTTATTTTCCACTTAATAGTACGCAGACTATCCTTTACCAGGTATGTACGCTCGTAAAAGTCTTTCTGAATAACTGATGAGCTTTTAGTAAGGTCAGAAAACACGATATTCAATTGGTTAGCCATTGGCGAATCATACCAGTAATATACCCAGGTATCCGCGGGCAACGGGTTGTACAGAGTAGTATTATTGCCAAAAGTCAGGGTGCTCTTCAACTTCCTGAACTGGGGCTGGGTTCTTAAATACTCTTCATAATAAGGTTTTACATCCATGGTGCTTTTGGTCACCTTCTTTTTAACCAGCGCGAACATGTTGGCGGTACGTTCAAATTCAATAACACCGCTTGTTATAAAGTGCTTGTTTTGAGCAGGCGATACCGCTGCTTTAAACATAAACACGCAAGTAAAAATATAGACTATATATTTCATGGTTGTGGTACGGGTTGTAATGATTTACCGAATTTGCTGAAATCCCACGTTACCGAAAACAGGAAGTAGCGCCTTATGGTGGTGTTGCGTTCTTCGGTAAAGTTATCGGCATTGCCGTTGCGGCTATAGCCTGTATTTTGGTTAAGCAGGTCGTTCCCCATTATCGAGATCTTCAGGCTTTCATCCTTCAAAAAAGTTCTACCAATGGTGGAGTTGATCAGGTAACGACTGAAATCGCGGTCGAACACCTTGTTTTTGGCAGTATAGCTATACCGGGCATCGCTGTTTATAAAAAAGCCATGCGGCAGCTTAAAGCTAAAACCGGCATTGGTAAGAAAACCGCGGCTGTTATTATTGATCTGCTGCAATGAGCTGGAGTTGACCACATAATTCAACCCGAAATCAAAAAAGTATGAATAGTTGGTCTTGTTCTTCCAGATGTTGATCTGCGGTGTATAGGTGGTTGATTTTGATGTATTCAACTGGTTATTAACATAATTGAACTGCGTGTTGCCGTTAACCGACATATTGATGCTCACAATAAAATCGAGCTTCGGGAAGTGGCCGTATACCTCGCTATATATGTTCCAGCTGGTGGGTTTTTTATCAATATTTACATATTGCAGCGTATTTACCCCGGCCGAATCGGTTGTACGGTTATATACAATGGCATTATAAGTATTGGAATACGAACCGTTAAGATTGATCCCCCTATCGAGGGTTGGCTGGTAAAGGCGGTAATTAGCAGAAAAGCGGTTAGAGAAGGATGATTTTAAAGCCGGATTACCAATGGTGATATTTAGGGGATCGGAGTTTTGCCTTAAAGGTTGTAGTTGATTAAATGATGGCTGGCCGCTAAAACCATAATAATTAAAATTGATGGATGCCGCCTTACTTAACTGATGGCTGAAGTAAGCATTCGGCGACCAATTGACAAACTTACGACTCAGTACCGTATCGGCAAACAGATCAGCCTGTTTTGAGTTAACCCTTGCTACATTGGCACCTATGCTGAAATAAGTACCGGTACCCGAGTAAGCCATGCCTACAGTATACCCCCCGGATTGGTTTGTAACTTTCAAGTCGTTACTGAAAAGAGAATCAAGCATATCATACCGGTTTGCTGCCGATTTGTTGAATGATAACTGGCTGTTATGGCTAACGTTACTGCTTATATTGTAGCCTGCCGATACAGTAATCTTTTTTGAAAGCGGTTCACCATAGGATACGCCCACTCCGTAATCGCTACTTTTAAAGGTGCCGGGCTTGTGTTGATCTATAAGGCTTGTATTATCTAACGTACCTTGCTCATTATAGTATTTTAGTGTTGTATTGAGGTTGTTGTTATTGTTACCTTTGCTGGCTGCTCCATAAGCATTTAAGGAGATGTAACGGCCTTTCTTTTTCAGGCGTTTCGTATAATAAACGGAACTGGATAACGAGTTATGGTCATAGTCGCCAAAGGTGGCGTTATCACTTGTGTTTTGCAAAACGCCATTGCCACGCAGGGTGGTTGTGTTGCTTTTACCATCGCTTTTACCATTAGTATTGTAAGCGCCAAAGCGGGTGTTAATGTCGGAGGTTGAATCTATTTGTGAGGTAAAGGCCCCCGATAACGATTGATTAAAATTATACCTGTGAAATGTATTGGTGCGGTTACTGGTATTAAAATTGCCCGGCAAATTATTTTGGGTAAAGGAACTACCCTCGCCATCAACACTAAATGAGCCTATTTTATAACTGGTGTTGATAGATTGCTTGTCTTTATTCCATTTGTTGCTGTAAAAAGCGCCCGCATTCCGCGACAGGGGTAAGCCTACGCCATCATAGCCGCCGTTATTGTAGCCACCGCCGCCATATTTGTTATTATCATCATCGTTTAAACCTACCTTACCCGTGTTACTAAAACTACCAAAAGCCGCAATCTTTTCTTTTGTGGTGAACTTATTCACCATTACCTGCCCTGTATTATATTTACCGGTACCGTAATCCCCCTCGGCTTTGCCAAAAATACCCTTCCTTTTATCCTCGGTGAGTTGTATGTTAATGGTTTTTATTTTTACACCATCGTCAATACCTTTCAGTTTGGCATCTTCGCTTTTTTGGTCGTATACCTGTATCTTGCTCACCATATCGGCCCGCAGGTTTTTGGTGACCAGCAGCGGGTCATCGCCAAAAAACTCCTCGCCATCTACCAGTACCTTATCAATAGCCTGCCCTTGAAATGTGATCTTCCCCCGCTGATCTATCTTCATGCCCTGTAATTGTTTCAGCAGGTCTTCCACCTTGGCATTCTTTTGCGTGATATAGGCGGCGGCGTTAAATTCAGTGGTATCGCCCTTTATTTTAATGGCTACGGCTCTCGCCTTAATGATCACCTCGTTCAATAGTTTCGAACGTAATATCATGCCTATACTATTAAAATCCTTCAGAGGATGATCGGGATCCAGCGTGAAATTCTCTACAAAGTCGGCATAGTCGGGATAGGTAACCATGAGCATGTATTTGCCCGGTTGCAGTTTGTCGATGTTAAATGCACCCTTGTCGGTATAGCTATACTTTAAAAGGATGGAATCTTTGGCATTAAGCACGCAAACAGTGGCTTTATCCAGGGAGATATTTGATGAGGTATCGGCAACCAGCCCCTTAACACCATAATTGGTTTGGGCAAAGGCAGTGGCAGAACATATTAAGCAATAGATAATAATTATTGCGCTTTTAGGCGTCATAAGGAGGTTTATGCGGGCAATATATAACTAAAAAACCAGTTTGAAAAACGATTTTGCACTATTAATAAATAATTATTAGCGTGGCAAATGCAACTATGAACCGCCGCGTAATATTACTCGCTTCGCAAATTATTAACCGGGTTTGCCCACGCGGCTTTTATGGCCTGCCAGCTTACCGCCGCAAGGCAGATGACTATACTCGCCGCCATGGTGACTAAAAATATCCACACCTCAAAGCTGGTATGGAAGGTGTATTGCGTTAGCCAGCGGTTAATATTATACCAGCTGATTGCCGAACCTATCACAAAGGCGATAATTACCAGTTTGATAAACTCCTGCGAGAGCTTTAGCCACAGATTTGCCGTGCTTGCCCCTAATACCTTGCGGATGCTGATCTCCTTGCGGCGCTGCTCGGCCGAGAAGGAGGCCAAGCCAAACAATCCCAATGCCGAAATGATGATGGCCAAAACAGTAAACAACACCGACATGGTGCCCAGCAATTTTTCGCTCCTGAACTTGGAAGCAAAGTTTTCGTCGGTAAATTTATACTCGAACGGGAAGGACGGATTATACTTGCTGTACAAGGTTTTTAATACCCCAAGATTTTTAGCGACAGATACATCAGGGTTTAACCTTAACCCGATATTGCCTGCCCAGCCAGGCACAAAGCCGATGATGGCGGGCTTCACCGATTCGTAAGGCGAAGCCCAAACAAAGTTTTTTACCACACCAACAACCGTGCGCTTAGCGTCCATCCATTTTATGGTTTGCCCTATGGGATCTTTAAGGCGCATCAGCTTTACCGCGGCTTCGTTAAGTATTACGGCTGTTGAATCGGCAGGCCTGTCGGTAGCAAAATCGCGGCCTTGCACTAAGGTAAACTGATAGGTATCAATGAAATGATATGTAACCGCGAAGCAATCAATCGGAATTTTTTCTTCGCCGGGCAACTGACCGGGCCATGTATTTTGCCAGGTGGCGTTAGTCACTGTGGTTATAGGTTCGGAGATTAACGCGCCTTCGGTAATAGCCCCGGCGTTAAGGGCATCCTGCCTGAAGCTCTCGAACTTTTCGAACATGCTGCCATCAGCAGGTAGTTCAATCAACCCGTTACGGTTATAACCCACCGGGCGATCTTTTATATAATTGATCTGCTTGTAAATGAAAATGCTCGATAGGATAAGGCATACCGCAAAGGTGAACTGCAATACCACCAGTATCTGCCTTGGTTTAGCCGCCGTGTTGGTATTTAATAGCTGACCTTTTAACACGCTCACGGGGTTAAATGCCGATAGCAACAAGGCCGGGTAGCTCCCCGCCGCCAAGCCTGTAAATAGCGTAACCGCCAAAATGGTAAGCCATACCCATACATTTTTAAACGGTACGGTGATATGGATGTTCACATAATGGGTAAAGGCAGGCAACAGCAGGGCAACCAATATCAGCGCCAATACAAAAGCCAGCAGGGTCATCAATAACGATTCGCCCATGAACTGCCTGATGAGCGCGGCCCTGCGGGCACCCATGGCCTTACGAATGCCTACCTCACGGGCACGCCTGCCCGAATGCGCGGTTGATAGGTTAATGAAATTGATACAGGCGATAACCAGTATGCCGATGGCCAAGATTAAAAACAGGCGCACATATTCGATATTGCCGCCTGCTTGAACGCCGTTCTTAAAGTCGCCATAGAGGTGCAACCGTGTAAAGGGGTACATAAACAGCTTTACATCCTTATCAGCAGCGAAGTGTTCGCCTATAAGATTTTTTATACGGGCATTAACCGCGCTAACCGAGGCGCCCTGTTTTAACAGCACATAAGTAAAATACGAATAGTAACCCCAGGTTTCATCTTTTAACCAGGGCTGCTGGGCCATAAAAGCGTTCCAGGGGATAAGTGCCTTAAAGGTAAAACTTGAATTAGCCGGGTTATCCTTAATTACCCCGCTCACCTTAAGCGGAAAACGTACATCAAACTGAACGATTTTATCTACCGGGTTTACATTGCCAAACAATGCCTTCGCGGCAGATTCGGAGAGTACAATAGTTGATTGATCTGTTAGCGCAGTGGCTTTATTGCCATATATAAAATCAAAATCGAAAATATTAAGTAATGCAGGGTCTACGGCTACGGTATTAAACTTGATGCCTTTGTCGGCATATTTTATCAGTATATCCTTGGCTTCGTTAATGCGGGCCACGCGTTCAACTTCGGGGAAATCCTGCGTTAAGGTACCTGCAAGCCGCTGTGGTGTTAAGGGCTTGGTTTTTATTTCGCCATTGCCGGGTTGGTTTTTAAATGCCTTGTAAATACGGTCGGCCTTGGTGTGGAACTTATCAAAACTGAACTCATTGTATACATACAACAGCAGCATAAAACTTACCGCCATACCAATGGCCAGTCCGCCTATGTTAATGAACGACGATACCTTGTTTTTGGCCAGGTTGCGCCAGGCTATCTTTAAGTAGTTTTTGATCATGCTGTGTGTAGGTTGGTTGCTTTGTGCGGGTTTTTACGCCGGTAATATAATTATGCACTAAGTTATTTAATATGCCGATAGCTGTAAAAGCATTTAACTTATTTTAACACAGCGGCTTTCGCTTGAATGTTGCGGGAAGGATTTTAAGAGGTTTGTTTTATTGATTGAACGCGGCATTTATAATTAAATGCTTACCCGCTTGTAGCATATGCTTTACCGGCTACGTCATCAATATAAATAACCAAAAGAATATGAGTATCACAATTTCAGAAACCAGTGTAACAGCGCCGGTAGCTTACAGAAGCTACCATGGCGGATTTTTCAGCGTATTAATTTCGCCCGAACAAACGGCGGGAGCCATGGGTATTATCGATATACGATTGCCTAAAGGTTCCGAACCACCGCCGCACATTCATTTACATGAAGACGAAACCTTTTACCTGATAGATGGCGAAGTAAGCTTTGAAATAGGCAACGAAACCATCATCGCCAAACATGGTGAAGCCGTATTCGCGCCGCGCGGCATCGCTCACCGTTTTACACTTAATACCGCCGAAGCCCGCATGCTTACCATGGTTACTCCCGGTAAGTTTGTTGATTACTTTATGGAGTTCAGCACACCGGTGGAAGGCGAACCGCAGGTAACCGCGCCGCAAGGCCCGCCACCTGCCGAAGCCATAACCTACATGGCGCAGGTACTGGATGAAAAGTATGGGGTAAAATTCGCGTAAGAAATTTCGTGGGATAATGAGAAAGCCTTTCGGAGTGATCTGAGAGGCTTTTTTAAAATTCCCTTAACAAGATTTAAATATCTTTCTACATTTTTCTAAGAACTTCAGTTCTCCAGTGATATAACCCCAAAGGCGTGTACACCCCGCCCTTCAGAAAACGCTCTAAAAACTCAGCGAAATTTACAGTTAGCACAGCTTTTGTGTAGGTGGAATCCGTATGCGAAATACTATAATTCTTCCCTTCTATTTCCAACTGCCACATATCACAGTAGATAAGATATTCGGCTATGTAAATATTATGATCATCATTCTGGCCTTTCTGTTCTATCATTTCATCAAGGGGAATAATTCTGAATAGATCTTCTTCCGATTCAAAGCCATTACAGAACAAGTAGAATTCTTTGATATCATCCGGAAGTTTAACATTAAACGTCGTTTCAAATTTGTTAATAAGCTCAAGCGAAGCGGGCCAATAGAGCGTTATGTCGGTTTGATCTATGTGGTTTTTTAAATAGGTGATTATTTCGGGTATCGACATGTGCGATGATTTATAAAGGTAATAGTGGGTATTGTTGCGATAAATTCAGATTTGAAATTTATATGGGCTAAGGATTTAAAATGCAACTCTCTTTTTTAACATCTTTTGTATTAGCAAAAAGATAGTAGCCGCTAACATAGCTACAACTATATCCAGAAATAAGCTTAATGGTAGAAACTGTGTTTTATTTTTATGTGCCAACGTTGATTTTCCACCTGAATATTGATAAAATATCTTTGGGAAACCATAGCTGTCAATCCCATCCGAAGCGGCCTGATTATTCATCGTAATCAATGTTAATAAAACAAAAATTACGATGCTGCAAATAAGAAATGTTTTCATACCTGATTTATAATATAGGTTTAGCCA
Source organism: Mucilaginibacter sp. GW821-FHT07G05 (assembly GCF_059418565.1). NCBI lineage: Bacteria > Pseudomonadati > Bacteroidota > Sphingobacteriia > Sphingobacteriales > Sphingobacteriaceae > Mucilaginibacter > Mucilaginibacter sp. GW821-FHT07G05. The sequence continues at coordinate 74,268 of NZ_JBWKQC010000013.1, read as the reverse complement.
TCGCCGATCTTAATTTATCTAACTCGCCATTTAAAAGAAGTGTATATAGTTTTTCAACTTCGGTCCAGTTGTCCACGTGTTTTATAATGGGGTTACGGTCGTCTCCATCGAAAACAGCGGTTACTCTTAAATCTTTTTCCGCTTCCATCACAACTTCATCATCATTTATGCCTACCCAAAATGCGCCGTGTTCGTCGTCCATCTGTTGCGTTTCTTCAATAACTGTTTTAATATCGTCAAGAGTAGGGTTATCTATATAGTCGCTCCAGGCTCTTTGCAGGTAACTGTTCATGCTGTATGTTATATATCTGTTTAATTATATTTATTGCCCGGCATAAATGAAAATATACTTAAGCACTACTGCTAACGGAACAAGGAACGGCAATCCAAACGAGAACCAGTAACCTAATTTATAGAGTCGTACTCTAAAGGCGTCGTTATCTGCCGTATTAAAGCCGGCATCTACCGCGTAGCCCAAAGTATAAAACAGATTGGCCACTCCCATCATAATTAAATAGCCTATACCCTGAAAAAATATGGTGAATAGTGTTATCTCAAATTCCTCATCATAGGGCGCTATGAGGAAACTGCCTAAAATGACATACAGCACAAATGCCGATATACCTGCTATAACTAAGCCCGTGTTATAATGCAAGCGCCTTTTTTGCCACCAGACAAGGCTGATCTGTTGCCTGTTAAAATTGTTCTGTGTAAAATTATCTGGGGTTGACATGATAAGGATAGCAGGCTGATTTCAAATTTATATTCACTAAATATATGGAATAATTCAGTTCAAGTGTAGATATGCAAGGTATATCAATTGTATCATCCAAATGTGAATATATGTTAAATGCCTTGAGCAGTAAAAGCAATCCGCTTATATTTAGTGCAACTAACAAACGCTGCCGTTATCCGCACAAAAAATGAAAAAAATACTCGTTCTCGCATGCTGTTTGCTGCAAACCGCGGCCCTTATCGCCCAGCAAAAATTCACTATTCATGGTAAAGTTGAAAGACTTACCAAAAGCAATAACATCCGCCTGGGTAGTTTTATCATCCCCATAAAAAGCGACGGAACCTTTGAGTTCAGCGGAGAAGTACCCGCGGCAAGCGAAGCGTTTATTTCTACTGATAGTTCTTCTTTGTATAAAATATGGTTGGAGAAAGGTAACTATATGCTTCAATGCAACGAATACCGTAATCCCGAAAGTAAATACGTGCTGTTTAATTCTAAAATAACGAGCGGTCCTAACGAAGCTACCGTGTTAGATGATTTTACGCGACAAACCTATATTGGCTTTATTGCTAAAAACGCCCCCGGTGGCAGGGCCGAGCAGCAAAAAGCCGCCAGCCAGTATATGGATGCTATTTTTAAGAAACACCCTAACTTTAAATCGTTACCCGGTATGGTAAGCAGCGTGCGTTATTTTGTGGGCGATAGCATCACCAAAAAATATATCAGCATGCTTACTCCCGAAATGAAGAAAGACGATAACATTGCGGGCCTGGAAAAAGACCTGAACAGGCAGGAGAAAATAGACAAGGAAAAGGTTTTTGAAGATTTTACCATGCGCACCATTGATGGCAAGGAGTTCAAGCTGTCATCATTAAAAGATAAAAAGCTTATTCTGATTGATTTTTGGGCAAGCTCTTGCGCGCCCTGCCGTGCCGAACACCCCAAATACATAGAGTGGTATAAAAAGTATGCCGATAAAGGGCTTGAAATTGTGAGTGTTTCTATTGATGATAAATCAGAAGCCTGGTTAAACGCCATTAAACAGGACAACATCAATACCTGGGTAAATGTATCTGAATTACAGGGCTGGAATGGCAAGTTGGTAAGTGACTACTTTATCACCTTCATTCCCTTCCGTTTTTTGCTGAACGGCGATAGAAAAATAATTAAAGTTTACGATAACAGCCGACTTACAGAACAGGATATTATAGCGAATCTGAAATAAAGCAATCCGAAATAACTAAAGTTTAACTGAGCAATTTGCCTTGGCAAAATAGCTTTTATGGTGAGTTGCGAAAAACCAAACACAATTGCCTTGTAGCTGCAATTACATTCACATCTGCGTTTTGTATATTCTCGGTAGCTTCTATGATTAACCCGAGTTCTGTTTTGCCGCTTTTCAAGCTATCTACAAATTCAACTGACTTAATCTTATACTCAATGTAAGTTCCATCAACATATAACCTGATAATATAGCCTTTATTAACATGGCCATCTATAATTTCACCTACCAATACCAATCCTCGTCCGGTTAGTTTAAAGGCATTGCTTAGCTGAAATTTAGCGACTACACCGGTCATTGTGATTTTGTATAAGTTGATGATTCTAATATAGCTACTATATTAGAATCATCAAGCTTTATAGTTTGACAACACAAATATCTCTCCCGTTTAAATTTTATATTAAGCGAAGTTTGCAGATAAATTAAATATGCACCTGCTTCTTGCTATTTGTCTTTTTTGCTTTTAACAATAAAAGAATAAGTAAAAAGAAATTCAGAACTTTACAGCGCACGTAACTAAACTGAAAAACAACCAACATCCTATGAAAAAGAATAAGGTTCTGTTAGTCTGCCTGTTTGTTATAAACGCTGTTTTGGCCACGGCGCAAGCGCAAAAGCTGGATGGCGTATACGTGGGGGCGCAATTGTATTCAACCCCTTACAATGGTATGCAGATAGAAAACATTGCGGTCTATTTTAGAAACGATGGTACCTATACCGATAAACTGAACATCAAAAACTGGAAAACTAATGTTACCGGCAAATACACCATTAGCAATGGTATAGTGCAGTTTACCTTTGATAAGGCTATTAAAAAGTACAAGCTAAGTGCGAACGGCAACCTCGAAAGTACATCGGGCATTAAGCATACCTTGCACAAAGTGAAGAATGTAAGTATGTTGGCCGCGGCGGGTTACGAAATGAAATCGGCATCAAGCAGTGGTGGTATGGGCACGGGGATGCCTAATGTGGGTGCCTTCTCGTCCGACTATCTTTATTTCGACGGCAAGGGAAATTTCTCGACAGATCATTCGGGCGTGGTAGGTATTGGCGGCGATGTTGCAGGCGGTACCATTGGCGGCAAAACAAATACCAACAGCAAAACACTGGGTACTTACAAGCTTAGTCCGGGAGAGATCACGCTTACCTTTAGCAATGGCACCGTTAATAAGCATAGCTTTTTCTACAGTCCGCCTAACGAGGAGGATATGATCATACTGGATGGCAACTTCTACTTTCGGCAGGAGGGTGAAAAACCTGTAGCCAATACAAAGCAGCCTGTTACTAATACTACCAAAACGCAGGCCAATGCTACAAAAGCATCAGGTGGGCTGCCATCGCCGGCTTTGCTGTTGAGCAAGCTGCGCGAAGCCTGTGGAGGCGCGGGTATAGATAAAATCACCACGGTAAAAGAAATGGCATCTATAACGGGCAACCTGCAAGCGGTAACTTTTACCGATATTGCCGCTAATAAACTGCGCGTAGAAATAAGGCAGAATGGCAAACTATTAATGGTGAAACAACTGGAAGGCAACGACGGCTGGCAATGGGTGAACGGCGCTAAAAAGCCGCTATCGCAAAGTGATAAAACCGAAATGATGCTGAGCTTGTACCAGGGCATACTGGGTTTGCATAAAAAGCTGAACAAGAATTTCCTGGCGGGAACGGTATCCGAATCAAAGGGCGATTATATGCTTACTTTTTTTGTAAACAATAACAAGCTCATTTATATGGTTGGCAGCGATTATAAGCTGAAGGCCAATGCCTACACGGTTAATAACACGCCTAATTATTCGGTATACCGCGATTTTGTTGAGAAGGGCGACATAAGTTATCCCTCGGTTACCGAATCGTCCGACGGGAAGAACACCATTACGGTTACCACCACGGCTATTGAGTTTAACCCTGCATTTACCGATGCAAACTGGCAGGCACCATGAGCAAAAAATGGTTAACACGCGGCAATATCCTGAACGCCTTATTTTTCGCCGTTATACTGGCTCTCCTGTTCGTTCCTGCGGCAAAAGCATTGCTAATACGTGGTTTAATGCAGGTGGGCTTGTTTCAGCCCGATGTGGCTGATAGCTCAACTAAAAATATACAGGCTGCCAATGTAGTGTTTCACGATGCGCGGGGACGACAGTTTCACCTCGAAAGCCTGAAAGGCAAAGTTGTATTTATTAACTTTTGGGCTACCTGGTGTCTGCCTTGCCTGGCAGAAATGCCCGCCATAAATGAAATGCACACGCAACTGAAAGCCGACACCAACATTGTTGTGCTGGCAGTAGATACCGATGGCGACCTTAAAAAATCGGCAGCATTTATGGCGAAACACCATTACAATTTGCCGGTGTACGCGGCCGAGAGCGCTATACCGCAAACCATGGCGGGCAGCAGCATACCAGCCACCGTGGTAATCAATAAAAAAGGACAGATCGTTTTCAGGCACGATGGCACGGCGGATTATTCTTCGTTGAAATTCATCGCTTTGCTGAAACGCTTGTCGGCAGAGTAACCACAGGTGTTGGGAAGATGATTTTTTTGTCATTTCGAACGAGGTACGAGGAGAAATCTTCTGCTCGGAGCAAGTAGCAGACTTACAGGGCGAAGAAGATCTCTCCCTGCGGTTCGAGATGACAAGTAGTCTTCCCAATACCTGTGGGTAGAGCGTATTTTAAATAGCCATTTGCGGCTGATAGCCTGCCGTAAACATATTAACAATGCTGCGAGGTGTGAGTACGGTTACTATTTCATCTGCCGGTATTTCGAGGCTTGTTTTATAACCGGACGGTGTCCATAAATGTAAGGTGCCATTTTTAACAAGATAAGGCTCGGCTTCATGCAACACAAAAGTACCGTCGGGCAGGTAGGCAAGTTTTGCTTTGTAGGTTATCTTCGATTTATCCGCCGCTATCCTTTCCGAGTGAATGATCTCATCTATTTTGGTCACCGGTGTTTTTGGGTTAAAGCCATGCTGTGGGTTTCCTTTTAACCAAAATGATTTAAAGCGTTGATGATCTTTAAACCGGCACTGAAAGCATGGCCGGTGCCCGGCAGAAAACGCGGTGGCCTCATCCAAAAAGAAAAGCTCCGTCCAGCGGTCGGGCAGCATGATCTCGCGGTGCCTGCCCCTGAAACTCAACGCGCAGGTGATCCATGCCTTCAGCTTAAACGGCCGCGTAATTTGTTTATCCTCATTGTGGATCACACCCCGGTTACCCAGCCACGCCCCACGGGCAGCAGTGCTGAAGATATTTCCTTGCGGATCAACGCGGTTTTGGAGAGGCATGCTATTTACGTTCATCCGGGTGCCGGTAGAACTTTAATGTTTTGATGGCGGCCAAAAGAAGTTGCTGCTGTTCACGATTAAGATTATGCCCGCTGAGTTGAAATTTATCAATTGAGCTGCCCGCATTCCATAAACTATCAATATAAACACCCGTTGTTCCTATTCCTGGCCTTTTGGCAATAACCAATTTAGCTTTATAATTATTAATAACCGCCCATTGAATGTTGTTTCTTCTTACCTTTTCAAGGTTAATGCTATCGGCTTTACCAAAGTAAACAAAATGGCTGTTATGAGTGGTAGATAACAAGGTGTCTACCTTATAAATATTACCTTCCTTCACGGTATAATATTCAGTGTTATTGCCTTCCTCTAATGGGTCTGAATACCAGCCTAAATCAACGCCAATTAAAGTATTAGAATCGATACGAATCGCGCTTACATAAGAATCTATACCATTTACATTAACACGCTCCCAGCTTTCGGGTACCCGGATGGTGAAATATTTAAAGTCAAGTAGTTTGAAGCCATCTTTAGATGATGGCTCATTATTAGCGCAGGAGGCAAAATATATCGCGATTATAAAAGCGAAAAGAAAAGGACGTTTCATTAAATTAAAGGTTCGGTGCCATAAAGCTACATAAGTTTAGTGAGCTCTGCCTTTGTATCTATCGTAAAAAAGCTTCGTGTCTTTTGCGTCAAGTCTGCCTATAATTACCTGCACCGAACTTTTACTTATGTCGATGTCCGGCTGTAAATGAATATGCTCACGTGCACCCGCTGGAAGTTCTGTTACTTCATCCTGATTTAAGTCGGCTATTTCAATTAAAAGCTTAGCAAATGATCTCAGGCCTTCCGGGTCACCGTGAATTAATACGTCCTGCCACATTTCTATTTTCCCTTCAAATTCGTCTTTATTATCTGTAACAAAAATATCAAGGTGACCTGTAATCGGTGACTTATACTGCTTCATGTATCATTTTTTGTGAAGAATGATCTTTATGATCAAGGAGAGTAATATAAACAAAAAAGCCTCATGCATTCCCTATAGGAAACCTTTCTATTATAAATAACCTGCTTCATTAACATTATTAAACTTATATAAATAACTTACAGCCTTCTGCTGATCGCCAAGTTTATCATACAATTGCGAAAGCTCGTAATATATGTATCCGGATGAGGCCCGAGTTCTTTTATTAAAAACTGATCAACATTCAAAAGCCTCTCAGATACATCTGAGAAGCTTTTGAATGTCTGTAATATAAGGGCTTTCTCCTATTTACAGGCTTTCAACCTTCCGTTATTATCCCTCCGTTATAGCACCCTGTTTAGCTGTTTTGCCTAAACGAAATGCTGCAAGCAAATAATAAAAGGCCCCGAATGCGGCGTATCCGGCCAGGCTGCTGATGCCCTTTGTTGGGTCGTGTGCCAGGATGATAAAAGAAGTACCACCCAAGGTAGATTGCGCACCGCTGATAATCATGGGCCATTGGCCTCCTAAAAGTTTTCTGCGGCGTATGCCTAATATCAGCTGGATCAATCCTGTACCTATGGCCCAAATTCCGAAAACGATTAATGCTTCAGGAACGCCCCTTTGCAAAGCTATACCAACGGCGATAGCGGTAATACTGCTGATAAGCGCATTTACATATTGCGGCATCTTAGATGTGCTGCCGTTATTGGCGCGGATATCGAGGAAAGTGCCCACAACATCCCACAACGGATAAATTATTAATAATATGGAGGCAAACCCCGGGGACGTTTTTGCAAACAGCGCTACAAGAATAACCCATGTAAGCGAAAAGGCAGCGCGTATGAAATATAGTTTTCGTAATGATTTTGCAGTTTCAACAGCCTGTTGGGCTTGTGCTGCATTAAGTGAAGTGCTTGTTGTCATGATCTTTAAATTCTTTTTGTGATTCGTTATGTCAAAGGTGTAAAGCATTGGGCAGCACAATTTTCACTTAAGTGAAAATGCCATTTGAAATGACTTTTTGATTGCATTTGTTTTACGGTTGTAATTTTCACTTAAGTGAAAATGGGTGTGCCGTATTCCTGTTATATTTGAGTTGTTATATATAGATATCCCGTTCAGCATATTTAACAACCCGGTTGCTATGAAACACGAATTACCTTATTGGTACGAGCCGCTTAAAAGAAAATATCCCGTAGTAACCAACGAGGAATGGGCTTTGCTGCATAGTATAGCTACCGTTAAACACATCAGGAAGGGGGATGCTTTTTTAAGATATGGCAAGGTGGCACGCTTTTCGGCCTTTGTAATTTCGGGGTTATTCAAATTCTCTATTCTGGATGAGGACAGCAATGAGAAGATCATCAAATTCGGCTTCGCGAATGATTTTTTGGCCAATTGCGAAAGTTATAACAAAAGGGCGCCTTCTGCCGTGAGCATTACCGCGCTTGAAGATGCCGTTGTATTGAAGATCAACATTAAAAAACTGCAACCGCTTTACGATTTGCATTTGAATTTGCTGCATGTTAACCTCGATCTGTACCGCGAGATCTCCGAACAGCAATCAGAGCATCAGCATATCCTGTCGTTAAAAAGTCCGTTGGGGCGCTACCGCTACCTGCTTGAACGTAGGCCCATGATCATACAAAAAGTAACGCTTACCAACATCGCGCGGTACCTTTATATCAGTCGCGAAGCATTAAGCAGGGCACGGTTATCCATATCAAAGTAGCGCCGCTTATTTTGTGACTGAAATCACAAGTCCGTTTTGGCCTTGCAGATAGTTTTGGGGTAAAAAGTTATGAAGCAAAGCATGATCTTACTCCACGGGTTATTTGGCGGGTTAAGCAACTGGACCGACGTGGTGGCACATTTTGAAAACAAGTTTGATGTTTACGTTCCGGAACTGCCATTGTACCAAAAACACAAGGCTGATACGTTGGATTTCCTGGTGAACTTTTTGGAAACAATGATACACGCTGCCCAACTAAAAAACGTTATTCTCGTAGGCAATTCGCTGGGCGGGCACGTGGCTATATTGTACACTCACCGGCACCCGGGCAATGTTGCCAAACTGGTGCTCACCGGCAGCTCCGGACTTTATGAGAATATGCAGGTTGGCAGTTATTTAAAGCGCAGCAATAGCGCGTATATAAGAGAGCGGGTTGCCGCTACATTTTACGACCCGGCCATAGCCACCGACGAGTTGGTTGCGGAAGTAATGCAAGTAACCACTAATACTTACAAATGCTTATGCACTATTAAAGCGGCCAAAGCCACACAGCGTGAACAGGTGCTTGAGTTACTGCCCGAGATACAAACACCGGTATTGTTAATATGGGGTAACGATGACCATATTACACCGCCGGCTACCGCTTATCAATTTTGGGATAACTTGCCCAACGCGCAATTAATTATGCTACCAGCATGTGGACATGCCCCTATGATGGAAAAACCGGCGGCATTTAACGCCGTATTAGAAAGCTTTGTTAACTTACAACCAATTATACAATCATCCATATGACTACCGACAGAAACGATATTGTATTTCAGCACCTGAAAGATTTTGCCCCCTTGAACGATAAGGATATTAACGACAGCAAATCATTTTGGAAACCGCGAAAGATCAACAAGGGAGATTTCTTCAACATGCAAAGCATGGTTTGTAATGACCTCGGGCTTATTGTAAAAGGCATATTCCGTATCTATTATCGCGACCCGGATACCAGGGAGGATAAGAACATCTTCTTTTTCTCGGAAAATCAGTTTGTAGTGTCCTTCCGCAGTTTTGTATCGCGCAACCCATGTTGGTATTTTATTGAGGCGATGGAAGATTCGGAAATATTCTTCATTTCTTACCAGGATCTTAACAGTCTTTATGAAACCCACGCTAACTGGGCGAAGTTTGGCCGCTTGCTGGCCGAGTTGTTCTTTTCGGTAGCGCAAACCCGTACCGAAGAGTTCATCTTTTTCTCGCACGAGGAACGCTACATCAGGTTGTTGCAGGAGCACCCGGATATTATTGAGCGTATACCCGCGTATCATATCTCGTCGTACCTGGGTATTACCAACCCTTCACTAAGCCGTATCAGGAAGCGGATTGAGAAGAAAAAAGCGGAATAGGGTGTTTTAGACCAGTGGTGGAGTTATTTGAATTCAATGTTGATTAGTCATTATGAGGTCTGTTTTTTATACCTGTTATAAAAATGACCTGTGCCTTTCGCGTCAATTCTGCCTACAATTACCTGTACCGAGCTTTTACTTATCTCAATGTTTGGCCGTAAGTGAATATGCTCACGTGCGCCTATTGGAAGTTCTGTAGCATCCTCCTGGTTTAAATCGGCTATTTCTATTAAAAGCTTGGCAAATGATCTCAATCCTTCCGGGTCTCCGTGAATTAATACATCCTGCCATTTTTCTATTTTTCCTTCAATCTCATTTGCATTCTCTGCAACAAAAATATCAAGGTGTCCTGTAATTTGTGGTTCGTATTTCTTCATGAATTGTTTGCTTGTTTTTAATGGCGAATATATAAACAATAAAAGTTTCCCGGATTTTCCGGAGGGTGTTGGCAATCTCGATCTCCTTAATCCGTCATGCAGACCTACTGTTCTTCATTTAAACTGTTTATTATACTATCGCATTGATTATTAATAAATCAATTGTATTTTTATCTAAAACCATTATCATGATTAATCCAGGATCGCCAACTTCAGTTGAGGAAATAGAAAATGATATATTACGTGCACTTGATGTATATCATGGAATGGCTGTAAAACTGCATACCGTATATGTCATTTTAGGCTTGATAGCTATAATTTCATCTGTATTTGTCACTACATTTATTTCAGGGTCACTCAAATCAGCGATTCACAAAGGGGTCTTGCCATATATTTCCTTTATTGCAACTGCCTCCCTAACTTTAATAACAGCGTTTAATTTAGGAAACAAAGCAAACAACTGCCGGAAAGGATGGCGACATCTTCATTATGCATTCTCTCGGTATAAAGCTAATATTATTGAAATGCCAGAACTTCTAAAGGCGAGAGCAGAAGCTGAGATTATGCTTGGAGGAGTTGATTTTCAGTATACCCCCAAATAGTATTAGGAACTTTATTTTTCGACAACTAATAGTCGACCATAAACAAAAAAAGCCTCTCAGATTTCTCTAAGAGGCTTTCATTTTACTCAGGTAGCGGGAGCAGGACTCGAACCTACGACCTTCGGGTTATGAGCCCGACGAGCTACCAACTGCTCCATCCCGCACTGTGTTTTTATATGTTGCATTCCGTCATAACTTCGGAAAGGTGCTTCCAATTAGCGAAAATGCAAATAACATCTCCGTTTTTATTGGACTGCAAAGATATAATTCGTTTCTTTGCAGTCCAAATAATATTTTAAATATTTTTTTATGAGTCATAAGGCAGGTTTTGTAAGCATAATTGGTAAACCCAACGCGGGTAAATCAACCCTCATGAATAACCTCGTGGGCGAAAAAATGTCGATCATTACGCCTAAAGCACAAACTACACGTCACCGTATATTGGGTATAGTAAATCACGAAAACTACCAGATCGTTTTTTCAGATACGCCCGGTATCATTAAGCCGCATTATGCCCTTCACGAGAGCATGATGCACCAGGTAGAAGGCTCTATTGTTGACGCCGACCTTATTTTGCTGGTTACCGATATCAACGAAAAGCACGATGAGAACGATGTGATGGAGAAGCTGCAAAACTCATCGGCCCCGCTGGTGGTGCTGATCAATAAGATAGATCAGTCGAACCCCGACGCCGTAAACGAAAAAATTGCTTACTGGCAGGAAAAGCTGAACCCTAAAGCGGTTTTCGCTATATCAGCTCTGCACATGCCAAACGCGGCAAGCCTGCTCGATTTTATTATCGAGCACCTGCCCGAGCACCCGGCTTATTATGAAAAAGACGCGCTTACCGATCGTAACGACCGTTTCTTCGCATCTGAAATGATACGCGCGCAGATCTTTAAACAATACAAAAAAGAAATTCCGTATAGTGCCGAGGTAATAGTTACCGCTTTTGTGGAGGGCGAAAAGCTGCACCGCATCAGTGCCGAAATTATTGTGGAGCGCGATTCGCAAAAGAATATATTGATAGGCGAGGCCGGCAGTATGCTTAAAATAGTGGGCAAATACGCCCGCCTTGATATGGAAGAGTTCTTTCAGCGCAAGGTGTTCCTGGAAATGTTTGTAAAAGTAATACCCGACTGGCGCAGCAAAAAAAATTACCTTAAAAAATTCGGGTACGAATAAAATCAGTTGTATGTTATAGGTTGTGAGTTGCAGGTACTCATAATTTTTTAGCATCTAACATCATAATCAAAAATGGTTGTAATTTTGCGGTAACTACTCGCAACATACAACCCGCAACTTACAACAAAACAGAATGAGTAACATAGTAGCCATAGTGGGCAGGCCCAACGTAGGCAAATCAACTTTATATAACCGCTTAACCGAAACCCGCAAGGCCATCGTTGACGACTTTAGCGGCGTTACGCGCGATAGGCACTACGGCGTATCTGAATGGACTGATCATCACTTTACCGTGATTGATACCGGTGGCTACGTAGCCAACTCTGAAGATGTGTTTGAGGCCGCCATTCGCGAGCAGGTGGTTATTGCTATTGAGGAAGCCAGTGTGATCTTGTTCATGGTTGATGTAACTACCGGCGTAACCGATTTGGATGATGAAATTGCGTCGTTGCTTCGTAAAGGCAAAAAGCCGGTTTTTGTAGTGGTAAATAAGGTTGATAACCATGCCTTACAGTCTGACGCTACTTTATTTTACAGCCTTGGTTTGGGTGAGATCTACAACATTTCATCTATGACAGGTTCGGGCACGGGTGAACTGCTTGATGAAGTGGTAAAACACTTTGAAGATGAGTTTCCGGAAGAAAATGCCCTGCCTAAATACGCCATTGTTGGCCGCCCTAACGTAGGTAAATCATCTATTATAAACGCACTGCTGGGTAAAGACAGGAATATTGTTACCCCGATAGCCGGTACCACCCGCGATTCTATCCACATTCGTTATAACCAATACGGTCACGATTTTATGCTGATAGACACCGCCGGTTTGCGTAAGAAAACCAAGGTGAAAGAAAACATCGAGTTCTACTCGGTAATGCGTACCATCAAAGCATTAGAAGAGGCCGATGTAGTGATACTGATGATAGATGCCGTTGAAGGTATCGAATCGCAGGATATCAACATTTTCCACCTGGCCGAAAAAAATAAAAAGGGTGTGCTGATCGTGGTAAACAAGTGGGATTTAATTGAAAAGAACAACAAAACCGTTAAGGTATTTGAAGAGCAGATCCGCCAGAAACTTGCGCCATTCAGCGATGTGCCTATCGTATTTACCTCGGTAACCGAAAAGCAACGTGTACTGAAGGTAATTGATACCGCCAACCAGGTATACGAAAACCGCAGCCGCAAAATACCAACATCGAAGCTGAATGATGTAATGCTGCCGATTATCGAGAACTATCCGCCGCCATCAATAAAAGGTAAATACGTTAAAATTAAATACGTAACACAAATAGCAGGTACATCACCCATGTTCGCGTTCTTTTGCAACCTGCCACAGTACGTAAAAGAACCTTACTATCGTTTCATCGAAAACAAACTCCGCGAAAACTTCGAACTATCAGGCGCCACGGTGCAAGTGTGGTTCAGGCAGAAGTAGTTTTATTTTGATGTGCAGATGGATTTGATGTGCAGATGTGCAAATTAGCAGATGTGCAGATGATTTCTTGATGTAGTTTTACTCTCCTCGGAGGGGCGAGCGCAGGCCCGAGCAATGGCGGGGTGGGTTTCTACAATATAAAAGCTATTCCAATATTTTTCTGAAAATCAAAAATAGCGGGGCATCGGTTACGATAGCCCCGCTATTCGCTTATACGGCACAGGCATTAGGCTCGGGGCCGGTATCGCTGCTATCGGGTTTAGTTAGGGGAGGTGCCTGTGCTTCAATTAATATCGCATAAACCCACCCCGCTACCGCGCATGCCCCACGCTCGCCCCTCCGAGGAGGGAAAATCTGCATCGCCTCATCATCTGCACATACTCATATCTGCACATCTGCTAATTTGCACATCTGCACATCAAATCATCTACACATCAAAACATCATCTGTAACATTCCACACTTTCGCGCGTCAAAACCATATATTAAATACTAAACTTATGCGCTACTTCCTTTGCTTTTTGTTTCCGCCGGCTGCCGTGTTAACTACCGGTCGCATTGGCGCCTTTATATTGAGTATCATCCTTACCCTGTTCTTCTGGATACCGGGCATTATACATGCTGTACTGGTAACGCAGGATTATTACGAAGCCAAACGTCATCGTCGCCTGGTTCGCGAGGTAAGGCGCAGTCACCGGTACTCGTGGTAATACTACGCCTGCTTGCAGGCTGCAATTAAAATAGATTTTGTTGCAGCCTGATGTCGCTGGTTATGCTGAACATGCCGCCCATGGCTACATAAGGCAATATAAAGCCGTTTTTATACCACAACGCGTTCGAGCCATCCGAGAACGACGAACTCCGAAGGTTCTTTTTCGATAATATCTCCATGCTTTTCCATTCGCCGGTTTGCATATCAAGCGTGCCGTGTATGGCCCTTATCGATGTCATCCCATCCTTATCGTTAGCTATCACATGAAGTGTATTCTTATCAGCATAGTAACCGGTTGGTACCACTATCATGGTGTAGCTGCATTGTGTTGGCATTACCTGCTGAAATTTTTGCTTAAGGTTGGTATCATAACCGTTAATAATAATACTTTGCTCAACACCCCACGCGCCAAGCTGCCCCTGTTCAAAATGCTTGTTTGATACAGCCACCAGCAAGGTGTTATTTAATTCCCTGATATAGCGCACCTCAACATTATTAAACGAACCGAATTCAGGCTTGTCAACATCTTTATTAGGCTTTACAAAAACTTTCTTAATCTCTTTGATATGGTTTCTGTCAAAAACCTCTGAGATGATCTGTTTGGTTTTTTTGGCAAAATCAAGTTTCGCTACAGCAAGCTGAATATCCTTTTCGTAGTTCTTGTGCATAATGCTGAAGTAAACCACGTTACGGTCAGCTTCCGAAGCAATGGTTTTGATGTACCTGCCCGGCATACTTTTATCGGCACTCGTGGGCAGGTCAATATCCTGGCTCAACACACCCGACGGTACTTTAGCGCCCGCGTTGTACCTGTTTACTTCAATGGTGTTATCACCTTTAAAAACCGACACAAAAAGATCGGCATCGTAATTACCGGCTGTTTCAATAATGGTACCATCGCCAATAACGGGTTTAAAGGCCGATGCTATATCTAAACGCTCGTTAAGCTCAAAAACTGTGAGATCTGTTGTTTTATCATAATTTGTTTTGGTGCGGCTAAACGAAAACATGGCCCGCTTCATATTGCTCTGGCGTATCACCATCCTGAAATAGGTACCATCGCCGGTATAGTAATTGGCTATGGTTTCGTAATATTCGCCCTTGCCTTCATATATTGTTTTCTCAATTTTTGATTTGCCGGTTTTGGGGTCAATTAAAAAGCCTTTATAAACACCGTTAAAACCTCTTATTTCGCCATGCTTTTCGGCGGCTATGGCTAATATTTTTCCTTTAAATTTTCCGCATGATATGGCATAACCGTTAAGGGTGGTTTTCCACAAAATGTTCATCTTGTCGTCAATAGCTACCAGGTCGAACTTTTCGTTATTGAGGTTAATTTGCATCACGCTGATGTGATCATCCCAGCTAAAGGAGTCAGCTATGCCTTTTGTATCATTAGCAAAATCTTTGTTTACGGGTGGTTCGCTTTGCGCGGAGGTTAAAAATGGCAGAAGTGCCAGTACTGCGTAGAGTAATAGTTTTTTCATGTAATAAGGGGTTAATTACGTGCCCAAATATAACAGGCTTACAGCGATATACTGCAAGCCTGTTATATTATGTATACATTAAATTTTACTTTAGCGCGAAGGCACCGCTTCCTTAGCATTCTCCGGGAAATAACCCTGATCTATCAGGAACAATTTACCATCCTTAAAATAGTAAAAGCGAAAGCTCTCATAAAGAGGCTCTTTATAAACCTTGCGGTAGGCCGATGCTTCAACAACATTGGCGTAACGATGCTGTTTTTTAAACTGCGGTTCGCTCATGCCCAAAATAGCTTCGGGTATTTTACAGCTAACTAAAACGCAAAGGGCAAGTAATAAGGGTAGTATTTTTTTCATACAAATAAGATGCATAATCGCCCATAAGGTTTAACTATGCATCTTATTCTTATTTATTTCTTCACCCAGCCGTCCTTCAAGGTAACGGTGCGGTTAAACACCAGCTTGTCGGCGGTTGAATGTTTATCTAAAGTGAAATAGCCTTTGCGGATAAACTGATAACCTTTACCGGTTACAGCAGTAGCCAGATCGGGCTCAATATATCCCGGAATCACCTTTAAACTATCCGGATTAATGTAATCTTTAAAGTCGCCATCCTCGTTTGATGGGTCTTCAACCTTAAACAACCTGTCGTACAAACGGATATCGGCGGTTTTAGCATGCGGTACGCTCACCCAGTGAATGGTACCCTTTACATTGATGCCGCTGGTATCGCTGCCCGATTTTGATTCGGGGATGTAGGTACAGTGTATTTCGGTTACGTTGCCATCGGCATCCTTCACAAAATCCTCGCATTTAACAATGTAGGCATTTTTAAGGCGCACGCTAAGGCCAACACCTAAACGGAAGAATTTCTTCGGCGGAACTTCCATAAAGTCTTCACGTTCAATCCACAGTTCTTTGCTGAATGGTATATCACGACCGCCCTCGCCGCCTTCAACCTCGGGGTTGTTTTCGCCGTGCAGTATTTCTGTTTGCCCTTCGGGATAGTTGGTGATGATCAGTTTAACCGGATCAAGCACGGCCATACGGCGCCACGCGGTTTTATTAAGGTCCTCGCGGATGCAAAATTCCAGCAGGCTTACGTCTATCATGTTCTCGCGCTTGGCTACGCCGATGCGCTCACAAAAATCGCGGATACTGGCAGGAGTATAACCACGGCGGCGCAAACCGCTGATGGTTGGCATACGCGGGTCATCCCAATCCTCTACATGGCCTTCCTCTACCAGTTGCAGCAGCTTGCGCTTGCTCATTACGGTATAGTTAAGGTTAAGGCGCGCAAACTCGTACTGATGCGAGGGGAACAAGCTCAACTGCTCAATAAACCAATCGTAAAGGGCACGGTGTGGCACAAACTCCAGGGTGCATATCGAGTGGGTGATCTGCTCAATGGCATCTGATTGGCCATGGGCGAAATCATACATTGGGTAAATGCACCAGGCATCGCCGGTACGGTGATGGTGTGCATGTTTAATGCGGTACATCAGAGGGTCGCGCAGGTGCATGTTTGGCGATGCCAGGTCGCCTTTGGCGCGTAATACTTTAGCGCCATCCGGGTATTTACCGGCTTTCATATCGGCAAACAGTTGCAGGTTTTCTTCTACACTGCGGCTGCGGTATTGGGTAGGCGTACCGGGTTCGGTAGGCGTACCTTTTTTGGCGGCAATTTCTTCGGCGGTGCTATCGTCAACATAAGCCAGGCCTTTGCTGATGAGGGCCACGGCAAAGTCGTATAGCTTATCAAAATAATCCGACGCGTAAAGCTCTTCGGCCCATTCAAAGCCCAGCCATTTTACGTCGGCCTTTATGCTGTCAACATATTCAACATCCTCTTTAACAGGGTTGGTATCATCAAACCGCAGATTGGTTTTGCCGCCGTATTTAAGTGCCAAACCAAAGTTAAGGCAAATAGATTTGGCGTGGCCTATATGCAGGTAACCGTTAGGCTCGGGCGGGAAACGGGTAAGTACCCGGCCGCCGTTCTTACCGGCACGTATATCTTCTTCAACAATTTCTTCTATAAAGTTTAATGATCTTTCTTCGCTCATGAGTATTATTTACAATAGCAAAGTTAACTTAATTGCGAAAAAAACGAGAATTTATGTAAGGTGACTGTTTTGCTTGCGTTACGTTAGTGATTGTTCTGCCTAAATTAAAAAGGGCAGAAGGGGTAGGCTTTTAATTTATTAGTAGTGTTGCAAGTATTTAAGCTTAAGTTTTAATAATTAGGGCATTGCCTGCGGCCCGGGCTTTCCGTTACAAGCCCTCGCGTTTCCCTCCGCTCCGGGGACCCACTCACACGCTGCGGGCTTTTCACTGCAATCCCTAATGCGGGTTGTAGCCGTCAATTTAAGAATTGCTCAATATTGACTCACCCCGACATCGCTGCGCTCGTCACCCCTGCTCTGCTGCGCAAAGAGGGGTTATAGTTTTATTCTTATTTTATTCATCCATCTTTGCGCAGCAGAGAGGGTGGTCCAGCGAAGCGTAGACCGGGTGAGTTAACTATGTGGTTTGCTTTGCCTAAGGATCTGTTTTTAACTTTTTATCCTTAAGTTGCCGGGCATGCTAATGCGGGTAGATTGTAAACAAAACAGGAATGTCGTTATTAGAAAAAATGCGATGCAACGTTCAGTTGCGAATCAAATTTTCTATTACATTTACAAAATACCAAACGGTGTAGCAGCCCATGAGCATAAACCCATTTAACCGCCCAATCCGCGTTTTAGTTGCAAAAGTAGGGCTCGACGGGCACGACCGCGGCGCACGCATTATTGCTACAACTTTGCGCGATGCCGGCATGGAAGTGATTTATACCGGTCTGCGCCAAACGCCCGAAATGGTGGTAAATACCGCCTTGCAGGAGGATGTTGATGCCATTGGTATTTCCATACTCTCCGGCGCGCACATGACGGTTTTCCCGAAGATCCTTAAACTGGTAAAAGAGAAAAATATGGATGATGTGCTCATTACCGGGGGAGGGATCATTCCGGCAGATGACGCGGCGGTATTAAAGCAAATGGGGGTAGGCGAACTGTTTCCGCCGGGTACCAGCACGCAGGATATTGTGCAATATATAAC
Source organism: Mucilaginibacter sp. GW821-FHT07G05 (assembly GCF_059418565.1). NCBI lineage: Bacteria > Pseudomonadati > Bacteroidota > Sphingobacteriia > Sphingobacteriales > Sphingobacteriaceae > Mucilaginibacter > Mucilaginibacter sp. GW821-FHT07G05. The sequence continues at coordinate 55,975 of NZ_JBWKQC010000013.1, read as the reverse complement.
CGCATGGGTGCATGAGCACCGTAATTTTTAATTGAACAAAAATGGGTTTCGAAAATATATTATCAGAACAAAAAGGTCGTATACAGTACATCACTATTAACCGCGAAAGCAAACTGAACGCATTGAACAAGGCCACCTTAGCCGAGTTACACGTAGCAATTACCACCGGCTTTAATGATGAGGGCATTGGCGGTATAATAATCACCGGCGCAGGCCCAAAGGCTTTTGTAGCAGGTGCTGACATTGCCGAATTTGCCGCTTTGGATATAGCCGGGGGGCGCAATATGGCGCTCGACGCGCAAACAAAAGTATTTGATATTATTGAAAATGGTAACAAACCGGTGATAGCAGCCGTAAACGGGTTTGCACTTGGTGGCGGCCTTGAGCTGGCTATGGCCTGTCATATCCGCATAGCGAGCGATAATGCTAAGCTGGGTTTGCCCGAAGTAACCTTGGGGCTTATACCGGGCTACGGCGGTACACAGCGTTTAACACGCCTGGTTGGCCGGGGCAAAGCGCTCGAAATGATCATGACGGCAGATATGATCAGCGCGGCCGAAGGTTATCAATATGGTTTAATAAACCATGTGGTAAGCCCCGCCGAACTGCTGCCAAAGGCAGAAGAGCTGCTGAATAAGATTTTATTACGCGCTCCGCTGGCCATTGCATCGGCAATTAAGGCAGTTAACGCGGCCACTTTGCCGGGCGCACAAGGCTTCGAAACCGAGATAGATGAGTTTTCGAAATGTTTTGGTACAAGCGATTTGAAAGAAGGAGTAAACGCGTTTTTAGAGAAGCGCAAAGCCGATTTTAAAGGAAAGTAATGTATGTTTTTACATATATTAGCTTTTTGAAACCTTTAGTTAATATTTTCAGAATATAATAATAAAGGGCGGGTACGTATATTTACCTGTTGTAATACTAATTTTCCGATATGAAGAAAATACTCATCATTGATGATGAAGTTAATGTTGCGTTACTGTTGTCGAAATTTTTGACACGTAATGGCTTTGATGTTGAAACGGCGTCGAATGGTGCCAGTGGGATGGATTTTTTGAAAAACAACGAGTTTAATCTTGTTTTGTGCGATTACCGTTTGGAGGATACTGATGGGCGAGAAATATTAAAGAACATCAAAACCCTTTACCCTAAAACCGGGGTAATTATCATTACCGGCTATTCGGATATTAAAATGGCTGTTGAGCTTATTAAGATGGGGGCGTATGATTATATCACCAAGCCGCTGTATCCTGATGAGATATTGAACACCATTAACAAGGCTATTGAAACCCAGTACGCCTTGCAGCAGGAGGATGAAGATGTAGCCGCCATCCCCGAAAAATCAAAAACAAATAAAAAGCAGGTTTTAGCCGGCGAATTTGTGGTAGGCACCAGCCGCCCCTCAAAAGAACTGGTTAGGCAGATAGAACTGGTAGCGCCAACCAACTACAGCGTTATTATATTGGGCGAAAGCGGTACGGGTAAAGAGGCGGTTGCCAAAAGCATCCACCTGAGCAGTCCGCGCCATAACAAACCCTTTATTGCAATGGATTGTGGTTCGTTAACCAAAGAGCTTGCCGCGAGCGAATTCTTCGGGCATGAAAAGGGTTCATTTACCGGCGCGCTGTATACCAAAATTGGTCACTTTGAAATGGCTAATGGCGGTACCCTGTTTTTAGATGAGGTAGGTAACCTATCATACGATATACAGGCAGCCCTGCTGCGTACCGTGCAGGAACGTAAGGTAAAACGCATAGGCAGCACCAAGGAGATCGACTTGGATGTGCGCATTATTGTGGCGACCAATGAGAATTTGCAGGACAGTATTTTAAAAGGGCGTTTCCGTGAGGATTTGTACCACCGCTTTAACGAGTTTGGTATTTACATGCCGCCGCTGCGCGATCGTGGTAACGATATTATGCTGCTGGCCGAGCACTTTTTAAAGATAGCCAACGAAGAGTTGAGCCGCGCGGTAAGCACATTCTCGCCCGAAGTGGTGGAGTGCTTTTTAAATTACCGCTGGCCGGGTAACATCCGCGAGTTAAAGAATATTGTGCGCCGTGCCGCCCTGCTTGCCGAAGGTGATGAAGTGCCGTTGAAAGCATTACCGCTCGAAATATCGAACTATAAAATGCCGGCGTTTGAGGCTTACAGCCCTAATCCGCATAGTTTTAACCATGGGCAGCACCAGCAAACGGAAGCGCCGGAAGTAAAAGAGCACCCTAAACACGATTTAAAAAATGCCGCGTTAGAGGCCGAATATGAAACCATATTACGTGTACTGCGCGAGGTGAACTTTAACAAAACCAAGGCTGCCGAAATTTTAAAGATAGACCGCAAAACCTTGTATAATAAAATGAAAGCCATAAATTTGGGCAAGTAAGTATATAAATGATGGATGAGGCTGCTGAAAAATACAATGATTCGCTAAGGATGTTAAGGCATGATATCAACAATCAGCTATCCAATATTCACCTTTGTCTCGATCAGTTAAATTATGAGGTGCCCGATCCATCGCCCGATTTTACCTTTTATGTAACCACCATTATGGCCAGTTGCAAAAAGATAGAAGAGCTGCTGAAAAGCGAATAACAAACACGACCAATTTTAACAGGAATTATACTTAAACACTAAAAAACTTTTTAGTGTTTTTTTGTTTAATTGATAGTTCCTCCGTTCAATTATCCTGCATGTCGATTTTTAATTATAAGCAACGCAATAACATTGTATTAGTAAGCATTGTGCTGCTGGGCTGTTTTTTGGTTTACGCGTTAAGCGGCCTGTTCAGCGCCATACTGGGCGCTATTGTATTGTTCACCATTTTCAGGCCGTTGTACCTGTACCTTGTGGAAAAGAAGGGCTGGAACGGCACCTTTGTAGCCTTGCTGCTTATCTTCCTGTCGCTAACGGTAATTATCATCCCGTTCCTGCTGCTAAGCTTTATGGTGATCGGTAAAATTGCCAGTCTCAATAGCAATACCTTCCCTATTGAGCAATGGTTAAAAAAGATAGATGCCTTTGCCGGCTCAAACCTCAACCAGCCCCACTTTGCCGAAAACACGCTGCAAAAGCTAAGCACCTATACTACCGATCTGTTCCCATCTATACTGGGCAGCGCAGCCAATATTATTATCACCCTGCTGGTGATGTACTTTTTACTGTACTTTATGTTTGTACAGATGCGTCAATTCGAAGCAGGTTTACTGAGGTATGCGCCCTTCCGTGAGCAGCATGCCCTGAAGTTCGCTGTCGAATTACGGCACTCTACCTACTCCAACGTATTAGGCCAGGGAATTATCTCGATAGTTCAGGGCGCGTTACTGGCCAACGGCTTCTGGATCTTCGGTATACCCGATCCTGTATTTTGGGGAGTGATAGGTACGTTCATTTCCTTTTTACCGGTGGTAGGCGCGCCTACGCTTACTATCCCGGCAGGTATTATCCTGATGTCTGACGGGCATAGTTTGAAAGGCGTTATCCTCATAGCTTACGGGGTGTTATTCATCGGCAATATTGATAATGTATTGCGGATGATCATCAACAAACGGATAGCCAATACGCATCCCATCATATCGGTTATTGGCGTATTTATCGGCCTGCCGCTGTTCGGTATTTTGGGGCTGGTATTCGGGCCGCTGCTGCTATCGTACTTTTTATTGCTGCTGGAAATATATCAAACCAACCGCATGGCTGCCGACCGGCTCGACCGCATACGCACCGGCCCCGATAATTAGCGATTTTTTTGACCGCCCAATAAACTATAAATGTTAAAATTGGGTTATTACAAAAAGAAATTCATGCTAAATTGGCCGAAAACGTAGGTTTGGCAAGATATTTAAACGATTTTTAAAACAAATGTTCAACTTAAAAATTTATATGATATGAATGATAACACAAAAACAGTAGTTGCTTTGCTGGCAGGATTAGCAGCAGGCGCGGCATTAGGGTTGTTGTTTGCTCCTGAAAAAGGATCAGAAACGCGCGATAAACTGAGCGAATCATTAAAAAACTTAGGTGATTCTATCAAAGATACCGCCGCAGCAGAAATTGATAACCTGGTTGGTTTTAAAGACAGGGTTGTTGACAACATTAAAACTAAAATAAAAGGCGCTGAGCAAGAATACCAGGACGATCTTGAGCACGCATAATTAAAACATAAATTTAACTAAGCGCCGGGTAATGTTATCCGGCGCTTGTAAATAAATTACATGGAAGCTAATAAAGATACAACACAACCCATTATTGATCAGCTTAAGGAGTACGTTGAAACGCGTATTAAGCTGGCCAAATACAAGGCTATTGAAAAAGGATCGTCAATAGCATCAAGTATTATTATTGATTTAATAGTGGTTGTTATTGCAATAGTGACTTTCTTATTTGCAAGCTTCACCCTTGCCCTGTTCCTGGCTGATGTTTTCCATTCTTACTGGAAGGGTTTTGGTACTGTTGCAGGTTTTTATCTTTTGTTGGTAATTATCATTCTGGCTGCCAAACGCAGTTTTGAGCGACCAATTATGAACGGCTTCATCAAAAAATTCTTTAAATAACCGGCAATGACAAGTATCACCATCAAAAGTATCGACGACCTTCGCAGCGAGATATCAAGGCTTGAACTTGCTGAAACGCAGCAGGCGGCATTATTAAAACAACGCTTCAGCAGTCCTTCGGCGCTGTTTGCCACCGCGTTAACCCTGTTCCCAAAATCCGCAACTGCCGACGGCATTAAGAGCGCGGGCTTTTTTAAGCAGGATTTTGTAGGCTTGATATCGCGTTTTGTATTGCCTGTATTGCTTAATAAAACCTTCTTCCGTAAATCAAACTTCCTGGTAAAAGCATTGGTGGGGGTGCTGTCGCAAAAAGCATCGGCCTATGTTAATGAAGATACCGTAACCGGTGTTTGGGGCAAGCTGAAATCGTTGGTGGGTAATATCCATCTCGGTAAAAAGAAACAAGAACCCGAGCCCGACCCAAGGATACCGCCGCTAAGCGAAACCTACTAAGCATAAAATTTTACGCCATTTTTCGCCGGGCTTAACATAAAAGTTATTTTTGCACTTTATTATATTTAAGTGGGAAAAGATAAACTGAGGCGTTTTGCCGAGATAGCTACCTTTAGCAATGTGTTTGAGCTGGAAGCCGGCAAAGTATTAAAAGGCCAGTGGGCTGCAAATTTCTTTAAGAACAGTAACCCTGTTGTGCTTGAACTGGCCTGTGGTAAAGGCGAATATTCTGTTAACCTTGCCCAATTGTTTCCCGAAAAAAACTTTATTGGGGTTGATTATAAAGGTAACCGTATATGGCGCGGCGCTAAAACCGCGTTGGAAGAAGGCGTTGATAACGTAGCCTTTTTACGTATACAGATAGAAACCATTATCGAGTACTTTAACAAGGGCGAAATTGACGAAATATGGATCACCTTCCCCGACCCGCAACCGCAGATAAGCCGCGAAAAGAAACGCCTTACCTCACCGCGTTTTTTAAACATGTACAAGCAAATACTTAAACCGGGCGGCTGCATCAATCTTAAAACCGATAACGATGGTTTTTATGCCTACACCGCCGAACAAGTTGAAGAACAAGGCTTAAAAGCGCATATCAAAACGGAAGACCTTTACCATTCGGAGTTTGCAGATGAAGTATTATCTATTAAAACTTATTACGAAAAGAAGTATCTTCAGCATAATAAAAACATCAACTACATCAAATTTTCATTTGAATAAAACCCATGGCCGACGATAATTTTTTTGAACGGGTATATGAAGTGGTTCGGCAAATTCCTGCCGGGCGGGTTACCTCTTATGGTGCCATAGGCCATTTCCTGGGTTCAAAAAGATCGGCACGCGTGGTAGGTTACGCCATGGGGGCAGCAGGCGGTGCACAGCCCCCTGTACCGGCACACCGGGTAGTGAACAGCCAGGGTTTGCTTACGGGCAAATTCCATTTCCCAACGTTCGACCTTATGGAACAGATGCTGGCCAGCGAGGGTATAGTTGTAGAAGACAACAAGGTACAGAACTTCAAAACCGTATTCTGGGATCCATCTATTGAATTACTGTAAGATGGGTAGCACACACAAATAATCCAAACCATTAAGGCAACACGTGTGTTTGAATCAAAAACACATCGCCATGAAACACAAACTTTTAACAGCCTGTTTATGCGCTACGTTAGCACTGGCGGCATGCGGCGGCGCTCCCGACAGTAACGCCGGAGATACATCGGTTGCCACCGACAGCCCAAAGATCGACACACCAACTACTTCTACAACAAATACACCCGCGGCGACGGATACCCCGGTAAAGGTTAACCCGGCCGATACCACGGTATCAGATACCGCCAAACCGGGACCGATCCATTAATATTAATTAAGGCTCCTGGTTCGAGTTTCTAAAGCGTGTGTGATTGAGTACAATTAGCAATACCACTCGCCCCCGGAACCTGAAACCTCGAACCTGATAATACCGGAATATTTTGGTTAAATTTGAGTAACCAATTATTCGCTGTATGGAAAGCATTGCTCCATATATTTCCAAAAACAAAATTCGTTTTGTAACTGCTGCTGCGTTGTTCGACGGGCACGATGCCACCATCAACATTATGCGGCGCATCTTGCAGGCATCGGGGGCGGAAGTAATTCACCTGGGACATAACCGCTCGGTTGATGAGGTGGTGAACTGCGCTATACAAGAGGATGTACAGGGTATCGCCATTACATCGTACCAGGGCGGCCATATCGAATATTTTAAGTACATGTACGATCTGCTGCAACAACGCGGTGCAGGGCATATCAAATTATTCGGTGGTGGTGGCGGGGTTATTCTTCCGCACGAAATTGCAGACTTGCAGGCCTACGGCATCAGTAAAATTTACTCGCCCGATGATGGACGCACCATGGGTTTGCAGGGCATGATCAATAACATGTTGGAGCAATGCGATTTCGCTACGCGCATCAGTCTAAATGGCGAGCTAAAACATCTGCCCAAAAAAGACGCTGGCTCGATTGCCGCCTTAATCACGCTGGCAGAGAGTGGAAAGAGTGACGCCCAAACACTTTCAAAAGGCAAGAGCATTAATCACACGCCGGTGTTAGGTATTACCGGGACAGGCGGAGCAGGCAAGTCGTCGCTGATTGATGAATTTGTACGCCGTTTTTTGCGGCATACTGATAAAACTCTGGCCATTATTTCTGTCGACCCATCTAAACGCAAAACAGGCGGGGCTTTACTGGGCGACCGTATCCGGATGAATGCTATTAATAATCCGCGGGTATATATGCGGTCGCTGGCTACGAGGCAGGCTAATTTGGCTTTGTCGGGTCACGTGCAGGAATCGATAGATATTTGCCGGGCGGCGGGCTTCAATCTCATTATCGTAGAAACATCGGGCATAGGGCAGTCAGACACCATGATTACCGATCATTGTGATGTATCGCTCTATGTAATGACGCCCGAATTTGGCGCGGCTACCCAGCTGGAAAAAATAGACATGCTTGATTTTGCCGACATTGTAGCCCTCAATAAATTTGATAAACGTGGCGCGCTCGATGCCATACGCGATGTGCGCAAACAATATAAACGCAATCACCAGCTATTTACCGCTAAAGACGAAGACCTGCCGGTGTATGGCACCATGGCTTCGCAATTTAACGATGTGGGTATGAATAGCTTGTTCACCGCTATTATAAATGCTATCAAAATAAAAACAGGCGCTGACCTTTTTGGGAAGGATGGTGATAAAACGCCCTACGCCGCTTCAAATACAGGGAAGGCATACATCATTCCGCCCGAACGCACACGTTACCTTGCCGAGATAGCCGAGAGTAGAACAGCTTATGCCGATTGGGTGGATGAGCAATGTACTATAGCACAGCAAATGTATGGGTTGAATATTACACGGGGCCTCACCCCGGCCCTCTCCAGGGGAGAGGGGGTAAGCACCCAACAAGACAAAGTCCTCTCCCTTGGAGAGGATTTAGGTGAGGCATTGCAATCGCTTTATAAAAATTTAGAAACCCGTCTTCATCCGGATTGTAAACGTTTGTTAAGCGGATGGCCCGACACTATGGCTAAATACAAGGCGGAAAACTTTATTTATAAAGTGCGTGATAAAGAGATCAAGCAGCCGTTGTTTTATACTTCGTTGTCGCAATTACAGATCCCTAAAATAGCTTTGCCCCGGTATGAACCCTGGGGTGATATTTTGCGCTGGCTACTTACCGAAAATGTACCGGGCGAGTTTCCTTACACCGCCGGGGTGTTTCCGCTAAAGCGGGAAGGGGAAGACCCAACCCGCATGTTTGCCGGTGAGGGCGGGCCGGAACGTACTAATAAGCGTTTTCATTATGTGTCGCTCGGGCAACCTGCGCACCGGTTGTCTACCGCTTTTGATTCGGTTACGCTCTACGGCGAAGATCCGCATATCCGCCCCGACATCTACGGCAAAATTGGCAATGCGGGGGTAAGCATAGCCACGCTGGATGATGCCAAAAAATTGTACTCGGGGTTTGACCTGTGTCATCCATCCACCTCCGTATCCATGACGATCAACGGCCCTGCGCCAATGCTGCTCGGCTTTTTCATGAACGCTGCTATCGATCAGCAATGCGAAAAATATATTGCAGAACACCAGCTTGAGCATTTGGTGGAAGCTAAGTTTAAGGAATTATATGATGATAGAGGGTTGGCAAGGCCTGGTTATGGGGGCCTCGCCCCGGCCCTCTCCAGGGGAGAGGGGATAAAGAACGTGCAAGATAAAGTCCTCTCCCTTGGAGAGGATTTAGGTGAGGCTAAACCAACCACCCTTCCGCCCGGTAACAACGGCCTCGGCCTGATGCTGCTTGGTTTAACAGGCGATATGGTTTTGCCTGCCGATGTTTACGAAAAGATAAAGACCTATACCCTGGCTACCGTACGCGGCACCGTTCAGGCTGATATTTTGAAGGAAGATCAGGCGCAAAACACCTGCATATTTTCTACCGAGTTCGCTTTGCGGATGATGGGCGATATACAGGCTTACTTTATTGATAGCAAGGTGCGCAACTTTTATTCGGTATCTATTTCGGGGTATCATATTGCCGAGGCTGGTGCAAACCCGGTTACGCAGCTGGCTTTTACACTCTCCAACGGGTTTACTTATGTGGAGTATTACCTGAGCAGGGGCATGCATATTGATGATTTCGCGCCTAACCTGTCGTTCTTTTTTAGCAATGGTATCGATCCTGAATATTCGGTGATAGGCAGAGTGGCCCGGCGTATATGGGCGAAAGCCATTAAAAATAAGTATAAGGGGAACGAGCGTTCGCAAAAGCTGAAATACCATATTCAAACCAGCGGACGATCATTACACGCCCAAGAGATAGATTTTAACGATATCCGCACCACGCTTCAAGCTCTGTACGCTATATACGATAACTGCAATTCGCTGCATACCAACGCGTACGACGAGGCTATTACCACGCCAACGGAAGAATCGGTACGCAGGGCGATGGCTATCCAACTCATTATTAACCGCGAACTTGGTTTGGCCAAAAATGAGAATCCCTTGCAGGGCGCTTTCATTATTGAAGAGCTGACCGACTTGGTAGAAGAAGCAGTAATGATTGAATTTAAAAACATCAACGAACGGGGCGGTGTACTGGGCGCCATGGAAACCATGTATCAGCGCAGCAAAATACAAGAGGAGTCGTTGTACTACGAAACCCTCAAACACAATGGCGATTACCCTATTGTCGGCGTAAATACTTTCCTCGATAAAAAAGGTTCGCCAACCATTACACCCGGCGAGGTGATACGCGCTACCGAAGACGAAAAGCAACAGCAGATAACTAACCTGCAAGCATTTCAACAACGCAACCAGCATCGAGCTGCGGAGTTATTAAGCGATTTACAAACAGCAGCCATCAATGGCGATAATATCTTTGCAAAGCTAATGGAAGTGTGTAAATACTGCTCGCTCGGGCAAATATCAAATGCGCTATACGAGGTTGGTGGGCAGTACCGGCGGAATATGTAGAAGCAGAGAAGCACAGTTTCCCGTATTTTTAAAACTCAACATAACAGTATATAAAAAGGATCTTTATCCTTGCTCAACCAAACCCGGAACCCCGAACCTGAAGCCCCGAAACTCACAAAAAACCTCATTACCCGAACCCGATAACTAATAAAAAAATAATTCTAACTTTACCGCACTTTTAAAAACTAACAAAATGGCTTATAATTTATTAAAAGGCAAAAAAGGGATCATATTTGGCGCGTTGGATGAAAATTCGATCGCCTGGAAAACTGCCCAGCACTGCAAAGCAGAAGGTGCCGAAATTGTATTAACCAATGCGCCGATCGCATTACGTATGGGTGCCATCAATAAACTGGCCGAAGAAATTGGTGCACCGGTTATTCCGGCTGATGTTACCAGCGAAGAGGATATTGAAAACCTGTTCATCAAATCAAAAGAGCATTTTGGCGGTGGTGTTGATTTTGTGCTGCACTCTATCGGCATGAGTATCAACGTACGTAAAGGCATTCACTATACCGAAAATAACTACGATTTTACCCACAAAGGTTTAGATATATCAGCCATCAGCTTACACCGCGTATTAAAGATCGCTTTAAAGCATGATGCTATTAACGAATGGGGATCAGTTGTGGCTTTAACCTACATTGCTGCTCAACGCATATTCCCTGATTATAATGATATGGCCGATGGTAAAGCTATGCTGGAAAGCATTGCCCGTAATTTTGGCTACCACTACGGTGTTAAAAAGAACGTGCGTATCAATACCATCTCCCAATCGCCAACCCGCACTACCGCAGGTTCGGGCATTAAGGGCTTCAATGGCTTTATTGATTATGCCGAAAAAATGAGTCCGCTGGGTAATGCCACTGCTGATGCCTGTGCAGACTATATCGTTTCCCTGTTCTCTGACCTTACCAAAATGGTTACTATGCAAAACCTCTTCCACGATGGTGGTTTTTCATCAACCGGGGTTACCCAGGCGGTTATCGAACAAATGGAAAAAGAATAATCATATTCCACATAAATGCAAAAAGCCATCCGGTGTACGGATGGCTTTTTTTTTGCATTTATTAACGTTATTGATTACTGTTGTGAATCAACAAATACTGCCTTAATTAAACCTGTTGGCGGGGCGCTGGTAAGCGGGTTACCATCAGAGTCTTCAGCATCAATTTCAATGCTACCTGCCTTGTGGGTATAGCTGTATGAAACACCTTCGTAAGTTTGTGGTATTTGTTCGTAAACACCATTATCACCTCTTGAAAAATAAACCAGTACCGCGCCGTTATCGTTAAAATAATTATCAATTTCAGGAGTGCTATAGGTTACATAGTAAATACCGGTAGATGAATTACGTTCCCACTTATCAAGGTTAAACAATACAGTTTTATTTGGCTGAACAATTTGGGTGATTTCTTTACGGCATGATGAGGCTAACAAGCCCACACTTAGTAACAAAACGAGAGTTAATATTTTTTTCATAATACATGTTTTTTATATTTATAAGAACAACTAAATAAGGAAAGGTTTAATTACTTTTAACATTAATTATACTAACCAATACCTTATTTATGTCCCTCAGGATATTATTAACGTTAATATTGTTCTTTCCTGTATGCTGCTTTGCCCAATATAATATCTCAGGTAAGGTATATAACGCGGTAGATAATAGCCCTTTTCCTGATGCCAGTGTGTTCCTGAGCAATACCACTATAGGTGCCCGCAGCAATGTTGACGGTTCATTTTTTATTAATGATGTAAAGCCCGGAAAATACACCCTGGTGGTATCGGCCGTTGGTTTCGAAAGCCACACCGAGGAGATCATGCTCGACAGGAATTTCAGCCTGCGCGATGTAAAATTGCTGCCCAAAAGCACCGTATTACAGGATGTTACCATTAAATTTGATGCCGCCCGCGAGAAACGGCTTAAGCTATTCACCCAGGAACTTTTAGGCTGGAGCGAAAACGCCAAAGAAACCAAAATACTCAACCCCGAGGTAGTCAGTTTAAAGATAGATAAGGACAGCGTGCTCACCGCATCGGCAGACGACTATATCCAAATAGAGAACAAAGCGTTGGGTTACAACATCAAGTACTTGTTAAAGGTATTTTCGCTGCAATTGAAAACCGGATTGGTATCATACACCGGCGAGTATAAGTTTGAAAAGATGCAGGGCACTTCATCCGAAGATCACCGCTGGGAGAAACACCGTAAGGAAGCCTATTTGGGTTCGCCCAAGCATTTCTTCCGCTCGCTGATTGCCAATAGTTATAAAAAAGACGGCTTTACGGTTTATAAAGTAGTGCGCGAACATAAACCCTTATTTGTGGATACCAACTTTGTTAAAAGTTTGATCGTTAACGATTCGCTCATCCGCGTAAAAGATGATACCAACAGTTACCGGGTAGTGGTGAAGAAAGACACCGTGAAGTACAATAAAAAGAACCCGCCGATGGAGAAATTGCGCATCATCGATCCGCAGTTGACAGCAAAAGAAATATACAGCCCGACAGATCAGCCCGGGATATACGCGCTCCGTTTTGATGATCTGCTGAAAAATATCATGTTTGTGATATACACCAAAAAACTTACCATGAACAGCGCTTACGAATTTGTGAACCGTCGCCGGTTCCTGATTGACCGGCCAACCACCTTTGTAGCATTTACCAAGCCTTATGCCTTGTTCGATAGCAACGGCATTATCACCAGCGCGGGCAGTATCGCCTACTCCGGCGATTGGAGCGTAACCCGCGTGGCCGACCTGCTGCCGGTAGATTACTGGCCAAATGAATAACCCAAAACCAAACCTATGAGAACGATATTCCTGATATTTTTATACCTGTTACCTCTCGGCTGCCTGGCCCAATACAGCATCAGCGGTAAAATAGTAAACGCTACCGATAATACGGCCTTCCCGGATGCCAGTGTGCTATTAAGTAATACCACCGTGGGCACCAAAAGTAATGATGATGGTAGCTTTACCTTAAACAATGTTATGCCGGGCAAATACACGCTCATAGTATCGGCAGTAGGGTTTGAAAAGTACCAGCAGGAGATAATGGTAAACAAAAACATCGCTGTTAACAATATTAAGCTGGTTACCAAAACTACTGTTTTACAGGATGTAACTATAAAGCTCGACCCGAATCGTAATAAATACCTGGCGATGTTCACCAAGCAATTTCTTGGCAGCAAGGGCAACGCGTTGCAATGTAAAATACTGAATCCGGAAGTATTAAGGTTTGATTTTGACCAGGCTGCCAATGTGCTTTATGCCTATGCCGATGACTTTATAGAGTTAGAGAATAAGGCCCTTGGTTATAAGATCAAATACCTGCTAAAATATTTCTCTACCAATGAATCGTACGGACAAACTTCGTATACCGGCGAGCACGTATTTGAGAAATTAACCGGCGATGCAAAAGCCGAAAAGGAATGGGAAGAAAACCGAAAGGAGGCGTATAATGGCTCGCCTAAGCATTTCTTCCGCTCGCTTATTGCCAATAATTTAAAAAAGGAAAAGTTTTATGTGTTTAAGGTTACGCGTGAAGGCTGGTCGTTACTGCCTAATAAATTGCTCATTAAAAGATTGATTGATAAGGATACCTTAAGGCTAAAGAACATTACTGATGCTGATATATCAAGCACCAGCTTCGGTAAACCGGGCAATGAGAGATTAAAATTAGTTCAGCCGAAATTGGAACGCGCCGATATATTCAGTAAGACTGATCAGCCGGGCTTATATGCCTTGCGATTCGATGACCTGCTTACACACCTTATGTTTGTAATGTACACCAAAAAAACTGTGCTCAAAAACACTTACTATTTTGTGAATACCTCGTTTACTATAGACAAATCTGCCACGTTTATTATATTTAGCAAGCCTTATGCTTTATTTGATGATAACGGCATAGTTGCCAGTTCGGGTAGTATCGTATTTTCGGGCGAATGGAGCGACTCGCGTATTGGCGAGCTTTTACCTGCCGATTATTGGCCCGATAAACAACCCTAAATTATGCGGATAAACCTATTGCTCCTGTTATTCCTGTTACCGGTATGCTGCTTTGCACAATACAGCATCAGCGGTAAAATTGTTAATGCTACGGATGGTTCGCCGTTTGCAGATGCCAGCGTGTTCCTGAGCAAAACTACCGTGGGTACTAAAAGCAATGCCGATGGTACCTTTACCTTAAACAATGCACTGCCGGGGCAGTATACGCTGGCTGTTTCGGCAATAGGTTTTGAAACTTATAACCAAGAGATACTAATTGATAAGAGCGTAACCATTGCCGACATCAAACTCATCCCTAAAACCACCGTATTGCAGGATGTCGTGATCAGGATTGATCCTAACCGCGATAAATATGTTAAGATTTTCACCGAGCAGTTTTTAGGCAAATATGATAATGCCCGCCAATCGCGCATAGTGAACCCCGAAGTAGTGAACTTTTATTTTGATAAAATCACTAATGTACTTACTGCCACTGCCAATGATTTTTTGGAGATAGAAAACAAAGCCCTGGGTTATAAAGTAAAATACCTGCTTAAAGATTTTGAATATGCAGACAATGACGGCTCCGGCAAAACAAGCTACGAAGGCGATTTCCTGTTTGAAAAATTGAAAGGCAAACCCAAAGACGAAAGCCGTTGGCAGCGTAACCGCTTAAATGCCTACAAAGGTTCGGCGAGGCATTTTTTCCGCTCAGCAATAGGTAACATTATACCCGATGAGGGATTTACAGTTTACCGCATCAAGCGCGAAGTAAACGACGGCACCGAAGACACCGCTTTTATCAAGAGCCGGATAGATTACCTCTCGCAAAAGGTGATAGACGGTCGCCCTGTAAAACTGAATGATTCTTTACAATACTATATCAAAAAACGGGATGGTATACCTGTTTTAAGGCTTGATAAAGCAGAACTATCGCCGCTTGATTATATTACCAATACCGATAGAAAAGGCTTGTATGCTATCCGCCTGAATATACAACCCAAGGATCTGCTGTTCGTGATATATAATAACCGGAAAGATGAACGTGCTATTTACGATTTCTTTAACGGCAGTTTTAGTACTAATAAACAAGCCACCATTATCAGCTTCGATAAATCTTACGCTACATTTGATACCAATGGGATGCTAAACAGCTCTAAAAGCCTTACTTTTTCGGGATACTGGACAAGGTTGCGGGTTGCAGATTTGTTGCCGGTAGATTATCAGCCGGGGAAGTAAGGGATTAATTATCCAACTCGCGTCATTGCGAAGTACATCGCATTGTCTTCGTCTTATTCTCAACTATCGTCATTGCGAGGCACGAAGCAATCTCTACTTAGGTTAGGTCTGTGGTGTTATTAACGTTAGCCTGCTCTTGGGCGCAGTGCCCCATTACTTTTGAGCCCAAAAGTAACAAAAGGCTCGTCCAGCAAAAGGCTTCTTTACCGCACAAACCATTTCCCTGCAAACCGTGCAGAACTTGGGCTGGAACTTTTGCCCCGCCGCTCATTTCCTGCCCGCATGCAACAAGTTCCTATGCCCGCCTTTGCGCTCGAGGCCTCCACAGTTCTGCCCGTTTTCACCCGAAGCTGTTTGCTGACGGGGGAACCTCCTTTAAACACTGTCATGCTGAGGCACGAAGCATCTAATCGCTCACCCGCAAGGTAAAGAAGATCCTTCGCTCAGGATGACAGTTAATTATTGCCCTAAACAAAAAATGCCCCGCATTACGCAGGGCATTTATGTTTATAAGTGTGTTAACTTATTTTTGTTCTTCTTCTTCAGGTGTTTTGTCTTCACCTTTTCTGTCGAGGATAACGATCTGGTCGAGCTCTTTGTTGTAGTCTACCTGCATGGTATCACCTTCATGAAGCTCGCCTTTCAGTATCTCTTCAGCAATCGGATCTTCCAGATATTTCTGAATGGCACGTTTAAGCGGACGGGCACCGAACTGAGAGTCGTAACCTTTTTCGGCTATGAACTCTTTAGCGTTTTCGGTAAGTTCAATTTTGTAACCTAAACCGTTAACCCTGCTGAACAGGTAAGCCAGCTCGATATCTATGATCTTGAAGATCTCGTCTTTACCCAATGAGTTAAACACGATCACATCATCAATACGGTTCAAAAACTCAGGAGCGAAGGCACGTTTAAGCGCGTTCTCTATCACACCTCTTGAGTGTGCGTCGGCCTGTGTAGTTTTGGCTGCTGTAGTGAAACCAACACCTTGTCCGAAGTCTTTCAACTGGCGTGCGCCAATGTTCGAGGTCATGATGATGATGGTGTTCCTAAAGTCAACCTTGCGGCCTAACGAATCGGTCAGCTGGCCTTCATCCAATACCTGTAACAGTATGTTGAATACATCGGGGTGAGCTTTTTCAATTTCATCAAGCAATACTACCGCGTAAGGTTTACGACGTACTTTCTCGGTCAGTTGTCCGCCTTCTTCGTAACCTACGTAGCCCGGAGGCGCTCCCACTAAACGTGATACCGCGAATTTCTCCATGTACTCGCTCATATCAATTTGTATCAGCGCGTCTTCAGTGTCGAACATAAAACGGGCAAGCTCTTTGGCCAGCTCGGTTTTACCAACACCTGTAGGGCCCAGGAATATGAACGAACCTATTGGTTTTTTAGGATCTTTCAAACCGGCACGGGTACGTTGTATAGCACGTGTCAGCTTTTTAATAGCATCTTCCTGCCCAATGATCTTGCTTGATATGGTATCGCCCATTTGCAACAGCTTAACGCTATCGGCCTGGCCAACTCTTTGTACCGGGATACCGGTCATCATTGATACTACTTCGGCAACATTATCTTCCGTTACAGTATAACGTTTTGATTTGGTTTCGGCTTCCCATGCTGATTTTGCCTGTTCAAGCTCTTCCAGCAGGTGCTTTTCGGTATCGCGAAGCTTAGCGGCTTCTTCATACTTCTGGCTGCGTACTACCTTGTTCTTTTCAATTTTTATCTGCTCAATCTTTTGCTCAATATCCAATATGTTTTGAGGCACGTGAATATTGGTCAGGTGAACACGTGAGCCCGATTCGTCTAAAGCGTCGATAGCTTTATCCGGTAAAAAGCGATCAGTAATGTAACGTGTTGTTAAGTTAACACAGGCCAAAATTGCTTCCGGAGTATACGTAACACCGTGGTGTTCTTCGTATTTCTCTTTAATCCTGTTTAAAATTTCAACAGTTTCATCCGGTGTAGCCGGTTCAACCATTACCTTTTGGAAACGACGGTCTAAAGCGCCGTCTTTTTCAATGTACTGGCGGTACTCATCTAATGTAGTGGCGCCAATGCACTGGATCTCTCCGCGGGCTAAGGCCGGTTTAAACATGTTTGATGCATCGAGCGAGCCTGAAGCGCCGCCTGCACCAACAATAGTGTGGATCTCGTCGATAAATAAAATTACATCGGGCGATTTTTCCAGTTCGTTCATTACCGCTTTCATGCGCTCCTCAAACTGACCGCGGTATTTAGTACCTGCAACCAATGAGGCCAGATCTAAAGTAACTACACGTTTGTTGAACAATACGCGCGATACCTTACGCTGCACTATGCGTAATGCCAAACCCTCGGCAATGGCAGATTTACCTACGCCCGGCTCACCTATCAAAATAGGGTTGTTCTTTTTACGGCGCGATAATATCTGCGATACCCTTTCAATCTCTTTTTCACGACCAACGATCGGGTCCAAGCGGCCATCTTCGGCGGCTTTGGTTAAATCGCGGCCAAAATTGTCAAGTACCGGGGTTTTTGATTTAATGTCTGATACTTTTTTAGGCTGGCTGAATGATTCTTCTTCTTTAAAATCATCCTCACCTCCTGTTGATGAACCAGGCATCTCGTCGGTTACATCATTTTTGTGGGCTTCCACCTCTGCTTTAAACACCTCGTAGTTCACGTTGAACTGCGATAGTATCTGCGAGGCAATATTATCTTCATCACGAAGTATAGAAAGCAGCAGGTGCTCGGTTCCTATAACATCGCTTTTAAATATCTTAGCTTCAAGATAAGTGATCTTTAATACTTTTTCAGCTTGTTTGGTCAGCGGGATGCTGCCAATATTTACGTTAGTTCCTGTTGTTCCTTTAACAGCATCTTCAACGGCACGGCGCAATTTAGCGGTATCAACGCTAAATCCCTTCAGCAACTTAATTGCAACACCGTCACCGTCGCGTATCAATCCTAATAAAAGATGTTCGGTACCAATATAATCATGCCCAAGGCGCAATGCCTCTTCCCTGCTATACGATATAACATCTTTAACGCGTGGCGAAAATTTAGCTTCCATATAATACCTTTCTGATTAAGAACGTCCCTAATTTATTAATTCAATTTTTAATAGTTAAAAACGTACTGTGCAACATTTATCAACAACATTGCCAATAATTTTCGCTATATAAAAACAGACACTGTTATGATATTGCAATCTATTAATTTTAAGCAAACAGAACAATTATATAACAATAAAACACCGTTTTTTTTATTCTTTTTTACAAAAGCATTGAAATACAATAATTTGATGCGGCAATTGTTAAAAAGTTTAACACAGCGCACTATATTTTTTGTTTAAATGGCAACAAAGGCAATTTCGTCACTATTTATGACAGAACGGCACACGACACATTAACAACTGTTATTAAGATATACGCAAAATCATACCAAACTGATTTGCTAAAGGCATAATTTCCACTCATATTTGACATCTTTTTATTTTGATACTTATGGCAGACGAAAAAATCATATTTTCAATGGCTGGGGTTAGTAAGATCTACCCTCCGCAAAAAACTGTTTTAAAGAATATTTACCTGTCTTTCTTCTACGGCGCTAAAATCGGCGTTATCGGTTTGAACGGTTCGGGTAAATCATCCCTGTTAAAAATTATAGCCGGTATTGATAAAACTAACATTGGCGAGGTTATATTTTCGCCGGGTTACTCGGTAGGCTACCTAAGCCAGGAGCCCGAGCTGGACCCTGAAAAAACCGTGCGCGAAGTGGTGGAAGAAGGCGTGGCCGAAATAACCGCTATATTAAAAGAGTACGAAGACATTAACGAGAAATTCGGACTGGAAGAGTACTACAGCGATGCCGATGCCATGGATAAGCTGATGAACCGCCAGGGCGAGTTACAGGACAAGATAGATGCCGTGAACGCATGGGAGCTTGATACCAAGCTGGAACGTGCCATGGACGCGCTGCGTTGCCCGGAACCTGACACCAAAATTGCGGTACTGTCAGGTGGTGAGCGCCGCCGTGTGGCATTATGCCGCTTATTGTTGCAGGAGCCCGATGTTTTACTGCTTGATGAGCCTACCAACCACCTGGATGCCGAGTCTATCGACTGGCTGGAGCAGCATTTACAACAATATAAAGGTACCGTAATTGCCGTAACGCACGACCGCTACTTCCTTGACAACGTAGCCGGCTGGATCCTGGAGCTTGACCGCGGCGAGGGTATTCCGTGGAAAGGCAACTATTCATCATGGCTGGATCAGAAAGCCAAACGCCTTGCCCAGGAAGAAAAAACCGAAAGCAAACGCCAAAAAACTTTGGAGCGCGAGCTGGAATGGGTGCGCATGGCCCCGAAAGCACGCCAGGCTAAAGGCAAGGCCCGTTTATCGAACTATGAAAAACTGGCATCTGAA
This sequence comes from Mucilaginibacter sp. GW821-FHT07G05, assembly GCF_059418565.1. Lineage (NCBI taxonomy): Bacteria > Pseudomonadati > Bacteroidota > Sphingobacteriia > Sphingobacteriales > Sphingobacteriaceae > Mucilaginibacter > Mucilaginibacter sp. GW821-FHT07G05. Next base: position 36,321 of record NZ_JBWKQC010000013.1, on the reverse strand, counting down.
GAAACTAAAGACAGGGAAGAAAAACTGGAGCTGTTCATTCCGCCGGGTCCGCGTTTAGGTAATGTGGTAATTGAGGCTACCAACGTAACAAAAAGCTATGGCGATAAATTATTATTTGATAACCTGAGCTTTAGCCTGCCACCCGCGGGCATTGTGGGTATTATTGGCCCCAATGGTGCAGGTAAAACCACACTTTTCCGCCTCATTACAGGGCAGGAACAACCTGATGCAGGTACTTTTCGTGTGGGTGAAACGGTAGCCTTAGGTTATGTTGACCAAATGCACGACGACCTTGACCCTAACAAATCTGTTTGGGAAAACGTAACCGGCGGCCTCGAAACCATTATGGTGGGCAACCGCCCCATTAACTCACGTGCCTATGTATCGCGCTTTAACTTTAACGGCGCCGATCAGCAAAAAAAGGTAGGTGTGCTATCGGGTGGTGAGCGTAACCGTGTCCACTTATCCATCACGCTGAAAAAAGGCTCGAACGTATTATTGCTGGATGAGCCTACCAACGATATCGACGTAAACACGCTGCGTTCATTAGAAGAGGCCCTGGAAAACTTCGGCGGCTGCGCAGTGGTGATCAGTCACGACCGTTGGTTCCTCGACCGTATCTGTACACACATACTGGCTTTTGAAGGCAACTCACAAGTTTACTTCTTTGAGGGTAACTACTCTGATTACGAAGAAAACCGTAAAAAACGTTTAGGTGATGTAGCACCAAAACGCATCAGGTACAAAAAACTGGTATAATACTATTTTTAACAGCCCCGGTCTGAATCAGACCGGGGCTGTTTTTGTTTTACCCATATCAATAAACAAAAAACGGCCGAACAGAAGATCTGTCCGGCCGTTAAATATAGTATGGGTCTTTTTAAGCGGTAAACGCTTCCAAAGCCTTTTCAATTCTTGCCAATGTTTCATCCTTGCCCAATAGCGCGGCAATATCAAACACATGCGGACCAAATTTGCCCCCTACCAGCATAATACGGAAAGGCAGCATTACATCGCCAATTTTAAAGCCTTTTTCTTCGGTAAGCGCTTTAAAGGTGGTTTCTAAATCGGCAGCTTCCCAAGTTGCTGAACCGGCATACTTATCTGCCAGTGCTTTAAAGAATTCGGTTTTACCGTCGGTCCATTTGGGTTTTACCGCGTTAAGATCGTACTCATTAGGTTGCTCAAAAAAGTAAGCGCCCTGGGCATAAAAGTCGGTTAATAACACAGCACGGTCTTTCACCAGTTTAATTACCGATAGCAGGTAATCTTCGTTAGTAACAGCGATGCCCTTATCTTCAAACACCTGCTTTACTTTATCTTTCAGGCTTTCAATTCCTTCGCGCTTTATCCACTCGGCGTTGAACCACTTGGCTTTTTCAAAATCGAATTTCGCCCCGGCTTTGCTTACGCGTTCTATCGAAAACTTCGCTATCAGCTCATCCAGCGTAAAAATCTCCTGATCAGTACCATCGTTCCAGCCTAAAGTGGCCAACAGGTTCAGGAAAGCCTCAGGCAAAAAGCCCAGCTCACGGAAACCCGGTGTAAGTTCGCCGGTTTTATTATCCAGCCAGTTCATGGCATATACCGGGAAACCCAGGCGTGCGCCATCGCGTTTGCTTAGCTTGCCGTGGCCATCGGGTTTTAATATTAAAGGCAAATGCGCCCATTTAGGCATTTCATCCTTCCAACCCAAATACTCCCACAGCAGCAAGTGTACCGGTGCCGATGGCAACCACTCCTCGCCACGGAAAGCATGGGTTATCTTCATCAAATAATCATCAACCACTACGGCCAAATGGTAAGTAGGCATGCCGTCGGCCTTAAGTAATACTTTATCGTCAACCTGGTTGGTTTCAAAGCTTACATAGCCACGCACCATATCATTAAAGTTAATGGTATCGTCCTCGGGCATTTTTATGCGGATAACATGCGGGGTGCCGTCATGTAGTAATTGTTCTACCTCGTGCAATGGCAGGTTCAGTGAGTTCCGCATATCATAACGGTGGCCATGGCCATACTGAAAGTTGGGTACATCCTTACGTTTCTGATCCAGCTCTTCAGTAGTGTCAAAAGCGTAATAGGCATGGCCTTGCGCTACCAGTTTTTCGGCATACTCGCGGTAAAGGGGCTTGCGCTCGCTTTGGCGGTATGGGGCATAAGGGCCGCCAACAACCGGACTTTCATCGGGTGTTAAACCGCACCATGCCAAACAATCCAATATATATTGCTCGGCACCTTCTACGTAGCGGGTTTGGTCGGTATCCTCAATACGCAATATAAATTCGCCATTATGTTTTTTAGCGAAAAGATAATTGAACAATACGGTACGTACACCTCCCAAATGCAAGCCACCCGTTGGACTGGGTGCAAATCTTACTCTAACTTTTTTGTCTGCCATTGTGCCGCAAAGATAGTTTTTAGTAAGTAAGTTAAAAAATACATCCCGGGGAGATGTAAAAGATGATACAGATATGAGGAGAAGGCTGAAAGGTAAAAGCTAAAAGGAGAAAGCCGGCTATAGAAAACGTCTGGGCTCTCTGCGGTTAAAAAGAAGTTGGACAGTTTTTAACCACAAAGTACACAGAGGGAAAAACACGGAGTTACACAGAGATTTACTTTGAGGTTTGTTTTACCGCGGAGTTAGCTGAGTTTTTGCGCAGAGCTTTTTGAGTTTCTTCCCAATCACCTAAATACAACAATCTCTGTGTAACTCCGTGTTTTTCCCTCTGTGTACTTTGTGGTTAAATAAAAACCCATACAATCAATACCCTCTCCCAACGTTAAATGTAAAAAATTCGCACTTTCCTACTTTATTAGTACTTTGGGCAGGTTATTATATGAATCCATATCAACAGAAACGGCGCTGGAAATATTTGCTGCTTGCCTTTGCGGTAGTTATTGCCAGCGGCTCATTGCTATACACCAAGTACCTGGTAAAAAACATCGCCAAATCTGAGCGAACCCGTGCGCAAGTATGGGCGCTGAGCATGAGGCAAGTACTCTCATCGGACGATAACGATTTTCTGAACTACGTTTTTGCCGTGCGCGACAGCCTTACGGTACCTGCCATAGTGGTTGACGACAAGGGCGAGTTCCGTTACACCAAGGGCCTCGATACTACCAAAACCTTTGAAGCCCTTGCCGCCGAAGGTAATAAAGCGCTCACTTACGATACCACTTACTTTAAAACGGAGCTATCGTACATGAAAGAGCAGCACGAACCAATAAAGCTTACCATATTCGATTCGCAATGGCTGGTTTATTATAAAGATTCGGCTTTGCTTACCCAGCTGAAATTTTTCCCTTACATACAGCTCTCCGTTATCGCCATATTTTTACTGACGGCTTATACGGCATTCAGTTCGTCGCGCAAATCAGAACAGAACCAGGTTTGGGTAGGTTTGGCTAAAGAAACCGCGCACCAGTTGGGTACACCAATCTCATCGCTGATGGCATGGATTGAGTTGATGAAAGACAAGTTCAACGCCGAAAACGACCCGTTGATAGCTGAAATGGAGAACGATGTAAAACGGCTGGAAATAGTGGCCGACAGGTTCTCGAAAATTGGCTCGCGCCCGATACTGGAAGACCATATGGTTTTTGATGTGGTGAAAGATTTTATGGACTATTTTCGGGTGCGGGTGAGCGACCGTATCTCGTTTGAAATGTCGGGCGATATGCAGGCCCGGGCTGGGTTAAACATTCCACTGTTTGACTGGGTGCTCGAAAACCTGATGAAGAATGCCGTTAATGCCATACAGGACAAAGGCAGCATCAAGGTTGAAATATCAGAAAACAAAGTTAAAAAGCAAGTATATATTGACGTGACAGATACCGGCAAGGGTATCCCGCGTTCAAAATTCGATACCGTGTTTCAGCCCGGCTATACCACCCGTAAACGGGGCTGGGGCCTGGGGCTGTCGCTTACAAAGCGTATGGTAGAGAACTACCATAACGGACAAATATTTGTACGCGACTCCGAAGTTGGCAAGGGTACCACCTTCAGGATTGTATTGAAAGCAATGAAAAATGATGACTAAACCACAACCATCAGAATATGCCGCGCCGCATGCAGGCTATGTGCAATTAATTGGCGATGAGGATGTATTTGCAGTATTAAATGCACAGCAGCAAAAAAGCTACGATCTGTTTACCGGCTTAAGCGAAGAGCAAGCAAATTACGCCTATGCCGAAGGTAAATGGAACTTTAAACAAGTGGCCGGGCACATGATCGATACCGAGCGGGTGTTTTCTTATCGACTGCTTTGTTTCTCCCGCGAATATCAGGAGCTGCCGGGGTTTGACCAGGATGTATATGTGGATAACAGCACTTTCAACAATCAATCGATACAAGACCTGGCTGAAGAATTTAAGCTATTGCGCACCGCCAATCTGTACATGATAAAGGCATTAACCGATACCCAATTAACAAAAAACGGAATAGCCAGTGGCTACCCCGTTTCGGTAAAAGCTTTAGTATATATGATAGCCGGACATGAGCGGCACCATCTTAATATTTTAAAGGAGCGGTACCTGTAAATTAGTTATTCCACCTGGTACGTTTAGTGCCGTTAACAGAACCAACAACAGATGTTGATACAATAAACTCCGATTCTACCGGTTGGTTTTTGTAATAGCTTGGCAACCATGTTATCGGGAATTTATCAGTGCTGAGCGATATGTTCTGTCTCTGAACGTTACCTTTCTCATCTTTATAGGTTATCACATATTTAGCATTTCCTTTAGTGTCAATATGCGCTACAAGCTCTGCCGCTAAAGTATCGGTTAAAGCGGTAGATACATATATTTTGCTTGTGGCCATTGATGTTAAAAACTCAATAGGGCATAGCGGCAATGGTGCTGATGCATTTTGTTTTACTTCTTCGTTTTTGCTGATAATATTTATTGATACATCTTTCAAATCTTCATTATTCATGTACAATAATTTTTTTTGATCAAAATTGTACCTGATAGATAGCTCCTTTTTTTCGTTAAAATAATACCACGTACCAATGCGCTCTCCCGCTTTGTAATTCCCCTGCACAATAACACCATCGCTTTTTATATTTTTTATGGCAAACACACCATCCTTAGTTTTACCATCGCTGGCAACAGCATAAGTTAATTGGGTGGAATCGTTAATTTTTAGATTTTTTTCTTCCTGTGCAGTGGCCGATAAGGATGCAAGCACTGCAACAGCAGCAATTAGGTTTTTCATGATGATTTTTATATAACTATAAAGTTAGTGAATTGTGCATATAAAAATCAAAATATATTTATACAAAAAAGGTTTTCGTTTAAGCGAAAACCTTTTTTCTGCAAGAGCACAATTGTTTTTAAACAAGGGTTATTGATGTGAATTTAATTTAGAACGTTCATAAACAGCATGTTTAGGTTTTCTTAATTATAATTCATCGAACTTCGTTAACATTTTACTTATCTCTGAAGTAAACTAAACTTAGCGCCATTGTTGTAAATTCTGAAATTATCTACAGAGCCATAATAGTTACTATCCCACCTGTTACGTTTTGTATTAGTAGTATTAGCATTTATAGTTGTAGTTATAATAAATTCCGATTCTACCGCTTTGTCTTTATAAACGCTTGGTAACCATGTTATCGGAAATTTATCGTTATTAAGCGTAACCTTCTGTGTTTTTACAACGCCGTTATCGTCTTTATAAGTAATAGAATATTTTGCGTTGCCACGGGCATCAATGTGTGCCACAATTTCGGCGTTTAAAGCAGCACTTGAGTTGCTGGTTAAGTATAGTTTACTCGCGGCCATTGAAGCTAAATATTCAACGGGGCATAGTGGCAGCGGCGCTGACGCATTCTGTTTTATATCCTCATTGTTGGTAATAATATTTACCGACACGTTTTTCAGATCATCATTATTTATATATATAAGTTTCTTTTGATCGAAGTTATAACGCATAGAAAGTTGCTGGCTATCATTAAAATAGTACCAGGTACCTGCGCGTTCGTTTGCTTTATAATTACCCTGTACAAGTACAGCATCATTTTTTATGTTTTTAATAGCAAACAAGCCGTCTTTGGTTTTACCGTCATTAGCAACAGTGTATGTTATTTCGGTAGAATCATTAAGCTTTGCAGTTTTTTCATTTTGTGCAGTGGCCGATAGCGACGTAAGCACTGCAATTGCGGTTATTAGGTTTTTCATATTGCGTTTTTTATTAGATAACACTAAAGTTAGTGAATTGTACATATGAAATGTAAAATATATTTATATGAAAAAGGGCTTTCGCTTGCACGAAAACCCTTTTTGACAAAATTGTTACAATTATTGTTTGTAATAATCTTCTTTATCAAGCACTTCTTTCTTTTCAATACGGTAAGATACCACCAAACCGAGGCCGCCAAATATGGCTATCAGGCCGAAGTAAATGGCTACATTCTTTTCGCCGTCGCCATCAAATATGGTACGGTCTAAAATATTGGCGAGGAATAAACCCAAACCCGAGCCAATTAATAATAAGCCCCATTTTAAATATTTGTAAGGTGCCGGATGTGCCTTAAAGCCGCGCGGATCCATACCACGCTCAATCATGGCCATTCTTTCTTTATTACTCAGGTATACTATCCCGAAAACTGTTGCTAACAATCCTAATGCTACAAGCGTTAAAGCTATTGAGGGTTCCATAATAATATAATTTTTATAATTTGATATTTTGTTTACTAAAGCACCATTGTGGTGTATTTGTAAACTATGACCACACGTTTTTAAAACAGGTTACACCCTGTTTTACATTTTTTTTCAGAAATGTATCTGATAATAAATATTACCTTTAAGTAAGTGTTTAGCATTGAACATAAAGCCGCGCATCCATCGTAATGAAATACAACCTTAAACAGCTCTATACAGCTTTAACAGCAGCCGTTATATGGTTCGGGCTTGGCTTGCAGCTTTATATCTCCACCAGGCAATATATGGTAGAGGGGTATTCGTTTGCCGGTGCCTTGGTGCAAATCATCAGCTTTTTTACTATCGAAACTAATATACTGGTCGCAGTAGCTTTAACATCGGTATTAACATCTCCTCAAAAAACATGGGGACGGTATTTCTCCCGCATTTCGGTAATAACCGCTGTTACCTTATACATAGTTATTGTAGGACTAATTTACAACACCATATTAAAGGACTTGTGGCAGCCAAAAGGCCTGTTTAAACTTACCGACGATCTGCTGCATACCATTAGCCCGATATTGCTGCTATTGTATTGGCTTGTTTTTGTACCCAAGCAGCATATATCGTGGCGGCAAATGTTACCATGGCTTATATTTCCTTTTGTGTATTTTATATACAGCCTCATCAGGGGGGCAATAACGGGTGGTTATCCGTACGGCTTTATTGATGCCGCTAAGTTAGGCTATCAGCAGGTAGCAATAAATTCGGTAATCGTTTTAATATTGTTTTTGGTGATAGGCAGCTTTTTCGTACTCATTACAAAGTTCGCGGGCCGAACTAACAAGGCATAAAAATAAATGTGCCTTAAAAATTAAAAAGGCTGTAACCTGTATTGTAAAAGCGGCGTCAGAGAGGTTGTATTATATATGCAGAGCAAGCTTTCAGATATCGAATTAATTGAGCACACCCTTGGCGGCGACCAATCGGCTTATGCCGACCTGGTAAAACGTCATCAGCGGTTTGTGTTTACGCTGGCTATGCGTTTTGCTAAAAACCGTGAAGATGCCGAGGAGATTGCGCAGGACTGCTTCGTAAAAGCTTATCGCTCCTTGCAAGCTTTTCAGGGACAGGCAAAATTCAGCACATGGTTGTATAGCATAGTTTATACTACAGCCATGACATTTTTGCGCAAAAGGCGTATAGGCACCACATCGATAGATGACGAAATGACATGCGTGCAAATAGAAAATAAACCATCGGCCTACGATGCGCATAATATTGAGAACAAATCGCGGTCATATTACCTGAATATGGCCATTGAGCAGCTTTTACCGGATGATGCCGCCATTATAACCTTGTTTTACAAAGGCGAACAATCATTAGAGGAAATAGCCCAAACTTTAGGTATGGAAGCCAATACGGTGAAGGTAAAACTATTCAGGGCGCGCCAGCGTTTGAAAGAACGGCTGGAGCGTAATTTAAAACATGAAGCTAAAGAACTGATATGAATAGCATAGAAGAAAAACTTTGGAACTACATTGATGGCAACTGCACTCCCGAAGAGCAGCAAGCCATTAGTTTGCTGATTGAGCAGAATGAGGCTTACCGCAATACATATAACGAATTGCTGGCTTTAAATGTAGAAATGGCCACTATAGAACTGGATGAACCGCCTATGGCCTTCACCTATAATGTACTGGAGCAAATACGTGCCGAGCAGGCGCATAAGCCATTAAAGGCCGCCATCGATAAACGTATTATTACGGGCATTGCGGCTTTCTTTTTAATAAGCATAAGCGTATTGGTAATCTATATGCTAACGCAGATCAACTGGACAAGTGACAGTACCGGTTGGCGTATGCCTGAAATAAAAGCGCCGGAATTAAAAGCGCCCGACCTGAAAAATGTTTTCTCAGGCACTATAGTACAAAGCATTTTATTTATTGATACCGTGCTGGGGCTTTTCCTGTTTGATGGTTGGTTATGCAGGCGCAACATGCCAAAAACTGCTTAATGTGTTCATATTTGTGTATAGAAATACCAACAGTGAGCAAATTTGTACATATAAATTGTTTAATATTATAAACACCGTTAAGCTAAAAAGCGCTGTAATTTATGATTAAAGACATATTTACCATAACATTTAGTTTGGTACAGTAATTGTAATACATAATACGAACTGGTAAACTTACCGGTTTAATTGTGATAAGGTTTAGGTTGAAAGTCCCCCGGAGCAAGTCTGGGGGGCTTTTTATTTTTAGGCCTGTTACATCTTCAATAATTATTTCATCTCTTCATTTACTTTTCATGTCGCAACATTAATTTGGCGCTTGCTTTTAAAAATCTATTGCAATTGATAACTTCGTATAAATTCGTACAGCTGAACCACATGAAAAAAAGGATAATTAATGTTATGGTCGCCATACTTTGTGTATGCGCGTTAAACTCTTATGCGCAGCAGCAACCGCGCATCCCCGAAGCAAGTTCTACACAAACCATTATACAAGATTTTGGCTTAGGTAAAATAAGTCTCACGTACTCGCGCCCAAATGTTAAAGGGCGTAAAATATTTGGCGGTATACAGCCTTACGGCGAAGTGTGGCGCACAGGCGCTAACGCGGCTACCACCATCACCTTTAGCGAAGAAGTCTTAGTAGCCGGCAATAAAGTAGCGGCGGGTACTTACTCATTGTTCACTATCCCCGGAGCTACCGAGTGGACCGTGATCCTCAACAAAACGGCTAAACAATGGGGCGCTTATACCTACAAACAGGAAGATGATGTAGTGAGGTTTAAAGTAGCGCCCATTAAATTGCAGGAAAAACGCGAAACCTTTACCATCGCTTTCGCTAACGTAACCACCAAAACTGCCGAACTTTATTTACTGTGGGATTATACTGCCGTAGCCATTAAGCTGGCCACCAATGATGATGCACAGATCACCGCTAATATTGATGAGCTGATGAAAGGCCCTAAAAAGCCATACTTTAACGCTATTCAGTATTATTATGAAAACGACAAAGACCTCAACAAAGCGCTTGTTTGGGTAGCCGAAGCCGAAAAAGCCGAACCTAAAGGCCCATGGTTTAAACTATGGAAAGCCCGCATCCTGTTAAAACAAGGCAATAAAAAAGGCGCCATAGCTGCCGCTAACGAAGGTATAAAACTGGCGAAAGCGAGTAATGACGACGAATATGTTCGTTTGAATCAGAATGTGGTCGATCAGGCTACTGAAGAGAAGTAAGGAGATTCTCCCGACATAGAGACTTACTTCCCTCCACCCTGTCATTCTGAGCGGAGCGAAGAATCTTCTTCAACATACTAATTAACGAATAGATGCTTCGTTCCTCAGCATGACAGTTAGTGAATTCCCCTCCATCCTGTCATTCTGAGTTGTAAAATCCGGGGCCTCTAAGGGTAAAATGACATGTAAAAAATATATTTGATAATCAATCACTTACAAACATGTCATGGGTAGCATAGCGAAGAATCTTCTTCGCCATGCTAATTGACAAACAGATGCTTCGTGCCTCAGCATGACAGTTGATGATTTCCCTCCACCCTGTCATTCTGAGCATAGCGAAGAATCTTCTTCGCCATGCTAATTGACGAACAGATGCTTCGTTCCTCAGCATGACAGGTATTTGAACAAAACTCAATTAAGGCCCGGTTCTGCCGGGCTTTTTTGTGGATTGAGTTGATTGAGCAGCATGGCTATCGGTATTAAAACAATACAGCCAATGGCATTAAGCCAAAGGTAGGCCACCACCTGGTAATAGCCCAGCACACATACAATGCTTTCGGTAATAATAGCCGCTATAAAAACCGGCGTGCCCTTTATCCGCTTAAAATAAAAAGCCACTACAAACACACCTAAAATGGTACCGTACAGGTATGAGCCTAACTGGTTAACGGCTTCAAGCAGGTTACCAAGCTTACTTGCATAAAGCGCCATGCCAATGCTTGCCACGCCCCAAATAATAATGGCCAGTCGCGAAGCATTCAGGTAGTTTTTGTCGGACGCGTTGGGGTTAATGATGCGCTTGTAAATATCAACCACGCTGGTTGATGCCAGTGAATTTAGGGCGCTGGCCGTTGAACCCATCGATGCCAGGAAAACAATAGCGATCAGCAGGCCTATCAAGCCCTGTGGTAAGTATTGGGTAACAAAGGTGAGGAAGATGTAATTGGTATCATCGGTATCGGCACGCTCGTTATTTTGTTTCATTAAACCGATGGCATCCTTGCGGATAGCGAGGGCTTTTTCGTCGGCTTGTTTCAGGGCTTGCTTTGCCGTGTTGATCTGTTGCTCATCTTTACCATCGATGGCTGTAAGCAGCAGTTCGGCACGCGATTTCCGTTGCGCAAAGGCATCGGCATATTGGGTTTCGAGGGCGTTGTATTGCGGTGCCAGTTTGCTTTTCTTAATTACATCAACCTCGTACCGGTTAAAAAACACCGGCGGCCTGTTAAACTGGTAAAACGCGAATACCAGCACACCAAGCAGTAATATTAAAAACTGCATCGGTATTTTGATCAGCCCGTTCATGATGAGCCCCATGCGACTTTGCCCCACCGAGCTGCCTGTTAAGTAGCGCCCAACCTGGCTTTGATCTGTACCGAAATAAGAGAGTTGCAAAAAGAAACCGCCGATGATACCGCTCCATATAGTATAGCGGTTATCCGGGTCAAACTTCCAGTCTATCACATTCATGCGCCCCAGCTTGCCGCCCAATTTGAGCGCGTCGGTAAAGCCAACATTGCCGGGCAACAGGTGCACTACAATTACCCCTGCCACAAACATGCCCGCGAAAATGATACTCATTTGCAGCATCTGCGTATACGATACCGCCCTGCTGCCACCATACACCGTATAAAATATAACAATGCTGCCGATGAACAGGGTGGTGTAAACGGTATCGATCTTCAGGATGGTTGACAGGATGATAGACGGCGCGTAAATGGTAATACCGGTAGAAAGGCCGCGTTGCACCAAAAACAGAAAGGAAGTAAGCGCACGGGTTTTCAGATCGAAACGCTGCTCTAAAAACTCGTAAGCGGTGTAAACTTTGAGGCGGTGAAATATGGGTACAAAGGTAATGCACAGCACGATCATGGCCAGCGGCAACCCGAAGTAGAACTGCACGAAGCTCATCCCGCTGGTATAAGCCTGGCCGGGGGCCGATAGAAAGGTGATGGCACTGGCTTGCGTAGCCATTACCGAAAGGCCTACGTTATACCACGGCAACGAGCGGTTGCCCACCAAAAACTGATCGATATTTTTATTGCTGCCGCTTTTCCACAGGCCATAGCCAACTATAGAACAAATGGTGAGGGCAAGAACTATCCAATCGGTAAGGCTCATTCAAACATTTTAGTAATGAGCCAAAATACAGAAATAAGAAAAACCAGCCAAACAACCACAAGGATGTAAAACTGGTTCCAGTTATTTATAAAAGAAGGTAATTCGTTATTATTTGGCGTTTTCACGGCCTTTCACCAGCTTGCTGATAAACAATGCAGCGGTTAATAAACCTAAAACACCACCAATTGGGATGTAAATTAAGCCTCTGTCAACAATTGCACCTACAAATAAGCCGGCTAAAAGACCTGCAATATAGTAAAGTGAGTAAAAGTTGTTATCCTCTTTTGGTTCGTTATGATGTTGTGTCATGTTCTTTTTATGTGTTGCTGCAAATTTAATTGATTAAGCTATAGATGCCTAATGTTAAATGGTAATTTTTTAGCTACCCTGCCTTGCCTAAAGTATGCTTAATAGGTTTCAGCAAGTTTTAGGGCGTTGTAAGCGTTAACAATACCGCCGCTTTTGCACAGATCGCTAAAAGGCACTTTAACTTCCTTGCTGCCATCCCTCATCTTTACCTGGTGCTTAACCGGTGTAACCGATTTCATGATGATCTCTTTAACCTGTGCCGCGCTCAATTTAGGATAATACGAGCGGATAAGCACCGCCAAACCAGTTACTACAGGTGATGCCATACTGGTACCATCGTACGCGATATAGCCCGAACCCGGCGCGCATGAGTTGATCTTTACTCCCGGCGCAAAAACATCAACGGTTTCTTTACCGTAGCATGAAAACGGCGCTTTCAAAGTTTCATCGTCAATGTAAGATGACGCGCCTACCTCTATCCAGTTGGCAGCGCTACTGCTGTTATCGGCATAGTTGCGGTTAGGGTAACGAATGGCTTTGTCGCGGTTGGTATTTTCATTGCCTGCGGCGTGTACAATCAATACATCTTTGCTCATGGCAAATTTAACGGCATCGTCAACCGCTTTTTTATCGGCCGGGTAGGTTTTGCCGAAGCTCATGTTAATTACCTTCGCGCCATTCTCAACAGCATAGCGTATACCGTTGGCTACGTCTTTATCACGTTCGTCGCCGGTTGGCACCACTTGTACTACTATTATTCGCGCGTCGTTAGCTACGCCCTTTATACCTATATTATTATCACGTGCCGCGGCTATAATACCCGCCACATGTGTACCGTGCTCATTATGCGGACCGGTTACGTCCGAATTGCCATAAAAATGTTCACTGCTGTTGGCATAATTGTCGCCCACGGTATCGCGCGGGTCAAAATTAAAATTCAAGTGATAATTCAATTGCTCTGCAGCACGTTGTGCCGGGCCCGTAATTTCATCCTTTTTAAAGGCAGCGTAGTCCATTTCGCCCAACGCGTCTATCATCGTTTTGCGTATGTAGGCTTCCGCGTCGCTGTTGGCTGTAAAGTCTTTAAAATCCTGCGCGGTAGGGTTATCCTTTTTCATTTGAGCCATTATACCGTATAGTAATTCGCTGAAACGATTGATAAAGGCTAACCGCTTTTGGTATTTGGTGGTTTGTACTTCCACTTCCTTTTTCATGGCGCGGTAGTTCTTATATCCGTCCGCGTCTTCAGGTTTTACCGCTGTAGAATCAATGTTTTCGTACTTGTCTTTTTGCTGCCTTAACAGCCGCACCAGTTCCATATTATCGTATTGGATATTGCCCTTCGCCGGCGAACCGATAAAGCACCAGCCATGCACATCATCGGCAAAGCCATTTTTATCATCATCAGTTTTATTACCTGCTACTTCGCCGGGGTTTGTCCACAGTACTTGTTTTAAATCTTCATGGTTAATATCCACACCGCCATCAATTACACCTACCAATACGGGCACATGCTTTTTATTTTTGAGCAGCTCATTGTAGGCCTTTTCGGTACTTATACCAAATACACCATCGGCTTTTAAATCGAGGTTTTGCCAGTTCTCTTTGGGTTTATCGGCTTTTTGCGCGTAGGTAAATAAGGGCAGCGACAGGCCGGCAATGAGGCAGGCCTTTTTCATCAGATTATACACAATCATGTATGCGTGGCGATAAGGTTAATATTTGTTGAGCTATGTTTATTTAGCCCTGAAAGTAACACTTTTTTAATACAAATAATAATAAACAAAAAAGCGGTGACAGATGCTTTTTCCGCACCCATCACCGCCCTTTATTAAAATATATACTATCTAACTTTTCGGTTTGCTCAATAAGTTGATGAACAACCTGTACGCGCCCGGTACACCGGCGGGCAGCTCCCTGAAGAATGCCAGCGAGGTATACACAAAACGCCCTTTGCCATAATCAGCCACTATCAGCGAGCCATTATTGGGTCCTTCGTTGGTGTCGTGCATTTGCAGCGGGGTTTTGTATTGCGGGTCGATGTCACTTACAAAGTACAGGCCGCGTTCCTGTATCCAGTTGCTGAAATCGGCATCGGTAATTTTGTTAGGATAGTTCAACACCGGGTTTTGCGCATCGGTAATGGTTACTTTGGCATCCTCCTCGGTAACACGCTGGTTAACCGGGCGAAATGGGTATGGCCCAATCTGACTGGTGACCAAACCATTATTATTATTGTACTGCACCACCAGGTTACCACCGTTTTTAACATAGTTAAGCAGGGCGGGCTGTTCGTAAACTAACCTTTCGTTCACGTTGTAGGCACGTACACCGGTAACAATGGCATCATAGGCAGATAGATCGGTATTCATGATCTCGCTTTCGGTAAGCAGGTGCACATTGTAACCAACCTGGCGCAAAGCATCGGGCATCTGGTCGCCCGCGCCTACGATGTAACCTATATTTTTACCTGAGGTTTTTAGGTCGATGTTCACCAAACGGGTTTGCGCCGGGGGGAACAAAGTAATATTGGGGATATGCTCATATTTTATGCGAAGGATACTTTGCGAAAAGGCTTTGCCATTGGCTTCAACAGCGGCATCCAAAGCGCTCACGCTCGATTTATTACTTAATGGTGTAACGGTAAACAAAGCTGTCCATTCATCGCCCTTGTGTTTGCCTGCAAAGTCAACCTTTTCCGGGCTGATCTTCCATCCTGCTACAGGTTTCAGGCTGATGCTGCCGGTGGAATTGGTAAAGCTTTTCAGTTTTATTTGCAGGGTTTGTGGTTGCTGGGTATTAAACACGTATACCTTATCGGCTATATTGGCGGTAACAATAGGCGCTATCTCAATAGGCTGATAAACCTCGCCACGCACCGGATCGGTATATTTATAAAGCACAGTGCGTTCATATTGCAGATCGCGGCCGTTTATTAAAAAGTCGAAAGTTACTTTTGGCGGTTCAGGGTTTTCGGGGTTGCCTGCCAGGGTATCTGCCGGTAAAGTATACATGCCAATACCATGCGGAGCGGCAAGCCAGTAAGGCTGTGTAAGCTGCGCGGCAACCGGCGAACTTTCAAAGCTTTTCATTTGGTTTTTAGGCAAAGCCACGCCGCCTCTGAAACCAACAATGCTTTGTTGTATACCAATGTTAGCCAGTTTAATGTTACTATCAACCCGGTTAATAATTTGTGAGTTAACCCGCATTACATCGCCAACGGCATAAGTGGGGTCGAGCGCGTAGCTTTCAAACCATAATCCTGCGCATGCGGCAATTACTTCTTTTAATTCGTTGGTTTTTTGTTGCTGCCAGTAGGCATCTTTAATATTTTCAACCTTGTCATATAGTTTTATCAGTGCCGGTACTGATCTTTCGGGATGCTCGCCATCCAGGGCTTTTTGTATAGTGGTTACTTCTGTACTTAATGCCGGAGCCTTTACCCTGCCCCAGCCGGTATCTACACCGTCCATCAGGTCGGCTTTGGGGGCATCGCCCAATATGGTTTTAAAATACTCGAACGATTGCCCGCGTTGCTTAGCAGCGCCAAAGCCCTGCGATTTATGGTTCGAGCGACTTTCGGCCGCTATTTCGCCATAGCCTTTGCCTAAAAGTGGATTATACACACCTACGTCTATCCTGAACTGATCGGGTGCCGTCGTATTGGTACTGCCAAAGTTGAAGGTATTCCACAGCAGGCGTTTGGCCTGCCATACCTGTACATATTTTAGTTGTTCGGGGAAACGTTTTGGGTCGGCAGCAGCGCTAAAGGCTTCCTGGGCTAAAATGGCCGAAGTGGTATGGTGACCGTGGCCACCTTCGCCGGTGGTAGGAAAACGGCATATCATTACATCGGGCCTGAACTTGCGTATCACCCACACTACATCGCCCAGCACCTTTTCTTTGTCCCATATCTTCAGCGTTTCCTCGGGGTTCTTTGAAAAACCGAAATCATTAGCACGGGTAAAAAATTGTTCGGCGCCATCCACACGGCGGGCGGCTAAAAGTTCCTGCGTGCGTATCAATCCTAACAATTCGCTTTGCTCGTTACCTATCAGGTTTTGGCCGCCATCGCCACGGGTGAGCGAGAGATAGCCGGTACGGTAATGTTTTTCGTTGGCCAGGTAAGCCAGTAAACGGGTGTTCTCGTCATCAGGGTGGGCGGCTACATATAGTACACTTCCTAATACGTTCAGCTTTTTCAAATCCTGTTTAATGGTTGCCTCATCTGCCGGCGGTGCCGACTGCGCGAATATACGGCCGCATGTAAGTAGCAATGCAGCAATTAGTTTAGCCCGTTTCATGCGGCAAAAATATATAAAGTATGCCGTCCTTGTTAATATGTAACAATAAAATGAAGAAACTATGTAAAATTGACATCAACAAGCTATTAATTAATCGATTGATTAACTTTTTAATATTGATAATCAATTACTTATGTTTCATGACATTTGAATTACGTATATTTAATTAATCGATTGATTAATTTTGTTCAGCAATTACAAAATGGACAAGGAAAAATCAGATAAAAAAGACCACATACTCGACGTAGCCGAAAGGATATTCTCGGATGTGGGCTTTGACGGAGCATCAACCAGGCTGATCTCCGGTGAGGCGGGTGTGAACATGGCCATGCTTAATTATTATTTCGGTTCAAAAGAAGGTCTGTTCCTCGCGGTATTCGAACGCAAGATAGCATCGTTCCAAAACATGCTGCAAAACATTGGCAACGACGAAAACATGTCGGCATGGGATAAGCTGCAAATGTGTATTGATACCTTTATTAATAAAGTAGTGGTAAACAACTGTTTTCAACGACTGATCACCCGCGAGGTATCTATCAATAAAACAGGCCCGCTTAGCGAAAAACTAACCGATATATTAATGGTTAATGTATTGGAGTTCAAGAAGATATTTGTTGAAGGTGTAGCAACCGGTGTTTTCCGTAAGGATATAGATATTGAAATGGCCATAGCTACCATATTTGGCACCAAAAACTATATCAGCAATTCATCGCAATTAGCATCAAAACTATTGGGTAATGATGTAAGCGATATTAAATATATGGACGAAGAATTAAAACCACGCATAAAAAACTACCTCAAAACCCTCTTAAAAGTGTATTTACTAAACGATAATGACAACTCAAAATAACACAACCAATCCCCACTTTTTGCATAGAGAACTATTCATCTATGCCATTATAGCATCGCTTATCGCGCTGTTTCTTACCACCACGGCAAACGCGCAGGATAAGGTGCTCACCCTCAACGAAGCTGTTGACCTGGGTATTAAAAACAGTAAAGTTTTAAAACTTTCACAATCAAAAATTGACCAGGCTATTTCACAGTACGAGCAAGCCAAAGATGAATCACTGCCAACCGGTAAAGTGAACTTTGGTTACAACCGCGCGCAAATACCTGCCAACAAATTGGTTTTAGGCGAAGAAACCTTAAGGTTACCGGCACATGCCGATGCTTACCTTGGTACGGTATCATTAAGCCAAACCATATTTTCGGGCGGTAAGTTCAAGTACGCGCGTCAGTCTACCGAGTTACTGGCCCAGGTATCGCGCCTTGACGCGGTGAACGATCAGGATCAGATAGTTTACGACGTAATTAACTCATACTACAACTTGTACAAGGTATTACAGAGCAAAAAAGTAGTTGAGCAAAACTTAGCGACCATTGATCAGCAGATTAAACAGGCCAAACGCTTTTTCGATCAGGGTTTAGTTACCAAGAATGATGTATTACAATTTCAATTGCAACGCGCCAATGTGGAACTGAACGGTATCGACTTGGAAAGCAACCGTAAGATTGTTAACTACAACCTTAACATCCTATTAGGTTTGCCTGAAACTACCCAGTTAAAAATTGATCAGTTAAACGATGACGATAAACCGGTAGGCATACTGGCCGGCTATATTGATACCGCGTTGGTTAACCGCCCCGAATTAAGGCAAACAGACTTACGTGCTAAGGTAGCCGATATCAACATCAAAAATGTAAAGGCTAACCTGTCGCCAACATTAGCGGCTGCTGCAAGCGCTTATTATATTGACGCGAACGCTAATCCGCTGCCAAAATCGGGCAACTTCATTACCCCTATATCAGTAGGCTTAACCGCGTCATGGAATTTCGGTGCCCTTTGGACCAACAAGAACAAGGAAACCGAAGCTAAAATTGAACGCGAGCAGGTAGATATAAGCAGAGGTATTACGGCAGATCGTATAAAGAACGAAGTGAACCAAAACTATCAGAACTACCAGGCTGCTATAGATAAGATAAAACTATTGCAAACATCAATAGCGCAGGCTACTGAAAACAACAAAATTTTAGAATCAAAGTATAAGAGTAATATATCATCAGCCGTTGACCGTGCCGATGCGCAAACCTTGCTTTACCAGGCCGAAATTAATTTGGAGCTGGCCAAGGCAGATGCAGGCTTAGCTTACTACACTCTATTGAAATCAACCGGAAAAATTAATAAACAATAAAAAATAACAACACCACGATAATGGCACAAGAAACAGAAACTCAGGAAACAACCAAAAAGAAATCAAAAGTTATTCCTATTATATTAGGAGTAGTGCTTATAGGAGGATTGATTTTTGGTATAAAAGAATACATATACTTTAGCAAACACGAGGATACCGATGACGCGCAAATTGATGCCGACATAAGCCCGGTAGTTGCCCGTGTAGGTGGTTATGTGGATAGCATTTTGTTTGAAGAAAACACCCACGTTAGCAAAAACCAGCTATTGGTAAAAATTGACGACCGCGATTTTAAAGTGAAGGTGGAGCAGGCACAAGCCGCGCAACAAGGCGCTAACGCGGGTATCAACGTTGGTCAATCGCAAATTTACGCTACTGCCGCTACCTCATCAAGCGCGAGGGCACAGGTTGCCTCGGCCGCTGCAAGGTTAGAGAAAGTGAAGAAAGATTACGCACGTTATGCCGACCTGGTAAAAGACGGATCAGTAACCCAGCAACAATTCGACCAGGCAAAATCTGATTTGGATGTAGCCGTTGCTACTTACCGTGCCGCGCAAGATCAGTATAAAGCTGCTGTTGAGCAGGTAGGTACTACCCGCAGCCAGTTAAAGGTAACCAATACAGGTGTTACCCAACGCCAGGCTGATGTTGATTACGCTAAACTGCAATTAACTTATACCGATGTTAAATCGCCTGCAAGTGGTTTAGCCGCTAAAAAGAACGTACAGGTAGGTCAGCTGGTACAACCGGGCCAAACGCTGTTCGCAATAGTAAATGATAACAGCTTATACGTAACCGCTAACTTTAAAGAAACCCAGCTGGATAAGATCCGCAATAACCAAAAGGTAGATATTGAGGTAGATGCCTACCCTGATATGAAACTGGAAGGTACAGTATACAATTTTTCGCCTGCTACAGGTGCTAAATTCTCTTTACTGCCACCGGATAATGCTACCGGTAACTTTGTTAAAGTAGTACAACGTATCCCTGTTAAAATTAAAATAAACGGTACTAAAGAACAATTAGAGAAGTTACGCCCGGGCATGAGCGTTAACGTATCTGTTAATATAAAAGATTAATCATGGCTGAAACAGGCTTTAAAAAATGGATTATCACCTTTACGGTGATCACGGCCTCGTTGCTTGAGCTTATTGATACCACCATTGTAAACGTGGCCATACCACACATACAAGGTAACCTTGGCGCAACGCTTGAGGATATTGCCTGGGTGGTAACCGGTTATGCAGTGGCTAACGTAATCATCCTGCCCATGTCGGGCTGGTTGGGCGATACCTTCGGCCGTAAGAATTACTTCATCACGTCCATCATCGTGTTTACTATCGCCTCGTTTTTGTGCGGTAATGCTACCACACTCAATGAGCTGGTCGCCTTCCGGATACTACAGGGTATTGCAGGTGGTGGTTTGATATCAACATCACAGGCTATATTGATAGAAACCTGGCCGCGCGAGCAAATTGGTACAGCGACAGCGCTGTTCGGTTTAGGCGCGGTAGTAGGGCCAACAGTAGGTCCAACTATTGGTGGTTATATTACTGAGCACACCTCATGGTCGTGGATATTTTATGTGAACATCCCGGTGGGGGCGCTTGCAGCATTCCTGGCTTATACATTTATTCGGGAAACGCCGAAGGTGGTAGGTCGCCCCGTCGACTGGTGGGGCATTGTTTTGCTCGCGGTAGCGGTAGGTAGTTTACAAACCATATTGGAGAAAGGTGAAAGTGAAGACTGGTTTGCCAAAACTTATATCATCGTATTAACTATATCCGCGGTATTGGGTACTATCCTGTTCATCTGGCGCGAAATGAGTACCGACCACCCTATTGTGAACTTCAGCATTATGCGGCACCGCAGTTTCGCGGTGGGTATGTTCACCTCGTTTATATTGGGATTTGGTTTATATGGTTCGGTATTCGTGTTCCCGGTATTTTGCCAAAACCTGCTAGGCTTTAACGCGCAGCAAACAGGTGAGCTATTGTTCCCCGGTGGTTTATGTACTATTGTGATGATGCCTTTCATTGGCCGAATGCTTAATAAAGGTATCCCGGCGCAGTTTATGGCAACTATTGGTATGTTCCTGTTTTTCGTATTTACCTGGATGTTGAGCAACTCAACACTGGCTACCGGCGAAAAGGATGTATTGGTACCATTACTGATTCGTGGTGTGGGTATGGCCTTGTTATTCGTGCCGCTTACCACCCTTGCAATGGCCGATTTGAAAGGTCCGGAGATTGGACAAGGTTCGGGCTTAAACAACATGATGCGCCAGTTAGGCGGTTCATTCGGTATTGCAGCACTTACTACCATTATCCACATCAGACAGGGACAACATCGCAGTAACTTGTTAACTAACATTAACCAGTACGATCCAGCATTTGTAACGCGCTTAAAAGAGCTTACAGCCGGTTTTGTGGCTAAAGGATCATCGGTACTTGATGCTACGCAGATGGCTTATAAGGCTATTGAAGGTACTATCATCAAGCAAACGTTATTGCTTACTTATGATGATGCTTACTGGATATCAGGCTTGGTAATGTTATTCTCAATACCCCTGTTATACTTACAGCCATTTAAGAAATTGAAGGCTGTTACCGACTCTCACTAAATAATAAAAGCCGTTCCTGTAACTACTTACGGAACGGCTTCCCCAAAAAAATTAACAATTAAAATTTAGTTCACCAGCCCTTAAGCATAGTCCGTTTACAAAAATGAATAAGGGTTTGGTTTAATCTTGCTATAAAATTAAAATATTTTATGTTACAAACACAACTTTTGTTAGTAACATAACACATTATTAATAAAAAAGGCCCGAATCTCGCGATAAGGGCCTTTTGGGTATTAATTAGGGGTATTTAAAAATTAATTAATAGATCACTTTACCTGTAGCGGTAACCAGTGATGCTATGCGAACCGCATCAAAAATGCGTTCTTCGGTAGTACCCAGTTTAATCAGCGAATCCTCGTGCGCGTTCACACACATTTCGCAGCCGTTTACTGCCGATACGGCAAGGCTCAACAGCTCAAAAAACTCTTTACCTGTTACCGGCTTCATCATCAGCTGCATGCGGATACGGGCAGGTATTTGGGTGTACTTCTCTTTTTGGGTGAAGTGCCTGAAACGGTAAAAAACATTGTTTGATGCCAGTAACGATGCGCAACCAACCGCTTCGGCAATTTCTGCCGCAGTAGCACCCTGCTCTTCAGCATATTTGGTGTAATAGTTGGTTAGCGGTTTGTTGTTATTGTTCACCGCTATGCTGAGGCCGGTTAAGGCACATTCTTTAGTGCTTAAGTGCTCTGATGTAAGTGTACTGGTAAAGTTCAGCTTCAAATCGCGCAGGTAGCGTGATTCGCCGTTCTCTAACAGGGTAAGGCTATCTGTAGTGTAATCAGCTCCCAGGCCTAAAGCCTGTACTATTTCGCCTATTATTTCTTTGCTTTCGCTCATGTTATATTCAAATAAAAGTGTACAAAAAATCCCCGCATTATTCAACAATACGGGGATAATTATAGAGGTCGTTAATTATACTGTAAGAGTTTCCTGACCTTTTTCCCAGTTGCAAGGGCAAAGTTCGTCAGTTTGTAAACCGTCTAATACACGTAAAACTTCTTTAACGTTACGGCCAACACTCAGGTCGTTAACACATACCCAACGTACAATACCTTGTGGGTCGATAATGAAAGTAGCACGGTAAGCGATTTTTTCAGTAGGCTCTAAAATACCCAGGTCTTCAGCTAATGATTTTGAAGTATCAGCCAGCATCGGGAATTTAAGGTCACGAAGATCATCGTGGTTATTTCTCCATGCCAGGTGAACAAATTCAGAATCGGTAGAAGCACCAATTAAACGAGTGTCGCGGTCGCGGAACTCGCTGAAGTTTTTGTTGAACTCAGCAATTTCAGTAGGGCAAACAAAAGTAAAATCTTTAGGCCACCAGAAGATAGTTGTCCAAACGTTATCCTCGTTGGTTAAATAATCTGAAGTTAAAGTTTCAAACTCTTTGCCTTTTTCCAAGCTGGTAACAGCTGTTTTTGAAAATGATGGGAATTTTTGTCCTATGGTTATCATATCGTAGTCTTGGTTTTTATTTATGATGCAAAGATAAGCTTTTGCAACACTTCTATTTATACTAATAATTTATAGCTTATAAATTTTATCTATAGTTTGATGAAAGTTTTATAGGATAAAACGATTTTTCAAACGGGTGTTTGTATTGGATGGGGTATTTTGTTAAAAGTATTGCAAGTGTATGGTGTACAATAAGTTGGATGTGCGGGTTGTGGGTTGAAAGTTGTGAGTTGCAGGTGTGCTTTTTGTTATATCGAGCATGGCAAGATATCTTCTGATGTGTAAAAAGGGTATTGAAGAAGATATGCTTAACTCCTTCCTTGGGAGCATGGCCGTCAACTTAATAGTTAAAGCACAGCGAATAATTAACTCACCCGGTCTACGCTTCGCTGGACCTCCCTCTCTTCGGCTTTGCCGTAAAGAGGGCTTAGAAGAAATCCCAAAATACAAGATCCCTCTTTCCGCTTGCGGAGAGAGGGGCGACAAGCGCAGCGATGTCGGGGTGAGTCGATGTACTTCAATAAATTTATAAGCTCCTTTAAAACAAAACGGGCTTACGATGTAACATCATAAGCCCGTTTTGTATCATTTATTAACGCTTACCAAAGTAAGGTATAAAGTGCAACTAATATACCGCACACAATAAGCGCGCCTGCGGTGAATGCTTTGTTGGTTTTGAACATAGATACATCGATTTCCAGGCCGTTGGTAACTTTGCCTTTTTTGTAGTCAAGTGTACTGATGATCCACATACCTATTACGCAAATGATGAATACGAAGCCCATACGGTCAAGGAAAGGAATCTCGTATAAGTAAGTCACCTTATCTTCCTGCAATACTTGTTTTGAGAAACCAAATGGCGCTAAAAATGCCAGGTCGACAAACTTAGGCATCAGTTTAAATATTACTGAGAATATAAAACCGCCGATAGTTGAAAACAATGCTGCAGATGAAGATGCTTTTTTCCAAAAGAAGCCCAGGATAAACATGGCGAAGATACCCGGAGATACGAAACCGGTATATTCTTGTATAAACGTGAAGCCGCCTTTTTTATCAATCCCTAAAAACGGAGAGATAATGATACCCAACACCATGGCTACTACTACAGTTATTTTACCAACGTTCACCAATTTATAATCAGGCGCGTCCGGTTTAATTTTCTTGTAGATATCAAGCGTGAAGATAGTAGCGATACTATTCGCTTTACCGGCCAATGATGCAACTACAGCCGCGGTAAGTGCCGCGAATGATAAACCCTTAAAGCCCGAAGGGAGTAAGTTTAACAATACAGGGTAAGCGTTATCATGATTTTCGGCCAGGCTGTTTGTCATGTTAGGGCCTAATACGTTTTCTTTATACAATACATACGCCGCAATACCAGGCAGTACCACAATAACAGGCATCAGTAATTTCAGGAACGCCGCAAACAGGATACCACCGCGTGCGGTCTTCAAATTAGCGCCTAATGCCCTTTGTGTAATATATTGGTTACAACCCCAATAATTTAAGTTTGTGATCCATAAACCACCCAATAATACGGTTAAACCCGGTAGGTCGATATAGCTTGGGTTATCCTTTTTCAGGATCATGTGGAAGTGATCGTTAAACTTGGTGTACATTAATGAAAGCCCATTGCCAACACCGGTAGTACCAAAATGTTCAGATACCTGTGTTACCGCGATGTAGGTAGTAACCAAACCACCCAATATCAGGAAGAACACCTGTATAACATCGGTATAGCCAATTACTTTCATCCCACCTAAAGTAATAATAACGGCAAACACGGCTAATAGGACTAAACACAACTGGAAGTTGATGCCCGATATACCGTTAATGGCGATAGCGCCTAAGTATAAGATAGAGGTAAGGTTAACTATTACATATAAAAGCAACCAAAATATAGCCATAATCATTGCTACAGTACTGTTATAGCGCTGGTGCAGGAACTGCGGCATGGTAAATATCTTGTTTTTGAGGTAAACCGGGATAAAGAAGATAGCTACAATAATCAGTGTCGCGGCTGCCATCCACTCGTAAGCCGAAATGGCTAATCCCATGGTGAAACCGTTACCACTCATGGCAACAAATTGCTCGGCCGAGATGTTAGAAGCGATGAGTGACGCGCCAATAGCCCACCAGGTAAGGGAGCCTTCAGCTAAAAAGTAGTCTTTTGAGGTAGCATCGGCGTTATGCTTGCGCCTGTATACCCAATAACCATATATCGCTACTATTAAAAAGTATACAATAAATACGGCATAATCACTTGTGGAAAGTGTCTTCATTTTTTTAAGTTAGGTTTAATCTGTCAAAGAGACAATTATAGTTTATTTTAATTGGTTTATCAATACCTAAGATATTTGTTGCAATATATAATTTTTGTACGGCAATCAAACACCCGGGTGGTTTGGCAATGGTTTAATAATATTTTTTTAACAAAAACGGCATCCGGGAGATCCGGATGCCGTTAATATGCTGCTAAAAGTTTAGCATTACAAAATGTATTTAGTGCTCAGGAAATTGGAATCGTTATCGTTCACAATTTCGTTGATGAGCTGCTTGTTGGTTTCGTTGAGCTTGGTAGCTACCAATGAGCGTATCGAGAACGAGCGCAAAGCATCATGTACTGACAGGGTTCCCTCGGCACTGTCTTTACGGCCGGTAAACGGGAATACATCGGGCCCGCGCTGGCATTGCGCGTTGATGTTTACACGGCTCACCAAATTCACAAACGGATCAATCAACGAGGAAATTTCTTTGGCATCGTTACTGAAAATACTCACCTGCATACCATGCGGCGAATCTATCTGGTAAGCGATTGGTTCTTCTATCGACTCGAACGGAATTACCGGGATGATCGGACCAAACTGTTCTTCGCGGTACAACTTCATTTTTTCGTTAACCGGGTATACTACCGCCGGGAACACGAACGACTCGGAAGTAACGCCGCCATTTTCGTTGATCACGCTTGCTCCGTTGGCTTTGGCATCATCAATACACTCTTTCAGGTAGTCGGGTTTGTGCGGCTCGGGCAGCGGCGTTATTTTCACATCCTTTTCCCATGGCAGGCCTATCTTCAGGTTTTCAACAGCCTGGCTCAGTAGGCCCAAAAACTCATCGGCTACTTCTTTATGTACAAAAATGATCTTGATAGCGGTACAACGTTGGCCGTTGAAGGATAACGCGCCCAATATACACTCACTTACGGCCAGTTTCAGGTCGGCATGTTTGGTAATGATGGCGGCGTTCTTGGCATCCAAACTTAAAACAGCTCTTAAGCGATTAACTTTAGGGTGACTCTTTTTCAATCCGTTAGCTACCTTGCTTGAACCGATAAAGGCCAACACGTTGATATTGCCGGTTTGCATCAGCCCCGGTGTAACATCGGATCCACGACCGTAAATGGTATTCACCACCCCTTTCGGGAACGATTCCTGGAAGGCTTTCAACAATGGGTAGTGCAAAAGCGTACCGTGTTTCGGCGGCTTGAAAAGTATGGTGTTGCCCATAATAAGGGCAGGGATAAGCGTAGTAAAGGTTTCGTTAAGCGGATAATTGAACGGCCCCATACAAAGCACTACACCCAATGGTGAGCGACGTACCTGCGCCACAATACCTTCGGCCATTTCAAAGCGGGACGACTGGCGGTCGATATCTTTCAAGCCATCAATGGTGGCGTTGATGTACTCGATGGTACGGTCGAACTCCTTTGCAGAGTCGGCATAAGACTTACCGATCTCCCACATTATAAGCTTAACGATGAGCGAACGTTGCTCGCTCATTTTATATACGAACTTTTCGAGGCTTTTAATGCGGTTGTCAACACTCATGGTTGGCCATTCGCCGCGGCCATTATCGTAAGCGGCCAAAGCTGCATCTAACGATTCCATCGCTTCCTTTT
Source organism: Mucilaginibacter sp. GW821-FHT07G05 (assembly GCF_059418565.1). NCBI lineage: Bacteria > Pseudomonadati > Bacteroidota > Sphingobacteriia > Sphingobacteriales > Sphingobacteriaceae > Mucilaginibacter > Mucilaginibacter sp. GW821-FHT07G05. The sequence goes on along the minus strand of NZ_JBWKQC010000013.1, from coordinate 9,512 downwards.
CGGTGCAGATAGGGTAGGTGCCTATCAGCTTACGCTTAAGCCCCTCGCTTGTGGGGATGCAAACCGGCGAATACACTTCGCTCACCGGCCCATCCCATTGTTTCATTTCGCCGTTGCTCAGGTATTCGCGCTGGTGTACCTCCTCTATCCTGAATTCTTCCGGAATCCGGTCCTCTTCAATAAATAGTGATCTGATCTGGTCTTGAAAACTCATGGTTGATTGTTTATGGATTTGATTGTGTTTTAGATTACTAATTCGATGAATTATGGCGGTCTGTTATATAAAATTGCCTAAAACGTTAACAATATCGCAAATTAGAAAAATATATCTGCATAGATTAGAGCACTCGGTCATAATTTAACCATAAATACATGGTGGTTTAACCTATTTTAGCATAAATTTAAGCTGTATGATCAATACCATCATCTTCGACCTCGGCGGTGTACTTATCGACTGGAACCCATATCACCTGTATCGCAAGGTATTTAATTACGACGACGAGATCCGCGATTTTTTAGCCTCCGTATGCACGCCCGACTGGAACGAAGAGCAGGATGCCGGCCGTTCCTTAAAAGACGGAACCGAAGTGCTGGTAGCCAAGCACCCGGACCATGAAGATAACATCCGCCTGTTTTACAACCGCTGGGAAGAAATGCTTGGCGGCGCGATAGATGAAACGGTAACGATATTTAAGCAATTGAAAGATAGCGGCAGGTATAAAATATACGCGCTCACCAATTGGTCGGAAGAAACATTTGTACTCACCAAAGCCCGTTATGAATTTTTGAACTGGTTTGATGGCATCGTAGTGTCGGGCACCGAAAAGATCCGCAAGCCTTACCCCGAATTTTACAAGATATTGCTGGACAGGTACCATGTAAACCCCGAAGAATCCTTGTTTATTGACGACAGCGCCCGCAACGTTGAAGGTGCCGAAAACCTCGGGATCAGTAGTATTCGCTTTACATCAGCTGAGGAATTGAAGAATGAATTGATTAGCAGGGGGATAATTTAAGGATTTAAAGATCTTGTTATTATGAAGGTAAAAGCATCCTACTTCAGAGTGTCAACAATTCCCTCGCGTTTTGCAACGCGCTTTCGCCGGGTTTGTCGCCGCTGAGCATTTTTGCAATTTCGAGGATGCGTTCCTGCTGGTCGAGCTGTTTGATGCGGGTATAGGTAACATCGGCCTGGTTATCCTTATAAACAAAGTAATGGCTTTGGCCTTTGCTGGCAATTTGCGGCAGGTGGGTTATGGTGATCACCTGCAGGTTTTTTGCGAGGCGTTCCATAATCTGGCCAACCTTATTCGCTACCTCGCCCGATACACCGGTATCTATTTCATCAAAAATGATGGTTGGCAGCGCGGTATATGCCGCAATGAGCGATTTGATGCTCAGCATCACCCTCGAAAGCTCACCACCCGAAGCCACTTTGCTCATTTCGCCCAGTGAATGTCCCTTATTGGCGGAGAATAAAAAGCGAACCGCATCGGTCCCGTTTTTGGTGAATTCTGTTGTAGGGGTGAGTTCTACCTTTAATACCGAATTATTCATACCCATTTCGGCAAGTGAACTTACCACCTGCTCTTGTATGGACGGTATTGCTTTGGTGCGATTGGCCGAAAGTTCGGCAGATAACTGCTCCAGGTCTGTTTTAATCGCGTCCATTTCTTTTTGCAGTTTTTCAATGGCATCGTCACTAAACAGGGCTTGCTGTATCTTTTCCGACAGGTCATCCTGAATCTGCAATAATTCAGCATTGGTATTTACACGGTGCTTTTTTTGCAGGTTGTAGATGATGCTTAAACGGGTGTTCACCTCGTCGGCACGCTGCTCGTTGGTGTGGGTGCGTTGTTCAATATTCTCTACCTCGGCCGCAATGTCTTTCAGCTCGATAATGGTACTGTTCAAGCGTTGGTGCAATTCCTCAATTTGCGGGTTGAATTTTTCCAATGCGGCCAATTGCTGACCTGCATCTTTCAACTGGTTCAATACAGCGGCCTCGCCATCCTGTAAAAGATAGTTGGCACCAAGCAGATTCCTTTTTATTTCTTCGGCATTGTTGAGCGCGTATAATTCCTGCTCCAATAGTTCCTGCTCATCGGCGGCAAGCCCGGCTTTTTCCAGCTCGTCGTATTGAAACTGAAAGTAATCCAGGTCGGCCTTGGCCTTTTCGCTTTCGTCGGTAAGCTGTTTAAGGCGGGTTATTTCTTTTTTGTATAATTTGTATTTGGTTTGATAGCTGCCCAATAACGCCGTATGCCCGGCTACGGAATCAACCACCAATAACTGAAATTCCGGATCGTTGATCTCCAGTGTGGCATGCTGCGAGTGTATATCTATCAGCTTTTCGCCTATCTGTTTTAATATCGTAAGGTTAACCGGCGTGTCGTTAATAAAAGCGCGCGATTTACCATCGGCCGCGATCTCCCGCCTCAATACGGTTTCGGCCTCATAATCCAGGTCGTGTTCGTCAAATAACGAACGCAAATGGAAGTCGCCAATACGGAACGATCCTTCGATAACACACTTTTTTTGCTGGTTAAAAAAGTAGCGGCTCTCGGCACGCTGACCTAATATCAGCGACAGCGCACCCAATATGATAGATTTACCTGCGCCGGTTTCACCTGTAAGTATGTTTAACCCCGCGTCGAAACCTATTTCGAGGTTATCTATCAGCGCGTAATTATTTATAGTGAGCTTTTGAAGCATAAAAAAAGTATCCTCTTTTATTGAGGATACTAAATTACAAATTCAATGCCGAAGGTTAATATTAAATGCTAATAAACTTAGGCTTATGTTATTAACATTAAGGGCTTAGTTAGCGCTATCAGGCGAGGCGGCCGGTTCAGGCTGTTCGGGTTGTTCTGCTTTCTCGGGTTGTTCCCGGCGTTCAGGTTGCTCGGGCCTTTCGTCCACGTTAAAATTAGCATTGGTGCGCCATTGCTGTATCCTCTTTTTATATGCCGGGCTGTTAGTATAAGCGCGCATTTTTTCGCCTGCCTGCCTTAATAAAGCTTGTTGCTTTTTAATTTCGGGGTTGTTATGAAATTCACGCATTTTATTGCCCAGCAAACGCATCTCTTCCTGTTGCTTTTTAATAGTTTGATTGTTGAATGCTTTGCGTAAGCTATCGCCCAGGCTTATTAACCGGCTGTGTTGTTTCTTATACTCCTCGCTTTGATAATAAGCACGCATCTGATCGCCCAGTTCGCGGATCTGGTCGCTTTGCTGTTTAATGTCGGGAGCATTAACATATTCACGTACGCTTTTGCTTAGCGTGCGTACAGCTTCCAAATGCTTGTTATAATCGTCGGTGCCGTATTTAGCCTTATCAAGCAGTTTGCTTTCTTTATCTAAATTAGCCTCCAGCTTTTTGTATTCGGGGCTGTTGTAATACTTATCTATCTTGCCGCTCAATGCTTCTATTTGCTTGTTCAGCTTGTCCATCTCGGGGCTGTTGCTCCATTTTTTATCAAATTCTTCGCTGCATTTATCCATATCGGCTTGCAGTTTCTTCATTTCCGGGCGATTGTAAAAGGCTTCAATATCGGCACCTTTTTTCTCCATCTCGTCGGTTAGCTTTTTAAACTGGGGGTTGTTGTAATATTTTTCAATAGCCTCACCATATTTTTCCATCTGCGCCGATAGCTTTTCCATTTCCGGGTCCTCTACATTATCGCTGTAGGTTATCCAGCTGTTCCCTTTTTTAATGGTTGTTGTTGTAGTGGTAGTGGTACGGCGTTTTGCAGGAGTTGCTTTAACCGCAGTTTTCCTGGCGGTTTTCGCTTGTTTTTTAGGCACGGTGTCGGTAAACAGGTAATGTGTCGCCAGCGGATTTACCACTTTCAAAGTTATCCTGTCGCTTTTTACTTCGGGATTTAGCCAGGCTATGCTGCCAAGGCTCGCTGCGAAAAGCAGCATTACGGCCATTATGTGGCGTACGTTTACGGTTAATTTCTTCGTTTTCATGATACGTTCAATTCGGTTAAGTAAATGATACTTTTTACCGGTGGCAGCCAGTGCCAGCTGTAAGTTTCTCTCGCCGGTTTCTTCCAGCTTTAAAAGGGCACGGGCATATATTAAAGGAGTACCCGTGGTGTTCACCACGCAATCATCACAGCAGTTTTCGCGCTCGCGGTGTATAAGCCGGTTAATAAGCAGCGAAAAGGGGTTAAAGAAAAGCAATACCGAAATAAACTGCTGCAGCAAGTTTAACAGGTAATCGTTTCGCTTAATGTGCGATAGTTCGTGTAGTAAAATGGCTTCAACCTCATCGGTTGAAAGGTGGTTGGTGATAGAGAACGGCAGCAACAATATCGGTTTTAAATGACCGATAACACTGGGCACATCTATCAAATGGCTGTAATTAACAGCTACATATCTTTTAATATTCAGTTTGTCCGAAAAATAGTTAACCGCTTCCATTATATCATCGGCAGGTATCAGCGATTGCTTAATGCGGCTGATGTTTTGCCAGGCCATGGTAAGCTTAACCATATTGAACAGAAAGCCTATAATATAAACCACCGCTATGTATGGCAGGTAGCTTTCTATCATGTAATAATAAGTGTGATCAATGCTTTCCACTACATTGCCCGCGTGTGGCAACAGATCGGGCAGGGCAGTGCCGGTAGCGGCTGTACTTTCAACCGGAAACCAATTTACGTTGCCTATCTCGGTAAATAAGGTAGCTATAAACCATGCGGTTAATGCAAACAAGGCGGCAAAACTGATATTGTGTTTTTTGGCTGATGACAGCGAAGGCGCGCACATCAGTACAAACTTTAACACCAGGAAGATCAATAATCCCTGCCATAGCGAGTGGATGATGGTGATACCTAAAACCTGGCTGATGTTTTGCATTAAGTTTTCCATGATAGGTTATTTTGTAGCTTGATCGAATTGTTCCAGATACTTTTTAATAGCGTCAATCTCTTCTTTTGATGTTTTGTGCTGACCAAGGGCCTGTATCACCAGTTCAGATGCCGAACCTTTAAACACGGTAGAGATAATTTTATCCAAAGCGGTTTTTTGTGCTTGTTCGCGGGTTACCAGCGCTTTGTATAAATGAGTTTTGGCGGTAGTGTCACGCTCAACCATGCCTTTATCATTCATGATCTGCATCAATTTCAGCGTGGTGGTATAACCGGCATCTTTGCCTTTGGCCAATTCCTCATGCACATCGCGCACGGTACACTGCCCCATTTTCCACATCACCTGCAATATTTCCAGTTCGCTCTCGGTTGCTTTTATCTCGGTTGTCATATATATTACGAATCTCTTCGTACAAATATCTACGATGAAATTCGTATATGCAAATGTTTTGGAAAATATTTTTTGAGATTTAAATTTTTGTCATTTCGAACGAGGTACGAGGAGAAATCTTCTGCTTAGGCAAATCGCAGATATACAGGGCGAAGAAGATCTCTCACTGCGTTTCGAGATGACAAATTAGTTATAGTATTCCCTACTAATTCTTCTGCAACACTTGGTACTTATTACCATTCCCCGGATCAGCTTGCAATAGAATATTATAAGCCGACATGCGTTCTTGCGGTTCTGCTTTGCTGTAGATGGATACCAGTTCGTTGCTTTTGGCAGTGTAAAACACCAGCGGGAACATAGAGCCGAGGCGTTTGCGGTCGACCTCGGATAGAGAGGGTAATAGGGATGATATGGCTTTACGGCCTTTGGCCACGTTATCGGCCATTACATCCAAGCCGTTGCGGTGATAATCATACACAAAACTACGCAGCGGATTATAGATCTTATTATTCAAATTTTCGGCCAGCCAGTACCGGTTAAGGTTACTGTCGAAAGCCTTCCAGCCTTTAAAAGATGCCGTTTGCGCGTTGATCACAATGTTTTGTGCTGCCGCGAAATAAGGCGATCCGCCGAAACGCGAGAAGCTATCGTAATCCATCCCCACAATAATGTAGGCGTAAAATGCCATTACCGCGCTTAAGTTGCTTTGAAAGTTTTGGTCGGTATAGTCAATGGTTTGCCCTTCGGTATAAGTAAAATCAAATTCGCGGTCGTTAATGTTGAGCAGGGTAGTAGTATAAGCAGAATTGTAAACCGGGCGCGACGCCTGTACCTGAAGCTCGCCGCTAAAATTGCTTGCCCCATCCCAACTGGTTACGTTGAGTACAAAGGTGCAATCTATCTTTTCCTGCGGCAGTATTACATCGGCAGCCCATTTACGGCCGTTCAAAAAATCGCGCATGGCGGTTTCTAATACTTCTAAAATGCGCTTGTTGGTACTTTGTATTTTTGGGGAAACTACCTGTACACGGGCATTCAGGTCCTGCGCGGCAGCAGTAAAGCTCATGAGCAGGAACGCGAAATACAGTGTCAGTTTTTTCATTGGTTTATTAACTCGGCAACCTTTGCACAAATATCGCGGGCTACTTCCGTTTTTGATTTTAACGTAAATATAGTCTTTTGCAAATATTTATCTATCATGGTTATCTTATTGGTATCGCTTTTAAAACCGGCACCGGTATCGTTAAGCGAGTTTAGGATAATAAGATCGAGATTTTTCTTCTTCAGTTTTTCGGTAGCGTATTGCTCCTCGTTCTCAGTTTCAAGCGCGAAACCTATCAGCAGCTGATGTGGCTGTTTGTGTTCGCCGAGGGTTTTTAATATATCGGTGGTCTTTTTCAGGTCGATATTTAAATGGGTATCCTGTTTTTTTATTTTCTGCGGAGCAATGGTAACCGGAGTATAATCGGCCACGGCTGCGCTCATGATACAGAGTTTTGAATCGGGATAGTTATCCAAACAAGCCTCCAGCATTTCTGCTGCCGAAGTTACATTGATACGTTTAACCGATGGCTGTTTACTTTGCTGTGCCGATGGTCCGCTGATGAGGGTAACAATGGCGCCCATGCTTGCCAGTTCATCGGCAATGGCAAAGCCCATTTTACCTGACGAATGATTCCCGATAAAGCGAACCGGATCAATAGCCTCATAAGTAGGCCCGGCGGTAACCAGTATTTTATGACCCGCTAAAAGAAGTTTTTTTTTAATATCCGAAGCTAACAGGGAAATGATCTCTTCGGGTTCGGCCATACGGCCTTCGCCATGTAAACCGCTGGCCAGTTCGCCCTTGCGGGCAGGTATCAGTATATTGCCATAACCTTGCAGCCTGTTAATATTATTAACGGTGGCAGGATGGCGGTACATATCTAAATCCATAGCCGGAGCAAAATACACCGGGCATTTGGCCGAAAGGTAAACAGCACAAAGCAAATTATCACATAAGCCATTCGCCATTTTTGCCAGCGTATTGGCAGATGCCGGGGCTATCAGCATAATATCGGCCCAAAGGCCAAGTTCCACATGGTTGTCCCACTCACCGTTTTCCGCATTAAAGTAATTAATGTGAACCGGGTTTTTAGATAGTGTGGATAAGGTAAGCGGTGTAATGAAATTAGCGGCATCGGCAGTCATTACTACCTGCACCTTGGCCCCGGCTTTAACCAGCAACCTAACCAGCATTGCCGCTTTATAAGCCGCAATACTTCCGCATACACCTAAAACAACTTTTTTGCCCTCAAGCATGGGTGATAAATTAAAAATTCAAAAAACAAAAGTGCATATAATTATATGCACCTCCGCAGGCTTACGCCCTTTTTTGAATTTTGAATTTTAACTTTTGAATTAAAATTATTGTTGCTCTTTGCTTGGGTTACGATAATAGATCTTATCATCTAAAAACTCCTGTACTGCAACCAACGATGGTTTTGGCAGGCGCTCGTAGTATTTAGATATTTCTATTTGCTCGCGGTTTTCAAATACCTCTTCCAGGTTATCGTTTGATGAAGCAAACTCAGAAAGTTTTTGGTGTAACTCTTCCTTTATGTTGTTCGACAATTGATTTGCCCTTTTTGACATAATTACAAGCGACTCGTAAATATTGTCAGTCCCTTTATCCAGCTCACGTAAATCGCGGGTTACTGTACTGCTTGCAACAGCGGGTTTGTTATTTGTGTTAGTACTCATATCTTATGTTAATTTACTAATTCGGGATTTTTATCTTTTACTGACGGCGGTGTAGACTGGCTATTTACCGAATCTTTTTCTGCCGCTTTTTTAGCTGCTTTCATGTTTAAGGTAGCCTGTGTCATCCAGTTTTTAGCATGTACAATACCGGCTTCGCTATCTTTCTTATAATCTTGTACAGTTTTAATGTACTTGCTTTGCGCAAATTTTTCAATAAACTCATCGGCATATTCAATGGCCGATGTATAACGCTCTTCTTGTTTGGTTTCGTAACTGTTGTTAGCAAACAGGTACTGCGCCTTTACAATAAGGTATTCAATCTCTTCGGCATATTTAGTATCCGGGTAATCGCGCAGGGTGTTATTGAAAGAAATAACGGCCGCCTGGTAATCGCCTATAGTTAAATACAGCTTCGAGTTAGCGTATGATTTATCTTCCAGCTTATCGCGCAGGTTTTGGATCAGCTTACTGGCCTCTGCCACACGATCGCTCTTAGGGTAAAGGTTGATGAACAATTGCAGCGCCTCAATAGCCTTGCTGGTGTTTTCCTGATCGAGCGAGAATATCGGCGAATCAAGGTAATAACAGTAAGCAGCCATAAAACGGCATTCTTCAGATCGTGTACTTGACGGGTAAGTATCCGCGAAGGTTTTAAAGTGATACCTTGCAGATGTATAATCCCTCATCTTATAGTTGGTATAAGCGTAATAGTAGTAAAGATCCTCAGCCTGTTCCTGGCCACGGTAGCGCGGTACCAGAATTTCGAACAATTCAAGCGCCTTACCATAATCCTTTTTGTTATAGTACCTTATGGCTTCCTTATATTTCCTTGCGTTATCATTACTTGCTTTAAGCTTTTCAAATTTGCTTTTACAACCCGTAAAAGCAACAATTAAAACAATAAGCAAGCCCGAGAATAACGATAGTTGTTTTTTAAACATTTTGCAAAGATAGTTGAATATTATAAATCAGTCAATTATTTATTTAGTGGTTAAATATATAACGCTTAATCGGCTTGCCTTACATATATAGTATGCTTTTAACATCTTTTAACTATATACCTTAAAACACCTCTTTATATATTATATATAGGCAAATAACTGCTAAGTGTAAGTATATAGTATATATAGGTAGTAAAACAGTGGTATATACTATAATATAATAAAGTGTGCTGCGCTTTAATAATTGTAAGCAGCATTATGGGAGATATACTATATATAATATAGCTATACCTGCTTGCGATGGAGCGTTACTTAGTTTGCAGATCAATACAACGCTTTTCATTAAAGGGCTATTTATAGTCACAGAAGTACCTAATCAACTTAAGTCGCTAAAAGTTTGAGTTCCCGTGTAATTTTTTCATCTTGAAACAAAGGCAGTTGCGATAAAAGATGAAGAAAAAGGAATGAATGATTTGTATGAGAGAAAAAGAAACGTACCTTTGCAGCCCGCAAATAAGGAAAGCGGGACGTTCATTAAAAGGTTAAAAGAGGGTAGAA
>NZ_JBWKQC010000012.1:0-163063 GCF_059418565.1 Mucilaginibacter sp. GW821-FHT07G05 | reverse complement strand
CCTCATTGAATGATCAAAATTATTAAATATTATTTGCTTTTAAAGACAGTACCTCTACGGCTTTGCCGTAAAGAGGGCTGAATAAAATAATACGTATATTCCCCTCTTTCCGCTTGCGGAGAGAGGGGTGACAAGCGAAGCGATGTCGGGGTGAGTTGTTTGTACTCTTTTGAACCCCAACCTTAAATTTTACATTAGCCAAACCATCAGTTAATCAACGTAATTAACAATTCAATCAAATTTTCTATCTTTGCAGCTTGCAAAAAATGAACAAGAAGGTAGCATTTTATACACTGGGCTGTAAGCTTAATTATTCGGAAACGTCGAGTATTGGTCGCATGTTTAGTCAGGCGGGTTATAGTACTGTGGATTTTACCGATACGCCCGATGTATTTGTGATCAATACCTGCTCTGTTACCGAAAATGCTGACAAAAAGTGTAAAAAGATAGTTAAGGAAGCCCTGAAGGTTTCGCCTAATGCTTATGTAACTATTGTGGGTTGCTACGCGCAACTGAAACCAAAGGAAATTGCCGAAATACCAGGCGTTGATATGGTTTTGGGTGCTGCCGAAAAATTCCAGATCATTGATCATATTACCGATCTTACCAAAAAGCCAAAGGCACTGGTTTTAAATCAGCCTGTATCTGAAGCTAACCAGTTTGTGCCTGCCTATTCATTTGGCGATCGTACCCGCACATTCCTGAAGGTTCAGGATGGTTGTGATTATTCTTGCACCTTTTGTACCATTCCGCTTGCACGTGGCGCCAGCCGTAGCGATACCATTGAAAATATATTGAAACAGGCCGCTGATATTGCCGCTTCAGGCGTAAAAGAAATTGTACTTACAGGTGTAAACCTGGGCGATTTCGGTATCCGCAATGGTCAGCGCGAAGATAAGTTCTTCGACTTGGTAAAGGCGCTTGATGAGGTAGAAGGTATCGACCGCATCCGCATTTCATCCATCGAGCCCAATTTGCTAACCGACGAGATCATTGATTTTGTGGCTACTTCAAAAAGGTTTGTACCGCATTTTCATATCCCGCTGCAATCAGGCTCTGACAAGATATTGGGGCTGATGCGCCGCCGCTACAAACGTAATTTATATACCGACCGTGTAGCTAAAATTAAGGCCATAATGCCCGATTGCTGCATCGGTGTAGATGTGATCGTCGGTTTCCCCGGCGAAACCCGCGAAGATTTTGTCGATACTTATAATTTCCTGAACGATCTTGATATTTCATACCTGCACGTGTTCACCTATTCGGAGCGTGAAAACACATTAGCTGCCGAAATGACCGGTTCGGTACCGGGCTCAACCCGTGCCGAAAGGAGCAAAATGCTGCATATATTATCGGAGAAAAAACGCCGTGCCTTTTACGAAACTCAGCTGAATAAAACCGAAGAGGTATTGTTTGAGGGTGATATTAAAGAAGGCTATATGCACGGCTTTACCCGTAACTACGTGAAAGTGAAAGCCAAATACGATCCTGTTTTGGTTAATGAATTAAAGAAAGTATACTTAACAAATATTTCATCCGACGGTGATGTAGAAATTACAGAAGCCGAAGAAATATTAGTGCATTAAAGTATATATTCGTCCCACAAATTACTGCCTATGTTCCCTACTATCTCCGCGCTGATAAAATACTTCACCGGGCTTGATATTCCATTGCCTATACAAACTTTCGGCTTTTTTGTAGCGCTTGCTTTTATGGCCGCTTACTGGGCTTTTACCAAAGAGTTTCAACGCCGCGAAAAGCTGGGCGAAATACATCCGTTTGAAAAAACAGTTACCATTGGCCAGGCCATCACAACCGGCGAATTATTGGGTAATGCCATATTCGGGTTTATATTAGGTTACAAACTAATTGATGCCGCTTTACACTACAGCGAGTTGGTTAACGATACACAGGCCTTTATCCTATCGTCGCGTGGTAACCTGCTTGGCGGTATCATATTTGCCGCAGGTATAACTTATTGGGCTTATGCCGAAAATAAAAAACAACGCTTAGCCGAACCGGTAACAAAAAGGGTATTAATGCCAACGCACGACCTGATGGGCAGCATCCTGTTATGGGCTGCTGTATTCGGTTTCGCCGGTGCAAAGCTGTTTAACGCACTCGAAAATTGGGGCGAATTTATGGCCGATCCTGTTGGGATGCTGATAGGTTTCAGCGGCTTAACCTTTTACGGTGGCTTAATATGCGGCGGCGCAGCAGTATTATACATAGCCAATAAGCATGGCATAAAGCCTTTAACCATGCTTGATATTGGCGGACCGGGCATGATGCTCGCGTACGCTGTTGGCCGTATTGGTTGCCAAATGTCGGGCGATGGTGATTGGGGTATTGTAAACAACGCGCCTAAACCGGGCTGGTTAAGCTGGGCTCCCGATTGGATGTGGGCCTTCAAATTTCCGCATAACGTAAACGAGGTAGATCATAATAACCCCATCCCCAACTGCGTAGGCAAGTTCTGTTACGAACTTAAAGACGCTGTTTTCCCAACCTCTTTTTATGAGTGCATCGTATGCCTGTTGTTGTTCCTGTTTTTATGGAGCATCCGCGATCGTATCAAAGTACCGGGAGTATTCTTTGGAATTTACCTGATATTAAATGGCTTAGAACGTTTCTTTATCGAACTGATACGTGTAAATACCAAGTACCACGTTGCAGGCATTTCATTTACCCAGGCCGAAATGATCTCATTAATATTGGTATTAGGCGGGTTGGTATTGGTATCGGCAAACTTTCGTAAAAAGGCGGCTACGGCATAAGTAGGTTGTTAAACATTCAGCAATAACATTTATGGAGCAAATAGTAAAGCAGGTAGTTGAGCTTTCAAAACAGGTAGGCGAATTCATCAGGCAGGAACGTAAAACTTTTAGTGCCGATAAAATTGAATACAAAGGCCTTAACGACCTGGTATCGTACGTTGATAAAACAGCTGAGCAAAAAATAGTTGCCGGTTTAGAAGCCATATTACCCGAAGCGGGTTTTATTACCGAAGAAAAAACAAGCACTAAAGTAAGCGAACGTTATAACTGGATCATTGATCCGCTGGATGGCACGACCAATTTTATTCATGGTTTGCCTGTATTTTCTATCAGCATAGCGCTAAAAGAATATGACGAACTGGTAGCAGGCATCATCTACGAAGTAAATATGGATGAATGTTTTTACGCCTGGAAAGGTGCGCCGGCATACCTTAACGGAGTAGAAATAAAAGTAAGCAATACCCCCACTTTAGAGAAGAGTTTACTGGCAACCGGTTTCCCGTATTATGATTTCGGCAAGCAAGATATCTATATTGAACTCTTTGCCGACCTGATGCGTAATTGCCATGGCCTGCGCCGTTTAGGTTCGGCAGCTGTTGACTTGGCTTATACAGCCTGTGGGCGCTTTGAGGCGTTTTATGAGTATAACCTTAACGCCTGGGATGTGGCTGCCGGTATAGTGATAGTAAAGCAGGCAGGCGGTACCGTTGTTAATTTTAAAGGCGGCGACGAATGCATAGAAACCCGCGAACTGTTGGCTACCAACGGTAAAATAACAGAGGATATGTTAGGGTATATTCAGAAGTACTTTAAATAATAAACACGATTTACACGAACTTGCCTGGTGTTTATGAATTTCACTAACAGGATTAAGTTTACGCACTAAGAAAACAACACATAATATTCCTATAATAACACAAAAGAGGCCGTTACTAAGTAACGGCCTCTTTTGTGTTATTTACCTACTCATCAGTGAAATTGGTATTCACCAAACAGGTTCGTGTAATTCGTGTATATTTTATAATGCTTCTGATACCACTTCGGTAACTTCAGGCACCATACGTTTCAGCAGGTTTTCAATACCGGCTTTAAGGGTGATGGTAGATGACGGGCAACCACTGCATGAACCGCGAAGTTCAACTGTTACCACACCTTCATCAAATGAGCGGTATGAAATAGCGCCGCCATCCTGCTCTACAGCCGGGCGAACGTAATCATGTAATATTTGCTGAATTTTAACTTCAGTATCGGTACCTTCAAAGTTAACTTCCTGTTGCTCTTCTTTTTGTACAGACAGCTCGGATTCTACCGCGCCTTTTACAAACTCTTTTAGTATCGGCTCAATATCGTTCCAGTCTGCATCTTCAGTTTTGGTAACGGTAACAAAGTTACTTGCAAAAAACACACCGTTAACAAACGAAAATTTGTACAACTCTTTAGCAAAAGCAGAGCCTTCGGCGCTATCTCTTGTCGCGTAGTCAACACTGCCGTTTATCAGCAACTTGTTCACAATGAACTTCATTGTTGCCGGGTTTGGTGTAGATTCAGTATATACGTTGATGTTCATCTTTTCTTATTTATATTAAAAACAAATTTAAACAGGATTTCAATTAGTAGTATACACTAATTTAGTTATGACCTATAGGTGACTTATATCCCTGTATAATTTGACGGCGTGATCTGTTTGATTTCCTCTTTAACGCTGTCGCTTACTTGCAGGGTATCCACAAATTCAGCTATTGTTTGCGCGTTAACCTGTGTGTTGGTACGGGTTAGCTCCTTCAATGCCTCGTAAGGGTTAGGGTATGCTTCGCGACGCAAAATGGTTTGTATAGCCTCTGCTACCACAGCCCAGTTAGCTTCCAGGTGCGCGTTGATGGCAGCCTCGTTAAGCAACAGTTTGTTTAATCCCTTAATAGTAGATTTTATAGCGATCAGCGTATGCGCAACAGGTACACCAATGTTACGCAGCACGGTAGAATCGGTAAGGTCGCGTTGTAATCTTGATATAGGCAATTTGGCTGCCAAATGCTCAAATAAAGCGTTAGCAATACCCAGGTTACCTTCCGAATTTTCAAAATCAATCGGATTCACCTTATGCGGCATGGCCGATGAGCCTACCTCACCTGCCTTAATTTTCTGCTTAAAGTAGTTCATTGATATGTAGGTCCACATATCGCGGTCAAGATCTATCAGGATATTATTGATGCGCTTCAAAGCATCGCATTGCGCGGCAAAGTTATCGTAATGCTCAATTTGCGTAGTATACTGCGAGCGGCTCAATCCTAAAATGTTATCTACAAAGTGATTGCCGAAGGCCTTCCAGTCGATAGTCGGGTAAGCGATGTTATGGGCATTAAAGTTACCCGTAGCACCACCAAACTTAGCCGAATAAGGCACCTGCTGTAGTAAGGCAAGTTGTTTCTCTAAACGTTCAATAAATACCTGTATTTCCTTACCCAAACGGCTTGGTGATGCCGGTTGCCCGTGCGTATGGGCCAGCATAGGTATATGCTCCCAATCGGCAGCAAAACCTTTAAGCGTGTTAACCAGCTCGGTAATGGCCGGATGATAGCTTTCGGTAAGTGCCAGTTTAAAAGTATATGGAATGGCTGTATTGTTAATATCCTGCGAAGTTAAACCGAAGTGGATAAACTCTTTGTAAGCCTCAAGGCCAAGATTATCAAACTGTTGCTTAATAAAATACTCAACGGCTTTAACATCGTGGTTGGTAGTTTTTTCGATGGTTTTGATGCTTTCGGCATCGGCTTCGCTGAAATTTTTATAAATGTCACGTAACTTTTCCGACAGACCTTTATCAAAATCCTGCAGTTGCGGCAGCGGGTGCTCGTACAATGCGATAAAGTATTCTATCTCAACAAATACACGGTACTTGATAAGGGCATATTCAGAAAAATATTCAGCAAGACCGGCAGTTGTGTTCCGGTAGCGCCCGTCAATAGGTGATATTGCTGATAAAGCTGTTAAGTGCATAGTTCTTTAAAATTTTTGCAAAGATAGTTTTTGATGTGCAGATATGCGAATGTGCAGATGATTGATGTGCAGATGTGCAGATGAGGGATTGATGTGCAGATATGCAAATTAGCAGATGTGCAGATGTTAAACAATGGGCGATCGTCCTCATACATCATCTGCACATCTGTTAATATCTTTTGTATTAATGGAAACTTTGAAATCAAAAAATGTTTCCATAGTTTTGTGGCGACACAATGGAACAGACAGACAGGATTTTAACAGGAGCCGAAGAGCTTTTTTTAAAGGCAGGGATAAAGAGCGTAACGATGGACGATATAGCCAAACAGCTGGGTATGTCGAAAAAAACCATTTACCAGTTCTTTAAGGATAAGAACGAACTGGTTACTGCATTGGTAAAACGCAAGCTACAGGAAGACGAAGACCAGATTTGCGGCCTCATTAACGCTGATGGCAACGCGATAGAAGAATTGGTGGGGATGATGAAGGCGTCTGAAGATGTTTTTTCGCGCATAAACCCTATTGTGATACATGATATGCAGAAGTACCACCCCGATGCCTGGACGTATTTTCAGAATTTCAAGGTGGATATACTAATGAAAACATTGGAGCAGCTACTTACCAAAGGCAAAGAACAAGGCTATGTGCGCCCCGAAATTGATGTGCGCATTATAGCGCGCATGCGGGTGCATCAGGTGGAGTTCGGGTTTAATACGCTGATATTCCCGGTGGCCGAGTTTAATACATGGAAAGTACAGTACCAGTTGTTGGAGCATTTCACTTTCGGGATATGTACCATGCAAGGGCACGAATTACTAAATAAATATATAAACAAAAATGATGAATAAAGTAACTGCTGACACAGGGCTGTCAAACCGAAGCATTTTCTTTGAGCTTGTAACTTGCTAAATAAACCATACGTCAATCACTAAAAAACACACAACCTCACAATATATACATGAATACAAAACAAATATTACTAACCACGTTGCTTTGGCTAACCGCGCTTAGCGGTTTCGCGCAGCAGGCAACGCCCCCGGTAGCTACATCCTACAGTTTCAGTTTGCAGGATTGTATCAACTATGCTTATGAAAACCAGGATTCGGTAAAGAATGCCGCGCTGGATGTTAAAAGTGCCGGCTACAGGGTAAAAGAAACCATCGGGCAGGGCCTGCCGCAAATCAACGGCTCAGTTACTTTCCAGGATTTTTTAAAACCACCTGTTAGTGTTGGTCCTAACTTTATCGGATTACAGCCCGGGCAATCAATTGATCCGAATGCTCGTTTGGTGCAGTTCCCTTTCGGCCCTATTAAGTACACCAATAATTATACTATAACTGCAACACAGCTACTGTTTAGCGGTACATTCATTGTTGGTTTACAGGCAGTAAAGGTATTTAAAGAACTATCGCAACGTAGTTTAACACGTTCAAAAATTGAAACAAATGTGAATGTTACCAAGGCTTATTATCAGGTACTGGTGAGCAACGAGCAGATCAAACTGCTTGATGCCAACATTAAACAGCTAAAACAACAACTTGACGAAACTACCGCGCAAAACAAACAGGGTTTTGTAGAAAAGATTGATGTTGACCGTTTATCGGTACAATATAATAACCTCGTAACCAATCGTGATAATGCCGTACGCGCCTTAACGTTGAACAACCAGATGCTGAAGTTTCAAATGGGAATGCCGATAGAAACAGAACTGATACTGAAGGATAAGCTTGAGAATATCGACCTTAACAAAAATGTGGCGGAAAATGCTGCTGATACTGCATTTTACCGCAACCGTATTGAGTACAGTTTACTGCAAACCCAAATAGACCTTAACAAATTAGATGCTAAAGCAAAAAAGGCTGAGTTTTTACCAACGCTAACTGCCAATGGGGGCTATCAGGGTGTTTTCCAAGAAAACCAATGGCGCTATTTGTTCGATAAGTTTTATACCAACAACTATATTGGTTTTTCTCTTAACGTGCCAATTTTCAGCGGCGGACAACGCAGTAATCAATTAAAGCAAAAACTTATAGAGGTTGAAAAGGCCAAAAACAACCTGCACAACGCGGTTAATGGATTTAAGTTACAGGCAAGTTCAGCTAATGTGACATATATAAATGGTGTACACTCGCTCGATAACCAAACTAAAAGTCGAGAACTGGCGCAGGAAGTACTGCGGGTATCGCGCATTAAATATCAGCAGGGTGTAGGCTCAAGCATTGAGGTTTCGCAAGCTCAAACTGCATTAGAGCAAGCCAATAACGATTATATACAAGCCCTTTACAATGTGCTGGTAAGCAAGGTTGATCTTGATAAAGCATACGGACGTATTAACTAAACAATCACATTACAATATAACAAATGAAAAATTATATATACATCACCTCATTAGTGTTTTTGGCAGCATGCTCAAGCGCACCGAAAGATAAAAAAGCCGAACTGGCCGAACTACAGAAACAACAGGCAGATCTGAATACTAAAATAGCTAAGCTACAAAGTGAAGTGGGCGGCACAGATTCAGCGAAGACCACCGAAGTAGGAATTATAGACGTGGTAACAGGCAAATTTACCAACTTTGTACAAATACAAGGTAAAATTGACGCGCAGGATAACGTTACTGCTTACCCACAATCTCCGGGTACAATCACTGCTATTTATGCAAAAGTTGGTCAGCATGTATCAAAGGGTCAAATATTAGCTCAATTAGATAATAATGTGTTACGCCAAAATATAGCACAGTCTGAAGCACAGGTAAATCTTAGCCAAACGCTTTTTAATCGTCAAAAAGCGCTATGGGATCAAAAGATCGGCACTGAAGTGCAATTTCTACAAGCTCAAACCACTTTACAAGCCAACAAAAAAGCTTTATCAGCATTACGTGAGCAATCGGATATGTATCGCATAGTTTCGCCAATAAGCGGAACGATAGACCAGATGGATCTAAAACTGGGGCAGGTTGCGCAACCGGGTACAACCGGCATCAGAATAGTGAATGCCGATGTACTGAAGGTTAAGGCCGATGTGCCTGAATCATATTCAGGTAGTGTGGGAACAGGTAATCAGGTTAAAATATTAGTGCCTGATGCTAACGACTCGCTGACTACCACTGTAACCTTTGCGGCAAAGGTTATTGATCCTACATCCCGCAGTTTTGGTGTTGAAATAAAATTGCCTCAGCGCAAAACATTACGCCCAAACATGACGGCGATTATAAAGATTGCAGATTATACAAAAGCTAACGCTATTATCATCCCGGTAAAAGCCATACAACGCTCGGAGGAGGGCGATTATGTTTATGTTAACCAAAACGGTATCGCCAAACGTAATGCTATTAAAGCGGGGGTTACCTACGGTGGTAAAACCGAAATTTTATCAGGCTTAAAAGCAGGTGATCAGATAGTGACCGAAGGCGCCGCCGATATTGAGGATGGTGACAAAATTAAGGCTTCAAAATCTGCAATTTAATTAACGTATCCTGATCTGTTAACTATGAAAGATCTCAAAAAAGAATTTGCGCCCTCAAGCTGGGCCATTGATAATAAAACAGCCATTTATGTGCTCATGTTCATGATCACGGCACTTGGACTGATAAGCTATAACAACCTGCCGAAAGAAAATTTTCCGGATATAGCTGTGCCCAAAGTTTTTGTAACTACACAATTCCTGGGGCAATCTCCGCAAAATGTGGAGAATTTAGTTACCAGGCAAATTGAAAAAAAGCTTAAATCGCTTAAGGGCTTAAAGAAAGTAACTTCTAACTCGGTGCAAAACGTATCTATCATTACAGCCGAATTTAACGCTAACATTAAAGTTAAAGATGCTAAGATAGATGTGCAGGATGCTGTTGATAAAGCACGCCAGGATTTGCCGCAGAATGATGATAATTTTAAAGAGCCAACGGTGTCTGATATTAACGTGTCCGATCTGCCTATTCTGTACATAAACCTTTCCGGAGATTACGATCTTAAAAGACTTAAAGAATATGCCGATCTGTTAAAGGATGAAATAGAGGGTTATAAGGAAATATCAAAAGTTGATGAAATTGGTGCATTAACTCCTGAAATACAGGTGAATGTTGACCTGAATAAAATGTCGGCCGCCGAGATCACTTTTGATGATATTACAAGGGCAATAGGTGGAGAAAATATCCTGGCGTCTGCCGGTACTATCAAAACTGATGGTGTACGCCGTAGTATCGATATAAAAAAGGATTTCAAGAACGCCGACGAAGTTGCCGAGATGGTTATTCGTAACCCCAAAGGTCAGGCTGTATATCTGCGCGATATAGCACAGGTAAAAGATTCATTTTTAGAACAAGAGAGCTATGCCCGTTTAAAAACCCCTGATCAGGATAAGTTTAAGAACGTTATTACCCTGAATGTTAGTAAAAGAGCCGGTGAAAACCTGATAGAGGCATCTGACAAGATAAATGCTCTGATAAAAGAAAAACAGAAATCTGTCTTCCCTAAAGGATTGAACATTACCGTTACAGGCGATCAATCGGACAAAACACGTACAACACTAAACGACCTGATCAATACGATTATTATTGGTTTTATATTGGTAACCGTCATACTGATGTTTTTTATGGGTACCACTAATGCCATTTTCGTGGCACTGTCGGTACCATTGTCGTGCTTTATCGCCTTCCTGGTAATGCCATGGATAGGGTTTACGTTGAACATGATAGTTCTGTTCTCCTTCCTGCTCGCGTTGGGTATAGTGGTGGATGATGCTATTGTGGTGATAGAGAATACACACCGTATATTTAATAACGGTAAGGTGCCTATTAAAGAAGCTGCGAAGATGGCTGCAGGTGAAGTATTCCTCCCGGTATTTTCAGGAACCATGACTACGCTTGCACCATTTATTCCACTGGCGTTCTGGAACAGTATCATCGGCGAGTTCATGTTCTTCCTGCCTATTACGCTGATCATCACCTTGCTGGCCTCATTGGTTGTAGCCTATATCATGAACCCTGTATTCGCGGTTGACTTTATGAAGCCTCACCACGATGGTGAACATGAAAATCCTAAGTTTGACAAAGCTACCAAACGCACATTACTTTGGTTGGTTGGTTTTACAGTTATTGGTTATTTGCTAAACTTTGGTTTCGGTAACCTAATGGTACTCTTTATTGTACTGTACCTGATCAATCACTTCTTCCTGTTAAAAATCATTGACAGATTCCAAAAAAACTCGTGGCCAAAGTTTCAAAACTGGTATGCCAAATGGCTTGATCGCGCTGTACGCCGCCCGGTTACCATGCTGTTAGGTACAGTAGGTTTGTTTGTACTGGCGATATTTTTAACGGCCACTTTTGGTAAAACACCTGAGTTTTTTCCTTCGGGCGATCCTAACTTCGCGTATATCTACATCACTATGCCTATCGGTACCGATCAGGCTACTACTAATGAGGTAACACGCAAGGTTGAGCAGCGCGTTGCAAAAATAGTTGAACCGAATAAAGATATCGTTTCGTCAATCATTTCAAACGTTACCAAAAGCGTTACCGACCCACAGGATGAAGATCAGGGTGATTATCAGAACCGTGGTAAGGTGACAGTAGCTTTTGTAGAGTTTGGCAAACGTAATAGTAAAGATACCAAGCCTATACTCGCTGATATTCGTAACCAGTTACAAAATATAGTACCTGGCGTTACTATCGCGGTTGCACAAGAAGCCAGCGGTCCGCCGGTACAAAAGGATATCAGTATAGAAATTATAGGTGATAATATTGATACATTGGTTAAAACGGGAAACCGTTTAAAAGCTTACCTGGAGAAACAAAATATTGCGGGTATAGAAAACCTTGTAGCCGACGTGCAGAATGATAAACCCGAGGTTGTATTTGACATTGACCGTGAACGCGCGAACCGCGAAGGCATATCAACCGGGCAAATCACACAAAATCTTGCTACGGCCATTTTCGGAGCCAAAGCAGCTGATTTCCGTAACACGAAGGAGGATGATTACCAAATTAAAGTTAGAGCACTTGAAGAGCAGCGCGGAAATATTGACGAATTACGAAATCTAAAAATCACCTATCGCGATATGGCAACAGGTGGTGCTATACGTCAGGTGCCTATTTCCGCCTTTACCGATATTCGTTATACCAACACATTTAGTAACATTAAGCGTAAACAGCAGCGCAGGGTATTAACCTTGGGTTCAAACGTAATTAAGCCTTACAATGCCAACGAGGTTAATGCTAATATTTTAAGAGCAGTAAACAATTTTAAAAAGCCCGACAATGTAATTATACGTCAGGGTGGTGGCCAGGAAGATCAAATGGAAGCAGTTACCTTTCTTGGTGGGGCGTTGTTAACTTCATTTGGTTTGATATTGGTTATCCTGATGATGCAATTCAATTCGATAGGTAAAACGCTGATCATTATCAGCGAAATATTCTTTAGTATAATCGGTGTACTATTGGGGGTAACTATATTTGGTATGACAATGGCTATTGTAATGACAGGTATTGGTATTATCGCGCTTGCCGGTGTGGTGGTACGTAACGGTATACTACTGGTTGAGTTTACCGATCTGTTGCTTGAACAAGGTATGAGCTTACACGATGCCGTAGTTGAAGCCGGGCGTACCCGGATGACACCGGTGTTATTAACCGCAACAGCGGCCATATTAGGTTTAATACCTTTGGCTGTAGGTTTCAATATCGATTTTGTGGGCCTATTCACTGAATTCAAACCTCACATCCACTTTGGTGGTGATAACGTAGCCTTTTGGGGACCATTAGCATGGACAATGATATTTGGTTTGGGTTTTGCAACCATTATTACCCTGATACTGGTGCCATGTATGTACCTGATACGCACAAGGCTTAAAGACAGGTTAAGAGGTGTAAAACACGATGAAGACCATCCGCTTTCAAAAGAAGAGATAGCTTCACTTGTTAAACACGATGTTTAAATAAAACAATAACCAAAAGAGCCCGATAACAATTTATCGGGCTCTTTTGGTTATAAGGGTTTTGATGATTTGAAAGCTGCTCCCTGCCATCCGGCACTAACTAACTAACTAACTAACTAACTAACTAACTAACTAACTAACTAACTAACTAACTAACTAACTAACTAACTAACTATTGACTACTATCCACTAACTATTGACTACTATCCACTAACTATTGACTAACTATTGTTCGCTCCACCTATAACTTTCATTTTCCAAACCAATGAGGTCTATTACACGGTTTACTACCGTCATGGCTACTTCTTCTATGGTTTGGGGTTTACTGTAAAATGAGGGTACTGCCGGGCAAATTATACCACCGGCAAGGGTAACGGTTTCCATATTACGGATATGGATGAGGTTTAAGGGCGTATCGCGGGCTACGAGTATCAATCTGCGCCGCTCTTTCAATATTACATCTGCAGCTCGGGAAATCAGGTCGTCGGATATTCCGCCTGCTATGCGGCCGAGCGTACCCATAGAGCACGGTACGATCACCATGGTATCAAACCTTGCCGAACCGGATGCAAACGGCGCGTTAAAATCTGTTTTACTATAAAATTTAAAGGGATAGTTATTGTAATCCTCATTATCCAGCTCCACACGCCAAACCTCTTTAGCGTTGTTAGATATTACAACGCCTACCTCCTGCACCTGGCTGCTGAGCTGCTGCAACTTATCTAACAATAACTTAGCATAAATAGCGCCGCTGGCACCGGTAATGGCAACCACTATCTTTTTCTTCATAATTGCAAGTATAACAAAACGGGAGGGATAAAAGTTGAGGGCATAAAAAAGGGTCGAATACAAGTACCCGACCCTACATCTACCTATGAAAAACATGCCCTATGAGAAGGGCACTACAAATATAAGAACAGTTTTATAATTATTTTGTAATTTCTTAATATTTTTTTCACCTGGCATCAGGGAAGTTCTTTTCTATAAGTGTTTGAATAATACCGTCAACCATACCCACGCTTGGTACATAGATATTTTTGATACCGGCAGTCTTCATCACGGTCATAAAAATTTCGCAGGCCGGGATAATTACATCTGCCCTATCCTGGTTTAAGCCCAGCACATTAATGCGGTCTTTCAGCGAAAATGAGTTTAAGTAATTATACAGCGATTTCAGCTTGGTGAATGCCAATGGCGACTTATCCTTTTGCTCGGATAGTTTATATATTTTGTTAATGTTACCACCCGTGCCTATACCTGCAATATCCTTAAGGCCTTTGGTATGTTTACGGATAAAATCGCGCATTTCATCCCAGGTTTCTTCTTTATCCTGGTTATCCAAAATGCGGATGGTACCTAAGTTAAACGAATGTGAAGCAAGCAACTCCCCTGCCGAAAACAATGAAAGTTCGGTGCTGCCGCCACCTACATCAATATACAGGTAGTTACGGCTTTTGTCGATAGTTTGCTCGGCATGGCTGTTGTAAATAATACGGGCTTCGGTAGCGCCATGTACTATTTCGAGGTTGATGTTGGCTTTCTCTTTGATCAACTTAACTACTTCGGGGCCATTCTTGGCTTCGCGCATAGCCGATGTAGCACAGGCCATGTATTCGGTTACCTTGTATACGTCAATTAAATTACTGAAAGCCTGCATAGCTTTAATAAGATCGCCCGCTTTTTTATCAGAAATATGCTGATTCAAAAAAGCATCGTCGCCCAAGCGAAGGGGCACCCGTATCATGGTGTTCTTTTTAAAGGAAATAGAATTGTTATTCTCAGTAATATCAGCAATAAGTAACCTTACCGCGTTTGAACCTATATCTATAGCAGCGTATCTCACGTAATTATTTGTTTTTATGTTTAAGGTAATCGTAAATTTCTACCTGCGCCCTGTGTGGCGTGGCCGATTTTGTTTTATGGTATTTATTTGAATTTGTGGCCGAGATCTCGCGCGATTTAGTATTATCCAACAATTGAAGATCTATCATATCCCTTACTTCCTTGCGCAAAGCTTCATCATAAATAGGGAAACCAACCTCTACCCTGTTATCAATATTACGGCTCATAAAATCGGCCGAAGTAAGGTAGATCAGCTCTTTACCGCCATTGCAATAAATATGTACACGGGCATGCTCCAGGTATTTATCAACAATACTAATTACGCTGATATTTTCACTGTAATCTTTCATACCTGCAACCAGGCAGCACATCCCCCTTATGATCAATTGTATTTTAACGCCCGCGTTACTGGCCTGGTATAACTTGCCTATCAATTGTTCATCGGCAAGGCTATTCATTTTCAGTATCATGTAAGCCTTTTTACCGGCTTTGGCATTCTTTATCTCATTATCAACCAGCTTGTATATTGCCGGGCGCGAATCTATCGGCGATACAATCAAATTCTTCATGCCCTTTGGCAACGTATTCTTGTTCAATGCCTTAAATACATCTACCAGGTCGGCAGTTATTTTAGGGTTCATGGTGAACAGGGTATGATCGGCATAAATCTGCGCCGTTTTTTCGTTGAAGTTACCGGTTGAAAGACAGGCATAATGCACCGCCTTCCCTTTTTCGGTACGGGTAACCAGGCATATTTTTGAATGTACCTTATAGCCCGGCACACCGTAAACCACGTTTACACCTTCCTCTTCGAGCCTGCCGCTCCAAAAAATATTGTTTTGCTCATCAAAACGCGCGCGCAACTCAACCAGGCAGTTCACCTTTTTACCATTCTTAGCGGCATTAATTAGCGCGTGCACTACCCTCGAATTTTCGGCCAAACGGTATACCGAGATACTGATCTCTTTTACCTTCGGATCGATAGCGGCTTCGCGTAAAAAGTGGATGATATAATCGAAAGACTGATATGGCGTACTCACCATGTAATCTTTCTTAGCTATCATGCTCATTAAGCTTTTACCGAACGAAAGATCGTCAACCGCTAATTGTGGGTTACGGGCATATTCCAGTTCGGGTCTGCCTACGTTAGGGAACGATATAAAGTTTTTAAAGTTATGGTATCGGTTACCCGGAATTAAGCTTTCGCCGTTCAGTCCCATTTTTTGCACCAAATGGTTCAACATATCCAGCGGCATATCGGTATCATACAGCAAACGCATCGGCTTACCCTTTTTGCGTTTCTGCAAGCTTTTAGCTAAGGCATCAACAAATTTTTCGCTTACCTCTTTATCCAGGTCAAGCTCCGCATCGCGGGTAAGCTGTATGGAGTAGGCCTCAATGGAATCATGATCGAAAATGAAGAAGATATCCTCCAAACTATAACGGATAATATCGTCAAGCAGGATGATAAATTTCAGGTTATTGGTTTCGGGCAATACCAAAAACCTCGAAAGGTTATCAGGAAATTCGATCAGCGCATAGCGCGATTTTTTATTTTTGGTAAGTTTTACAAAGAAATATACGGCACGGTCGCGCAATTCGGGCAGCAAGGCGCCGTCTTCCAGCATAATAGGCACCAGTGTAGCCAGCAGCTTTTCGCGAAAGTAATTTTTAACGAAGGTACCGCGGGTTACGTTCAGCTGCTTTTCGTCCAACAGGAAGATCTTTTCTTCGGCAAGCTGCTTTACAATAATGTTTTCGTAAAGGTTGTTGAACTTACGTTCCTGCTTTACTACAATATTTTTTATCTGGTTTAAAATCTTTTTAGGATTATAGCCCAGTATTTCTTTCGATTTTTCGTTCAGGTTGGCTAAACGATTGAGTGTTGCTACCCTTACGCGGTAAAATTCATCAAGGTTTGAAGAAAATATAGCCAAAAACCTGATCCTGTCAATCAAAGGCACGGTTGGATCGGCAGCTTCCTGCAACACCCTGTCGTTAAAATACAACCAGCTTATTTCCCTGTTTACTAATGGTATGCGTTTGGTATCCATATAAAAATACACCGCTTTACAGCGGCGTTCACAAATGTGCTTATTTATTTGTTAAGTTAATATTAACTCATCATGAAGCAGTAGGTTAGTTAATGTACGTATTTTATATTATACAGGTTAAATAAATACATTGTTTACATTAGCTTTGTACTTTTTAAATTCTACCATTATGCCATCATTTGATATTGTAAGCAAGATAGACGGACAAACCCTTGATAACGCCATGAACAACGCGAAAAAGGAAATTTTAAACCGTTATGATTTTAACGATTCAAAAAGCACCGTTGAATTGGATAAGAAAACCAACGCCATTACTATTGTTACCGAAGATGATATGCGTCTGAAAGCTATTCAGGATGCCATCATCAGCCGGATGATTAAACAGGGACTGGATGCCAAAGCGCTTGATTTTGGCGACGAGCATTACGCGTCGGGCAATATGATTCGTAAGGAAATTAAGGTTAAGGAAGGCATTGATAAAGAGGCCGCCAAAAAGATAGTAAAAAAGATAAAAGACAGCGGCCTTAAAGTACAGGCATCCATTATGGACGACCAGGTACGTGTACAAGCCAAAAAGATTGATGACCTGCAAGCCGTAATAAGCCTTTGCCGCACTGAAGATTTCGGGCAGCCATTGCAGTATATTAATATGCGCAGCTAGGCTCCATATCTAACCCGAGCACCACTGACTCAAGAAGCAATCTTTGGGGAAAGTATATTACTAATAGATTCATACTTATTGAACAACCTAAACACAATTTGATGAAGATTAAAAAAATTCAATTAAAAAATGGATATAAAAGGTTTCATGATTTAACAATTGATCTAGGCGAAAATCCCAAGCGTATCATAGCTTTAGTAGGACCTAATGGGTGCGGCAAGAGCAGTGTGTTTGATGCAATGTTATTTGTTAATAATGCTTTTCTTACTATTGGTGAAAAAGGCAGAAAAGGATATGATTTTCATTCATTAAATAAAATCCACAATTATGATTACAGGAATATATTAATTGATTTCGACATTCCAGGCACTTTTTATACAATAAAAGAACAAAAGTTGGCATCGGGGTTGGAAAATACAATCTTTTCTTTTAGGAGTCCATATCGCTATAATGCCAATTTAAAAGTTGATCAATCAAAAGCAATTCCAGAAATAAGATTGAATAATTATGGAGCTTCTGCATCAATCGACATTGATGATAAAATGGAAAATAACTATAGACGGCTATATATTAAATTTAATAAATTCCTTCATCAACAAGATTGCAAACCAAGTGAAGCAAAGGCAAAAATAATAAGCGATTTAAACAGTTCTCTTACAAATTGTTTAAAATTAGAAATAGTCAGTATTGGAGATATAGAAGCGGGTGAAGGAACATTATTCTTTAAAAAACCCGACTATCAAAATTCCTTTGAGTTTAATTTTTTATCATCAGGAGAGAAAGAAGTAGTTGATATTTTACTTGATCTTTATTTAAGACAAGATGAGTATAATGATACCATTTTTCTTTTCGATGAACCTGAATTACACATAAATACTGCCATACAAAAAAATCTTTTCATTGAAATAAATAGACTAATAGGGCCTAATTGTCAAATTTGGGTTGCAACTCATAGCATTGGACTTTTAAGGGCACTGCAAGAGGATTTGAAAGATGAATGTGATATAATTCAATTTAAACCTGATATAGATTGGGCTGCAAGCACTCATGTGCTAACTTCAATGAAAAAAACAAGAGGCAATTGGAGTAGTATTTTTGAAACAGCCTTAGCTGATTTAACAGGATTAGTTAGCCCCAAAAAGCTAATATATTGTGAAGGTAAAGATAAACCCGGAACTTATGGCGAAGAAAAAGGTTTAGATGCCAAAGTTTATAATAATATATTCAATGAAAAGTACCATGATACATTATTTATTTCAAGTGGAGGCAATACGGAGTTAGACCAACGCAGTGAAATTGCTATTGCACTTCTATCAAAGGTTTTTTCTGAGATTGATATACTTGTTCTGAAAGATCGAGATATCTCATCAGGTAAACCAACCTCACAACAAGAAAGATATGAGTATTTACAAAACAATCCTAAATCGCATAGGGTCTTGATTCGTTGGGAAATTGAAAACTATATTTTTGATAAAGAGGTATTAATAAAATATTGCACCGAAAAGGGGCAGATATTTAATGAACTTGAATACGATAAGCTTGTAACGAATATTGTTGATATTCATATCAAAGATGAGGTTAATAAGATCAAGAATTTTTGTGGTATTACTACAAGCATCAATCCAGATGTGTTTAAGCAAAATCTTTCCTTATTAATAACTGAAGATATGGCTATATACAAAGAATTAGAGAAATGCATATTTTACTAGCTATTTAGCCAATCTATCTCCGAAGAGATTGCCTTGTTTTCCCCATTATAAATTTTCATATATTTAATTATCAAACAATTAACATGCGTCATTGAGTCATAAAAGTCCATTGAATTGGTAAACTCGTAATGATGTATTATGAGTAACTAAAAAAGACCGTTCCTTGCGGAAACGGCCTTTTCATCAAACCAACTTATTATGAAAACACTCTTTGTTACTATTATTATTTAATAGTAATTTCTCTTGATTGAATTTTAGCTTCTTCTTTTTTAGGTACATTCAGGGTTAAGATACCATCAGTGTAGTCGGCCTCAATTTTGGCGTGATCTGCACTTTCTGGCAAGGTGAATGACCTGCTGAAAGAATTGTAGCTATATTCGCGTTTGCTGTATTTTTTGCCTTCTTCCACATTTTCTACCTTTTTATCAGCAGCAACGCTTAATACATTTTTATCAAGGCTAATTTTAAAATCTTCTTTTTTCAAACCGGGTACAGCCAATTCGATATGAAATTCGTTTTCAGTTTCGGCAATATTAACGGCTGGGCCGCGACCGATGATAGATGAATCGTTAATTAATGAATCGAATACGTCGCTAAAAAATGGGTTTACAGCGCGTTTGTTGTGTCCGTTTGCAAATTTTACTAAAGTCATTGTTATATCCTCCTAAGTTTTTTATCTTTTTATTAACTTCGTGGAGGGTTGTTCAACTCTTGTACCAACCCCGTTTTTACAAGAATCAACGGTCATTTTGTCCGTTCTCTTTATTTAATACAGACAAATTGACATTTTATGCCTGAAAAACTATCATTATATAAATACAAAACCGACATCCCTATCCGCTTTTCGGATATGGATTCGTACGGACACGTTAATAACGCGGTATATCTTACCTACTTTGAAATAGCCCGTTCAAACTACTGGCGCGATGCCATCGGCTGGGATTGGACCAGTGCCGGGGTCATTTTAGGTCGCTCGGAGATCAATTACCTGAAACCGCTTACCATTAACGATAAAATATCGTGCTATGTGCGCACTACCCGCATAGGCAACAGCAGTTTTGATGTAATGCACGTACTGGTAAAACACACGCCCAACGGCGATGAGGTATGCACAACAGGGAAAACCGTTTGTATCAGCTATGATTATTCGGCCAACAAATCGGTATCTATCCCCAAAGAGCAACGCCAAAAAATGATAGAATACGATGAACCACCGTTGATTTTAAATACGAATTGATTTATTTAATGTGCAAATGTGCGGATATGTAGATGTGCAGATGATCTTTTGATGTTGAAATGAATTAACTGATCAATCAATTATCTGCACATCTGCATATTTGCACATCAATGAATTTGCACATCCGAAAATCATCTGCACATTTGCACATCAAAAAATCTGCACATTATAACGTAATCGTCACTGCTGAATATTCCACCTTTCCTTTCATGGGTGGGTTTTGCTTTTTGAGGGTTAGGGTGATGGTTTCGGCGAAGGGGTAGTCTGCCTTAATTTTGTCTGCAATAGCCTGGGCTACGGTTTCTATGAGCTTTCGGGGATGCTTCATTTCTTCGCAGCATATTTTGTATATGTGCTCGTAATTTACGGTATTGGTCATTTCGTCGCCGTTTAAATCGCCCTGCGGTAAAAACTGTACCGTTACATCTACCAAAAACTTATTGCCTATTACCTGCTCTTCGGCGTAAAAGCCGTGGTATGCAAAAAACTCCGCGCCGTGTAGTGCTACTGTGATCATGCATCAAAAGTAATTAACATTAAGTAATTGCCCAATCTAAGTTGCTTTATGTAGATTTGACTATTCCAAATATTAAACCCCATGGCTAAAACTGACCTTTTTGAATCGCCTGATTATTATTTAATAGATGAATTACTTACCGACGAACATAAACTTATTCGCCAAAGTGTGCGCGACTGGGTTAAGAAAGAGGTAAGCCCCATTATAGAAGATTACGCCCAACGAGCCGAATTTCCGAAACAATTATTAAAGGGCCTTGCCGAAATTGGCGCCTTCGGCCCTACTATTCCGGCCGAATATGGCGGTCTTGGGCTTGACTACATGGCCTATGGCATTATTATGCAGGAAATTGAACGCGGCGATTCGGGAATACGTTCCACCGCGTCGGTACAAGGCTCATTGGTGATGTACCCGATATATGCTTATGGCTCTGAAGAGCAAAAACTAAAATACCTGCCTAAACTGGCAAGCGGCGAGCTGATCGGCTGTTTCGGACTAACCGAACCCGACCATGGATCGAACCCCGGCAGCATGACGACCAACTTTAAAGATGCCGGCGATCATTATCTGCTCAATGGTGCCAAAATGTGGATCTCTAACGCGCCATTTGCCGATATAGCTATTGTGTGGGCTAAGGATGAAGCCGGTAAAATACGCGGATTAATAGTGGAGCGCGGCCTGGAAGGTTTCAGCACGCCTGAAACACATGGCAAATGGTCGTTACGTGCATCGGCCACCGGCGAACTGGTATTTGATAATGTTAAAGTACCCAAAGAAAACCTGTTACCCAATGCAGCAGGCTTAAAAGGTCCGTTAGGATGTCTTAATCAGGCCCGCTACGGTATTGCCTGGGGTGCATTGGGCGCGGCTATGGACTGCTACGATACCGCCCTGCGTTACGCAAAAGAACGGCAGCAGTTCGGCAAACCTATAGCGGCATTTCAGCTGCAACAAAAAAAACTGGCCGAAATGATCACCGAGATCACTAAAGGGCAATTACTGGTTTGGCGCCTCGCTACACTTAAAAATGAGAACCGGGCTACCGCCGCGCAGATCTCCATGGCTAAGCGAAACAATGTGGAAACGGCCATAAACATAGCCCGCGAAGCCCGCCAAATACTTGGCGGCATGGGAATTACCGGAGATTACCCAATAATGCGCCATATGATGAACCTTGAGTCGGTAATTACGTATGAAGGTACACATGATATTCACCTACTTATCACAGGAGCCGACATCACGGGTGAGGAGGCTTTTAAATAGTATTATTTACAGTTATTTTTTGATTAATTTAATCATATTAAGTAATATGATTACGGTGCAGAATATTATATTTGTTGATTATCTATTAGTTAATTGACCCTTGGCTAATTCCTCTGATTATTTGAACTATTCGCTTAAAAGCCGTGTTTTATGGCTTTGCTGTATAGCAACGCTGTTTAGTGTAACATGTACACACAAACCCGCAGACAACGGCGATTACTCAGATGAGTTTAAAGTAATATTTAAGAATACCGAGCAACTCATATTTCATAATAAGATAAACGAGAGCATGCGGTATCTCGATTCTGCCGTAGCTACCATTCCACACCCTACTATAAACGACCGCTTCAGAACTTACGGCCTGCATTATGTGGCTACCAAAAGAGCTAAAGGCGATAATGTAAATGGCTTACTGTATGCCGATAGCATGGTGCAATACGCCAAAAAGAGCGTCACCACCAAACAATACTCCGAAAACTTTGCCGAAGCTAATTTTTCAAAAGGCGATGTACTGTTTGATATTAAGCGTTACAACGATGCATACGAGTGTTTTTATCAGGGTTACCTGGTAGGTAAAAACTACCTTAACAACGATGCCCTATCCGATTATACCTACCGCATGGGTATGATCATGTACAAGCAAGGGCATTACAAGCTTGCAGTAAACTATTTTAAAGACAGCTACAAGCAATCGAGCAGTAAGCAAAACTTTGTGGCCTTTTATCGCCGGCAGGAAATACTGGATAACATTGGCCTGGGTTATAAAAAACTGAACAACCCCGATAGCGCCATGTTCTATTTTACCAGTGCTATTGAATATATCAAAGCTTACGGGCACAATTACCCTGAAAAGGCCAACTTTATGGATATAGGCTTAGGCGTAGTGTATGGTAACATGGCCGAGGTACTAGTTAAGCAAGGCAAGCATCAGCAGGCTATCGATTTGCTAAAGAAAAGTATCAGCATCAACCTGCGCAAGGGAAATGACAATATTGACGCTCAGCTAACAGAAGTAAAACTGGGGCAGCTCTATTTGGATAATAACCAGATAGATTCGTTAAAAAGCCTGCTTGCTGTAATGCGGCGACAGCTGGATACCCTGAAAAATGAAAATGCCGAGGCCGACTGGAACCGTTTACTGGCCAATTATTACTTAAAGAACAAAGATTTTGAGAAGGCAGTGCGCTATTTACAGGTGTACAACGTTCAGAAAGATTCGATAGATAAGAAGCTTTTATCGCTCAAAGAAAGCGATGTAAACCAGCAATTGGCCAATTACGAGCAGCAACACGAGATCAATACGCTTAGTAATAATAACAAGTTGCAAAAAACCTATTTGTATGTGGCCATTATATGTGCCGTAATGCTATCGGTTATTATATCGCTTATTTACCGCAACTGGAAGCGATCGCGCAAGGCTTTCTTTACCGTTAATAACCTTAATAAGCAAATTAACGAGCAGAACAACGTGCTGGAAGATACCCTGACCGAACTAAACGGCCACAACCGTGAGAAAGACCGCATTATGCGTGCCGTAGCGCACGATCTGCGAAACCCGCTGGGTGGTATAGCCTCGCTTACCTCATCCATGATGGATGATGAATACACCGACGAGCAAAAAGAGCTCATCAATCTGATCAAAGAAACATCCTACAATTCGCTCGAACTGATTAACGAGATACTGGAGGCCACCAACAATAGCAATGGTAAACTGAATAAGGAGTTTGTAGAAATCAACGCTTTGCTTAGCAATAGTGTAGAATTATTGCGCTTTAAAGCCGCCGAAAAAAATCAGAAGATAGTACTCGAATTACTGGATACACCGGAAGAACTCTTCATCAGCCGCGAAAAAATATGGCGGGTGATCAGCAACCTTATCAGCAATGCTACCAAGTTTAGTCCGTTTGGTTCGGTTATTTATGTAACCGTAATTGATAACGATAATGATGTGTGCGTTGCCGTAAAAGACAAAGGCATAGGCATTCCCGATAATTTAAAAACCCAGGTATTCCACATGTTTACCGATGCCAAACGACCCGGAACAGCAGGCGAAAAATCGTTCGGCCTTGGCCTCTCCATCTGTAAGCAGATCATAGAAAAACACGATGGTAAAATTTGGTTCGAAAGCACTCCCGGTGCAGGTACCACATTTTATATTCAGCTGCAAAAGCAGTCAACTGTTGTATAAATTTCAAAAATATTGCTTTTTTGTTAAAAACTTTCAAAACCAATTAGGTGTTTACTACGTAGTTATGTAAATTAGCTTTTTAAGCATTTATCACATAGTTAAACGTATGTACGCACAGTATAAGAATATCTTCTGCTCACCGGCGCTTATAAAACCTCACGGACAGATACGTGCCCACCTAAAAAAATCGGGGTTTGACCGCGCTGCAACTGCCTCGGCACAAACTCCGGAGGCAACATTTATTAGCAATAAAGGTGATGGTGTGCAGCAGGAAATTCCGGGTATACAGATACAGATAAATTCGGCTGAACAACGCAAAGAAAAAGACCGCGCACTGTATGCCGTAGCGCACGATCTGCGGAACCCGCTTACCAGCATCATCTCATTAGCCGATATGATATTGAGCAACGGCGAAATATCTGAAGAGAACCAGCAGTTCTTAAACTACATAAAAGAGATCTCTTATAATTCCCTGGAATTCACCAAGGAGATCATCTACTCGGGCAAGCTCGAAAATTCGGAATTGAGCGGTCAGTTTAATGATATTATAGACATTGTTAAAAATTGCGTTACCATACTTACCCTTAAAGCCGAAGACAAACAACAGTTAATTGAACTGATTGTGCCGGATAAAGAGATCAGTCTGTTTATCAGCAAGCAGGAAATTTGGCGAATGATCACCAATATTTTAAGCAACGCTATAAAGTTTAGTCCGGTTGGGGGCAAAATAATAGTTGAGGTAACCGAGCAACCTAAGTTTGTACAAATTGCCATAAAAGATAATGGCATAGGCATACCCGAGCGTATTCAGGACAAAGTTTTCAATTCTTTTACCGATGCAAGGCGCACGGGTACATTCGGCGAAACATCAACAGGCCTGGGGCTTTCCATTTGCAAGCAAATAGTAGAGAAACACAACGGCAAGATATGGCTTAAAAGCGCCGAAAAGCAGGGAACCACATTCTTTATACGTCTTAATAAACCCGAGCAATCTGCAATAGTTTAAAAGCTATTTCAGAAAATCGGCATACCATCGACCGGACCCTTTGATTATACGCTGCTGCGTTTTAAAATCGACATGGATCAACCCAAAGCGTGGATGATAACCTTCGGCCCATTCAAAATTATCGGTTAAAGTCCATACAAAGTAGCCGTTTACGTTATGGCCTTCATTTTTGGCTTTTAATACCTGTGCTATGTGGTTTTGCAAATAATCTACCCTTTTGGCATCGTCAACCCTGCCGTCGTTAACCGTATCAGGGAAAGCGGCTCCATTTTCGGTGATCAGGATATTTTTTATCTGCGGATAGGCGCTAAACTTTTTAATCACCTCGTATATAGCCTGCGGGTAAACCTCCCAGCGCATATCGGTTAGCGGCACATTCCGGTTTTCGGCCTTTACCAATCGCGCGCTGATGTAGGGCGTAAAAAAGGAATAACGCACAATCTCCCTTGTGTAATTTTGTATGCCGATAAAGTCAAAATCGAAACTCATATCGTCTTCATCGCCCGGGTAAAAATACCTGCGGATGCCTTTTAGCACCGGAATCTCTTCATCAGGGTAACCCAAACCTAATATAGGCTCAATATATAAACGATTGATCAGCGCGTCGGCTCTTCTGGCCGCGGCTATATCTCGTGGCTTGTTGGAGTGTGGCTCGATATGCGAGCATGAAAAGGTGGTGCCTATATTGGCATGCGGCAACAGGTTTCGCAACACCCTTGCCCCTGCCACAATGCTAAGCACTACGTGATGTATGGCGGGTAAAAAATTCTTGATCCCGCTTCTGCCCGGCGCGTGGATGCCAAAGAAATAGCCTGCGCCGGTAAATACGGCAGGTTCGTTCATTACCATCCAGTGTTTCACCCTGTCGCCAAAACTGCGGGCGCATATTTCGGCAAAGTTGGTGAACCAGCCTATAACATCGCGGTTTGTCCAGCCCCCTTTAGCTTCCAGCACCTGCGGCAAATCCCAATGGTATATGGTAAGCCAGGGTTCAACGCCTTGTGACAGGCAATAATCAATAACTTTGTTATAATGATTTATCCCGGCCTGGTTGATAGCGCCGGTTCCTTCAGGTAAAATACGTGTCCACGAGATGGAGAACCTGAAGTTGGGGATATTCATTTCCTTTATCAGGTCGATATCCCGCTGGTAATTATTATAAAAATCGCAGGCGATGTCGGCATTATCGCCATTTAATACCTTGCCCTTTTTGGCGGTAAAAGCATCCCATATCGACTGCCCTTTGCCGTCAATATCGCACGAACCTTCTACCTGGAATGCCGCAGTTGACACGCCCCAGGCAAAATCATCACCAAAAAGTTGTTTATTAAAATCAGACGTACGCGCAGCGTTCTCCATTAAATTGAGCTAAAAGTTAAGCCCAAATTGTACAATATAATTGTATTTAAAAAGCGTTTCAGAATAAATACTTAGTGTATAAACGATGAACGCATGCTTTTTAACACCATCCATTCGCGCAAACCGCCAAGCAGTTTTGAAAATAAGCTGATCAATTTCATAGCCTTCAATTTTTAATTATTATAAAGCTACTCCACACGTATGTATTTATCCTACAGTTAATATTATTTAATTGTTAAGCAGTTTGTAATAATTTTACCCGCCCTGTTATATTATATATGCGTTACCTACCTTTGGTGAATGAAAGATTATTTCATCCACCTGTTTAATTACGACAAGTACGCCAATCACCTGATACTTGATACCCTGCTGAAAAGCCCGCATACCGACAGAGCTGTACAAATTATGGCCCACCTGTTGGCAGCCCAGCAAAGATGGCTTTACCGTTGCAAGGGTTTGCATATTGAGGCTGATGATGTTGACCTGCAACCGAAAAACTGGCCTGCCGATGCATTAGGAGCCATTGTAGACAGCAATTATACCTTATGGATGGAGCACCTCGCATCACTTACGGATGAAGATCTGCAAGGTACCATTTCGTACCAAACTTCAAACGGCATGCCTTTCACCAATACACTGGTTCAAATATTAACGCATATCATTAACCACGGCACACACCACCGTGCGCAGGTTGGTCAGCACCTCAAATTTGCCGGTGCAGCCGCGCTGCCGGGTACCGATTATATTATGTTTACAAGATAATGATAGCCGAATATTTATACAGCAAGATCAATTTTAATATACCATGAAAAAAATATTTGCCGCCGCGCTTTTAAGCCTCACCATTTTTAGTTGTGCCGATAATAAACAACAGGAAAAAGAGGTATACAATAAAGTGATAGAATTGCATGATAAGGTAATGGCCGATAAGGACGCGCTTATCAAAAACAAAATGCAGCTGGATACCCTGCTTACACAACCTACCCTGGCGGCTAAAGACCATGACATAGCGCTAAATTTAAGTAAAACCGCCACCGCTGCCGATAGCGCTATGGACGACTGGATGCACCATTTTGAACCGGACTATTCAGCCAAATCGCATGATGAAGCCATGAAGTACCTGAACGATCAGCATGCACAAATAATTAAGATAGATTCATTAACAAAGGCCGCTGTTGAAGCTTCAAACAAATTTTTGTTAACTCATAAAAAATAAATGAAAAAGCTAATTGGAACCGCGGCAATTGCATTGCTGCTGTTTAATGCCTGTACTTTTAATACTGCCGATACGCAAAAGCTGCCTATATACGGCGAGCGCGAACCTGTAACCAAAACAGTGAACGGCAAGGAAGTAACCGATACCGTTTACCATACCATACCGGCGTTTAAGTTTATTAACCAGTATGGCGATAGTATTACCAACAAAAGCCTGGATGGTAAAATATATGTGGCCGATTTCTTTTTTACCAGTTGCCCGTCTATCTGTCCGGTGATGCACCGTAACATGCTGGCCGTGTACAATGAATTTAAAAACCTGAACGATTTTAAGATCATCTCCTACAGTATCGACCCTAAATACGATAGCGTTAAGGTATTGAAAAAGTATGCCGACAAGCTAAACGTACAAGGCAATACCTGGTGGCTACTGCAAGGCAAAAAGGATGAAACCTACAAACTATCTGAAAGCTACCTCGTAACCCGCCCCGAAGAAGATGCCAAGGAGCAATTTATTCATGATGGTTTTTTTATATTGGTTGATAAGCAAAAACGCATCCGCGGCTCATACTCCGGTGTTGATGAAAAAGAAGTGCAGAAGTTGATAGCCGATATTAAAACATTGCGTACCGAACCTGAACAGGCCGAAGCCAAATGATAAAGCTCAAGATCATCGGCCTACTGTGCCTGGCTATAGCCTTCGCGGTGGTATCGTGCCAAAGCGATGCCGAAATTGAATTTAAACGTTATTACACCAGTGGCAGCGTGATATATCAAACCCGTTGCCAAAACTGCCATGGTAAAAATGGCGAAGGCCTGCTTACACTAATGCCACCGCTTACCGATACCGTATTCATCGCTAAAAACCGGGCGCAGCTACCCTGCTATCTGCAAAACGGATTGAGTGGAATAATCAATGTATCGGGAAAATTCTTTGATAATAAAATGCCCCCCGCCAACCTTGCCCCCATTGAAATTGCAGAGGTGCTAACCTATGTAGGTAACAGCTTCGGTAATAAAACCGGGGTGATCAATTTAAACGAGGTGGAGAAGAGTTTGAAAGCGTGTAAGTAGTTGTGAAGATAGAAAGTCCGGAAGTCCGCGTAAGTCGGGAAGTCCGAAAGTTATTGTAGAATAACAAAGGTTTTGGAATGGATAGTTTCGCTTTTACCTTTTCGCTTTCGCCTTTCAGCTTTAACCTTTCCGACTTCCTGACTTCCCGTCTTCCGGACTTCCCGACTTATACAGACTTCCCAAATAAAACCCTACCTTTGCATTTGCAAAACGTTCTATCGCTATGAGCTTGCTTATGGAGGAAAGTCCGGGCAACACAGAGCATCCTGCTTCCTAACGGGAAGGCGCCGGCAGCCGGCGACAGAAAGTGCCACAGAGAATATACCGCCGTGGTTTTTAATTACGGTAAGGGTGAAAACGTGAGGTAAGAGCTCACGGCTTTTCCGGGTAACCGGGATCGCGGTAAACCTCAGGAGTTGAAAGACCAAATAGGTTCCGGACGTGAAGCTGCTCGCTTCTTTTTACTGTTTACAGTATTGCCGGAATGGGTAGGTTGCTTGAACCTGTTAGCGATAACAGGGCCAGATAAATGATAGAAGCCGCCCCCTTAAAACGGGCGGAACAGAACCCGGCTTACAGCTTTGCTGCTGCACACCCTCTCCCTTTATAAGGAGGGGGTTTATTTTTTTAAAACCAAAAGTGTTTAATTTTGTATACATATATCATACATTAGATTCACTGTAAACTTTAATATCTTATTGACTAAATATAAACATGGCTAAAATTTTAATAATTGATGATGAGAGGGCAATACGCAGTACCCTGCGCGAGATATTAGAGTATGAAGATTACCAGGTTGAGGATGTTGACAACGGCATTGACGGCTTAGAATTGATCCGTAATAACGATTACGACCTGGTACTGTGCGATATTAAAATGAACCGCATGGATGGCATGGAGGTATTGCAGGGAGGTTTGGCGATAAAACCCGATCTGCCTTTCATCATGATATCCGGCCATGGCACGGTTGAAACAGCTATTGAAGCCAGTAAAAAAGGCGCGTTCGATTTTATATCGAAACCACCCGATCTTAACCGCCTGCTCATCACCGTACGTAACGCCCTCGACAGGGGAAGTTTGGTTGTTGAAGCCAAGGTTTTAAAACGTAAGGTATCAAAAGTGCGCCCTATACTGGGTAACTCACAGGCCATAGTAAAAATAAAAGAAACCATTGATCGCGTTGGCCCTACCGATGCAAGGGTGCTGGTAACCGGCGCCAATGGTAGCGGTAAAGAACTGGTAGCACGCTGGCTGCACGAAAAATCAAACCGCTCAAACGCCCCTATCATCGAGGTAAACTGCGCGGCTATTCCGTCGGAATTGATCGAGAGTGAGTTGTTCGGTCACGAGAAGGGTTCGTTTACATCGGCTATAAAACAACGGATAGGTAAGTTTGAATCGGCCAATGGCGGTACTTTGTTTTTGGATGAGATTGGCGATATGAGCCACTCGGCCCAGGCCAAAGTATTACGTGCCTTGCAGGAAAGCAAAATTACCCGTGTGGGCGGCGAAAAAGAGATTGAGGTAGATGTACGTGTAGTAGCCGCGACTAACAAAGACCTGCTAAAGGAGATTGAAGATGGCAACTTCCGTATGGACTTGTACCACCGCTTAAGCGTTATCCTTATCCATGTACCACCGCTGGTTGATCGTAAAGAAGACATCGGCCTGCTTACCCAAAGCTTTTTAGAGGAGATTTGTGGTGAATACGGTATGCCGGTTAAAAAAATATCCGACGCGGCCTTAGATGCCCTTAAAGCACTGCCGTGGACAGGTAATATCCGCGAGCTGCGCAACATGGTAGAAAGACTGATCATCCTGAGCGATAAGATCATTACCGATAACGATGTAAGGGCCTTCGCCAATCCATCGGCACCGGTAAGCGTAAGTGCCGCCGTGGTAGCAGCCGCGCCCCAAACAGATTTCAACCAGTTCAAAAACTTCCAGGAATATAAAGACTTCGCCGAGCGCGAATACATTAAGTTCAAGCTGGAAAAAAACAACTGGAACGTATCAAAAACCGCCGACGATATCGATATTCAAAGAAGCCACCTCTACAGTAAAATCGAAAAATACGGTTTGAAGAGAGGGGAGTAATTCTTTAGTCGGGAAAGAAAGTCCGAAAGATGGGAAGACGGGAAGTCCGGAAGACGGAAAGTTTTCTCAACTCGTATAACAAAGAAGTCCGGAAGCCTTGAGCTTCCGGACTTCTTTGTATAGTAACGTTCAGACTCCCCAGCAATATATTTTGTCTTCCGGACTTCCTGTCTTCCCGACTTTCGGACTCCCACCCTACCTCAAATACGCCTTCATCGCTTTCCTAAATTTTTCAACTTTGGGTTTTGATACCGATTGAATGTAGAAACTACCCTGATTGGCTTTATAATAACCCTGGTGATAATTTTCGGCGGCGTAAAATACTTTGAAGGGCACCATCTGTGTAACTACTGGATTATTGTAATGCTTTGATGCATTCACCTTTTTAATTACGTTTTCAAGTGTCGCTTTTTCAGCAGCAGTGCGGTAAAATGCGATGGAGCGATAATCTGTACCCTCATCAGGGCCTTGTCTGTTCAATGTAGTGGGGTCGTGCGCGCTGAAAAAACCTTCCGCCAGGGTTTCGTAACTGATAACTTTAGGGTCGTAATAAACCTGTACAGTTTCGGCGTGGCCTGTGGTACGGGTACATACATCTTCATAAGTAGGGTTGGCAGTTGCGCCACCGGCAAATCCAGCTACTACCTTGTTCACTCCTTTTAATTCGGATAGCGCTTCGCTCATGCTCCAAAAACAGCCTCCGCCAAAAGTGGCAACCTCTTCGCC
Organism: Mucilaginibacter sp. GW821-FHT07G05; assembly: GCF_059418565.1. Classification (NCBI taxonomy): domain Bacteria; kingdom Pseudomonadati; phylum Bacteroidota; class Sphingobacteriia; order Sphingobacteriales; family Sphingobacteriaceae; genus Mucilaginibacter; species Mucilaginibacter sp. GW821-FHT07G05. The sequence goes on along the minus strand of NZ_JBWKQC010000012.1, from coordinate 131,414 downwards.
GGGTTTGGCAGCAGGAACAGCGGCAAAGTCATTTTTGTCTGCTCCTTTTTTAGTTTGACCGTTTACGCAGCTAAACAGCAGGAATGTGCACGCTAAATATAATATACAGTTTTTCATCTTTGATAAATTTAATGGTCAATGTCGTTTTCAATAAACCTTGAACAGACATATAACTAACTGAATATACGAAGATGAAATTGCAGCGGATGGTCAGCCTTAAGTAAACAGAAGAGCGTTTACTGCTTCCTGTTTCTGATCATTTGCTTAACTTGGAACAATATCTTATCCACTCCGTTAATTTTTATCTCGTACACGGTTGATAACAGCATTCCCAGCTTACCCGGAGGGAAGCCTTTGCTGTGCATCCACTCCAGGTATGATATCGGGATATCTGATATCAGCGTGTCTTTATACTTACCGAAAGGCATTTTAGTTTGTACCGCGTCAACCAGTATCTGCGGGTCGGGTGTTAAATTTTCCACCCGGTAAATATAGGCTATTGGTGTTAAACCAGTCGCTTATTTACTACCCGTGTTATTAAAAAGCCCGCAAGCGTAGCCGCAACAGCAATAGCGGCGGCCTTTAGTTTAATGTTGCTATCGTCGGTATACGACGGTACGTATTTCACCCCTGTTTCATCGGCCATTGCCGCGCGTTTTATATAACGGCCATGATGCGGCACCGCCAGTTCTTTAAAGTTATTGGCCAGATAACTCAATTCTGTTTGCAATTCTTTACCCCGCATTACTTCGCCATGCCCAGTAGACGCGATGCGCGGTTGCAGGGCAGCCAGTTTACGTACCGATTTACCGGCAGCGTGCCAGTCGGTAGTTAAGTACTTTGGTGGACCGGATAGCTTACGGATAAAATTAAGCACATAAATAGCCGATTCGGTTTTGGTGGTAGTAAAAGCATCCCCCGCTATCAGCGTAGTATTCAGCGGCCAAAATAGCGATATATGACCCGGCGTATGGCCGGGAGTATGGATCACTTTCCATTCCGGTAGTTCGGGCACACCATCGTATTTATCAATGGGGATCACCCTGCTGCCTAAGTTGATAGGTTTTGAAGGATACGCCCACGACATGAGGGCCATCAGTCCGCCACCTACGGTTGGATCAGCCGGTGGGTATGATGATGCCCCAGTTAAATAAGGTATTTCCAGCGGATGCGCGTATACAGGCACATCCCAGTATTTTAAAAGTTCCTGCAAGGCACCCACATGGTCGAAATGCCCGTGCGTAAGTACAATAGCGGCAGGTTTGGTACCCGGTCCGAATAATGATTCGGCCATGGCGATGATCCTTTTTGCCGTACCCCGTAAACCTGCATCAACCAATACCCAACCTTTACCCGCGCTGCGGCGGTTGGCTATCATATATATGTTTACAAAAGTTATTTTCATTCCCCAAACACCCTGGGAAACCTGGAAATAATTCGGTTTACTCTTTTTCATAATGCTTAAAATAGGTTTCAGAATACTTTTAAAGAACAGCTTAGTACAGTTAATAGTTTTAATAAATAATTAATATGCACTTAATACACGAGGTTTCTTATTACATATATCAGACAATAAAGCACTTTGCCATTGCAAACACAATAAGCGTTTTTGGTGTTCTTAACACTTAAACTTATTATTATGGAAGGAATATTTGAAGCAACACTCACCGGATCAGACAGCCAGATTGATGGCATGGTACAACAAACAGTGTACGACGGTTATGGGCCCGCCTACGAATTTAAATCTGTTGATAATACCCTGCATTTAATTATTGCTAAAGATGATGATGGCCGCTGGGTGCGTGTTGCCGGTACCGAACCTTATTTTTCGGGTTGGGTAGACGAACTGGCCGAGCAAATTAATTATTCACATCAATAAGCATTTAATTTTAAGTATGACAAAGAGAGAGATTGGAAGTTCAGGATTATATGTAAACCCTTTTGCCTTTGGAGGGAATGTTTTTGGCTGGACAGCAGACGAAAAAACATCGTTTGAGCTGCTGGACGCCTTTGTTGATTCGGGTTTCGACCTGATTGATACCGCCGATGTATACTCTTACTGGGTACCCGGCAATAAAGGCGGCGAATCGGAGATCATTATTGGCAACTGGTTAAAAAAATCGGGCAAGCGCGATAAGGTTACCATTGCCACCAAGGTGGGCAAACCAATGGGCGAAGGTAAAAAGGGGCTATCGAGAGCTTACATTACACAAGCCGTTGAAGATTCTTTGCAACGTTTGCAAACCGATTACATCGACCTGTATCAATCGCACGACGATGATAAAGACACGCCGCTTACCGAAACACTCGAAACTTACAGCGACCTGATAAAACAAGGTAAAGTACGCGCGATAGGCGCTTCAAACTTTACGGCAGATCGTTTAAAGGAAGCTTTACAGGTAAGTGCCGAAAATAATTTGGCCGCCTACCAAAGCCTTCAACCCGAATATAATTTGTATGACCGTGCAGGTTACGAAGCCGAACTGGAGCCGCTTTGCCGCGAAAACAACATCGGGGTAATTACCTATTACTCGCTGGCCAGTGGTTTCTTAACCGGCAAATACCGCTCGCAGGATGATCTGAACAAGAGCCAGCGTGGCGGCGGTGTAAAGAAATATTTGGATGAGCGCGGTTTCAGGATATTGGATGCACTGGATAAAGTAGCGGCAGACCATGCCGTTAACCCGGCAACGGTAGCCGTGGCCTGGGTAATTGCAAGGCCGGGCATCACCGCCCCTATTGCCAGTGCCACGAGCACCAAACAGCTCAATGATATTGCGAAAGCAGCACAGCTTAATTTAAGCGAGGCTGATATTGAGTTATTGAATAACGCAAGTAAATATTAATAAAGAAGGTTATGTCGAAATCGCAAGTAGCGATTAGAAAATAACAAGCTAAACCAAAAATGCGTCATTGCGAGGAACCAAGCAATCCCCTACTTACAGAGTGGCCCTGTATCGTTAAAAGATTGCTTCGTTCCTCGCAATGACGCATTTGTTTAATCCAGTATGAGAACCCTTACTCTATAACCTCATAAGTATAAGACTGCTTTTGTTGAATTTTTGATTTTACACGTTCAATCGCTTCTTCAATATCAATTTTTTGCTGTTTATCGGTAACCTCCATAAAAGCGGTTCGGTAATCGGCAAGGGCGGCTGTCCAGTTCTTGTTCTTTTCCTGAAATAAACCCGATACCTTGTAAATTGAAGCAGCGGAAACACCCGGTACAGTAAGCGCCTTTTCCTTTACCTTAATTACCTGGGTTTTCATATTTAAAAATACCAGTAAACGCATGTAATGATAATACGCGTTCGGAAAGGTAGGTTCAAGGTCGATACAAGTTTTGAAATGATAACCGGCGGTTTGATAATCGTGCACCTCGTAATAATATATTTTACCCAACTGGTAATGCGCCTTGGCATAAGTTGGGTCGTTATTGATGATCTCGGTAAGTAAACGCAAGCCCATTGGTCGTTCGCCGTAAGCTAACTCGTCAACTGCCTGCAGATATTTTTCATCAACAGAATAAAAAGTGTCCATAAAAAAATTTATGATGATGGCTTAAAATTAAAAGCCGTAATAAAAATTGTAATTAGTAATTGTGTACGTTTTTTGGTAAGGATACTGTACTATACCGGCACAGAGAAGAGTGGTAACGTAGCTGCACACTGCTTATGAAGCGAGGCCATAGGCCGCACCACATTTTTATTGCAGAAGTTGTTTATCCGTAGCATTGCAGTATGTTTTGCTGCAAAAGTAACGATAAAGTACCGGTATTACAAAAATTAAGATACAGCAGATTAATGGTTTAGGGAAATAAGAGGTGTTATACAGGCAGATATGATTCTTTTTAATACACTATCGCGAGTTTAACATAGCGTAACTCGGATAACATATGGCTTAAGCTTTCAGCTTAACCAATTCAATATACATACTGTTGTTTACGAAAGCTGAAAGCTTTCGGCACGCTCTGTCACGAGTTACGCTATGCTAAACTCGCGACAGCAATAGTTTAATAAAATGCGGTAATTAAGCGCTTCTCAAGCTATTGATATCCTGCATCACATCAACCTGCGATACACCCGAATTGATGGCTTTTACTTTTACCACTTCTATCAGGTAATTGTTTTTAAGTTCTTTTTCAGATACCAGTACGCTAAAGTCTTTATAGCGTACGCCTTCTTCGTAAGGGTACACGGTATAGCCGCGTTTGTTAGCATCGTAATGGCCAAGCTCAAATATTTCGTCTTGTTTTTTGCCTTTTATTTTTGCACCGTTTACCAGTTGGTAAGCGTCGTATATGGTTTCAAAGTTGTTAGTCTTCATCATACTTACCCTTTTACAATAACTTTGCCAGTTTTTTACGGGAGCCTAACTAAACCAATCAAAAAGGTCATTTTGCTTTAATTGTAATTTTTGTGACTGTGGAATGTCTTTTAATATCTGCCCCTCGCCCATCTGTATAATGCGTGTTCCATAATTATAGGCATCTTTTAAATTATGGGTGATTAAAATTGAGGTCAGCGCGAAATCTTTTACCAGTTTATCAGCAGTTTGCATCACCACCCCGGCAGATCGCGGATCGAGCGCCGCGGTAGGTTCATCCAGTAAAAGCACCTTGCAATCGTCCATAACGCTCATCAGTAAGGTAAGTGCCTGCCTTTGTCCGCCGGATAAGGTACCCATGGGTTGTTCTATCTTATTTTCGAGCCCCATGCCCAGCGTGGCAATTTTGGTTCTCACTTCATTTTTAAACCCGGCATTAATACCTATCGATAAGCCTTTACTTTTGGTACGGATAGCCGCCAGCCTGAAATTATCCAATATACTCAAATCGGGCGCGGTACCGCTTAGCGGATTTTGAAATACCCTTGCTATCCATTTACTGCGATGGTGGTCTGCAAGTTTTGTTACATCGTTATCATCAATCAGCACTCTGCCTTCATCGGCAATAACGCTGCCCGCTACCAAATTAAGCAGCGTACTCTTTCCCGAACCATTAGCCCCTACTATCACCACGAATTCACCCGTTTTAATCTCAACGCTCACATTATTGAGCGCCGTTATTTCGGCGGGTTTACCTTTATTAAATACCTTGGTTACGTTGCTTAACTGTATCATCGTTATCTTTTAAAGGTTAAACGCGGTATCCCCACTATCAATAAAACAAATACAGCAGTTACCATTTTCAGGAGGTTGGCATCCACCCCTATATCAAGCGTGATAGCCAGCACCAGTTGAAATATTATCGCCCCGGCCAGTACCAGGGCCAGGCTTACCCATATAGAAGTAATGCTTAACCAGTTGATAAATGTTTCGGCAATAATTACCGAGCCTAAACCTACTATAACTACCCCAATGCCCATATTGATATCGGCAAAGCCCTGAAACTGCGTCATTAAATAACCACTCAACGCGGTCAAAGCGTTGGCCAGTGCCAACCCGGTGATCTTCATGCGGTCGGTATTTACACCTAATGCCCTGATCATGCTTTCACTGTTACCCGTAGCCCGCATAGCAAGCCCGAAATCTGTTTTGAGCAGGTAACCTATTAACAGTATCACAATGAACACTACTACAGCCAATATTAAAAATGTATTTTGATTAGGATCGGTGATCACATGCAGCAGATCGAACAGTGTAGAGGTACCAATAAGCGGCAAATTAGAGCGCCCCATTATGGTTAAATTAACGGAGTATAAAGCCGTCATGACTAAAATACCGGCGAGCAGGGCATTTATTTTTAATTTGGTATGGATGATGCCCGTAAGCGCGCCTGCCAATGCCCCCGCGCAAAGTACAACAGGCAAGGCAATGTACACCGGTTGATGATGGGTGAGCAATACCCCCGTTACCGCACCGCCCAGCGTATAACTTCCATCGGTAGTAATATCCGGAATGTTAAAGATTTTCATGGATATGAAAATACCCAGCGCGATGCCCGAAAAACACAAACCCTGTAAAAGCGCGGTAAGGTAAAAATCCATTTTATTTTACAGCTTCAAAATTTGAGGGGATGCTGATATTATATTTTTTAACCATTTCCGGATTGTATACCCTTTTCCTGATCTTCACCATTTCGGGTTTCAGGCCATCGGTTTTATGTGTTTTTAAATATTGAGCAGCCTGTTCACCTGCCTGGTATCCCCATTGGTAAATATCGGCGCCAAAAGCGGCTACTGCTCCGCGCTGCACCAAACCGGCTTCGCTGGTAAAAATGGGCACGTTTTTTTGGTCGCAATTCTTTTTAATGGTTTCAAACGCAGCAAACACGGTATTATCCGGATTGGCGAAAAACGCGTCGATGTTTTTACCCAATAACGATTGCGTTACCAGTTGCGCATCGGCAGATGAATTAAGCGGCAGGGCAATCAGCGTAACATTCAATTTATCTGCCAGGCCCTTAATACGTTGCATAGCGTCGGCCGATTGTGGTTCAGATTGATTATAGATCATCCCGATCACCAGCTTCGCTCCTTTTGGTTTAAGCAGTTTTGGGATGATGGAAAACGAGGTATCGATGTAGTTCAGATCTTCCACCGTACCGAACAGGTTAACCGGTGCCTTACCGTCTTTAAGTACATTCATACGCTCCGGCGTAGGCGATACCATTTCGAAGATGGGAATGGTGGTTGTTTTTTGAACGGCAGTTACCGATGATAAAGTAGTTGAGGTTGCCAACAGGTCGACATTTTCAGATACGTAATGGTTAACGATCTGCGTAAGCATTGGGATATCGCCCTGGGCGTTACTGTATTCTATTTTGATGTTCTTTTGTTCTTCGCTAAAGCCGTTCTTTTTAAGGGCGTCAACAAAACCGGTTTTGGCTTGCGATATGGTAGCATCTTCAAAAGCCTCTACAAAACCTACAACGGGCACGCCGCTTTTGGTTTTTGATTGGCACGAAACAATAGCTGCTAATATAAACAGGGCACTAATAAATTTTAGAGGCTTCATCATTTTACTAAGGTAAATAAAAGTAAGAAAAGCGAAAGTGGAAAGAATTTGGTAATTGCGGTGTGATGACATTTATGATTATTGTTTTTTATGGCTATTGTTTTTTACCACAAAGTTCACAGAGGTTTGCACGGAGTTACACAGAGAAAGGCTAATAGTTTACATAGAGTATTTGTTTTGAAAGAAAAGTTCTTTTATTATCAATTATAAAACCTAACAATCTCAAAAAAATCTCTGTGTAACTCCGTGCAAACCTCTGTGCCCTCTGTGGTTAATAGCTTTATGTAGTTAAACCCACCCTCTACCAAACCATATTTTTCAACAAATCACACCCTTCAAACATTAAAACGCTTATTTTAGCCATTGATGATTCCTTTTATATCAAAACTTCCGCAAACCGGAACTACCATATTCACTACCATGTCGGCCCTGGCCAATGAGGTTGGCGCTATTAATCTTTCGCAGGGTTTCCCTGATTATGAGTGCTCTGCCGAGTTAACCGACCTTGTTAATGCTGCCATGAAACAAGGTCATAACCAATATGCGCCAATGGGAGGCGTTATGTCGCTTCGCGAACAGCTGGCTATTAAAACCGAAAAACTTTACGGCGCGGTATACAATCCCGAAACGGAGATCACTATTACAGCAGGCGGTACACAGGCATTATTTACAGCAATAAGCACGGTAGTTAACCCTAACGACGAGGTAATTATTTTTGAACCTGCTTTTGACAGCTATGCCCCTGCCATTAAACTGATGGGCGGCGTGGTAAAATCATTGTCGCTTGATCCGCCCGATTATCGTATTAACTGGGAGATGGTAAAAAGGCTGATCACCAACCGTACAAAAATGATCATCCTTAACTCGCCGCATAACCCTACCTCTACCATTTTGCATAAGGAGGATATCGAGCAGTTATACAGCCTCATCAAAAACCAGGATATTTTTATTTTAAGCGATGAGGTATACGAACACCTGATATACGATGGTGAAACCCACCACAGCATTGCCGCTTACCCCGAATTGCGCGACCGCAGCTTCATCATCGCATCCTTAGGTAAGCCTTTTCATACCACCGGCTGGAAGGTTGGTTACTGCATAGCGCCCGAATATATGATGAAGGAATTCCGCAAGATCCACCAGTTTTTGGTGTTCAGCGTGAATACACCTATGCAATATGGGTTGGCCGAATTTTTAAAAAATGAAGATAATTATCTGAACTTGCCGGGCTTTTTTCAGCAAAAGAGAGATTCGTTTCGGCAGGGACTTGAGCAGACCCGTTTCAAGCTATTACCATGCTACGGATCATACTTTCAGTCAGTAACTTATAATGACATTACCGACGAGAAAGACATGGACTTCGCCATACGTTTAACTAAAGAATTTGGGGTGGCATCTATCCCTACATCGGTGTTTTATAGCAAGGGTACTGATCATCATGTATTACGTTTTTGTTTTGCCAAAAGACAAGAAACGCTCGATAAAGCCGTTGATAGATTGATGAAGGTTTAATAACCTAAAGCATAGTATGTACGTACAAGGCTATTATTTGCCGAACCTATAAAAAACATTTCGCTTATGGATAATTTAAAGATCACAGTATTTCAGGGCTATTTATTTTGGGAAAATATTGATAAAAACCTCCAGAATATAACCCTCCGGTTATCCGGCATCCGCGAAAAAACTGATCTGATCATCCTGCCCGAAATGTTTAATACCGGCTTCACCATGAATGCCGCCACTTTAGCCGAACCGATGGGCGGCAAAACCATGGAGTGGATGCACACCACCGCCAAAAAATTTGATTGCGTAATTACCGGCAGCCTCATTATTGCCGAAAACGGCAAATGCTACAACCGCCTGATATGGATGCGCCCCGATGGCAGCTATGAGCATTATGATAAACGCCATTTATTCGCCCTTGGTAAAGAACACGAAACGTATACCGCTGGCGTAAAAAAATTAATTGTTGAACTTAACGGCTGGAAAATTTGCCCGGTTATATGTTACGATCTCCGTTTCCCGGTTTGGTTGCGTAATGTAGATGCCGAGTATGATCTGCTGCTGATTGTGGCTAACTGGCCCGAGCGCCGTGCTTTGCACTGGCGTACCCTTATCCCCGCGCGTGCGGTGGAGAACCAAAGTTATGTAATAGGTGTAAACCGTGTAGGTCACGATGGCAACGAGGTATACCACTCCGGCGATTCAACCTGCATAGACCCCAACGGCAACGTGGTATACTACAAACGCGACGAAGAAGACGTGTACACCTTCACCATTATAGCCTACGAACTGGAAAAAGCACGCCGCGCCCTCCCCTTTTTAAAGGATGCCGATAAGTTCGAGATCAAAGATTAATACAGATAGCTTGGGTACAAGAATATAATAGGCAGTTATCCGCACAAACAAATCAAAGCGCACTTGTTGAGCGTATTAGCCACGCCTTTTTACTTACAGATACAAATTTCGTTCAGGTTGTTGGATTTTTTCAGATATTCACACTAAACGTAGTATTTTGCGTTAATTAAAAAATCTAAAAATCAATCAATGGTATCTGTAATACGCGGCGTTTTAACCGGCGCATTGGTATTAATCATTTCCGTAACGGCATCGGCCCAAAAAAAGAAAGATTACACGCAATTTGTTAACCCGTTTATAGGTACAGGTGGCCACGGGCATACTTACCCGGGCGCGGTAATGCCTTTCGGAATGGTACAGCTTAGTCCGGATACCAGGTTAACCGGTTGGGATGGCTGCTCGGGTTACCATTATACCGATACCGTAGTTTACGGTTTTTCGCACACGCACTTAAGCGGTACAGGCATTGCCGATTATTGCGACGTACTATTTATGCCAACTACCGGCGAACCTAAATTTAAGAACACCGAATACAGTTCGCCATTTAAAAAGAAAGATGAAGAAGCCTCTCCCGGCTATTACAAAACCGAACTTTCAAAATACGATATAGAGGCCGAACTTACCGCTACGCAACGCGTGGGCGTACACCGGTACGATTTCCCGAAGACAGCGCAAGCCAATATCATTATCGACCTGCAACACCGCGACGAGGTGCTTGAATCGTGGATTGAAGTAGTTAACGACCATGAGATCCGTGGTTTTCGCAAATCAAAATCATGGGCTAACGATCAGCATGTATACTTCTACGCTAAGTTCTCCAAACCATTTAAAACCTACGGTATAGCCGTTAACGATAAGGTTGAGCAAGGCAAAAACAAGGCCGAGGGTAAAAACATAAAGATGTACATACAGTTTGATAACCCCGGCGAAGTAATTGCCAAAGTGGGGATATCTGCCGTTAGTGCCGAAGGCGCATTGAAAAATCTGGATGCCGAGGTGCCCGATTTCGATTTCGCGAAAGTAAGAAAAGCCGCTAAAGCCGCCTGGAATGTAGAGCTTTCAAAAATACAGGTGGAAGGCGGCGCTCCGCCTCTGCCTATGCAGCCATCAACATCAAACGGTGTATATAATGGATACGGTCGCCCCGAAACAAAAAAGAAATTACCCGACCCGGCGAGGATAAAACAGGTGATATTTTACTCAGCATTGTACCATACCATGCTGGCCCCCAATATTTATAACGATGTGGATGGCCAATATCGCGGCCTCGATCAAAAGATTCATACCGCGCAGGGCTTTAACTATTATACCGTATTCTCGTTGTGGGATACCTTTCGTGCCGAAAACCCGCTGTTGAGCATCATCGATCGCAAACGCACGCTCGATTTTATCAAATCGTTTTTGGCAATGTATGATGAGGGCGGCCTGCTGCCGATATGGCCACTGGCAAGTACCGAAACTTATTGTATGGTGGGCAATCACGCTATTCCGGTTATTGTTGACGCGTACGCCAAAGGCATCCGCGATTTTGATGCGGAGAAGGCATTTACCGCTATGAAAGCCGCCGTTAATCGCACGCAATTCGGGCTTGATGTTTACCGCAAAAATGGTGTGGTACTTAGCGATGATGAACATGAGTCGGTATCTAAAACTTTAGAATACGCTTTCGATGATTGGTGCATAGCCCAAATGGCCAAAATGCTGAACAAACCGCAGGACTATACCGAATACATACAGCGCGCCCAATACTGGAAAAACAATTTCAACGACGAAAATAGCTTTATGCAGGCCCGCGCCAATGGCGGCTGGTATAACCCTTTTGAGCCAACCGAGATCAACAATAACTACACCGAGGGCAATGCCTGGCAATACTCATTTTTGGTTCCGCAGGATGTGGAAGGTTTGATGAAAAGCATGGGTGGCAAGCTTAATTTTGAAATTCAGTTAGATGAATTATTTACCACTCAAGCTAAACTAAGCGGCAGAGAGCAAGCCGATGTTACGGGCTTGATCGGTCAGTATGCACATGGCAATGAGCCAAGTCATCATATTGCTTACTTGTACAACTTCACCAATTCGCCGCATAAAACACAGTACATGCTCAGCAAAATTTTTGATGAAGAATACAGTGATCAGCCTGACGGCCTGGCCGGGAATGAAGATTGCGGGCAGATGTCGGCATGGTATGTAATGAGTGCGTTGGGTATTTACAACATAGCGCCGGGTCAGCTGCAATACCAGATAGGCCTGCCGCAGTTTGAAAAAGCCACCATTAATTTAGAGAACGGCAAAAAATTTGTGATCAGTAACAGCGGTGCGGCTATTACACGGGCCAATACCTATTTGCAGGGTATGAACTTCAACAAAGAGGTTTACAACAAGCTATATCTTGATTTTACTGACATTAACAAAGGCGGCGATTTTGAAGTATTCACCGGCAGGTTACCTAATAAGATCTTTATGCAGGATCTGGAAAAGGGCAAGTCGGCCATTACCGATAACCTGATCGTTCCTAACCCGTACATCATCGCGCCATCGCAAACCTTTACCAGCCCTATGAGCATCAGCATATCAAGTGCCGATAGTCTCGCGAAATTATATTACACATTAGATGGAACTGAACCTACAGCAAGCTCTACCCTATACACCAAGCCGTTCAGCATTAGCAACAGCACTACTGTAAAAACCATCGCTATTAATAATGGCAAACAAAGTTTTGTAGATGTGGGCACCTTTACTAAAATAAGGGGCGATATTAAGCTAACGCTTACCAACCGCTACCTGCCCAATTATGCCGCACAAGGCGATATCGCACTCATAGATGGCATCCGTGGTAAGGCCAACTGGCGCATAGGCAACTGGCAGGGCTACCAGGGTAAGGATTTGGAAGCGGTGCTTGACCTTGGACAGGTTAAAGAAGTTAAAAAGGTAAGCCTTGGTACTTTGCAGGATAGCGGCTCGTGGATTGTGTTCCCTAAAAATGTGCAGTACCTTGTATCAAACGATGGCAAAAATTATAAGCTTGTAAGCACGGTTAATACCAAAGTTGATGTTACCGATACCAAAGCGCAAACGCAGGATTTCAGTGCCGACATTAACCTGCGTACCCGTTTCATTAAAGTGATTGCTAAACAATATGGCCCACTACCAGAGTGGCACGAAAGCAAAGGCAGTCCGTCGTATATTTTTGCGGATGAAATTACAGTAGAGTAAAAGGATTTTATATTAACAATTTCGCAGTCGCTCCGCCTCCGGGCGAGTGACCATTATTACCCGGCCTCCGGCCGAAAGCATTTTCATTATTTGAGTACGGCCGGAGGCCGTGGGATAGTTGCCACTCGCCTGGAGGCGAGCGGCTGAACATTTTCTTTATTTATATTCTTATTTGCTATTAACCAGTTCGGTTTTGATACCATCCAACCTCGTTTTATCATCATCTGACAACTCCGGATAGGCCATTTTTAATCCTTTAAGCGTATCCAATACAATGGTTGATATCGCTACACGGGTGAACCATTTTTTATCTGCCGGGATAACATACCAAGGGCAATCTGTTGTAGATGTTTCGCTGATGGCTTTTTCGTAGGCCTGCATATAATCATCCCAATATCCGCGCTCTTGCAAATCGGCGGCCGAGAATTTCCAGTTCTTTGAAGGGTCATCTATCCGTTTCAGAAAACGCTCCTTCTGCTCTTCCTTTGAAAGGTTTAAAAAGAATTTGATAATTACCGTACCATTAGCGGTAAGGTGTTTTTCAAACTGGCGGATACTCTCGTAACGTTGCGCCCAAAAATCCTTATCTACCTTCTTTACGCTATCAATACCGGGGATACTCTCCTTCAGTACATATTCGGGGTGTACTTTTACAACCAGCACATTTTCGTAATGCGACCGGTTATGGATGCCTATCCTGCCGCGTTCGGGCAAAGCCTTGTAATGTCGCCACAAAAAATCATGGTCGTAATCTTCGGTGCTGGGCTGTTTAAAACTGTATACCTGGCAGCCTTGCGGGTTGATGCCACTCATGGTATGCTTAATGGCGCTATCCTTACCCGCCGCGTCCATCGCCTGAAAAATTATCAGCAGCGATTGCTTATTGGCAGCGTATAATTGGTTTTGCAATTCCGAAATTTCGGCTACCAAACCTTGCAGTATGCCTTCGGCATCTTCCTTTTTCAGGTCGGCCGAGTAGGCCGGATCATAGTCTTTTAAGTTGAATTTTTTACCTTGATCGACCTTTAATTTACTTTTTATATCCTTCATAATTAAAAAATAAGCAGATAAAAATATGAACCTAAAATTTACGTGATATTTTTACGTTGTTAATATTTATTATCCCGCTATGATTTAGCACCATATTTTTACATCTTTACCACATGTTCAGACGCATAAGAAACCAATACCTGCGCTATTTTGTTATATTTATTTACTTCACAATCATATTTTTTTGCTCTATCGAGCTAAACTTCCTGTGGCTATTCGGTTATTCACCTGATATGCAGGATATTAAAATGCCAACACTATCAGTTGGCTCAGAAGTTTATACTGCCGACGGCAAGCTTATAGGGCAGTATTTTAAGGAAAACCGCTCTCCTGTCGATTTTAAAAGTATATCTCCTAACCTCATTAATGCCCTTGTAGCTACCGAAGATGAGCGTTTTTACAAACATAACGGTGTTGATGTAGTATCATTTTTTAGCAGTATGCTCTCCACCGCCAAGGGGGACAGGCGCGGCGGCAGTACCATTACACAGCAACTGGCTAAAAATCTTTTCAAAACCCGTAAAAAGAAATCGCAGGGTGTAGTAAGATATATCCCGGTATTGAGCACGGTGGTTTATAAGTTTAAAGAATGGCTTACCGCATTCAAGATTGAGCATATTTACAGCAAGCAGGAAATACTTACCATGTATTTCAATACCGTGCCTTTCGGTAATAATACCTTTGGGGTAAAAACAGCGGCGCTTAAATATTTCGATAAAACGCCCGACCTGGTTAATCCGGCAGAGGCGGCTACATTGATCGGGATGCTGAAAGCCACATCTACATACAACCCTATACGCAACCCTAAGCGGGCTATTGAACGCCGGAATGTGGTTTTGGGGCAAATGAAAAAGAACAATTATCTTAATGAGGCTCAGTACAAAAGCAATGTAACTCTTCCGCTTAATCTCGATTTAAGTTATGTGGATAACGATTCGCATGGCGACTCGTACATACGTCGCGCGGTAGAAAAATGGCTGGATAAATGGTGCAAGGATAATGATTACAACCTGTACGAAGACGGCCTGAAGATATATACCACCATTGATTCGCGCCTGCAACAGTATGCCGAAGAAGCGGTTGTTGAAAAAATGAAATCGCTGCAAAAACGCTTTAATAACGTTTGGGGCGATAAAAACCCGTGGAGAGATTCAAAGGGTGAAGAAATAAAAGATTTTATCCTGAAAAACGAGCAGCGCTTGCCCATTTACAAGCTTTTAGAAAAGAAATACAAAGGCGATACCGTACAGATCCAGAACTACTTCAAAACCAAAAAAAGGATGAAGGTATTCACCTGGAACGGCGAAAAAGACACCACCTTTTCCAGTATCGATTCTATTAAATATTACGCGCACATCCTTAATACGGGGATGATCACCATTGAACCAACCACCGGTAAAATAAAAGTTTGGGTAGGTGGTATCGATTATAAGTACTTCAATTACGATCACGTAAAGCAATCAAGACGCCAGGCGGGTTCAACCTTTAAACCGTTCGCCTATTTAACCGCGCTTGATAACGGTTACACTCCGTGCGATAAATTTACCGATAAACCGGTCACCATAAAATATAAGGATAACGGTAAGGACGAAGTTTGGCAGCCCAACAATGCCGATTTCAACTTTTCGTACCGAGAAATGTCGTTACGCTGGGCCATGGGCCGATCTGTAAACTCTATTACCGCGCAGCTAACCGAAAAGGTAGGCTGGGATAAAATTGTGGAATACGCGCATAAATGCGGAATAGAAAGTCCGTTAAAATCGGTACCATCGGTATCATTAGGTTCAAACGATGTATCGGTTTATGAAATGGCAAGGGCTTACAGTACCTTTCTTAATAAAGGCGAAAAAATAGACCCGCTGCTGGTAACAAAAATCACCGATCAGCAAGGTAATGTATTGCAGGAGTTTACGCTTAAAACCGAAAGGGTATTGAGCGAGGAAACTGCCTGGCTGATGTTGTACATGTTCCGTGGTGGTATGGAAGAACCGGGTGGTACTTCACAAGCCCTTTGGGAGTACGATATATGGAAGAAAAACAACCAGATAGGTGGTAAAACAGGTACCTCATCCGACTATGTAGACGGCTGGTATATGGGCATCACCAAAGATTTGGTTACCGGTATATGGGTAGGCGCCGATGACCGCAGCGTACACTTCAAAACATCAGAAACCGGCGAAGGCTCGCGTACCGCGCTGCCAATATTCGGTCGTTTTATGGAGAAAGTATATGGCGATCCTAAATCGGGCTATACCTATGGCGCATTCCCTAAGCCATGGGTGAAGATAACCAAAGAGTACATGTGCCCATCGCCGCATATATCGGTAGATACCACATCAACCGATAGCATGGGCTTTGATGCCGACAGCGCGATAACAGCGCCTGAAACCACCACTCCCGAAACACAGCCCGAAGGTGAACAACCTGTAACACAGTAATAATTATTTTAACAGCTTATAAATTTAATTAGCCATTTAAGTAAATTAGCCCTAAGTTATTATCAATTCATCAACCATGAATAAAACTTTTACCCCTGTATATAAAGTTGTAAAATATATCCTTATCGCCCTTTGCTTTGCATCGCCTGTATTACTTACCACGCAGGCAAACGCGCAGTACTTTGGCCAAAACAAGGTGCGCTACAAAAAACTGAACTTTAAGCTGTATAAAACCCCGCACTTTGATATCTATTATTACATGCATAATGATAGTTTGATCAAACGTTTCGCGCAGGAGAATGAGCTTTGGTACACCTTGCATCAACAGGTTTTCAGGGATACCTTTAATATTGCTAACCCGGTAATATTATATAACAACCACCCCGATTTTCAGCAAACAACCGCTATTGACGGCGAGATCAGCGTGGGTACAGGTGGTGTTACCGAAGGTTTAAAAAACCGCGTGGTGATGCCGGTAATGGAAACTAACCATACCACCAGGCACGTAATTGGCCATGAATTGGTGCACGCGTTTCAGTACCATATTTTATTAGGCAAAGATTCAACCAGCTACGAAAACCTGGGGAACATCCCCTTGTGGATGATTGAGGGTATGGCCGAGTACTTATCCATCGGTAAAAAAGACCCTTACACCGCCATGTGGATGCGCGATGCCTATTTAAATAAAGATATCCCATCGGTAAAAGACCTTACCGAGAGCAATAAATACTTCCCTTACCGCTATGGCGAGGCCTTTTGGTCGTTCATTGGTTCAACTTATGGCGATACCGTAATTGTGCCTTTCTTTAAAAACACGGCACGCTTTGGATTGGAGTATGGTATCCGCCGTACGTTTGGCTATGATGATAAAACCCTGTCGCGTCTTTGGAAAAACTCTATTGAGAACACCTACAAACCGCTACTATTAGATACCGTACAGAAACCGGTAGGTTACCGCGTGATAGACGAAAAAAGCGGCAGCGAAATGAGCGTTGCCCCTACTGTAAGTCCGGATGGTAAGTACCTTACTTTCCTGTCGTCGAAGGATCTGTTTACGATAGACCTCTACCTCGCCGATGCCAAATCGGGCCGTATCATCAGGCGGTTAAGCAGCAAGGTATCTAACACGCATATTGATGAATTTAACTTTATCGAGTCAGCTGGCGCATGGTCGCCGGATAGCAAGCAATTTGCTTTCAGCGTATTCAACAAAGGCCGCAACAGGTTATTGGTTGTTGATGTAAATAATGGCCGTGTAAAATACGACCTCTCGATGGGTAAAGCCGAACAATTCGGTAACCTTACCTGGTCGCCGGATGGTAAGCATATCGCTTTCCAGGGTTTATCAGAAGGCCAGGGCGACTTGTATACTTACAACCTCGAAACCAAAGAACTAAAACAGCTTACTAACGATAAATACTCCGATTACCAGCCGAACTATTCGCGCGATGGTAAAAAGATAGTTTTCGCAAGCGACCGTACTACTTACGACAGATCAACTTCGCAGGATATCAGCTTTAACCTGGCCGAACTGGATATAGCCACCGGCAAGGTAACCGACTACATGATATTTAACGGTGCCAATAACCTTAACCCGGTTTACTCGGCCGATGGTAATAAGATCTTCTTCCTGTCAAACCGCGATGGGTACCGCAACCTTTACCGCTTTGAACCTGCAACAGGTAAAATTGAGCAGATGACGGAGTTATTCACCGGTATCAGTGGTATTACGGAATTTTCGCCTGCGTTGAGCGTGTCAAATAACGATGACGTTTTATACTCTTATTACCGCAAGCAGAAATATCTATTATACAATGCCAAGGCTACCGATTTTAAACCAAAAGAGGTACAGGCTACCGATGTAAACTTTGCAGCGGGAATGTTGCCGCCGCCGCGTTCGGTAGGTGTCGACCTGATCAACTCCAACCTCAACAACTTTTTGGCTTACCCGCGTATAGGCAGCGATTCGATCAAAAGCTCGCCTTACCGCCCGATGTTCAAAATGGATGCCCTGGCGAGCAGCGGTATCGGTATTGGAGTAAACAGCTATTACGGCACAGGCTTGTCAAGTGGTATACAAGCTATATTCAGCGATATATTGGGCCAAAATCAAATATATGCCGCCGCTAACGTAAACGGACAGATCTACGATTTTGGTGCCCAGTTTGCCTATGTTAATCAAAAAGGCAGGTGGGATAAAGGTATCAGCGTATCGCATATTCCTTACCAGTTTGGTTTCTACAATCAGTCGTACGATTATCAGGAAATTAATGGTAACCGCGAGTTGGTGTTCAACAGCGATAACTATATCGTAAGGAACTTTGAAGATGCGGTAAATATATTTACCTCTTACCCTATTTCACGGATTAACCGATTGCAATTTGGTACCGGTGCATCATACAACTCTTATCGTACAGATCGTTACCGTACAACATCGGTAATTGATACGGTAAATAACCTTTCTTATTTTTATAATTCCGACCGTAAAAAGGTTAATAATGATGAAGTTGAAAATACGTTGGGTTTCAGCCTTAAATCATACACGTTGTTAAAAGCCAATGTGGCTTTAATTGGCGATAACTCTTTCTTCGGAGTTACCGGGCCGCTTAATGGTTTCAGGTATCATTTAGAGGCCGAATATGTTTTCGGTTCATTCAATTTCTTCTCGCCTACTATCGATTTAAGGAAATATGTGCGTGTGGCCCCGGTTACTTTCGCTGCCCGTTTATATGGCACCGGGCGTTTTGGCAATAGTGATAATCGTTTGTATCCTTTATATGTGGGTTATCCTTTCCTGATCAGGGGTTACGAAGCACAAAGCTTTTACAATGCCCAAAGGTTTTCAACTAATGGCTTTAACATCGATCAATTATCGGGTGATAGAATAGCAGTAGCAAATTTTGAGATTCGTTTACCATTCACCGGTCCGGAAAAGCTGGCACAAATTAAATCGGGATTTTTGTTTACAGATCTTAACCTGTTTTTTGACGCGGGTTTAGCCTGGAGTAAAGGCAACGAAGTGATCTTCAAAAAGGCACCCGATTTGTTAGGTTACGATATTGCAAGGGATGTTAACGGAAACCCAATTTTGGACAGTAACGGCAATACGGTTGAGGATAAAAATAGTCCGCTATATAATACAAACCAAAGAGTGCCTGCGCTAAGTGCCGGTATATCATTACGTGTTAACCTTTTCGGTGCACTTATTTTAGAACCTTATTTTGCAATTCCATTCAACCGTACCGATGTTAAAAAACCGGTATTCGGGCTTGCATTTACACCGGGTTGGTAATTTTATAGTGATGAGGAAATTTATATTAGCCTTTTTAGCAGGCTTGCTATGTTTGCATGTTAGCGCGCAGGTGAAAACCATTGAAGGCGATAGCATGCCTGCAACAAAAAGTATCTATGATAATTTAGCTACGGCTAAAAACTTTACGGTTTTGCTAAATGCTATACAAAAGGCGGGGTTATCAACACAGTTTACAGGTACTGCACCCATAACTATTTTAGCGCCTAACAACAAAGCGTTCGCGGCTTTACCTGCCGGTACTATCGACACCCTGCTAAAACCCGAACATAAAATAGAACTGGCAAGGTTGATCAATAACCATATACTGGCCGGTAAAATAACATCGGCAGATATTGCGAGGCAAATAAAAATGAATAATGGGCAGGCTGTATTTACCACGCTTGCAGGCAGCAAGCTTACAGCTAAGATAGATGCTAATCGCAATATAGCGCTTACCGATGAAAACGGAAGCCAAAGTTTGATCAGT
The DNA here is from genome assembly GCF_059418565.1 of Mucilaginibacter sp. GW821-FHT07G05. Classification (NCBI taxonomy): domain Bacteria; kingdom Pseudomonadati; phylum Bacteroidota; class Sphingobacteriia; order Sphingobacteriales; family Sphingobacteriaceae; genus Mucilaginibacter; species Mucilaginibacter sp. GW821-FHT07G05. Next base: position 111,619 of record NZ_JBWKQC010000012.1, on the reverse strand, counting down.
CGTTTTGATGTGCAGCAGCTTAACGGGGTTTTGCATACCGTAACCGCTTTGCTCATCCCCTCCCCGGCTTTATAAACAAGACCGTTAGCTGACAAACTACAGGGCATTTTCATACGTATCTTTAAGTATGAAAAAGTCAATAATAATTATACTGATATTAGGTGTTATTACAGCTATTGGCTGCGAAAACACAAAAGGCCAAACCGATAAAAAGAACGACGCTGCCAAAGAAGTTACCAAGGCAGATAAATCAGTCTGGAAAACCAAGCTTACGCCCAACCAATACCACATTATGGTTGAACAGGGCACCGAAACCCCTTATAAGAACGAATACTGGAATAACCACCAAAAAGGTGTTTATGTTAGCGCTGCCACCGGCGAAGTATTATTTACATCCGACGATAAATTTGACAGCGGCACCGGCTGGCCGAGTTTTGTTAAACCGGTTAGTATGAGCAAAATTGCCATAGTAACTGATCGCAGCTTTGGCATGAGCCGCGACGAGGTGGTTGAAAAAAGCACCGGCCTGCACCTTGGCCACGTATTTGACGACGGACCTGCCGACCGTGGCGGTAAAAGGTACTGCATGAACTCGGGCGCGTTAAAATTCATTAAAAAGTAACCGCGCGGCGTGGGCTAATTGAAGGGCGCAGCTGTGGTCTTACACGGGTGTTCCCTTCGTGGCTTAAACCAATAGTAAGATCAACCCACTCCTTATTAACAGCCCTGATCATTCTTTCTTTTTGCATGCGGGTAAAAGTGCTCACAAATTTAAAACGCTCCATAGCCATCTCTTCAGAATTTATCTCTTCAAAATAAACAAGGCGGGTAAGCTGCTGCGCGCTGTCGAAAAACAGGGTTGGCATCTGTTTGTAAAACTCCAGTGTTTTTAGCAAATCCGAGCTTAAGCCTACGTGCAAATTGTTTCTGTTTCTGTCTGTAATGATATAAATAAAGCGTTTCATGATAATAAAATTTGCTGTTTAAAAAATAATTACTAATTTTATGAGCATAAAAATACTAACTATTTTAGCAAATCCAAATTTTATGTCAATTATTTCATCAAATATTAAATTCCTAAGGAAAAAGAAAGGCTTAACCCAGCAACAATTTGCAGATCAGGTTGGTATAAAACGATCTTTAGTGGGTGCGTATGAAGAAGAAAGAGCTGAACCAAAATACGGATTGCTAAAAACGATAGCATCTTTCTTTGATGTAACCATTGATGATTTTATAAAAGAAACCATCGATGAGAAATGGGCGCCTAAGCCAAAAGGTAATCCGGCCAATTTGAGGGTGCTTAGTATATCGGTAGATAAGGATGATAACGAGAATATTGAACTGGTACCTATGAAGGCCAGTGCGGGCTATATGAATGGCTACGCCGACCCAGAATATGTATCAAAACTACCTAAGTTTTATTTGCCCATGTTTAAGCAGGGCACTTACCGTGCTTTCGAAATAAAAGGCGACTCGATGCTGCCTTTATTATCGGGTACTATTATAATAGGTGAGTATGTAGAAAACTGGGGCGATATTAAACAAGGTGAAACCTACGTGGTGTTATCAAAAACCGAAGGTGTAGTATATAAACGTATAGGCAACAAATTCAGGGATAACAAAAAGCTGAAACTAATGTCAGACAATCCGGCGTATGAACCTTATGAAATAGGCGGCGAGGATATACTGGAAATATGGAAGGCGAAGGGCTATATATCAACACAGTTACCTACCCCAACACCGGAGCCTACTATGGAAAGTTTAACAGCCATGATGGCCCAAATGCAACGCTCAATATCCAAGCTGCAAAGCAACAACTAAGTTACAAGCAACAATTAAGTTACACGGGTGCGGCTAAACCATTATACATTACTTTTATCAAAACATCTATAAAAACCAAACAAATAGAAGAATGAAAAAGATTTTGTTAATGTGCTGCCTGTTTTTAGGAATTGCAGCAGTAAGCCATGCCCAGGGTGGCGGTGGTGGCCGTAGAATGAGCCCCGAAGACAGGGCTAAACAACTACAATCTGATTTAAAGTTAACTGACGATCAGACCACTAAGATTGTTGCTATTTACAAAGAGCAAAACACTAAAAGAGACAGCGTAAGAAAAGCTGCCGGTGACAATGCCGACAGACAAGAGTTGATGAAGGCTATGATGCCTTTGATGCAAGCATCGAACGACAAAGTGAAAGCTTTATTAACTAAAGAACAAGCTGAAGCGTTTGACAAGCAACAAAAAGAAAGAATGGGCAGAATGCGCCAGGGCGGCGGTGACGGCGGAACCCCTCCTCCATCACAAAATTAATTTAAAGAAAAGCGGCTATCGGCCGCTTTTCTTATTTTAGCCGAAATTCATTTTCGCATTGTGAGGTCGTTTGAAAACTTTATAGAACAAAAACTCGCCGAAAGGAAGTCGGCAGGTATTTACCGAACCCTAAAGCCGGAGAACACCCTGATAGATTTTTGCTCAAACGATTATCTTGGTTTCGCGCGATCGTCCGCACTAAAAGAAAAAATAACCGCAGAGGTAAACCAGCACCCCGGTAGCATGAACGGCTCCGCCGGATCGCGCTTGCTGGCCGGCAACTTAACTTATACCGAAACTTTAGAGAAAGAAATAGCCAGCTGGCACGATAGTGAAGCTGGATTATTATTCAATTCGGGATACGATGCCAACGTAGGCTTGTTCTCATCCCTCCCGCAACGCGGCGATACCATTATTTTAGACGAGCTGATACATGCCTCTGTAATTGACGGCGCACGTTTAAGTCACGCTAACCGCTATACCTTTAAGCATAACGATCTGCAAAGCCTCGATGACAAACTGAAACAGGCCAAAGGCAATTGCTATGTGGGTATTGAAAGTGTTTATTCTATGGATGGCGACACCCCGCCTATAAAAGAAATTATTGAGCTTACCGAAAGATACAACGCCGCCCTTATTGTTGACGAAGCGCATGCCGTTGGCCTGCATAAGAAAGGGATTGTAGCCGAACAAGGCTTACAGGGTAGAGTTTTTGCGCGGATAGTTACCTTCGGTAAAGCTTTGGGTTGCCATGGGGCGATAGTTTTAGGCAGCAACAAATTGCGGGAATACCTCATCAATTTCGCGCGTTCTTTTATTTATACCACGGCGGCATCATTTCATCAACTGGCATCAGTAAAAATGGCTTATGAGTTTTTGCAGGATGCCGATAGCGAGATTGAATCTTTACAAAACAATATAGCCGCTTTTAAACAAGGCGTAAAACATAACCCTGCCTATCCCCTGCTGGCCAGCGATAGCCCGATACAATGCCTGATACTAAACAGCAACGAAAAAGCCCGCGAGGTAGCCGCAGCATTACAGGCAGCAGGAATGGACATCAGGCCGATATTTAGCCCGACAGTGCCACAGGGCAGCGAACGGATCAGGATTTGCCTGCATAGTTATAATACTATAGAGGAGATCGCTTTACTTACTAACACCATTAATACATTGCTACATGGCTGATCAACAACCATTATTTATAACCGGCATTGGCACCGGCATTGGCAAAACCATTGTATCGGCCATATTGGTAGAAAAACTAAAGGCCGACTACTGGAAACCTATCCAATCCGGCGATTTGGATGATAGCGATACCCTGAAAGTACAGAGCCTGGTATCGAATACCGAAACCGTTTTTCACCCCGAAGCATATCGTTTAACACAGCCTTATTCGCCCCATAAATCGGCCGATCTGGATGGCATTACGATAGATCTGCAACAGATCAATCTCCTCGAAACAAATAACCGCTTACTAATTGAAGGCGCAGGCGGATTGATGGTACCGCTTAATTCGGGCAACTTATTGATTGACCTGATAAAGCAACTAAACGCTAAGGTAATACTCGTATCGCGTAATTATTTGGGCAGTATCAACCATACCTTGTTATCGGTTGCGGCCTTAAAACAATACGGCATTCCACTGGAGGGCATTATCTTTAACGGCATCAGCGATAGCTATTCGGAGAAATACATATTGGATTATACCGGTGCAAAACTGCTGGGCCATATCCCGGAATATCCGGCTATTGATAAAAAGATAATTATTGAGGCAGGCGATTACATTCAATTATAAGCGGCATTTTGCTATGCGAATAATTTGCCTCACATTAGTATATCAATTACAAACAGCACACCAATGAAAAATATTACGGTTATAGGTTCGGGCACTATGGGGAATGGTATAGCGCATACCTTCGCGCAATACGGCTTTACAGTATCCTTAGTTGATGTAAACGAGGCAGCTTTAAGCAAGGGCTTGCAAACTATTGCCAATAACCTCGACCGGCAGGTAAAAAAAGGCAGCATAACTGAACAGGTAAAAGCTGATACCCTTGCCAACATTACCACCTATACCGATTTAACCGCAGGCGCAAAAAACGCCGATCTGGTAGTAGAAGCCGCCACCGAAAACCCGGATATTAAGCTGAACCTGTTTAAACAACTTAGCGATATTTGCGGCGAGGATACCATACTGGCCTCAAACACTTCCTCTATATCCATCACCCGCATCGCGTCGGTCACTAAAAAGCCGGGCAATGTAATTGGTATGCACTTTATGAACCCCGTACCGGTAATGAAACTGGTAGAGGTAATTCGCGGATACAGCACCACCAATGAGGTTACCTCCACCATTATGGAGTTATCGAAGCAACTGAGAAAAGACCCGGTAGAGGTAAACGACTACCCCGGCTTTGTGGCCAACCGCATACTGATGCCTATGATAAACGAGGCTATTTATACTTTGTACGAAGGCGTGGCCGGTGTGCACGAAATTGATACCGTAATGAAGCTTGGGATGGCGCACCCCATGGGTCCGCTGCAACTGGCCGACTTTATTGGTTTGGATGTTTGCCTGGCTATTTTAAATGTATTGCATAGCGGTTTTGGCAACCCTAAATATGCACCTTGTCCGCTGCTGGTAAATATGGTAACGGCGGGTAGCACAGGTGTAAAATCGGGCAATGGGTTTTACAAATACACACCGGGGAGTAAGGAATTGGTAGTGGCGGATAAGTTTAGAGGTAAAAGCTGAAAGGCTAAAGCGTAAAGGTTAAAGCTTGATACATAACGATACGCCTATTCTTGTTTAACAGAGAACCGCATATAACTTTGACAACTTTTAAAAAGTTGTCAAAGTTAAAATGCAAACACTATACTCTTTTACATCCTTTCCGGCACTTCGATGCCCAGCAAGCCCATGGCTTTCTTGATCACCTTGGCCGATGCTGCCGATAATTGCAGCCTGAACTGTTTCAGGGTATCATCTTCGGCAGAAAGTATTGATTTTTCGTGGTAGAATTTATTGAACAGTTTAGCCAGTTCGTATACGTAATTGGCTATTACCGCCGGGCTGTATTCGTTAGCCGCTGTAGTTATGATCTGCGGGAACTGGTTTAGCCATACGATCAGGTCGCGTTCTTCTTTGGCCAGTTCGGTTATAGGTGTACGATCATCAAAACCTATACCTGCCCTGCTCAATACCGAACGGATACGGGCATGTGTATATTGAATGAACGGGCCGGTATGTCCCTGAAAATCTACTGATTCGTTAGGGTCAAACAACAGTCGTTTCTTCGGGTCAACCTTTAACAGGAAGTATTTTAACGCGCCCATACCGATGGTATGGTATAACTGCTGTTTTTCTTCTTCACCAAAACCATCTACCTTACCGGCAGCATCCGTTTGTTCTTTGGCTGTTTGCACCATTTCGGCCATCAGATCGTCGGCATCAACTACCGTACCCTCACGCGATTTCATTTTACCCGAAGGCAAATCGACCATTCCGTACGATAGGTGATACAAGCCACCGGCACCGGCCTTACCTAATTTTTGCAGTATCAGGAAAAGCACTTTAAAGTGATAATCCTGCTCGTTACCCACCACGTATATCGACCTATCCATGTGGAATTCGTTATACTTTAATTGCGCTGTACCCAAATCCTGGGTAATGTAAACCGATGTACCATCCGAACGTAAAACCAGTTTTTCATCCAGTCCGTCGGCAGTAAGATCTATCCAAACAGAGCCATCCTCTTTTTTGAAGAAAACACCCTTTGCAAGCCCTTCTTCAATAATATCCTTACCTAACAGGTAGGTATTTGATTCGTAATAGTATTTATCAAAGTCAACGCCAAGCGCCTTGTAAGTATCGGCAAATCCGGCATATACCCAGCTGTTCATGGTTTTCCACAGGCTGATCACCGCTTCATCGCCGGCTTCCCATTGTTGCAGCATTTGCTGGGCTTGCTTTATCAGCGGAGCGTTCTTTTTAGCTTCGTCTTCCGTTTGGCCTTCAGCTTTTAAAGCTTCTATCTGTTTTTTGTATTCCTTATCAAATATTACATAGTATTTACCCACTAAATGATCGCCTTTAAGACCCGATGATTCAGGAGTTTCGCCATTACCAAACAGTTGCCAGGCCAACATTGATTTACAAATGTGGATACCACGATCGTTCACCAGGTTGGCCTTTATCACCTCATAACCGGCCGCGCCTAAAATTTGCGCTACCGAATAACCTAATAAGTTGTTGCGAATGTGGCCAAGGTGCAGCGGTTTATTGGTATTGGGCGATGAATATTCCACCATTACCTTTTGTCCGTTTGGCTTTGCTTCGGCGAAACTTGCCGGTAATATTTCGTTGTACAAGGTATCCAGCCAAAAAGCATCGCTGATAGAAATATTGAGGAAGCCTTTTATTACGTTAAAAGCAGCTACTTCGGGCAGGTTGGCCTTCAGGTATTCGCCAATTTCGGTACCGGTTTGCTCGGGCGATTTACGTGAAAAACGGGTGAACGGAAAGGTTACAATAGTTAACTGGCCTTCAAATTCTTTACGGGTTTCCTGTAAATTGATATCCGCGGGGGCAATATCGGTTTGGTATAAGTCTTTAACCGCTTTAACGGCTGCTTCAACAATAAAATTCATCGGGCAAAATTAATTAAAATGCCGGGAGTTCTATATAAAAATTCAATGGTGGTGACTCATCCCGTCATCGCTGCGCTCGACACCCTTCTCTGCTGCGCAAAGTTTTTTGTCATTCGGCATTTTGTCATCTGTCATTAACCTTTATCCTTTTACCTTTATCCTTTTACCTTTCAGCTTTCAGCCTTTTGCTTTTACGCACGAAGTAGACTGGGTGAGTTAAAGCCGCATGATATTTTATTGATAATTTCTGAATAGATTTGTTGTTTACAAACTGTATGACACTTAACGATAAAGATTTTAAAATAGATGTTACTTCAGAGATAGGCAACCTGCGCGCATTGCTCATACACAGCCCCGATAGCGGCCTTGGCAAAGTGGTACCTTCAAAAGCGCAAGACTGGCTTTTTGAGGATATAGTGCACCTGGATACCCTCCGTAAAAAAGAATACGACTATTACGTTAAGCTGTTGCTGTACTTTCTCGATCCTGATAAAATAAAAGGCAAACTAAAGCAATTGGGTAAAGACCGCTCTTTTTACAAACCCGATAATAAAAACTTTCATGCCTCAACCAAGGTAATTGAGCTGCAAACCCTGTTAAGCGACATTTTAGAGGAAACCGATATCCGCAAAAAGCTCGTGGCCTCGGTTTGTGCCATTGAGGGCTGCAATTATCGTTTACAGTTGAAACTGATAGACACCCCTCCTATTGAACTGGCGAAAATTTTCATCTCCGGCTCGCTGAATGATGACGAAATGATATTTGCCCCTATCCCCAACCTTATATTTTCGAGGGACCTGGGGATTGCCGTTAACAACCATATACTGCTGAATAAACCTGCAAAAAAGGCACGCTTCCGCGAGAGTTTGCTGGTGCGATATATCTTTTTTAACCATCCGTTATTCGTTAAATTCAGGGATAACATATTGGAGATTCCCGAAACCGTGCAGCACTTTTTACGTCCCGGCGAGGATACCGATACCAAAACCACTTTAGAGGGCGGCGATGTAATGATGGTGAGTCCGCAGCATTTAATTATAGGTTGCAGCGAGCGTACGTCAACCAGCGGTGCCGATGAAGCCATAAAGCTTTTATTTGAGCACGATGTGGTTAAAAAAGTGACCGTAGTTAAAATACCGCACAAGCGCGATTATATGCACATTGATACCGTTTTCACTCAAGTAAAACGCGATATGTGGGTGGTATTACATTCGCTGGCAGTGGCCGATAAACCTGTTAAAGAAGAAGGCCCGGCCAATTGGTTTGCCGACAAAAAACTGAAAGAGAAACCCGAAATAGTACAGTTCAGGCAAGGTAAAAGACCAAAAACGTTCGACAATATCGAACACCTGTTATCAGATATCAGCAAAAAAGATTTTGGCAGCGAGGGCGATACCAAGTTTATTTACTCGGGCAATAATACTTTCCCTTACGATGCCCGTGAGCAATGGACAGACTCATGTAACCTGCTGGCGCTTAAAGAAGGCGTTGTTTTAGGGTACGACCGCAACGACAAAACCGTAGAAGCATTTAAGCAGAATGGCTTTACCATTATTAAGGTAGATGAACTGCTCCAAAAATTTGAAAACAACGAACTCGACCCGCAATCCCTTACCGACACCCTCATCCTGATGCCCTCGGCCGAACTTTCACGCGCCCGCGGTGGTTTCCATTGCATGAGTATGCCGTTGTGGAGAGAGGCAGTTGTCTGAACCGGAATTTGGGAAAATTAAGGAATTGGCAGAATGTTTTTTAATTCCTTGCCTATATCCCTATTCTCATTCATTCTGTAAATTCATAATATTGTCCGAACCAGAATTTGGGAGAATTAAGGAATGAACAGAATTTTTCTACTTAAATTATTACTCAATCCTGTTAACCATTTAAGTTCATTCTGTAAATTCATAAATTCTAAAAATTCCGGTTCAGACAAATAACTAATATGCAAACCACCTCCAACATATTAATGATTCGCCCGGTTAATTTCGGGTTTAACGAGCAAACAGCTGATAGTAACGCTTTTCAAAATCGCGATGCGGAACAGCAGGACGCACAAACCAAAGCGGTGCATGAGTTTGATAGCTTTGTGAAAATACTGCGCGATGCCGGTGTAAATGTAATTATGGTTGATGATACACCGCAGCCACACACGCCCGATTCCATCTTCCCTAATAATTGGGTATCGTTTCATGATGACGGCACGGTGTACTTATACCCTATGCAGGCCGAAAACCGCAGATTGGAACGCCGCGAGGATATTTTAAGGGATTTGCAAGGTGATTTTAAGGTAGCCCATATTACCGACCTCAGCCGTTACGAGTTGGAAGATAAATTTCTGGAAGGCACCGGCAGTATGGTTCTCGACCGGGAAAACAAGATCGCTTATGCCTGCATTTCGCCACGTACTAATGAGGATGTTTTACAGGAGTTTAGTGAACAGTCGGGTTATAAAACGGTATTGTTCCATGCTTTCGATCAAAATGGGAAAGCCATTTACCATACCAACGTGCTAATGGCAATGGGCAGTAAATATGTGGTAATATGCCTGGATACCATTACCAACGATGAAGAATTGGAACAATTGATCGACGCTTTTTCGTCAACGGGTAAAGAGATCATTCCGATCAGTTTTGAGCAGATGAATCATTTTGCAGGAAACATGCTCGAAATACAAAACAAGACCGGCGAAAGTTTACTGGTGATGTCGAAAAGCGCCTGGGACTCGTTAGACAACGAGCAAAAAGAGTTACTTAGCAGCTACAGTAAACCAGTGTATGCCGACATCAGTACTATAGAAACTCTTGGCGGCGGCAGCGCGAGGTGCATGATGGCGGAAGTACATTTGCCAGCATTAAAGTAAAATTTTTGAAAAATATAAAGGCAAGTCAGTCTATTTGCTGAATGTCAGAAATAACCATCGGATAGCCTTTTATAAAAATACACTTATTCTTAACCACCTTGTAATCAACCAATATACAGAAACCACTTGTATAGCTTTTATCTTTGATCCATAAGATAGTTGTAAAAACATTCCTTTTTTTATCATAACAAGGTGTAACTACTTCAACATAGTTAAAATCTTCATCGGCTTTCATGGATATGGGGTTGGTGGTTTCGCTTTGTTTATATGATTCGACATTTAAACGGTATGAAGCCGTGCTGTCAACACATTCACCCTTGTTGGCATCTTGCAAAATATTGCTGAGATCATTGTTTTTCACGAACCTGTTACATACCACCCACTTTTTGGCGGTATATTTATTATCCATGGCGTCTCTATCGAATTTGACAGAAGCGATTTTCTCTGATTTTTTGATAATGTCGCTTATATCCAACGATTGATCACTGTTATGTAGATTAAGCATCAGCATCATAGCGATCAGCATTTTGTTCATTTTTTGATAGTGTTAAGAGTTATGCAGATATCAAATATGCATTCTACAATTACTTATATCAAGTAAATCATTATAAATCTTTTTATAACAATAAATGCACTCTGTATTAATACAAAGCACATTTATTGTTTCTTTTACGCCAAAATAGTTTTGGTTATTATTCCGTATCAGTGTAAGCATCACCTCCAATAAATATCATCGTGTTGGTTGCTTTTGCCGGTCTACCCGAAGCACCGAACGCGAAGGACTTTTTAACGGTTTTGCCGTCGGTAAAGGTAAGTTCAATGGTGTTATCGTAAACTTTATAGGTTCCGGCGGCGCTTGTTTTATTCCAGGCCTTGGCAGCGGGTGTTGATACCCCGGTATTACTGCCTTCGGTGAAATGCGTAGCATCAACAAAGTTTATTTTTGCTATGGATAAGGCATTAAGTCCGTTGCCGTAATCACCGCCGCTTACCTTTTGATACCCCTTTTTCAGTTTGACGGCACCTGTATAAGGATAGGCCGGAAACCAGTTTCCGTTACCCAATTTATAATCGTGCTCCTGGCCTTTACTGTTGGTGAGGTAGTAGGTTTCGCCGCTTTTACGCCATTTACCCCAAACCTTGGGGGTTTTACTTTTTGATTCGGCTATGTTAAGCTGATCGATGGGTTCGTCGCTCACTTCATAAAAGTCGCCGTTTTTAAATAACACCACCGGTTCAAACCGTATAGCTGCCGGGTAGCCGCTAACGGCCCGGAAAAACCAACCCTCCACAGGAGGCGCTGCCGTTGAAGATGTTTTTACTCCGCTTTTAAAACTTGCAGTTACCAACAAAAGTGTAAAAGCAATAATGGTTGAATATGCTGCTTTCATGTTCATATTGAGATTGTTTCGTTTTGAAAATTAACGTATTATGAGTACCTGTTGTTTGTTAAGTTTTTGTTATTAGTGCTGATTGTAAATGTTGTATCCGCCGCGTTAGGGATTGCAGTGAAAAAACCACAGCGCGGGAAGGAATTGAGTATGAGGCAAGGCGAGGATTTGCAACGTAAAGCCCGACCCGACGAAGGAGGGAAACGCCCTTGTTTTAATTCAAAAGTTAAAAGTCAAAAATCAAAAACTATTACCTGTTCATCATCTTTTGTATGAGAAAAATCAGTTTCTCGGCCTTCGATTGGGAGATATTCTCTGTTTCTTTATCCACATACGTTTAAAGCTTCTTTAAAGTACACTTTCTGCGGTTTAAAAAACTTTGGGAGCAGAAAGTGTAACATTCGCAAATTATCCAACATAACATATTATATACAAGCATATTACAAACATTCATTTTCATATAACCGGCATCATAATCAAGCGATAAATCCGCTCAAAAACCGAGCACAAAACAAATTACATTTCAACTATAAAATTAGGCCTAATAAATAGCTGAAAAATCCGTTTGAATTTTACATTTTTGCCAAAATTTTATAACATGCAGAGTTACCAGGAATTTCTTGACCTAAGTGTAGGTTTCCCGCAGGATGGTTTTGAGATAATAGATGATGAATTATACTTTCATGATCTTAATTTGATGGAGATGATTGAAACGTATGGTACCCCCCTGCGTTTTACCTACCTGCCAATAATTTCGAAGAAAGTACAGCAGGCCAAGCTGTTATTTCAGCAGGCCATAATTAAAAACAACTACCGCGGTAGTTATAAATACTGTTATTGCACCAAAAGTTCGCACTTTAAACACATTGTTGAAGAGGCACTTAAGAACGAGATCCACCTGGAAACATCATCAGCTTTTGATATGCCGATGATTGATACACTGGAGAAAAAAGGTACTGTAACAAAAGATATCACCGTGATTTGCAACGGTTTTAAAACCTTCCAATACAAGCAATATATTGTGGATATGCTGCACGATGGTTTTACAAACATCATCCCGGTGCTGGATAACAAGGAAGAGTTTAACATTTACGATGACGAGATCGAGATGGATACGCCTTGTAACCTGGGTATCCGTATAGCGGCAGAAGAGCAGCCCGATTCACAGTTCTATACTTCGCGTTTAGGCGTACGTATGGAGGATGTGATCGACTTTTATCACAACAAAATTGAGAAGAACCCTAATTTCAGGGTAAAGCTGTTGCACTTCTTTATCAATTCGGGTATATCTGATACGCCATACTACTGGAACGAGCTGGAAAAATACGTTACCCTGTATTGCAAATTCAAAAAGGTAAACCCTGATCTGGATACTTTAGATATTGGCGGTGGTATGCCGTTTAAAGATTCATTGGTGTTCGATTTTGATTACGAGTACATGATCAACGAGATCGTTAGCCGTATTAAAGAGATTTGTGCTGAGCACGATACTATTGAACCGGATATCATTACCGAGTTTGGTAAATACACAGTGGCCGAAGCTTCGGGTATTTTATACAAGGTGATTGGCCGTAAACAACAGAACGACAGGGAAAAATGGCTGATGCTGGATGGTTCTTTCATTACCAACCTGCCTGATGTTTGGGCACTCAATCAAAAATACATCCTGCTGCCGGTGAACAACTGGGATTCGGAGTACGACCGTGTTAACCTTGGCGGTATCACCTGCGACGGACAAGATTATTACAACCAGGAAGCGCACATGAACAGTGTGTACATGCCTAAAACCCGTAAGGTGCAATATCTTGGCTTCTTTAACACAGGAGCTTACCAGGAAGTATTAAGCGGATACGGCGGTATACACCACTGCCTGCTGCCATCGCCCAAGCATGTAATTATCCGCCGCAACCGCGATGAAACATTCAACTTCGAAGTATTCGGCGAAGAACAAAACAGCAAACAAGTATTGAAAATACTTGGATACACTACTTAATTAGTGATTTGGTGAGTGGTGAATGAGTGATTTAGTCATTGGGGCATTAGTCACTTATTAAGCATAAAAAAGGAAAGAGCGAAAACCAATGGTTTTCGCTCTTTCCTTTTTATATCACTGATCAATCAATATCACTCAATCAATCATTAACTAAATCACTCAATCATTTTCCCTTACGCGTCAAACTTATCCAGCAGCTTTAATAGCGTTTCAAAATCTTTAGGGTATGGGGCATGGATGGTTACTTCTTCGCCGTTGAGCAGTTTAAAACTTACCTCGTAGGCATGTAACGCAAAGCGTTTCATGATGGGCAGTTCTTCCTGTTCTTTGCCTAAATGGTATTTACGTTTCAGTTTCGACAGAAAAACGGGCTGACCTTTGTACATCTCGTCTCCCGCTATGGAAGCCCTTTGCGTGGCCAAATGTATCCTGATCTGGTGCATACGGCCTGTTACCGGGCGGCACTCTACCAGCGTGTAGTGTTTATAGTATTTTAAGGAGTTGAACCAGGTTTCGGCACGTTTACCATCCTGCCTGCTGATGGTAACACTACTCTTACCTACGTTAAGTATAGGCAGATCGATAAACAGGTTCTCGAACACATGCGTGCCATCAATTACGGCATGGTATACTTTTTTAACCTGGCGCCTTTCAAACTGCATAGATACAGAGCGGTATGCTTCGGGGTTCTTGGCTATTATAAGGGCACCGGAGGTTTCCTTATCCAGACGGTGGCATATCTGCGCGTCGTCCGAATAATTCTTCGCCAGGCGCAGCATATTTATCTCTCCGCCTTCACGCTCATCTAACGAACTGATGAAAGGTGGCTTATTAACCACAATCAGGTCATCGTTCTCAAACAGTATCAGGTCGGCAAACTTTGGGATCTTCATATTTTATTATAGCCTGCAAAAATACGCTTTTAATTTTATACCGCACGCGGTTGCTTTAATCGGCTTTACTACCGCAAAATAAACCGTTGATAAGGCCAACTATTGTCACTATATCACCAATAAAACAAAAGCCCGACACCACTTGTTAAATATTTTATAATCAACAAATTAATCTATCAATTAAAGCATACATATCATGAGTACTAAATCAACTCAACCAGTTAACGACGAAAAGGGATTTTTCGAAAAGGTGAAAGAAACGATCAGTCATATTTGGGAAGGCACCAAAGATGAAGCCGCAGAACTATCAGACAAAGCCGGCGATAAAATAGAAGAACTGAAAGAAAAAGTTACGGCCAAGAAAGTAACCGTAGCCAAAAAGACTGCCGCTACCAAAACAGCAGCAAGCAAAAAAGTAGCTGATACCACCGCGAAGGCCAAGGCTACCGCCGCCGGTGTAAAAGCCAAAGCAGCCGACAAAGCCGAAGCCATAACCGAAAAAGCTAAAGCGACTACTGCCAAGGCTCAAAAAGAAGTGAAAGCCATAAAAGCCGATGCCACGACCAAAGCCAAAGCGGTAACCACAAAGGCTAAAGCAGAAACCAGCGTTGTTAAAAAAGCAGTAGCTGCAAAAGCCACAACAACCAAACGCAAGCCAGCAGCAAGCAAATAGCTATAAACAAAAAATGGATGGTAATTGATACCATCCATTTTTTTAATTTAATATTTTCACAGCTTAAGCGCCAAATTTGTAACCAACACCTTTTACGGTTGATACGCAATCGTCGCCAAGTTTTTCGCGTAGTTTGCGGATGTGTACATCAATAGTACGGTTAGTTACTACCACTGAATCTTCCCAGATGTTTTTCAGGATCACTTCGCGGGTATAAACCTTGCCCGGTTTTGAGGCCAGCAGGTATAATAATTCAAATTCTTTTTTAGCTAATACAATACGCTCGCCTGCTTTGTATACCAAATAAGCTTCGCGGTCGATAACCAGGTCGCCAATTTCCAGTTTGTTATCTACCACATCTTCAGATGGAGCATTACGGCGTAATATAGCATTGATGCGGCTTACCAGCGCGCGTGGTTTTATAGGTTTAGCTATATAATCATCAGCGCCTACGTTAAAACCGGCAATTTCTGAGTATTCTTCGCTGCGGGCAGTTAAAAACACCATAAAGGTATTTTTAAACTCGGGCATGGTGCGCATAATACGGCATGCTTCAATACCATCCATTTTAGGCATCATGATATCAAGAACTATCAGATCGGGCAATGAGCGTTTAGCTTCAGTTACCGCTTCCTGGCCATTGTGGGCCAAAAATACCTGGTAACCTTCTTTTTTTAAATTGTACTCAATCAGCTCCAATATATCCGGTTCGTCATCAACAATTAAAATCTTTTGTTTGGCAGTGTTACTCATCCGTTAAATTTTTGCATAAAAGTATACGCTTAATTGAAGTAAATAGTTAACCTAATATTAACAAATTGTTAAGTATCACGATATATTAACAATTTATTGAGGCTTATTAAACGTTTTTTTAAGAAAATCTTCAAGTAGCACCCCGGTTATATTCTTGGCAACGATAACTCCCTGTGGGTCAATTATAAAATTTGAAGGTATGGATTCTATTTGATAAAGACGCTCAACTGGTCCATCAAAATTACTCAGATCAGACGCGTGCGCCCATGTTAATTTATCTTTTGCTATGGCATCCTTCCAGGCAGGTACTTTCTGATCGAGCGATATACCCAATATATTAAAGCCTTTAGGGTGATAAATGGCGTATTGCTTAACCACGTTAGGGTTTTCCTGGCGACAAGGCAAACACCATGATGCCCAAAAATCAAGCATTACGTATTTACCCTTGTAATCGGCCAAATTAATGGGGTTGCCATCCATATCCTGTATGGTGAAATCGGGTGCTTTTTGCCCTACCGATACCGGCTTTACAATGGCCATCTGCTTAACAAACTTTTGCACGAACGGGTTATCCGTAAACTTATCTTTTATGGCATCGGCATAAGCTACCAACTGCTGCTCATTTTCGCGCGGATCAACCGAGGTTGACGCGTAGAATGCTGTAAAACTGTCCTTGTTTTTATTAATAAAATCAATCGTTTCTTTATTGTAATCTCTTAGGTTACTTTGAAAAACAGGTCTGTATACAGCTAAAAGTGAATCTTTATTGGCACCCTTCTGGCTTTTTTGCTCATACTCAAGCGCCAATTTAGAATTTTTGCCTCCCCAAAAACTGCTTATCCTGTTAAACTCAAGTAACTCTTTCGTCTCTGCGGAGCCTTTAATATTAACAGGGCCTTTACCGTTAGCAAATTCTATCGAAAAGGTAATATCATCACCATTTTTAGCTATCAGATCGTAAGATGTTTCGGCCAGGCGTATTTTATACAGGTTTTTATAAGGCGATGAAAATTTCAGTTCAAACTCGCCCTTTTCATCAAGTATGCCTGTATCAACAACAGTAAGCTGTGTACTATCCAAACGAAGTAAGTAAGCCGTTTTTATTGGTCCCGGATTGGCTAACTTACCTGCTATATGAAAACTATTTTCATCCTTTTGGCACGACGCAATAAATACTGCCAATATCGCGAAGGCGATATACTTTAAGCTGTTTCTCATTTTGAGGCTTCTAACTCTTTTACTAATAGCTGGTTGGTTTTCTGCGGATCGATCTTCCCTTTCGAGCGTTTCATGATCTCGCCCATGAACAAGCCTAAAACGCCTTTTTTGCCTTTATGGTATTCCTTTACCTTATCAGGGAATTTCGCTATCGCTTCGCGGATGAACTGGTCGAGTTCATCGGTATCGGCACTGATGAGCAAGTTAAGCTCTTTAGCCAATTCTTCGGCAGTTTTATCGGGCGCATGCAGCATAGCCGGGAACAACTTGTGCGAGGCTACCGTATTATTTACCAGGCCGTCGTCAATCAATTTAATCAACCCGGCAAGGTTAGCCGCCTTCAACCCGATGTCGCTGATATGTTTACCGCTTTCATTAAGGTGCGATTTTACCGGCCCCATCAATAAGTGAACCGCTGCTTTATAATTAGGTGTATTTTTTATCAGTTCTTCAAAATACATGGCCACCTCTTTATCGGCAGTAATTACCGAGGCATCATAATCTGAAAGGCCCAAAGTTTGGGTGTATTTTTCGTAAAGTTCGGCCGGTAAAACGGGCAGGCTTTCGCGGATGTTGTTTACGTAATCTACCGTTAAACGTATCGGTTGCAGATCGGGTTCCGGGAAATAGCGGTAATCGTTCGCCATTTCTTTGGAGCGTAATACCGATGTTTCGCCGGTATCGGCATTAAAATTAAGAGTATTTTGGTCGATATGGCCGCCTGCTTCTATCACTTCTACCTGGCGGGCAAACTCATGCTCAATGGCACGCTGTACGTTACGGATAGAGTTAAGGTTTTTCACCTCGCAGCGGTTGCCGTATCCTGTAGCGCCTTTTAAGCGGATGGAAATATTGGCATCGCAACGCATACTACCTTCCTCCATGTTGCCATCGCAAATATCGAGGTAACGCAATAAACGACGAATTTCGGTAAGGAACTGAACGGCCTGCTCGCTGCTGCGGATATCAGGGTTGGATACGATTTCTATCAGCGGTACTCCTGCCCTGTTCAGGTCTATCAGCGAATCGGTACTGTGGTTATCGTGCGAGCTTTTGCCTGCATCCTCTTCCATGTGGATGTGGTGCAGTGTAAGCGTTTTAGTGCTACCGTCGGCCAGTTTTACCTTTACCGAACCACCCAAACATATAGGTGCCTGATCTTGCGAGATTTGGTAACCTTTGGGCAGATCGGCATAAAAGTAATTTTTACGTGCGAAGCTATTATTAAGGTTGATATTACAATTACAGGCCAAACCCATTTTTACCGCGTACTCTACCGCCTTTTTATTGGTAAAAGGTAAAGTACCGGGGTGCCCTAATGATATGGCACTAATGTGGTGGTTTGGTTCAGCGCCAAAAGCTGCCGAATCGGGCGAAAAGATCTTGCTGTTGGTTGATAACTGCGCGTGCACCTCTAAACCAACCACCAATTCATATTTATCACCCTGTGCGCCTGTAAGAACTGTCATAGAAAATAGTATTCAGTTTTTGTTTACTGATTGTAAAGCCCCAAATATATAAAGTTAAACCTTTTTAGTAAAGCATTGTCAATTAAATAGGCACAAAGTTTGATTAATGCCCAACATATAAAACAGATACTTACAGATAACATGAAAAACCCTCTTAAAGGCCTGCTTGCAGCTACAGTTTTGCTTGCGGCCACTTACACCAGCACCAAAGCACAAGTTAGTTTAAACGTTAATATAGGCGCCTGGACACCGCCGCCCGCATACAGTACCGTTAACTATTATTACCTGCCCGAAGTGGAGAGCTATTATTATGCCCCAACACGTCAATACGTTTACTTAGATGGCGGCAACTGGGTATGGCGCAGATCGTTACCGGTGCGTTACAACACCTACAACATTAACAATGGTTATAAAGTAGCCGTTTACCGCGACAGGCCTTACCGTTATTTTAATAACGACCGCACCCGTTACGTAAAATATCGCGGCTACCGCGGCAACGGCATTGTAGTACGCGACAGGTATGTAAGCCGTCCACGGGTAATAAACAGAACGCATTATGTAGCCCGCCCAAGAGTGGTTAACAGAACACATTATGTATCACGTCCGCGAGTAGTAAACCATACACGTGTAGTTAACCGGGTACACGTGGTAAACCGCGGGCATGGTAACGGCCATGGCAATCACGGGAATCGTGGTGGGCATGGAGGACATGGAAGGCATTAATAGTTGAAAAATATAAACGCGTCATTGCGAGGCACGAAGCAATCTCTACTTAGATTAAGCTTGTGCTATAATCAACGTTAGCCTGCTCTTGGGCGCAGGGCCCCATTACTTTTGAGGGTAAAAGTAACAAAACCCTTGTCCAGCAATAGGCTTCTTTGCCGCACAAGGCCTCCCCTGCAAAACGTGCAGAACTTGGGGCTGGAACTTTTGCCCTGCCGCTCACTCCTCCCCCGCATGCAACAAGTTCACTATGCCCGCCTTTGCGCTCATGGCCTTAAAGTTCTGCCCGTTTTCGCCCGAAGCTGCTTGCTGACGGGAAACACGCATAAAAAAACGCGTCATTGCTTCGTAAAGGCAATGACGCGTTTTGGGTAGAATGGTGTAGATTTATAATCTACGCTACAAAACTCCTTGCTTTTTCAAGTGCCCTGTCTAATCCGGTGATATCTTTACCGCCTGCTGTGGCGTAGAATGGTTGGCCGCCGCCGCCCCCCTGGATCTCTTTGGCCAGTTCGCGGACGATGTTGCCTGCATTTAGGCCTTTCTCTTTGGCCAGTTCTTCGGTGATCATTACCGTGAGGTTTGGTTTGCCTTCAATATCGGCAGCCAACACCAGGAACAGGTTGGGTACAATGTCCTTCAGGTTATAAGCCAGGTTCTTTATAGCATCGGCATTTGGCAGCGCCACTTTTTGGGCGATGAAATTGATACCGTTAATGTTCTCTACTTTTTCGGCCAGTTCATTTTTTAAACCTGAGGATTTTTCGAGCACACTTTTTTCAAGCTCCTTTTTCAGTTTGGCATTTTCTTCGAGCAGGCTTTCGATGCTTTTTGAAAGATCCTTCGGATTTTTCAGCAGCTCTTTAATATCCGTTACCAATTTGGTTTGGGCGTTGATATAGTTTTCGGCAGCAATACCGGTAATGGCCTCAATACGGCGAACACCTGCCGCAACAGCGCTTTCAGAGATGATCTTGAAATAACCGATCTGCCCGGTTGCTTTTACGTGCGTACCACCGCAAAGCTCTTTGCTGAAGGTATCATCAAAAGTTATCACCCGTACAAAATCGCCATACTTTTCACCAAACAAAGCAGTAACACCGCTATTTATCGCCTGCTGATACGGTACGTTACGCTCTTCTTTCAGCGGAACATTCTCGCGTACCTTAGCATTTACAATTGCCTCTATTTGCGCCAATTCTTCATCGGTAACTTTACTGAAGTGCGAAAAATCGAACCTCAAATATTCAGCATTTACCAATGAACCTTTTTGGTTTACGTGGCTGCCTAATACCTGCTTTAAAGCGGCATGCAGCAAGTGCGTTGCCGAGTGGTTACTCTCGGTACTATGCCTGCGGGATGGCTCAACGATGGCGGTAAGCGCATCGAGAATATCCGTTGGCAATTTATCGGTAAAGTGAACGGTAAGGCCGTTCTCTTTTTTGGTGTCGGTTACATAAATGATCTCTCCGTTAGGAAAAACCAGTTCGCCCTTATCGCCCACCTGGCCACCGCTTTCGGCATAAAAAGGAGTTTTATCTAATACCAGCTGGTATTGATCTTTACCCTTGGCGGTTACCTTGCGGTATTTTACTACATGTGCAATGCTGTCGGTTTCATCGTAACCGGTGAATACTACAGCCTCTTCATCGCGGATCACCGTCCAGTCGCCGGTATCAATAGCGGTAGCTGCGCGGGAACGGGATTTTTGTTCTTGAAGCGCACTATTAAAAGAATCTATATCAACAGTAAAACCTTTCTCCCGGGCCATTAATTCTGTAAGGTCTATCGGAAATCCATAAGTATCTGAAAGCTCAAAAGCGAATTTGCCAGCCACTTTTTTATTATTTCTATCCGTAGCGTAATCCCATCTATCACTTAAAAACTCACTTAATTCATTAGAATAATCAGCAATTGATGCATCTCCATCTACTAAAAAATAATTCTCGAATCGACGTATTCCCACTGACAAGGTTCTTAAGAAAGAAACCTCTTCCTCCAAAATAACTTTCTGTACAAAATCTTTCTGGCTATACAATTCGGTAAATACATCCTTAAACTGTTCGGCCAATAAAGGCACCAATTGGTTAAAGAAAGGCTCTTTAAAGCCAAGGTATTGATACGAATAACGCACAGCCCTGCGTAAGATCCGGCGGATTACGTAGCCTGCTTTGTTGTTTGATGGCAATTGTCCGTCGGCTATAGCGAAGCTGATGGCACGGATATGGTCGGCCAATACACGCATGGCTACGGCTTCATTCCAATCGGTATCACCAGGTACTGACTTTGCATTATATTGTTTGCCCGATTTGTCGGCGATGAACTGGATCATCGGTTGAAAAACATCGGTATCGTAGTTGGAAGTTTTACCTTGCAGCACCCTCACCAAACGCTCGAAACCCATACCGGTATCCACGTGTTTAGCCGGCAGTTGCTGTAGCGATGTATCCTTCAAACGGTTAAACTGCATGAATACATTATTCCAAATTTCGATCACCTGGTCGTGATCGGCATTTACCAGCGTAGCGCCGCTTACTTCGGCACGCTCATTATCGGGACGGCTGTCAAAGTGAATTTCAGAGCATGGTCCGCATGGGCCGGTTTCGCCCATTTCCCAAAAGTTATCCTTTTTGTTGCCGGGCAGTATGTGCGCTTCGTCAACATAGGTTTTCCATAACTCGTAAGTTTCGGTATCTTTTTCCAAACCCTCTTTTGCGTCGCCCTCAAAATAAGTAACGTACAGACGGTCTTTAGGTAATTTATAAACTTCGGTAAGCAGTTCCCAGCTCCAGGCAATGGCATCCTTTTTAAAGTAATCGCCAAAGCTCCAGTTGCCCAACATCTCGAACATGGTATGGTGATAGGTATCGATACCCACTTCTTCCAGGTCGTTATGTTTGCCCGATACACGCAGGCAGCGCTGCGTATCTGCCACACGCGGACTTTTCGCAGGCGCTTCACCTAAAAATATTTCTTTAAACTGGTTCATCCCCGCGTTGGTAAACATCAGGGTTGGGTCGTTTTTAATAACAATAGGCGCAGAAGGCACAATAGTATGCCCCTTAGAAGCAAAAAAATCCAGGAAAGCCTGACGTATTTCGTTAGCAGTCATTAGTAAGTACTTTATTTGTAGAATGCAGTAAGGTGCAAAAATGTAAAATTTTGTATAATTTATACTCATAATTACACAATATGTTACACTACGATATATTGAGAAACCTTAACGGGATGATACTAAGTAATTATATACAGAGATTGATAAATAAATTCGAAATTGAAAATCCGAAATCCGAAATTGAAAATTATCTTTTACCTTTGCAGGTATGCCTTACAAAGAACGTGAAATAAACAAGATGTACTACACCATGGGTGAGGTATCGGCCATGTTTGATGTAAATCAATCGTTAATAAGATTTTACGAGAAAGAATTTGATGTTCTGCAACCTAAAAAGAACAAAAAAGGCAACCGTTACTTTACCCCCGAAGACCTTGAAAACCTGAAGGTGATCTTTCACCTGATACGTGATAAAGGTTATACGCTTAACGGCGCAAAAGAGCATCTCAAAAATAACATGGGCGATACCAAAGATAACCAGCGTGTGATAGATGCTTTGGATAACCTGAAAAAATTCCTGCTCGAAGTGCGCGATCAGCTCTAATTCCGGAGGCTAAAACATATCTTTATCGGCAACCAAACCAGGGCTAATAGATATGATTGCCGGTCATAAAGGCGAAATTCCGTTTATAATTTTACTGATCCCCTACCTGCTGGGTATCGCCTTTGGCATTGGCTGTTTATCAGCCACGCCGGTATGGTTGTTTGGGATTGTATTCTTATTACTTTCGGCTATATTCATTATTCTTAATTTAGGTTATAAAAAGCTGGGCATTTATAAAATGCGCTGGCTGGGCGGTGTGCTGATCTTGCTTACCCTCACATCGGCAGGCATTTTTAACGCTATCCGCAGCAAACAGGTTAATGATCCACTTCACTTTTCTAAGTATACCGGCAGTAGCATCATTGTAAAGATAAACAGTGAACCTGTATTAAAAAACGATCTCTACAAATTCACCGCCACCGTCATACAAAGTATAAACGGCCATAAGCGAAAAAACACCGTAGGGCAATTGCTGATCTCGATTAAAGACACCACCGCAAGCAGCTTATATTACGGCGATATATTGCTGATACCCGCGAAATATAACGAGGTTGACCCGCCATTTAACCCGGCGGAGTTCAACTACAAAAAGTACCTGGCCAATAAGAACATCTATCACCAGGCTTATCTGTACCCCGGCCAGTATAGGGTGCTTGATGTAGATAAAGGCAATCCTATCATCAGTTACGCCTCGCGTTTAAGGCAGCAACTGGTACAAAAACTAAAAGCCAACATTCATAATCCGGATGCGGCGGCCGTAGCATCTACGCTCATACTCGGTTACAAAGCCGATTTAAGTAACGATATTTTGCAGGCCTATTCAAAAACGGGTACCATTCATGTACTCTCTGTCTCGGGTGCGCACGTGGGTTTGGTGTATTTAGTTTTGGGGTTCCTGTTATCGTTTTTAGATAGATATAAACATGGGCGTTTGATACGCGCATGTATCATCATCGCACTGGTGTGGTACTATGCTTTACTCACCGGGTTTTCGCCGCCAGTGTGCAGGGCAGCGGTAATGCTGTCTCTCATTGTGGCGGGTAAAACTTATAGCAGGTATATCAATACGCTCAACTTGCTGGGTTTTTCGGCTTTCGCGCTTTTACTGTCCGATCCTTTTTTAATTACCGATGTAGGCTTTCAACTCTCCTACCTTGCCGTTGCCGGTTTAATTGTGCTGCAACCTGTTATTTATAAATGGATACCCGTAAAAAATAAATGGCTGGATAAGTTGTGGCTGTTATGCTCGGTATCCATAGCCGCGCAGGTGATCACCTTTCCGCTAAGCGCTTATTATTTCCATCAAATACCGGTTTACTTTTTATTCAGCAACCTGTTCATCCTCATACCTTCGGCGGCCATTATGTATACCGGGATTGCCTGCCTGTTACTGCCCGAGCATTGGCTGATCAGCAAGTGGCTGGCTTACATCACCGAGCAATTAATACTACTGATGAACCGCGTGCTGGCTTTTGTAGAGCATGCACCTTTTGCCGGCATCAGCAAAGTGTGGCTTACCACTGCCGAATATTTGTTGCTGTATGCCATCATTATCACAGGCTTTTATTTCATCTACAATAAAAACAGCAAGCTGTTAAAAACCGGCATTGGTTTGCTTCTGTTGTTTTGCATCAGTATCAGCTATAAAAAATACCGTGCTTACAGCAGCAGTGATGTGGCTTTTTTTAATCTGCGTAAGCATACTGGCATCGTGTTAAGGCAGGGAAGCAAGGCCGTAGTAATTACCGATATACCGGCCGATGATAAAGGCTATCAATATTCGGTACAGCCTTATTTGGATAGCAGCAAGGTAACCACTATAACATTGGCAAATATCGATAGCAATGTAAAAACAAGCTTAGTTTACAAAAACGGTGGATTGCTAAGATTTCGATCATTGACTATTTTAATACTCACATCTGCTGCTAACCGCTTGCCTGCAAGCGATATAAATATCCATTACGTTTACGTCAGCGGTAATCCTGAAATTGACATTGCTTCTTTATTACATAACAATAGCTGCAAAATGCTTATTATAGCGGCCGATAACGGGAAAAAACTAATAAATGAATTGGTAAACGCGGCACGAGCGCATCATGTAAAATATTATCTGCTCAAGCGTAACAAATCATTTATAGCCCCATCTAATTGAAAAATATAATTGCTATACAAGTATAAAAAACCTACATTGTATTAATTAAACAACGACCATGAATATCAAATTTTTCTCGGCTGCTCTGGGCTTAGCGCTTACCGCCACTGTAATGAGCGCAAGTGCGCAAAAAGAGTATAAAGAAGGTGTTATTACCTATACTATTGAGTCGCCGCAGGGCACTATTGATGCCAAAACATATTTCAAAGGCGATAGCAGCGCGTACAGCATGCAGCAAGGCCCGGCAGATATTAAATTTATCGGCACTAACGAAGGCACTTTCTTCGCGGTATTGGTTGACGTACCTGTTGCATCAATTAAAAAAGCAGCCATAGCTACTCCTGCCGAACTGGAAGATTTTAAATCAAAATCTCCTGATTTTACTTTCACCCCTACAACCGAAACTAAAGTGATCAATGGTTTTAAATGTAAAAAAGTAACTGTAAAAGATACCAAAAGCGGCAGCAACTACGATGCCTGGGTAACTAATGATATTACTATCCCTACCAACATGATGAGCACCCACTTTAAAAAAGCAGGTGGCATACCGGTTCAGTTCACTACTTTACAAATGGGACAAGCCATTAACATCAACCTGAAATCAATTACAGGCGATAAAGTACCGGCAGGCATATTCGCTATACCGGCCGACTTTGAAAAAGTAACCATTTCAGATCTTAAAGCTATGGGTGGCGGCGGTAACTAAGAATTACTGTCATCACTGATTAACAATTTAATAAAGGCTTTTTAACATTGAGGTAATTCGCTATTTTTGCGCCTCAATGTTAAAGAGCCTAATTACTTTTGTCCGTTTCCTGATATTTTGGGTAGTCTTCTCGGTAATAACCCGGGCTACCTTTGAACTGTATTTTATTGATAAGTTCAAGAACGTTACCGTCAGCGAAATTATACAAAGCTTCCTCTACGGCGTCCGTATCGATTTTTCTACCGCCGCTTATATTTCGGCTATTCCCCTGCTGGCTTTTATCATTAACTGGTTTATCCCGAGAGGTTACATCAAGCCCATTTTTTTAAGGATCTACGTATACTTCTGCATATTCATCATCTCGCTGATCGCTATTCTTAACCTCAACATCTTTAGGGAATGGGGTACCAAGATCATTTTCAGGGTATTTGATACATTTTATCATTCACCATCAGAAGCGGTTGCCTCTACCGGCTCATCGCCTATCGGCTTTAGCTTGCTTATCGGCGCGTTCCTGCTGGCATCGGGTATCTTATTATCGCATGTAATTATAGATTACAACTTTAAAAAGCCACAGGTTTCCATATATGCAAAACCATTTTTAGCGCTTTTGCTTGTTGGCTTAAATGTACTGGTGATACGCGGCGGCTTACAGGTGGCCCCCATGAACCAAAGTATGGCCTACTTTTCTGATAAGCAGATACTTAACCAAAGCGCCCTCAATACCGAATGGAACCTGCTGCATAATACGGTTGAAAATTTCAAAACGCCATACAACCCCTACGTTTTTATGCACCCGGGCGAGGCAACGGCATTGGTGAACAGCATGTATAAGGTCGAGCGCGACAGCACCACGCACATACTTACCACTAACCGCCCGAACATTGTCATTTTCCAACTGGAGAGTTATACGGCCGACGTAATTGAATCATTAGGCGGTGAAAAGGGTGATGCGCCAAACTTTGAGAATTTCATCCGTGAAGGGGTATTGTTTGATAGTGTGTACTCTGCCGGCGATCGTACCGATAAGGGCATTGTAGCCATACTGAGCGCTTTTCCATCGCAGGCCATCCGTACCATAGTTGTTGATAATGGCAAACAGGAACGCCTGCCTGCATTGAGTAACGTATTTGAAAAACTGGGCTACCCTACCTCCTATTTTTATGGCGGCGAAAGCGAGTTTATGAACTTTAAGGCTTACCTGTTAAGCCATAAAATAGATAACCTGATAGACAAGAAGAACTTTGAGCAAAAAGACATGAACTCCAAATGGGGAGCGCATGACGATGTGGTGCTGAAAAAGAACATCAAGTTTTTAAAAGGCCAGCAGCAACCCTTCTTTTCTTACGTGCAAACGTTGAGCAACCACGAGCCTTTTGAGTTGCCGGTTCCGCCGCATTTTCCGGGGGATGATTTGAGTAATAAATTCAGGAGCACGGCCTATTATACCGATGCCAGTTTAAAAGAATATTTCGATCTGGCTAAAAAATACGACTGGTACAAAAACACGCTATTCATTTTAGTGGCCGATCATGGTCATCGTTTACCACGCAACAACGCCGACCCGTTCGAGCCGGAAAAATACCATATCCCGCTATTGTTTTTTGGCGATGTGATAAAACCCGAATACCGTGGCAAAAGGATCAATAAACTTGGTAACCAAACCGATATTGCCACTACCCTGCTCGCTCAGCTTGACCTGCCGCATAACCAGTTCAAATGGTCGAAAAACCTGCTGAACCCCTATTCAAAACCATTTGCGTTTTTCGATTGGGACAACGGTTTTGGCTTTATGCAACCCAACCAGGTAGTATCGTACGATAGCGGCGGTCAGCAAGTGATATTTATTCAGAACAAAGACCAAAATAAACAACTCACTGATAGCACTTTGCAATATGGCAAAGCTTTTATGCAGCAGATATTTACGGAGTATATGAAGTTGTAAGTGGATTGTCAGCCTTACTACCCCCCTGTCATGTTGAGGTACGAAACATCTATTATTCGGTTGGCTTTTCATTAGGAATGGTTATGCTTTATTGAACGTTAGTGGATGTAACTTTCTTTTTTCTCTCAAAAAAGAAAGTCACC
The DNA here is from genome assembly GCF_059418565.1 of Mucilaginibacter sp. GW821-FHT07G05. Taxonomy (NCBI): domain Bacteria; kingdom Pseudomonadati; phylum Bacteroidota; class Sphingobacteriia; order Sphingobacteriales; family Sphingobacteriaceae; genus Mucilaginibacter; species Mucilaginibacter sp. GW821-FHT07G05. The sequence continues at coordinate 84,077 of NZ_JBWKQC010000012.1, read as the reverse complement.
AAAGAAAAAAGTCGCGGCTGCGCAAGGAACTATGTTTGGGTTGTGCTGTGGCAGGGCTTATGCTATCCGTTCCTTACGATGCCGCATTCTTTAGGGTATGTTAGGTTTGTGCTTTTGCACTGGCGATTGACTCACCCCGCCTACGCTTCGCTGGGCGACCCTCTCTTTCGCAAGCGAAAAAGAGGGTAAAAAAATCGCAGTAAAAGTATACTTCTTAAATTCCCTCTTTACGAAGTAGAGAGGGTGGTCGAGCGAAGCGAAGATCGGGTGAGTTAGCCTATCGGTATGCAAACTTTTACACTTCCGCAGTCGCTACGGCTACAGCCGAGTGACGACTATCCCGCGGCGTCCCGCCGCTATACAATATGCGTATTTAGTATGTAAGCTGAAAGCTTACGCCATGCGTACGTCACGAGTTACGCTATGCTAAATTCGCGACAGCGGAGAATGCATTTTCAAGGATCAACCTTTGGCAACTTTTAAAAAGTTGTCAAAGGTGAAACGGGTATCCGGCAGCTGAAAGCTGCAAACATGCTTACTCACGGGCTGCAAGCCCGCGAGAGCGTAAGAACTAAAAACAGGAACCTGAAATCTCAAACCCGGAACCTCCTACCCACAACTTTCAACACACAACCTACAACTCAATTCAACTCATTCCCCAAAGCATTTACCCAGTCGCCAAACAGTTTGGTTTCTATGGTTACAGCTTTGCTGGCGTGGAGTTGCCAGTCGGGTGAGAAGTGCTGAAGTTGGTTGATCATTTCTTCGAGGTGGCCTTCTTCTTCCAATATGATCGATTTTACATTTATTTTGCTGCCTACGGCATCCAGCGCGTCCTGGTAAATCGGGTATAGTTCATCGGCACGCACTTCAATGGCGTAAGTAACTAACAGGTACGCAGCGAAACGTAATTCTTTTCCTGAAAGGCCAAGTTCCTTTTTAAGATAACGGCAAACCTCTACATCCAACTGGTTCAAATAATATTTACTGTAAGCCGGTGCCAGCAGGTATTCGGCAGCGTAAGTTGGACATAAATCGTTGCCTGTTTTTTCTATTTGTTTTTTGAGGTAGAAAGCATGGCGGTGTTCTTCGGCGGCATGTTTCAGTATGATATAGGTAACCGTTATCGGGTCTTCACTGGCAGATATTTTGCGTGCGCCGGTGTTTTCCATCAGCGAAAGCGTGTTTAACCAGCGGGCGTGTAATTGGTTATCAGCAATTATGTTTGGTAAAATTGTGTTCAGTTCCATAGGGATCAAATTTCTTCGAGGGCATCCTCAATTTTGCGGTAAATATAGTTTAGCTCGTCGTTGCTAATGCAATAAGGAGGTAAAATGTAGATAATATTGCCAAGCGGGCGCAGTACAACTCCGGCATCCAAAAAGTAATAGTATAGCCTATCACGCAGCGAACTAAAGTACGAAGTATTATCGCCCGTTTCCCATTCCATAGCCAGTATGGTACCGGTTTGGCGGGTGGCTTTTATTTTAGGGTGATGTTTTATCTTTTCTTCAAACAGAGTATGGGCAGCTACTATCCTGTTGATATTATCCGCGGTAGCGTTATCCAAAAACAGATCTAAACTGGCTAAAGCAGCCGCGCAGGCTACCGGGTTAGCAGTGTAAGAATGCCCGTGGAACAAGGTCTTCAACTTATCGTCGCTTAAAAAGGCATCATATATGGCCTGCGTGCAGGTGGTTAAACCGAAGGCCATGGTGCCGCCGGTAAGTCCTTTTGAAAAGCACATGATATCCGGCTGGGTGTTTAGGTGATCGCAGGCAAACGGTTTCCCTGTACGCCCGAAACCGGTAAATACTTCATCAGCAATGGTGAGTACTTCTTGCTCACGGCAATGCGCCATCAGTTCATCTAAATATTTAGCCTCGTACATGATCATCCCTGCTGAACCCTGCACCAATGGCTCAAAAATAAAGCAAGCGAGGTCAGATTTGAGATTGGAGATGTGAGATTTGAGATTGCCAATATTATCTTCATTTGGCAGATCGATAAACTCCACCTCAAACAACAAACTATCAAAAGCAGCCGTGAAAGCGCTGCGCCCGCTTACCGACATGGCACCAAAAGTATCACCATGATAGGCATTTTTAAAGGCCAGCATCTTTGTGCGTGGTTTATCCTGGTTGCTCCAGTATTGCAGGCACATTTTAATGGCTACTTCAATGGCGGTAGAGCCGTTATCGGAGTAAAAGGCTTTTGCCTGGTTAGCGGGCAATATGGCCAGCAGTCGCTCGGCCAGTTCAACAGCCGCGGGGTGCGTAAACCCGGCGAAGATCACATGCTCCAGTTTCAGCAATTGCTCGGCAACTTTTTGAGCTATGTAAGGGTTAGCGTGACCATGTATATTTACCCACCACGACGATACCGCGTCGATATATTTTTTGCCATCCTCACCGTACAAACAAGCGCCCTCGCCGCGTACTATGGGTACAGGTGGCTTGGCGGTTTGCATTTGCGTATAAGGATGCCATATAACTTTTAAATCTCTTTCAGCTAAATTCATATTGTGTTTTTAACAGTTTAACCACGTGCTGGTCTATCGGAAAGGTAACATCAGCGGGTTGCAGTTCACTGATTTTTTTCCAGCGGAAAGCTTGCAACGCTTCGCCCTCTCCATCAAAATCAAATGCCGTGGTTTTCATTACCAGGTTAAACGGATCAACATTCTTTACGAGGTAATACACGCTGATCAGTTGCGTATCTATGTGATTGGCAAAGGCCGATTTAATAAAGAAATCAGTAGTGTAAAAATGGCTTAATATCTCCACTTCCATATTACATTCTTCCATAAACTCACGCTTAAGGCCGTCTATCAAGCCCTCACCATACTCTAATCCCCCACCCGGGAATTTGCTGAACCTCATACCGTACTCCTGCTCATCGCTTATCAGCAATTCGTTATCGCTGTTGATCAGCAAGCCGTAAACCCGTAAATTTATTTTGCTCATGGTTATTCGAAGTGCTTTTTATTAGGCATTACCTTATCCAAGGTCCATTCTATCTCAATACGCTTAGGCTCCGAGCGTATGGGGCAATTGGGCATACTGCAATAGTGGCAGCAGTCGGGCAGGCAAGGGTCGGTGTGTATAAATAACTCGGTTTTAATGCCGGCTTCGCTGTTGATCATCTTATCCACCAAAGAAACCTCCTCGTGCACCCGTATCAGGTCGAAATAATTTGGCAGGGTCAAATGGCAATCGATATGTAGCTCATTACCATACTTTTGCGCACGCAGGTTATGAATATCTATCCATTCGTCCTTACGTTTATCGCTTAGTACTTTCAGCAGGTTGTTTACCAGCTGAAAATCGGTTTCATCCATCAATCCGCCAACCGAACGGCGTACCAGTTTATAACCTGTGAATACGATATATAAGCCAACAGCGATAGAAAGCGCGCTATCCAGCCAAAGTATCTTAGTAAAATGAATCAATAATAAGCCTACCACCAGGCCTATGCTTGTAACGGTATCGGTAAGCAGGTGGTGCCCATCGGCCTCAACTGTTATAGAGCGAAGCTCTTTACCTTTTCGTATCATGTAATACCCCAAGGCGCCATTGATCAACCCGGTGATACCAATAATAGTGGCACCCAATAAAAGATCGTGAATAGCGGTTGGGTGAAATATGCTATAGGTTGATTTTATGATGATCATGATACCGGCAATGCCGATGAGCGCGCCTTCGATAAATACCGAAAAGAACTCTACCTTACCGTGCCCATAAGGGTGGTTTTCATCGCGCGGAAGCGAAGAAAGATAAATGCTGAAGAACGCGAACGAACTGGCTACCACATTCACAATGCTTTCGGCAGCATCGGTAAGTACAAAGTTTGAGGCTGTTAAAAAGTAGGCAATAAACTTCGCAAACATCAGCACAGCACCCGTTATCAGCGAAATTAAAATGATTCTTTTCTGTTCCCTCAAAGCGTTCCGAATTTAGAGTTCAAATTTAAAAAATAACATCAGTAAGTAGCAGTAAACTTATTTTCTATATTTGCCGCGATAACACAAATAATATGAGTACATTAAGTAACAGGATAAATAACCTGTCGGAATCACAAACCATTAAAATGGCCAAAATGGGCCGTGAGCTTGCTGCTAAAGGTGTTGATGTGATAAGCCTTAGCTTTGGTGAGCCTGATTTTCATACCCCTGAACATATTAAGGATGCCGCTAAGAAGGCGATGGATGAAAACTTTACCTATTATACACCCGTAGCCGGTTACCCGGATCTGCGTAAAGCTATAGTGAAGAAACTTAAGGACGAGAACAACCTTGATTACGACATTAGCCAGATCGTAGTATCAACCGGTGCTAAACAGGCTATCGCTAACGCGGTTTTATGTTTGGTTAACCCTGGCGAAGAGGTAATTATCCCTACCCCTTACTGGGTTTCGTACTCTGAAGTAGTAAAACTTGCCGAAGGTAACAGCGTTTTCATTAACACTACCGTTGAGCAAAACTTTAAAATTACTGCCGAGCAACTGGAAGCTGCCATTACCCCGAAATCAAAACTGTTCATGTTCTCGTCGCCATGTAACCCTACAGGCAGCGTTTACACTAAAGAAGAGCTGGAGTCACTGGTAAAGGTTTTCGAAAAGCATCCGCAAATCTATATCCTGTCTGACGAGATTTACGAGCACATCAACTTTGTTGACAAGCACGAATCAATCGCCCAGTTTGACAGCATTAAGGACCGTGTGGTAGTGATCAATGGTTTCTCAAAATCTTATGCCATGACTGGTTGGAGAATTGGTTACACGGCATCAAACAAAGAAATTGCGGCTGCCTGCGATAAAATGCAAGGTCAGATCACTTCAGGTACCTGCTCAATTACCCAACGTGCCGGTGTTGCCGCTTACGAAGGCGGTTTAGAGAGCGTACACCAAATGCGCGAGCAATTCAGAAAACGCCGCGACATTGTGTACAACCTGTTAAAAGATATTGACGGTGTAAAAGTTAACCTGCCCGATGGCGCGTTCTACTTCTTCCCTGATGTAACTTCGTTCTTCGGTAAAAGCTATAATGGCAAAACCATTAACGATGCTGATGAACTGAGCATTTACCTGCTTGAAGAAGGCCATGTTGCCACAGTAGGCGGCGATTCATTCGGCGATAAAACTTCTTTCCGTTTATCATACGCGGCATCAGAAGAAAAACTGATTGAGGCTGTAAGAAGAATAAAAGAAGCTTTAGGCAAATTAAGCTAAGCAAAACCTTATATAAGGCAGAAAGGCCCGCGAATTGCGGGCCTTTTTGCTTTTAAAGTACTGTTGATTACAACGAGAAGCCGTAAGCTAAACGTAAACCGATAGTACCAAAGTTATTACTCTGACCTGAGAAGTTTTCGTATTTAACGCCTACATCCCATGATTTATCGGCCCAACCCAAAGTTGGCGCTAATATTAATTTAGTGTTGTTACCTTCGTTAGTAGCAAAACCGGCACCGGCCTCTGCACCAAAGTACAGGTTATCGGTAAAGAACGATTTGATACCCAATTTTACCGGGATGATACCGATGTCATCATTTTTAAAAGTTACACCTGATTGGGTTACATCTTTACCAAAAAAGTTGTAGTAACCTGATGTTAAAGTAAGGGCTAAGTTATCAGCCAAACCGTATTGTAAACGGGCAGTACCACCTAATTGGAAACTTGTATAGTCTTTTATTTTACCTGTTGGAATACCGCCTTCTAAACCGAAACCTAAACGCCATGCGCTTTTATCATTAGTTTGTGCTTGTACATTAGTAGTTCCGATAAAGATAGCAACTGCTGTAAGGGCTGTAGCTACAATTTTAGTCATTGTTTTCATTGTTGTGTGTTTTTGTAAATAATCATTTAGATTTTCATGTCAACCTTTACAAATACTCTGCCAACAAGGCCTGCTTAGTGTGTTGTGATATTTGTATGACGGAAGCCGCAACATGAAATATGACGAAATATTTCATAATTGAAATATCTTTCAAATTGTTATTCAGTCGTTTAATATTAGCGCATATCAGCTTAAATTTCATAATATGATATAGTATGTATCATATATTATTAAAAACAATATGTCCTGTCAGGCTGACAAAGTGTATTAAAACCATGTCAACACTGTATTATCAAAGTGTATATTATAAACTGCACTAAAGCAAAAAAGCCCGGTAAACCGGGCCATTCTGCTTATATGTATCGCGTAAATTACGCTTGCGGATCGTGATCCGGATCTGGCTTGTGATTAGCCTTTAATTCGGCCAGTTTCTCTTCGCCGTAGGCAAACTTGGTAATAATGTAGAACAATACCGGCACTATAAATATAGCCAGCGATGTTGCCGCGACCATCCCCCCGAATACTGTAAAGCCGATTGTTTTACGGGCTTCAGCACCAGCGCCTGATGAGAACAATAAAGGTAAGATACCCAATATAAATGCCATCGACGTCATGATGATCGGCCTTAAACGTAGTCGTACCGCTTCAAGCGTCGCGTCTTCGAGGTCAACCCCCAAATCAACACGCTCCTTGGCAAACTCTACAATCAGGATGGCGTTCTTGGCCGCCAAACCTATGAGCGTTATCAAACCTATTTGCGCGTAAACGTTATTGGTTAAACTTGGGAAGAAGTACAGGCACAAGATTGCACCAAACGCCCCCAGCGGCACTGCCAACAGTACCGAGAACGGCACCGACCAGCTTTCGTACAAGGCGGCAAGGAACAGGAACACGAAACCGATTGACAACGCGAAGATGTAAATGGTTTTTGAACCCGATAACAACTCCTCACGGCTTAAGCCCGAGAACTCGTAACCATAGCCTTGCGGTAAAGTTTGAGCGGCTACTTCTTTCAACGCGTTGATAGCATCACCACTACTGTAACCCGGCTTGGTACCACCGTTGATCTCGGCAGAACGGAACAGGTTGTAGTGAGAAATGAGCGGCGCGTTTTCGATTACCTTATAACTGGTAAGCGTGCTTAAAGGCACCATGCTGCCCGATGAGTTACGCACAAAATACTGCCCGATGTTTTGGATATTGGTACGATAGTTAGTATCGGCCTGGGCTACTACCCTAAAGTTACGGCCATACACGGTAAAGTCGTTAATGTACGAGCTACCCATGTAGGTTTGCAGGGCAGTGTTGATATCATTGATCTGCACGCCTAATTTTTTAGCTTTTTCACGGTCAATGGTCAACTGGTAAGCCGGTGTACGAGCCGTGAAGAACGAGAACGCGCGTGCAATTTCCGGTCGCTGGTTTACAGCAGCCAGGAAGGTTTGCAGTGTTTTCTCAAAGGTTTTAATATCGCCACCTGCTTCTCTTTCCTGTAAAATGAACGAGAAACCACCGGTGTTACCCAAACCCGGAATTGCCGGAGGTGAGATAACTACCACACTGGCCTCTTTAAAGCGTGCCAGCTTTTTTTGCAGGGTAGCGATAACGCCTTGCAGTTTATCTTCTTCCTTAGTACGTTCTTCCCATTTTTTAAGCTGAACGAATATGGTAGCACTGTTTGATTTTGTTGCAAAGTTAACCGCGTTCAAACCACCCAATGCCGCGTAGTGATTAATAGCAGGTACGCTGTCCAGCACTTTCATCATTTCGTGCAATACGGCAACGGTTCTTTCGGTTGATGAACCTTCCGGCAAATCATAAGTAACGAACACACGGCCTTCATCCTCCAGCGGAATAAATCCTGATGGCTTAGCCCTGAAGAGTAATACCGTACCTATAATGATACATACCAGTATAATAATTACAAACTTGGAATGTTTGATACCCTTATCAACCGTGTTACGGTATTTATGGGTTACCCTATCAAACCAGCTGTTAAACTTAAAGAAGAATTTATCAAGGCCTTTTGAGCTTTCGTCTATCTTATGCGGACGTAATATCAGTACGCACAATGCCGGCGTTAATGAAAGCGCCACAAATGCCGATATCAATACCGATATAGCGATGGTAATAGCGAACTGCTGATACAAACGACCAACAATACCCGGTATAAAACCAACCGGTACGAATACCGCGCCCAAAATAAGGGCAATGGCAATTACCGGGGCCGAGATATCGCGCATGGCATGCAGGGTTGCATCCTTCGGCGACATGCCCTTTTCATCCATGTAGTGCTGCACGGCCTCTACCACCACAATGGCATCATCCACCACAATACCGATAGCCAGTACGAAACCGAACATGGTAAGCGTATTAATAGTAAAGCCGAGCGGTATAAAGAAGATGAACGTACCAATAATAGATACCGGGATAGCCAGTACCGGGATAAGCGTTGTACGCCAGTTTTGCAGGAAGAGGAATACCACTATAATTACCAGCGCAAGCGCGATAACCAGGGTTTCTACCACCTCATCCAAAGATACCTTTACCACAGTTACCGATTCGAAAGGTACTACGTAAGAAATATCATTAGGGAAGGTCTTTTTCAAATCTTCCATCGTAGCGGTAACCGCGTCGGCAGTTTCAATAGCGTTACTGCCGGGCGCCTGGTATATTAACAGGTACGAAGCACGTTTACCATCAACAAATGAGTTACCGGCGTAGTTGAATTTACCTAACTGCACACGGGCCACATCTTTTAAATGCACTATAGCGCCATTGTTAGGCTGTGTTCTTACTACTATGTTTTCAAACTCCGATGCCTGGGTTAAACGACCTTTTACCAGTACGGTATATTCAAACGTTTGCCCGGTCATTTGCGGGGTTGAACCTACTGTACCCGCGGCTACCTGCGCGTTTTGCTCCTGTAAGGCAGCGGTAACGTCGGCGGCGGTCATGCCTAAGGCAGCCAGTTTATCCGGCTTAAGCCAGATACGCATACTAAAGTCATCGGCACGGGTAAATACGTCCCCCACACCTTTGGTACGCAAAAGCGCATCTTTAATAAATACGTTGGTATAGTTATCTACAAAGGTTACATCGTGCGATCCTTTTGGTGAAAACATGGCCACAAGCATCAAAATACTCGGGTTACGTTTACGTACGATCATACCTAAACGCTGTACTTCCTGCGGCAAGGTTGGCAGGGCTATACCTACACGGTTTTGCACATCGAGCGCGGCAATATTAATATCGGTACCAATTTCAAAGTTAACCGTCATGCTCATAGCACCGTTACCGGTACTATTACTTTGCAAATAGGTCATGCCCGGGGTACCGTTTACCTGTACCTCTACCGGTGTAGCAACAGTTTGCTCCACCGTGAGTGCATCGGCACCCGTGTATGTACCGGTAACTTGTACCGTAGGGGGTGTAATTTCAGGATACTGGCCTATCGGAAGACTCATAATGGCGAGTGTACCTACTATTACAATCACTAATGATATAACAATAGCGGTAACCGGTCTTCGTATAAAGGTTTCTGCAATCATTCTTTTTTATATTTTAAACGGGCATAAAACATACACCCGCAAGTACAATTTTAATGGGTAGATATAAGGCAGGAACGCTTGGTTATTTACCCGCGCCCTTTTTCATTTCAGGTGCAGCTTGTCCCGGCGGCGGACCTAAAGTGATCTTACCGCTGTCGCGTAAACGCTGGAAACCTTCGGTGATCACCTTGTCGCCAACTTCTAAACCATCCATTACAATTACCTTATCCTGTATACGTGGGCCAAGCACTACCTTTTTCTGCAAGGCAATGGTATCTTTAGCGGTAAACACAAAAAACTCACCCATTTGCTCGGTTACTGATTTGTACGGAATCAGGATACGGTCGCCCGATTGGTTGTTCAGTACTTGTAACACACCGCTCATACCATCGCGCAGCACATCTTTATCATTGGTAAATTGCACCCTTACCTTAATACTACCGGTTTGGTTGTTAACTCCCCTATCAATAGCTACAATTTTACCCGGCTTATTATACATGCTGCCGTCAGACAGTTTTAGTTTAAAGGTAGTATCGTTGGTGCTGCTTTGCAGTTTGTAAAAACGTTCAATATCCTGCTCGTTGATCACAACATCAATACCTATAGGGTTTTCGGTTGATATGGTATTTAGTAAGGTAGTACCTGATGATACCTGCGAACCTAACCTAACCTGCGATATACCTATACGGCCTGTAAAAGGCGCGGTAATGGTAGCGTAAGAAAGATCGGTACGGGCAGATTCAAGCGCTGCCACGGCTACGGCAACCTGGCCTTTACTGGTTTCAAAAGCCGCCAATGCCTGATCAACCGTTTGGCGGGCAATCGCGTCGTTCTTCAACAACATATTATAGCGGTCGATATCTTTTTGCGCTTTTACCAAATTGGCTTTCGCACTTAATACATTGGCTTGTGCCTGCTGATAAGCAGCAAGATATTTACGGCGGTCAATTTCGTATAGCGCTTTACCTTTTTGTACTACCTCACCCTCTTTAAAGAAGATGCCTGTTATAAAACCCGGCACCTGGCTGCGCAGCTCAACATTGTTAAGTGCCACCACAATACCCTGGTAACTGTCGTAATAAACTGATTCGGCCTTTTTTGCCTCGGTTACGTTTACCGGGGTAGCAGGTGGCGGACCTGCCTGCGGCTGTTTATTACCGCATGCTGACCATGTTAGGATGATGATTGGAGCCAGCCAATATATATAATTGTGTTTCATATTCGGTAGTTTAGTTTTGTTGAGGTGTAAGGGTTCCTAATGATTTTTGAAAATCTATCTTACTTGATAATAGTTGAAATAACGCGTTATAATAGTTAAGCTGCGCGGTACGCAAATCGGCTTGCGATACAATCACATCCAGGTAGGTTTTAACACCTTCGCGGTATTGCAGGCTTACCACATTGTATACGTCTTTAGCCAGTTCTACGTTTTCTTTTACCAATTGCCAGGCCGTATAGTTTGTTTTGTAGTTGGCCAAAGCCTGCACATACTCCGTATTCAGCGAGTTTTTGGTATTGATTATGTCGAGATCAACCCTGTCTTCCTGCAAGCGGGCTTTGCTTAAGTTTTGCAAACGCCTTGTACCCGTAAATATTGGTATACTTAACGATAGCCCTACGTAACCGTTAGGGAATGTATTGGTATACAGGTTTGACAGATTTTTATTGGCGTATATTAAGTTGTAGTTGGCAAATGCCGATAACGATGGCAAAAAGCCCCACTTGTAGTAATTTACATTAAGGTTACGTAATGATTTGGTGCTTTGCAGCAAACGGTACTCGATACGGTTATTAACGTCGAGCGTTTGGTTGGTATCTATTAAAGCGGCCTGCTCATAACGGCTCGAATCATAAGCCAAGGTTAAATCACCTACCTTGCTCACACCCATAATTTGCTTTAAATAAGCCAGTTTGCTTTTTATAGCTTCTTCTGTTTGTTTACGGGTAACCTTTGAATTATTGAGCGCAATAGTAGCCTGTTTGTAATCTGTTTTATCAGATACACCGGCCTGGTAGCGGCTGCTGGCATCTTTTAAGCTGCGTTGCAGGCGTATAATATCTTCGTTGGTAATGTTGAGTTGTTTTTGAGAGAGCAATACATCAAAAAAGGCCTTGCTTACATCGGCCACTACATTAATCTGGCTGCTTACCACATTCTCTTTATAATATTGCCTCGAATAACGGGCAGCACGCGCAGCCAGGAATACGTCATTATTATATAATACCTGATTGGCCTGTAAACCTAAAGTAGAAAGGTTACTGATATCACCAGTGGTACCACCCGGCAAACCGCCGCCGGCAGCACCCGCAACCGGGCTACCTTTAAAATAATGTTGTACATTGCCTGTACCGGTAACCTGGGGAAGCCACCCTGCCAAACCAATACGAATATCGCGTTCGTTGATTTGCTCATCGATAGAAGCCTGCCTTACCACAGGTTGATTGCGCAGCGCGAAATCAATGGCCTGGTTTAAATTTACGGTTTCGGGCAAGCTATCTGTTCTGATTTGGGCAAAAACGGTTATTGATAACAGGTTGAAACAGGATATCAATAGTGGAATTTTTTTCATATAAACAGATATAGTAGATTTTTATAAGCAGCAAAACTACGCTCAATAATTCTAAATACTTTGTAATATTTAAGCGATTGTTTGCTAATATGTTATTAATATGACTTACTTTTTACACACAACAAAATTTTTACGTAAAGGTTGTGTTACCTGTTACTAAACACCCGATTATTAATCTTTTTTATAGCGAAATGAAAAAATTTGACACTGATTAAATAAAAAATTTGATTAATTTGCAGGTTAGAATGAATATGGTAATTTTTTGGAGGGTGATAAAAAATTTACACTCGACATCGTTATATATTATTTATTCATACTATTTTTACAAAAAATTTAAGCAGGGTTAATACATGGGTAAAAAGCTACACCAAAAGATTGCTCAGTTCCAGGATGCAAATATGATCAGGGAGAAAGGTCTGTATCCGTTTTTCAGACCAATCGAATCAGGACAGGATACTGAAGTTATTATTAATAATAAACGCGTACTCATGTTCGGGTCAAACTCCTATTTGGGGTTAACCAACCATCCTAAGATCAAAGAAGCATCCAAAAGAGCAATTGATAAATATGGTACAGGCTGTGCAGGTTCTCGTTTTTTAAACGGTACACTTGACATACATATCGAATTAGAAAACAAGCTGGCTACCTATGTAGGTAAAGAAGCCGCGGTTTTATTTAGTACCGGCTTCCAGGTGAACCTGGGGGTACTGTCGTGCATTACAGGCCGTAACGATTATTTGATACTTGACGAGTATGACCACGCTTCTTTAATAGATGGCAGCCGTCTTTCTTTTTCAAAAGTTATAAAATACGCGCACAATGATATGGCTGATCTTCAGCGCAAGCTTAGCTTGCTGCCAGAGGAAGCAGTTAAGGTAATTGTGGTTGACGGTATTTTCAGCATGGAAGGTGACATTGTTAAGTTACCTGAAATTGTGAAACTTGCCGATGAGTACGGTGCCAACATTATGGTTGACGACGCGCATAGTTTAGGCGTTATCGGCGAAAATGGTTCGGGTACAGCGTCACACTTCGGCCTAACCGGCGAGGTAGATCTGATCATGAGCACATTCAGTAAATCACTGGCATCATTAGGTGGTTTCATCGCCAGCGATCATGATACTATTGATTACCTTAAACACCGTGCACGTTCATTAATGTTCAGCGCGAGCATGACCCCGGGCTCTGTAGCCAGCGTAATTGCCGCGTTAGATATTATCGAATCAGAGCCTGAGCGTATTGCCAAGCTTTGGGAGAACACCAACTACGCTACTAAATTATTTACAGAAGAAGGTTTTGATATTGGCGCGTCAGAAAGCCCGATATTGCCTATCTACATACGTGATAACGATAAAACTTTCCTGGTAACCAACCAGCTGCAAAACGATGGTATATTCGTTAACCCGGTTGTATCACCTGCTGTACCTTCTGATTCATCTTTACTCCGCTTCTCGTTAATGGCCACACATACTTTTGACCAGATAGACGAAGCTGTTGAAAAAATATCGAAAGCCTTCAAAGAGGTGGGAGTTACCACCATCAAAGAAAGAATATAAATTAAATAGAGCACCGCGACAACGGTGCTCTATTTAATTGTACCACTACATAAACATCATTATACCATAATGAAACAATTAGTTTCGGTTAAATCGAAAAAAGAACTCGCGGCTTTTATTGATTTCCCGCACGATCTGTATAAGAACGATCCTAACTATGTCCCTGAACTATTTATCGCCCAAAGGGACATTTTAACTGACACCCACCCCTTTTTCAAGCACTCATCTCTGCAACTGTTTTTGGCGTATGATGGCGATAAAATAGTTGGCCGTATAGCCGCTATATTTAACAACAACCATAACAGCTTCAATAATGTTACCGATGGCTTTTTTGGCTTTTTTGATTGTATTAACGATTGGGAAACCGCCAAAATGCTTTTCGACGCGGCTACCGATTGGGTAAAGGAAAGAGGCGCTACCAAACTGGTTGGCCCGGCAAATCCATCAACCAACGAAACAGCAGGCTTATTGATCAAAGGTTTCGATAGTCCGCCTGTAGTGTTGATGACCTATAACCCGCCATACTATATTGAGTTGGTGGAGAAATACGGCTTAACCAAACAGGTTGATCTTTTTGCTTACAGCTGGAAAGGCCAGCATTATAACGATAAATCGCTTACCTTGCTCGATAAGCTGCAACAGCGTTTAACGCGCAGCAATATCATCATCCGCAAAATCAACCTTAAAAATTTCAAACAGGAAGTTGCCGCGCTGCGCGAGGTGTATAACCATGCCTGGGATAAAAACCTTGGTTTCTTCCCGATGACGAATGATGAGTTTGATTACATAGCAAAGGATCTGAAAATGATATTAGACCCCGACTTTGCCTTTTTGGCCGAGCAGGATGGTAAAATAGTAGGTTTTGGCGTAGCCGTACCCGATGTAAACCAAATATTGCGCACCATTAAAAGAGGCCGCTTATTGCCTACCGGTATCTTCAAATTATTATTCAATAAAAAGAAGATACGTGGCATACGCATTATGCTGCTTGGTGTAATAGATGGCTACCGTAAAATGGGGATTGAAGCTTGTTTGTATGGCAGCATTATTAAAGAATACCGCCGCAAAAACCTCGATTACGCCGAGGCCAGCTGGACACTTGAACACAATGAGATGGTAAACCGTGCTATTGAAGCCATAGGCGGCAATCAGTACAAAACATACCGTATCTACGAAAAAAATATATGAAGGAGCGGGTTTTAATAACCGGTGCAAGCGGCTTTGTAGGGTATCATCTTGTTAATGAAGCTTTAAAGAACAACTTAGAGGTGTGCGCCGCTGTACGTAAAAGCAGTAAGATAGACCACCTTAAAGAGTTTGATATTCAATATATCTACCCGGATTTCAGCGATCGCGAGGCATTGACCGAAACGCTGAAAAATGAGAAGTTCGATTATATTATACATGCCGCGGGTGTTACCAAAGCGCGTTCGCAGCGTGAATACGACCTTATAAACGCCGGCAATACGGCCAATTTAGCCGCAGCTGCTGCCGATTCGGGCGTGAAAAAGCTGGTGCTGATCAGCAGCCTTGCCGCCGTAGGCCCTTTGCATAGCCTTGATGGTATAATAAAAGATAACACTACACCAAACCCGGTAACTGCTTATGGCCGCAGCAAACTGGCAGCCGAAGAACGCCTTAAAGTATTTAAAACCTTAAACTATACCATACTACGCCCAACGGCGGTTTATGGCCCGCGTGATAAGGATATATTTATTTTTTTTAAACAGGTTGTTAAGGGCATTGAACCTTATATTGGCTCAAAAGCGCAAAAGCTGAGCTTTATTTATGTAACAGATTTGGCGAAGGCCAGCATAAAAGCCTTATACGCAGGTAATAAAAAAACTTATATCATAGCCGACGGAAATTTTTATGATAAATACGCGTTAGGAGATATAACAAAAAGTGTGTTAAATTTGCGTACCTACAAATTTCATCTGCCTGTAAACTTTGTAAAAGTGATAGCCGGTATTGCCGAAAAAGTTAGTTCTTTGAGCAATAAGGCTTCGGCACTGAATATTGAGAAACTTAATGAACTTACTGCTGCTAACTGGTATTGCGATATAGAGGAGGCAAAACACGACCTTGGTTTTACCCCGCACTATGACCTGCATGCCGGCTTAACAGAAACGCTTAATTGGTATAAAGCTAATAAGTGGCTCTAAACCATATTATATAATTAACAGAAGAAGAAGAATGAAAAGCAACATTAAACCTGCTGAAGGTAAATTAGGAATTTTACTTCCTGGCCTCGGCGCCGTAGCAACCACACTGATTGCCGGTGTTGAAGCTGTAAAAAAAGGCATCTCACAACCTATCGGCTCTCTTACTCAATTGGGCAATATCCGTTTAGGTAAAAGAACTGAAAACCGTAACCCTAAAATCAAAGATTTTGTGCCATTGGCTAATCTTAATGATATTGTTTGGGGCGGATGGGATGTTTACGCCGATAACGTATACGAGGCTGCGAGCCACGCGCGTGTATTAGAGCAACATCACATTGAAGCTGTAAAAGAAGAATTACAGGCCATTGTGCCTATGAAAGCCGCGTTTGATAAAAACTACGCTAAAAACCTTGATGGTACCCACGTTAAAGAAGGAACCCGTTATGAACTGGCCCAGCAATTAATTGAGGACATCACCAACTTTAAAGAAAAAAATGGTCTTGATCGCGTTGTATTGGTATGGTGCGGTTCAACCGAAGTTTACTTTGAAGCATCTGACGTACACAGCTCACTTGAAAAATTTGAGCAAGGCTTAAAAAATGATGATAAGCAAATTGCACCAAGTATGCTTTATGCTTACGCAGCGTTAAAATTAGGTATTCCTTTCGCTAACGGCGCGCCTAACTTAACTGTAGATATTCCTGCACTTATTGAATTAGCTAAAGAAACTCATACGCCGATTGCGGGTAAAGATTTCAAAACCGGTCAAACCTTAATGAAAACCATTTTGGCTCCGGGCTTCGAGGCTCGTGCTTTGGGTGTTAGAGGCTGGTTCTCTACCAACATTTTGGGCAACCGCGATGGTTTGGTATTGGATGATCCGGATAACTTTAAAACCAAAGAAGTATCAAAATTAGGTGTACTGGAAGATATTTTAAAACCGGAAAGCAATCCTGAATTGTACGGTGAGATTTACCACAAGATCCGTATCAACTACTACCCTCCTCATGGCGATAACAAAGAAAGCTGGGATAACATCGATATCTTCGGTTGGATGGGTTACCCTATGCAAATTAAGATCAACTTCCTTTGCCGCGACTCAATCTTAGCTGCGCCTATCGCGCTTGACTTAGCTTTATTTAGCGATTTCGCTAAACGCGCTAACATGAGCGGCGTACAGGAGTGGTTATCATTCTACTTAAAATCGCCGCAAACCGCACCTGGTTTACCGGCCGAGAATGATATTTTCAAACAACTGATAAAACTGCAAAACACTTTGCGTTACCTGATGGGCGAAGATTTGATAACCCACTTAGGACTTGACTATTACGAAGAACTTGTTGAAAGCGAACAATAGTTAAAACTATAAATTGTAAAGCCCGGTTATTGTTATAAATAACCGGGCTTTTTTGCGTACTTTCGCGCCAATTAAAAATTATTTATAGTAAGTAACTTTTTGCTGTTTTTTACGTCAATATAACAAAGCTAAAACAACAATTGCCTTACAGGCCTGGTAAATGAAGTACGCCGGCAAATAATATTAATGAATTGCTATTTAATGATTTAGGAATATAGTTTATATTATGGCTACGTTTATAAAAGCCCAGGCATCTTCGTTAATAGCATCAGTAATTGACTATCTGACCACCGTGGTATGTAATGAGGTTTTCCATGTGTGGTACCTTTATTCAAACTTTACGGGTACGGTTATGGGCGGCGTTGCCAACTTCGCTTTAGGCCGGTTTTGGGTTTTTGATGGTAAAAAAAAGAATGCGCCTACACAAATTATTAAGTACATAGTGGTTTGGATAGGTAATTTGATATTGAACAACGGAGGCGTTTTTTTAGCTACACACTTTGGTGGTTTAGATAAATATATATCAAAAATAATTGTGTCGTTGGTGGTGGGTATAGGGTATAATTATTTCCTCCAAAAAAAGTTTGTTTTCGCGTAACGCTCAATCATATAAATGGACTGTAAAATCTTGTTGAAAAAATTACTTTTATTCCCCCTATTCCTACTCACTTCATCCATACTGTTTGCTCAAAACACGGTTGTTAACGGCATAGTTACCGATGCCCGCACCCACAAAAGCATATCTTATGTATCGGTTTCGTTTACCGGCAGCACCATTGGTGTAAGTACCGGTAACGAGGGTAAATTCACCATCCGCTCTACCAAACCGCAAACTGCTATACAGGTTTCATTTGTTGGCTATAAATCAGCCACTTTAAATATTAAGCCGGGCATCGAACAAACGGTTAATGTTCGCCTTGTAGCCGAGGCACAGGAACTTGACGAGGTATCTATAAAGGGTGCCAAACGTGCAAAATACAGCAACAAGAACAATCCTGCAGTTGAGCTCATCCGCAAGGTTATTGAAAATAAGGAGAAGAACCAGCCCGAAAGCTACCCGTTTGTGGAGTACAAAATGTACGATAAAATGCAGTTTTCGTTCCTCAACGTATCCGATAAACTGTCCGAAAAGAAATTCTTCCGTAAGTATAAGTTCATTATCGAGAACCGCGATAGTACCACCGTACCGGGCAAAACGCTGTTGCCGTTTTATTTGAACGAAAAGATATCGCAGTACTATTACCGTAAAGATCCTAAAAGGGAGAAGACCATTGTACTGGGCGAACGCGGTGTAAACTTCGGGTCGTTTATTGATAACGATGGTATGGGCCAGTACTTTAAGCACATGTACGCCGAAGTAAATATATACGATACCAATATATTTTTACTTACCAACCAGTGGCTTAGTCCTATATCGGGCCCGGCCCCAACATTTTACAAATTCTTTATTACCGATACCGTTACTACCGAAAATAACAGCAAACTGGTGGAGCTAAGCTTTACGCCTCGCAACACTACAGATATGCTTTTTGAAGGCAAAATGTATATCACTACCGATGGTAACTACGCCGTGCAGCGTGCCGTTTTATATTTGAACCGCAACATCAACCTTAACTTCGTTAAATCGATGCGGGTTGATCTGGATTTTGAGCAAAACCCCGATGGCCGTTATCACCTGAGTAAAAGCAGCACACTTGCCGATTTTGGTTTCAACAAAAAAAGCAATGGTGGTTTGTTTGGTATACGAACGCTCACCTTTAAAAACTACGCGGTTGGTTCGCCACGGCCCGACAGTACCTACCGGGGCGATGCCGTTGAACAAAACGACGAGGTAAAAAACCGCGACGAGCGTTTTTGGACGGAGAACCGACTGGATACGCTTACCACGGCCGAATCAAAGGTTTACAAAAACATCGACAGCCTTACCCACATGCCGTCTTACAGGCGCTTATCTGATATTGCTTCGTTACTGGTATTTGGCTACAAAGGCTTCGGTAAATTTGAGATGGGCCCTGCTAACTCATTTTACAGCTTTAACCCGGTAGAAGGTTTCAGGCTGCGTTTGGGCGGCCGTACCACGCCTGAATTGAGCACGCGGGTTTACTTTGAAACTTACGCGGCTTATGGTTTTAAGGATGAACGCTGGAAGTATTTTTTAAGCGGTACGTTCTCACTTAATAATAAATCCATCTATAAATTCCCGCAGCATTTTATAAGGGCAAGCTTTCAGCGCGATACCAAGATACCCGGTT
This sequence comes from Mucilaginibacter sp. GW821-FHT07G05, assembly GCF_059418565.1. Lineage (NCBI taxonomy): Bacteria > Pseudomonadati > Bacteroidota > Sphingobacteriia > Sphingobacteriales > Sphingobacteriaceae > Mucilaginibacter > Mucilaginibacter sp. GW821-FHT07G05. Next base: position 64,793 of record NZ_JBWKQC010000012.1, on the reverse strand, counting down.
TAGTGCTCGATTTTGTGCGCGAGGACAACTTCCTGCTATCATTTAAGCGGGGTAATAACGACAAGTACCTGTATAATGATTATTACAAGCTTGATTATGTACACGAGTTTAAGAACCGTTTTTCGGTTAACCTGGGCTTTACGAAGTGGACACAGGAGCCTGCCGGGTCATTATATTTCAACAATTTTATAAATAATACCCTTACTACCGATAAAGATCTCACTACTACCGAGCTATCGGCTACTTTGCGCTACGCACCGCACGAATTGTATTATCAAGGTAAAATGTTTCGCAGAACGGTGCCAACCAAGTATCCTATCTTTTATTTTAACTATACTCGCGGCGTGAAAGATCTTTTCAACGGCGAATACAATTACAACAGGATATTTGGCCGTATAGATAAGCACTTTTACCTTTCGGTATTCGGTTATGCCGATGTATCGGTTGAGGCCGGGCGCATATTCGGGCAGGTACCTTATCCCCTGCTGAACATACACAGGGCCAACCAGAGTTATGCTTACGATATTGAATCATACAACCTGATGAACTTTTTGGAGTTTGTGAGCGATCATTACCAGGCTATCAATATCGATCAGCATTTTTATGGTTTCTTCTTTAACAAGATCCCGCTGCTTAAAAAACTAAAATGGCGCGAGGTTGTATCATTCAAGGCGCTTTATGGCGGTATCAGAAGCGAGAATGATCCATCTCTTCACCCTAACCTTTACCAGTTTCCGGTGGATGCCAATGGCGCGCCTATAACTTATGCACTTGGTAAAACCCCTTATGTTGAGGGTAGTGTAGGTATTGAAAATATTTTTAAATTTATACGTTTAGATTTGGTTAAGCGATTTAACTATTTAGATAACCCAAATGTATCTGAATGGGGTATACGCACCCGTTTAACGTTTGATTTTTAATAACACGAATTAAAAATTATGGCACAAACAACAACAACTACAACGCTGCGCACCAATTTGCAGCTGGGTATTTATAAGGTGATCGATCCTTTTGTAAAGGTATTGATCAAACTTGGCCTTACACCTAACGCGGTTACCTCAATCGGTTTTATACTGAATGTGGGTGTGGCCATTATATTTATTACCGGCGCCGAAGGTGGCAGCCGTATTGATTTTAGCTATGTAGGCTGGGCCGGTGGCCTTATCCTATTTGCAGGCTTATTTGATATGCTTGATGGGCAGGTAGCCCGTTTAGGCAACATGAAATCAACCTTTGGCGCACTGTACGATTCGGTACTCGACCGTTACAGCGAACTCATCATGTTTTTAGGTATTTGCTATTACCTGGTAGCACACCACTATTTTTTAAGTTCGATATTCGCGTTTATAGCGCTAATCGGCTCTATGATGGTAAGCTATGTACGTGCACGTGCCGAAGGATTAGGTGTTGAGGTAAAAGGCGGCTTGATGCAACGCCCCGAGCGTGTGGTAACCATTGGCCTTTGCGCCATGCTTTGCGGCATCATGTCTAACTACATTGGCGGCGATTATAAATTGTTTATCCCGGGTATCAGGTACCACGTGTTCGAAACCATGTCGATCTTCACTATACCTATTACCATACTGGCCGTTTTAACCAACGTTACCGCTTTTAACAGGTTAAGAGACGCTAAAAAAGCCCTTGAAGAAAAGGAACAGGCGTAAGCATGAGGTTAATTTTTACTGTACTATTCTTTTTTTCGTTCGTATGTTTTACCGCATCTGCAAGTGTAAATAACCATGGCATTGCTAAGTTAGATACCCTTGCAGATGAAAAGTTCCCTACCCCGGCAGCCAATCATTTACGTTTATTTTATTTACAGCGCGATCCTAATACCAATACCGTAGCCTACGATATTGTATTGAATAAGAACGGCGAAGCTGATGAAGACGACGGCCCGGTGCATGCTTACTGGCTGCGCTATACCGATAAAGGGCAACGCGAAGAGCTCAATTTTATACAGCGAAAATTCGCTTACGGGCTCAATATTAAAAATGTGGGCAAGGATAAGTACGATATCAGATTTGTGTCATACAAAAAAATTCCGCTCACGTTAATGAAGGGAAGTGACGGAAAATATCATATCTTCGTAACTATTTCTAAAAGGCAAGTAATTCTTAACCGTATTTTCATCAGGATTAATGGAGGAGCCTTTTGGTCGCCAAACGTTATATATGTGGAATTTAAGGGCACAGATATATCAACAGGCAAAGAAATAACAGAAAGGTTTAAACCCTGAATAGTAAGATGAAGAATTTTGTTTCAAATTCACAGGAATCGGTAAGGATGTTCAAAAACGACTTCCTTGAAAGTTTATCTAAAGTACATTACACCGTACCATTATATGTGTACGTTCCGGTTATTCTATATTGCTCATACCTTGCGCTTTTTGAAGATAATATTGGCGTAGGCTTATTCTTTGGCCTGGTGTTGGGCGGCTTATTCGTATGGACGTTTGTTGAATACATTTTACACCGCTTTGTTTTCCATTTTGTACCTAAAGCCGGATGGGCATTGCGTTTGCACTTTATTTTCCACGGCGTACATCATGATTACCCAAGCGATGCCAAAAGATTGGTAATGCCGCCATCGGCAAGTATTCCGCTGGCTACCGGTTTTTACTTTTTGTTTAAATGGTTATTACCGCTGCATTATGCCAATGCATTTTTCCCGGGCTTTATTATAGGTTACCTGGTGTATGATATATCTCACTATGCTATACATCACTTTAATTTCAAAAACAGCTTTTGGAAAAAAATTAAGCAGCACCACATGCTGCATCACTACTCCGACCCAAGCAAAGGTTATGGCGTAAGCTCACCTATGTGGGACAAGGTGTTCCGTTCAGATTTCATTAAAAAATAATATGGCACAAACTGCTGCCGCAGTTAAAACATTAAACACCACATCGGTACTTACTGTTTCGCTTGCTTCTATTGCATACCTGCTGCTATCATGGCTGCTGGTAGGTTTTAAAACCGACCAGTTATTTCTCGTATTTCTTTTTAACGCGTTCTTTTACGCGTCGGGCATTACGCGTAAGTTTATTACAGGTTTTGCCATCTTCGTGATCTACTGGATCATTTATGATTATATGAAGGCTTTTCCTAATTATGATTATAACCCGGTACATATCGCAGGCCTGTACAATGCCGAAAAATCTATCTTCGGGATTAATTTCAACAGCAGCCTGCTTACCCCCAACGAATACTGGCGACTAAACAGCCTTACATTTTTAGATGTAATGAGCGGTATATTTTACCTCTGCTGGATCCCCGTACCTATGGGTTTTGCGGTTTACCTGTTTTTTTATAACCGCAGGCAGTTTTTGAGCTTTCTACTCACCTTCTTTTTGGTTAACCTGCTGGGCTTTGTGGTTTATTACACCTACCCTGCCGCACCGCCATGGTATGTGCAGCATCACGGTTTTGATTTTATTAAGCATACTCCCGGCAATACCGGCGAGCTATTTAAATTCGACCGCTTTTTTGGGGTGAATATATTTCAAACCATTTACGCTAAGGGGTCAAACGTTTTCGCGGCTATGCCTTCGCTGCATTCATCGTACCCGGTTATTGTGCTGTATTATGGCATTAAAAACCGACTGGGTTGGGTTAACCTGTTTTTTGGTTTGGTGATGATAGGTATATGGTTTTCGGCAGTGTACACCAGTCACCACTATGTGCTGGATGTATTGTTTGGTATTACAACCGCTATTGTGGGTATTATCACTTTCAACCTGCTGTTTACCAAAGTGGCTTTTCTGCGCAACTTTTTAAATAAGTACGAGCTGCTGATAAAATAATTTCCTGAACATTTATTGTACTAAATATTATACTAAGCCGATGATCTGCATTATCGGCTTATTTTTTATCCGGAATATTTTTCAACCACCAAATGCCCGAAACATACTTAAAGGCTATAATGTTTTTATGCGGATGAAATAATTTGGGCAGAAGCAAAATTGGGGCATTCTATTTGTTGTAGGCGTAATAAGTTATTTTACAGCCTGTACAGTATATGAAAAAACTGCTTACCCTGATTACAATTATTATTGCCGTTTCCATAAGATCATCAGCCATTGCCGGTGATACCGATACCCTCCGTATTGGCCTTGATAGCCTGAAACAACAATTGCAACTAACTACTAACGATTCGCTGAAAGGCCCCATCTATATTCAAATAGCCGGTGAATACATGCTGCAATACGATAGCCTGTTGAATAAACGCCAAAAACTCAATTGCCAAAACGAGGCCCTTAACTATACCTATCAGGCGTTGCATGTGTACAGCAAATACAGCGATACTACAGGTTTGCGTACTTCTTTTGATAACCTGGCTAAGATATATCATACTCAAAAAAAATACAGCCAGGCCAAATGGTTTATATTGCAATCGAACACGCTATCGCGGATGAAGAATGATACAGCCAACATTATTACATCGCTGATAAAACTGGCAGCCATAAAAACCGATATTAAAGATTATACCCTTGCCATGCGCGATCTGAACGAGGCACTCGCGCTATCCACCCATACCGGCGTTGCGCCTAAACAGGCTGTGGTGCAAAAAAGTTACGCAAGGCTGTATACCAAAATGAAGGATAAAAAGAAGGCCTCAATAGCGCTTCGCAAATCAAAATTATTGAGCGATACCTTACGCATCAATACCGCTAAAACACTCAGCATAGCCGATAATCAACCGGTAAAAAAGAAAGCGTTGAATAAAAGAACCGCTAAACCTGTTGTGACTAAAAAGCTGGCATCTATCTGATCTTGATTTAAAAATCAGCAAAGCCACATAATTAAACCACCGGCTTTATCGTTTGTCATACTGATATATGAAACGATTGGGATTAAGTATAGCAGGATTAAGTTTTATATTGATACTGCTTAGCAACACGCAGGACTACAGTAACAGCAGTTTTAAGCAGGAGTTTTTAGACCGAATAAACCGCGTGCGCCAGTCCGGTTGCAAATGTGGTACGCAATACATGCCGCCCGCACCTCCCCTGGTTTGGAACGAACAACTCGAAAAGGCTGCCGAAGGCCATGCCGAAGATATGGCCAAACGCAACTACTTTAACCACGAAAGCAAAGATGGCCGCCGCATTCAGGACCGTATTATTAACGCGGGGTATACCTACAAAGGTTTCCGTAGTTTTGAGATTGGCGAAAACATAGCCTTTGGGCAAATAAGCATTGAGGAAGTACAAAACGGCTGGTTTAAAAGCGAAGGCCATTGCCGCAACCTCATGAACCCGGGTTTTAAAGAAGTGGGCGTATCAACCAGTAAAAAGTATTGGGTGCAGGATTTTGGCGGTCGCGAAGAGTTTTCGAAAGAGCAGCAACTAATGATTAAGAAAGGTGCCAAGATCATTCAGAAACGTGGCTAAATGCTACAGTTCGTCCTGCTCTTCGTTTATCCTTTTTATGTAGAGCATTATTTCGTTTACCTGCTGGTAGCTGATGTCGCCGAAGCCGTTATACTCCCAGTTTTCCATCTTACTGTCAAACACGATCTCGCCCAAACCTACAGGCCCTTCAGAAAGTTTATACACACCCGTTGAATGCAGCATCCCGTTTGGAAGGGTTTCATTTACAGGGATAATGGAAATAACACGATACTTTCCATCATGGAATAGTCTATAACTAACAGGGGCTAACATAACACGCTTTTTTAATAATTACAACGTGCCTTACAATTTTGTTTTTGAAAACGTGATGCTAAATCGTTATTGAAACAATATTTTTACGAGATACTGATTTCGGCTATTGATTACAAAGCCCAGCCCATCATATCCATAACCTGTTTAAAACCAGGCAATACAGGCGCGTTTATAGTTACCTGTTCACCGGTTACGGGATGTTTGAACGCTAAATTTTCAGCGTGTAACAACATGGTGGTCATGTCCCACTTCTCTTTAAAAAACCTATTTTGCTTATTGCAGCCGTGTGTGCGGTCGCCAATAATAGGATGAAAAATATGGCTTAAATGCTTACGGATCTGATGCATACGCCCCGTAGTGGGCACCACCCTTAGCAGCGAATACCTTGAAGTGGCGTGCGCGCCCAGCGGTACATCAATTTCAGCACGATGTAAGGTAGTGTAAGCGGTAAAGGCCTCCTGCAAAGTTCCGTTCTCCTTACGTAAGGCGTAATCTATCTCGCCGCTGTCATCAGTATAACCACGTACTATGGCCAAATAGCTTTTGCTCACCTGGTTTTCCATAAACTGCTGCTGCATGGCTATCTCTGTTGGTTTATCGAAAGCAAACAGCAGCAGTCCGCCGGTTTTCCTGTCTATACGGTGCACGGGGTTCACCTTTTGGCCAATCTGATCGCGGAGCATTTGCAGGGCAAACTCCTCGGCATCAATGGCAATGGGCGAACGGTGCACCAGCAAACCATGTGGTTTGTTAATAGCTATCAGGTGTTCGTCGCGAAAAAGAATATCAAGCATGCTGTTTATGTAAACCGCAAAGATATTCTAATTTCCGCTTATCGTTCATTTATGGTGTAAACGTGAGTTTGGTATCGCGCTCGGCAGCTAACGGGTATTGCTGATGGGTACGGTCTAACACCACGTAAATAGAATCTTTAAACTCGTTTGTTCCCCACAAAATAACCCGGTTTGCCGTTGGCCTGCTGTAATGTAGCTCCTGTTTCTGATCGCGGTTCGCTTTGTTTTTGTTGATAAGATGCAATACGTGATTAACCGTATCGGCCTTATAATAATAGTATTGCCTGCCGCCTAAGCCGGATAGCTCCCAGGTGATACTCAGATCGCGCCCCTCAGCGCTGTGCTTCTTCTTTTTCTTTCCCTCTTTGAACCTACGGATATCGCCGCGCCAGTCAAAATGCCATTTCCCATCGTACACCTCATCATTGCCGGGGTAACTGCCTGCGGCAAACATTTCTATCTGTTGCGGCCTGTTGGCTACCTTAAAGCTTAATGACGACCATTCTTCAAAAGCGGCATCGTGCCATCGTATACTATCCAGCGGCGAATACGGGATCACCTTGCCGTTCAGCTTAAACTCGGTTACATTGTAGTAGCCCTTTGCTCCTGCTAAACCTGGTGTGTTCGGGATCTTATAAAAATCGTTATGCGTATAGCCATACACTTCAAAAATGAAGAACAACAGCACGAATACAAAATTGAACGAATACTTAATAGCCCAGCGCAGGTATTTTTGCCAGCGCACTTTAAATACCGGGTAGTAATGCACTATGCGGGTATTCACTTGGTTCACTATCAAATTCCATATACCGGGCAGATCATACCATAAAATAAACAGCGAAACAGCGGCCAAACCTGCGCTTGGTACATGCTCACCAATATCATAAGCGTGGTTTGCTATCGCGATGTTACCGAACACCACAAAGGTAATAGCCGCGCCTAATCCCGTAGTTTTACGGAACAGCAGCAGGAAGCCGCCTATAAATTCGGCGAAGCCCAAGAACACTTCGTAACGCGGAGCTACCCCTATTGCCTCCCAATACAAACGTTTGGCGAAAAAATCGATAAACTCGGTATTATACAAGCCCTCGTTTCCGCTGGGCATTTGCATAATGAACAGCTTTTTATACCCCCAGGCGATAGCGGCATAAGCCACACGGTAACGGGCAATTACCCTTACCCAATAGTAGAGCTTATGATATTCTTTACTGTTTTTATCAAGTTTTGTCCAGATAGCCGCGGTAAGCAAGGCTACCAGCAGCACAAGGGGCACGTTCACATAACTCTCCAGCCCAAAAAAGCCGCTTGCCGAAAATATGTTTATGAACTGCGGATTAAAGAATGCCACAATTTCGGTAAGCTGCCGGTAGTTTAAGTGGGCATAATCGATATTGTAAATGAACACATAAAAGCCTTCATCTAACGGGATAGAGAACAAACCGAAAAACACGAAGGCTATGCGGAAAGCTATCTTCTCGATATTTGTCCAGGGGTTAAATTCAAATGCCTGTGCCGGTATTTTCACTTCGGTATTAGCGGGAGCGGTTTGGGGTTCGGTAATTACTTCAGCCATGATTATTAATTGCTAAAATTTATATTATCAGGGTTTATCAATAAAGGGCTTTTCGCGGCCCTCGTAAAGCGCGTATTGCTTGTCGTTTCTGTCCAGCACTACATAAATGGGTTGTTTATACTCGTTGTTGCCCCATAATACAATGCGGTTATTATTCGGCCGGTTATAATGCAGCAACAGCTTTTCGTCCTTATATCTTTTGTTCTTGTTATATAGCACAAGGATCTTTTTCACGGTGTCGGCCTCATAATAATAATGTCTGCGGCCACCGCCGGTACCTGCCGACTCATACGTGCGGTCAACATCTTTAAACTGCTTGCCCCGCCCCGCTTCGCCATGTATATTGAAGATGTTGAATACTGTAAATGATATGGTAGACCATTTTTCGAACGTTACATTTTGCCAGCGTAAAGAATCAAGCGGCGAGTATGGCACAGACTGATTATTCACCTTAAATTCGGTAACCTCGTATAACCCACGTGAGTTAGCCAATCCCGGCTTTGCAGGTACTTTGTATGAGTCGTGCTTGTAGTTATCGTAATGCAGATAAGCGCTCAGTACAAAATAAATAGCCACCGTAAACACTTTAAGCCCAATGCGGACATCCTTTTGCCAGGGCTTGTTGAAGGGAAAATAATACAATTGCGGCTTTACATTTTTTTCGCGCACCAGCAAATTCCATATCGCGGGCAGGTAGCGCCACAATACAAAAGTGCCGCCCAGGGCGTAAAACGATGCCAGCACATGCACGCCACCATCATACACATGGTTTGATATGGCAATGTTGCCTATCATTGATATCGCCAGCGCGGCACCAAACGCCCTTGTTTTACGGAAGAACAGCAATATCATTACCAGCAGTTCGGCCAAGCCTAAAAAGGTTTCGTAGCGGGGTACAAAGCTCAGCTGTATCCAGTAAAGTTTTTGCGCTACAAAATCGCCAAAGGGGGTATTCAGTTGCGTTAAGGCCAGTTCGGGCATTTGCGAAGGGAAGATCTTTGAAAAGGTAAGCCCCTGCAAACGGGTGATCATGGCGAAGGTTACAGCTACCGTAATAAAGTAGTACAATACCCGGTAATTGGTAGTTTTACGGTCAATCAATGTCCAGATGCCTCCACCAATAATGGCGATCACCAAACTTATGCCCCAGTTGATATAACTGGCCAATCCAAATATGCCGCTCTCTGATTTAATACTTGTAAAGTAAAGACCAGAACCACCAAGGCCTCCCAGATCGCGGATATGAGGATTAAGCCAATTTATATTAAACCATTGCTGATAGTACTCCAGCGTGAGCGGAACCGTCAGTATAAAAAAGAAGATAAAAGCGATACGGAAGGCTATCTTCTCGGTATTTGTCCAAACCGGGGCTGCCGTATCTGAACCTGTAGCGGCGGCGTTTACCGCTGCTACAGGTTCTTCTGCAATTGTATCTGTGTATGCTGCCATGGCCTTACAGTTTTATAGGTTTTCTGCGGCCTTCAAACAACAGGTATTTCTTGGTGATCTTGTCCAGCACGGCATATACCGAATCGCGGTGTTCATTTACCCCCTGAACAATAATGGTAGAATCGTTTACCAATTGATAGCTAAGCTGATACTTTTCGTTAGGGTAGTATTTGTTTTTGTTTTGAAGCGATATGGTTCTACCCAGTGTATCAGCCTTGTAGGCATAATAACGCCTGCCGCCTACTCCTGCCGATTCAAAATCGCGGTCGATATCGTTTACCTGGTATACATCGCCTGTACCAGCGTCCAGCTTAATAGGCTTGGCTATCTTGATACTGATGGTCGCCCATTTTTCAAACACTACATTTTGCCAGCGGTTGCTATCGGTAGTAGTATACGGGATCTCTTTATTGTTCAACTTAAACTGGCGTACATTGTAAAAGCCATAGGTGCCTTTTATGCCCGGCGTTTGCGGTAATTTATAGGGCGCGGTATTGTAGTTGGCATAGGTAGTAAAACCTAAAACCACTACAAACAACACAAATACCGCACGTAAACCGATGCGCAGTTTCTTCAGCCTACTTTCGCTGAAAACAGGGTTGAACTTATTGGCGATGGTATAATTTTCCTGGATGAGCAGGTTATATAAACGCGGCGCATCGTAAGCGAATAAGAACAGGGCTATGACTACAAGGTAGGCGCTGTACACCTGCTCGCCGGCATCATAAGCTATATTGGCAGCCAGTACATTACCGGTAAAGCCCAGTATAATACCGGTACCAAAAGTAACCGTACGGCGAAAGAACAGCAGCGCGCCCGCCAGTATTTCGGCTATGCCCAAAAACACCTCGTAGCCTTGTACTATACCTATGGTATGAAAATATATCTTCCAGGCAAAAAAATCGCCGTAGTTGGTGTGCAGGTTGCTTAACGATGGATACGGCATTTGCAACGGGAACAATTTGATGAGCCCGTAAGCGATAATGCCGATAGCCAGCCTGTAACGCAATATTACCCGCAACCAGTAAAGCTGGCTGTCGTAATTCTCTTCTTTTTTTTGCACGGCCGTCCAAATAGCGGTGCCCGCTAAAGCTATCACTATAGCCACCAGCCAGTTGCTGTAGCCGGTAAGTGAAAAGAATTGCGGTGAGTATTTCGATAGGCTGAACAGGTCGTAAAAATTGAGGTGCAGCCAGTTTATCGAAAACAGGGCACGATAAAACTTCCAGTCGAGCGGTACGGCCTGTATCACAAAATAAATGAAGAAGAAGCGCAGCGCCAGTTTTTCATAATTCTTCCATTGCGAAGAATGTCCTTTGGATATATTAAAAAAACTCATACGGTTATAATTTTAATAGCGGTCTGATAAATTAATTGCCTATGTAGCCGGGGTTTTGCGTTAAGTTATGGTCGAGCTGTATTTGCGTAATAGGTACCGGGAACAGTAACTCATAAGCTTCAACTTTAATGTTAGGGTCGATGGCCTCCAGCACTGTTTTAGCCCTTCCGGTACGTGCCAAATCAAACCAGCGGTGTGCTTCCCAAGCAAATTCTACACGGCGTTCGTTCTCAATTGCCAATAGTATTTCCTGCTGCGTAACAGCGGTTGACGGTGCTACTTCTGCCCTTGCACGTACCTGGTTCAAATCGAACAAGGCGCCATCCACATCTGATAATTTATTAAGGTGCGCCCTTGCTTCTGCACGGATCAGGTATATTTCGGCTATCCTGAAAATATAAGCAGGATCGGTAGCATCTTTACGATAGTATAAATTACCAAACCACAAGGTATTACCGGCCTGTGTGACGCTGCCTATTAAGGCTTTACGGCCACCCGATACAGCAGGATCATTCAGTAACTGCACAAACTTATCTGTTGGCGCGTAGCGATAGGTACCGCCATTGGTAGGATGCTGCATTTGCGCACGGATGGTGCTTTGGTTAATGGCACTGTATTCCAACTCAAAGATCGACTCCTGCGTAGCCACCACATTATTGGCAAACCACGAGCTGAAAGGCTTCAACAGTTTGTAATCGGCCGGTTTATCGATCAGCTTGGTTGCAAATTCTTCGGCCAATGCCCATTGCTGGCGGTACAGGTATAACCTTGCCTTTAATGCCCAAACGGTACGCTTTGTAGCACGTATGCGGTTTACTGCATCGGGCAATACAGCTTCGGCTTCGTCCAGGTCTTTTAATACCTGCGCATAGGTTTCATCTAAAGTGCTGCGTTTTATGTTCGGCAGGTCTTGTATGGATGTGGTTGGTTTCAGGATGATCTGCGCGCCGCCCCATGCTCTGGCCAAATCAAAGTAAGCCAGCGCGCGGATAAATTTTGCCTCACCTACTACCTGGTTCTTGGCAGCGTCGGTAAACAAAGGATCTTGCACATCAGGTACGCGGGTAATTACGTTGTTAGCACGGTTAATGGTGTAATAAATAGCCGTCCACGCGGTATTAAAGTTCACATCATCAGCCCTGAAATTCACATTCACCAGGTTAGCCGCGCCGCCTGTAGTGAGGTTTTTCACATCCCCGGTAGGAAAATAACCTAACGTAACATAAGTTTCGCCATAATAACCGGTTGAGCCTAACTGGCGGTATACACCACGCAAAGCGGTTTGACTGGAAATGGCATCGAATATGGGTGTTTCGTCGGAAACAAAGTTTTTAGGCTCGGTTTCAAGGTACTTTTTGCACGACGACAGCGCGAATACCGTTATCAGCGAAAGTGTTATATATGTTAATTTTTTCATGATATTAAAGCGTTAAGTTTAAACCGAATTGAATGGTGCGCGGCTGCGGCGGCACGCCATAATCGTATCCCTGTATGTTATCCCGGCCGATGTTTGATTCCGGATCGGCACCTTTGTATTTGGTGAACAGCAGCAGATTTGAGCCGGTAACAAATACACGCAGGCGCTCAATTTTAGCCCTCTCGGTAAGTGATTTTGGCAATGTGTAACCAAATGACAGTGAGCGCAATCTCACAAACGAGCCATCTTCCAAAAAGCGGCTGTTCTCCTGCCTTGAATAGTTGGCATCAGTTAACCTTGGTACATCGGTAATTTGTCCGGGAGTTGTCCACCTGTCCAGTTGTGAGGCCAGTAACACGCGGTTGGCATCCAGCGTACCACCGGTTTCGCCCAGCATGCGGTTGTGGTTCCATACTTTGTTACCAAATGAGTAAGTAAAGAAGATACCCAGATCAAAGCTTTTATAGCTGAAGTTGTTGGTTAAACCACCAAAGAACTTAGGCCATGTGCTACCTACTATCTGGCGGTCTTCGGCGGTAATTTTACCATCCTTGTTTACATCTTCAAATACGGCATCACCGGTTTGAGGGTCAACGGATAGTTGTTTGTATAACCAGTAAGAGTACAGCGGTTTACCTTGTTGCAGGCGGATCAAATCGCGACCTGCGAATGGAATATCGGCCTGAATCTTATCTATATTGTTTTTATTTTGTGAGATGTTGAACTCGGTACTCCAGTTAAAGCTTTCTGTTTTAACGTTGGTAGATGTAATGCCCAACTCGAAACCTTTATTGCTGATCTGCGCGAAGTTGTTAAAGTAGCTCGGGAAACCTGCTATGGCGGCCAAAGGAATCTTCAGCAATGCATCGCTGGTTTTTTTATTGTAGTAGTTAAACTCAATACCTAAACGATCGTTAAACAAGCCCAGATCTAACCCAACGCTGAACTGTGTGGTGCGTTCCCAATGCAGCTGGCTGTTGCCTAACTGGTATGGCGCCGTACCTGGACCTTCGCTCCCGCCGGCCTGGTCTGAATAGCCATAACCACCATTCCATAATCCGCGAGATGCAAAATCGTCGATGCCTTCCTGGTTACCCACGCTACCATAGCTGGCGCGTAGTTTCAGGTTGCTGATCTGCTGTACATCTTTCAGGAATTTCTCCTGGTTAATACGCCATGAAACACCTGCTCCCGGGAAAAAGCCCCAGCGTTTATCCGAACCGAATTTTGATGAACCATCGGCACGTGCGGTAAACTCTAAATAATATTTTTTGGCATAATCATAACTTACCCTCGAAAAGAACGAAGCCAGCTTATTCACCGAGTTTGACTGCGATGCTGTTTGCAAAGCCGCCGATGAAATTTGAGTATATGAGTCGTTAGGGAAATTCGTACCTGTAGCGGTTACGTTCTTTACAAACTGCCCTTGTATGGTGTTACCAATAAGTACTCCAAAACTGTGGTTTTCAACTTTGTTATTATAGTTCAGCGTTTGCTCGTTAACCAGGGTTGACAGCGCCGTTACGCTCTGCGTGCCCTTACCACCGGCATTACCCAAAATGGTGTTCTTTTGCCAATATTCGTTCTCTTCGTAGTTGTTGTAATCAACACCCACGCTCGAATGGAATTTCAAGTGCTTGCTGATCTCGATATCTAAATAGGTATTACCTATATAATGTAAACTGGTTGACCATAGGTTAACACGGCTGGTTAGCGTAGCGATGTTATCAAAGTTCACCCATTTAAGCGGTGTGCCATTGGCATCAAATATGGGTAGGTAAGTTGGTATGTTTAACGATGCCTGTAACAGTGTACCATTACCCCCATTTGCCGGGCGGGCCTGGTTGCGGTAGCTTCTGCTCAGGGTATTGCTTGTACCTATAGAGATCTTGCTGCTGATCTTATGATCGAGGTTGATCTTCATGCTCTCGCGCTCAAACGACATTGGTTTCCAGATAGATTCCTGGTTGGTATACCCGGCACCTAAGTAGAACTTCGTTTTTTCGGAACCTCCGCTGATGCCCAGATCATAATCGCGCAGGCTTGCGGTACGGTTCAGGTAACTCATACGATCATAAGTAGGCTGATCCTGGGGTAATCCCCTGCCTGCTACACCATTAACAACCTCGCTGGCCGGTCTGAAAGGCTCGGCCTTGCCCATATTGCGGCTGTATTCGTTCACCAGCAAAGCATGCTCGGGGCCGGTGGTAGTTTTCCATACCCTATCGGCTGGCGCTTTCGCGAAACCTTCTGTAGCACTAAACTCTATTTTGGTCTTCTGTCCGTAATTACCGCGTTTAGTGGTTACTATAACTACACCGTTAGCACCGCGCGAACCGTAAATAGCTATGGCAACGGCATCTTTCAGTACCTCGATACTTTGAATATCTGATGGATTTATATCCGCCAATGGCGATGTAGCCCTGTCTTGGCCAATGTTTTGCAGCGTACCGTTATTGGCAAATACACCGTCAATTACATATAGCGGACTATTGCTCGCGTTAATTGAAGTAGCCCCACGTACCCGGATGAAGATATCAGAACCCGGTACACCAATGTTTGAATTGATTTGTACACCGGCTGCCTTACCTTGCAATTGCGCATCAAAGCTCCCCTCGGGTATTGTTTTTGTTTTAGACGGATCTATTTTAGAAATGGAACCTACTACATCTTTACGTTGTTGAGTACCGTAACCTACCACTACCACATCATTTAACTGTTGCGATGCCGGTTGAAGGCGAACTTCGATAGTGCCGCTATTGGCCACAGTTTCCTGCGTGGTATAGCCCACAAAGGTTACAATAAGGGTATACGGGAATTTTTGGCCGGTAACAAATTTAAATTTACCATCGCCATCGGTTGCTACCTGGTGGGTGGTACCTTTTATTGATACCGATGCACCCGGCAAGGTTTCTTTGGTTTGCGCGTCAACTACCCTGCCCTCCAGTGTGGAGTTAATAATGGGAGTATTTTGCGCCTTTGCCGCAAACGGAACTGTTAATATAAGGCTGATAAGCACAAGGGCCGTTTGCCTGTTAAAAAGCGAAAAGAAATTAGTAACACCCGGCTTTGCAAATGTTAAATTACGTGAATAAGCCGGTTTTTTGTTTACTAATGAGCTTTGCAGGGCGGTTTTATACCACTGCCCGGCATTGTCATTTTTTTGCATATTTTTACAATGTTTAATTATATGATTGATTCAGGTGCAACGCCAATTGATAACCTGTTTCAGTTTGATTGAATGCTGGGGAGGTGCCTTGTGCATCTCCTTTATGTTTATTACTGCTGTTTAAGCAGTTAACTGGTTTGATAAATGTTGTATTCCGTTAAACCTCCTTTTTAAATCCGGTAAAATTTGAATGTTTTATTGACTGCCCCGTTGGCGGCAGTGCATACCCGTAGCATGAAAATTTATTTCGAGGCGCAGCAAAACACAGCTGTAAGCAGTTACAGTTAGGTATGAGCAATTAAAAAAACCTGAAAAATTTTAAGACTTATCGGGATGGGGAGATCAGCAACAACAACATACACATACTAAAATATTGTTGTCAATATTTAGCCATTGAGATGGAACAGTATGTGATAGCTTTTTCATTATTGAAAGTACATTGTGGTAATTGACAGCAAACTTATATAAAATAAACTACTAATCCTATAGATTTTATATTTTTTGTTAAATAATTTGTCAAACAGTGCTTCATATACAATATTTTATCCTTTCAAAAACTTAAAAAGACATAAAAAAACCTGCAATGCATTATGTATTGCAGGTTTTTTAAATATTGAGGGAAATTATATCTTGTCTATACGAATCCATTGCATACCGGCGGCTTCGGCGGCTTTTACACCTGCATCGCCATCCTCAAACACCATACACTTTGCCGGATCGGCACCCAGTGCTGCCGCGGCGGCCAAAAACGGATCGGCATGAGGCTTGCCATGCGGGGTTTCCCCGGCGCATACCAATACATCTGCCAGTTCGTATATGCCCAATATGCGCAGCGTTTTTTCAACCGCGTGCCTGTGTCCTCCGGATACTATACCTATCCTGATCTTACCCGCGTTGGCTTTCAAGTGTTCTACCACAAAATCAATCGGCAGGGTATCATCAATAAACTCGTCGAAAAATATCTTGTAGCGTTGCTCGGCAAAAGTTACCGGGTCGAATGTACTGTTAAAACGCTTGTTAATTTCTTCTACTACGTTAACCACAGGCCAGCCGGCAAGTTCATCAACAATGGCGGCGCCATCAAGGTCAACACCGCTTTGGGCGGCCAATTTTATAAACGCTGCTTTATGGGCGGGCATATTATCGGCCAGGGTGCCGTCACAATCATATAAAAAAGCTTCGAAATCGCCGTCGGCCAGTTTGCTTAAGGCCTGGAATTTTTGATCGGTATTTGTATCCATGTATACAAAAGTGTAAAAAATACACCAATGCTTCTGCTACAATTTTGTCAATAAAACATAAAATAGTTTCTTTAATAAAAACTTTTGATTTATATATTAATTTATTATTATATTTATATATAATTAAAGTAACCAATTATGGACCGCTTATTCAAAATATTCGGGACAGTTTTACTCCTTTTAACACTTACAACTACCTACGGGCAAGATAAGCGCAGCTTCTCTATTGACTTTTACGACGGCACCTTCAACGCTGAGATCAACACCGATATGGTTATCGCGGCACCTGCCGAATTAAAACCGGCAGATATAAAAGCCTTTTATAGTAGCATCAGCCAATCAGTCTATCAGCCACTGATGGATTCGCTTTTGGCTTATAAAAACGGCCACCACCTTAACGATTGGCTGTATTATCAACTTATTCGTAAAACAGCGCAGGAAATAAGCCCCAAAGCTGATAATTATAGTCGCTACACCCTGTACAAATGGTTCCTGCTCGCCAAATCGGGCTACGATGCAAGGTTGGCACTTACCGCCGACTACAAAGTGATATTTTATATTTATAACGATGAAGACATAAGCGATATTCCGTTTTTTGAGGTAAACAACAAAAAATACATGTGCCTCAATTACCACGATTATGCTAAAACAGACCTACATAAGGATCCGCCTTACCCGGTAGATATTATAGTGCCCGAAGCTAAAAAGGCATTCTCATACAAGGTTACCCGCATGCCCGATTTTAAACCGGAAAACTACGTAGAGAAAAAGCTGGAGTTTGAGTATAAGCATAAAGTATACCACTTTAATGTGAAGCTGAATAAGGACGTGCAAAGCATCTTCGCCAACTATCCGGGTGTTGATTTTGAATCGTATTTTAACATCCCGCTAAGTAAAGAAACTTACGGTTCACTCATTCCGCTGTTAAAGAAGAACCTGGAAGGCATGAGCCAAAAGAAAGGCATCGATTACCTGATGCGTTTTACCCGCTACGCCTTTTTATATGAAGATGATGAGGAAAACTATGGCAAGGAAAAACGCCTGTCGCCGGAGGAAACCTTGTTTGCCCAATACAGCGATTGTGACGACCGGGCAGCCTTGTTCTTTTATTTGGTACGCGAGATCTACAATAAGCCAATGATAGCCATGCTGTATCCTACACATATAACCATAGCGGTACAGCTTGATAAGCCTGTAGGCAAACCTATAGTTTACAAGGGCAAAACCTATTCGGTATGCGAACCTACCCTGCAACCCGAAGATTTGCGTATTGGCCAGATCTCCTCCAAGCTTAAAAACACTCCCTTCCAGATCGTGTACCATTACGAACCGGAAACAGTAAGGTTTTAACCAATACCTTTTACAACACAAAGCGCCGTGTATTTTTCGTACACGGCGCTTTGCTTTTTATGTTAAATGTTTTATACTAATCTTTTAGCTACGGCATCCCAGTTTACCACATTCCAAAAACCGGCGATGTATTCAGGCCTGCGGTTTTGGTATTTAAGGTAATAAGCGTGCTCCCACACATCAAGCGCTAAAAGCGGCGTGCCTTTTACTTCGGCATTGTCAAATAGCGGGTTATCCTGGTTAGCGGTTGAAGTTACTTTCAGCTTGCCGCCATCATTAACCAACCATGCCCAACCCGAACCAAAACGTTTGGTAGCGGCATCATTAAATTCGGCCTTAAACTTATCAAGCGAACCGAATGAAGCAGTGATAGCATCAGCCAGTTTGCCGCTTGGGCCTGCACCACCCGGTGCACGCAGGCTTAACCAAAAGAAGTTATGGTTCCAGGCGCCGCCTGCATTGTTACGTGCTTTTGCTGATAATTTTGAAGCATTGGCAAAAAATTCCTTTTCGGTAGTGTAGGGTATCTTTTCGGCAACTATGGCATCGTTTACATTTTTAATGTAAGCGGTGTGGTGCTTGGTATAATGTATTTCGTTGGTTAAAGCATCGATGCTTGGCTCCAGATCGGCATATTTAAATGGCAATGCCACCTGTGTAAATTTAAAAGGCTCGGCACCTGCTAATGCATCGGCGGCAAACGCGCCTTTGGCCTGTAAACCTACCGCTATTGCCGCTGTAGCGGTTAAACTTGTTTGTATGAATTTTCGGCGACTTTTATTTTCCATGTCTTTTATTGATATGATGTATTTCGAACTGCAATTTATAAGATAAAGTATTCATATTCTCAACAATTACCTTATGCAACGGTTTTTTGACATTGCAAGTAATTTTTACAGACGTCGCGGGCAGATTCGAACTGCCGTATAAGGTTTTGCAGACCCCCACCTCTCCTCTCGGTCACGCGACTATTTTGTGTTATTGAGTGATTTGGTGAATGAGTGATTGAGTGGGCATGATAACTAATTAACCTACAATGTTGTTATCACATCCTGCACTCATTCATCAAATTGCTCAATAAATTATTTGTTGGGTTGCGGTGTTAAGCGCAAATAAGGTTTAACCTGGGTAAAACCTTTAGGAAATTTGGCCGGGATATCTTCCGTCTTAATTGCGGGTACCACCACCACGTCCTCGCCTTCTTTCCAGTCGGCAGGTGTGGCTACGCTGTAATTGGCGGTTAGCTGTAATGAATCTATCACCCGTAATATTTCCTGGAAATTTCTTCCTGTTGATGCCGGGTAAGTAATGATCAGTTTAATGGTTTTATCGGGCGCTATGATGAACAATGACCTTACCGTTGCGGTTAGCGATGCATTCGGGTGAATCATATCATAAACCTCGGCTATTTCGCGGTGCTCATCTGCTATGATCGGGAAGTTCACTTCCACATTCTGGGTTTCGTTAATGTCCTGTATCCAGCCTTTATGTGATTCTACTCCGTCAACACTCAGGGCAACTACCTTTACATCACGTTTATCAAACTCATCTTTCAATGATGCCGTGCGGCCAAGCTCGGTAGTACACACAGGTGTATAGTCCGCAGGGTGCGAGAATAGCACGCCCCAGCTGTCGCCTAAAAATTCGTAAAAATCTATTTCGCCTAATGATGTTTGCGCCGTAAAGTTGGGCGCTTTGTCTCCTAATCGTAAACTCATGGTGATTATGTATTTATGTTGTTATTTGTATCCTAATTAATTATGCTGCAACCGAATCATAAACCGCTGCTAACACGCTTACTGCATGGTCAATTTCGGCAGCGGTATTGTATTTACTGAACGAGAAACGAATGGTGTTCCTCGATGCATCGGCATTAATGGCCTGTAATACATGCGATGCCGAGCCGGTAGAGCAGGCGCTGCCGCCCGATACCGAGATGTTGTTTTGATCGAGATAAGCTAACAGATCGAAAGCGTTGGCGTTAACCGGCAAGCTCGCGCTTAGCACAGTGTAAAGACTTTTATCTGCAATGGCCGAATTACCATTGAAATATACATCGCCAACCTGTTCCTGTAGTTTATAGATCATCCTGTTTTTTAATGTTTGTATATATTTTTGATGCTCATCAATATCGCGGTAAGCTATTTCCAGCGCTTTTGCCAGGCCAATTATACCGTGAATATTCTCGGTACCTGCCCTTAATTTGCGTTCCTGCGAGCCGCCGTGCAACAACCTCGAAAGTTGTACACCATCGCGACAGTAAAGAAACCCTACCCCTTTTGGCCCATGAAACTTATGTGCCGAAGCTGCTAAAAAATGTGTTTTTAGTTTTGACAGATCGTGGCGGTAATGCCCGATGGTTTGAACCGTATCTGAATGAAAAATTGCTCCGTAGCTACAACAGACCTCGCCTATCAATTCGATATCGTTCAGGTTGCCAATTTCGTTATTGGCATGCATTACCGATACCAGCGAGCGTGTATTGTTTTGCAATAAGGTTTCGAGGTGATCGATATCAAGGTTACCCCTGCTATCTATATTGATGAAGCTTAATTTTATTTCGCCTTGTTTTTGCAGTTCTTCCAGCGTGTGCAGTACCGCATGGTGTTCAAAAGGCGTAGTGATAACGTGTTTTATTTGGTGAGAACGTACGCTTGATAGTATGGCCGTGTTATCGGCCTCGGTACCACCACTTGTAAAGATGATCTCGTTCGGCGACGCGTTCAGTAAACCTGCAATGGTTTGCCTTGCCTGCTCAATAGCACTTTTTACCTGCCTGCCATGCTCATGATGCGACGAAGGATTTCCGAAAAATTCGAGTAAGTAAGGGGTGATGGTGGTAAATACCTCGCTATCAAGTTGAGTGGTTGCGGCGTTATCAAGGTAAATTCTCATTTTGTTTCTCTTTTTATAAATCGTTAACAGTTATGTTTTTGTATCGACTTATCCGGAAAAGAGGCAAAAAAGAAAAGCTGCTGAGCGAGTCTTAAAATATTTGTCATCTTATCTTCCTCCTTTGTGGCGGAGCAGGAATTAGCACCTTTTACAAGCTCAAGAGCCGGTACAGGTTGCTAAGACGTCATAGGGCCTTTCCCTCTGTCTTTCTGGATAAGTATAATAAAGAACAATTATTATGATGCAAACATACACATTTAAACTACTATTCACATAGATTTTATAGTTTTTATTTGAAATAAATTATTTATCACTGATTTACAGCGAAATAAAAATGCGCCCGGTAGTTAAACCAGACGCATTTTTCTCTATTTAGGTTATTGAAAAGCTCAATTAGCAGATCACCTGCCCGCAAAATATTGCTCGCAAAGGCCGAATGACAGTGTCATCCCGTTGCCGCCAACACCGTTGATGATGGTTACACCCGGTTCCGGATCGGTGATAAATTCGGTTTCGCCGTTCATCATTTTTGGGTAGATGCCATGCCACGATTGCAGCAGTTTCCAGTCTTTAAAAGTAGCGAAGGTATGCAGGTAGTCGGTAATTAATTTGTTAATAAATTCCTTATCGAACGGATCGTGCACCAAACCATATTCGTGCGAGTCGCCTATAGTAAGTTCGCCGCCGCCATTTTGCGATACCATTACATGGATGCCCCATTTTAAATGTTCGGCATACTGTTCCTCATAACGCTGCTTAAGCGCAGGTAATGAAGCAGCTATCTGAAAACCTGGATAATGGATCATAGATAAACCACCGCAAAGCGACGGACCTATGCGCCAACCCTCGGGCTGGGTAACCAAACGCATCATTTGCAGTTTACATTTGCTGATATTGGTTTGCAGGAATAATTCGGGATACAGGGTTTCAAAATCGGCACCGCTGCATACAAATATTTCGTCGGCCTCCCAGGTACGTTTACCGGAGTAAACCTTTGGCGCTTCAATTTGGCTTATGGCCGTGTTCCAATGAAACTCAACACCGAATTTACCGGCAAGGTAAGCGGCCACCTGCCCTACCGCTACACGTGACTCAATGATCATTTCTTCGCCGCTCCATAAAGCGCCCTTTAAACCATCCGGGTTTACAGCCGGTGATCTTTTCAGTGCTTCGGCCGGTGTAAGTAAGGCGCAGTCGCGGTCATTTTTGTTGGCTTCCACATAGTCGGCAATTACCTGTAGCTCATCATCATGATAAGCCAAATGCAGCGAGCCAACTTCGTCATGCCAGATATCGGCTTCGGTACAAACCGTTTTCCAGATGCTGCGAGACAGCATGGCCCTTTCAAACATTGGCCCGGTGGCCTGCCCTATTGGCCACACCATACCAAAATTACGTATTGATGCACCCACAGCACGCTCGTTACGTTCAAATACGGTGACTTTATAACCTCGTGTAGCCAGTGCCCTTGTCGTTGCAAGGCCCACTATGCCTGCTCCTATAACTATTGCCGACTTTTGTTTCATACCGTGATGATGTTTAAATTTTTAGCGCTTTTATTACTTTTTCGCGCGCTTTGTAAAAAATATATTAATGACATTACCGCGCTTACGCCGCCAACTATGGCAACAATCAGAACGCCTTCCTTAAAAAACGCGCCCCAGCTAATGGTAGGCCTGCCCAGTTCTTTGATGAGTAGTACGCTTACGCTGCCTAAATATCCGGCGGCATCGGCTATGTACATCACAAAACCGACGTTGCTTCGGTATTTGAATGAAGCGATCATCCGCTCGAAGAAAATGGCATTGTAGGGTACATAACCCAGGTATAAACCTAACCCGGCCATGGTCATCCAAGTTATTGGGCTGATGGCTTCCAGATCAAACAATATGGTTGACACGCCTACCAGCACACAACCGCCGATGATCATGAGGTGAATAACGCTGAATGCCCGTAAGTTCTTTTTAATGAGGATGAGTAAGCTCATGGCTACCAGTACAATGACAGAGATAAGCGTATCGATATTGGTATAAATACTGTTGCTTTTCACACCCAGATCAGCCCAGATCTCTACCTCGAAATTATCGCGTACATCGCGCATTATGGTGAGCAGTACGTAAATAATAAGCGTGAGGATAATACCCGGCAAAAAACGCATGATAAATTGCCTGCGTTCGGTGGCGTTCATGGGTGTGCGCTCGGCACGCTGTTGTTTATCTTCTGCGGATGGTTGCGGTATCAGTTCCAAACAAAAAACGAACAGCAGCAGGGGCAGTACAAAAATAGCCCCGGTGATAAACGGCATCCAATATTCGTTTACATGGAACGCGCTAAGCAGCGTACGCCCCACAGTTTTCACAAAACCCGACGCGAATATTAAACTTATAGACATAACGGCTGCCATAAACTCGGTTGAGCGGCGGCCTTCGAGATACCCGAAGACCAACCCCCATATCATACCGAGCGGAAAACCGTTGATAAAAAGAAAAACTATATTGTAAGGTGCAGGTACAAACGCAAAGCCCAACAATGCCAGCCATGATACACCAATGAGCAGCAATATGCTTTGCGCCCGCCTGGCCGGGTTTACTTCGGCAATAAACTTTATACCGTAAAATTTACTAAAGGTGTACCCCACCACCTGCGCTATTACCAGCCAAACCTTATAATCAACATTAAAATAATGCTGACCGGTAAATGTACCCGCCGCAAAAGCCTTGCGGAAAGCGTACATAGAAGTATAAGCCCCAAAAGCAGATACTGCTGCCATTACCGATAATAAAGCGTAAGGCCATCCCGCGACCTTTGCGCGCAAATTGTTAATGATACTCATTTTATTTGGCGCTAACTATGTCAATAACTTGTGCTATATCGTCAATTATATGGGTTGGATGGTAGGCTTCCAGCTCGGTGCGGGTGAATGTGCCGGTGGTTATGCCTATTACATATTTACAACCTGCGTTTTGGCCTTCGCGTACATCAACTTCGGTATCGCCAATTTTGGCTACTTCTTTAGCGGTTTTAATGCCGGCGGCATCCATCATTTTCTGGATCATGTACGGGTGCGGGCGACCAAGCTCTACTTCGTCAGATCCTACCAAATAATCTATCAAACCTTTTTCCTGCCATTGCAGGCGGTTTACTATAGCGTCGGCAATATCGCGCGAGAAACCTGTATTGATACCTACCTGTATATTTTTGGCACGGAGCGCGGCAAAAGTTTCTTCTACATTGGGCAATGGCTCAATACCGGGCGCTTGCCGGTAGTGCAGTATCATTTGCTGTACAAACTCCTTGTGTATTTTGCCTACCAGTTCGGCAGTGATCTTTTCTTCGCGACGCTCGTGCAGGCGCAGCATTTGCCTGATGGCCTGATTTTTTTCGTAGCCCATCAATGGATCGATCAGCTCGACGGGAACCTCGTAACCAAACTTTTTCAGCGCCGCCTGAAAGGCTTTGCTTACATCGTGGTCGTCTTTAACCGTGGTACCGGCTATATCAAATACTACTAATTTTATTGCCATTTATCGCACAAATAAAGTTTAACAATACTAAACTTTGTTTATTAAAATCAAACTAATTTTGTGTTAAAGTATAGTTAAGTATTAATGGCGAAATAAAACCGGCTATTTTTTATCTTCAAAAAAGTAAATCACCAGCATGGTAGCGCCTGTATCGCTAAGGCTGCGTGGTGTATGGGGTATACGGCCGTCGAAAAGCATCGAGTCGCCTTCGTTAAGCGCTATCAGGTCATCATTAAACTGATACTCTACCCTACCCTTTAGTATGTACTTATACTCAAAAGCTTCGGTTTCTACCAACGGACGATTAGCATCGGGAGTTAACTCCAATATAACGATATCGATGGTTGATTGCTGTATAGATTGTGTGAAGATACGCTGGTAACTGAAGCCATTGGCATGCTCCTTCTCAAAATGATCATAATCTTCCTTACGTTTTATAAGTATAGGCTGCTGATTATCTTTTGAGCGGATATCTTTAAAGAACTCGTTCAAATCTATATCCAACGATTTAATAATATCTATCAATACTATTAATGATGGTATAGTACGGCTGTTCTCAATTTGTGAAATAAGTCCCTTACTTACATTGGCCCTTATGGCAAGTTCCTGTACGGTTATATTCTTTTCGCGACGACGTTCTTTTATTCGGTTACTTATCTGTAGCAGGATATCCTCTTCCATTGGTATAAGGTAGTTTTAAAAGTTACAAAGTAACTAATAAGCAAGTGCATTAGAAATAGGTTAACGGGTTAATATCTTTTAAACAAAAAAGCAACGGATGTTTATGAAGATATAAAAACCTGAATTCCAAACAGTTTAATAAAAACCTAACATACTGTTAGCCGCTCACCAATAGCACAATGTTACAAACACTTAATGTTTTCATAATATGGTTATCCTATTTTATGTATAAAAATATAACGGCAATCGCTTTATATCAAAAAAATCAAAGTCGCGGTAGCATAATAGTTACCGCGACTTTTTTGTGTGGTTTGCTGATAAAAGGTAAATTATTGTAAATTCACTGCCTAAACCTGCCGTATGGCCAAACCTGCTATTTTGTGAGTGATTATTTTTTGTTTATTGATACCGAAGCTTCCGGGTTGCCCAAAAACTGGTCGGTGCCTTATACGGCCGTCGATAACTGGCCTCACGCGGTTCAGGTTTCATGGATAATTTATAATCACGATCGTGAGGAGATAAAACGGCAGGATCATTATATCCGCAATACTGATTTCGAGATCAGCGAATCGGCCTTGCGCGTGCATGGCATCACCGATGAGTACCTTGCCCAACATGGCAAAAGCCGCAGCGAGGTGATGAATTTACTGGTGAACGATATGCTAAGGTTCAGGCCAATGGTTATAGGCCATTTTATCAAGCTCGATTATTATGTGATCAGCGCCGACCTTCACCGTGCAGGCATTGATAATCCATTGCACACTCTCCCCGTTTTTTGCACTATGCTGGCTTCAAAATACCTGGCCCGCAATCCCATGCCACGACAGCTGCGATTAGATGAATTATACAGGGTACTTTTTTACAAAGAACTGGAAGGCCAGCATAATGCGCTGGTGGATACCGAGGCTACCGCGGAATGCTATTTTGAACTGCTTAACCGCGGCGAAATAACCTCAAAACTTATTGATGAGCAAAACGCGGAAGCTGCTAAATGGCGAAATCCTACAGGTAAAAATACAGGTTGCGTATTACCTGCGTTATTAGTAGTATTGATAGGCATTTTAATCTTTTATCTGGTATGAATGAACGATTGGAATTTCTTAAGAGCGTAACACCGTTTAACCTGCTCCCCGAAGATACGCTGCTGCAAGTGGCCGACCAGTTGCAGGAGATCAGCTATAATAAAGACACCATTATTTATCAGCAGGAAATAACCAAGATGAAGGGTGTGGATATTATTGTGAAAGGCCATTACGAATCTTTTTTTTACGATAGCGCCCAAAATAAACGATTGGTTGAGATACACGAACCCGGCTTTTGCTACGGCGGCGTATCGGTATTGCTCAACAGGCGGCAGTCGTTGCGTACGGTAATGGCCACCAAGGGCACCACAGTTTACTTTTTGCACCGCCGCGATTTCAGGGCGCTTTGCAAATCGAACGAAGCATTTTTCCAGTACTTTTCGTCGGAGTTTGGCAAACGTATGCAGAACGAAGAGTTTGTGCATTTTTTTAAGCGCCCCACGGCCGTTGAAGAAGATTATTCGGCAGCCGATCAGCTATATTCGCGGAAGATAGAGAGCATTGAGTACCGCTCCATTGTAAAATGCAGCGGCCTTACCCCTATCCACGAGGCGGCGCGTATTATGGCTGCGCAAAAAGTGAGCTGTCTTTTCATTTGCAACGAACAACATAAAATTGAAGGCTACGTAACCGATATTACCCTGCGCGATAAAGTGATAGCGCAACAACGTAATCCACAGGATGCTATCAATACCGTTATGGATAAACCGGTGGTAAGTGTTGATGCCGAAGCTTATGTTTACGAAGCCTTGCTAATGATGTTCAGCACCAAAACACGTTACCTGCTGGTAAAACGCGATGGAGATTACATCGGTTTTTTAAGCCGGAACAAGTTATTAAGCGAGCAGGCGCAATCCCCGCTGGTGTTTATTCAGTCGGTAAAGTCGGCCGTTTCTGATGATGAATTGAAGCGCAAATGGGATGCCGTACCAGCCTTTGTGAACCAGCTATTACAACGCGGGGTACATGCCCAAATAGCCAACCAGGTAGTAACCACCATTGCCGATACCATTGCCCAAAAGGTAATTGAGCATGTAATTGCCGGTTTAGGG
Source organism: Mucilaginibacter sp. GW821-FHT07G05 (assembly GCF_059418565.1). NCBI lineage: Bacteria > Pseudomonadati > Bacteroidota > Sphingobacteriia > Sphingobacteriales > Sphingobacteriaceae > Mucilaginibacter > Mucilaginibacter sp. GW821-FHT07G05. Next base: position 37,559 of record NZ_JBWKQC010000012.1, on the reverse strand, counting down.
CAGCCGCCTGCCAAATTTGTTTTTATGGTGCTGGGCAGCGAGGGCCGTAAAGAGCAAACCTTTAAAACCGACCAGGATAACGCCATTATTTACGAAGACAAGGCCAACGAACACCGCGAACTGGTAAGGGATTATTTCCTGGAGTTTGCCACGCAGGTATCAACCAAGCTGGATACCATTGGCTTTAGCTTTTGTACCGGTGGCTTTATGGCGCAAAACCCTAAGTGGACACACTCGTTATCGCACTGGAAAAAGAATTACGAGGAATGGATGGACGAATCGGTACCGGAAACGGTGATCAATTTTTCTACCTTTTTTGATTGCCGCACCATTTATGGCGATGATACGATAATGGATGAGCTGCATGATTTTTTGGGCGAAAAGTTACAGGAACCATTAGGCCGCTTATTTTTCCACATGGCTAAAAACGCTTTGCAATACGAGCCGCCGCTAACCTTTTTTAACAATATCCGTACCTTTACTAAAGACTCGCGCGAGGTATTCGATATTAAAAAAGCCATGTCGCCCATTGTTGACCTCGTGCGGGTTTACGCGCTTAAGAACAGCATTTTTGAAGTAAATACAGGTGAACGGATGAAAGCGCTGAAAGAGAAAAGCATCTTCACCGATGCCGAGTATAATGAGCTAACACAATCGTACTATTTTTTGATGAGCATGCGGCTTAAAAACCAAACCATACAGCTGCTGCACGATCATACCTCGCCGGATAACTACATAGATATTTCGGGATTGAGCAAAATTGAGCGGGTTACGCTGAAGGAGATCTTCAAGGTGATTCAAAACTTTCAAACTAAAATAAAACTCACCTTTACCAGCAGCCTGCTTGGATAGCATAAAACTTGTAACGATTACGGTTAACAGACAGGCCTCGCGCCGTCATTTGCAACCGTAATCGTGTATTTTACTTGGCTAAAGTCAGTATAATTAGCGCGGTGTTCAGTAACAGCAAAGCGGGCTGTGCTATTAAAGAAAAATTTTGTAATTTCTCGCTGCGGATGGCGCGTTTGTTTTGCGCCACATAAACAATGTCCTGGTTTTGCAGTACAATTGCCGGGTTGGTGAGCGAGTTGATATCGCTTAAATTTATCACCGTGGTTTGCGGATTTGATGTCCCCCCGCGAATGATCTTTATCGTTTTTTCGTTCGCCTTATCTGTTAAACCTCCGGCCTCGCCGATGATGTCAACCAACGTGGTTTTATCTTTAATTAACGGGTAGTTGCCGGGCACTTTTATTTCGCCAAAAAGGGTAACTTTCAGGTTAACTATCTTCACCTCAATAATGGGATCTTTAAGCAGTTTTTCTTTGTATGATGCCTCTATTTTCTTGGCAGCTTCCAGTCTTGATAAACCCGCCACCGGGATGCGGCCTATAACCGGTAAGGCGACTGTTCCATCTTCCTCTACCTGGTAAGCCTGGCCCTGCGCGTTAGCTGATGATGATGAGCCGCCGCCCGATGGTGTGGCAGCCGATGAAACATCTTCAACTATGTATTTGATATTTTGCAGGTTACGAACCTGCAAAATATCCTGTGGTTTAATTTTATATATCGGTGCTTCGTAGCCTGTGTTGCTTACAGGTGCCGCGCCCACCGGGTTTTCAAAAAGCACCTGGTTTTGTTTGTACGAGCACGAACTGAATAACACGGTGGCCATGCTGATGAGGCAAAGCAAAGTAAGAAACTGTTTTTTTATAGGCATATATGGTTAGGTTTATGAATTTTCAAGCACTAAAGCAACCTCGGTACGGCCGGATACATTCGGGTATACTTTGGTTCTTTCCAAAACTATCGATTCAAAATGGCTTGCATAAGAATTGATGATGTTTTCGCAGGTATAAATATTGTTAATTTTATCCTTATTATTCACCAAAAACTTATTATAAACACCGCTGCTTTTTACGGCGGCTATTAAACTATCGGCCACTTCATCGGCATTTGCAAAATACAACGCGTCATCACCCAAAATGGCTTTGTTAAACTTGTTATTGTGCGAGCAGATCAGGCTGTTTGATGCCATTGCCTCCAGTAACGAAGGGTTGGTACCACCCACTGTATGCCCGTGGAAGTATACGTTAGAATGATAGCGCAGGTTGTTCAATTTACCCATATCATAAATACCTCCGCAGAAAACAATATTATGATGATCTTTAAATTTATCTTTAAGATAAGTGCCGAACGTATTATCTGTACAGCCTACCACCAAAAACTTACGGTTAAGCTTTGATTTGGCCACGCCATCCAGTATGATCTCTACACTGTTTTCCGGCTCCATACGGGCAATCAGCATATCGTAGTTGTATGGTTCCAGCTCATAATCGGCCAAAATTGAAGTCTTGGGTTGTTCAAAAACGATAGCTCCGTACGGTATATAGGTTGACGGTTTATGATATTTTCCACCCAAATAACGTTGTATCTCTACCGAATCGGCAATTAAATGATCACTATACCTTACGGCCAGTTTCTCTGCAAATTGCAGGAACTTTTGTACCGGTTTTGAATACTTCTGACGTTTCCATTCCATGCCATCCATATTGGTGGTAACTACGGCATTGCGCGGCAGCAACCATCCCCAAACCGAACCGCTGGTGTAACCCAATTGAAGGATCACATCAAACTTATCTTTACGCACATCTTTTATGCAGTTAAGATCGTAAAGAAACTGGCCTATTGTACCCAGCTTAAATTCCGGATCGTAACAGTGCCGTATCTCCACCCCGTTCCAGTCTTTTTCCTGGTAAGGATGGTTGTGCGAGTTGTAAACTACAACCTCATAGCCCTTTTTTGCTAAGCCTGCCGCTAAATATTCGGCACATTGTTCAAAACCTCCGTAGTGGTTCGGAATTCCCCTGGTTCCAATGATGGCGATACGCATATTCTCAAATGTTTTAGTTCACGGATATAATTAATTACTATTTTTGAGTACCTGATGATGTGTTATCCCCCGGCTTCAAAAGTTTAATAATTATACGGACGAAAGCCCTTAAATGCCGTGTTTCAGGCTGTTATGAACAAACTGAATGAATTTGTTCACAGGCGAATAGAATAGATATTATGCCGAATTGGAGTTGTAAATAAATTGTGGTATAATTAAAGTATAGCTACATTAAACAACTATCAACGTATGAGCAAGGTGCTGAAACTGCTGAAAAGGATCAATCTTAAAACCATTGTTTTCAACCTGAAATACTTCCCTTTTAAAACCGCTGTTAAGCTGCCTGTATTTATATCAAACAATGTATACTTATACAAAACCCAGGGAAAGGTTACGCTGAACGGCCCCATTAAAACGGCCATGGTACAAATTGGCTACGGTCGCATCGGCATATCTGATTTTAAGCGGTCGCGGGCTATTTGGGAGGTTTACGGCGAAGTGGTATTTAACGGCAGGGCCTTTATTATGCACGGCTGCAAGATCAATGTTGGCCCCGAGGGACAGCTGATTATAGGCGAAGATTTTAACATGAGCACAGAGTGCGCGCTGGTAGCCGCCAAAAAGATAGAGATAGGTAACCAAAGCGGCATCTCATGGGAATCATTAGTTATGGATACTGACTTTCACCATATATTCGACGAGAACGGCGAAGTATTCAATCATCCTAAAGAAGTAATTATTGGCGACAAAGTATGGGTGGGTTGCCGTTGTACTATATTAAAAGGTTCTGTTATCCCTTCGGGAAGTATTGTGGCGGCTAATTCGCTGGTGACCAAAAAACTGGTGGGCGAAAACAATATTTTTGGCGGAAACCCTATGCGGGTACTCAAGTCAAATATCAGCTGGAAGCTTTAAACCGGATTGTTATATGATGGGCAATATGGCATCGCCCAGATCATAAGTAAGATCTTCCATTCGTTTGGCTATGGGTTTGGCCGGTATGCCGCCTACCACGGTGTAAGGCTGCACATCTCTGGTAACCACCGCCCCCGCGGCTACAACTGCGCCCTTGCCAATGGTTACTCCCGGTAAAATTACCGAACGTGAGCATAGCCAGGCATAATCTTCAATTACTACCGTTTTACCTACCTGCGCAAAATCGGTAGTATTATAATCGTGGTGCAGTGTCCATATCATTACCTCGTTACTGATGTTCACATTACTGCCTATATGCAAACCCATGCGGGCATCAAGCAGGGCGTTATGACCTATGATAGAGCTATTGCCCACCCGCAACTTCCATGGACTACGTACTTCAAAGCCCCTGTAAATACCCACCCGACTGCCTATTTTTGCTTTTAACAAACGCAACAGCCCAATACGCAATGTGTGAAACGGCAGCCAACTGATAAAGCCGCAGGCGATAAACAGGCATGATCCTTTAAACTTATTGAAACCGTTGCTCATTATACTGTATCTGTAATTAATATTATACCGGGATATCCCTGCTGTTTAGTTCTTTGCGGCTTTTTAATACCCGACCCGGCACACCTGCCACTACCGAATTTGCCGCTACCGATTTGGTTACGATACTGCCCGCTGCTATAACGCAACCTTCGCCAATGGTAACCCCGGCTAAAATGGTTACACCGGCACCAATCCAGCAATTGTTTTTGATAGTAACCCCGCTGCGCGATACACCCTGGTCTTTAATGTTCACATGCAGATCGGAAAAGTTATGGTTCTCTGAAAATATCTTTACCCCAGGCCCTATGATCACGTTATCCCCTATTTCAATTCCCCCCTGCCCGGCTAAATATGTGCCCGCGTTAATGCCGCTGTTATCGCCAATGGTAATGCCTTTGCCTTTTTGCGATATTACCCCTGTGCAAATAATGGTGCAGTTGCGGGCTATGGAAACATTGTTTTTGATATTGATACCATCGAACGATAAAGCGTTAACATACACATTATCCTCCAGTATCAGGTTGGTGCCTGCCGAAAACAGGTAGGCATGTTTGATCACCACGTTTGAACCCATAAACACCAGACCGTGCGAGCTTTTGAAGAACATTTTGCCCCATGCCCCACGCAGCAACTGGCTAAAGCGCCCCGACAGGATCACGAATAATTCCTTCAGGCTGTAGCTGTTCTCCCACTTATAATCGGGGTTGCCTTTTAGTTTGCGTATGATCTTTTCAATTAACATACGCGTTATCAATTATGTTGAGGATTTTATTAGCCGAACGTTCCCAGGTAAAGTTTTTAGCGTGGTTGATACCTTCGGTAACCTTTTGGCGGTAATAATCTACATCGTTTAGCAGGTTATTTATTTTGTGGGCGATATCGAAAGTGCTATCCGGGTCGATATAAACCGCCGCGTCGCCGCATACCTCGGGCATAGCCGTGCGGTTTGATACCACTACGGGCACGCCGCATTGCATGGCCTCCAAAGGCGGTAAACCAAAGCCCTCGGCAAATGATGGAAAACAAAAGATTGTCGCCCGGGCGTAGATCAGGTAGAGGTCTTCCTCGGGTACATGCCCGGTGAACACTACCCTATCCTTTAAATTGCCGGCTTCAATATGGTCTTCAATTTGCGAATTAATGCTGCCCTGTTCACCCACGATCACCAGTTTAATAGCCGGGTCATCTATCAATGCCAGCGCTTTCACCAGGCTGATCAAATTTTTTCGGATGTTCACCCTCCCCACACACAGCAAGTAGCGGCCGGGCAAATTATACTTGCGGGCTACATCGTCCATTTGCTGCAAGGGGTAGCTGGATAATGTTTTGAAATGATCGTTTATACCATGATACACCACAGCGGTTTTGTTTTCGCTGGATACATGATTTTTTACCAGTCGCTCCTTTTCCGTACCCGATATGGTGATGATCATATCCGCACGGGCGGCGAGGTACTTCATGTTTTTAAAGTAAAGCAGCTCGGCTTTGGTATAATATTGAGGATGATCGAGAAACAGCACATCATGTATATAGGCAATAGTATACAAACCCAGCGACCATAAACTGCTGAAATTTTGAAACAGCATTACTTCGATATTATGTTTCCAGGCCACGTAAGGAATGATGAGCATGTTGGATAACAGGTTGGGCACGTTTGGCAAAAAAATAAGGTTTATCCCTGCCGGGAAATGTGCAATGGCCTGCGCTTTCGATTTTTGGGTAAGCAGCAGGTAAATATCATAGCGGCCACGGTTGTTGCGTATAATTTCGTCTACAAGGTTTTTTACCACCATGTTACCACTCGGCGGCCCCTCGAAGAACCATTTGGCATCGATACCTAATTTTATCTTGCTGTTTAAGTCCAACTTCATTTGGTTATGCCATTAATATTTCAGGAACCCGTTTACGCTCGTTATGCAATGAAATTGCCTCGTTGTACATATTCTCTAACCGTACCAATCGTTTATCCCAGCTGTGCGAATCGGCGCAAATACCTGTGTTTTTGGCCAGTATTTCCAAGCGTTGCGGATTGGTGAGTAATCCGTTTAAAGCCACAGCCAAATTGTTCACCATCATATCGCGGTCGTCTATATCTATACGGATGCCGCAGCTATCGCAAATTACATCACGCATGCCGCAATGGTTAAGCGCCAGCGTGGGTACGTTAAAGCTCATGGCCTCAAATATTACGGTAGTATTATCTTCGGCAATACTGGTAATAATATGTAGATGCGATTGCGCCATTACGTTTATAGCCTCTTCCCGTTTTAAGTGGCCATGCCATTTAATGCGGTCGCCTATATTTAATTGGCTTGCTTTGAGTTTCAGTTTTTCGGTAAGCGGACCGCTGCCTAATACATTGAGTACCCAGTTGCTCGCTTTAACCTTAGCCAGTGCATCAAGGCATAATTCCAGGTTTTTACGTTCAATATGACTGCCAGACCATACCAGTTCTACCTTTCCGTCTGCAATATTTTTAAACTTATCGCGATCAAAAGGCATTTGCTTTAAAATGCCTACCTCTGGTAAGTAATAGCTATCCCTCTCAAACTTTTCTTTCACTATTTCCCTGCCCGATTGCGTGGAGGTGAACAATACATCGGCCTTTTCAAAAGCAGTTCTTATTCGGCCCGAATTAAGCTGATAGGTATTAATACTGTTCTTTAACCGAAACTTTAACCGGGTTAATAGAGCTTTGCCCTGCAACAGGCGTTCATCTGTGAATATCATCCCGCCTATCGGCCCCCAAACCATTGGTTTATTCAGTTCCCACAAAAAACCCGGCTCACGAAAACCAATAGGCCCCAGTTGGTGCACTACATCAATATCAACCCTTTTTAAAATTTCGCGGGCTGTTTTTAGAGCCTCCTTTTGCCATAAATAATAAGCGAAATAAAAGAACCAGCCCAAGCCAACCTTGTTCAGCAGGTTAATGGTATTGGCCAGCCAACTCCCGCGCACCTCAATAAAATGAACCGATGGCAGCGGATGGTCGATAATATACTGCCGCATGGTTTGCGTATCGCCCATGTGATCATCAGACATGCCGTACAGTACCCACAGTTCATGATGATCGGCCAGTTTGGTAACCGTGTTCCAGGCCACCGCAAACTCCGACCCCTTCACCGGGGATAAAGCATAAGCCGATATCAGTATCTTTTTTTTCACAGGCTAATAGCGTTAGTTTAATTGCGTTCTGAAAGGATCGTTGTACACAAAGCGCCAGCGCAGGCGGTTCAGATAATTGAACACGTACGAACTGATGTAATTTAAACCGCGCAAATGCCTGCGCATTACGGCCAGTTCTTCACGGTGCATTTTAGCGGTATCGCTGCTTACACCGGCGGTGCGCATGTACACAATCAAACTATCTATATATCTTATTTTGAAACCTTTACGTTTTATACGTAAAAACATATCAAAGTCCATGGCTATTTTTAGGCCTATATCGTAATTGCCGACTGCCTGATAAACCTCGCGTCTTACAAAACAGGTTGGGTGCATAATATACATACCGAAGTTGAGCCAACCCACCTTGCTCTTTTTCTCCTTCTCAAAACCATTGTTACCCACCAACATAATATTGCCGCAGCAAACCACATCCTGCGGGGTTACATTATCCATCATTACTTCTACCGCGTTTGAGGTGTACCAGTCGTCGGCATTGATCATGCCTATCCACTCGCCTGTGGCCATGGCAATTCCTTTGTTAAAACCATCGCCAATACCCTTATCCGGGCCGGATACGAAACGGCTGATCTTGTTGCGGTATTTCTCTATAATGGCCAGTGTACCATCGGTAGAGCCACCGTCAACTACAATGTATTCTATATTCGGGTAGGTTTGCCCTATCACGCTCAATATGGTTTCTTCAACAGTTGCTTCGGCATTGTATACGATGGTTATTATCGTAACTTTTACAGGATTGGTGTTTGTCTGTTTCATATATCTAATAGCTAAGAGGCCTGAAACCCGGTTACTTTTATTTCAATTGGTTTTTCCATCTCCTTCAGCTTAAACAGCAGCGAGTGGAAGTTGAGGTAACTATAGCCCAGCGTTATCATGATGATGCTCATCTCCACATTAAAAAACGCGGTAACTATGTAATTGGTAAGCAGCAGACTAAGTATACAGCCCACCGTTAAGGCGGCAAAAAGGCGTATTACAGGCTTTCCGCGCGCATCGGCATATTTTTTCCAGTTGATGGCAATGAGGGTGAAGAATACAATAATGTAGGCCATTACACCCGTAATACCCGTTTTTACCAGTATATACAGCCAGCCATTATGCAGCACGGGGATAAACTGAAAATCAGAATCTTCGCCCAGGCGCACAAAGGTTTTAAGGTCGATCAGTTTACCCAGACCGCCGAAGATCCAGTCTTTCACATCGCCTTCGGCATAACCTTTTAGTGCCATAAATGATTCGTAACCACGGTATTTGGTATTGATATCCTGCTCGGTATTGTATTCGCCGATGCTCATTTCAGAGAAAGAGTGCAGTATTTTATTTACGAAGGGATTGGATGAATCGCCCTGCAATAAGTTGAACGGCAACACGATGAATATACTTGCGATGATAAAGATGATTGGCAGTATCCATACCTTCTTCATTTTATCGGCCACCAGTAAAAACAGGAAGCATAACGTAATGATGAGATAAGTACGCGACGCGAACATGTAGATACCGAACGCGTTAATGGCCACCAGGGCGTTAAACATCATAGGTTTATACAGCCTGATATTAAACTTATAAGTAAGCAGCAAACACGCGAATGCTATGGGCGGCCCCGGCGTACCCACTATACCAATGGCATAATGCGCCGAATAAGGATCGGTAAGCGCGCCAAAGCCTACGTAGGATACCGATATAGCCGTAACCAAACCCGTTACTACTGTACCCGCCACAACCAGCGTTTTCAAAAAGCTTTCGATAGTGATACGGCAGGCCAGCACTATGCCCGACGCGATGAAGAGCACCGGCATCAGGAAGTAGTAAAAATCTTTTATAATTAGGTAGTTATCGTTTTTATACCCGGCAATAAGGCCCAATACCGAAGGCAGCAATAACACCGCGAACAAGCGGGCCATTTTTATGGCGGTAAAATGCCACTGCATGGGCATGGCAATTATAAACAGCGCTATAGCCAGTACAATAGCCTGCATGTGAAAGTACGATGCCAGTATCAATACCAATAATAAAAGCGGATATACTCTTTGTGCCATTTTATGCTGTTTTAAAAGCCGGTTGATAATAAGGCGATGTATCGCGGATGTAAACCGCCGGATTGCCCGCCCATATCTGCTCATCGGGAATGCTTTGAAACACCACCGACCCCGCGCCAACTATTGAATTTTTACCTATGGTTACCCCTTTTAATATGGTGGTGTGTCCGCCTATAAAAGCACCCTCTTTTATTACTACCGGTTTGGTTTTTACACCATCTAACCTTTCGGGAATGCTTTTGCGCATATCGGCGTACAGCGAGTGGAAGTCAGTATCGTATATCACGGTATTGATGCCTATTTTCACGTTATCGCCAATGCTGATGTTGTTGTGGCAAATAATGGCTACCGAGGTTACGCCTACGTTGTTACCTATGGTAAGTTCGCCGCCGGCAGCTACTACAAAATAGCATTGCTGCTGCCTGCCCCCCATGGCATGGTATTTACCGCCGTTGAACCAGAATTTTTTACCGATGCTGAACTTCCCCTTCATGTTTATATCTAAAATGGGGATACCATAGCCTACAAAATCTCGTTGAAAATCGACCCCGTTAAGGTAAAACTTAAAGCAGGATATAAGCCACGAGTACCCCCGCGACAGTTTATAATACAAAAACCGTAATCCTCTGTAAATCTTCCTGATGAAATAAATCGGGCTCATACGCTAAATATTTATACCTGTTTATTCAAAGCACGCTAAGCATTAAAAATGCCGGTAGCGGTACGGTTAATTATTTTATTTGTTTGGATAGAAAAAGTTATGCCCATAATGACAAACAGAATGATGTTTGACAGCGTAACACCTGCTATACCCAGCAGCCGGCCTAAAAAGATGGATAGCGGGATGTTGACTATCGACCCTATTATCCCCAAATACACCTGCAACTTTATTTTACCTATGCCATTCAATAACTGCACGTGTATAGCTTGCCAAATAATGGTGATGGTGTACAGGCACATGGCTATTGACAGCGTTATTGGCATAGTAATGCTTTTACCCAGCCATACCTTGTACAGCCATGGCGATACAATAAGCAGTAGCACCGAGCAAAAACTCAATACCAGCCACAATTTGTTGATCTTGTTCACCGCGTTGCGAATCCACTCATAATCGTTTTTGGTATAGGCCTCGGTAAAGGCACTCCAAAACGGGGTGATCACAATTACGAAGAACATCAAGATAATAGAAAACAGCTTGTACGCTACGTTAAACGTGGTTACTTCTTTAGGGCCAAACAACTGTGTTATAACGATATTATCCGTTTCGTACAACACCAGCGCATTGATCTGAATAATAAAGAAAGCACTGCCTACGGCCAGTAACTGCCTGGCATATTTAAAATTCACGTATTTAAACCCAGGCGCAATGTGCTTGTATTCGCCGCGGTAAAACCATATACTGCCAAATATTAAAACCACCAGTGGGATACCCGCTATTACGATCACCAGATCTGTCAGTGTACCTTGTTTTACATTGGTGAGTACCAGGATAGCCGCCAGCGAACAGATCTGCCCTATCAGGCTTATCAGCGCTACCTTTGCAGGCACTTGGTTAGCCGTTAGCACATTGTTAATCAACTGAATAACAAACTGAAAGCAAAAACAACCGAACACGATCAGCACCACACGACTCAACTCCGCGCCTGAACTACCTTTGGCATTGAGCACCGTACGCCAGTCGATAAACGGGTTTACAAAATAAAACACCAAAAACATCAGCAAAGCGATGATAAACAGCAGCGCATAAGTAGAACTTATATAACTGCGTGCTCCCGAGACATCGCCCAGCGTGATCATGGTGGTGAGCTTATTTTTCAGGCCATTACCCAGCCCCATATCAAACAGCCCTGCCCAGGTAATAATAGAACTTAGCGTAAGCCAAATACCATATTGGGTTGGATTAATGTAATGGATAGTAAGCGGTATCAGTGTAAGAGAAACGGCCACACTGCCGCCTTTTAACAGGATGGATTTTACGATGTTCTTTTTTGTTTTTAAAGAACGCTCGTGCCCCCTGTTAAAATAACGGTGGAGATTGGTTTGGATAGTTTGCAGCATAAAGTTTACTTTATCTGGTTACCGGCTTTAATCTTTTTATCAGTGCCGAAAACTTGTTGCTGGTTGGTTCGGGTATTTGGTAGCCGTAATTACCATAACCGTGGCCATAGCCTGTTATGCTATTCTTTTTAATTTCGATATCATTTACTATAAGGTACAGGTGTTTTGCCTTTTTAGTTTTGTGCAGATCGTTCACTATTCCCAGCTGCGATTTGAGCGTGTAGTTTTGCCTTACCACGTAAAAAGTAATGTCGGAAAACTCCTCAATAATCAGCGCGTCAGATACCATGCCTACCGGGGCTGTATCAATAATCACATAATCGAAACGGGTTTTCAGGTCATCTATCAATGTTTTCAACTTGTCGCTCATCAGCAGTTCTGCCGGGTTTGGCGGTATGGGGCCCGATGAGATGAAAGAGAAATTATCGTTAAAGGTTGATGGCTTGATGAGTTTATCAATGGCATTCTTTTCGCTTGATATTACATAATTGGTGAAGCCGTAATTGTTATCAACCCCAATATTTTCGAGCAGGCGTGGTTTACGTAAGTCGAGCTCTAACAATACAACTTTTTTGCCCGAAAGCGCGATGGAGTTACCCAAATTAAGCGAGATGAATGATTTACCCTCGCCGCTCATGCTGGAGGTGAACAGGATCACATTACACTTTCCTTTTTCGGTAACGTATTTTAAACTGGTACGCAAGGCCCTTATTTCTTCAGATATGATAGACCTGTTATCGTTATACACCAACAACTTTTTACGGTTTACATTGCGGCTGATTTCGCCCAGCAGCGGCACATTGGTATGTTTCTCAATATCTGATTTGGTATTGATGCGGATGTTAAAGATCTCCTTGGCGCTTAAACCCGCAGCCGGTATAAATACCCCGGCAAACAAAGCGATCATATAGATCAGTGATTTTTTGGGGGCGAATGGCTCATCAATGCTTTCGGCTTCATCAAGCACCCGGCAGCTGGCCAGCGTAGCCGTTTGCGAGATGGCCGTCTCTTCACGCTTTTGCAGCAGGAACAGGTAAAGATCCTGCTTCAAGCTTTGCTGGCGGGCGTAGTCCAGGTAGATTCGTTCTTTAACAGGGGCGCTTGATATTTTACCTTCAATGGTGGCGTTCTGCCTTTTAAAGGCCGACAACGATACCTGCAAACTCTGTCTGTAATTTTTCAGGCTCGACATCAGCGCAAGCCTGGCCAGCTCAATTTGCTGATCGAGGTTCTTGATAATATTGCTCGATTCGGTTAATGTCAATTTCAGTTGCTCTCTGCGCAGCAGCATTTCGTTATAGCCGTTTATAGCCGTACCAAATGCCATATCCTTGGTGATAAGCGAGCTTGGTACAACCTGCGGATTATTGCCATCGTTAACGTACTTGTACAAATCGTTAGCTATAGCCAATTGCACCTCGTTATCATTCAGTTTGCCCTGATATTCGTCGGCACCGGTTATCAATGCCTTGGCCTGGGCGTTAATGTCTGATATTTTGTTTTTTACCTTGTATTGTTCCAGTGTTTTTTCGGCATTATTCAGTTCGGTACCAACCACCGCCAAACGGGTGTTGATGAACTTCATGGTGCTATCGGCAATACGGATCTTGTTGGCGCGGTTGTTTCGCAGGTAAACTTCCATTAGTTTTTCAAGTACCTGCTCACCCCGTTTAGGATTATTGTAGCTTAATTGCAGGTTAATCACGGTGGCTTGCTTATCATCCAACCCTACCGCGAAAGCCGAAGAAAGTTCTTTCTCTGTTTGTTTAATGGTTTTTACAACCAGTTTATAATCGCCCTGCGGCTGAAAGTATTTTGTTTTGTTGAGGGTAACATTATAATGATCAAACGATACGGGCTGACCAAAAGTGGCATTTTCCAGATTGTCGCTTTTCAACTTGCCTATTTGGTAGTGGCTTGCATCGGTTACTATTATCTTATATCCATCCAGCTTTAACGAATCAGATTTGTAATCCATAGTAACGGTAAAAGGAGCTTCGTCAAATAATTCGTGCTGCCTTAAACCATTATCATCATACACATGCACGTTAAGCTGCATATCGGCTATAACCGTTTTCAGTAATCCGCGCGATTGCAAAATCTTCACCTCGTTATCGGCACTGTTCTTCATATCGAATATCGAGGCCATATCGGCATTTAAACCATTAGTAAGCGATTTAGCCGGTGAGTTATTATCTTCCTCAACAATTACTTTACTCAATATATTCCACTGGTTGGGGGCGTATTGCACATAAAAGAACGCGGCACCAAGGCAAACAATTAAACTTAGTACAAACAAGTACCAGTAGTTACGGCATATAGCCACCAAATTTCGTACTTCACCCGGGCCTTCCTCCTTTTTGTATGTAAAGTCAAGTTTATCGGCTAAGATGTCTCCGTTGTTCATATCATATAGTGATTAGATGTTTTTCAAAACCAGCCTTATCAATCGCAGCTATCCTTATTAAATTCCCGCTGTTGAAATCATACGCATCGCAGGCATTTTGATGCTCCGTTTAATACGGTCTTATTTATTGGAAAGTTAAGTGAGAATTGCCGTTTCGAGCTCAAAAAGGGCAGAATGAACAAAGTGAACACGTTTATTATAATGAACACAATAAATACTATACTTTATAATATTTAGATATAAATATGTATTAATTATATTCCTGTAACTGACCAGGCTACCTAAAAGATAAGTGATATGGCCGAGAATTTTTACGATAAGACCCAATTTCTGGTAATTGGCTTAACCCTGATAACAGGTGTATCGGGTATTTTAATACTACGCAAACTAAAGATAAACCCGCTCGATTACAAATTGAACGATGAACAGTCGGACAGGCTGGTGATGGGCGTTTTCCATTTATTGATCAGCGTTATATCGATACTATTTATAGTGTAGTTTACGATTGACTCACCCGGTCTACGCTTCGCTGGACCACCCTCTCTGAGCTTTGCTCAAAGAGGGTTATTGATACTAAAATCAAAAATCCCTCTTTACGTTTACGTAGAGAGGGACGACGAGCAAAGCGATGTCAGGATGAGTGAAACTATAAAGCAAAAAAAACGGCCGGTGGGTAAACCACGGCCGGGCGATATATAGGATGTGTCTTTGAATATAAAGCAGGTTATCAGTTTGTATTAAACCAGCCTCTTATTGTTAAACACAGTTATTTTCTTCGTGAAAAGTGATCAGCTTCAGCATTACATCTATAGCTATCTCGTAATTTTTAACTCCTACTACTTTTTTATATTCGTCTTCTAATTCAAACACCTGTTTCTTTACGTTCTGGTAAAAGCTTTCGCCCTCGTTGGTAAGGTATAACATGGCTACACGCGCGTCATTAGCACTTTTTTCGCTTTTAACAAGGTGTATGTTCTCCAGTTCTTTAATTACCTTACTGGTAGCCTGCTTGGTTACGTTAAGCTTGCCGGCAAGCGCGCTGTTTGATATACCTGTAGTGCCAATACTCATTAACAAAGGCAGGTGCGAATTATTAAATCCTGGATGCCCCACACTGCACAAACGTTTATCCATCCACTGATCGGTAAAGCGTTTAAGCAAATAAACCAGCTTACATGCAACTCTCTTACTATCCTCGTTCTGTGTATTCATTATCTTTCTCCGCTGAATATTTAAACTAACAGGGTGTTTAAAAAACTATATGATTATAATATGCAATTATTATACCGTTGTGTATTTAATACGTCAACCCGGTTTACTAAACTACAATTAAAAATCAAATTTCACTAAGGTTCTTACGCCCCACTCCGGCGCGCCCGGGTGGTCGAGATAAGTGAACCTTTTAACAAGGTCAACACGTATCAGTTTAAATATATTTCCTATACCCACGCTGCCTTCCATATACGGTGTTGAACCTAACGAATAGGTACCGCCGCCCGCATTAGGGAAGCGTAGTAACGAATGATCGTACGCAGGGTTGTTCTCATCTCTTACACCGCCCCAAAGGCTCTTAAAGCTAACAACCTCACGCAGTTTCAGCTTTTTAAGCAATGGCACGCGGTTAAAAATGTAACCGTTAAAGTTATGGTCAATAAATATGCTGGCGTAGTGGTCGCTCACAAACTCCTGAAAGTTCATCAGGTTGTACGATTGTAATTGCAGCGCATAAGTTTGGTTGGCGTGGTGAATATCCAGCAACGGGAAAGGCACTTTGCCAAACAGGTAACCACCCTCGGTAGTAATATCGGTATAACCTAATTGCGACAGGTAGAAACGTTTGCTGATATTACCTACCAGGTTTGAATAGCTGTAATCGCCGCCAAAGAAACCTTTAATACCCTGTGTATAGTTTAATGTAAAAATCGGGTACTTATCAGGAATTGGCGTACGGTATAATTTGCCCTGATAAAACTTCTCATGCGGAGCGTAACGCAGTTGTAACGACAGCTCTGTAGTATGGATCAAGCCTACATTGTTAAGCTCGCCGTTCGGCATCAGGTTTTGGAACAATAAGGCGCCGGCAGGGCTTTGGTTCCATTTTTTAAAGCCAACCGCGTACGAGAAGTGGTTCAGGTACTCGTGCACATAATCAAACCTGAAAATGTCGTTGTATAACCAGATATCATTATCGCCCCTTTTAAACGACAGGAAGAAGTTACTCTCCTGAACAAATTGCAGCTCTTGTCCCGGTATTTTTGTATCGTGCTGAAAACTTGCCCTGATGTAGTTTTGAGGGAATGAATAGATCGACTTGTTATTTAACGAATATGTTGAGCTTAAAAAGTACTTAAAACGTTCGTCTTTTGCACCATAAGCGCCGTAAGTTTCAAAATAGTAGCGTGTGCTTAACGAGGTAGTGGTACGACCGCCTAACCTGCCGCGGAAACCTTCTACCGGGTTAAAGCTATAAAATGTATTGATAGGGCCAACCTCAAACGGACCGAAGTTTTTGTAACCGGCCAATACCAGCGTGGCAATATCCATAGTACGCCTGAACGATGGGATAGTTTGCAGGCTATCAATGTTTTTATACACCATGGCTGATGCCGAATCCAGCTTTACAGGGCGGCTTGCTGTCCAGTACAGGTCATCCTTTTTCTCCGCATTTGAAACAAACACCTGTGCAGGGCCATCGTAAGTTTCTTTAGGACGTGGGGTGTTGATCACAAAATCGTTAATGGTAACCAAACGCTCACCGAAGATACCGCCGCCTTTGTTTTTGTTCAAACCGAAATCGATACGCAGATTACTTTGGCTCAGGTGGTAACGGCCATCATTGTTTTTCTCAAATGATAGCGAGGCCTCCATTTGGCGCACAAAGTTGAGGTTGATGTTTTTATTAACGGTTAAGAACGCGCCTTGCACGGCATAGTTGCCATCCATGGTGATGTATATTTTACCCTCAAACAGCATGTTATTGGTGTTGCGCGGAGTAAAGCTCAACTCAATCAGTTTTGGCGATTGATCTTTAAGCGTATCGGTAATAAAGAACTTGTAAAAATCGGGAGAGTTATTGGCAATAGGGCTCAACAACTGGTTGCTCAATAAGGATACGTTATTATCATAAATATTGATATCCTGGTACATACGGTTAAAGTATGCGGCCAAACCCTGGTTATCAACAAAGTTCTCATCGTACTTTACCTGTTTGTTGGCTTCAATTATTTGCTTTTTAACATAAGGCGCTTTGCGGAAGTAATTGCTCGATAGCTTTTCTTCCATATAAAGCGGCAGCAATGTTTTACCGCCGATAGCTGTTGAATCTTGCTGCTCGCGGAACAGGAACTGGTAGTTTTTAAATACCCGGCGCTGCCTGAATTTATCCGACAGGTTACTTAACGAAAAGGCCATCTTTTCGTACTGTTTGTACTCGGCGTAGTTATAGTTTTCTACCTGGTTTTGCGCTTTGTGGGCAATAACCTGGCGAATGAGTTCAACAGCGGGATTATTCTTGTTGGTATATTTCTTCTTCTTGCCCGATTTAATAAGCACTTCGGCTAAGTTATTACGTTCTTCGGTTAATGCTATATTGATGGTTTGATCTTTACCTACCTCAATATCTCTTAACACGGTGCGGTAACCCACAAAAGATACCTGTATCTGCTTACGGTCGGTTGCGTTGGTGGTTAAGCTGTAGTGGCCTTGTCCGTCGGTGCTCATACCTTGTGAGGTACCGGCAAAAGCGACAGACACATAAGCCATAGCTTCATGTGTGCGGGCGTCGGTAACTACCCCCTTTACCGTTGTTTGGGCAAAGCTTGTTGTAAACGATGCCAGCACGAGGGCTATCACCGTAAGGCTTCTATGTATGGTGGAGGCGAAAAACTGTTTCATTACTAAATTGTGTTGGTGGTTGTTAAAATGCTGGTTGACTAAGTGATGGGTATTTTACAGCCGTGCGTGTTTTGGCCGCGATGGGCTTTATTACTTTTTGCTGTATTGTTTTTATTGATGCCGATGCCATTACGCGAATGGTAAGCGTTAAAAACTCCATGTTGATATCAGCGCCTAAAAAATTCTGCTTAAGGCCTTCGCCCAAAGCACCTACTACGTAATTAGTGGTATTTTTTAGCAAGCTGCTGCCACCGCTTACCGGGGTGCGTGTTGTGCTTGTGTTGCTGATGTGTACTGGTGTATTCATAACGTTTAAAACGACAGTACAAATGTAAACCAAGTTGACGATATTAGTAAACCAAGTTGACGTATTTAAACCTATTTTACGCCTCCATGACATTGAAAACGGGTTTTGTCATAATTGTGTTATCATCACAAAATTTGTGTCAGGCAAATATCACAAGGTGCATTTTATTTAAAATGTTTTGGGCTGATGATCGTCTACAGGGGAATCAGATGATCTTTAAATACAAGACAATAAGTGATCGTCGAGGATAAAATCTGTTAATAATTCGAGAGAAATGAGTCGGAGACAATCAGCTTACATAAGCACTTAAGGGTGCCGAATCTTGAAATTTGCCAATTCATGAAATATCGGCATAAAAAATCCATCCCTATCTGCCTTTTGGTTTTTCAAAGGGAATTAACGCTGCATCTTTCTTTACCAATATGCATGCATTGTCTTCATCATTATCAGTGCCGATGACGGGCTTTAAACTGATGATAGTTTTGAGGGTAAATATGTGATAGTTTTCAAAATTCAAAGTACGAGGATATAGTCCCTTAAAAAACTGCGGCTTGTCATTTACTGTATATTCATCCCACAAGGCATCAATGATCCACATTTTAGCTACTGCGCCGCTTTTGGTTTGCATCAGGTATACATCGTTATTTTTCCATCCGGAAGCAAATTCTTCCGGTTTAGGTTGATCTTTAATGAGCTTTTGTTTGTTAAGTTTATACTCGTTGCAAAAAGCTTGATAGATCCCATTTTGGTTAATATCATTTATCAAGAAAATATCTTTGTATAAATATTGATAAGGTTCTGCATGTAATTCATTCAGATATGTATTTAGCGGCCAATGAAAATTGTTAGGTTGGTTTTTATCGTACGGAATCAGCATCCAAAACAAATTATCACCCTGCATATTAGCCTTGACAATTTTATTGCCTTTATCATCAAATTGAGTGGTAGTCGCTTTATCTCCTAATCCGTAATTTCCTACATATTTTAAAGCTATTATAACCTCCCTGCGCACAGGCTTCTTGGTTTTAATTTGCGCCAATGAAGTTTGCACCCCGGTTAAAATCAGCAAAAAAGTAAATACTCTTATTTTCATATCGATATAGCCAAAAAGTTAGGAATAAACAATGTATAAATGTATGTACATATTTACAATATATGCTTTATATTTCAACTTTTTCAATCTCTCTTTGTAATCATATCTTGGCTTTACGGAAACAAATTATTTATAAAATTGTCCTGATATTGTAACGCAAAGCAAGCCCCCATGATCAACCCCGTAACCTTTACAGTAATTAGCCCCGATGGCAGTGAAAGAAAATTGATTATTGAACCGGTAATTGAAAAAAGCCCCGGTGAACAAGTGCATGCAACAGGCGTTTACAAGTTATACAAAAGCGCCTTCGACGATAAAACCATCCTCTTTACCGAACCGCTGGAAATAGGCAAAGAAAACAACGACCTGGCCGACGCGGCCAACCCAGACTACTTAGGAAAGATAACCACAGAAAGCAACGCGAAATGGCATTACGAAGGAGATTTGCTAAGCCATGAAGAGCAACAGCAAGTGGTGGATTATATTGTCAATGTTTAAGAAATCTTTTGATTGGATATAAAAAATTGTCATTGCGAGGAGGAACGACGAAGCAATCCCGTCGTATACAGAGCAAACCTAAATAGCTACGAGATTGCTTCGTACCTCACAGCAATGACACAGTAATTTCCATTTGCTGAATTACACTAATCGGTAAATAACTATTTCGCCCGGCTACACTCGCAAAGCATTAATATATTTGCGGATGGATTATTTTAAGGAGCAGGCTGATCTGTTGAAGATGGAATGGGATGAGGATCGCAGCCAATATCTGAAACTTACTGAAACATCATCAGCGGCTGATCGTCGCGGAAGCGGCATTACCTGGTACCCTGTTGCCATAAGGGATACTGAACTGGGGCGTGGTGATTATTTGCAGGTAGAGGTTGAACGTACCACCCATCATGATATAGCGCACCAGTTTCGTACAGGGGTGCCTGTGGCCTTATTCTCCAATCACGATGCTAAAAACGACCGTATTGAAGGTACCGTTGTATACCAAAATAATACCCGGTTAAAATTCACCCTCAATACCGACGAGTTGCCCGATTGGACCCGCAACGGTAAACTGGGCATCGACCTGTTGTTCGACGATAATACTTACCAGGAAATGCAGAAGGCGCTTAAACAAGCCGCCGCCATGCAAAGCAAACCCGAAGGGCACCTCATCAACGTGTTGACGGGCAATATAGCACCGGCATTTACTGATGAAAAATTGCCGATAGCGGTTACTAACCTCAATGCATCGCAGCAGGCGGCGGTTGATAAGATCATTTCGGCTAAGGATCTGGCTATAGTGCACGGTCCGCCCGGAACGGGTAAAACCACCACCATTGTACAAGCCATTAAACAACTCTTGCAGCATGGCAAAAAACAATTACTGGTAGTAGCGCCCAGCAATACCGCCGTTGATCTGTTAAGTGAAAAGCTAAGCGAACAAGGCCTTAATGTGCTGCGCATCGGCAACCCGGCAAGGGTATCTGAAAGGTTGATGAGCCTCACGCTCGATCATCAAACTACCCAGCATAAGGATAGCAAGGAAATTAAAAAGCTGCGCAAACAGGCAGGCGAGTACAAAAACATGGCGCATAAATACAAACGCAGTTTCGGCAAAGCCGAGCGCGACCAGCGCAATGCCCTGTTTAACGAAGCCCGTAAACTGGTTAAGGCAGCCGACGATGCCGAACAGTTTATTATTGACGATGTAATAGAAAAAGCGCAGGTAATTACCGCCACGCTGGTGGGCGCAAACCATTACACCATAAGGCACTTAAAATTTAACACCGTTGTAATTGATGAAGCCGGGCAAGCGCTTGAACCTGCCTGCTGGATTCCCATCATCAAAGCGCAAAAAGTAATTTTAGCGGGCGATCATTGTCAGCTGCAACCTACCATAAAATCAATACAGGCCGCCCGAAACGGATTAGGTACTACCCTGTTTGAGAAATGCGTTAACCTATACCCCGAAGCGGTAATACTGCTGGAAGAGCAATACCGAATGCATAACCAAATTATGGGTTATTCGTCGGGCGTATTTTACCAGGACAGGCTGATCGCCCATCCATCGGTTGCAGAACATTTGCTGTTTAACGAAGACAGGCCATTGCTGTTTATTGATACTGCGGGCTGCGGCTTTAACGAAAAACAGGAAGGTACCAGCGTAACCAATCCCGAAGAGGCGGTGTTTCTGCTGAAGCACCTTGAATTGATGGCGACGCAATTAGACGAACATTACCCGGCGGCGCAATTTCCGTCGATAGCCATCATAGCGCCGTACAAGCAGCAAATTTATACCATTAACGAACTCATCAGCGCATCAACCACATTGCAACCGTATTTAAAAAAGATCTCGATTAACACGGTCGATAGTTTTCAGGGGCAGGAACGCGATATGGTATACATCAGCATGACGCGGAGCAATACCGATAACGAGATAGGTTTCCTGGCCGATATCCGCCGGATGAACGTGGCCATGACCCGCGCCAAAAAGAAACTGGTGATCATTGGCGACAGCTCTACCCTATCGGTTCTGCCGTTTTATGCCAACCTGATTGACTATGCCGAAAAGATGAACGCCTACCAAAGCGCGTGGGAATACGCCGACTAAATCACTCGGTGATCAGCATATTGCGGAACGCTATCGAGTCGCCGTGAAAAGCGTCGAAATCAACCGTGTGGTTAATACCGTTCACCCTTGCCTTGTCGGAGTGCTGCCAAAACAACCATTGGGTATTCCGGCCTGCTTTTAGTTCGGGTTTATAGTAATGGGCTATCCACAAACGGTAGCCTTCAAAATAGCTTTGCAGGTAATCTTTATAAAAACTCAAACCCGAATAAATAATAGGTTTAGTGCCGGTTTTGGCTTCCACGCTTTCTAAAAACGCTTTCAGCTCTTTACGCATTTGTTCGGGTGATGCGCCTTTCAGGGTTTCCACATCAACTACCATGGGCATGTCGCCTTTCTCTACGTTTACATTCTGCATAAAGAAACGAGCCTGCCATTTGCCGCTTTTTTCGGGCCGGAAATAGTGATACGCTCCGCAGATAATGCCTGCTTTGGCCGCCTCGCGCCAGTTCCGCTTAAAGTACGGATCGACCAGTAAAACGCCTTCGGTAGCTTTTATAAACGCGAAGGTGATGTGCACACTGTCTTCCTGCATGGCCTTTACCTTGTGCCAGTCTATTTTACCCTGTGCGTACGATACATCAATACCATGCACCGTATATTTTGTAGGGATGTTGATACCGAAGCTTTTGTAGGTACGGTAATGCGGATCTTTCCCGAAATCCCTCACCCATTGCCAGGCCGACGAAAAAGTATTGAGCACATAACCGTAATAAAATGGCGACAGTAAAATGAGCGCTATCCCGGTAAGAGCAATAATGAGGTTGGTGTTGATCTTGTTGGTCTTCTTCTTTTTTCGGGGCGATGGCTTACGCTTAACGGCAGGTTTTTTACGTGGAGGAGCGGCAGGTTTTTTCTTTACAGTCACGATGGCAAAAATAGGAAAATGAGGCGATGGAGTATGCAGTATTGCCGAAATTATCTATCCACAATGAAGGAAATACAAACAACTATGCACTTTGCGGCAAAAGCGAATCGTATAGCTAACTCACCCGGTCTACGCTTCGCTGGACCACCCTCTCTGCTGCGCAAAGAGGGTTGGATGATCTTGCAAAATAAAGAACTTCGAATCCCTTCTTTCCGCTCGCGGAGAGAAGGGATTTTTGCTTTTTTATTCCCCCCTCTTTACGGCAAAGCCGAAGAGAGGGAGGTCCAGCGAAGCGTAGACCGGGTGAGTTGACTATGCGCTTTGTTTAACACTTTAGTTGACGGTTACAGCCTCAAAAAGGAATTAAAAACATCCAATCGACACAAGCTGAATAAACCAAATACAAACAACTATGCGCCTGCATTGTACCATTAATAATAAATACAAAAGGATATGGTAATTGTAAAAATAGGCGAAGGCACCACGCAAGCAAGGCAAATAGAAATAGTTACCGAACGCGGCATTTGGGATAGCGGCGTATACAAATTATTCAACAGCGGTTTCCTGCCCGAGGATGGCACCGATAAGAAACCCGAACCCTCCGATGAAAACAATCCCGATTTTTTAGGCACTATCGATCTTAATAAAGAAAATGGCACCTGGGCATATACAGGCACACACTTAAGCACCGAAGAACAGCAGGAAATTGCCGATTTTATAATGGATTATCAGGTACCCGACAGTGTTTATTAGGCAAACCATACTCACTTCATAAAAATCAATTCATTCGCGGTTTCGCCCCAATAAAATACATTACACAAAGTTTAACTTCCGGCTAACCTAAAATTAAAACCTTCGTTTACAGCTATATTTCGAATATTATTTTCATTTAAGAGCATTAGCGCTAATGTTTTATACAGGAGGAAACCTATATTCGTTTTTTTACGTAAACCCCGAATACGGTTAATTTTTGTGCTATGACCTCACATCTGAAAAAGAAGAATAACATAAATATTGAGGGTTACCTTGATGCCGCACAAACCATCATTTTCGCCCACGGTTTCGGTACTGACCAAACCGCATGGGATGCCGTGAAACAGGCTTTTAAAGATGATTACCGCCTCGTGCTATATGATAATGTAGGCGGCGGCCATGCCGATCCGGCAGCTTACAGCCCTATAAAATATAATAAGCTGAACAGTTATGCCGATGACCTGCTGGCTATAGTAAACGACCTGCAACTGGAAGATGCCATTGTAATTGCGCATTCGGTAAGTTCCATGATCACCCTGCTGGCCAACGTTAAAAACCCGGCTATATTTAAGAAAGTGGTTTTTGTTGGCGCGTCGCCAAGGTATTTGAATGATGAGAGCGAAAACTACACAGGCGGCTTCACCCAGCCCGCTTTGGATAGCATGTACGAAACCATGACCACCAATTACTACGCCTGGGTAAGCGGCTTTTCAGCAGCAGCCATGGGCAACCCTGACCAACCCGAACTGGGCGAAAGCTTTGCCCGTACGCTGGGCGAGATCAGGCCGGATGTGGCTTTGTCAGTAGCGAAGGTGATATTTGAATCGGACGTGCGTAAAGAGCTTGGCAAGCTGCAAAAAGAAACCCTGCTGCTGCAAACACAACACGATATTGCCGTGCCGCAAGAAGTTGCAGAATATCTTAACCAACACATCAGCAACAGTAAATTATTATATGTTGATGCCGAAGGCCACTTTCCGCACATTAGCGCTCCCGACCAGGTTATAGCGGCCATAAAATCATTTATATAACGCTTTGCAACAACAATATACCAATATCAACTGGGCTAAACGGGCTTTAAATTTTATCGCCCGGTTAGGCATAAACGATAGTTACGAGCATTGGACAGCCATAATGCAGCGTAACATGGCTTATTTGCAGGAGGCATCAGGTGCCGATCAGGTTATGCTGATCAAGTATGAAGACGCGCTTACCGCCCGTGTGATACAAAAAGGCAGTGACGATAGTGATTCGGTATATGTGAGCCCCGAAATTCTGGAAGCGTTTAACGACGGGCTCCAACCCAGGTTTTATCATCTACCGGTCGAGGCTTTTAAGCCTGAGTTGCTCTTGCTGTTCAATTCGCCGGCCGCGCTGGTGATGCTGCCTGTAAAACAGCTGGATTTTACCAGTTATATGCTGTTAGTATGGCAAAATGATATTGATTTCAGCGAAGATTTTGTGGAGTTTATCAACACCTGCTTCAGCAAGATCAACGAAACCGCTAAACTGGCACGCACTTATTATTCGCTCGAAGAATTGAAGGTGCGTTTTAACGCTATTTTGCAAACCGTACCGCAAAGCATTGTTTTTATTGACGATACCGGCAATAACAGCTGGGTGAACGAAGAAGCTGCCAAACTGTTTAATATAGATGGCGGCAATGTAGAGCCCGCCCATCTTTCGGCAGCTATGCAGCAGTTGCGCGCCAAAGCCAGTAATAAAGAAGATATTTTTAAGCGTGGCATGCAGCTCTTTCAATCGAAAGATAAACGGGTGAAGGATTGGCAATGGATCTTTACCGAACCCGACCTGTTTGTGCTGAATGTTTGCTGTACGCCTACCCTATCCAAACACATCAGCGGTATGTTGTGGACGTTTGATGATATTACCCAGCAATACCTTTTCGACCAGCACCTTAAAGACCTTAACGTACAGCTGGAAGAAAAAAGCCGCCTGGCCGATGCTCAAAATCAAGCTAAATCGGAGTTTTTGGCCAACATGAGCCACGAGATCCGCACGCCGATGAACGGTGTGATTGGTATGACGAGTTTGCTGCGCAACACACAATTGAACGAAGAGCAGTTCGACTTTGTAGAATCTATCCGCATCAGCGCCGACTCCCTGCTGGAGATCATCAACGAAATTCTCGATTTCTCAAAAATTGAATCGGGCAAGCTGGAACTGGAAGAGCACCCTTTCTTCATCCATAAAATAGTTGAAGAAACTTATGATCTGCTGGCGCTAAGGGCGCACGATAAAGGGCTCGATCTGCTATACGTGATAGAACCCGATGTGCCGTTAGAAGTTATCGGCGACATGACCCGCCTGCGGCAAATTGTAGTGAACCTGGTGGGCAATGCCATTAAGTTTACCGACCACGGCGAAATACTTACCAGCATTAAACTGGCCAACAAAATTGATGATATATACGAACTGGAATTTTCGGTAAAAGACAGCGGCATCGGTATCCCCGAAGATAAGATGCATAAACTGTTCAATTCCTTCTCGCAAGTTGATTCATCTACCACGCGCAAATATGGCGGCACGGGCCTTGGTTTGGCCATCAGCGCCCGTTTGGTTGAAAAAATGGAAGGCCGCATTTGGGTGGAAAGTGAGGTTAACGTTGGCACCACCTTTAAATTCACCATTCATATAAAGGCCAGCACCGGCGTTAAGGAGTACAAACCTGTAAAAGTACCTAAAGACCTGGCGGGCAAGCGTGCACTCATTATTGATGATAACCTTACCAACCTGCGCATTTTGCAAGGCCATTGCGAGCACTGGGGCATGCATGCCGATATATTTGAGCACGGCGCCGACGGCATAAAGGCCATTGAACACCAACACTACGATATTGCCATTATTGATATGCTGATGCCTGATCTTAACGGCATTGAAGTAGCAAAGCAAATTGTAAGTAAGTACGGCAACAAGATGCCGCTGGTACTGTTCAGTTCGGTGGGGCACTTTCCTCCCGAAAATAAAAAAGACCTTAACCTGTTCGCCGCTGTGGTTGATAAGCCGATAAAGCAATCGTACTTTCAAAAAATGCTGATGGATAAACTGGCACAGGCTCCGGTGCAAAAAACAGAAGCAAGCACGCCTGTAATTGCTGCCAACGTAACCGTTCCGGATACTACCTTAAGTGTGCTGGTTGCCGAGGATAATATCATCAACCAAAAAATAGTAATTAAGGCGCTCCAAAATATTGGGCAAACCTGCGATGTAGTAGCTAACGGACTGGAAGTACTATCCTCATTACAAAGGCAACATTACGATATAGTGATGATGGATGTGCAAATGCCCGAGATGGACGGATTACAGGCCACCCGCAAAATTATTGAAGAATACGGCGGCAACAGACCGGTAATTATAGCCATGACAGCCGGAGCTTACGAAAAAGACCGCGAAGAATGTTTTGAAGCCGGTATGGACGACTATATTATTAAACCATTCGACTTTGAAGACTTTTACCAGAAGATCAATTTTTGGAAAGGCAAGATCAATAAATAACAAAAAAGACCTTTAGCCAGTTGCTAAAGGTCTTTTTTGTTTATTCCCTTATTTGGTTAAACCATCCGGTTCAAAATCAAGTGAAACGGAGTTCATGCAATATCTTTTATGGGTTGGGGGCGGACCGTCGTCAAATATATGCCCTAAGTGCGAATCGCAGCGGGCACAGGTAACCTCAATACGCTGAATGCCCAATGAATTATCTTCGTTATAGTTTACACTGTTTTTGCGCACCGGCTCAAAAAAGCTCGGCCAACCGCAGGTACTGGCAAACTTAGCATCCGATTTAAAGAGTTTATTGCCGCATACCGCGCAATAATAAGTACCCTTCGTGTCTTGTTTCCAGTATTTACCGGTAAAGGCGCGTTCGGTATTTTGTTCGCGGGCTACGGCGTACAGGTCGGCAGGTAAAATCTTCTTCCATTCCTTGTTTGATACCTTTAAATGTTTGGTATCGGTATTGGAGTAATAAGGGTTGTTTTCGTGCCCGGCCACGGTTTTAGCTTGCTGCGCGTAGCTTTTGCCGAACAGCAGTAGTATGATGGTGGCTATACTTAGTATTGATCTCATTGGTTATCCATTTACTATATGTCATTGCGAGGCACGAAGCAATCCCGTAGCTGTTCAAATCAGCTCTGTAGACGACGAGGTTGCTTCGTACCTCGCAATGACATGATTTTTATACTTAATTCTTCAGTTTATTTTTAAACACCTTCCTGAATTTTTCCAGTTCGGGCTGTATTACGTATTTGCAATACTGTTGATCGGGGTTAAGGTTATAAAAATTCTGGTGATAATCTTCGGCCTTGTAAAACACTTTGTACGGCGCTACCTGGGTAACTATCTTATTTTTATAGGCCTTGGCAGCATTCAGTTTATCAATATAATAAACAGCTTTGGTTTTTTGATCGGCATTGTGGTAAAATATGGCCGAACGATACTGCGTGCCTACATCGTTGCCCTGGCGGTTAAGTTGGGTTGGATCGTGCGCTACAAAAAAGGCTTCAAGCAATTCATCATAAGTAATTTGCTGCGGATCGTAAATAATATTACAAGCCTCAGCATGGCCGGTTTTGCCGGTGCAAACCTCTTCGTAACTTGGGTTAACGGCGGTGCCGCCTGTAAAACCTGAATATACTTTCTTCACCCCCTTTAACTGTTGAAACTTGGCTTCGGTACACCAAAAGCAACCGGTAGCAAAAGTAGCGGTATCAACCTTGGCAGCTTTACCATTTACCGGTGATGTTATTTTTTTCGGCGATGATGCAAGCGCCACGTATCCTACTGATAAAAGCAGGATCACTGAACAAACTATTTTCTTCATATTTTTTAAGTAGTATCCCTGCCGGGTTATGGCAGATTTAGCTTAGTAACGAAATATAACAGCGCTTGGATGCCACGGAGAAAAAAACTGATTTAGGGCTGACAATCTGATTTTAATAACGGTTTGTTAAACCGGCAACTCTATATAAAACGAAGTACCCTTGCCCGGCTCGCTTTCTACCCATATTTTACCGTGATGTGCCTCGATGATCTGCTTGCTGATGTACAGGCCCAAACCAAAAGGCTGCTCACCCTGCGTACCCGAACGGCGGGCCGTAGTGAACGGATCAAAAATCTTACTCTGCATCGCTATCGGGATGCCTATACCCTTATCTTTTATTACTATCAATATATCCTTTTGCAGCAGGCGGGTATCTATCATTATCTCGCTTCCCTCCGGGCTAAACTTAATGGCGTTCACTACCAAGTTGTTGATCACCCGCCACAATTTCTCGTTATCACCATGTATCTTCACCCCTAAATTGGTATTGAGCAGCAATTCCTGGCTTTTTTCTTTAGCACGCAGGCTAAGTAATTGTATCGACTGACTTAATAATTCGTCAAAATCTATTTCCTCAATATTGAGTTCCTGCTGGCTGTCGAAATCTGTTTTTTGAAGTTCGTTGATCAGTTCGAGGCAATTTTTGGTAGATACCTTTATCAGGTTAACATACTCGCTGGTTTCTTCGGGTGTGGTATCATCATCAATCATGGTGGTGATGGTGTAAATAGCGCCAATAGGGTTACGAAGATCATGCGCTACAATTTTAATCACACGCGCGTAATTCTTGTTCATCACATCCAGCGCTTCCATAGTTGTTTCGGTTTGCTGAAACTGGGTGCGCAACACCTCGGTGGTACGGCGCGATTGTTTCCAGTTGCGCCACAGTACAATGATGATCACAATGGTCATAACACATATCAGTATAGCCAATACCAAAAACTTTTGCTGATAATCGGCCTGTACCCTTGCCGAATCCAGTTGCTGGTCTTTTATGGCGTATTCAATATAATCAATCCCCGAACTGTTATCAACTTTCTCCTGTTCTTCACGAATGGTGAGTAGTTTTTGGCTGTAATAAAATGCGGTCGCGGTATCTTTTTTACCGTTATAAAAATCGTACAGTTTTTTGGTGATAGATTGGGTGTAGATGCGGTATTCTTTATCGTCGCTTATCTTTAACGCTTGCTGATAATAGCCTACCGCCCTTGCCGAATCTGTTTTGGCAAAGATATCGCCAAGGTCTATCAACATGTCCAAACTCAGGTAGTAAAGATTTCTTTTCAGTACATCGTTAACCGTATTTTGTAACATGGCAACGCCTTTGTCGCGCTCACCATTACTTACATAATTGTCAGCCACTAACTGCTCTATTGCCAGTATTACACGCTCATCTTTATATTTGGCGGCTATCTTTTTCGCCTTACCTATATACAGATCAACAGAATCTTTCGGTAATTTATCCGAATACATCAGTACATAATTGTACCATACCAATGCCATTATAGAATCATGGCCCAGCTTACGCCCAAGGCTTATGGCTTCTTTAAAACCTCTAATAGATTTTTGATCTTTACCAATTTCATTAAATACCTGGGCAATGTTCATGTGCCCCTGCACCATATTTGAGGTATCGTGAAGTATCTTATACCGGTTATAGGCATCGTTGTAATAACGGAGGGCGAGTTGCAGGTTTCCCTTAATATCGTAATAGATCCCCAGGTTATTGGTGGCATCAGCCATGCCCTTGGCATATTGCAAGCGCGTGGCTATACCACGTGCCTGGGTGGTATAAATAACAGTGCTGTCAATGTCATTTTCATACATCAGCATGGCCAGCCGGTTCAGCGCGTCAACATAACGCAGGCTATCTTTTATAAACGGCAGCTGCCGTTTTAAGTGCCCAACTTTTTCTGCCTGGCCGTAACAAACAGTAACACAAAATAATATAAATACAAAAACTACGGATATTTTCTTCATTGGTTAGTCGCGCCGTGCTTAATTAAAGATATATAAATTAATTAGCAAGATGTAATTTGATCATTATTTATCTTAAAATGAACAAAAAGCGATTTTATTGAACACAATGCATATTAACATAAAAAGCCACCGTAATAATCCTGTAAACAGTAATTAAAACGGCAGCCTTGTTTTTGTTATGATGACGTATAGGTTATTCGGCCTTTATGCTGCGTACCGGGTTGGCCAGCGCAGCTTTAATACTTTGATAACTAACCGTTAACAGGGTAATTATTATCGCGCCAACCGCTGCCAGCGCGAATATCCACCAGGCAATTTCGGTACGGTACTGGTAATTTTGCAGCCAGCTATGCATAAAATAGTAAGATAAAGGCATAGCTATTACCAACGCTATTATAGCCAGCACCACAAAATCTTTTGATAACAGGCGCCATAATGTAAATATGGTAGCCCCCAGCACCTTGCGGATCCCTATTTCCTTGGTACGTTTTTCGGCCATAAAGGAGGCCATACCAAATAAACCCAGGCAGCTGATAAATATGGCCACAATGGTAAAGAAAGCCGCCAGTTTACCAATGCGGCTCTCGGCCGAAAATTTGGCTGTGTACTCTTTATCGGCAAATTTATAGCTGAAAGGTTCTTGCGTGTAGCGTTTGTGCACGTCCTCAATAGTACGTAAAGCGGCCGTCATGCTCATTTTAGGGTTTACCCTGATGTTTAACACGCCGCCAATGCTGGTATCCGGATAAAATATTGTTTGCTTGGCCGGTTCGTACGGCGATTGCATTACCATATCTTTTATAACACCAAGGATCTTATAATTTTTACCCCATTTTACGGTTTCGCCTACCGGGTGCTTCATGCCCATGTATTTGGCTGCCGACTCGTTAATAACTATACCGCTCGAATCGGTAAGAAAATCTTTTGAAAAATCGCGGCCATCAATAAACTGCCAGCCCAGGGTGCTGCCATAACTTTGTGTGATGCCGATGGTGCCGAAATCGTCGGTCATGTTGGGGTCTTTGCCCTTCCATTCCAGACCGCTGCTGTTGCTGTTTACACTGGTTACGGGGCTTGATGATTCGGCCACGTCAAGCACAGCGCCCGAATTGATGAGATCTTGCCTTAAAACGGCGAAGTGCGTATGCAGATCGGCAGTAGCCATATCGATGGATAACAAACCATCGCGATCATATCCTACCGGGCGATCTTTTGTATGCTGTATTTGCCTGAAAACGATCACCGTACCAATAATAAGCACCACTGAAACCGTAAATTGCAATACAACCAGCACCTGCCTTGGTATGGCGGCAAAACGTCCCATTCTGAAAGTACCCTTTAACACGCTCACCGGTTTAAATGATGAAAGGTACAATGCGGGGTAACTGCCTGCTATTAAACCCGTAATTAGCGAAAACGACAGGCAGCAGGCCCAAAATGTAGGGTTAGTCCACAAGATGGTGATCTTTTTATCGGCCACGGTATTAAAAAATGGCAGGCATAATTGTACCATCAGTAAACAAACCACAAATGCCAGCACCGTGATCATTAACGATTCGCCGAAGAACTGCCCGATCAGCTGCGCGCGGTTTGAACCTATCGATTTAAGGATGCCCACCTCTTTAGCCCGCTTCTCTGATCGCGCAGTACTCAAATTCATAAAGTTGATGCAGGCCAGCAGCAGTACAAATATGCCTATAGCACCAAACATGTATATATATTGTATCCGGCCGCCGGTATTTACGCCCCCTTTAAACTCCGACCACAGGTGCCACTTATCCATACCATGCAGAAAGATCTGCGGATTAAATCTCATATCCCGCTTGCCTATCTTGCGTAGTTTTACATCTTTTATTTTTGCCGATAGCCTGGCCATATCGGCATTATCAGCAATCTGTACAAACAGTTGAAAAGAGTTATTGAACCAGTTGGTTGTTGAGCGTTTTATCCAGGGTTCGGTGGTGATGTAGAGATCCCATGGCGCTAAAAATTTGGTGTCGTAAAACTCTGTGTTGTAAGGCAGATCTTCGTAAACGCCGGTAACTTTTACCGGAAAATTGTTATCGATCCTAAGCGTTTTACCCATTGGGTCGGCATCGCCAAATAATGCTTTTGATACCGATTGGCTGATCAATACCGACGACATATCACTAAGGCCGTTGCGGGTTCCTTTCAGCATGTTAAGGGTAAGCATTTTGGGCGCGTCGGGCTGCATGTAAGTACCCGATTGCGAGATCTTTTTATCATCAACCGATAGCATGTGTTTCCACGTCCACGATGACATGACCATATACTTAAAATCGCTGCCGTAACTTTTGCGCATCTCATCGCCCAAGGGGAAAGGAATAGCCGAACTGGTACGTATGGTACCATCAAAGCTTTGGTGTTGCTTTACCTGCGCAATGCGCGAATAATTTTGATGGTACTTATCAAAAGACAATTCATCCCACATCCAGAGGCCAATTAGTATGGCTACTACCATGCCTACTGATAAACCTGCAATGTTAATGAAAGCGTACACTTTGTTTTTTACAAGGTTACGCCAGGCCATTTTTATATAGTTCCTGATCATAAGTATGTTAAGGTTATGGATATTTAGCTAAACCGCTGTAAAACAAACCAATACCTTGCCTTAAATACAATCAATTATAAATCAATGCGTTAATAAAAATAAAACCTGTAAAACTGTATCGTAACCGAACACTGCAACGTTCGGATTTGCACATTGCGCATTCATATTAAAGTGATAAAACCAATAAGATTTACAGGGCCGGCAGTTTCCAGTTTTTACGATAGGCGATGATACGGATGCTGCAAATAACAATCACGGCAACCATTTCGGTTATTGATCTGCCGCAGGTGTTGATCAGCATGAAATATACCACACCGCCAATGATACAGGCCGTGGCGTAGATCTCCTTATGAAACAAAACAGGAATATGGTTCAGCAAAATATCGCGGCATACACCGCCAAAGCAACCGGTGATAGTACCCAGCGCTACACAAACACCCGGGTGTAAACCTGCCGCCAGCCCTTTTTGCAAACCAATAACGGTAAACAAACCCAGGCCAAGCGCATCGAACAAAAAGAGTGTTACCTTGAAATTCCCTATCCGCTTTTTAAACAATATGGTGATGATGGCCGTGGCTAATATTACTACCGGTCCGGTAAGATCCTGCATCCAGGTAACCGGGGTATGGCCGATGAGTACATCGCGGATAGTACCGCCTCCGATAGCCGTAACAAAGCCGATAATGATAACGCCCAATATATCCAGCTTTTTTTGCATAGCCGAGTATACACCCGAAATAGTGAAGGCGATAGTACCGAGTATCTCGATAATGGCAGAAAGGCTGTTTGGCATAAGCAGGTATTAAAACTGCTGTAAATTTAGCTTATCCCCGGCTATTCTCGTTCAGGGCAGAAAGATTTACGGTTTGATCAAATTCGGCAGGTGCTGATGGCTGATAGGTTTTGGCACGTTTTCTATTTAAACGCTGTTCCTGTATGCGGTCGTACTCTTTTACGTAGTCGGGGTTTTCAGTTTTAAGCAGTCTGTCCCACAACCTGAAATACAGGCCGTAGTTACCCTTAAACTTACTATGATGCAGGTTATGATGAACCGATGTGTTAAAAATTTCAAACAGGAAAGTTTTACGCAGCCATTTAGGCGCTATCTCATAACCAAGGTGCCCGTAAACATTAATAACAAAGCCCGTCAGCACAAATAATATCAGCGTAATGAAATGCATCGGAATAAGCAGCGTGATCACCAGCAATACTAAACCTTCGGCAACCGCTTCAAGAATGTGAAACGAGTAGGATGTCCACGGTGATGGATTGGTTGATTTATGGTGCAATACGTGCGCGTACTTAAACAGATTTTTGTGGTGCAGTAAACGGTGCATCCAGTAAAAATAGGTATCGTGTACCACAAGACTTAAAAATAAACTGACCGGGATCCACCATAAAGGGTAATCAGTTATGCCCTCATAAATGCGTGTAAAACTTTTGAAAGGCGTATATAAGATAGCGAAACCAATAACCGTAAATACCGCTGTAGTTTGCATGGAATGCAGTATATCCCGAAAAAAATCGCTCCCGGCAGCTTCGCGCTTTTGAATTTTTGATTGACTGTACCAGCCGTTAAGCAATTTATAATACAGCAAAAAAGGTATCCCCGCCAGTATAAAATACCTTACGGTTGATATGCTGAATAGCCTTACAAAAGTTTCAATAACCTGTTGCATAATTACTTAACCTAAGTTAGTATATAAAACCGGTTAATTCATCTTATATTTTTATCCGCGAACAAAAAATGCAGTCCCGGTTAGGCGGAACTGCATTTTCAATATTTCCAAAAAAGAACCTTATTACTTATAAAAATTAGGTAGCGGGTTCAGTTTGGTATCCTGGCGCTGGTGCCAGTATGGATATATTGGGTCGGTATAGCTGGCGGCATCAAGTTTCTTCACCTGCTCTGTGGTTAAATTCCAGCCTATGGCACCTAAGTTTTGTTTCAGTTGCTCCTCGTTACGGGCACCCACCACTATATTGGCCACCGTAGGGCGTTGCAATAACCAATTAAGGGCTACCTGCGGTACGGTTTTACCAACTTCTTCGGCCACTTCATCAAGCGCGTCGACAATATCATACAAACGCTCAAAGTTTGTTGCCGGGCCATGCGAACCTCCCTGGCTGATCCTGTTATCATCGGGTACAGGCACGCCGCGACGGAACTTGCCGCCTAAACGGCCTGAAGATAGCGGGCTCCAAACTATGGTACTTACCTTTTGATCTATACCGGCAGGCATCAGTTCCCATTCAAATTCACGGTCGAGCAGTGAATAGTAAGCCTGGTGTGCTATGTATTTAGCCCAGCCATATTTTTCTGATGTTGACAGGGATTTCAGCAAATGCCAGCCCGAAAAATTAGAGCAGGCAATGTAGCGAACCTTACCAGCCGAAATAAGGTCGTCAAGGGAACGCAGGGTTTCTTCAACGGGGGTGTTACCATCAAAGCCATGCATGTGGTAAACATCAATATGATCAGTTTTTAAGCGGCGTAAACTATCCTCGGCCGATTTGATGAGGTGGTAGCGCGATGAACTTACATCATTGGGGCCGCCGCCCATATTAAAGGTAGCTTTTGTAGAAATGATCACCTTGTTGCGGATACCTTCCAGCGCTTTGCCCAGTATTTCTTCAGATACGCCGTGTGAGTATACATCGGCAGTATCAAAAAAGTTAACGCCTGCATCAAGGCAAAGGTTTACCAATCTTTTTGCTTCGTCGAGTTGTGTATCGCCCCAGGCTTTAAAAAATTCGTTACCACCGCCAAAGGTAGCAGTACCAAAGCTAAGCACAGGCACTTGTAAGCCCGATGCACCTAAAAATCTGTGTTCCATAAATAGTTGTTTAGTTAATTCCAAAAAAAGGGTTGACAAATCACTTTTTTGTCAGCCAAAATTCATAAAAGGCATTAAGCAGAACTACCCTTATTTATTGACGTTAGTGTTACAAATACACCATTAAAATTATGTCAATTTGTATACTAAATCGATTTAATTCTATGAGTCGCACATAAACATAACACATTGTTAATCAACCAAAAGAAAACAAAACACAAACTTAGCACAAATAACAATTTGTATTTAATACATAGATAATTCAATTTCGATACGGCATATCATCAGCAACAATTGATAAGGGCAACGGAAACATGATGTACTGTATGCGAACTTTAAATAGTTAATAAAATGAAAACTCAATTAGTGCCAAAAAAAATTGTAATTATAGGCGGTGGATTTGCAGGCGTAAACCTTGCGCAGGAACTGCTAAAAAACAACAACTATGATATTACACTGGTAGACAGGCACAACTACAACTACTTTCCTCCCCTGCTATACCAGGTAGCTACCAGTTTCTTGGAACCATCAAACATCAGCTACCCTTTCCGTAAATTATTCAGAAACAAAAGCCTGCGCTTCCGCATGGCCGAACTGCAAAAGGTTGATACCCAAAACAAGGTAGCCTACCTGAGCAACGGCAGCATTGAATACGATTATCTGGTGTTTGCGAGCGGTGCCAAATCAAACTTTTTTGGTAACGAGAACGTGCAGAAATACGCCATCCCGATGAAGACCATTGATGATGCGCTGAAAATGCGTAACACTTTGCTGAACACGCTCGAAAAAGCAACCCTGGCTACTGATGCCGAAGAAAAAAGAAAACTGCTTACCATTGTAATTGCCGGCGGCGGCCCTACCGGTGTTGAAGTGGCGGGCATGCTTGCCGAATTGCGCAAACGGGTGATTCGCAGAGAATACCCGGAACTGGCTGGTTCACCAAGCCAGATCTATATTGTAGATGGCGGCCCTAACCTGTTGGCCCCAATGAGTGAGAAAACCCATGCCGCGGCCCGTAAAATATTGACCGATCTGGGTGTTATTGTAAAATCGGGCATTCAGGTAAGGGACTACGACGGCAGCGTGATCACCCTCTCAACAGGTGAAACAATTGAAGCGAAAACCCTGATATGGACAGCCGGTATTACCGCTAACACTTTCGAGGGCATCCCCGAAACCAGCCTGGGCATTGGTAAACGCATGGTGACCGATGAGCATAACAAAGTAACCGGCCTGGATGATGTTTACGCCATTGGCGACTCAAGCGTACAAATCACCGATCCGCTGTATCCAAAGGGGCACCCGCAACTGGCACAAGTGGCTATACAACAAGGCCGTACCCTGGCTAAAAACTTTACTGCTATGGCAACAGGCAAAACGCTTGTACCATTTAAATACTTCGACAAAGGTGATATGGCTATAATAGGCCGTAATAAAGCAGTGGTTGACCTGTTTAAGAACAAGCTCCATTTCGGTGGCTTTTTAGCCTTGTTTATGTGGCTGTTCGTTCACCTTATTTCACTGGTAAATTACCGCAACAAATTCCGCACGCTCATCAGCTGGGCAACTGCCTACATATCACGCGACAGGTCGTTAAGGATGATATTCAGGCTTAAGGATTGAGTTGGATAAGATACAGTTAACAATTGTATAGTTATGCTTCCCGTCTGTCTTGTCCTGAAAAGGGTTTACGTTAAAGTAAATCAAATGAAAGGAAAAGAATTAAAAGAAAAGCGTCGGTC
>NZ_JBWKQC010000011.1:0-183152 GCF_059418565.1 Mucilaginibacter sp. GW821-FHT07G05 | reverse complement strand
AGAGAAGTCAAGCCCGCCAGAGCCGATGGTACTGCGGTAAAACGTGGGAGAGTAGGTCGGTGCCCAATCTTAAACATACCCTCTATCTAATAGATAGAGGGTTTTGTTGTTTATAAGCGGGTTGTAGGTGGTGTGTTGTAAGTTGTAGGTTCCGGGAACTATTCCAACGCACAGACATCGAAGTAATACCTCTTACACACAACTCAAAACCTGCAACTCTTTCCATACAACTCACAACTTTCAACATACAACTAATCTCCCCGCTAAACCCGGGCGGAGCGGATAACGGCCTGGAGCTTAGGGCCTGTGCAATATGAGAATAGAACGGAGCTACCGTTAATAAGAACTGCCGGCACTGATTTTCCAATGAGCTTCCAATGGTCTTTATCCAAGTTTCGAAACCTCGATCCTGGCAACTCAAATCTCTTCTCACACAACTTTCAACTTAAAACCTACAACTTAACTTGCTTTCTTGTATTTAAAATCAAAACCTGTTTCCTGTAGTCTATAACTGCTTTATATTTCATCAGAATATCGCCGCCTAACACACCTA
Organism: Mucilaginibacter sp. GW821-FHT07G05; assembly: GCF_059418565.1. Taxonomy (NCBI): domain Bacteria; kingdom Pseudomonadati; phylum Bacteroidota; class Sphingobacteriia; order Sphingobacteriales; family Sphingobacteriaceae; genus Mucilaginibacter; species Mucilaginibacter sp. GW821-FHT07G05. The sequence goes on along the minus strand of NZ_JBWKQC010000011.1, from coordinate 182,599 downwards.
ATACTTGTGGGTGGTTCATTTGCTCGTAGGCTATGTTTATGGTGGATAGGTCGAGCACGGCTACTTCAAATTGGGCTATATTGACTTCGCCAATGGTTAGGCTGCCAATGATGGCTGTGAACGATTCCATGGTGTTTGTGCCAAGGCCTGTGGATAACTTATCGGTAGAAGAGATCAAGGCTTCTTCGTTGGCTGCGGAGAGCATAGTTTTGTCGAAAGCGGTCTTTGATGCGCCTGTATCTAAAACCAGTTTAAAGGGCTTCCCAAATAGGGTTACGTCGAGCAAAGGGTGAAAGCCATCATCGTGCAGATCGATAATTTGAAGTGGTATAGTAAAACGCATGAGGTAGAATTATGTGGCAGCAAAAATGTGAAATACAATCAGTATTAAATAATGCAGGCCATTAAAATGTGTTATTAAAAGAAAAGACCGGACGAATATGTTATTCGCACGGTCTTTTATTTTATTGATTTGAAGGATAATCAACTAATCAACTAATCATCCTTTCAGCAAGCATTAAAACGGATAACCTATTGCAAGGTTAAATATAAGGTTCTGTTTACGCCATGTGCTGTTGCCAAAATCAATTTTGTCAATCACCCAGCGCTGACCATCAGGCAGCCACGGTTTGCGGATAGGAAAGCCCAAATCGGTACGTAATACCAATACGGTTACATCAAAACGTAAACCTACACCCGCATCTACCGCGAACTGTTTCAGGAAGTCTTTAGTAAAAGTGCCACCGGGTTGTGATCCATTAGAACGCATCAGCCAGATATTACCGGCATCAAGGAACAACGCCCCACGTACTATGCTGAATAATTTAGGGCGATATTCAAGATTGGCTTCAATTTTTATATCGCCTGATTGATCGGGCAGGAAGTTTATTGCATCGCCATTATTACCCGCATAATAACTACCCGGACCAATTGAACGCGCCCTAAAGCCTCTTAAGCTGTTTGAACCGCCTATAAAGAACTGCTGGCTATAAGGCATTACCGTAGAGTTACCAAATGGCAAGCCCACGCCTACGATAAGTCTGCTGGCTATGTTGCTATTTGGCCCTGTTTTGTGATAAAACCTTAACTCGTTTTCAAATTTAACAAATTGGTTAAATGGTGCACCAAACAAGCTGCGAACCTTGCCACCCAAAGTATCGGCACCGGTAACCAAACCGTACAAGGCGGCAGAAAGACTTACACGGCCATTATAATAAATAGTATTAGTGCGATAATCTTCGGTAGTATTGGTATAAGTGTAACCATAGCTTGGGCCGAAGGTAAATTGCTTATCTATCACATGTTTTAGTGCCGGATTGTTTGAAGTATCAATTCCTCTCTGGTATTCTTCAGATACATTGGTTGGTTTAACAAACATGATGTTGGTTAAATTCAACTCGTGTGTTTTGTGCGCGTTCTCTTTCCACTCGTAACCGAAAGAACCTGTATAGGAGTTAAGCGTATACAACTTTGTACGATTGATGAGCGTAAAACCAAGGGTAAGATTGGTGTGCGGGATATAAGCGTTATCTGACCGTATATTGAAAGGCGCTATAAACCTTGGCCACGACAGGCGTGTTTGTCCACCCACCTGGTATACATTATAACCACCGTTTTGGCCTGATACCTGCACATCGGTACTTCCGAACAATGTTACCGTTAATAGCTCGGCACCTTTAAAGGCATTGCGGTGTTTCCAGTTGAGGTTAATTTGTGAGCCCGTATAGTTTGCCGATGTGGTACGCCCCAATAATTCCACTTGTAAAGATTTACGCGGGAAAGGGGTAAGGAAATAGTAAATGTCCAATTTAGATGAGTCGGTTGATACATCTTCAAAACGGTTCTTTACAAATTTGTACGGACCTAAATTCACAAAACGGTTCAATGAGTTATTGTGATTGGTACGATTGTATACGTCGCCTGTTTGCAGTAATACGGTGTTTTTAAATGCAAACGGACGGATAGTTTTGCGCTTATCTACCACATTATACCAACGATATTTTACAGCCTGATCTAAATTGAGCGAGGTATCGCGGAGTGTATAATTGGGGTATACATAGATATTATTAATGGTATAAATGCGCCTGTCCCTGTCGCCGGTGGTGTTTTTAACGGCTACGAATATATCAACTTTGTGGTCGGCAATGGTGCTGTCCACCCGCATAATAATATCTTCGGGAGAAAAATAGAAGAAACCTTTCTCTTTCAAACGTGCGTCAATACGCAAACGTTCGGTTTTGATCACATCTAAATCGTAATTGTCACCGGGTTTTAGTATACTTTGTTTGGCGGTGCCTGCAATGGCAGTATCCAAATTTTCCGTACCTGTAGGGAATATCACATTCCTGATCTTATAACCCGGGCCGGTTTTGGCAGTGTATTCAACACGTGCGGTTTTATTGGTAGTAATGGTATCGCCGCTCACCAGTGCCTGGAAATAGCTTTTATTTTGTAGACGGTTTTGCAGTATTTCGCTGTTTTTCTCCATGTTTACAGCACTGATCAATACAGGGGGCTCACCAAATTTCGTGTTCAGCCAGTGTTTAAAGCCCGATTTCTTAGTGGTTCTGGTTTTATTATAGATATAAAGCTTTATCCGCATACCTAATAACGACGAATTAGGTTTAGGGCGAAGCAGTGTGGTGAGATCGGTTTTCAGCGCGCTTGCCTCGCTCTTTTTAATATCCTTGTCCTCAATTTTTACCTTGGCGCCCGTGTACAGTTTTTGCCCCGGCTGCAGGTATTTGGTATTGCTGCAGGCGTTTAACAGTATCGTCAGAAATAATAAATATCTTAAATTTTTAATCATGGGTTTAGTTTGAGGTTTGTGCCTTTTTCTGTTCTTCCTGTTGCTGCTCTGTTTGTTCGTCTTTCTTCTCCAACGCCTTTTCCTGCGCTTTTTGTTCCTCTTCTTTTTGCTTTTGCTCCTGGCGATATTTGCGGCGCAGCGCTTTTTCTTCTTCGGTACGTTTACGGAATATTTCCTGGAAGCGGTTATAATCTACCGTTAACGAGAAGCCTAAGCCTGTTTCCACTATCTGGCCCTGAATTACCACAAACTCATCCTTACGGTAAGCACGCAGGGTATAACGACCATCTTTACTCAGCTTATAGTTAACCGAAACGTTACCGGCAATATTGGTAGCTTTTTGCCCGGCCTGGTTACCTTCGAGGTTAAAGTTATTACCAACGGATACCGTAAGCCTGTCGTTAAGGAAACGTTTGGATACCCCTACATTCAGATCGGTTCGGTTTTGTGCCGTGCCTGATGAATAGTCTTCGCCGGATGTTACACCAAAGTTAAGATCGACCCCTGTAATAAGATTACCCGCCAGGTTATTTAACTGATCGGTTAATAAACCGCTCACACTGTTACGTACAATACCTTCCACACCGGTACTGCCACCTTGGCTCTGCAACGGGTTATCGCCAATAAAGTGACCCAGTATCAGTACACCCAGCACTTGCTTATTCAGCTCGTTAGGATCCTGCCTTACCTGCGCCAATTTGGTAGTAACGTTATTGATCACCTCTTGCGATACCGAGTAATTGCTATCCGGCAGTGTAATATCAAAAGTGATCTGCGGTGTTAACAGCTGATCTTTCAGGTTAAGGTTAACATTGAAAGGAAGCTTTTGCTTGTACATCGTTTCACTTTGTGCATCAAGCTGACTGCTTACCAAATCAATAGGCGGCACATTGGCTACGTAGATAGCCGTAAGATCGATATTGGCACTGGTTGGGTCACCTGTCCAGGTGATGGTGCTGCCCGGTTTAAATTTGAAGTTACGCTTAACGGTAGCGTACGATAGATTGTACGAGCCATCGGCAACGGTGTAACTACCTGTAAGATTGATCTTGCCGCTTGGGTCGATAGCGCCATTCAAGCTGGCTTCGCCCCTCATGTGTACCACATCGCCATTGCGCTCATCTATCACAATGTGAAAATTAGCCTTTTTACTGATGTTGATCGTAGCAGATACATCCAACCCGGTAACGTCTGATTTTCGCAGCGAATCAAGTTGTTTGGCCAACAGGATAGAGTCCAGCTTTGGCGCGTCTTTATCAATAAATTCTACCACACCCTTACGGTCTTCTATGCTTGGGTCAACGGTTGGCAATACTACGGTAAGGTCGGTGGCGTCGTTCACAGTGATATTGGCATCCACCACCGGAGATGTCATCGTTCCTCGTATTTTGATGTTACTGTTCAGGAATAGTTTACCATAGTATAGCTTATTATCTTCGCGGGTAGAGTTGATCACCCTGAAATTATCAGTTCGGATATCCAGCCCGAAAGCATAGTCAGTATATTTTTTGGTATAAACCGATCCGCTTACCACCGCTTTGTTCCCGGTAGAATCTACCAGTGTAAAATCGTTGAAACGGATACCTTCGTTATTGAACGTGATACTCTCCTGCGGCATGGTAAAGTAGGAGTTGAGCATAGCCACGTTAAAGCCTACCTTATTAAAATTGATATCGCCCCTAACAGATGGCGCATCAGGAGTGCCCGTTATTTTGAGCGCGCCGGTAATGTTACCGCTGGCATTGCGCAGGCTGCCGAAGCTAAAGCCCTCAATGCTCTTCATACTCAGGTTTACGATGTTCAAGTCCATATCAAACCTGCTTGACGGCGCAGTGTAATACATACCTTTCAAATCAACCTGGTTGCCTTTGCCGGTGATGCTCACATTGGCCGCATAGGCATTGGCAGTTTGGTTATCTACCTTAATGGCAATGTTACCCACTGTATCGCCTTTAAAACTGAAATCGCCCACGTTTAAAGCGGCTGTAAATACCGGTGATTTTTGCAGGTTGCTGATGTTGGCCTCGCCGTTGATCACACCGCCTACCTGTAAGGAATCTTGCTTGGCCATTTTGGTTAATGCCTCTATCCTGAAGTTACGGAAGGTAACATCAATAGGGGCGTTCAATTGCTGAGGATTACTATTTACACTCAGCACTTGGTTGCTATTAGTCACGGTGAAATTACGCGCCATAATACCCTTTTCGCCGTAGAAGAGGGCATTGTCCGGGTTAACCGTCCATGGCAGGTAATCTAACAGAAGTCCATCGGGTACAAAGCTGAACTGGTACTGTTGCGGCAATACGCTCAATACACCCGCTATACGGAAACGTTCTTTCTTGGCGGCATCGCGCACCTGTAAACTGGTGGTCAGTTTATTATTTTGCAGGTTACCCGATACCGAAGTGTATAAAAGATCGACCGATGAGGATGCCTTTATTTCATCAACCGAGAGGTTATAGTTTAAAGCGTTATTGCCGGTATTAACCGCCAGTTTCATATTGTTAACGGTTTGGGTGCCGTACACCACTTTAGGTACCGATCCGTCTACCACTAACTCGCCTGCCTGGCTATTGAAACGACCGGTAAGGTTAACCGGGTCGAGGGTTTTTAGTTGCGGTACAAATTGTTCTACCAGCGGAGTCTTAACCAGGCGCACATCAAACCTGAATTGCTGTGGCGAATATTTCACTTTTTTAACCGGTGCCTTTGTTTTTACCGTAGTGGCAATAGCGGTATTAAAATACTTGCTGATCAAATCCTGCATGGCTGGGGCTATTTCGGTCAGTTTATATTTACCGGCCATGTGCGCGTTCAGCATGGGTGCTTTCAGGCGCAGGGTACTGCTATCGGCAGTGGCGGTTGATATAAGGCTAACGGTATCCAATTTGATGCGCTGCGCTTTTTGTATCACCAGCATATCGGTCAGCTGTATATTGGCATTCAAATAATCAGGGTCGGCAGTTGGTACATCGGCAATCAGCTTACCATGAAAGCGCATTGGGTCTTTCACAAAATGCAGGTTTTGCAGGTTGATGCTATCCACGAGTAAGGTAGCGCTTACAGCCGGGTATTTCTTGTTCATGTTGGCTTTAGCATCCAGACTGAAATTGATGTTCGGATCTTTCATAGTTGCCTTGGCTACGTATTTACCATTGCTGGCGCTGCCCTTCAAAACCAGGTTTTGGTAATTATACCCTTTTACATAAGCTTTATGTACGTTACCGTTGAATTGCAGGCTTGCATGTTTAGGATCGAGCCCGGCACCTTTAACGTTGGCCGACATAGTGATCATGCCCACCATTTGCGGTTGCTTGGTTAACGCGCCCACGTTAAGGTTATTGGCTTTAATATTGGCCGAATAGGTTTCGCTGCCTTTACGTTTGCCGCTCTTCATGGCCGCAGTAAGGTCGACCGCGCCATAGCTTGAGCGTAGGGCCATTTTGGTATTAAAGGTTTTCATGCTGCCTTTAAAAGTACCCTTCAGGTTAATATTGGCCGGGATGCTCACTGTTGGCGGTATCATGCTGGCATCAACCAATTTGTTAATATCGTTGCGGTTGGTGTTAAATTCTTTCAGGTTTACATCGAAGTACGATTTCTCTACATCAGGCAGGCCACGCATAGTAGCTGATGCCTTGATGCGGGTAGCGCTCAGGCCCAGTATTTCGAGGTCTTGTATCTTCAGGTTGTCTACCCGTCCTTTTACTTGTCCGTTAATGCGGAAAACGGCGTTCTGTACTTTTTTCAGCTGCGGCATGGTGGCCATGGCCGGCATCAGCAGGGTAACATCTTTTAAACCTAAACGGCTGCCATCTAAATCGGCATCCACACCTAAAGCACCAACATTTTTGCTGATGGCATCAATTGACGGATAGGTTACAGTTACTTCTTTTTGCAGTACGGTGTTAGGCGTTTCAACCAGCAGGTCTTTCAGCGAAGCACTTTTGGCTCCGTAAAAGAAATCGGTATGGAAAGTTTTAAGCTGGAAGCCACTTTTCTCGGTAAAGGTAATCGAGTTGATCTTTCCTGATGAGCTGTCGGGCGTGTAAACAATATCCTGTACATCAACATTCAAATCTTTGATGTTCATGTGGGCAGGATCTAAACCCTTGGCTATCGCTTTTTGCGCGTTATTATCAAACCTGATATTATTATTGGCCAGGCGCATCTTTTTAAGGCTTACCGCCCATGCCGATTTTTGCGGCGACGATACCAGCGTATCTATCTTTTTAACCGTTTTTACAGCCGCCTTGGCTACGGTTTGCGGTTTGGCAAAGGTGATGCCCGCGTTGGTATTATTAAGGTCGATATTTTCGATACCTATTTTTTGGTTTTTCAGATCAACCTGATCCATTTGTACCAGCAACTTACCCAGATCAACCTTGGCCGACATTTCCGCGCTGCTGTAATCAACTTTGATCTTCGAGATGTCGAACTCTCCAAGGTCGAGCGTCATGTTGAGTGGCTGGGTAGCTGTATCAACCGCCGCGGCCTGCGCTATTGATGAACCTACCGGCGTTTGAATGATCTTGGCGTTAACATCCGACAGGTTTACCTTCGGGATGGAGAATTTCATCTTATCCAGGTCGAACTCCTTAATACGGGTATCAAAGTGACCCAACAAAAATTTAACATCGTTGCCGGTAGTTACATCCTTATATTTAATATTGATCTTGTCCAGTATGATCTTATCAATCGAAAACTGCATGGAAGCGGTAGTATCGGTTGTTTGCGGCTCTTTCTTCTGTTCGCCGGCGAATGCTTTTATAATATAATCGAAATTGAAAAGACTATCGCGCCCTTTGCTGATATTGGCGGTAATGCCCTCCAGGTTGATCTCGTTTACCTCTACCTTATTCTTTAATAATTTCAGCAGGCTGATGTCAACTTTTAGTTTATCGCCGGCTATCAGGGTGTCTTTTTTCTGATCTTCAAAGTAAACATCCTCCAAAACTATCAGTTTTGGCAGACCTAAAGTGATATGGCCTATCTCTACTTTGGTATGTATCTTATTCTGTAAAAAAGTAACGGCTTTATTTTTTGCGAAATTTTGAACCGCGGGTACCTGTATTAAAATAACTACAAGCAGTATTAAAAAGATGACACTTGCAATTATCCAGAGAACCGTTTTGAGTGCTATACGTCCAAATTTTTTCAAAATTGTAATATTTATTAAGGTGAAGATGTAATTATGTACTAAACAGCAAACAGCATGCTAAAAGCCAACCAAATATATACTGCGGCGCATTAAAAGGCGTTTTTATAAAAACCATTACTCCTTTAAGGAGTATATACACTGTGCTGTTGTTTTTTCAACACACAACAAAGCCAAGTTGTTTTTTGATAACTTTGTATTTCTACCGTTTTTTATTGATTTGGAGTTGTTATGCCTGATTTTTCTCATTTACACGTTCATACCCAGTTTTCGTTACTTGATGGTGCTGCCGATATATCAAAGCTGTATAAAAAGGCCGCTGCCGATGGAATGAAAGCGCTTGCTATTACCGACCATGGTAACATGTTCGGGGCGTTTAAATTTGTGGCAGAGGCGGGTAAACACAATGTAAAACCTATTGTAGGCTGCGAGTTTTATGTGGTTGCAGACAGGCACGTAAAGCAGTTTACCAAAGAGAAAAAAGATAAGCGTTACCACCAGCTGATGCTGGCCAAAAACGCCGAAGGGTATAAGAACCTGATCAAACTATGCTCGTTAGGGTATATGGAGGGCCTTTACAGCAAATGGCCCCGTATTGATAAGGAGCTGATATTAAAATATCATAAAGGCATTATAGCAACTACCTGCTGCCTGGGCGCATCGGTGCCGCAGGCAATTTTACGTGATGGTGAAGCTGCTGCCGAAACGGAATTTAAATGGTGGCTTGATCTGTTCGGTGAGGATTTCTATATAGAAATGCAGCGCCACGATATCCCCGAACAAAATACCGTGAACGCGGTGCTGATGAAGTTTGCCAAAAAGTACAATGTGAAGGTGATCTGCTCAAACGATTCGCACTATGTGGATCAGCAGGACTCGAACGCCCACGATATTTTGCTTTGCGTAAACACCGGCGATTTACAAAGCACGCCGATCGCTACCGATGAAGAAGGTGGTAAGGGCTATCGTTTTGGTTTCACTAACGATCAGTTTTACTTTAAAACCCAGGCGGAAATGGGTAAGCTGTTTTCGGATATCCCGGAATCGCTTGATAATACCAACGAGATAGTTGATAAAGTGGATGTGCTTAAATTAAAGCGCGACATCCTGCTGCCTAACTACGTTATTCCGCCCGAATTTAAGATACATAGTGATATGACGCCCGACGCGGATACCCTGAACCAATGGGAGTATCTGAAGCACCTTACCTTTATGGGTGCTAAGGAGCGTTACCGGGATATTAGTCCGGAGGCCGAAGAGCGCATCAACTTTGAGCTGTTCACCATCCGTACCATGGGTTTTGCGGGTTACTTTTTAATTGTGGCCGACTTTATAAGGGCAGGCCGCGATATGGGCGTATTTATTGGCCCGGGCCGTGGATCGGCGGCGGGTTCGGTGGTGGCGTATTGCACAGGGATCACCAATATCGACCCGATGAAGTACAACCTCCTGTTCGAGCGTTTCCTGAATCCCGATCGTAAATCGATGCCCGATATTGATACCGACTTTGACGACTCCGGCCGTCAGCGGGTTATTGATTACGTGGTTGATAAATATGGCAAGAACCAGGTAGCACAGATCATCACTTACGGATCAATGGCTGCCCGTACCAGTATACAGGATGTGGGCAGGGTGCTGGATATGCCGCTATCAGACGTGAACGCGATGAAAAAGCTGGTACCCGATACTCTGGGTATCAACCTTAAAACAGCTATTGAGCAGGTGCCCGAACTGCAAGCCATTTACAAATCAACCGACCTGAAAGGTATCGTACTCCGCGAGGCCGAAAAACTGGAAGGATCGGTACGTAATACAGGTGTGCACGCGGCGGGTATCATCATTGCGCCTTATGACCTTACCGAGATTGTTCCGGTAGCTACCGCCAAAGACTCAGACCTGCTGGTTACCCAGTTCGACGGACGTGTAATTGAAGATGCCGGTGTAATTAAGATGGACTTTTTGGGTCTGAAAACCCTTACCATTATTAAGGATGCCCTGCGTATGATCAAACAGAACCATGGCATCGATATAGATATTGACTACATACCGCTCGACGACCAGAAAACCTTTGAGCTGTACCAACGAGGCGACACCAACGGCACGTTCCAGTTTGAAAGTGATGGTATGCAAATGTACCTGCGCGATCTGAAACCCGATAAGTTTGAGGATTTGATCGCCATGAACGCCCTTTACCGCCCGGGACCGATAGAGTATATCCCCAACTTTATTAAGCGTAAGCACGGGCTTGAACCTATTACCTTCGATTTACCGGATATGGAGGAGTACCTGGGCGAAACCTATGGTATTACCGTATACCAGGAGCAGGTGATGCTTCTGTCGCAAAAGCTGGCAGGCTTTAGTAAAGGTGATGCCGACGTTTTGCGTAAAGCGATGGGTAAAAAGCAAATTGAGGTACTGAATAAGATGGAATCGCAGTTTACCGAAGGGGCCATAGCCAAAGGGCACCCTAAAGATAAACTCACCAAAATATGGACCGACTGGAAGGCATTCGCCCAGTACGCGTTCAACAAATCGCACTCTACCTGTTACGCTTTTGTGGCCTATCAAACGGCTTATCTCAAAGCACATTACCCGTCGGAATACATGGCAGCGGTTTTAAATAACCAAAACAACATGGAGAAGATCACCTTCTTTATGGAAGAATGCCGCCGGATGAACGTACAGGTATTAGGCCCGGATATTAATGAGTCGGACATGGCCTTCGCGGTAAACAAAAGGGGACAGGTTCGTTTCGGTTTAACCGGTGTAAAAGGCGTGGGCGATAAGGCGGTTGAAAGTATTATTGAAGAACGTAACGAACGTGGCCCTTATAAATCGGTATATGATTTCGCGCAGCGCTCTAACGTGCGCAGTGTTAACCGTAAATCGTACGAGAATTTGGTATATGGCGGAGCTTTTGATGAGTTCGGCTATAAACGCGCGCAGTTCTTCGCCAAAACCGAGAATGGTATTTTGAGCGGCATTGAGCGCCTAACCAAATATGCCAACGATTACCAGAATACCCAAAACAGTTCACAATCATCATTATTTGGCAGCGGTGTAGCCTCGTACATCCCCGAACCGGCCATGCCCGATGTGGAAGAATGGCCGCTTATTGAAAAACTGAAATACGAAAAAGAGGTAATTGGTATTTATCTTACCGGCCACCCGCTGGATAACTATAAACTGGAACTGGAGAAGTTTTGCAATACCACGGTTTCCGAACTGAAGATCATGCAAAAGGCCCGTTCAGGCGAGGGCGGCGATGATATTGCCGTGGCTTTTGCCAACCTGCGTCGTAAGGGTGAGATTTGCATTGGCGGATTGATGGCCAACGTACAGCACAAAACCACCAAAACCGGTAAGCCTTTCGGTACTTTTGTAATTGAAGATTATAACGATTCGTACGAGTTCGCGCTGTTTGGCGACGATTATATAAAATTCCGCAACCTGCTTGGCGATGGCTATTTTATGCACATCAAGGGTAACATCGAAGAAAAATTTAGGCAAAAAGATAACTGGGATTTGCGTATTATGGTAATGAGCTTATTATCAGAAATGCGGGATAAGTTCACCAAATCGCTCACTGTATGCCTCGACCTGAGTATGCTTACTACCGACTTGTTCGACAAGCTGCAAAAATTGATAGACGATAACAGCCAGCGTTACCCGGTAAAGAACTGCGTACTCAAATTCATGATCAAAGACCGCGAAGAATCTATGCTGGTAGAACTCCCCTCAAAAAGTATCCGCGTTAACCCCGGCGATGATTTGATGGAAGAAATCTTCGCATTAACGAATGTGAAACCGGTGTTGATGTAAAGGGCCTTATAGCTGTGAGCTTTGACAACTTTTTAAAAGTTGTCAAAGCTGCTTTTAATATTCAACCTATGGTCGGTTTTAGAATTTCGTCATTACGAACGTAGTGAAGTAATCCCCTTTTCTCCTTCACTTCATTGCGAGGAATTTTAATTCTTTTGGACTTTGAAGGTGAAATGACGATGGCTCACAACCACTCTCCACTGTCATGCTGAGGAACGAAGCATCTATCGAAGATAAGCATAGCGAAGAAGATTCTTCAAACGTTCAGAATGACAGGTTTTTTTAACACGACATGGGTGGGTACGAAGCAATCACTTCGCTTCTATACGCCTTTTATGTTAGGACAGTGCTGTAATTAACATTAGTCTGCTCTTGGGCGCAGTGCCCTATTACTTTTGAGGGCGAAAGTAACAAAACCCTTGTCCAGCAAAAGGCTTCTTTGCCGCACATGGCCAATGCCCTGCAAAACGTGCAGAACTTAGGGCTGGAACTTTTGCCCCAACGCGCTGTCCCTTCCCACATGCAACAAGTTCACTATGCCCGCCTTTGCGCTCATGGCCTCCAAAGTTCTGCCCCTTTTACGCCCGAAGCTCTTTGCTGACGGTTAGAATGATTGGTATAGTAGCCCGTCCTATACCACCTGACTCCTCACTTCCAGCGGCGATAGCGTCGTCTGCTTCTTGAAGAAATTGGAAAAATGCGATAGCTGTTCAAAGCCCAGGCTGTAAGCAATTTCAGAGATATTCCAGTCGGTTTGTTTGAGGAGGATTTTGGCTTCCTGTATCAGGCGGCTGGCGATGTGTTCGGTGGTGGTTCTGCCGGTGCTTTCTTTTAATACCTTGTTGAGGTGGTTGCTATGTACGGCAAGGCGATCAGCATAATCTTTAGCGGTACGTAAAATCACCTTTTGCTCCGGCGATGCTATCGGGAACTGCCTTTCCAGTAACTCAATAAATAATGATGATACCCTTGCCGACGCGTTATGCGTTTGGTTATAGGTAGCCAGCGGTTGCAGCTTTTGCCCGTAATGAATCAGTTCTATAACATAATTACGGATCAGATCGTACTTGTATAAATAGGTAGAAGCTATTTCCTGCTGTATCTTTTTAAACATCATTTCCAGCTCGTCGGCCTGCTCATTGCTTAGCTCAAAAATAGGGTAGCCGCCGGGTTTAAATATCGGCAGGTCATCCAGCACCACACCACTTTTTGATTGCACCAAAAATTCATCCGTGAAAATGCAGAAGTAACCGCCCTGCTCAAAATCTTGCGGTAGCCAGTGGTAAGGTATTTTGGGCGTAGCAAATACCAGCGCGTTCTTTTCGATGTTGATCACCTTATCGGCATACTCGGCAATATTACGGCCGCGTACCAGGCTTATTTTATAATAAGCACGGCGGTTATAAGGCATTTTGGTAGCGCCCGGTTTAAACTTGGCCATCAGGTCATCTAACGAGAATATGTTGAAGTGCCCTATCTCCTTATTGATACCCGCGGGCAGCAGCGTCTCCACACTATCCTCCCCGAAGGATGATATATCCTTATAAAAATCATTCAGTGTTATATCCGGCATAGTATCATTTGATTTGGTTAAACAAATTTAGCTAAACCGTTTGTCAATTAAGTGCAACACGTAGGGCAATGATTGAATTTGATAAATAATGGATTGATGCTTGCAAACTGCCCGCCTATTAACTCAGCACCTTTGTATCGTCACACTAACATTAAAAAGATGCAACTAAAAAATAATACTATTTTAATAACCGGCGGCACCAGCGGCTTCGGCCTCGAATTTGCCGAACGATTGTTAGAGATGGGCAATACGGTAATTATTACGGGGCGTAATCAAACCAAACTCGATGAAACGAGCAAGCTGTTACCGGGTATTCACACCTTTAAAAGCGATGTAAGCGATCCTGAGCAAATTGAAAAGCTGTATAGAGAAGTTACCGGCCAATTTCCTCATTTAAATATGCTTATCAACAATGCCGGCGAAATGCGCAAGATCAGTCTGCACGATACCTCTATCGATCTATACGATATTACCCGCGAAGTAGAGATCAATTTGATGGGGCCTATCCGTATGGTGCAACAATTTCTGCCTCATCTTAAAAAGCAGGCATCTGCCGCCATCATGAATGTAACTTCGGGTATTGCCCTGGCGCCATTCCCGGTATCGCCTATATATGGGGCTACTAAATCGGGTTTGCGTTCGTATACCAAATCATTACGGGTACAACTGCAAAATACAGGTGTAAAAGTATTTGAGCTGGTTGCGCCTGGCGCCAAAACACCCCTGAATGATAAATTTATAGGATTAGATGGATTTGATGATAGGATATTGATGGAACCGGCCAAACTAATAGCCGCCGCCATAAAAGGACTGCAGAAGAATACCTATGAGATCTATCCGGGCCTGGCCCTTGTATTAAAAATAATGTCGCGCGTTGCCCCGGCTTTTCTGCTCAAGCAAACCAGCAAAGTAGGCGCAAAAGTAATAAACGGAACAAAAAGTTAAAAAATCACTTATATAATCAATACAAAAACAAATGTCAGTAAATACTAAAATAGCCCTTGTAACCGGCGGTAGCCGCGGGTTAGGCAAAGAGATGGCACTTAACCTTGCCAAAAAAGGTTTAAACGTAATATTAACCTACCATAGCAAAAAAGATGAAGCCCAAGCCGTAGTAGCCGAAATAGAACAGACCGGCCAAAAAGCGGTAGCCCTGCAACTTAACGCGGGTGACGTAAGTAGTTTCGATGCCTTTTTTGAGCAGGTAAAAGCTGCTTTACAAAGCACTTTCAGCACAGGTACTTTTGATTACCTGGTGAACAATGCCGGTGTAGGTATAGGTGCACCAATTGCCCAAACAACCGAAGAACAGTTTGATGAATTGCAGAACATCCACCTGAAGGGCGTATTCTTTTTAACTCAAAAAGCGTTACCGTTGTTAAATGATGGTGGCGGCATTATCAATATATCATCAGGTTTGGCCCGTTTTACTTCGCCGTTTTATGCCGCTTATGCTACCATGAAGGGTGGGATAGAAGTGTTCACCAAATACCTGGCAGCAGAGCTGGGCAAGCGCGGTATAAAAGCTAACGTAGTGGCCCCGGGCGCTATAGAAACAGATTTTGGTGGCGGTATGGTAAGAGACAATGCCCAAGTAAACGCGCACATTGCCGGCGTAACAGCCCTTGGCCGTGTTGGTCGCCCGGATGATATTGGTAGCGTGGTAGCCTTTTTATGTACCGAAGATGCGAAATGGGTAAATGCTCAACGTATTGAGGTATCGGGCGGAATGAACGTGTAAGATCAGTATACTTTGCAAGTAACAAAAGCCTTTCGGTTAGTACCGAAGGGCTTTTTTATGTTTTAATGACAATTATTAACTACATACCGAATGTAAAACAGTACAGTGCTTAAAATTCAGGTTTTCAAGTGGTTATTGTTTCAGGTTATAATTTTTATTTTATTCCGGATGCTTCACTATGTGAATAAGTAACCCTAATTGCCGTGGTTGTTAATAAATAATATATTGAACCAATATGCCAAAAAGTTACTTTTACCGTCACGCTTAAGTTAAGGTGGCAGGTAAGGATAATAGAATTGTCACATTGTCATACACCTACTTGTGGCAAGCAAATTGATTAGTATATATTTGTATAACAAAATTTAAAAAATAGAAATCATGGCTTTAGAAATAACTGATGCAAACTTCGAAGAACTTGTATTAAAATCAGATAAACCGGTGTTGGTAGATTTTTGGGCAGAGTGGTGCGGCCCGTGTCGCATGGTAGGCCCGGTAGTAGAGGAGTTAGCCAAAGAATACGATGGCAAGGCCGTTGTAGGTAAAGTGAATGTTGACAACAATCCAGGTATATCAATGAAGTTCGGCATCCGTAATATCCCTGCCTTATTATTCTTCAAAAACGGAGAAATAGTTGATAAACAAATTGGTGCAGTGCCAAAATCAGTATTAGCAAATAAATTAAGCGCACAGGTATAATTTACCGGCGTATCAAATATTAAAAAGCGTTACAATATCTTGTAGCGCTTTTTTGTTATATATTAGTGCGTGAACGGAGGATAATTAACCGCAGAGTACACAGAGAAAGAACCACGGAGTTACACAGAGATTTGTAATGAGTTTTGATTGCTCAAGCAACGTAAAAGTATCTCTGTGTAACTCCGTGAAACCTCAGCTAACTCTGCGGTAAAACTCCCCACCTCTGCGGTAAACAACACAAGCTTATGCCACAATTAAACGATGATCAGCAAATAAGGCAATTAGGCAACCTGGAGCTTTTGGCCCGGCAGGTGGTTGAGGGCTTTATTACAGGCCTGCACCAAAGTCCGTTTCATGGGTTTTCGGTAGAGTTTGCCGAGCATCGTTTATACAACAATGGCGAATCGGTAAAAAATATCGACTGGAAACTACTCGCCCGTACCGATAAATTGTTCGTTAAGCAGTTTGAAGAGGAAACCAACCTGCGCTGCTACCTGCTGCTGGATACCTCATCATCTATGAACTTCCCCGATAAGGGCATCAATAAGCTGCAATTTTCTATCTACGCCATCGCTGCACTAATGCAGTTGTTTAAAAAGCAGCGCGATGCTTTCGGCCTGTGCGCCTTTGCTGATAAGGCCGAAATGCTCACCTCCGCCAAATCAACCGGAACACACCTGTTTTATTTATATGCCCAGTTAGAGCGCCTGTATGCAAATCCGCAGGTTAACGCTAAAACCAACATAGCACAGGTATTGCATTATGTAGCCCAGCAGATCCACCAGCGTTCCATGATCATTATTTTTAGCGATATGCTGGAGAATAATATGGATGATGAAAAGCTGCAAACCCTGTTCGCGGCCATTCAACACCTGAAATACAACAAGCACGAGGTGGTGATATTTAACGTGAACGACCGCAAAACCGAAATGGATTTCCATTTTGATAACCGCCCGCACCACTTTGTTGATATTGAAAGCGGGGAGGAAGTAAAGGTGCATCCCAACAAAATACGCGAGGTATACCAAACCTCCATGCAAAACTACCGTCACCAGCTCGAACTTAAATGTGCCCAATACCATATCGATCTGGTTGATGCCAGCATCCACGAAGGTTACAATAACATTCTGAAAGCCTATCTAATTAAGCGTAATAAAATGATTTGATGGCTTAGGGCTGTCTGTTGTACACTTTTTTCACAAAAGTTAAACTTATAATGCCGCTATTTGTACTTAAGGTAGCGGCGAAAGGTATTGCGTTTATTTCAAACAAAAAGCCCGTGCAGCCGTAAACAACTAAAAAGCGCTGGTTGCTATACAAACTTATTTTCTACATATATGAGATTAGCCATTGAACGAAAGCCTGTAAGAGTAAATCCTGATTCGAAACGAGTAATAGCAAGATTTTTCTTTAACGGGAATGACAGGGCAAAAGAAGTAATACAACGAGTAATGGAAATCAGCGAGGATACCGCCTTTGGCATCGTATCGCCCTTGTTGCAGGAATACTCAAAACGCCACCGTAACATTACCCGTGTACTAAACCGCCATTGCAGCAAGCTGAAGCCACTTTTTGAACAGCTGGGGATAGATTTTGATATACTTACCGTATACCGTAAACTGCTGATAGGTTCATACTTTACCCATGAGTATTCTATCGAGTCGGCAGCGTTCTTTAATCCGTCTATCATCGACGATCCCGACCAGACTGAACTGGAAGAAGGGCAGCGTCGCATGATCATGAGTTTCAGGGCAGTGGGAGAGGGGCATATCTCTTCTATCACCTTCCGCAGGGCATTATTTGATAAGGATAATAATATCACCGTATTACCTGCCGGTAATTATATTGATGAGGCCGAAATAGTGCGTAACGCGGTATACAATAAAAAGCTGTTTTTTGAAAAGGCGGTAAGTACGCAGATCAATATTGATGTGCTGAAAGAGCTGGAATCAAAGCTCGATCATCATTTCGAATATTCAAACTTGCGCCGTATTATCCTCGATTCACAGAAGTTGCAGGAGAGCGATATCAACAAACTGGAATATGATAAGGTGCTTTGGCTGGCCGATTCTTACTACGAGATTGTGTTCTCATTGGATACCGATATATCCGACAGGGTAATATTCCCGATATCCGAATATGAGCGCAAGGGTATTGAAGATGCCCGTTTCGTTAAGTTTATTAATGATGACGGCAGCCATGTTTATTACGCTACTTATACGGCTTATGATGGCGCGCTGATAATGCCGAAGCTGTTACAAACCAACGATTTTTATAACTTCAAGATAATGCCGCTCTACGGTGCAGGCGCACAAAACAAGAACCTGGCATTGTTCCCCAGGAAGATAAACGGCAAGTTTGCCATGATATCGCGTATTGATGGATGCAACAACTACATCATGTATTCGGATAAGATCAATATTTGGGAAGAACCGAAGCTGTTGCAGCAACCGCGTTTTTCGTGGGAGTTTATACAGATAGGTAACTGCGGTTCTCCTATTGAAACCGAGCATGGCTGGATCATGATCACCCACGGGGTAGGACCAATGCGCCGCTATGTGCTGGGCGCGAGCTTATTAAAACTGGATGACCCGGCTGTAGAGATAGGCAGGTTAAAAGAACCTTTAATTATTCCGAATAGTGATGAACGCGAAGGTTATGTACCAAACGTAATTTACTCTTGCGGATCTATCGTTAACAACAATAAATTGATCATCCCTTACGGCCTGTCTGATTATTCAACCTCATTTGCTGAAGTTGATATGGATGACCTGATACGCAAACTTAAAGAAGACGGTATTTAGATATTTAACACGCGCGTCATTACGATCCGTGTATTCAGACTTACGAAGTTTTCAAAACTTCTTAAGTCTTTTTTTTGCTTTATGTTTTGTACAGATGTATAGAAAAGAGCATCGCACATTACAAGAATGTTCATCAACTCATCGTCACCAAATTTCCTTCGCGCAATTGCTTTACTTCATCCTGTGCGTATTCATTTGCCCATTCGTCCAATGCTTCTAATGCCGGGCCCATGGTGCGGCCTTTGTCTGATATTTTGTAGTATACTTCGGGTGGAAAGGTGTGTTTCTCTTCGCGGATAATGAGGCCGTGGGTTTCCATTTGTTTCAGGTGTTCCAGCAGTACCTTTTTGGCTACTTTGGGTATAATGCGCCAAAGTTCGGTAAAACGCATCTCTTCCTGCCTAAACAAATGGTATAGTATGATTGGTTTCCACTTGCCCGATAGCATGTTTAGCGCTACGTTAAGTCCGCAATGTTTAAACTGTTTTTGATCCATAGTTACCAAAAAGTGAGCAGGTTACCAAAAGGTGAATTTCTTTAATCGCCGGATGGATAACGCCATCTTTGCTCAATCAAATTTAACATTTATACATGAAGTTACAATTATTGCGCAATGCTACGCAAGTGCTCACTGTTGCAGGCAAAATCATATTGATAGACCCTATGCTGGCCCCAAAAGGCAGCTACGAACCGTTTCAAAATACAGCTAAACATGTACGTAACCCAACGGTTGATCTACCGCTTAACAAGGATGAACTAACCAAACTCATCGCCCAAACAGACGCGGTATTATTAACCCACATTCACCTTGATCATTGGGATACCGTTGCGCAGCAGCTGTTGCCAAAGGATATTACACTATTTTGTCAGCCTGTCAATGTACAAGCTATACGCGATGCCGGTTTTACCAACGTGCAGGCTATCGCGAATGAGATTTTATGGGAGGGCATCCATATCAATCGTACCGGTGGACAGCATGGTACAGGAGATATCGGCGAATTAATGGGGATAGTTTCAGGATATGTGATTAGTTACGATAATCAATCGTTGTACATTGCGGGTGATACCATCTGGTGCAACGAGGTAAAGCAGGCCTTGGATGCCTATCAGCCACAACACATAGTGTTAAACGGCGGCGCGGCACGCTTTATAATAGGCGATGCTATTGTGATGGACATTGAAGATGTTATTACCGTATGTAATTACGCTCCGCAGGCGCAGGTGTACGTTGTGCATCTCGAAGCTGTTAACCATGCCACAGAAACCCGTGCCGACATCAAAACAGCTATTCATAACAAAGCGCTATCGCACAGGTGTTTTGTACCTAATGATGGCGCTGTTATGTTTCAAATATAAATTACTTGTTAAGTATCTGCTGGTACAGCTTAAAATAATCGCTCACCATTTTATCGCAGGAGAACTGTGCCGTTGCCCAATCGCGGCAGTCGGCACGGTTTATTTGGTTTAGCTGTGCAACTGCTTCAATGGCTTCGTTAACATTGCTCACCAAAAAGCCTGTTTCCTCATGTTTGATCAGCTCCGGCATCGAACCACGATTAAACGCTATTACGGGTGTACCGCAAAGCATCGCTTCGGCAACGCTTAGGCCAAATGGCTCATCAAAATTGATGGGATGTAGCAGGGCGGCGGCATTGCTCAGGAGTTCCTTGCGCTTATCCGGTCCGGCATGGCCAACGTATTGTATCTGGTCGTTTAGCTCGGGTGCTACTTTCTCCCTGTAATAATTTTCATCCTGAATAATACCTGCTATCAACAGCTTACGATTGGTACGTTTGGCTATTTCAATGGCTTCGGCGGTACCTTTATGGTGATGGATGCGGCCAAAATACAACAGGTAATCTTCCGGGCTATCGTTAAACTGAAAATCTTTAGTGTCCAGTCCGTTGTAAACGGTGGCTAAATAATCCAGCTCGGGGCTGCGGTCGGAGTTACTGATAGACACATAATGCCCGCGCTGATTATATTTTTTATAAACCGGGATGATCCGTTCCGACGAAAAACCATGAATGGTAGTGATCAGCGGCGTTTTTATCAAGCCTGAATAAGTAAGCGGCAAAAAATCAAAGTTGTTATGGATGAGGTCGAACTCGCCGGCCTTTTCCATCAGGTTGCTGATGTGCAGGCATTCGAGCACCTTGGCATCCTGACTGCGGTCTTCCTCGTACCCTGTTTCACATACGGATTCGAGTTTGCCGCCGGTGATTGAATCACCGGTGGCAAATAATGTTACTTCAGCGCCAAGTTTAATAATCCCTTCGGCAATGTTTGATGCGATCTGTTCCCAGGGCCCATAATGCCGCGGAGGGGTTCTCCAGGCAACGGGCGCTAAAACGGCTACCTTCATTTAGCAAACCTTAACATTTTGGTTATACTTGTTGTACTCGTACTCCAGTTCAAAAGCTTTAAGTACAGTGAGGTGAGATATCAGGTAAGCCAATGTACTTTCGGCGCCCTGGTTACGGTTGATACCTGTTGGTAGCAAACCATCGCAACAGCCCTTGGTTTCATGATCGTACAATGGTGCACGCAGCGTATTTTCACCAAGGAACCATTTATAACTCAGGAACATTTTTTCTATATACTCCGGCGTACGGAAAATTTTGTAAGCCTGGAAATGCATCATCACCATGGCCATGGTTTCAATGGCCTGCTGATCGAAGGTAGGGAAGGTACCGCCGCGATAATACCAGCCATCGTTACCCACCGGGCTTAAATAGCCGTTCGATAAGGTCAGCTTATCAAGGAATGCCATGGTTTTCATCGCTATGGCACGTACTTCTTCATTGCCGGTTATTTCGCACGAGTGCAGCAAAGCCAGCGGAAGTATCGCGTTATCATAAGTCATTTTCTCCTCAAACCATTGCCAGTCGTCAGATTGAGTATTGTTATAAGCATCAACCAATGGTTGCGTAAGTCCTATCAATTCCTTAATCATGCCCTCATCGGTAGGTACGGCTTGCAGGTATAAACTCACGCCGATAATGGTATTACCCATGCCTCTCAGGTGATGCAGTGTTTTAAAGTGAGGGATAGATTTCTGGAAGATCTCCATCGCGAACTCACGGTATGAGTTGGTAGCTGCACAGTCGATCAAATGACCCAACGCCCATATCGTACGACCGAATGAATCTTCAGATCCTACCTCATCCAGGTACTGCCTGCTAAAACTTAAAAAGTTGCGGAAGTTACCATCATCTGTTTGCATGTAGTGAATATAGCTCAGGTAAACCGGCAGTAATTCAAGCGCTTCCTGGCTTTTATTACGCTGATAGGCCATAAGAGCCATGATCAACGCACGAGAGTTATCATCAAGGCAATACCCTTCCTTTAAGTTAGGGATGCCGTATTTTGCATGCTGAACAATCCCGGTATCATCAGTTAAGCGTATTACATGCGCCAGGCTGAATTTTGGTAATATCTCTGGGTCAACAATGCTGTTCTTTAATATCTTGTCGCTAAAATCATGCTCCATGCACGATTCCTGCGCTACTTTAATAAACTCGGCACCAATAACCGGCCAGCGTAAATGCAGGCCATATTGATAGGCATTCTGTTTCAATTCGTCGAGTACGGCATCATCGTCAAGCAGTTCTATCATGATATCGGCCAGCGCTTCCGAATTTTTAAAATCGAATAATCGGCCTCGGTTATGCGATAACAATTCCTGCGCGTGCCAGTATGGCGTTGATACCACCGCGGCGCCCGATCCCACAGCGTAAGATAATGTTCCGCTGGTGATCTGCGCTTCGTTCAGATACGGGGTTACGTAGATTTCGGCAGCGGTAAGGTAGTTGATCAGTTCTTCCTCAGATACAAACTTGTTGATGAAAGCCAAATTTTTTGAAACACCCAGCTGTGCCGCCATACTTTTCAGCGAATCGCGGTACTCCTCGCCCGAGTGTTTCTTAACTCCCGGGTGTGTGTTGCCCAATATTACATAAGTAACATCAGGATGCTTTTCAACTATTTTAGGCAGGGCACGTACAACGGTTTCCAGCCCTTTATTGCGGCTTAGCAAACCGAAGGTTAACAGTACACGGTGATTTTTAAAAGCGGTGAGGCTTTTCACCGGGTTGTTTTCAGGCTCTTCCAAATCAGGCACGCCGTGCTCAATGATCTGGATCTTTTCAACAGGTATTTCGTAAATGGTAGTTAAAAACTCAACTGCACGCTGACTCATCACCACAATTTTCGACGATTGCTCGGCAATTTCGCGAATGATGATACGCTGTACGTAGCTTGGGTCTTTCAGTATGGTATGCAAAATGGTGATCAGTGGTTTCTCCAGCCTGTTGATCAGCGGAAGGATATAAATACCGCTTTCGCCGCCGTAAATACCGAATTCGTGCTCCATAATACAGGCATCTACGTTGCTGGTATTAATGTAATTGGCTGCCCGTATATAGTCTTTTTGATGGTTCTGACGGATGATATACTTTACCTCATCGGGGTATTCGTACTCATGCAGGTTTTCAGAATCATTTAAAGCAACAACAAACCCGCCTTCGGATAAACTTCGCCTCTCCGGAAAATTTGAGTTTATTGCACGCATCAAATTTTGGTTGAAGGTAGCTAACCCGCATTCGCGCGGCGGATAAGTTGATATATAGGCAATTTTCATAGGTATGTAGGGTACTTTATTTTAGTAATAATTAATAGCTGAATACAATGTTGTATTTGCAGTGACCGAAAAAAAGGGCAACTATTCGTTGTAAAATGTACTTATAAGCATATAAAGGGTCACTTTTGTACAATTACCCGTTATTTTGCATAAACCGTACCAGTTTAACTCAAACAACAGACAATTAACGGCCGCGCATATAAAGTAAAATATATGCCGGTAAAAAAGCCATTTGGTTTTGAGGCGCTTAGCTGTAAAAGTTAATAGCCTCCAATATTACAGAGCAGGCTTTTTTGATATCATCATGACTGATAATAAGCGGGGGGGCAATGCGCATAGAATTACTGCAATGTAAAAACCAGTCGGTTATTATACCATTTTCTATACAGCGGTCTATTATTTTTTTGTTCAGATCAAAATCTTCCAGCTCAATAGCCAACATCAATCCTTTACCCCGTACTTCCTTTATTGCCGAATGTACCAGTAATTTTCTGAATAATGCTTCTTTTTCGGCTACCTGTACTATTAAATTTTCGTTAAGTAATACTTCAAGGGCTGCAAGTCCGCCGGCGCAGCACACGGGGTGGCCGCCAAAGGTAGTGATATGGCCAAGGATAGGATTCTCTTTAAACGACGACATGATCTCGGCAGATGACATGAACGCCCCGATAGGCATACCACCGCCCAGCGCTTTTGCCAGCAGCAGAATATCGGGCACTATATCAAAATGTTCAAATGCGAAGGTTTTGCCTGTACGGCCAAACGCGGCCTGTATTTCGTCGAGTATCAGCAAGGTGCCTGTTTCATCGCAACGCTTGCGCAAGGCTTGCATATAGGCAATATCGGGCACACGGATGCCTGCTTCGCCCTGTATGGTTTCAATAATTACACAGGCCGTTTGCTCGGTAATGTTTTGAAGGTCTTCGGGATGATTAAAACGGATAAAACCCACCCCCGGCAATAGCGGGCGATAGGCTTGTTTAAATTCTTCGTTCCCCATTACACTTAGAGCACCGTGTGTACTGCCATGGTACGAATTATGGCAGGCGATGATCTGCGAGCGGCCGGTATGGCGTTTGGCCAGTTTCAGCGCGCCTTCAACCGCCTCGGCACCGGAGTTTACAAAGTAAACCGATTGCAGGTTATCGGGCGTTACCGCTACCAGTTTTTCGGCGAAGCGAACCTGCGGCGTTTGCACATACTCGCCATACACCATCAGGTGCATGTATTTATCCAGCTGCTCTTTTATGGCATTGATCACATAAGGATTGCTATGCCCAAGGTTACTCACGCCGATACCCGATATCAGATCGATATAAGCCTTGCCTTCCGCATCATAAATATGTATACCTTCGGCACGCTCAAACTCCAGCAATAATGGAAAGTGGGTAGTTTGCGCGTTATTGGCTAAAAAAAGCTGGCGAAGGGTGAGCATGGGATATTTATTGAATGAGTGAGTTATTGAATGAGTGAGTTATTGAATGAGTGTAACCACCGGATGATTACGCTGCAAAAATAAGGATATGCTACCACTCAGCAACCTATTCGGTAAAATCAGGTATTAAAAAAACTAATTCAATAAATTACAAAGCATCACTCACTCGCTCAATCAGTAACTCACTCAATAATTAGTTTCCTGCTCTTTCGCTGCGTTCGCTGAGTTGTTTGATCACTTCGGCATTGAACTCGCTTTCGCTTTTGTAGAGCTCGCTTACTTTTTCGGGAGGAAGGATCTTCAGAAATTCTTCGTTATACCTCTTTTTGATGTTGAGCATCTCGGTTTGGTAGTATAACTCTTTATTGATCTGCTCGGTACCGTTGGCCTGGGCATCGGTATTGTTAAGACGTTTTAACCTGCGGATAGTAGCCAGTTGCTCCTGGTAGCGACGGTATAAAGGCCAGAATTTTTTTCCCTGGGCAGGAGTAAGGTTAAGCTGTTTGTTTAAAAAATCGTTTTTAACACTTACTATCTTACTGGCTGCAATACTTGTTTTTTTATTACCGGCATTGTTTCTAAATCCTGCGGCATTGTCAGGCACCTGGGCAAAAGCGTTATAACTAATACCCAGCAAAAATGCTATTTGGAATATGAACTTGGTCAGCCTATTCATTATTACAGATCGGTATCAATATAATCCAGTATTTCTTCGTTGTTCAATGTGTTGCTCGCGTTCCTGATACCGGCCTGTGTTTCGCCTGCATCAACACTCGATTCAAGGTAACTTTTAATATCGCTTACCGGTATGTTTGATAGTTGCGTGTGCAAATAACTGTGCGTGTGCCCATCAGTTGCAGTATGGTTACCTGTTGAACCGATAAAGAAAGATAGCCCGATAGCTACGGTAACACAAGCGGCAGCGGCATATTTGTACACACCCGGGTTAAACAGGCGGCGTACAATACCTTTGCGCTGTGCCGGTTTCGCTTCGGCAATTTCTTTTATTTCGGCAACTTCCTGCTCCGCGTTTACGGTTTTAGCTAAAATAGCCGCGTTAAGTTTATCAAAATACCCGGTTGGCACTGCAAATGTTTCTTCAGATTCAGCATCCAATATTTCCTCAACGGCAATGCGTGCGGTTATTTGCTCGTGCAGGTTATCAAAATAGCCGGCAGGTATTTCAAAACCATCGCTTTCGCTTATGGCTTCTTCAATATTTACGCGGCTTTGTATATTGCTGCTTAGCTCGTCAAAATAACCTTCGGGTACCGTAAAACTTGTATTTTCAACACTTAACGCGTTGGATATAACTATACGGCTTTCAATATTGGCGCTTAAATCACTAAAGTAGTTTTCAGGGACAGTAAAGCCCTGATTGATTTTATTAATATTAAATCCGTCTAAATTTTTAAGGGAAAGGATACGATCCTCAAGATTTTCGAAATAGCCAAGCGGTACCGTGAACGGGTTATTTGCGTTAACCTGTTTCAGTGCACTAAATTCATTTAGCCAATCTTTGTTCTCTATATCGCTCTTCATACCCTCATTAGATTAATACTTAGTATAAAGGTTTAATAAAAATAAAAAAATTAATTTGATGCCAGCAAAAATGCTTCTATTTTCTTGACTGCCAGGTGAAAAGATGCTTTTAAAGCACCCACGCTTGTGCCCAGTACGTCAGAAATTTCTTCATATTTCATATCATCAAAGTACTTCATGTTAAACACCAGCCGCTGTTTATCGGGCAGGGTTAGCAAAGCCTGTTGTAATTTTAACTGCGCCTGGTCGCCGTTAAAATAACTCGAATCGGCAAGCGTTTCGGCCAGCTCGTATGATACATCATCGAGCGGGATATTATTCCTCTGCTTTTTCTTATTCAGGAAGGTGATGCACTCATTAGTGGCAATCCGGTACATCCAGGTGTATAGTTGCGCGTCGTTACGGAAACCCGGCAGGTTCTTCCATATTTTTACAAATACGTCCTGTACAAGGTCGTCCGCGTCGTCGTGGTCAACAACCATACGGCGGATATGCCAATAAATCTTCTGCTGGTACTTCTTAAGTAGCAGGTTAAATGCTTCGTTCCTGGTCCTCTCGTCCCGAAATTTGCTTAGTATCTCTTCGTCTTCAGCCGGTGCGGCCATGTATTAGCTTTTAATGCTATAAAAGTAAAAATTATCCGTTTTGTTTTTTTCTACTGATGACTTTTTTCACAGCAGCGATGATATGCTCGGCATCGAGGCCATATTTGGTCATGAGTTGCGCGGGAGTACCACTTTCACCAAAGCTGTCGTTCACGGCCACATATTCCTGCGGGGCAGGGGTATTGGTCGCTAACAATTGCGCTATGCTGTCACCCAAACCACCTAAACGGTTATGCTCTTCGGCAGTTACCACACAACCGGTTTTGGCAACCGATTTAAGTACCGCTTCCGCGTCAAGAGGTTTAATGGTGTGAATATTGATGATCTCGGCATCGATACCTTCCTCGGCCAGTTTTTCACCTGCAAGGATAGCTTCCCATACCAGGTGACCTGTAGCGAAGATAGAGACATCGGCACCCTCGTTAACCATCCATGCCTTACCGATCTCGAACTTTTGGTCAGCATCAGTAAAGATAGGTACCACCGGGCGGCCGAAACGCAGATAAACCGGGCCATGATGCTCGGCGATAGCGATGGTAGCAGCCTTAGTTTGGTTATAATCGCAAGTATTGATCACGGTCATCCCCGGCAGCATTTTCATCAGGCCGATATCTTCGAGGATCTGGTGAGTTGCACCATCTTCCCCTAAGGTTAAACCCGCGTGCGAAGCGCAGATCTTTACGTTCTTGTCAGAATAAGCAACCGACTGGCGGATCTGATCATACACACGACCGGTAGAAAAGTTGGCGAAAGTACCGGTAAAAGGAATTTTACCACTGATGCTTAAACCGGCTGCAATGCCGATCATGTTGGCTTCAGCAATGCCGATCTGGAAAAAGCGTTCAGGGAAAGCCTTGATAAAATCGTTCATTTTAAGTGAACCGATCAGGTCGGCACAAAGTGCCACCACTTCGGGGTTGCGTTTACCTGCCTCAAGCAAGCCATCGCCAAAACCCGAGCGGGTATCTTTTTTTTCTGTGAAAGTATATTTCTTCATTTTTTGTGTTGTAGGTTGTGAGTGTTTCTTTAGTTGTGAGTTGTGTGTTATAAGTTGTGAGTGTTTTCTTTAGTGAGTTGTGTGGATCGAGTTCACTATACCTTCCTGCCCACAACTTACAACACACAACTTACAACTCGCTTACAACCAGATATTAATAATCCCCTAAAGTTTCCTCTAATTGCGCTAAGGCAAGTGTTAATTGCTCGTCGTTAGGCGCGGTACCGTGCCATTTGTGGGTGCCCATCATGTAATCGACACCGTAACCCATGCCGGTATGCAGCAAAATAGCTACAGGCTTACCTTTGCCGGTATGGCTCTTGGCTTTTTCAAGTACGGCAACTACACTGGCCATATCGTTACCTTTAGGCTCATCCAAAACATCCCAGCCGAAAGCTTCAAACTTGGCTTTCAGGTCGCCTAAAGAAAGCACGAGGCTGGTAGGACCATCGATCTGCTGACCGTTGTAATCAATCGTAGCGATCAGGTTATCCACCTTATTATGCGGGGCGAACATGGCCGCTTCCCAGATCTGGCCTTCCTGCAACTCACCGTCACCATGTAAGGTATACACAAGAGACGGATCGCCATCCAATTTTTTAGCTAAGGCAGTGCCGATAGCTACCGACAAACCCTGGCCCAAAGAACCCGAAGCGATACGCACGCCCGGTAAATGCTCATGAGTAGTAGGGTGACCTTGCAAACGTGAGTTCAGCTTACGGAAAGTAGCCAGTTCGGCTTTATCGAAATAACCGGCATGAGCCAGTACGCTGTAAAATACAGGGGAAATGTGGCCGTTAGAAAGGAAGAAAAGATCTTCGCCTTTACCCTCCATGCTGAAAGTGGGGTTATGGTTCATGGCGTTGAAATAGAGTGCCACCAGGAAATCGGTGCAGCCTAAAGAACCGCCGGGGTGCCCCGACTGGCAGGCATGTACCATGCGGACGATATCGCGCCTTACCTGCGAGGCGGTCTGCTCTAATTGTGCTATGTCTTGTTTCATTAATTAAGGTTGATTTTGCGCAAAAGTAATCTAAAAATAATAAAATATGTTCTATTGTAAAAGGTCTAACACCTGTTGCGACGAATTTTTGGTGTCCACCTTGTCAATAATTTTGGTAATTGTACCATCGCCGTCAATAATAAATGTTTTGCGGGCGGTACCCATATATTTTTTGCCGTACATGTTTTTTTCAACCCATACGCCGTAAGCTTCAACAATAGCTTTTTCGCTATCGGCTATCAGCGTAAATGGCAGGCTGTATTTGCTTTCAAATTTTTTGTGCGATTTCTCGTCGTCGGTACTTACCCCGATAACTTCGAACCCCTGGCTCAAAAGCGACTGGTAATTATCGCGGAAACTGCAAGCTTCGGCAGTGCAACCCGGGGTGTCATCTTTCGGGTAAAAATAAAGTATTACGTTCTTACCCTTAAAATCAGATAAAGCTACGTCTTTACCGTTTTGATCTTTAGCATTAAAATCAGGGGCTTTGTCGCCCTCGTTAAGTGTTGCCATAATTATCTGTAAAAATCAGCAGTGAATTGTGAAACGTTGTTTGTATTATCGCTTGAGGTCAGCTCAAAAGTATGCTTTCCGGGCTTAATATCATTATCAAAATAATATTTGTACAGCTTGCTTTTAAAATCGTGCTCTACCAATACCCATTTTCCGTCAATTTTTCCCGCAAAGCTTTTTACCCCCGAAAGGTTGTCGCTAATGCGCAAAGTAATGCTTTTAACCGCCGCCAAATTACTGCCGTTACGGATATTTACCGGGCTGATGACCGGGGCAATGGTATCTATCTTCACAAAATAATCGCCAAAATAGCGGCACTGCGCCTTTACATAACCATCCTCATATGTGCCGGCGGCTACATTGCCCGCGGCGTTCATTATTACAGCCTTATCGGCATTTTTGCCAATAGAGGTATCGGGCTTTATCCAAAGGTTAAAGGCCTCGTGCAGCTGCGTAAATTTATTGTGGATGCGATGCGTATCTGAAAACGTTCCCGGCTTTTTCGGAAGTTTGGTGTATTGAAAATCGAGGTTGTCGTATAGGTTCCCTTTCGGTACAATCACCTTTACATTGGGCGCGTTAAATTCGTTTTGCTGATCGTAACGGAATAGCTGGCCGATTGGCTTAAATGCCGTGAAAGGATCGTGCGGGGTTGATTTTACTTTTATGGCCAGGGTAGAAGTATTGCCGGCCACATCGCGCACAACGTATTCTACATCGTGCATGGCATCGTCATTAAAATCAATAATGCCACGGTTTACCGCTTGCGGGTATAACGAAACATTGCTGCCCGGCGGCACAAAGCATTTTTGCATCCAGCGCCCTGCCGAAAGGAGGGAAGGGTAATCAACATAAGCATTAATAGCCCGGGTTTGATCGAACGCGAAACGCTCAACCGTAAAAGTATATACGGTAGTTCCGTCGAGTTTAAGCTCAACCGAATAAATGCCATTGCGGTTAACTGAAGCGCTGTTCCTGTCGTACGCGGTTAGCCCGAAGCCTACCTCGCCGCTTAAATGTACGGGTTGATTATTGGTAAGGCGATAATTACTTCCTACGCCGGTAACTGCCAAAAACATGTGCGGCGTTTTCTCGCTGAAGGGCGCGCCATTCAGGTGGTAGGTTGCTATGGCGCTGATTGACGGCGGCACATTATCCGGAATGGTTAAGCCGAATAATTGCGGGTTAATGGTTTCCTGCGTTTCGGTATCGCGAATCTCAAAATGAAGGTGCGGTCCCGCAGAGGCACCCGCATTACCCGATACGGCAAACTGCTGGCCTTTAAAAATAGGCAGTTGTAACTGCATCGGTGCGAAATCAACCTCGTAACTTTGGGTTTGGATCTGATAATCGCGTACTATCTTTTCAATATTAGGGCTAAAGCTATCCAGATGACCGTAAACGGTGGTGTACCCGTTAGGGTGCGTAATATATACCGCACGGCCGAAGCCACCATACTGGATACGCAGCCTTGAAATATAACCATCAAATACCGCGTAAACCGGGTAGCCTATGCGTTGATTGGTTTTAAAATCGAGCCCGGAATGGAAATGGTTTGGCCGCAACTCGCCGAAAGAACCTGCCGTACTTGGCGGCAGATCAAGCGGGTAGCGGAAATCTTTAGGGTAAAATTTGCTTTGAATAACATCCTGCGCGGATGCGGTATACAAGCCTAAACAAAATATAAGGGCAGTAAGTGTTTTTTTGATCATTAGCTATTTAACGTAGAAATCAAGCAATTTCTGATTTTCCAGATAAGCTTCCAGGTGGTCGCCAATGTTTACACGGCCTACACCTTCGGGGGTACCGGTAAAAATAAGGTCGCCTTTTTTTAGGGTGATGTATTGCGATACAAAAGTGATAATACGCTCGAATGAGAACAGCAGATCTTTAGTGTTACCTGTTTGCCTGGCTTCGCCGTTAATATCTAACCGGAAATTGAGCGCGTACATATCGGCAAATTGCGCTTTCTGTAAAAACGTGCTCACCGGTGCCGAACCGTCAAATGCTTTGGCCAGTTCCCAAGGCAGGCCCTTTTCTTTATGGCGTTGCTGAATATCGCGGGCCGTAAAGTCAATCCCAAGGGCTACTTCATCGTAATAATTGGCGGCAAATTTTTCGTTGATGTGCTTGCCCTCTTTACAAACCTTAAGCACTACCTCAATTTCGTGGTGTATATCCTGCGAAAAATCGGGATGATAAAATGGCTTATTATCTTTTAACAGGGCGGTATCCGGTTTCATAAATATCACCGGGGTAGTGGGTACCGGGTTATTCAACTCCTTAGCATGTTCGGCGTAGTTACGGCCAATAGCGATTATCTTCATACACAAATGCGGTAAAAGCCAAAGCTAAAAATATAATGGCTTTTTGAAAGGATAAAAGAAAATTTGTGAGGGACTCACCCCGCCGACGCTTCGCTGGGCGACCCTCTCTGCTGCGCAAAGAGGGTGAAAAAAGGATGGTGAATATATATGTCTTTTCAAACTCCCTCTTTGCGCAGCAGAGAGGGATGTCGAGCGTAGCGATGACAGGGTGAGTTATAAACTTTGCTTCACTTTTTCTAAAACCGAACCCAAGTTGCCCAATATTTCCTTATTAGTAAACCTTAAAATTTTCAATCCTAATTCAGCCAATACTACATCACGGTTTTTGTCGTATTGCTGTTTGAAGAGATGTATCGGCCCATCGGCTTCAATTACAAGTTGAGCTTCGTGGCAATAAAAATCGGGAATATAATATAGATGTAGGCCTAAAGCGGTTTTTATAAATATGGGATGCTGCCGTAAAAACTTACAATTGTGAAAATTCCTGTTTCTTAAAGCGCGCCATAATACATCTTCAGCAGGTGTTTGTTTCTTCCTAAGTTCACGGCAAAATTCGGTAATGGAGGGCATTGCAGATGTGAAAGGATTTAAATTTTATGCTGAATATAGTAAAATATTTTTTGGAGTAGGTAAACTGATGCGTTAACGTGCAGGATTCACGATTGGTTTGTTCACGAGCTGACTCACCCTGTCATCGCTACGCTCGACTTCCCTCTCTACTTCGTAAAGAGGGAGTTTGAAAAGATATAAATTCCCTGTCTTTTTTCACCCTCTTTGCGCAGCAGAGAGGGTCGCCCAGCGAAGCGTTGGCGGGGTGAGTTAAATCTCCCCTCACACTAATTCCCAATAAAATTTCGTTTGAAAACTATTACAGTACAGACAATCTTTTGATAGTAGATTCTGTACCGGCCATAATGCGGATGAAGTAGAAACCGCGGCTTAGTTTGTTGTTGATGTTGTAGCTGAATTTTTGATCGCCGGTTTCAACGCGCTGCGAAAAAATGGTTACGAGGTCGTTGCCCAGTACGTCAACAATTTTTATGGTGACGTTGGTATTGCGCGATACTTCGTATTTCAGGTTGATTTGATCGGTTACCGGGTTAGGGTATACCTGTACATTGGTAAGCAACTTATCGTCCTGCCTGTTAACGTTAACCCTTGCGCTTGATACCACCCCCGGTTTTAGCGGCGGCATGGCAAACGGAAGGCCGCTGCGCAGATATGAAGTTTTAACAGCTTTGGCTTTACGTAACAGTGTGGTAGTGTCTTGATTATAAGCGCCTTTTGCGAAAGCGAAATTCATAGATACCGCTATCGCGATAACTAATAACCTTACGTAAGAATAGGTAGAATTTCGATTCATGCTTTATATAATGGTTACAAAAGTATAATAAAAGCTCTCATCATTCAAAAACATTGCCTAATTATAAATAATTTAACAATTTTTAACAAAAACAGCTTTTATTTGTAGCTCTGTTGTAAAGACTTATACGATAGTTATAGGTTTAAGTTTAGAAACGGAAAATTTTAATAATTTTGCTTTTTTTACAAAATAGTGTCAAATCATAAAGACCTGCAAAAACTAACAGTTCCCGGGCTGCTCATTAGTTTAGGTATTATCTACGGTGATATAGGTACGTCCCCCCTATATGTGTTCAAAGCAATTGTTGGTTCAGGAGCCATTTCAGAATCTTTGGTTCTGGGAGGGGTCTCGTGTATCTTCTGGACGCTTACCCTCCAAACTACCATCAAATATGTATGTATAACGCTGCTTGCCGATAACAAAGGCGAGGGTGGTATATTCTCACTTTTTTCGCTGGTAAGGCGAAAAGCCAAGTGGCTGATAGTCCCGGCTGTGGTCGGGGGCTGCGCATTGCTGGCCGATGGTATCATTACACCTCCCATTACCATTTCATCGGCTATAGAGGGTTTAAATGCCACCTACCCGGGTTTGCCCACGGTAGAGATCGTTATAGCCATTATTGCCCTGCTGTTCATTATTCAGCAGTTCGGTACATCGCTGGTTGGTAAGGCTTTCGGGCCTATCATGTTCCTGTGGTTTACCATGATGGGCGTGTTGGGTATATCGTTTATTATACAAATGCCGTCTATTTTTAAGGCGTTAAACCCATACTACGCGTTCAGCTTGTTAACCAGCGGCAGTTACGATGGTTTCGTGATACTGGGTGCGGTTTTCCTGTGTACCACGGGTGCCGAAGCACTGTATTCCGATTTAGGTCACTGCGGTCGCGATAACATCCGTGTAAGCTGGATCTACGTAAAAGCCTGTTTAATATTAAATTACCTTGGCCAGGCAGTTTGGCTGCTGCAACGCAACGGACAAACTATCGACCTTAATACCCATAACCCTTTTTACCAGATCATGCCTTCGTGGTTCCTGATATTTGGTATTGG
The DNA here is from genome assembly GCF_059418565.1 of Mucilaginibacter sp. GW821-FHT07G05. Taxonomy (NCBI): domain Bacteria; kingdom Pseudomonadati; phylum Bacteroidota; class Sphingobacteriia; order Sphingobacteriales; family Sphingobacteriaceae; genus Mucilaginibacter; species Mucilaginibacter sp. GW821-FHT07G05. The sequence goes on along the minus strand of NZ_JBWKQC010000011.1, from coordinate 148,517 downwards.
TTTGGCTACCATGGCAGCGGTTATTGCAAGCCAGGCGCTTATATCGGGTTCATTTACACTGATTGCCGAGGCTGTTAGGCTCAACCTATGGCCAAAGGTGCGTATCAATTACCCGAGCGAGCAAAAGGGACAACTGTATGTACCTAGCATTAATTGGATACTTTGTGCCGGTTGTATCATTGTGGTATTACTCTTCCAAAAATCGGAAAAGATGGAGGCTGCTTACGGTTTAAGTATTACTGTAGCCATGCTGATGACCACTATACTGGTATCAAAATTCCTAAAACGCCGCAAGGTACCTGTGTACCTCATCGGCTCTTTCTTAGTGGTTTATTTACTGATAGAAGGTACTTTCTTACTCGGTAACCTTGTGAAATTTGTACATGGCGGCTGGTTTACATTATCAATCGGCTTTATGCTGTTTGTAGTGATGTGGACATGGCATACTGCCCGCAAGATCAAGAACCGCTATGTGAAGTTTATCGAGATTGACGATTATTTCAACATCATTAAGGAATTAAGTGATGACGAAACGGTGCCCAAATATGCGTCGCAACTGGTGTACTTAACCAGCGCCAACTTCAACTCCGAAATTGAATCGAAAATAGTTTACTCCATACTGCAAAAGCAGCCCAAGCGTGCCGATGTATACTGGCTGGTACACGTTGATGTGGTGGATGAACCTTATACCCGCGAATACGAGGTAGACTTTTTGGTGCCGAACAAACTGATCCGTATCGACTTTAAACTGGGTTTCAGGGTAGAGCAACAGATCAACCTGCTCTTCAGAAGGGTAGTGGAAGATTTGGTAAAGAACGGCGAAGTAAACATCACCAGTAAATACAAATCATTGAGCAAGCATAACATTGTGGGCGATTTCCGTTTCGTGGTGATCGAAAAAGCGTTATCGCGTTCGCATAACCTGTCGTTTTACGAGCAGCTGATCATGGATATCTACGTACAACTGAAAAAGGTCAGCCTTTCAGAAGAACGTGGTTTCGGCCTCGATTTGAGCTTTGTTACGGTAGAGAAAGTGCCGCTGATGCTGGTAGCGCCCGAATCGGTTACGCTTACCAGGGTTAGCTAAATGTAAACCTGATGCAATAATATGTTTAAACACGCTTTGTAATGCATGGCGTGTTTTACTTATACATACAAAGGCCGTATCTTTAATTTAAAATGAAGAAGTATTTATCATTAGTAACCTTTACGCATACCATATTTGCCATGCCATTCGCCTTTATAGGCTTCTTTTTGGCGGTAACAACTACTAACCACACGTTTGAGTGGCCAAAGTTGCTGATGATGGTATTGTGTATGATATGTGCCCGTAATTCGGCCATGGCCTTTAACCGCTATTTGGATAGAGACATCGACGCCAAAAATCCCCGTACCCAACAGCGCGACATCCCCGCTGGCAGAATTAGCGCTACCAACGCGCTTATATTTACACTGGTTAATTGTGCTTTGTTTATCGGTATTACCTGGTTTATAAATCCACTTTGTTTTTACCTGTCGCCAGTGGCTTTACTGGTGGTTTTAGGATACAGCGCTACCAAACGCTTTACCGCGCTTTGCCATTTAGTATTGGGCTTAGGCCTTTCGCTGGCGCCTATAGGGGCTTATTTGGTTGTAACCGGGGAGTTCGCTTTAACGCCGGTATTCTTCTCGCTATCGGTATTGTGCTGGGTGAGTGGGTTCGATATTATTTATGCCTTGCAGGACGAAGACTTTGATCGCAGCCAAAAACTACATTCTATCCCGGCTTATCTGGGTAAGGTGAGGGCATTAAACCTGTCTACCTTTTTGCATGTGCTATCGGCTGTGTTTATAGTGATGCCCGTGTTTGTTACGCAGGTAGGGGTGTTGTATTATGTAGGCATACTGTTCTTCTGTACCATGCTGGTATACCAACATCTGCTGGTAAAACCAAGCGACCTGAGCCGCGTAAATTTCGCCTTCATGACCACCAATGGCATGGCAAGCGTAGTGTTCGCGGTACTGTTCTTGCTGGATAGGTTCCTGTCGGCACACGGTATACTAACGGCATTCCATATTTAGTTTACACCGGTGGGTGATTTTTTATCCGGCGGCACAAACAATAAGCCAACCCAAACATTTGCATATTTGCACATCAAACATGCAGATCAATTAAAAACATCTGCACATTTGCATATCCGCTCATCTGCACATTAATTAATACCATGATACATAAAAAAACAAGAACATATATCCCGGCCGATCTGGAGATCAAATGGGAAAATCTTGAACCTATTTATAAAGAACTGCTTGCCCGCCCTATAGCATCGGTTACCGAACTGGAGCAATGGCTGCGCGACCGTAGTGAACTGGAAGCTGCCCTTGAAGAAGATTTCGCGTGGCGCTACATCCGCATGACCTGTGATACACTGAACCCCGATCTGCTGGAAAGCTTTCAATATTTCGCTACCGAAATTGAGCCTAAAACGGCTCCGTATAGCAACGATCTGAACATTAAGCTGACCGAAAGCGAATGGGTTGATCACCTGGATAACAATAAATATTTCATATACCTGCGTGGCGTACGTAAAGCCTTAGAGCTATTCAGGGAAGAAAATATCCCGCTGCAAACCGAGATACAGGTAGAGCAGCAAAAATACCAGTCGATCACCGGCTCCATGTCGGTGCATATCGGCGATAAGGAGTTCACGCTGGAGCAGGCATCGGCCCTGTTAAAAGATACCGACCGTGCCAAAAGACAGGAAGCCTGGGAAAAGATCACCTCGCGCCGTTTGCAGGATAAAGAGAAGCTTGATGAACTGTTTGATCACCTGCGTTCGTTAAGGCATAAGGTGGCCCTGAATGCAGGCTTTGAGAACTTCCGCGATTATATGTTCCAGGCATTGGGCAGGTTTGATTATACACCGCAGGATTGTTACGCTTTCCATGCGGCTATTGAAACCGAAATAGTACCCATTCTGCGTGAGCAGGCCGAAAAAAGGAAAGAAGCCCTCGCGCTGGAAGCCTTAAAGCCATGGGATACCGACGTGAACATATCGGGCAAACCGGCCCTGAAACCTTTTAAAGATGGCGAAGAACTGATTGAGAAATCGATACAGTGTTTCAGCAACATCAATAGGTATTTGGGCGAACGTTTGGAGATAATGAAAGATAACCAGCTGTTCGATGTAGAAAGCCGTAAGGGCAAAGCACCTGGCGGTTATAACTATCCGCTGGCAGAAACCGGCGCACCGTTCATCTTCATGAATTCGGCCAATACCTTCCGCGATCTGACTACCATGGTACATGAAGGCGGCCACGCGGTACATACCTTTTTAACTGCCGACCTGGAGCTGAATGATTTTAAACATTGCCCTTCGGAAGTAGCCGAGCTTGCCTCCATGTCGATGGAGTTGATCTCAATGGATAACTGGGATGTGTACTTTGATAACGAGGAAGACCTTAAACGTGCAAAACGCGACCAGTTGGTTGATGTATTGAAAACCCTGCCATGGGTAGCCGTGGTAGATCAGTTTCAGCACTGGATATACACCAACCCCGACCATACCGACGAGCAGCGTACCGAAGCCTGGATCCAGATCTATGAGCCATTCGGTGCAGGTTTTGTTGACTGGAGCGAACATCCGGATGCCGAAGCCAACCTTTGGCAAAAACAACTGCACATTTTTGAAGTGCCGTTTTACTACATTGAATACGGTATGGCCCAGTTAGGCGCTATTGCGGTATGGAAAAACTACAAAGAGAATCCGGAAAAAGGCATGCAGCAATATTTGGATGCCCTGAAATTAGGATACACCAAAACCATCAGGGAAATTTACGAAACAGCGGGTATCAAATTTGATTTCAGCGCCGACTATGTAAAAGAACTGGCCGCCTTTGTAAAGGCCGAAATGGAGAAACTGTAAACAAAATACGACACTAAAACACTTAAGCCCGGCAATCCGCCGGGCTTTTTTTGTGTAATTTTTTAACATGAAGTTAATGTGCCGATATTTTTTGGTAGATAGGTTGCTTATTGGTTACTTATGAATTTATTGTATTTAGCTGATTTTCAGAAGTTTTTATATCAATTTTGAAAACATTTATTATGACAATTTCTATCTGAAATTACTCCTTTAAAGAATGTCCCATCTCCGTCATAATGCCCGGATTTAGGGGGCTGTTTGGGTGACAAAGCTGTCGATTGGCATAGTTATGGCAGTTACCTAAGCATGAAAAAGTTAATTTTAGCATTCAGCATAGCAGCATTTACGCTTACAGGATACAGCCAGGGGCTTAAGCCTGTGAAGATAGATAGCCTTGTCACGGTATCAATGCCGGGTGAGTTCACTAAGAAAGACACACTTGGTCAGCAGATATATTCGGGTAGTGGTTTAATGGGTTATATGATGGTGATCAGGGCGCAAAACCCGGCCAACAATCAGCCCCTTAAAAAAGAGAACGACCTGAATAACGTGTTCAAGGAATATATAAAGAAACTACAAGGCCAGTCATCAGGCGATATCATGAACGCCCGTGATACTACCATTGGTAAATTGAAAGCGAAAGTATTCGCGCTGGAAACCAATGATGAGAACGGTCAGCAGGTAAGAAATTTCGCCCTGATATATACTAAGGATGCAACTTATACCTTTGAGTATTTGTATCCAACCAACAGGGCCGAACTGATAAAGGATGAGAACAAGGCCTATTTTGGCTCTATCAAGATCTCTCCCGAACTGGAACGTACCGATCAATACATCAGCACCGCGAGTTCAGGTGTATCGGGTACAGGTAAAATTGCCATTTATGGCGGCGGTTCATTGGTGTTACTGATGATCGGCTATTTCATCTACCGTAAAAAAACAGAGACAGCGATGTCATAAATTCGATATTAACTATTGATTACAGGAGGCGGGCATTTCACCCGCCTTTTGTTTTATACTATATTTAGCCCCTCAAATGGCCGAAAACATAACACTGCAAATACCCGCTGTACAGCTGCAACAAATAACCGGGAAAGAGATAGATCTGGAAAGTTTATTGGATATCCTCTTTGCCGATAAGGATAACCATGCCCTGATGTGTAACCGTTTGGAGCGTTACCATTGGGGAAACGGCACATTTCCGCAGGTGGAAACCTTTACTTTGGAGCATATTAAATTTGACGCGGAAAAGCTTACCGGTAAATTCAGGTGCAGGTTCAGGGTAGGTTTTTCGTTTACCTGTTCGGGTACTACCGGCGGGCAAAACGATACCATAGCCTGGGATGTAAAGATCGACCAGGAAAAGCAAACGATGTTCTTATACGGCGAGGAACCGCTTACGCGGGATGGCGACGATTTATAAGCTTAACGCTTCAATAAAGCCTTACTCCATTTCTCCGAATGCAGAAACTTATAATTATCCATAAAGCTTAACCAAAGCAGCGTAACCATTACGCCAACCGCCGAACCCGCTATCACATCCTCAAAAAAGTGCTCGCTCAAATACATGCGCGAAAAGCCCGTAAGTACCGCGGTAAGCAACAGCAACACACTAAGCATTTTATTGCGCGAAAAATAAGCCAGCACCAGTGCCGTTGAAAATACGGTTACCGAGTGGCCCGATGGGAAACTGTGCAGGGTGTAGATCTTTACACCTTCGGCAAAATGAATATGATCTAACTGCATACCGAAATAGGCTTTTGGCCTGGGCGCGTCAAAAATGTGTTTTAAAACCTGCGCGAACAGCGAGGTAATAGCATAGCTTGTAGCCAGCAGAAAGGCCTTACGGTAGCTGTAAAACATTAATAACAGCAGTATTACGCCTACCGTGGTTAATCCGTCACCAATATTGGTAAACCAGCTGAAAAAAACATCGGCGCCAATACTGTAATGGCTATTCACCGCGAAATAGATCTCTTCGCGGGTAAAAATTGCTTTTATTACTATACAAATGCACAATACAAGCAGGTATAGAACAAAAAATACGTTAATTTTATTGAGTACGTATTTTATTCCTATTTTCATGGGTGCAAATTAAGCATATACTTATGCAATGCAAAAAAATGGTTATGTTTGACTTTGAATTGACCTCAATTAAAAAACTGAATGTCGAAAAATATCTTTCGTAGAAAATCTGTAACAAAAATTCTGGCTGACGTTGAATGTGGTTTCAGCGACAGCGAACACCCCGGCACGGCATCCACCCATCTCACCAAAACACTAAACGTTAAAGACCTTACCCTCATGGGTATTGCCGCCGTAGTAGGTGCGGGTATCTTTTCTACCATTGGCGAGGCCTCTTTTAACGGCGGTCCGGGGGTGAGTATATTATTTATTATTACGGCTGTTACCTGCGGTTTTTCGGCTTTATGCTACGCGGAGTTTGCATCGCGCATTCCGGTAGCGGGCAGCGCTTATACCTACGCTTATGCTTCTTTCGGTGAATTGATCGCCTGGATAATAGGCTGGGATTTGTTAATGGAGTACGCCATTGGTAACATAGCCGTAGCCATATCATGGAGCGAATATTTTGTAAACCTGCTGGAAGGGTTCAATATCAAAATGCCGGCTTACCTCACTATGGATTACTTTTCGGCATTCACCGCACATGAGGATGTGCAGCGATTAACCTCATCGGGCCATGTTGCCGAAATAACAGATAGGATGAAGAATGCCGCCCTGGCATGGAACACCGCGCCCGGTTCAGGCAGTTTTAAAATTATAGCCAACATACCGGCATTGCTTATCGTAGTGGCCATTACTTACCTTGTTTACATCGGCATCCGCGAAACTAAAAAGGTTACCAACGCTATGGTGCTGCTTAAAATAGGGGTGGTGATAGCGGTAATTATACTGGGTTGCTTTTATGTTACCCCGGCCAACTGGAGCCCTTTTTTACCTAACGGTTTTGGGGGAGTAATGAAAGGCGTATCGGGTGTTTTCTTCGCTTACATCGGTTTTGACGCCATATCAACCACGGCCGAGGAGTGTACCAATCCACAGCGCGATCTTCCCCGCGGCATGATCTATTCATTGATCATTTGTACCGTACTATACGTGCTTATCGCATTGGTTTTAACCGGTATGGTGAGCTATAAAGATTTGCAGGTAGGCGATCCGCTGGCATTTGTATTTGCCAAGGTAGGGCTTAAAAAGATCAGCTATGTAATATCCATCAGCGCGGTTATTGCCACGGCGAGCGTGTTGCTGATATTCCAACTGGGCCAGCCACGTATATGGATGAGCATGAGCCGCGATGGTTTATTGCCTAAAGCATTCTCACGTATTCACCCTAAGTTTAAAACACCATCGTTTGCTACTATAGTAACCGGTTTTGTGGTGGCTATCCCGGCATTGTTCCTTAACCTTACCGAGGTAACCAACCTCACCAGTATAGGTACCCTGTTTGCCTTCGTATTGGTTTGCGGCGGTGTATTATTATTACCGAAAGAAGCCGCTCAACGTGGCCGCTTCAAACTACCGTATATCAACGCGCAGTGGATAGTACCGGTATTGTATATTGTAGGTGTCATTCTCTTTTGGAAACCAATGCTCGGAATTTTTACCGGCACCAACGTGCACCAAAAGTTCCCTTATATACTATTCATATTGCTGTCGACCTCGTTAACTATACTGGCCTTTGTAAAGAAGCTTTCGCTGATCCCGGTTTTGGGCCTGCTTAGCTGTTTCTACTTAATGGCTGAGTTAGAGTACGAAAGCTGGATCCGCTTTTTAGCCTGGCTGCTGATAGGCCTGGTGATCTATTTCACTTACAGCTATCGTAATAGCGTGTTAGGTAAGGAGGTAAATACGCCGAGGTAAGATTTTAGAAACGTTTTAACTGTCATCCTGAACGCAGTGAAGGATCTATGTCATCATGCAGACGGGCGATCAGATGCTTCGTTCCTCAGCATGACAGTGTAGGGGTGATGGGCAGGCACGCAACAACCCGAGAGCCGTCTCCCGTCAGCAAACAGCTTCGGGCGAAAACGGGCAGAACTATAGAGGCCATGAGTGCAAAGGCGGGCATAGCGAACTTGTTGCTTATGGGGAGGAATAGCGCGATGGGGCAAAAGTTCCAGCCCAAAGTTCTGCACGGTTTGCAGGGCAATGGCCCGTGCGGTAAAGAAGCCTTTTGCTGGACAAGCCGTTATTCGCTGTCTGTTTGTTTTTTATAGGTGCTCATGAGACCGCTTCGCTTAGTCTGTTACTTTTGTGCTCAAAAGTAATGGGGCACTGCGCCCAAGAGCAGACTGACGTTAATCATAGCACAATCCAACAGAACGCAACGAGATTGCTTCATTCTTCACAATGACAATTTTACAAGAAGTAAAGCCTCTTCCTTATTGCAAATGGCTAATATCAGGCACCTCAAAATTTTGATTTACCTGGCTGATAAAGCCCAGTATTTCATCCCGGCCGATGTGATTTTCGGATGAGGTGATAAAAAACGGCGGCACTTCTTCAAAGCTTGCCAGCAGGGCTTTCCTAAACTTAGCTATATTTTGATCTGTTTTTACGGCCGACTGTTTATCGGCCTTGGTAAACGCCAGTACAAAAGAAAGTCCTTTTTCGCCCAGCCAGTTACAAAACTCCACGTCTATCTTTTGCGGCTCAAGGCGACTGTCAATTAAAACAAATACCGTTTGCAGGCTCTCGCGTTTATCAAGATAGCTGCGGATAAATTTGTTCCAGTCTTCCTTTTTGCTTTTAGAGATCTTCGCGTAGCCATAGCCCGGTAAATCTACAATGTACCAGGTATCGTTGATCAAAAAGTGATTGATCAGCTGGGTTTTACCGGGTGTTTGCGAGGTTTTGGCCAGTCCCTTTTTTTCGGTAAGCATGTTGATAAGCGATGACTTACCCACGTTGGAGCGGCCTATAAAAGCATATTCGGGCTTTAACGGCAGCGGTAGTTTGGATATTTGCGTGTTGCTGCAAATAAATTCGGCAGATTTTACAATCATTGTACAAAGGTAGAAATAGTTTGGTGTAAATTTGATGTTTAAACATGTATTGTTATGGGCGATTATAAAATCCCGGCGCAAACCCGAATAGGGCACGTGCATTTAAAGGTAAGCGATCTGCAAAGGTCTATCGATTTTTATTGCGGACTGTTAGGCTTCGAACTAATGGTGATGTACGGCGATCAGGCTGCGTTTATTTCGGCAGGAGGCTACCACCACCATATTGGTTTAAACACCTGGCAAAGCAAAGGCGCGCCACCCGCGCCTGAATATGCGCCGGGCTTATTCCACACGGCAATATTATACCCGGAGCGTAAGGATTTGGCAGCGATAGTAAAGCGCTTATTTGAAGAGGGTTATCCAATTACCGGTGCGTCAGATCATGGTGTATCGGAAGCTATTTATCTCGATGATCCTGATGGCAACGGCGTAGAACTATACTGGGATCGTCCGCGCGACCAATGGCCGCTTGATGCCAGCGGACAGCTTACCATGTATACCCGCAGGCTGGATATGGAAGGACTTTTGGGGGAAGTTAGTGAGTTGTAGGTTGTGAGTTGTGTGTTGTGAGGTTCGGGGTTTCAGGTTCCGGTAGGAGGGGTTGAATTTTTGTGGAAAGATTTACGAAGTTTTAAAAACTTCGTAAATCTGAATGCGTTCCCAATGACTCAATTATAGTTCCTTGATCTTAATATTTCTAAAAGCCACCTTGCCGCCATGGGCTTGCAGGGCTATGCGGCCGGTTTTGGCTGCGCCGTAGGCCGGGTATTCTTTCCATTTCCCTTCGGTACGTTTTTTATTCCACTCGTCGGTCCAGGCTTCAAATTCCAGTATTTTGGCACCGTTAAGCCAGTGCTCAACATGGCCTTTGTTAAATACAATTTTGCTGGTGTTCCATTCGCCTACGGGTTTTAATACTTTTTTATCGTTAGGCAAGTGCATGGCATAATCGCAGCCGGCTTTCTGCCAGTCTTCCAGCGGACCATCCCAGCCTACTTCGTCAATTAACTGGTACTCCGGGCCGGTGGTGAAGGTGGTAGGGTATTTGGTATCCTCAACCACATGGTACATTACACCGCTGTTGCTGCCCTTGCCAATGCGCCATTCCCAGGCAAACTCAAAGTTGGTGTATTCTTTATCGCTTACTATATCGGCATTGGTGGCCTCGTAGCTGGTTTCAACGCTTGCCAGTATGCCATCCTTTGCTTCCCAGCCCGCAACCGGTCCGGTTTTGTTGTAGCTATGCCATCCTTTGGTGGTTTTGCCGTCAAACAAGCTTACCCAGCCGCTTTTTTTAATCAGCTTGTCGGCTGATGGAGCAGGTTTCCAGGCGGCATACATCAATACTACGGAAGCCGAGGCTACGGCCAGCGCTGTTCTTTTTATTATTTGTGTTCTCATATAAAGTATGGTGTTATTTCTTTACTAATTGCATTTTATCCGGGTCCCAAAAAATGGCGGTGTTCTTGTAATAGCTGTCGTTACATAACAGGGCAGGGGCAGCCGCACGGTAACCAAACACCGCATCCTCCACTACTGTTTTATTATTACGTATGGCATTGAAGAAATTGCTCATGTGATCGTACGGTCCGCCGAGGTAGCCTTTTTCGGCCTCATAACTGATCTCCTCCGGCGGAATGATCTTTTTACGTTCGGCGCTGCCGCCTGCTTTTTTCAGTTTTTCAAGATAGAAAGGGTCGTCAGAGGCGATCACCTTATTGCGCTTCAGCACCACACCATCCCAGGTAACATCCATAGCGCCATCGCTGCCCACTAAACGCAGGTAGGTGGTGCCGCTGGTGCCATCCACAAAATTGCAGCGTAAAGAGAGGTTGAACGCCGGGTGAACCACCGTTTTGCCATAATCAAAAGTGCCTAACAATACATCGGGTACTTCGCGGCCATCATTCCAAAAACGCAAACCACCCGAAGCGTAAACCTTGTTTGGTCCGTACGAACCGGTGATGAAGTGCAGGCTCGAAAAAAGGTGTACAAACAGATCGCCTGCCATGCCTGTACCATAATCGGTATAATTTCTCCAGCGGAAAAAGCGCTTATCATCAAAGGGACGTTTTTTAGTATTGCTGATGTAAGTTTCCCAATCAACCGTTTGTGCCGAAGCATCATCGGGGATGGGGTATTGCCAAACCTCAACAGGGGCGCGGCGGGCCCAAAAACCTTCGGCATAGTTCAGTTCGCCAATGGCACCGCTTTTTAATAGTTCTTTAGCCTTTTCGTTCCCTAATGAGGATACACCCTGGCTGCCCACCTGGAAAACCTTGCCCGTTTCTTTTTGGGCTTGTATCACCGCGGGGCCTTCGGCGATGGAATGCACCATTGGCTTTTCGCAGTAAACGTGCTTTCCGGCGCGCATCGCGTCTATAGAAATTTGCTGGTGCCAGTGGTCGGGCGTACCTATAATCACCGCGTCAATATCCTTCCTGCTCAAAATCTCCTTGTAATTGCGTGTGGTAAAGATATCCGCTCCCCAGCGGTTTTTGGCGTCTTTAAGGCGACCATCGTACAAATCGCATACGGCTACCAGTTTAACACCGGGTATTTGTAAAGCCACCAGCGCGTCCTGCGTGCCCATGCCGCCCGCGCCAATCAGGGCTATGTTGATCTGGTCGTTAGCGCTAAAGCCATCGTGCCGGTGTAAAAGATAAAGTGAATGCTTATCAGTAGCGAAAAGGGTACTTCCGGCTGCAACGGCGGCAGCGGTGGTGCCCAATTTCCTGATAAAACTTCTGCGTGATGAAGGAGATTTTTCTGCCATAGAAATTGCGTTAGGTTATTTGTGAAAAGTAAATTTAAAATATAAAAGCATTTACAGCCTATAATCTCCAATTATATTGAACAAATTATGCATTCAGTATCAAAATGTTGCGTGGCATACAACAGCCGGTAGAAAACTTAAATTAAGCCGACAATCTGTTAAGGCATTATTAACTATATTTGGCGGCATAACACCATGAGCAAAACCATAACACCCTACCATGATGAGCAGGCTACCAAAAAAGAACAGGTAGCCGATATGTTCAACAATATATCTAAAACGTACGATTTTCTGAACCATTTTTTATCGTTGGGGATAGATATCATCTGGCGCAAAAAAGCGATCAACGAGTTGAAGAAAGATCAGCCTAAGCTTATTTTAGATGTAGCTACCGGTACGGGCGATTTCGCTTTTGAAGCCTTATCGATATTAAATCCCAAAAAAATTGTCGGGGTGGATATTTCGCAGGGCATGCTGGATATTGCCAAACAAAAAATAGCCAAACGCAATTTGGGCCACAAGTTTGAGGTGAAGCTGGGCGATTCGGAAAAGCTGCCGTTTGATGCCGATGGTTTTGATGCCGTAACGGTAGCCTATGGTGTACGTAATTTCGAGAACCTTGAACTTGGTCTGGCCGATATTCACCGTGTACTGAAACCGGGTGGCAAAGCCGTGGTGCTGGAGTTTTCAAAACCCAAGGCATTCCCGATAAAGCAATTGTATAACTTTTACTTTTCATACATTACGCCGGGTATAGGCAAGTTGTTCTCCAAAGATTCGCGCGCGTACTCATACCTGCCCGAATCGGTAGCCGCTTTCCCCGATGGTAAGAATTTTGTTGCGCTGATGGATAAAGTAGGGTTTAAAAATACCAAAAGCAGGCCTTTAGCGTTTGGTATCTGTTCCATATATACCGGCGTTAAATGATAAAAAGCAGCTACCTGACTGTAATTTTACTCGCTTTTTGCAGCAATATGTTGTTTGCACAGCATGCGCCTGCATGGGGTGGTGGTGCCGATCAGTCGGATATCAGCTTCGGTTTTAGTTTTTCGTACGTAAGCAGTTACCTCAAAATTAATAAAGACCCCAACTGGCAAACGCCGTTTCCCGATCCGGAAACAGGGGCGCCGCTTACACCGGCCTTAACCGCCATCAGCTCAAAAAACTCATCGGGCTTTGCCGTAGGTTTTATTACCCGTTACCGCATTACAGATCATCTCGAAGCCCGTACCACGCCATCACTGGTATTTGCCGACCGTATGCTGAACTATACCTACGCTACTGATGACCCGCAATTGCGCAGCGTGGATAAGAAGATAACTACCACTACGGTAGATGTGCCGCTGCTGTTGAAAATAAAATCGGACCGTTTGGGCGATTATCGCGGTTACCTTATCGGTGGTGTTAAGTTTTCGGGCGCTATCGGTTCAAAAAAGAATAATGATAATTTAGACCTTACCGAACGTCTTGTTCGCAACAAAAGCTTCTTTACCTCGTACGAGGCCGGCATAGGCTGTGATATCTACTTTGAATACTTTAAGCTATCGCCCGAAATAAAGATCTCTAATTCCATCGGCAATATCCTGCTCAAAGAAAACCATCCTTACTCAACGCCGTTAAGCAGTTTAAGCCTGCACACTATTGAGTTTAGTTTGCACTTTGAGTAATATACTTACCTTTTGCCGACATATTACACAGAAGTAAAACATAATTTCGTTGCTGATAGTTATATACACTTATGGCAAAAATTGCATTAATAACCGGAGCTACCGCAGGTATAGGTGAAGCCTGTGCTTATTTGTTCGCCCGCGAGGGATACGATCTGATCTTGACCGGCCGCCGCCGCGAGCGTTTAGAGAAACTGGCATCGGCCATTAACAGCCAGTACAATGTAGAGGTAGCCATTGCCTCGTTTGATGTGCGTAACCGCGATGCCGTTGTAGATAACCTGAACAATTTACCCGAAGAGTGGAAGAAAGTAGATGTGCTGATCAACAACGCAGGCCTTAGCCAGGGCCTCGACCCTATACAAAACGGTGATTATGGCGATTGGGAAACCATGATTGATACCAATATTAAAGGCCTGCTGTATGTAAGCAAGGTAGTATCAAACTGGATGATCGCTAATAAAACAGGCTACATCATCAATATAGGTTCAATAGCCGGTAAAGAAGTTTACCCTAACGGGAATGTATATTGCGCTACCAAACACGCTGTAGATGCTTTGAATAAAGGTATGCGTGTTGATTTGCTGCCGCATGGCATACGTGTTACAGCTGTACACCCGGGCGCTGTGGAAACCGAATTTTCGGAAGTGCGTTTTAAGGGTGATACCGAAAGGGCCAAAAAAGTTTACGATGGCTTTGAGCCTTTGGTAGCCCAGGATATTGCCGAAACCATCTGGTTTGCAGTATCGCGCCCGGCGCATGTAAACATTAACGAACTGGTAGTAATGCCAACCGCGCAGGCAACTGCTACTAATATTTTCAGAAACACCAATTAATTGTGCAGATTTGCAGCGGAATTATATCCGTTGGATAGGGTTCGCTTAAACGATCAAAAAAGGAAATGTCATTATCAACACAAATAGACCAGGATATAAAACAAGCTATGCTGGCCAAACAAGCCGACAGGTTGCGCGGGTTACGCGCCATCAAATCGGCATTGTTATTAGCTAAAACAGAAAAAGGCGCAAGCGAAGAGATCACCGAGGAGGCAGAGATCAAGGTATTGCAAAAACTGATCAAACAACGTAAGGAGTCGGCTGATATTTACAAAACTCAAAACCGCGACGACCTGTACCAGATAGAAATAGCTGAAATGGAAGTAATTGAGCCTTATTTACCAAAACAATTAAGTCGCGACGAAATTGAGGCTTACCTGAAAGAAGTAATTACCAAGGTAGGCGCAACATCAGTAAAAGATATGGGCAAGGTAATGGGAGCGGCTAATAAGGAGCTGGCCGGCAAAGCCGATGGCAAAACCATATCAGAAGTGGTGAAGCAACTTTTAGGATAATTATTGCGTAAGTATTGATAGTATACAGCAATAAATTATTTTTATAGCGTAATAAGGGGATAATGAGTAAACTTGCCCCGTTGAACAATAAAATTATACTGGCATATATATGAGTTTCGCACTTAAAGAGGAAAAGGATTTCAAATATATCGAAGAGGGCGAAGGTGAAGTGCTGCTGTTGCTGCACGGCTTAATGGGTGCGTTAAGCAACTGGGAAGACGTGATCAACGAGTTTAAATCTGAGTATCGTGTTATTATACCTATGCTGCCGCTGTACGATTTGCCGCTGCTTACCACCGGTGTAAAAACATTATCAAAGTATATACATAAATTTGTTAAGCATAAAAACTTAACCAATTTTACATTATTAGGTAATTCGCTTGGCGGCCACGTGGCGTTGATATATGTACTGGCACACCCCGAAAACGTAAAGGGGCTGGTATTAACCGGCAGCTCGGGTTTATATGAAAATGCCTTCGGTGGTTCGTTCCCTAAAAGGGAGAGCCGCGATTTTGTAAAGCAAAAAGTAGAATACACTTTTTTTGACCCGGCGGTAGCTACCGATGAACTGGTTGACGATGTTTTTCAAACAATTAACGATCGTAACCGTGTTATAAGGATACTGGCCATGGCAAAATCGGCCATAAGGCATAATATGGCTAAAGATCTGCATAAGATTACGATGCCTGTAGCGTTAATATGGGGAAAGAACGATAAGATAACCCCGCCGGAGGTTGCCGTTGAGTTTAGTCAGCTGCTTACCAACTCGGAGTTACACTGGATAGACGAATGCGGTCATGCCCCTATGATGGAGCAACCCGTGGAGTTTAATAAGTACTTGAAGCAGTTTTTAGAAAAATTAAAAAAATAAACCATGCTTGCAGTTGAAATGCTCGCCAATACTATTCCGCCGGTACATACTTCTGATACCATACAGAAGGTGATGGACAGGATGACGGAATTTAAGGTAAGCCATTTGCCAATTGTAAACGAGGAACAATTTTTAGGCCTGGTTGCCGAAGACGACCTGATAGAGGTGCCCGATTATAACACCCCTATAGGCGCTGTAGCGCTAACGCTGGTAAACCCCTACGTACTTGAAGAGCAGCATATATACGATGTGATACGCCTTTTTTACGAGCAAAGGCTGAGCATTGTGCCCGTGCTTGATGTAAAAAAGAATTATTCGGGTATGATTTCCATCAATACCATGAACGAGTATTTTGCCCGCATTACCTCGGTTGAGCGCCCGGGCGGGATTATTGTGCTGGAAATAAGCAACCGTAATAATTCGCTGGCGCACATGGCGCAAATAGTAGAATCAGATAACGCGCAGATACTAAGCTCGTATGTACAAACCTTCCCGGATTCGACCCGTATGGAGGTGACATTAAAATTGAACAAGCAGGATATATCAAATATAGCTTCTTCATTTATGCGGTACGACTATGATGTTAAAGCCACCTTTAACCATAGTAACGATAAGGACAATTCAATGGACCGGTATGATTCGTTGATGAACTACCTTAACTTATAACAAGCACATGAACATAGCAATTTACGGCCGCCAGTTTAACGATCAGGAGGCATTGCCATATATTCAGCAGGTATTTGATAACCTTGCGCAGCATGAGGTTAATATTTATGTGCATTGCCGCCTGCAAGGCTACCTCGAAGGCAAAATAAATAACGTAAAATATACTATACTGGCCGATGATACCCCCATAAAAGGGCTTATCGACATATTTTTAACCCTTGGCGGCGACGGTACCATGCTGGATACCGTAACGCTCATCAGGGATTCGGGCATCCCGGTAATAGGTATCAACTTTGGCAGACTTGGCTTTTTGGCCAGCGTTAATAAAAACGACATAGCGGCAGCCATGCACGCGGTGGCTACCCGCCAGTTTACACTGGATAGCCGCGCCCTGCTGCGGATAGAATCAAAAACAAATATTTTTGGTAACGATAACTTCGCGCTTAATGAGATCACTATTCACAAGCGCGATGATTCGGCCATGATCACCACCCATAGCTTTCTGGATAATGTTTTCCTTAATTCGTACTGGAGTGATGGTATCATCGTCTCTACAGCAACGGGTTCTACAGCGTATTCATTAAGCTGCGGCGGGCCTATCATCTTCCCCGAATCGAACAGTATTGTGCTTACGCCGATATCTCCGCACAACCTTAATGTGCGTCCTGTCGTATTACCGGATACCAGCAAGTTATGTTTCGAGGTAGAGTCGCGCAGTGCCAACTACCTTGTATCGTGCGATTCGCGGATTGCCGTATTGGATGAAACCGTGCGGTTTGAAGTGAAGAAGGCCGATTTTGAGTTAAATCTTATCCGCCTAAATAATGAAAGTTATTTATCAACGTTAAGACATAAGCTGCTGTGGGGACTTGATACCCGTAATTATTAATTGTTTTAAATGCCCAAATTTCTACCTTTTATACTGTTAATCTGCTTTTCGCTTACCTTAAAGGCCCAAACCTGGGAAATAGGGGGCGGTATTGGCGGTGCAGGTTACATGGGCGATTTAAACCAGCACAAACCTCTTGCCCTTAGCGGTATTTCACTATCAGGTTTTGTTAAGCGTAATTTCAATGGCTATCTATCGGCTAAACTTAGCCTGGGCTATGGTGAAATTGGCGCGGCCGACAGTAATTCTAATGACGCGCAAACCCGCATCCGCAACCTCAGCTTTACCAACAAACTGGTTGAAACCAGCCTTACCGGCGAGTTCAACTTTATGCATTACATACCTGATGCCGGTAAAAATAAATTTACGCCTTATGTGTTCTTAGGCGTGGGCCTGACCGGCTTTTCGCCAAAAACTATTTATAACGAAAAGGAATACAGTCTGCGTGGTTTTCAAACAGAAAACGTTAACTACAGCAACCGCACCATGGTAATACCTTACGGTGTGGGTATTAAGTATAACATAATGGGTAAGTTTAACTTGATAGCCGATGTTGGTTACCGCTATACCTTTACCGATTACCTGGACGATGTAAGCGGTGTTTATGTAGACCCCGCGCTATTAAGAAACGACCGTGCCCGTACCCTGGCCGATAGGTCGGGAGAGAAGACGGGTAATTACGTGGGTTATGCAGGCACCCAGCGCGGCGATTTCCGCAGCCGCGATACCTACCTTTTTATAAACGTATCGCTATCGTTTACGTTTGTAACCCAGCGCTGCTATTACGAGCGATAATTATTATTTGCAGGCCGCAACAAAGCATTATAAGCAGCGTTATCTATTTATAAAAAGGCGCATCCGGTGCCTTATTCAACCAATTTTTTTTAACCTTAATCTTTAACGTCATGGCTGAGCTTAATTCATCTGCCGCAAAAACCGGCAAACACAATCGCAAAAGAGTATCAACCCGTGTAGACCTTACCGCAATGGTCGATCTGGCTTTTCTGCTCATTACCTTCTTTATTTTAACCACCACGCTATCCAAGCCAAAAACTATGGATGTGGCTATGCCTGATAAAGGGACAGACGTAGGTAATGTTCCGGCAAGTAGAACCATGACAATTTGTTTGGGTAAGGATAATAAAGTAATGTATTATCTGGGCGAGGCTGCCAAGCCGGTTATTTCACCTTCGGTAATCAGCTACGGTAAAAATGGCATCCGCAAAGCCATACTTGAAACCGCTGCTTACGTACACAAAACAACCGGGAAAGACATGATTGTTTTGGTAAAACCGGGCAATACTTCAGTATACGATAACCTGGTGAACACGCTTGACGAATTGAATATCACCAAAACACAGCGTTACGCCATTGTAGATATACCATCGGCAGATGTTGATCTGCTAAAGAAAAAGGGTGTTTATTAATAGTTTTCAACCCTGGTAAGAAAAGCCAAGCCGCATCGCGGTTTGGCTTTTTGCGTTTTAATTGTCATTGCGAGGTACGAAGCAATCACGTCGTGTTTTAGTCCGTTTTTTATCACTATCGTCATTGCAAGGAACGAAGCAATCTCTACGTTGATTTTGTTTGTGCTATGATTAACATCAGTCTGCTCTTGGCCGCAGTTGGCCATTACTTTTGAGGGCAAAAGTAACAAAAGGCTTCTTTGCCGCACAGGGCCATTACCCCCGCAAACCGTTCAGAACTTAGGGCTGGAACTTTTGCCCCACCACGCTATTCCACCCCATAAGCAACAAGTTCGCTATGCCCGCCTTTGCGCTCTTGGCCTTCACAGTTCAGCCCGTTTTCGCCCGAAGCTGCTTTGCTGACGGAAATAAGAAAGGCTGTCGCGAGTTTAGCATAGCGTAACTCGTGACGTACGCATGGAGTAAGCTTTCAGCTTACCGGTGGTGAAATATCAACAGTACAGCGGCGGGACGCCGCGGGGTAGTCGTCACTCGGACGGAGCCGTAGCGACTGCGGGGCTTTTTCTTGTCATGCTGAGGTACGAAGCATCTGTCATAGGATAGATATACTCAAGTGCACAATTCTCCATCTATTAACGAATAGATGCTTCGTACCTCAGCATGACAGGTAGAAATAGGACCCTGTAATGGCGATAATTCACTTTCTTGTTTCCTGATTCTTATTTCTTAATTCGAACAACCCGCGTTAGGGATTGAAAGGGTTTAGTGCCGACGAAGGAGGTACCGCAGCGATAGCGGAGCCCTGTAAAGCCCGGCCGAAGGCAACGCCCAAATAAGATAATTATTCTATCACGATTGATCATTCGTGATCACATATTACTCACTCTAATGAAATATAACACGGCATTACCTGATAATGAACACCTGTTGATAATTTGCAAGCGCTCACAACCATCTACCATAACAACACATAAATTGGCCGCGGTTTACTTATACTGCAAATGTTATTTACTGTGTTACAATATTCTCCGTTGTGGAGTGTCATAAAAATCAAATTTTTCTTTTCTGCACGGATACTAAAAAAATACAAAGTAAGTTTTACCTTTGTACCCTGAAAAAAAGTAAGCATTGAATATTAAAATAGCCTGTACCGCTTAGTTTTTTGACATTCATATTTTAAATGTACATCAAAAACAAAGGCTGTTTAACCTGCAATAATGGTAGATAAGGAACAAATTGATCTGACAAGGTTGCCAAACCACATAGCTATTATTATGGATGGCAACGGGCGTTGGGCAAAAACAAAGGGTAAACTAAGGATATTTGGTCATCATAATGGTGTGCTGTCTGTACGTGACGCGGTTGAGGGCGCTTGCGACCTTAACCTGAAATATCTTACCCTGTATACATTTTCGGCAGAGAACTGGAACCGCCCCAAGCTGGAAGTAATGGCCATTATGGAGCTGATGGTAAGCACTATTCATAAAGAGATAAGCTCGTTTATGGAAAAAAATGTGCGCCTTAATGCCATTGGCGATTTGGATAAACTGCCTGAGAAAGCACATCGCGAACTGTTAAAGGCTATTGAAAGAACATCGGGCAATACCGGTTTGGTGCTTACACTGGCCTTAAGCTACAGCTCGCGTAACGAGATTGTGCAGGCTGTGAAAAACATAGCGCAAAAGGTACAGCAAGGTGAATTGAATGCTGATGATATTACCGAAGAGGTATTTAGCGATAATTTATATACCCATGATATGCCCGACCCTGAATTGCTGATAAGAACAAGCGGTGAGCACCGTATAAGCAATTACCTGTTGTGGCAAATTGCTTATGCCGAACTATACTTTACAAAAAAATTATGGCCCGATTTCAGGAAGGAAGACCTGTTTGAAGCCATATTAGACTACCAGACACGCGAACGCCGTTTTGGTAAAACAAGCGAGCAGTTAAACTAAATTTTTTGTTTTAACACTATTTAACAACTGTTTAAATTATTTTTAGCCCACTAAAATATTCGAATGAATAAATATCTTTTTGCTATAGTTTTATTAGTGTTGAGTACAACCGCCATGGCGCAGGTATCAAATCAGCCAAGGCAAGCATTGTCTAAATCTTTATCTCCTGATAGTTTGAGCTACCTTAATCCAAAGGATTATATTATAGGTGGCATTACCGTAAGCGGAACAAAAGCACTTGATAAAGATGTGCTGATACAAATATCGAAACTAAACAAAGGCGACCGTATTAACCTGCCGGGTGAAGCGAATGCCAGGGTTATTAAAAGCATGTACGAGCAGGGTTTATTTGATGATGTACAACTGAACATCACCAGCATAAACATGGATACCATTTACCTTGAAATTGTGGTTGATGAGCGTCCGCGTTTATCGCGCCTGCACATTACTGGTATACGCAAAGGTGAAATAGAAGATGTACAAAAGAAACTGAACGATAAAACCGGCAAAATTGTAAATCAAAACTTGCTGAATACTACATCGGGTATTATTAAAAGGCACTTTAACGAGAAAGGTTACCTGAATACCACGGTTGATATGAAACCGAAGCCTGATCCGGCGGATTCAAACAACGTGATACTGGATGTTATTGTTGACAAAAAAACCAAGATCAAGATCAACAGCATTACTTTTGAAGGTAACGAAGCCTTTAGCCAAAAGAAATTAAAAGGGTTCCTGAAAAATACACGTACCAAGAAGTTTTACAATATATTCGGTTCGAAGAAATTTAAGCAGGATAAATACGATGAGGACAAGCAAACGCTTGTTGAAAAAATGCAGGCCGAAGGTTACCGCGATGCCCAGTTAGTAAGCGATACCGTAAGCAAGCACGATGAAAAAACGGTTGACGTAAAAATGAAGGTGTTTGAAGGTCATAAATATTACTTCGGTAACATTACATGGTCGGGCAATGCCAAATATTCTACTGCCGATTTGGTAAAGATATTACGTATCAGCAAGGGCGATGTTTTCAGCGAGGAAGAATTGGGCAAAAGGCTATCAGGCCCTACGCCAAGTAATGACGACGTATCATCATTATACCTCAACAACGGTTACCTTACTTACAATGCCGATCCGGTACAAACCCGTATTTACAACGATACAGTTGATTTGGACATTCGTATCACTGAAGGTCCGTTGTACACCATCAGCAAGGTAATTGTAAAAGGTAACGATGTAACTAACGATAAAGTAGTTTACCGCGAGATAAGGACTAAACCGGGGCAGCCTTTCAATAAAGAATTATTGATCAGGAGTACTCGTGAGCTTTCGCAGCTGGGTAGCTTTGATGAGCAAAAAACCGAACCAAGGCCTACAAACATCAACCCATCAGAAGGTACGGTTGATATTGTTTACAATGTGGTTGAAAAACCATCTGACCAGATCGAGCTTTCGGGTGGTTTTGGTGGTGGCCAGTTGGTAGGTACACTGGGTTTAACGTTCAACAACTTCTCATTACGTAATATATTCAACCTTAAGGCTTACCGCCCGCTGCCAAAAGGCGACGGACAAAAACTGAGCATCAGGGGCCAATCGAGCGGGAGAACATACCAAAACTTCTCGTTCACTTTCTCTGAGCCATGGTTAGGTGGTAAAAAACCTATCTTCTTCAGTTTATCAGCTTACACGCAAGGTAGCTCAACCGGTCAGTATTATCCAAAATCGAGCCCTTACTACAATAACCTGCGTATTAACGGTATTGGTGTAACATTGGGTAAACGTTTAAACTGGCCCGATAACTATTTCCAGTTAAACTACTCGTTAAACTTTGACCACTATAACCTGGATAACTACGGTTCGGCATACTTGTTCTCAACAGGTACATCATACAACATTAAAATTACCCAGGAACTTAGCCGTAACTCTATCGATGCGCCTATTTATCCAACAACGGGTTCAAATATTAAATTTACCATACAGGCTACACCGCCATACTCATTATTTAACAATACCAACTACAGGATAGCAACTCCTGAGCAGCGTTACAAATTTGTGGAATACCACAAATGGAAGTTCGACGCGCAATGGTTCCAAACGCTTACCGGTAAATTTGTATTGATGTCGCAGGTGCGTTTCGGTTTCCTGGGTTACTACAACTCAAAAGTAGGTCAGTCGCCATTTGAGCGCTTTAAATTAGGTGGTGATGGTATGCAAAGCTACCAGTTTTTACAAGGTAGCGAGATCATCGGTTTACGTGGTTACCAAAACTTCTCGGTAGTGCCTATTGGCTCGGGCTACAATGCCAACAACAACCCGGGTAGTGTGGTGTTCAATAAATATACACTTGAGCTTCGTCACCCGGTTATTGCCAGCCAGTCGGCAACCATATTCTTACTGGCATTTGCCGAAGGTGGTAATACCTGGAACAATTTTGGCGAATATAATCCGTTTAATGTTAGACGTTCGGTTGGCGTAGGCGCGAGGATATTTTTACCTATATTTGGCTTGCTTGGTTTAGATTATGGTTATGGTTTCGACAGGATACCGGGTGTACCTGATGCCGGTAAAGGCCAGTTCCACTTCTCCATATCGCAAAGCTTGAACGGCGGATTTAATTAATTTTACTACAACAATGAAAAAGAGTATAATTTTAGGCCTGTTTTTAACGTTTACTGCATTCACAAGCGCGTTTGCGCAACGTTTTGGTTATGTTGATTCTGATTATATATTGAAACACATACCCGAATATACATCGGTACAAAAACAGCTGGGTGCTTTATCGCAGCAGTGGCAGAAAGAGGTTGACGGCCGTTTTCAGGAAATTGACCGCCTTTACAAAGCCTACCAGGCCGACCAGGTGCTGATGACAGCTGATATGAAAAAACGCCGTGAGGCAGAGATAGTAGGTAAAGAGAAAGAGGCGAAAGATTTTCAGCGTTTAAAGTTTGGCCCCGATGGCGAACTTACACAGAAAAGTAACGCCCTGATTAAACCTATTCAGGATAGAGTGTCAAAAGCAATACAAGCAGTAGCCGAGAGCGAAACACTTGATATGATATTTGACAAGAACAGTGATGTAACCATGTTGTACGCTAATCCGCGTTTGGATAAAAGCGCCGATGTGATAACACGTTTAGGTTTAAAGCCCGGAGTATTTGCTAAGTAAATTATTTTTATATAAAATCGCACTATTATTAAACACACAGAACAAAAAATGAAAAGATTATTTAAAGTTGCTTTAGTGGCAGTAGGTATGTTGTTTGTTGGAAGCTATGCCCAGGCGCAATCTAAAATTGGTCATATTAACTTCAATGCCCTTATTGATCAGATGCCTGAAACTAAAACCATCAAAACACAGCTTGATGCTTATCAAAAACAATTTGTAGATCAGTATACTACCATGACCCAGGAGTTTCAAACTAAAGGTCAGGCTTACGAAGCAGGTAAAGCAACCATGACAGATGCTATCCGTACCTCAAAAGAAACTGAATTGCAAGATTTGCAAAAACGTATTGGCGATTTCCAAAACGATGCACGTGGCAAAGTTGAAGCAAAAAGCAATGAATTAACTAAACCTTTATTTACTAAAGCCCGTGCCGCAATTAGTCAGGTTGCTAAAGAAAAAGGTTACACTTATGTATTAGATTCATCTCAAATTGATTTGATCGTATCACCTGATGGTGACGACCTGCTTGCAGCTACAAAACTGAAATTAGGTTTGAAATAATATTTAATTAGAAAACTATTACAAAGGCGCCTCGCAATAACGGGGCGCTTTTTTTATTTTTGCACGTGCTAACAAATAAACCCATTGGTATTTTTGATTCGGGCTATGGCGGCCTAACGGTATTTAAATCGATAGCGGCCGCTTTACCGCAGTATGATTACATTTATTTGGGCGATACCGCGAGGGCTCCTTACGGCAACCGCACCTTTAAGGTGATACACGAGTATACCTGGGAGTGTGTGCAATGGCTGTTTAAGCAAGGCTGTGGCCTGGTAATACTGGCTTGCAATACGGCATCGGCCAAAGCATTGCGTACCATTCAACAGCAGGATTTGCAGCCTGCGTACCCAACACAACGGGTGCTGGGGGTGATCAGGCCTACGGCCGAGGTGATCGGCAATTATACCCAATCAAAAGAAATAGGTGTACTGGGTACCCGCGGAACGGTAAATTCAGAATCGTACCTGCTGGAGATTGAAAAGTTTTTCCCCGATGTAAAGGTTTACCAGCAGGCCTGCGCGCTATGGGTGCCTATTATTGAGGCCGGTGAATATGATAAACCCGGTGCCGATTATTTTGTACAGCTATATCTTGATCAGTTACTGGCACAATCGCCGGGTATTGATACCGTGCTGCTGGCCTGCACGCATTATCCTCTGTTGCAGGATAAAATAGAGGCGCACCTGCCTGCCGGTATCAATGTAGTGGCGCAGGGTGATATTGTGGCCGCCAGCCTTACCGATTACCTGCAACGCCATCCCGAAATTGAAACGGGAATTACCTGTAACGGTACCAAAGAATTCTTCACCACATCTGACGATACGGCCGACTTTGACCATCATGCTTCGCTGTTTTTTTCGGCCCCTGTACAGTCATCCTTTACACCGCTGAAATAGGCCCGTGTTAATTTTTTTTGACACTGTAGTTGAAATGTATATTAACATAATCTACTAATTATATAGAATTATTCTAAGCATTTGTTAAGTTTGCACCAAACGCAAATTTGCTCTTGAATTTCTACATTACATATTTTGCTGTCGCGGTTGGCTTATTTGCTTTTGCTGCTCTTTTTGCCCTTTTTGGCGTATACGCCGAGCGAAAAGTATCGGCATTTATACAAGACAGGCTTGGGCCTACCGAAACCGGAAAATTTGGTTCGCTGCAAACCTTTGCCGATATTTTAAAGATGCTGCAAAAGGAAATGATCATTCCGGCGGCTGCCGATAAATGGTTGTTCCTGCTGGCCCCGATGATTATATTTGTGGCGGTTTACATGGGTTTCGCGGCATTGCCGTGGGGGCCGGGACTGGTGCCATCGCGTATAAACATTGGCTTATATTATATATTCGCCATTATCTCTATCGAAACATTGGGCATACTGATGGCCGGTTGGGGATCAAACAATAAATACTCGCTGTTAGGCGCCATGCGCTCGGCAGCACAAATCATATCGTACGAAATACCCGCGGGCTTTGCCCTTATATCAGCCGTAATGATAGCCCAAACACTCGACCTGCAAGAAGTAGCTACACAGCAAGGTATCTACTCGGCCGAAAAGATAAAATTTTTAGGCATGTGGGATGTAACCACCACCGGGGGCATTTTAAGCTGGAACGTATTTCGCGCCCCGCACCTCATTATCGCTTTCGTGATCTATTTCATCGCGTCGCTGGCCGAGGCCAACCGTGCGCCTTTTGATATACCCGAAGCCGAATCAGAACTGGTGTCAGGTTTTCATACCGAGTATACGGGCTTAAGTTTCGCTTTTGTGTTCCTGGCCGAATACTCGATGATGTTCCTGGTATCAATGGTAGGTGTGATATTGTTTTTAGGTGCCTGGAATACGCCGCTGCCAAATATTGGCTCGGTACACCTGGCCGACTGGACGACCAATGCGGCCTGGGGCATATTTTGGATTGTTGTAAAAACGCTGTCATTGGTTGGCGTGCAAATGTGGATCAGGTGGACACTGCCCCGTTTACGGGTTGATCAGTTGATGAACCTTTGCTGGAGAATATTAACTCCGCTCTCGTTTGCTTGTATGCTTATATCGGGCGTATGGCGCTTGTGGTTAATGTGAGGTTGATTAAAGTTTAGAAAAAGAAATGTTAAAGAACGCTATAAATGGATTTGCAACGGCATGGCATGGTTTAACCATCACCATGAAACACCTCTTTGCATCAAACCATAAGCGCGAAATGAAACCGGTTAGTGCCGATAACTACTTTAAACAGTTAGAACAAGGCACCAATACCATACAATACCCTAAGCAGGAATTGCCTGTACCCGAAGTGGGCCGTTACCAGTTGGATGTGGAAATGGACGACTGCATTGTGTGCGACCTGTGCGCCAAAATATGCCCGGTAAACTGCATCGATATTGAATCTATCAAAGCTACCGAGGCCATCGGTCAAACATCCGACGGGAGTGTGAAACGCCTTTACGCCGCCAAGTTCGATATCGACATGGCTAAGTGTATGTACTGCGGGTTATGCACTATTGTGTGCCCAACCGAATGCATCACCATGACCAATCAGTACGATCGTACCGTATTTGAACTGAACGACCTGATCTACCAGTTTTCGGACATGACTGTGGAGGAAGCCAACGAAAAACGTTTGCTGCTGGAAAAACAACAGGCCGAAAAGCAGGCTGCCAAATTAGCCGCCATGCAAAAGAAAGGGGATGGGGCATGACTTTAATAAAAGTGCTGTTCTACCTGCTGGGCTTTATTGCCATAGCATCGGCATTGTATGTGGCGGGTAGCAAGAACCTGGTACGGTCCATATTTATGTTCTTTGTAACGCTGTTCGCGCTGGCGGGTTTATATGTGCTGTCGTTGGCTGATTTTGTGGCTGTTACCCAAATAGTGATCTACGTAGGCGGCATCCTGGTGCTTATCTTGTTCGCGTTTATGCTTTCGGGGCGTGAAACACTGAATACTATTCAGGATACGGAGAATAGGCTCATCAGCCTTACTAAACTGCCTGCAATTGTACTGGCCGTATTGTTTTTTGTGGTGATGGTTAAGGTATTGTACAGTACGCATCCGGATAGCCTGAACTGGATCCAGCAATCGGTAAAAAGCGGTAATGCCATTCAGCCCGAAACCAAACTGATAGATAATATCGGCATCAACCTCATGACTAAATACCTGCTGCCTTTTGAGGCCATATCTATACTGTTGCTACTGGCATTGGTAGGGGCGGCGCACCTGTCGAGAAAGGAGCAGCGGGCATGATCACTTTAAGCGATTTCCTGATCATCAGCGCGGCGCTGTTTTGCATAGGGCTATATATCATATTGGCCAAACGCAATGCCATTCAAATACTGATAGGTATTGAGCTGATGCTGAACGCGGCTATTTTGAATTTGGTAGCCTTTGGTAAATATGATAAGATCAACAACGGCGGGCAGGTATTCGCCCTGTTTGCCATTGTACTTGCCGCGGCTACCACGGCTGTGGCGCTGGCCATTATATTAAATGTTTACAGGCGGTACAACACCATCGACCCCGGTAAGGTTAACAATTTGGGAGATTGATGATGAGAGGACTACTTACCATTTTGTTATTACTGGGCTTTATGATGAATATGCAAGCTCAAAAAGCGGATACTACTAAAAAGTCTGCGAAGCATAAACTCGTATCTTTTGCAACAAAGCCAAGTAATTATCCGCTGGTATTAAAAGATGGTAAGGAGATAAAGTTTGAAGAGCTAAATACAATAAACGCCGCAAGCATTTTAAAAATAAATACATTCAAAGGTTCGGTAGCCACAGCTTTATATGGTATTAAAGGTACTCACGGTGTGATCAATATTACCATGAAACCTGCCGAATATGACACCGTAGAAAATGCAACGGCAATGTTTAACAGAGGTATGTTATATGTTTTGAATGGCGAAATATCTGACAGTAAATTAAACGGGACTGATCCGAAAGATATTTTGAATATTACCACGATTAAACAGGAGATGGGCAATTACGAATTGTATGGCTCAAATCGGGAAGGTGCAGTTATGGTGGTTACTATTCCCTTTGGTGTAAAGGGGTATAAAACTAAACTGAGTAATTTCTCAAACGAGTACAAAAAATATTTAGCAGATCATGGGGATGAAGATACTGGTATAACCTATAGCATTGATGGAGAGCTTATTTATCAATCACAACAACAAGGGATTAAGGCATTATACGAATTGCCACCTAATAATATAAAAAGTGTTGTGTTCAAACCGGGCGATGTTGCCGGAACAGCCATCCCAATAATGACAATAATTACAAAAAAATAAATTTGGAAAGCGCAGTAGCACATATCGAGCATATATCAACCTTTCACACTTGTGTAGTGGTTGCGCTGCCTTTGCTTGCGGCTATCATTAATTATATCATCCCCGGCAGGTATAAAGTGGCCGGTTGGATCTCTACTATCGCTATTTTACTGAGCGCGGTGTTCGCGGTAAGCATCTTCGCTCAAATATGGAACACCACTACCGTGCATACCCAAACCCTGTGGTTTACCATTGGCACTACTAAAGTTTACGCGGGTGTGCTCCTCAATAATCTTTCGGTATTGATGCTGGCGCTGGTATCCATAATCGCCTTGCCGGTGCACATCTACAGTATGGCGTACATGCACAGCGATGGGCGCTTTAACCGCTATTTCACTTACTTGAGTTTTTTTTGCTTCAGCATGCTGGCCCTTGTAGTGGTTGATAGCATGGTGCTGCTTTACGCCTTTTGGGAATTGGTAGGCTTTTCATCTTATTTGCTCATCGGTTTTTGGTTTACTAAAGATAAAGCAGTACAGGCCAATAAAAAGGCTTTCATTATGAACCGTATTGGCGACGTAGGGCTGCTATCGGCCATGATGATCTTCTTCGCGCAGTACCATACTTTCGACCTCGTGCAGCTTTTTGCCGCAGACGGACTGGTAGCGAAATCAGTTATACAAAACGGACTATGGGTAGCGCCAACCGGCAGCATACCTGTGTTTTGGCAATATGTAGCCTGTGCAGGCATCTTTTTAGGGGTAGCGGCCAAGTCGGCCCAGTTCCCGCTGCATACCTGGCTGCCCGACGCCATGGAAGGGCCAACCTCGGTTTCGGCATTAATACACGCGGCTACCATGGTGGCTGCCGGCGTGTTTTTGCTGGGCAGGGTGTACCCGGTATTTAATATCGATGAATTGACGGGCTTTGCCGTCATCGGTTGTTTTACAGCCTTTATGGCGGCAACCATCGCCCTCACACAAAACGATTTGAAACGGGTGCTGGCTTACTCAACCATATCGCAGTTAGGTTTTATGATCATGGCGATGGGGGTAGGGGCTTATGCCTCCTCACTATTCCATTTGGTTACACATGCCTTTTTCAAATGCCTGCTGTTTTTGGTAGCGGGTGTGGTGATCCACGAGATGCAGCACATTAAGCACGAAAACCATTTGGATATTGATCCGCAGGATATAAACCACATGGGCGGTTTACGTAAAAAGCTACCGGTTACTTTTATAGCCGCTTTACTGGGCGCGCTGGCTTTGGTAGGTTTCCCTCTTACATCAGGCTACCTGTCTAAAGACGGTATACTGATACAGGCCTTTGAATGGGCCGAAGGTAAAAGCGGTATACTGATACTGGTACCTGTGCTGGCCTTAATCACCAGTTGGCTAACCGCGTTCTATGTGGCCCGGCTTATTTTTAAGGTTTTCTTCGGGAAGTTCAGGTTACAGGAGAACAACCCTGATATCAAGATCCACATCAGCGATGGCGGCTGGAACTATAAATTGCCTTTGCTGTTTTTGGCTTTGTGTAGTTTGTTCGTAGTGTTCTCATTGCACCCTTTGCTTTATGAGCATGCCTGGTTATACAAGGCGTTTACACCATCAAACCTTCTGGAGCGCGAAAACCTGTACCATACTTTCATCCCGGCAACGGTAACTATTTTAAGCATAGGGGTAATGTTTGCCGCTTATAGTATTTACGGTAAACAAAGCAAATTCGCTTTTGCTCAAAAAGGCTTCCTGTTCCGCTTGTCGTTTAACGAGTGGTTTATTGATCGTGCTTATAAAAATATTGTTGTAAAGGCCGTGTTGCTGTTTAGTAAGCTGCTTTATTGGTTTGACCGTACCGTGATTGATGGCATAGTTGACCTGCTGAAATGGATAACTTTTTCACTATCAAATATTACCGCGTGGACCGACCGCTATATTATTAACGGCTTTTTATATTTGCTTACCATATTGGTTAGGCGTATTGGCAACCTGGTACGTAATTTCCAGGGCGGCAGGGTGCAGTATTATTTATATACCATGATAGCCGCCGTGCTGATAATGTTTATTTTAAAATTCCTGATCTGAGCCTGATGAACATATTATCGTTACTCATTTTTCTACCTGTTATTTTCGGAGCCGTCATACTGCTGATGCCATCGGCATGGCGCGGCGCTTTTAAATACATCACGCTTTTGGCTACGCTGTTACAATTGGGTATCAGTATTTACATCTACCTTAATTTTAAAACGGGTGCTGCCTTTGGCGGTATTAATAACGAAAGCCAGTTTCAGTTTGTACAAAAACTACCGTGGATAGGCCTCAATCTTGGTTCGGTAGGGCGTATGCAGATCGATTATTTTGTGGGGATTGATGGTATTTCAGTCACCCTGCTGGTAATGACGGCCTTGGTAATGGTAATTGCCGCTTTAGCATCCTGGGAGATAAAGAGTAACCTGAAAGGCTTTTTCGCCTTGTTCCTGCTGTTGGATATGGCGATTATCGGCGTGTTTTGCGCGTTGGATTTTTTCCTGTTCTACCTGTTTTACGAATTAATGTTATTGCCGCTGTACTTCCTGATAGGGATGTGGGGTGGTGTACGGCGCGAATACGCGGCGATCAAATTTTTCCTGTATACCTTGTTCGGTTCGGTATTTATGCTGTTGGTAATGGTGGGGCTTTATCTATCGGTTACAGATCCGGCAACAGGCAACCATACCTTCAATATAGTGCAAATGATGAACCCGGCGAACTATACCAATGGGGCTATATTTTCGGCGCTGCACCAGCAAACCATTATGGGTATGCCAGCACGTACGGTGGGTTTTGTGGTGCTGTTTATCGCTTTTGCCATTAAGGTGCCAACGGTGCCCCTGCATACCTGGCTGCCCGTTGCCCACGTGGAGGCACCAACGCCGGTATCTATTATACTGGCGGGGGTACTGCTGAAGATAGGCGGCTATGGTATCATCCGGATCTGTATGGGCATATTCCCCGAAGTGGCTACTTCAGGGGCTTTCTGGCTGGGTTTACTGGGTGTGATCTCCATACTATACGGCGCGCTCAACGCTTTGGCACAGCGCGATCTTAAACGCCTTATCGCTTATTCATCGGTATCGCACATGGGCTTTGTGCTGCTGGCCATTGCCTCGCAAACTGCCGAGGGTATCAGCGGCGCGGTAATGCAAATGGTGAGCCACGGCTTTTTATCGTCGATGCTTTTCTTCCTGGTAGGGGTGGTGTATAACCGCGTGCACGACAGGGATATTTATAACTTCAGGGGATTGGGCAGTGTGATGCCAAAATATACCGTTTTTGTAATGATCGCGTTTTTCGCGTCATTAGGTTTGCCCGGCTTTTCGGCATTTGTGGCCGAGGCATTTTCGCTGGCCGGGGTATTTAAATCGCCAACGGTAAACGGCTTGCTGCCTTATTGGATGGCTGTATGCGGCGCGATAGGTATCCTGCTGAGCGCGGCCTATTTCCTGTGGACATTGCAGCGCATGTTTTTTGGCACACCGCTGTTTAAAGGCGGCGAGGTGTGGCGTATAGCCCTGCAAGACATCAACCCGCGCGAAACCTTAACGCTGGTACCGCTGGCCATTATGGCCCTGGTGCTGGGTATAATGCCGTCGCTGGTTTTTGATAAGATAAATGATAGCGTGCTGGCATTGGTCAGCTATTTAAATAAATAATACCCTTTTTAATATTTTATTATGGAATAAAGCCTGATCGTGCATCTTCTGTTTGAGCAAACCATTAAACAGTTCATCAAACTAAACGATCATGTTAAAAAATCTATTAATCGCGGCTTGCCTGTTATTTATGCTAAAACAGGCAAATGCTTATGAAGGGCAAAAAGTAGTATCAAAAGTTCAAAAGGTTACCGTGTTTTTGAACAGTGCACAGGTAACACGTACAGCTATGGTTAACATTACTCCCGGTACATCAACATTGGTATTCGATAATATATCGCCCGATATTGACGTGCAGAGCATCCAGGTGCGGGCCGCGGGCGAGTTCAGTATACTTTCGGTAAAGCACGAGCTCGATTTTTTGAATACACAGCTTAAACAAAAAAATATAAGTGCTCTGCAAGAGCAGCAACAAACCCTTCGCGATCAGATAGACCTGCTCAACAGCCAGCTTTCCATTTACCAGGAAGAAAGCAATATGCTGCTCAAAAATCAGAATGTTACCGGGCAAAATAACGACTTGGATATTACGAAGCTGCGCCAGGCGCTGGAGTTTCAAACAGCACGCCTTACCGAGATAAAGAAGAAACAGCAGGCTATTAAAAATCAGATCAACGCGCTTAATATCGACCTGCAAAAATACGACAAGCAAATAGCCGAATTAAGCAAAGGCAATGTGAAGGCGAGCAGCAATGTGTTAATTACGGTATCGTTAAAAACGGCATTACAATCATTGTTTACATTAAATTATGTTGTGAAGAATGCCAGCTGGTACCCAACCTATGATATACGGGCGAAGGACGTAAAAAGCCCGATCAACATCGCTTACAAAGCCAACGTAGCGCAGCAATGCGGCGAGGACTGGAAAAATGTAAAGCTTACCTTATCTACCGGTAATCCTACAGTAAGCGGTAGTCAGCCCCAGCTACAGCCCAATTATCTCGACTTCGGGATGTACTTTGCCGCCCCCGCAGGCAGCATTACCCGTGTTACAGGTAAGGTGATTGACAGGGCGACAGGTACGGCGGTTCCGGGAGTGAGCATCAGGGTAAAAGGTACTTCAATAGGTTCTTCTACCGATGCTGTGGGTAATTACTCAATACAAATACCTGCCGGTAATAATTTGTTGGTTTATAGTTTTATCGGGTTCGAACCCCAGGAAATACCTGCCAATACCCCTCAGATAAATGTAACCCTTGTTGAATCTGTTCAGCAATTACAGGAGGTTGTAGTAGTTTCAGGGTATAGCAGTAACGATGGTGACAAGGCAGTAGCAACTACTCTTCAGGGTAAAGTAGCAGGTTTAAGAGTGACCAACACCATCCCGGTGCCTGTGCAGCAAACCGAAAATCAAACTAATATTGAGTTTAATATTGAAACACCGTATTCAATACCAAGCGATGGTAAACAATACCTTGTTGAGATCAATAACTTTGATATTAATGCCGCTTACCAATATTACGTGGCGCCCAAAATTAGTACCGATGTGTTTTTAACCGCTACCTTAACCGACTGGAATAAATACAATTTCCTATCGGGAGAAGCTAATCTGTATTTTGAGGGCACCTACATCGGCAAATCATTGATAGACACTTATTCCACCAATGATACGCTGAGTTTATCTTTAGGGGCCGATAAAAGCATCGCGGTTACCCGCACACTAAAAAAGGAACTTACCGAGAAGAAAAATAGCTCATCAACCCAAAAAGAAAGCCGCGACTGGCAAATTGCCATAAAAAACCGCAAAAATCAAGCAGTGAAGTTACTGGTTGAAGATCAGTTGCCGGTATCGCAAAACTCGGCTATTGAAGTGGAGGCGCAGGAGGTATCGGGTGCAAAATTGGATAAGCCTACCGGTAAGCTTTCATGGAGTTTTATGTTAAATTCGCAGCAGGATAAAAATCTGGAATTAAAATACCAGGTACGCTATCCTAAAAATCAATCTGTTATAGTACAATAATAATGCACGATCTGTCGCCATATCTTTCTGAGCAATTAACGTCTATCTGGAACGGCATACCTTATTTTATGCCCGAGATATACCTGAGCGCGCTGTTCATCATCGTATTGATCACCGATTTGCTTTTCGGTAAAAACTCAGAAAAATTATGCCGCATTATAGCTTTCACGGGGATACTGCTGGTTGCTTATAAAGACATCCAGCAGTATTCACTTGCCTCAAACGAGGAAGTGCAGATGCTGTTTAACGATATGCTGGTATTTAACCGTACCTCGGTAACGTTTAAACTACTTATCGACTGTGTATCGTTCCTGCTATTATTATATATGGGCTGGGATGATAAGCTCAGCGCGCACCCTAAGCGCCTGGCCGATCTGTATACCATTGTTGTAGGCTCTATTTTAGGATTGCATTTAATGTGCATGTCGGTAAACCTGCTGGCCATTTATTTATCCATAGAGATGGTGTCCATCGCCTCATACCTGATGGCTGCTTATCGTTCGGAAAGTAAATTTAGTGCCGAGGCGGGGATGAAGTATGTGCTGTTTGGGGCTGCGGCATCGGCTATATTATTATATGGTATTTCGCTGTTGTATGGTTTTACAGGCACGCTAAACATAGCCCTTGCCGATTTCGGTACACAGCTGGCCATGTTAAATACGGCGGGTATTGCCTTTGCCATAGTATTGGTATTGGTAGGGATAGGCTTTAAGCTATCATTTGTGCCGGTCCATTTTTGGGTGCCCGATGTGTATGAGGGCGCACCTACGCCGGTTACGGCTTACCTGTCGACAGTGCCTAAAATTGCCGCGTTTGCTTTGCTGGTTAACTTTTTGCCGTCGTTTATATTTTATGATAAGCTGGCCGTGTTCGATTTTAGGCTGGTGCTATCCGTTATAGGCGTGGTAACCATGGTAGCGGGTAACTTTGCCGCCGTATCACAAAACAATGTTAAGCGTATGCTGGCTTATTCAAGCATTGGGCATACCGGCTTCGCGCTGATGGCCATCGTTACTTTTTCACCGCAGGGATTGGCTTCGCTCATTTACTATTTGGCAGTATACGCGCTGGCTAACATAGCGGCTTTGGTGCTGGCCACCTATTTTGCCAATGCTACCGGTGCCGAAAAGATCAGCGACTATAAAGGTTTGGGCTTAAAATACCCTGTGGCATCGGTTTGCTTTGTAATTGTGCTGATATCCTTAACCGGATTGCCGGTAAGCGCCGGATTCACCGGAAAATTATTCGTTTTTTCGGCAGTGTATGGCGTTTATGAAACAAATCATAACGTATGGCTACTTATTTTACTTATTACGGGTGCTATAACTACGGTTGTTGCCCTGTTTTACTACATTAAAATTCCATTAAACCTTTTCCTTAAAAAGAAAGATAGTGCTATCCCGGTAGAAAAATCATTAAACAAAGCATTGGTTTTTTCAATAATAGCATCGCTTGTGCTTATTTTGCTCGGTATTTTTCCCGATTATCTGTATAGTTGGATATAAGTGTAGCGATAAAGCTTAAAAATTAAAAAATCATTACATTTTTTGAATTTTATATAATAAAAATCATATTTTCACGGCTCTTTTAGAACTTGTTATTTAAAAAGCTAATGAAACGCTTCTTCCCCTTCTCGGTAATTTTAGTTATATTATTATTAACTTTTATTTTTCCTTCTGTAGACTTAGACAATAAAGAGGTTTCGCATTTTGATAAGGCCGATATCGCCTGGATGCTGATGTCAACCGCGCTGGTTTTGATCATGACGCCCGGTTTGGCCTTCTTTTACGGCGGCATGGTCAACAAAAAGAACGTGATATCAACCATGCTGCAAAGCATCGTTTGTATGGTGATCATTACAGTGCTTTGGGGTATCTTCGGTTTCAGCCTGGCCTTCGGCGATAGCATAGGCGGGGTAATTGGTAACCCATCCACCTTTTTTATGATGAAGGGGATGCTGGGCACACGTACCTGGCCATCGGCACCAACCATACCGATATTGCTGTTTGCCATGTACCAGTTAAAGTTCGCCATAATTACCCCGGCGCTTATTACCGGTGCCTTTGCCGAGCGGATCCGTTTTAACTCGTACATTATCTTCCTGATACTATTCTCGATATTCATATTCTCGCCGCTGGCACATTGCACCTGGCATCCCGATGGCATACTTGCCAAATTAGGTGTGTTAGATTTTGCAGGCGGCACTGTTGTGCACATGTCGGCAGGTTGGGCAGCGCTGGCTTCGGCCTTGTACCTGAAACGGCGTAACGAGGCTAACCATGCCCCGGCGCGTATCACTTACGTAATGATTGGTACCGGTTTATTATGGTTCGGCTGGTTTGGTTTTAACGCGGGTTCGGCAATGGGCGCTAATCACTTAGCGGTAACCGCGCTGGCCACCAGCACTACGGCATCTGCCGCGGCAGGTGTTACCTGGATCTTTTTTGATATGCTGCGTAAAAAGAAACCATCGGCTATGGGCACCTGTATTGGCGCGGTAGTGGGCTTGGTAGCCATTACGCCTGCGGCAGGGTATGTATCGGTTCCGCATTCGCTGGCTATCGGTATCATCTCGGCACTGGTAAGTAATTTGGTGGTTGAGTGGCGTACCCGTACGTCTATTGACGATACACTGGATGTTTTCCCTTGCCATGGCGTGGGCGGTATGGTGGGTATGGTGCTTACCGGCGTGTTTGCCAACACCAACGTTAACCCGGGAATTGTTAATGGTAACGGTTTGTTCTTCGGCGAAACCAAGCTGTTCTTTATCCAGCTGATCGCCCTGGTAGGTACTTCGGTATTCGCTTTCTTTGGCTCCATGTTGCTGCTGAAGATCACCGATATGATATCGCCATTACGTGTAACCATTGAAGAAGAAATTGTTGGTTTGGATATCAGCCAGCATGGCGAAAAGCTGTAAACATATACAGGTAACTGCCAAACGATAAATAATCTAAGCCTCTTAAATGAGGCTTTTTTTATGACCGATATTTTGCATCTTAGGGCAAACTTTATCACTAATGAAAAGCATTTATGTAATTGGCATTCTGTTAACTTTTATTGCGTTTTCGTACCTGATAGCCACCAGGATCTTAACGTATTTTTATAACGAAAGTGAGTCGGGGAGTGGTTATAGCGTTGGTTTCGCCGTTAACTGGTGGGAAGTACTATCATTAATCGCGCTAATTGCAGTTATGATCTATCTTATAAAAAAATTCAGACAAGCTTAATATGGCACAGCCTTTTGTAACCAGATTTTCGCTGCCTGCCGCCTATCTCGAAAAGTACGAAATACAGCATGTTGGCGGCCCTATTCATAACGAACTATTGGTGCCGGCAGAGGATCTGGAAGAGTTTAATAACCATATAGTTGGTTTAATTGAGGTTACTAAATCATTTTATGCCTGATTTTCAATTACTAAAATGGAATTGTTACAAATTGCATTTTAGTACGCATTAATGACAATCGATATAGGGAGAGTTCATGATAAAAGTTTACCTTTGCCACCTCATTACAGATCATGAGCGATCAGATTAAACATGAATGCGGTGTGGCGTTTATCCGCTTAAGAAAGCCACTCTCTTATTACCAGCAAAAGTACGGTACTGCACTGTACGGCTTAAACAAGCTATACCTTTTAATGGAAAAACAACACAACCGCGGCCAGGATGGCGCAGGTGTTGCTACCATTAAACTGGATATTGAGCCGGGTAAAAGGTACATCAGTCGTCACCGTTCAATGGCATCAAATGCTGTGGCAGATATTTTTGAATACATCCAAAAGAAATTTGCGGATATACAAAAAGAAATGCCCGAAAAGCTTGCCGACGCCGAATGGTTGAAAGAAAATGTAAGCTTTACCGGCGAAGTGCTGCTTGGCCACCTGCGCTACGGTACCCACGGTAAAAACAGTATCGAAAACTGTCACCCGTTTTTAAGGCAAAACAACTGGAAAACCCGTAACCTCGTTATAGCAGGTAACTTCAACATGACTAATGTTGACGAGCTGCTGCAACAATTGTACGATTTAGGTCAGCACCCGAAAGAGAAGGCTGACACAGTTACCGTGCTTGAAAAAATAGGTCACTTTATTGATACCGAAAACCAGGGATTGTTTGACCAGTACAAACGCGAAGGTTTAGACGATAACATGGAGATCAGCAAGCTTATAGCCAATGATATGGATGTAGCTAAGATCCTCCGTAAATCGGCCAAAAACTGGGATGGTGGCTATACCATAGCCGGTATCCTGGGTCATGGCGATGCCTTTGTAATGCGCGACCCGGTGGGTATCAGGCCTGCGTTTTACTATTACAATGATGAAATAGTAGTTGCAGCATCAGAGCGCCCGGCTATTCAAACCGCTTTTAACGTACCAATTGAAGATATCAGGGAGATAAAACCCGGTCATGCGGTTATCGTTAAAAAGAACGGCGATTTGAGCGAAGAAATGTTCAGCGAGCCTAAAGAGAAAAAGGCATGTTCTTTTGAACGTATCTATTTTTCACGCGGCAGCGATTCTTCTATCTATCGCGAACGTAAACAATTAGGCCGCCTGCTTTGCCCGCAAATACTGGATGCCGTTGATCATGATGTAAAGAACACCGTTTTCTCTTACATTCCGAACACTGCCGAGGTAGCGTTTTACGGTATGGTTGAAGGCGTACATAAATACATTAAAAAATACCAGCGCGACCAGCTGCTTAACCGTGAGGATAAGATAACCGACGAGGAGCTTACCGAAGTATTAAAGCTTGCCCCGCGTGTGGAGAAAATAGCCATTAAAGACGTTAAACTGCGTACCTTCATCACCCAGGATGCCGACCGCAGCGAAATGGTGGCTCACGTATACGATACTACTTACGGCCTTATTAACAAAGGTGCCGATACATTGGTAGTATTGGATGACTCCATTGTACGTGGTACTACGCTTAAACAAAGCATCCTTAAAATATTAGACAGGTTAGGCCCTAAAAAGATAGTGGTAGTATCATCTGCTCC
This sequence comes from Mucilaginibacter sp. GW821-FHT07G05, assembly GCF_059418565.1. Taxonomy (NCBI): domain Bacteria; kingdom Pseudomonadati; phylum Bacteroidota; class Sphingobacteriia; order Sphingobacteriales; family Sphingobacteriaceae; genus Mucilaginibacter; species Mucilaginibacter sp. GW821-FHT07G05. Next base: position 109,332 of record NZ_JBWKQC010000011.1, on the reverse strand, counting down.
GCAGATCCGTTACCCTGATTGTTATGGTATTGATATGTCGCGTATGGGTGAGTTTGTGGCGTTTGAGGCAGCTATCAGCCTGCTGAAAGAAGCCGGCAAAGAAGATATTATCCTGAAAGCATATCAAAAAGCTAAAGACAGTTCGTTATTACCTAAAGAGGAAGTAGTGAACCACGTAAAAGCTATTTACGAACCGTTTACCGATCAGCAGATCTCTGACCGTATTGCGCAGATCATCACGCCTAAAGGCATTACTGCCAAGGTTGAAGTGATCTACCAAACGCTGGATAACCTACATATCGCTTGTCCGGATCATACCGGCGACTGGTACTTCTCGGGCGATTACCCAACCCCGGGCGGTAACAAAGTGGTAAACCGCGCATTCGTAAACTGGATGGAAGGCAAAAACCAAAGAGCTTACATGTAAGCCATACAAGAATTATATTTAAAAGAGGCATCATTTTATGGTGCCTCTTTTTTTGTGGTAAAGAATTTTCTCTTGCGCTCATTTATAATGAGTGCTTAAAAATGGAGTGGCGATTGCAATGCCTGGCAGGGTAGGGCGATGCAATCGCCATCCCATGTTAAGCACTGATCACAGATCAGCGCAATTGATAAGGGTTTTCTTCTCCGTCCGCAAACAGCTTCGGGCGAAAACGGGCAGGACTTTGGTGGCCAAGAGCGAAAAGGCGTGAGACGATGTGTGAAAAATCAAATAAAGGTTAGCCTGTCACCCTGAGCTTGTCGAAGGGTGCGTGGGTGATGGCCTCTGCGCAAATCCTTCGACAAGCTCAGGATGACCCATTTATTAGACATCATGGTAACGTAGCGAAGAATCTTCCTCCCTATACTAATCGGCAATCAGATGCTTCGTACCTCAGCATGACAGTGACGACTATAATATAACAATCGAAATAAACCTACGACCCCGCAGGAGGCGAGAAAATAAAGTGTGTAACCAACCTGTCGAAAAGGATAAACGAAGCGATGATGAGCGCTACGCCGGCCACCTGGTTAAGCTTGTGTACCAGTTTTACCGATATTTTGTCGCGAAGTTTGTTAGCATAAAAGGCTTTTGTGGTATCTAATCCGAACTGAACCACCAGAATTGTAAAGAACATGATGGCAATTTTCAGCTGACGGTGATGAACACCTTCGTGGTAAATGGTACTGGCGGTACCTATAACGGTGATCCAATGGAAGAGAATGGTAGGATTGAAGATGCACATCAGGAACCCTTTGAGGAAATAGCCGGTGCGCTTTAAGCCCGAGGGCGCGTTGTTATTATAGTTAACATCGGCCTTTTTAAACAGGTAATAAATACCGATGCTAAGTAATATGGCACTACCGATAACCCCGGCAATAGTTTTTGTATGTGGTGTAATATCAAATAGTTGCGAACCGAAAAGGATGGCCCCTACAAACACTACATCGCTGGATACAACGCCAAGTGCGAGATAAACCCCGGCATGGAATCCGCGCTCGATGCTGGTCTTAATTAGTGCGAAAAAGACCGGCCCGGTAATAAACGTGAGCACCAACCCTATCCCAATACCCGATATAATAGCTTCTATCATTAAACTTTAGCCTTAGGTTCAGTTTTGAAGTATGCGAATATGCAACTTTATCTGTTAAACAACGAAACTAATATATAGTGTTATATTAAATTTAAATCAATAACAGGATTTTACAAAAATTGATTTATGTTAGTGGTTTAAAAATCCTTTTAGTACAACCAAAAAATACAATGGAACAAAACAATTCTAAAAACTACGGGTCGGCATTGTACACGCTGATCACGGTGTTTTTCTTTTGGGGCTTCTTAGCTGCATCAAACGGCATATTTATCCCATTTTGTAAAACACACTTCAGTTTAACCCAATTCGAATCGCAACTGATCGACTTTACCTTTTACGGTGGTTACTTCATAGGTTCGTTGGTGTTATACTTCGCTTCGCAGGCCAGCCGTGTAGATATACTGAACAAACTTGGCTATAAAAATGGTATCATTTTAGGTTTGGTAATTTCGGCTATTGGCGCGTTGGGTATGGTTCCATCTGTAAATTCAGGTTCATTTGTACTTATCCTGTTGTCATTCTTTGTAATAGCCATTGGTTTCTCGTTACAGCAAACAGCGGCTAACCCGTTCGTTATTGCTTTAGGTCCGCCGGAAACAGGTTCAAACAGGTTAAACTTTGCAGGTAGTATTAACAACATCGGTGCCTTATTAGGCCCGGTAGTAGTAAGTGTTGTATTATTTGGTTCGGCTTCGGCAGCAAGCGCCGCGGCTGATGTTAAAATATCATCTATCAACAATCTGTATTTCATATTAGCCGGCTTATTCATCGCCGTTGCGGTATTCTTTTGGTTCTCTAACCTGCCAAAGGTTACCAGCGACGAAAAGATCGAATCAAGCTCAAAAGCGAACACACCATTGCTGATCATCTTTGTAGCATTCCTGATCATCCTTGCAGCTGATCCGCTGAGCGCTTATACTGCGGGTATATTACCAAGCGGAAAAGGTTTGGATCCGGCAGCCTTCGCGGCTTTAATATTAAGCGTTAAACCTTACTTTGTATACCTGGCACTGGCCATTATCGTTTTCACTTTAGTGGGTACTATAGTAGCTGCCGGTAAGGGCAAACAAGGCTGGGGTGCCATGCAATATCCACAGCTGATTTTGGGTATGATCGCTATCTTCACTTATGTAGGTACAGAGGTAACTATTCAAAGTAACATGGGTGCCTTATTAAAACAACCTGAATTTGGTGGTTTTGATGATTCGGCTATTGCACCTTACATTTCTTTGTACTGGGGTAGTTTAATGATAGGCCGTTTCGCGGGTTCTATCGGCGCGTTTAACTTATCAAAATCGGTTAAAAATATCTTGACTGTAATTGTTCCGTTTGTTGCCTTTGGTGTAATATTAATGGTGAATTACCTGAGCGGTGGTACAGTGGCTAACCTGTTGCCTTACGCCATTTGCGTACTGGTACTAATTGTAGCTTTCTTTATCGGCCAGCAAAAACCGGTGCGTACGCTTACTGTATTCGGTTTGTTAGGTGTTGCCTTTATGCTGATCGGTTTGTTTACCACAGGCACAGTAGCTACCTTCGCGTTCATCAGTGGTGGTCTGTGCTGCTCTATCATGTGGCCATCAATCTTCTCATTATCTATAGCAGGTTTAGGAAAATACACCAGCCAGGGTTCAGCGTTCCTGATCATGATGATTCTGGGCGGATCAATACTGCCTCCGGTACAGGGTATCCTGGCCGATAGCAGCCACAATGTAGTTCCGGGTTTAAGTGGTATCCACTTCTCATACATTGTACCGGCATTAGGCTTCGCTTATCTTGCATTCTTTGCCTGGAAAGTAAGCCGCGAGCTAATTAAACAAGGTATCAATCTTGACCACGTAGAATCTTCAGGCGGTCACTAAGATATTCGTATTAGGGCATTGGGTCATTGGTTAGTGAGTTTTCACTGACCAATGACCCAATCTCTTTTTATACCAGTGAGAAATGAGTAAAATTGCTGTTTGATAAATTAAGGTTTAAAGCTGACCATTCAACAACTAACTATTTTACTATTTGATACATTAAAGTTTTGCGGCTGACTACTGACCACTAACAATTCACCACTAACTACTGACCACATGAAACCCAGTTTCAATAACATATTCATGAATTTGGCTACTGACCTGGCCCGGCGTTCGCATTGTGTAAAGGCGCAGGTAGGGGCGGTGCTCACTAAAGACACCCGCATTATATCCATAGGCTATAATGGTCCACCGGCAGGTACCCATAACTGCGATGAAGAATGGCCTACAACAGGCTGCGCGCGTGATGCTAAAGGAAGCTGCTCACTCGCCTTACATGCCGAAGAGAACGCTATTTTATATGCGGTAAAGAATGGCGCCAACCTGGAAGGGGCAACGCTTTACACCACGTTATCGCCGTGTTTGCCATGTGCAAGGCTGATCTACTCGGCAGGTATTAAATATGTGCTGTACGATAAATCTTACGCGGCATACAAAGGCCTGCCCAGCGATGAGGGCGTTGATTTTCTGAACCGTTTCGGGGTTGTAGCCGTGAAGATAGATACCGGGATTACTGACCTGTAAAAGGCTTTATCTTGCCCAGGGCAAAGTCAAGCTGCTCGTCGGGAGTAAGATGGCTGTTGTCTAATATAATAGCGTCATCGGCCTGCACCAGCGGACTTTCCTCACGTGTGGTATCATCATGATCGCGCAGGGCAAGGTTATCAAATACCTCTTCCATCGTGATCTCCGGATTTTTTACCACCAGCTCTTTATAACGTCGTTCAGCACGGATCTGAGGGTCGGCTGTCATAAACAGTTTTACCTGCGCATCGGGGAATACGGTAGTGCCTATATCGCGGCCATCCATAATTATATTGATGGATTTACCCATCAGCTGCTGTTGCTTCACCATGGCATGCCTTACCTCGCGGATGGCGGCTACCTTGCTCACGTTTGATGCCACGTGCATCTCGCGGATCTCGTCAGATACATCTTCGCCGTTAAGTAATATATGGGCTTGCTCGCCTTCAGAGCGGAAGGTGATATGTACATTATCCAAAGCTTCTGTTACCTTTGCAGCATCAGTGGTATCAACCTGGTTGCGCAAAAAGTACAGGGTTACGGCACGATACATGGCGCCGGTATCAATATAAACGAAATGAAGTTTTTTAGCTAATGCCTTGGCAATGGTACTTTTGCCGCATGATGAATAGCCGTCGATAGCTACTACGATATTGTTGCTCATAGGCTACTAAGGTACAAAAAACAGTGTTTTTATCCTGATTTTATCACAATATCTTTGAAATGAATTTTACAAAAAACGACCTCCAGAAAGAGGTAAGCTATAAAACATCGCGCAGCGGGGGCAAAGGCGGGCAAAATGTAAACAAGGTTTCTACCAAGGTAGAATTGTTGTTCGATATAAACGGTTCATCACTTTTTACCGATGACGAAAAGACCCTGCTGAACCAGCGTTTGCAATCGCGCTTTAATAAAGATGGTTTAGTGCAGGTAGTATGCGATGAAGAACGCAGCCAATACCTGAACAAAGAAAAGGCCATTGAAAAACTGATCAACATACTCACCAAAGGCCTGCATGTTGCCAAGGTACGCAAGCCGGTTAAGGTTAGCAAAGCGGCAAAGGCCGCGCGCTTAGATAGTAAAAAGCAGCAATCCTCCAAAAAAGAAAGCCGCCGTAAAGTAACCGACGATTAATTGAAACGGTAGTACAATGCTGCAGTACCCCATTGGTGCGATGATTTCATCATCTCCTTAACATCGCGGGTATGGAAGGTGGCTGATAACTGCGCCATCCAACGGCTGCCGCCATAAGCCAGGCCGATCTGGTTGCTGATCATGATGTGTTTTGGCGTTAAGGTAACTTCGTTGGCATCATCGCTGTTTTTAAAGATATTGCCCTGCACGGTGGCATCATAAGCTACATAGTTAAAGAGCGGTTTGTAAAACAGGAACAGTTCATACTTATGCAAAGGTTCGGCGGTGCGGTTCTTAATAGCGGTACTTTGCGTGCTGTACGAGTTAAAAAGCTGGTTGAAATTACCAATCCTGAACATAGGGCCAACACCAATACCGTTAAAACCGGTACCTACATTAGCGTACGAGGTAAGGCTTACATCGGCATCGCCGCCACGGGCCAGCAGCCTGTTATATTCGGCCGAAAGATTGATCTGTACATTGTTTTTAACCTGGTATTGCCAGCCGTTCAATTCGTAAAAACCGAAGGTGTCGTGTATTACTTGCTGTGCCTGCCTGCCCAAAGCCGCCGGACCAACAACGCCCACCTGTGCGCCCAGTTTAAGGTTGCTTTCGTTTTTATAGAGTAAGTTAAGGCTCGATCCTAAATAAAGATAGCCTGCGAAAGGCCTGTCTATATAGCTTTTATCAGGCACCGAACCCGATATTGGGTTAAAGATCTTTTGACCGACCTCGATACCTAAAACCTTATTGGCGAGCGAAGTGCTTTCGGGAACGGTTAAAGCCTGGTTGTAATAAATGAATAAGCCGTTGGTGTAATACCTGTCTGATCCCTGCGCTAAAAATGAGTCGTTTTCCGATACGATACCAACTTCCTGCGTATGTGTTTGGGCAAAGGTGTTGTTAATACATAACAGCAACCCCGATAATATTAATAATTTAAGTTTCATTAGTTTATAAAAGTAAACATATATAAAAAGCCGAACAATTGTCCGGCTTTTAAATTTTTTAATTTGTTATGATTTGCCCATGACTTGTTTGTCTGTGGGGCATCCTGAGCTTGTCGAAGGATCGCGCGTAGAGGCCTCATTCACACACCCTTCGACAAGCTCAGGGTGACAGGCCATGCTCTATAGCACGTATTGCATCGAACTTAACACTACTGCAATCAATTCAAAACCGGCTTGGTTTCTTCAATCACTTTCAGGTCAAGTGGTTCGCTTACTTGCTCGTTAAGTAGTGCAAGCTTAATTACATCACGCATATCGGTAACGTAATGGAACTGCAAATCTTTGATATAGCTTTCCTTAATATCGAGTATATCTTTCTGGTTCGATTTACATAGGATGATCTCTTTAATATTGGCACGTTTAGCAGCCAGTATCTTCTCTTTAATACCACCTACAGGCAATACGCGGCCACGCAGCGTAATTTCACCTGTCATAGCTAAATGAGGTTTAATTTTGCGCTGGGTAAATGCCGAAGTAAGGGCAGTAAGCATAGTTACACCTGCCGATGGACCATCTTTAGGAGTAGCACCTGCCGGTACGTGAATATGCACATCCCATTGATCGAACAGTTTGGCGTTAATATCAAAGTAAGATGCATGCGCGCGCAGGTAAGCCATAGCTATAGTGGCCGACTCTTTCATTACATCACCCAGGCTACCGGTTAAGGTCATGCGGCCCTTGCCCGGACTTAAACTCGCTTCAATAAATAGTATGTCGCCACCTACGGATGTCCAGGCCAGGCCTGTTACCACACCGGCAACATCGTTACCTTCGTACAGGTCTTTATCGTAAATAGGAGCACCCAAAATGGTTTCAACGTCCTTTTTACTTACAGTTGGGTTGTATGGTTCTTCCATAGCGATGTTTTTAGCCACGCCACGTACTACCGAACCAATCTTTTTCTCTAAAGCACGTACGCCCGATTCGCGGGTATAATCCTCGATCACCTTCTCAATCACATCGTTCTTGATCACCACGTCCTTGGTTTTAAGGCCATGTGCTTCGCGTTGTTTTGGTACAAGGTGTTGTTTAGCTATCTCTATTTTCTCTTCAATGGTATAGCCGTTCACCTCGATGATCTCCATACGGTCGAGCAACGCAGGTTGTATAGAGCTTAAAGAGTTGGCTGTAGCGATGAACATCACGTTCGACAGGTCGAAATCCATCTCCACATAATGATCATAAAAAGTACTGTTCTGCTCCGGATCGAGCACCTCTAATAGCGCAGATGACGGATCGCCACGGAAATCGTTACCTACCTTATCTATCTCATCTAAAATAAATACAGGGTTAGCAGCACCGGCTTTTTTAACCGATTGAATAATGCGGCCCGGCATAGCGCCGATATACGTTTTACGGTGACCCCTTATTTCGGCTTCATCACGCACGCCGCCAAGCGCCATACGCACATATTTACGCCCTAAAGCCTTAGCGATAGATTTACCCAGCGAGGTTTTACCAACTCCCGGAGGGCCTACCAAACAAAGGATAGGAGCTTTCATGTCGTGCTTTAGCTTAAGCACAGCAAGATATTCTATAATACGTTTCTTTACCTTATCCAACCCGAAGTGGTCTTTATCCAACACCTTTTGGGCGCGTTTAAGGTCGAAATTATCTTTAGTGAACTCGTTCCATGGCAGGTCAAGCATCAGCTCAAGGTAGTTGATCTGTACCGAGTAATCGGCTGCTGCCGGATTGGTGCGGGCCAGTTTTTCAAGCTCTTTGCTAAAATGGTTTTTAACCTCAACGTTCCATTTCTTTTTAGCCGAACGCTGGCGCAGGTTCTCAATTTCCAGATCGGGAGAAGTTCCGCCCAGTTCTTCCTGGATGGTTTTCAACTGCTGGTTCAGGAAATAGTCGCGCTGTTGCTTGTCCAAATCAACACGTACCTTGGTTTGTATCTGGTTTTTAAGCTCCAGCATTTGCAGGTCGAGCGTTAAATGCTCCAGTACAATGTTGGCACGCTCGCGCAGGTTGGCAACTTCAAGCAATTGTTGCTTGGCTGCCATATCGGCATTCATGTTTGAAGCCACAAAATTGATGAGGAACGAAGTGCTTTCGATATTGCGGATAGCGATACCGGCTTCGCTCGGGATGTTTGGCGACAACTGGATAATGCTCATGGCCATGTCTTTAATAGACGATATCATGGCCTTAAACTCTTTATCCTCTTTTATTTTAGCATCGCGGAACGGCTCAATAGTAGCTTTTATGTAAGGCTCGCTTTGCAGCTCCTCGTTAAGTATAAAGCGTTTTTTACCCTGAATGATAACGGTAGTGTTACCATCGGGCATTTGCAGCATTTTTATAATGATGGCCACGGTACCCACCCTGTTCAGCTGATCAAAGGTTGGATCTTCAATAGCTACATCCTGTTGCGATACCACACCTATCATGCGGTCGCCTTTATTGGCATCACGTATCAGTTTAATTGATTTATCGCGGCCAACGGTAATAGGGATAACTACGCCGGGAAAAAGAACGGTATTGCGCAGGGGTAATATAGGTAACGATTCAGGCACCTCCTCGTTGTTCATCTCAGCTTCATCCTCTGACGACATCAGCGGGAAAAACTCAGAATCATCGTTGATGATAGGTAAAGTGCTCTTAAAATCAAAAGGATCGAAATTCATCAAATGTTATTTATATAATAAAAAGAACGACAAATTGTCACATTAAATATGAGACTAATGCAATATATTGCGCTCGTAAAATACGGTATTATATGTTTCAAGATACATGCCAGTATATTTATAGTATACGTAAAGTATTTGCATTTAGCTTCAATGTGTTGAAAACTAACGCTATGCGAAATGTGAGTTTAACGCAGGCTGTGTAATTAAATTACCATGTTGTGAAAAAAAGTCATGCTTTGTAAAAAATGCCTGCTTAAATTATTTTGCATAAAAGCATGTTATCAGTATAATAATTTGTTTCAAAGTTAGTTAATGTAATACTAATTTTGTTGCTTTATAACCCGATTGATGAAGTTAACTGCCATAGTATCCATTTTAATTGTGTCTTCGCTCGAAGCTACGTTTGCGCAAAACGCGTACGTTAAGTTGGGCGAGCAGGCCTTAATGGATGGCAATTTTAAAAGCGCCGTTAAGCAACTGGAAAAAGCCTGCGTGGTTGATTCAACCAATGCCAACGCATTGTGGATGCTGGGCTACTCTTATTACCACAGCGATAATTTCAAAAAATCAATTGCCGCCTACAACAAGGTGATCGCTATAAAGCCAACCGATGCTTCGGCTTATTACTACAGGGCAAGGGCAAAAAGCTTTTTGGGTAAAGACGCGTCATTAAGTCTTGCCGAAAAGGAAAAAAACCTGTTGGGGGCGATATATGACCTCACCCGGGCCATTGCCGTAAACCAAGACCCCGATGATGTAAAGCTGCTGCAAAACCGTGGTATCGCTTATCGTGAATATGGTATATTCAAGTTGCAGCCCAACCCGGCATCTTTCGACAGAAACCGTGGTTTGAGCGCCCTAAAAGCCTCTATTGCCGATCTGGAAAAGGTATTGAACAGCAATCCCGGCCGTTCGGATATTTCTTTACTGGTCGATCTTTCTAAAGAAAAATTGGCATCGGCCCAGGGGCACCGTTAGCGCAAAATTCCCTCTATTTTATATTTATTGGTACCCAGTAATTTAACCGACTGCCTTTTTTCTATCAGGTATAACGAATCGGGAAAGTAGGTGAGCTTTTCGCTGCTTTGGTACAGCAGGTTATCGGTGTGGTTGTATATCATCACCAAGTCGACTTTGCCGCTGTGTTTACGTACCAGTATTTCCTTTGTTTTTAGTTCGGGCAGTTTGGTTTTGTAAATGATAAGGCTGTCGCCGCTGTTGGCAATAGTATAGCTATCGCGCCAGGATGGTTTATTGATATCTGAAATGGTAAACAGATCGAGCTCGGCCGTCCAGTTCTTAATATGTACCTTTTGGGTTTGGGTATCGTTATTATGCGAGGCCGATTTTGTTACAGCGGGATTAAGCTTGGTTAAGCGCACCGCCTCGTTTTTAAAATAAGAGGTAACATCGAAAAACCTTTTTTCGGAACCTGTTTCTTTTACATCAGGCCTGCAAGAGTACAAGCCCGATGTAATAAGAACAGCGCTCAACGGTGTGAGCAGATATTTATTAAAATTTTTATACCAGTACATTACCGGTCATTTCTGCTGGAATTTCAACGCCTAAAATGCTTAACACGGTAGGGGCAATGTCGCCCAGTTTACCGTCTTTTACCTCTTTAACGTCGCTGTCGATAATAATACATGGCACCAGGTTGGTGGTGTGCGCGGTATTTGGCGACCCATCATCATTGATCATGTAATCTGCATTACCGTGATCGGCCAGTATAATAAACGAGTAGCCATGTTTTAAACCTGTTTCAACAACCGCCTGTGTGCAGGCATCGGCTGTTTCGGCAGCTTTTACTACCGCTTCAAATACACCTGTGTGGCCAACCATATCGGTATTGGCAAAGTTAAGGCATACAAAATCAGGCCATTCGTTCTCCAGTTCAGGGATGATCGCGTCGCGGATACCGGCTGCGCTCATTTCGGGCTGTAAATCATAAGTAGCCACCTTTGGCGATGGCACTAACAAACGTTTCTCGTCGTAAAATTCTTTTTCGCGGCCACCCGAGAAGAAGAAGGTTACGTGCGGGTATTTCTCTGTTTCGGCAATACGGATCTGTTTTTTACCGGCATCCTGCAATACCTCGCCTAAAGTTTTGGTCAAATCATCCTTGGTAAATACAACGCTTACATTTTTAAACGTGTCGTCGTAAGTGGTCATGGTAACGTAACGAACGTTCAGCGGGTGCAGGTTATACTCAGGGAATGCCTTTTGCGTAAGCGCCAGGCTGATCTCGCGGCCCCTGTCTGTACGGAAGTTAAAGCAAAGCACTACATCGCCTTCTTTAATTACAGCAAGTGACTGGCCTGCGCCGTCAGTTTTTACTATCGGGTTAACAAATTCATCGGTAACACCTTCAGCATAAGATTTTTTTATCGAATCGATAACGCTTTCAGTTGGTTCGCCAATAGCGTTCACCATCAGGTCGTACGCTTTTTTAACACGCTCCCAGCGGTTATCGCGGTCCATGGCATAATAGCGGCCAATAGCCGAAGCCAGTTTTACGGGCGTGTTTTCAATGTATTGTTCAACATCGGTAACAAAACCCAGGCCCGATTGCGGATCAGTATCGCGGCCATCTAAAAAGGCGTGGATAAATACTTTCTCCAAACCGTACTCTTTGGTAACATCAACCAAACCCTTAAGATGGTAAATGTGCGAGTGTACGCCACCGTCAGATACCAGGCCGATGAAATGCACATCGCGGTTGTTTTGTTTGGCGTATTCAAAGGCTTCCTTAATAACCGGGTTGGTACCCAGTTCTTTATCGTCAACCGCTTTATTAATGCGGCCAAGCTCCTGGTAAACCACGCGGCCGGCACCTAAGTTCATGTGCCCAACTTCGGAGTTACCCATTTGCCCGGCAGGCAGGCCTACAGCCGTGCCTGATGCTTCAAGCTTTGAATTTGGATAGTTTTGCAGCAGCGAATCAACAAAGGGAGTTTTTGCTGCCAATATAGCGTTCGACTGATCGTTACGACCGTAACCCCAGCCATCAAGTATGATTAATGCGAGTTTTTTCTTATTTTCCACAATGCAAATATAAAATCTGCCGGTAACTTTAATGCAATTACTGTGTATAAGTTTATTTTATATTGCAACAAATTTTCGCTTTATTGCTTATATATAATTATGAAGAAGCTAAGTTACCTGCCCCTGCTGATGATCTTGTACCTGCTTCCTCATGCAGCGGTTGCCGACCCTATTGATAACGTTGCCGAACTGATAAAACAAGGAAACACCAAAGAACTTGCCAAGCTTTTTGCATCAACCATAGATATTACTATACTGAAAGATGAAAATGTGTATTCAAAAACACAGGCAAGTATTATACTGGAGAAATTTTTCAATCAAAATAAGCCCAAAGCTGTTAAGGTAGTACATAAGGTGAACACTAACCCAACTTACAGGTTTGGCGTTTTATTACTCACTACCGAGAAGGGTACATACCGCATATCATTTACCCTTAACGAGGTTAAAGGAGTTTTACAACTCATAGAATTGCGTATTGAAACGGAAAAGACTTGATAATTGGCAATTGTTCTTATTTTTGAGGCCATAAAACAAGAAATTTGGATAAGACATTTATTATACCCTTTATAAAAAACGCCCTGCACGAAGATGTAGGCGACGGCGACCACACTTCACTGGCTACCATACCGGCAGGTACGCTGGGCAAAGCAAAACTTTTAGTTAAAGACGAAGGCATACTGGCAGGCGTGGAGCTTGCTGTTGAAATATTCCGTGAGGTTGATGCTGATTTACAGGTAAATATATTTTTAAAGGACGGTGCTGCTATAAAGCATAAGGACGTAGTGCTTGAAGTAGAAGGCGATGTAAAAAGCATCCTGACAGCCGAAAGACTGGTGCTCAACTGCATGCAGCGCATGTCGGGCATTGCTACGCGCACCCACGAAATTGTTGACATGCTGAAAGGTACCAATACCAAGGTGCTGGATACCCGTAAAACCACGCCGGGCATGCGTTATCTCGAAAAATGGGCGGTACGGATAGGTGGGGGAGTGAACCATCGTTTCGGTTTGTATGATATGATCCTGATCAAGGATAATCATGTTGATTACTCGGGCGGCATACGCCAGGCCATTGAAAACGCGCACCAATATATTGCCAATACCAAGAAATTAGCCATTGAAATTGAGGTGCGAAACTTTGAAGAACTGGAACAGGTTTTGCAAACAGGCGGTGTAGACCGTATATTGCTTGACAATTTTAATTTTGCCGACCTTCGCGAAGCAGTAAATATGATAGAAGGGCGGTATATTACCGAAGCATCGGGTGGTATAACTGTTGATAACGCCCGCGAATACGCGGCTTGCGGAGTTGATTATATATCGATGGGCGCGTTAACGCATTCGGTAAAGAGTTTAGATCTCAGCCTAAAAGCTGTTAAAATATAATAAACAAGTTTTTTAACCTTTATACAATTTATATACGGGTATATGATATCCATCTATTCAATTTCAGCGCTTATACTGGCCTATCTGTGCGGGTCAATTCCAACGGCTGTTTGGATAGGTTTGTCATTTTATGGCATCGACGTGCGCGAGTATGGCAGCGGCAACGCCGGCGCAACAAACACTTTCAGGGTATTGGGTAAGCAGGCGGGTATACCTGTAATGCTTATCGATATATTAAAAGGTTGGACAGCTACCAACCTTGCTTATTTTATAGGCGTATCAACTACCGGTCCGCATAATTCAATAGCGTTTACCAACTACGCGCTTGCCCTCGGTATAGCCGCGGTAATGGGCCATTTGTTCCCGGTTTTTGCAGGTTTTAGGGGCGGTAAGGGCATCGCCACATTATTTGGAATGATATTAGCTATAAACCTGCATGCGGCTCTGCTTTGCGTGCTGGTATTTATTACGGTATTGCTAATAACCAAGTATGTATCACTAAGTTCAATAATGGCAGGTTTTACTTATCCTATCGGGGTTACATTTATTTTCCCGGTGTATATTAAATCGGTCATTATATACGGTATGTGTATATGTATCCTGATATTGGTAACCCATCAAAAAAATATCGAACGTTTACTAAAAGGCAAAGAGTCCAAAGTGAATTTATTTAAGAAAAAAACTACTTAAACTCTATGAAAGCATTTAAACCCCTGGTCGCGATTACAACGGCTATTCTATTGTATTCGTGTTCAACAGTACCACTTACCGGCCGTAAGCAATTAAGCCTGGTAGGCGACGCCGAAATAAACCAATCGGCAGCGGCAAGTTACAAGCAGTTACTCACCGACCCTAAAACCAAAGTAGTTACCGGCACCAGCGATGCGCAGCGTGTTAAGCGTATTGGTAACCAGCTGGCGGTAGCTATTGAAAAATATTTAAAAGATAACGGCTATGCCGACCAGTATAACTTTACCTGGGAATTTAACCTGATACAAAGCCCCGAAGTAAACGCATGGTGTATGCCGGGCGGTAAGGTGGCCGTGTACAGCGGTATATTGCCGGTAACCGCTACTGATGCAGGTTTAGCCACAGTAATGGGCCACGAAATTGCCCACGCAATTGCAAAACACTCTGCCGAACGCATGTCGCAGGAGCTGGCAGCGCAAACAGGCGGTAGCCTGATCGGCGCGGCTTCAAGCACACAATCGGCCGCTACGCAGGCACTGATCAGTAAATTATATGGCGTTGGCGGGCAGCTTACCCTGTTGAAATATTCACGTAACCAGGAGTCGGAAGCAGATCGTTTAGGGTTAACCTTTATGGCCATGGCCGGTTATAACCCTAACGAGGCGGTTGCTTTTTGGCAACGTATGGCCGCGCAAAATAAAGGCGGCGCCCCACCGGAGTTTTTAAGTACCCACCCGGCCGATGCTACCCGTATAAGCGCTATACAAAAAGCCATACCCGAAGCCATGAAGTATTACAAAAAGGGTTAATATAAAATATCACATCCCGCCCCGCAAGGCGGGATTTTTTGTATGGAGAAAATTAAGTTTTTAACCGCCAGCTGGAAAAACCTTATAATGCTCAATTATGAGGTAGATCCCGAAATATTGAAACCCTATTTGCCCGCCGCTACCGAGCTTGATTATTGGCAGGGTAAGGCATTGGTAAGCATGGTGAGTTTCTTGTTTCACGATACCCGGGTAATTGGCGTGAAATGGCCGGGGCATGTAAACTTTGAAGAAGTAAACCTGCGTTTTTATGTGCGGCATTTTAATGGTAAGGAATGGAAACGCGGTACGGTATTCATCAGCGAAATTGTGCCTAAACGGATGATCCCGCTGATTGCGAATACACTTTATAAAGAACATTATGTACGCATGCCCATGCGGCACAGCATTACCAAAACTGATGATGTGAACACGCGATATTTATACGAGTGGAAGTTGAAAGGCAGGTGGAATAAATTAGGTGCTACGGTTAATAATAACTTCATCGCTATGCAAGCCGGCAGCGCCGAAGAATTTATTTTGGAGCATTACTGGGGCTATAATCGCTTAAGCGATACCAGTTCGATGGAATATGGTGTAGAGCATGTATCATGGAAAGTGGGTGCCATAAGTGATTACGTTTTTGATGCCGATGTAAAAGTGTTGTATGGCGAAGCTTTCGCGCCGTATTTATCAGTGGAACCTTATTCGGCATTTTTTGCGGAAGGGTCGGAGATCATCGTACGATCGGCCACTAAAATTAGGATTGGCCCAGCACTTCAAGGATAGCTTTCGCTTTTAGCAGGCATTCTTCATATTCCTGTTCGGCATCAGCATCAATGGTAATGGCGCTGCCTGCATGAAAGGAGAGGTAGCGGCTTTGTGCATCGTACAAAATGCTCCTGATCACCACATTAAAATCAAAGTCATCATCCGGACTAAAATAGCCTATCGCTCCGGAATACACCCCACGTTTGCTACGTTCGTATTGTTCCATTAAACGCATTGCGCTCACCTTGGGCGCCCCCGTCATGCTACCCATGGGGAAGGTGTTTTTGATAGCCTGAACAGGACTTACACCCGCGGTTATTTCGCAGGTAATGGTCGATATCATTTGGTACACCTGCTTAAAGCCGTATATGCCAAATAATTCTTCGGTTACCACGGTGCCCTGCCGGGCCGAGCGGGTAAGATCATTACGAACCATATCAACCACCATTACGTTCTCCTGTAATTCTTTGGTGTGGTACCGGAGTTGTAGCTTGTTTAGTTCGTCCTCTTCCGGGTCGTCGCTGCGTTTGGCGGTGCCTTTTATGGGTTGCGAAATCAGCTTGCCGCCGCGTTTCGCCAAAAAGCGTTCGGGCGTAGCGCAGATGATATATTTATCGTTCAGCTTAAAAAAGGATGCAAAAGGGTTGGGCGAAACCTCATTCAGATTTACAAATACTGATAGCGGATTGATCCCGGCACCCTCCGCATAAAACTCCTGGCAAAAATTGGTCACGTAAATATCGCCGCGGGCAATGTGCTCTTTTACTTTGTTTACGGTACTAATGTATTCCGCTTTGGTAAAGCGGTTTTTTATTTGTGCCGATGGTTGCAGACTTGAGAGGTGAATGACTTGGTTATTAATACTGCTAAGTGCAAAATCAGCATCCTCTGCCACAATTTCAATTTGATCACCTTTTATAATAATGAGGTATTGCGGTGCGAAGAAATACAGATCGGGGAAGTACAGGTTATCGGTATTGTTTGAGCTGAGTTGCTCAACTTCGTTCTTCAGATCGTACCCAAAAAAGCCGGTGATCCAGCCATTGTGCTTAAGCCGGAATGCTTCCAGCTGACTAAAAGCATCGCCCGAGTTGGCCAAAACTTCATCCTTTTTGCCAATAGCAATTAAGGTATCAAATTTAGAGTAGGCATCGGTAAAGCCATTTGCATCTAAATAACAGGCAACATCAAAGCTCGCTGCCCATAATAATGCTTTTTGCTTGAATGTTTTAAGATCGCCTACCTGTATTATCACGCTGCAAAAATAGATAACAAAAGCATTTCTACACGCCTTTAGTATCGATACTTGTTTCTTTCCTCATCTTTTTAGATTCTTTTAAACTCTTGCTAAAAAGGGTTGACAGGTATTGCGCAATTTTATGCGATGGTAATTCTACAGTTAAATAGATAAGGTAAGAGATTGCAATGGTTGCAAATATGAATAGGAAGTATGTAGCAGCGCTGAAGCTGAAGTAATTACTCAATGCAAGAAATACCAGTATATGGCATAAATAAAGCGAGTAAGAGAATTTACCGCAGAACTCTAAAACGGATAAAGGTTTGTTGGCGCGGTAATAAACTATTTCTTTTTCAAGCCACTTAACAGCCAGCAACGCGAAGATATTTAAGGTGTACATGTAGCTTAGGTAGAAATGGAACATGGCAATCAGCGATGCAACTGACGCTGCAAGAACAAGGGTTCTGTACAAAATCAGCGTTCTGGAATTCACCACACTTCTTTTTTTATCAATTTGGCCGGCCAAAATTACGCCTAACAGCCAGCAAGGCAATCCTATAATAGCGGTGGGTATAGTACCAAGGCTTTGGTATCCGCCATCAAAGTTTATGTTTTTATGGTGGATAAATGAGAGAAAGGAATCCCAGTTAAATATTAAAATTACAGCATACGAAAGTATGAAGCTGAAAATAAACAGCTTTTTCCAGTTGACTTTCGAGATGAATAATAAAGGATAGATAACATAGTAAATCATTTCGCAATACAAACTCCAAACCGGAAGCGTGTTGAAATAATTATAGTAAGAAGCAATAAAGCCAACGATTAATAAGGGAATCCCGATGCGGAAGATCCGACGGATCAAGAAGCCGGTAACATCAAACTTGTCTTTATTTCTATAAGGAAAATGAATGACAAAGCCGGAGATCACAAAAAACGCGATGACAGCTGCCGGTCCGCAAAACAAAATGTGACTTACAGACACAAGCATTTTAACGATCAAATTCTGTGAATTTTCAAAAGCATCAAAAGGGTTTGGGAAATGAGCAAGCATAACAATTACTGCTAACACAAACCTAATGCTATCTAAACCATAGATCCATTTTGTTTTTTTTGTGGCAATTGCAGGCGATGAATTCATTGATGAGAAGGTTTAAGTTTCTCAATAAAAGTAGATTAAAATTCATCGGCCGAACGTAACAAATTAGATATGAAACAGATAGCATTGGAATCAGTTTTGTGTGTTGTCTCGGGTGATTGTAAATCAAAAAATAGAAGGAGTAACGTTTTTTAAATAGACAACGGTTTCGATGTATCCCAACAAAAAACGCCTCATAAATAAATATGAGGCGTTTTTATTATGTTTTCTGATATGTTTCTTAGTGCAATACTAAAGTTTGTTTCCTGTCCGGACCAACAGATAGATATTTTACCGGTACGCCCAGTTCAGCTTCCAGGAAATCGATATATGATTGCAGTTTAGCCGGGATTTCTGATAGTTCGGTAATGCCTGTAAGGTCTTCGTGCCAGCCATCAATTTCTTTCAAAACGGGTTTTGGCTCAATGGTGCAAATATCGTACGGCATGTAGTCGATAATTTCACCGGCATAATCGTAATGTGTGCAGGCGTATATCTTTTCAAATCCGCTTAACACATCGGCCTTGGTCATTACCAATTGGGTAACACCGTTTAGCATAATGGCGTATTTTAAAGCCGGAAGATCGATCCAGCCTGTACGGCGCGGGCGACCTGTTGTTGCGCCAAACTCATGACCAACGCGACGTAGTTCTTCACCTGTTTCGTCGTTAAGTTCGGTAGGGAAAGGGCCGCCGCCAACACGTGTGCAATAAGCTTTAAAGATACCTATCACATCGCCAATTTGCTTTGGCGCAATACCTAAACCGGTACAAGCACCGGCAGCGGTAGTATTTGATGAGGTAACAAAAGGATATGAACCGAAGTCGATATCGAGCATAGCACCTTGCGCGCCTTCTGCCAGTACCTTTTTACCTTGTTTAATGTAATCGTTAACCAAATGCTCCGAGTCAACCAGCGGGAATTGTTTAATTACGTTGATGGCCTCGAAGAATGCTTGCTCCCTTTCAGAGAAATCAGCCACATCACCATATAATGATTGCAGCATTGATTTGTGTTTTTCAACCAGTTTATGGTAACGTTCTTCAAAATCGGGCAGGGTAATATCGCCAATACGCAAGCCGTTACGGCCGGTTTTGTCCATATAAGTAGGGCCGATACCTTTTAAAGTAGAACCAATTTTGCCTTCGCCCATCTTCTTTTCAGAAGCCGCGTCGAGCAATTGGTGGGTAGGCAATATCAGGTGCGCTTTTTTAGCGATCACCAGGTTCTTTTTAGCCAGCAGATCGTGCCCGGCATCTTTTAATTTATCAAGTTCCTTTTTTAAGGTGATAGGGTCAATTACAACGCCGTTACCTATAAGGTTAAGTGTGTTGTCAAAAAATATACCTGAAGGAATAGTGTTCAATACGAACTTTTTGCCATCAAATTCTAAAGTGTGCCCTGCATTCGGCCCGCCCTGAAAGCGTGCGATCAGATCGTAATCTGCACTAAGAACATCAACAATTTTACCTTTACCCTCATCGCCCCACTGGAGGCCTAATAATACGTCAACAGCCATTATTTAATTAATTCTCTTTTTATAATAAACATCAAAAGCTTTTACTATGATGGTTTTAACATCGGTCCATGTAGTGTTATCTAACGAAACCGGATCTGCCTCTTCTTCTGCATCATCAAAGTATACCACTGATCTAATTACCGCAAAGGTATCATCATATAAGTATCTATCATGATAAAATTGAAAAAGATTATCGAAGGTGTAAAACTGCAACAATTTTGCTATATCCCAAAAGTCTTTTTTTGCACCGCGCCCTTTTACGGCGTTTAATTTCAATGCGATAAGATCTTTTTTATCAGCAAAGGGTATTGCATTGATAATTTCGGGCTGATTTGTAAATGGATCTTTTACGGATACAAAATCAACTTTTACATTTTGTATAATGCACTGCAATATATTCTTACTCCTGTTATTGGTTATAATCAGATGATCGAAATTTGCATTCAAAGCCTCTAATAATATTTCTTTATCCAGCGGTTCATCGGTAAACAGATCAATATCAATAGATAAACGATGCCCGAAAAGCAGGGATAAGGCCGTGCCGCCAACCAGTCTGAAATTTTTTAACTCCGGAAGTGAAACTAATTTTTTTAGAAGTTCCAGTGTTGAAGGTTCAACTGTTTCTTCTCGTAGCATTTAAAATCGGTGGGTTTAACTTTAAACAGCGTGCAGCAAAAATTAATACTTATATCAGATAACCAGGAGGCCTGTAGTGCCAGTTCTTTTACTTTGTTGGCACCGTAAAATTTAATAAGGTTTAAAAAATCGCTTTCTTTACCCCGTTCAATTACTTTTTCTACAACAAAACGTGCGTGCTTTTCAAAGTCGATAGTATTCATATCAACATCCCAAAAAGCCTGTTTGCTTAAAACAGGCTTTGCCGGTTTGTTAAGCCTTTCTGTCACAATAGCCTTCTTTTAATTTAGAACAATTTCCATAAAGGTTTAAAGAGTGGTGTTTGATGTCGAATTTCAGCAATTCGCCCATCATGCTTTGTATCTGCTGTATACGCGGATCGCAAAACTCAACCACCTTACCGCAGTCGATGCATATAATATGATCGTGTTGTTTGTAGCCATAAGATTTTTCGAACTGGGCCATGTTTTTACCAAACTGGTGCTTGGTAACCAAATCGCAAGAAACAAGCAGTTCAAGCGTATTATATACAGTAGCACGGCTTACACGGTATTTTTTATTCTTCATGTGGATGTATAACGACTCCACATCAAAATGGTCGCTTCTTGAATATATCTCTTCCAGAATGGCAAAACGCTCGGGCGTTTTACGCAAACTTTTGTTTTCAAGATAGGCTTCAAATATTTTTTTTACCAGTGCTATAGTTTCCTGTTGCAGCATAATCGGGTATAAGTAATAAATAAAAGGTAAAGGTATTAATAAGAATTGAGATACGTATAGTAATCGATAGCAAACACATAACAATCAGACAAAAGGCCGACAAAAATAGAAGCGAGAGTTGAGAGTCAGGAATCAAGATAATACGCTTAGCAAGTGTTAGAAGAGACTTACGAAGTTTTCAAAACTTCGTAAGCCTGACTATCTCCTGATTCCTGTTTCTTAATTCTTGACTCTTATCTCTTGACTCTAATTTCAAGACGCTTTCTCCGCTATCGAATCAAAGCGGTCAACCGAGGTTACGCCGCGTACTTGTTTTAGTTTCTTTACCAAGTCTTCAAGGTGCTGTGTATCATTTACATACACCATAATTGAGCCCTCGAAAATACCGTTGTCACTATCAACCGTTATCGAGCGCATGTTCACCTTAAAGTCGTTTGATATTACGGTGGTGAGCTTGTTGATCAAGCCCACATCATCAATACCGCGTATACGTAAACCGGTAAGAAAAGCCAGTTCCTGCTGGTTGGTCCAGCGGGCTTTTACAATGCGGTAACCGTAGTTGGCCATCAGTTTGGCGGCATTAGGGCAGTTGGTGCGGTGTATCTTAATGCCATCGCTCACGGTAATAAAGCCGAACACGTCATCGCCGGGAATAGGGTTACAGCAGTTGGCCAGTTTGTAGTCAATCTTCTGCATATCCTCGCCAATCAGCAACATATCGCTGTCTTTAGCCTTGATGTTGCGAAGCAGGCTTTGTACCTGGTCGGCCTCTATCTTATCCTGTGGCTTGTTCTCAATTACCTTTTCAGATAGCTGGTACTCCTTCAGGTGCTTCATATCAATAAGGCCTTTGGCCACATTGTAAAAAAGATCCTGAGTTGAGCCCAGCTTAAAGTAATAGCTTAGCTTATGTATGTTCTCGGAGTTGTAAGTGATCTTGAGCGATTTTAATTTACGCTCCAGTATCTCTTTACCATCCTCGGCAATTTTGCGTTTAGCCTCTTTAAGTGCCGATTTAATTTTGGCTTTCGCCTTGGCGGTAACCACAAAGTTGAGCCAGTCTTCCTTCGGGGTTTGCTTACCCGAGGTGATAATCTCTACCTGGTCGCCATTTTGCAGTTTGTAGCTTAGGGGCACCAGTTTATGGTTCACCTTAGCGCCTATACAGCTGGCACCCACATCGGTATGTATCTCAAAAGCGAAATCGAGCGCGGTAGCGTTCAGCGGCAACTGTATCAAGGCGCCCTTAGGCGTAAAAATGAAGATCTCATCGCTGAAGAGGTTCATCTTAAAATCGTCGATAAAGTCGAGCGCGTTCGAATCCGGGTTTTTCAGCATTTCGCGTACTTTTTGTACCCATTGGTCGAGGCCGCTATCGGTGCTCGATTCCTTGTACTTCCAGTGGGCCGCGAAACCTTTTTCGGCAATCTCGTTCATGCGTGTGGTACGTATCTGTACCTCAACCCACTGGCCTTTAGGCCCCATTACCGTGGTGTGCAACGATTCGTAACCGTTTGCCTTCGGCGATGAGATCCAGTCGCGCAGGCGGTCGGGGTTGGGGCGGTACAGGTCGGTAACTATAGAGTAAGCTTTCCAGCAGTCGGCTTTTTCATGCTCCGGCGGACTATCCAGTATAATCCGTATAGCAAACAGGTCATACACCTCCTCAAATGGAATAGATTTTTTCTTCATCTTGTTCCATATCGAGTTGATTGATTTCGGCCTGCCAAATACATCGGCTTCAAGGCCTTGTCCTTGTAAAACCTTCTTCACCGGATCAATAAAATCGCGGATGAATTTTTCGCGCTCGGCCTTCTTCTCGTTCAGTTTCTTTTTAATGAGCTGGTAAGTTTCACGTTCCATGTATTTCATGGACAGATCTTCCAGCTCCGATTTTATAGCGTATAAACCCAGGCGGTGTGCCAGCGGTGCATACAGGTATACGGTTTCTGATGATAGTTTAAGCTGCTTATCGCGCGGCATAAACTCCATGGTACGCATATTATGCAACCTATCGGCCAGTTTGATCAGTATAACCCTCACGTCATCGGCAAGGGTAAGCAGCATTTTACGGAAATTTTCGGCCTGTAAAGAACTGTTGGTATCAAATACGCCCGATATTTTGGTTAAGCCGTCGATAATTTTGGCTACTTTTTTACCAAATTCCCTTTCAATATCATCAAGGGCAACGTCGGTATCCTCCACCACATCGTGCAGCAGGGCGCATACTATAGAGGTAGTACCCAAGCCTATCTCCTCGGCGGCAATTTGGGCCACGGCAATAGGGTGGTATATATAAGGTTCGCCAGATTTGCGGCGCATATCCTTATGGCTTTCTAAAGCCATATCGAAAGCCTTGCGTATCATGCGTTTATCACCCTTTTGCAAGGTTGATTTACACGCGCGCAGCAAAGCCCGGTATCTCTTTAATATCTCGTTCTTTTCGGCTTCCAGGTCGATCACTAAATCTTTCATGTACGAACTTTAAAATATATCACTAACTTGTAACAAAATGTGTTTAAATTGCAGTTGATCTCCAATTACCTGAAAAATTGCACTAATTTTGTATACAAGTAAAAATATGAAATTTATTGGTTTTATATTGTCATTGTTTTGTTGTTTACCGGTTGCGGCGCTAAAAGCGCAGGATGCACCGGCTAAGCCTCAACGTGCTCAATTGGGCAAAAATGATACCATCAAAACCTATATGACCGATCTTGACGGTGAACTGGTGCCATGGATAGTAATGCACGACATCAATATACGCGATACCCGTATTTTTGCCAGCGAGGATGACAGGTTAAAATACCGCCGTTTACGCTATAATGTATACAAGGTAATGCCTTATGCCCGCTATGCGGGTGAGCGTTACCGCCAGTTGCAGCGCGACCTGGCTGTTACTGCCGATAAGAAGAAACAAAAAGAACTGGTGAAAGCCTGCGAAAAACAAATTAAAGATTTGTTTAACAAAGAAATTAAAAACCTGACAATCAGTCAGGGTGAGGTATTAATAAAGTTGATTGACAGGGAAACCGGCAACACCAGTTTCGCCATGCTTAAGGAACTCAAGGGCGGCCTTAACGCATTTATGATGCAATCTGTAGCACGTATTTTTGGGCACGATTTGAAAGAAGAGTACGACCCCGAGCAGGAACGCGATATAGAGAACATCATCCGTACATCAAACTTCGATACGCCCTATAATTGATAAATGAGCGATACGAACATCTACCAGTTCAGCGTACCTAAGCTGGATGGGGAGGAACTTAACCTGTCGGTATTTAGCGACAAGGTTTTACTGATAGTAAATACAGCATCGCAATGCGGCTTTGCACCACAGCTTAAAGAATTAGTAGCTTTAAAGGAAGAATTTTCGGGACAGGATTTTGAGATACTGGCTTTCCCTTCCAATGATTTTGGCGGACAAGAACCCTTAGAAGGTGCCGAGCTGGCTACATTTTGCGAAAACGTAGCCACCAATTACCTTACCTTTGATAAAGTGAGGATTAGAGGACCATACGCGCATCCGCTATATAAGTTTTTGGCAGATAAAAAGCTCAACGGGGCGGTTAATTCAACACCGCGCTGGAATTTTCACAAGTTTTTAATTGACAGATCGGGCGCCGTAAAGGATTTCTTTTTCCCTTTTACAAAACCTACATCTTCAAAAATCAAAAAGCAAATAAGCCGTTTAATAGCGGCCGGCAAATAAGAATATATTTTTATGACTAAGTTAGATATACTGGTATTATCTGTTCACCCGGATGATGCCGAATTAGGTTGCGCGGGCACCTTGCTTAAACACATAGCAATGGGTAAAAAGGCAGGTATTGTAGACCTTACCCGTGGCGAACTGGGTACCCGTGGCACCCCCGAAATACGTGAAGAAGAAGCGCAGGAAGCAGGGCGGATACTGGGATTAACCGTCCGCGAAAATTTGGGTTTGCCTGATGGTTTTTTTGAGAACACGAGGGAATACCAGATCAAGATCATCGAGGTGATACGTAAATACCAGCCCGAAATTATCATCACCAATGCCTATCATGATCGTCACCCCGATCACGGCCGTGCTAATGAGTTGGTAGAAGCATCGGTGTTTTTATCGGGATTACGCAAAATAGAAACTACTTATAACGGTGAACTGCAAAAAGAATGGCGGCCAAACCTGGTGCTGCATTTTATACAAGACAGGTATATTGAGCCCGACATACTGATAGACATAACCGAACACTGGGATAAAAAGGTGGAAAGCGTATTGGCGTTTAAATCGCAATTTTACAACCCCGACTGGATAGAAGACGAGCCCCAAACTTACATCTCATCGCCCGTATTTATGCAACGCACCGAAGCCCGTGCCCTTGAACTGGGTAAAAACATAGGCGTTAAATATGCCGAGGGCTTTACTTCAGTAAAGTTATTGGGAGTTGATAATTTATTCAGCCTGCTGTAAAAGCGGTTGAATACTTTTTTAGCTAAGGCGCGATGAAGTTAGCCGTCAGCAAACAGCTTCGGGCGAAAACGGGCAGAACTGTGGCGGCCAAGAGCGCAAAGGCGGGCATAGCGAACTTGTTGCATGCGGGTAGGAATAGCGCGTCGGGGCAAAAGTTCCAGCCCCAAGTTCTGCACGGTTTGCAGGGAATGGCTTTGTGCGGCAAAGAAGCCTTTTGCTGGACAAGGGTTTTGTTACTTTTGCCCTCAAAAGTAATGGGGCACTGCGCCCAAGAGCAGACTAACGTTAATTACAGCACATCATTAGCATCATCTTTCGAGATCTAAATAATTTGTCTGTCGGCTGGATAAAATTGCTATACCTTAATATAATCAAACCTATTATTATCACGGCTTTTTTCGCGGCGCAATTTATTTTCGTTGGCCAATTTCAGCAGGATGCCTGATAGCTCGGATGTTTTAAAATCTGAATCGTACTTTTCCTTACAATATTCGGCTATGGAAGCAATTGAACGGGGCTGATTAAAAAAATCGGTAGCCAGTATCTGGTTCAATACCTTGGTAGCACCCGGTTTTTTACGGTGTGCAGCGCCGTCAGTATCGTGACCGTTATCTTTAAAACGACGACTCTTTTTAAGCAGGTAATCCGAATTTTCGTGTTCGGCACGGTCGGCATCAATCAGTACATCGAATAGCTTTTCGGCTATGCGTACCTGTACCGCTTCAGATTTAAATGTATTTACAACCTCCGAAATTTCGGCTAATTGCTTTTTCAGTTTTTCAATTTGTTTGCTCATGATAGTATGCGTTAGGTAGCTGCATCAAAAATTTCAGTATGGTATAAAGCGCAAAAACAATATTCCACACCGCATCAATACCTGTATAACAGCGTATTAATATCAAACTAAAACGTTATTAAACGATAATAGTATATTTTTGATTAAAAAAAGCCTGTATTGTGTCAAAAACGCATTCTTGTAGCAATATTATTACAGTTTTACATAATATTAATAACCTTCTCTAATACGCTAAGGCCTTCATCAATATGATCTGTACCTAT
Source organism: Mucilaginibacter sp. GW821-FHT07G05 (assembly GCF_059418565.1). Classification (NCBI taxonomy): domain Bacteria; kingdom Pseudomonadati; phylum Bacteroidota; class Sphingobacteriia; order Sphingobacteriales; family Sphingobacteriaceae; genus Mucilaginibacter; species Mucilaginibacter sp. GW821-FHT07G05. The sequence continues at coordinate 82,976 of NZ_JBWKQC010000011.1, read as the reverse complement.
AATAAGCGCCGGCCTGAAACGTATGGTACGCTCACCGCAGCCTAAAAACATAACGTTGTGCTCAATACCCTTTTCAATAAAGCTATTGCGGGTTTCCTTGTCCGGAAAGTCGAAAGCGGTAAGTAATCCTTTGCCTCTTATATTACTGATGAGCGATGTTTTAGTGGCTATTTTAGCTAATTCGTGCTGTAAGTAATTACCGGATTGCGCCGCGTTATCGCACAGGTTATCTTCATATATTATTTCTAATATTTTTGTCGCCCTTACCATATCTACCAGGCTGCCTCCCCAGGTAGAATTGATCCTCGATGAAACCTTAAAAACGTTCTGCTCTACCTCATCAATACGCTTGCCTGCCAATATGCCGCATACCTGCATCTTTTTACCAAAAGCGATAATATCCGGGCGCGCGTTTTCCCCGAAATGTTCGTGGCACCAAAACTTGCCGCTAAGGCCTACACCCGTTTGCACTTCATCGTAAATCAGCAGGGCCTCATACTCATCGGCCAGTTGGCGCAATTGCTCGGCAAATTCCTTGCGCATATGGTTATCGCCGCCTTCGGCCTGTACAGGTTCTACAATTATGGCGCATATATCATCCTTATTTTCCTCAAACGCCTGCCTGATCTCGGCGACTGATTTTGCCTCCCGTTTTAAAAGGTCGGCGTGAGACTCATCACTATGCGGAAATGTTACCGCAGGGAACGATACCCGCGGCCAATCGAACTTGGCATACCACTTGGTTTTAACCGGTAGCGTATTGGTAAGACTAAGCGTATAACCCGACCGGCCATGAAAGGCATGTTCAAAATGTAATACTTTCAATCCTTTTTCCTGGTTATAACCTTTGGCGAAATTCTTTTGAACTTTCCAGTCCATTGCAACTTTAAGGGCATTCTCGATAGCGAGAGTGCCGCCCGATATAAAAAAGGCATGGGGCAGGTAATCAGGAATACCCACCTTTTCAAACGTATCCACAAACTGAGCGTACTGCGTAGTGTAAATATCCGAGTTTGATGGGTTGGTTAATGCCGCCAGCATGAGGTTCTTTTTAAACTCATCATCGTTAAGCATTTTGGGGTGGTTATAACCCAATGGTACCGAAGCGAAGCAGGTGAAAAAATCGAGCAGGGTACGTTTATTCTTGGCATCATAAATATATACCCCCTGGCTTTTTTCCATATCAAAGGTAAGGTCGAAACCATCGGCCAGGATATGTTTTTGCAAGGTGGCCTGCACATTTTCGGGAGATATTTGCAACTGGTACATATAATTCGGGTTTACACAAATCTAACAAAAACGGCTAAATAACAAAGTTTAAGGGTTTTGAACTTTCTTAAACAGTTCAGCAATATATCCTTCAACATAGCAATAGTATAAGTCAATTTCCGGTGTGCTGCATATAATTACTATAGCCTGATGCGGATATTGTTAATTATAACAGTTGTATAATATTTTATTTAGAACGAAAGAATGTTATTACATTGCAGTGTTAGAAATTTGACGTTATCACGAATGCTGTAAAAAGCCCATGTTAACGGGTCCATTATTTGTAAAATTTCAATCTTTAAAAACAAATCAACCCGATTTGCGATTGTAATTTCTTGATATTGACAAAGTTGTTTTTAGCAAAGCATAAGTAAGTAATTATTGTTAAATGAGTAAAATTGTAAATACTGTGACAGCATCCAGCCACCCGCTTTTACCAAAAACGCCTACAGGAATAAACGGATTAGATGAAATTACAGGTGGAGGCATCCCTTTCGGGCGCCCCACATTGGTTTGCGGCGACGCGGGCTGCGGCAAAACCTTAATGTCGATAGAGTTTATTGTACGTGGCGCTATTGAGTTTGACGAGCCGGGCGTGTTTATGGCTTTTGAAGAAAAAGCTGATGAACTGGCCATGAACGTAGCCTCATTAGGGTTTGATCTGGACAAGTTACAGGCCGAAAAAAAGATAAAGATAGATCATGTTCATATTGATCGCAGCGAGATAGAAGAAACCGGCGAATACGATTTGGATGGTTTATTTATCAGGCTCAATTACGCTATTGATAGCATTGGCGCTAAAAGGGTGGTATTGGATACGCTGGAAAATTTATTTTCGGGCCTTACTAACCAGGCCTTGCTGCGCGCCGAATTGCGCAGGCTGTTTCACTGGCTGAAAGAAAAAGGTGTCACCGCCATTATTACCGGCGAGCGCGGCGAAGGAAAACTAACCCGCCAGGGCTTGGAAGAATATGTATCAGATTGTGTGATTTTGCTCGACCACAGGGTGATCAATCAAATATCAACCCGCAGGTTAAGGATAGTAAAATACAGGGGATCTGTTCACGGTACCAATGAATATCCGTTTTTAATTGATGAGGAAGGGATTTCTGTATTACCGGTAACCTCATTAAAGTTGGAAAAACCGGTATCGTCTGACAGGGTTTCGTCGGGCATACCTGCGTTAGATAAAATGCTGGGCGGCCAGGGCTTTTTTAAAGGCAGCAGCATATTGGTATCGGGCACGGCGGGAACCGGCAAAACCAGTATTGGCGCTTATTTCGCCAATGAAACCTGTAAGCAAGGGAAGAAATGTATTTATTTCGCTTTTGAAGAATCGCCTAAGCAGATTATCCGGAACATGCATTCTATTGGTGTCGATCTTCAACAATACGTTGACAATGATACGCTGAAATTTTTCGCATCGCGCCCAACTTTATATGGTTTAGAAATGCACCTCGTGGCTATGTATAAAGTTATAAAGTCGTTTAAACCCGAGGCTATTATTTTAGACCCTATCACCAATTTAATCACCGTAGGTTCAGTAAGTGAAGTTAAAGCTATGCTGATACGGCTGATAGATTTTTTACAGGAAGAACAGGTCACGGTAATGTTCACTGCCTTAAGCTTAAATAACATTGTTAACGAACAAACCGACGAAGGAGTATCATCATTGGTGGATGCCTGGTTGCTGGTGAGAGATATTGAATATAACGGTGAGCGGAACCGCGGAATGTATATCATGAAATCGCGCGGAATGAAGCACTCTAACCAGGTAAGAGAATTTGTGATTACCGATAAGGGTCTCGATTTGGTGGATGTTTATTTAGGACCGGATGGAATACTGACAGGATCAGCACGTGAAGCACAGATGTTGCAGGAACAAACCGGCGAAGTGCTGCGTGACCATGCCGTTAGCAGAAAAGACAGGGAAATATTGCGCAAACGCAAAGTATTGGAAGCCAAAATATCGAGTTTGCAAACGGAGTTTGAATCGGTTGAGGAAGAACTGAACAAGGTTTACGAGGAAGAAGAATTAATTAAGAACGTAGCTGATAAAACCCGTACTGAAATTACCCAAATGAGGCGTAATGATAAGGGTTAAATTAAAAGGAATAGAAACAAAATACGAATGACTGAAGTTAAAAAATATGAATTAAGATTATATGTTGCCGGCAATACAACAAAATCGGTTGCTGCATTGTCTAATCTTAAAAAATACTGTGAAGAATATTTGAAGGGGCAATATGTAATTGAGGTGATAGATCTTTTGGTGCAACCGCAATTAGCCGAGGGCGATCAAATATTCGCTATCCCTACGCTGGTACGCAAAGTTCCGGAACCAATACGCAAAATTATAGGCGACCTGTCAAATGAAGAAAAGGTTCTGGTAGGTTTAGATATAAGGCCAGCATAATTAATATTAAATGACCGAGCAAGAGGAAATACCCAATGATCACCAGCCTGTAAAAGATGTTTACTTATTACGTTTGTTTGTAACAGGTGCTTCCCCTAACTCGTCGCGTGCAATAACTAATTTGAAAGAAATTTGCGAAACGTATTTAAAAGACAAATATGAGCTGGAAATTATTGATGTTCATCAGCAGCCCACTGTTGCTGAAGATGAGCAGATTATTGCTTTGCCAATGCTTATAAAAAAATCACCTGGCCAGGAACGAAGGCTTATTGGCGACATGTCTGATACTGAAAAAGTTTTGCAGGGGCTTGGTTTACAAAATGGCTAAATATATGGACCAGGCTAAATTAACAACAGAAGAACTGCTGGCCGAAATGGCTGACCTTCGTATACAACTGGAGGAGGCGAACGATACTATACAGGCAATTCGTACAGGGCAGGTTGACGCGTTTGTTTTAAAAGGAGAAAACGGACATGAGCTTTACACGCTTAAAACCGCCGACCAAACTTACCGTGTTTTTATCGAGAAAATGAATGAAGGCGCGGTTACACTTAACCGCGAGGGTGTTATACTCTATAGTAATTCGCGCTTTGCCGCTATGGTAAGCTCTCCCTTAGAAAAAGTAGCAGGCACAACATTCGACAGATTTATTTCAGATGATGAATTAGATAAATTTGCCAGGGTGATTGGTAATGGCTGGGAGGAGGATTGCAAACAAGAAATAAACCTTACTGCCATTACGGGTGAAATAGTTCCCTGCCTTTTATCGTGCAACGCGCTTGAATTGGATGAAGGTATGGCGTTAAGCCTAATATTAACCGATCTCACCATACAAAAGAATGCAGAAAAGCAATTGCAGTTAAAAAATGACGAGCTGGCAATTGCGCACAACGCTGCCGAAAAAATGAATGATGAACTGGAGGATATTGTAAAAGAACGTACCAGCGAATTACTCATCAGTCGCGAACATTTTAAGTTGCTTGCCAATAATATACCACAAATGACGTGGACGAGTTTGCCCACCGGCGAATTGAATTTTTACAACAGGCAGTGGTATGATTATACCGGGCTTGATTTGCAACACGAGCGGGAATACAAATTTGAGGACATTGTACATCCAGACGATCTGGAGATCACCAACCAAAAGTATAATGCCGCTATTGAATCCGGCAATATCTTCGAGGTAGAAAACCGTTACCGCAAAGGTACAGACGGCTCTTACCGCTGGCACCTTAACCGGGCTATACCACTACGGGATGAGGCTGGCCACATTATTTTATGGGTGGGCACTGCAACCGATATTGAGGAACAAAAGCAGCAGATGCAGCGGAAAGATGAATTTATCGGTATCGCGAGCCATGAGTTAAAAACTCCGCTTACCAGTTTAAAGGGCTATCTTCAGTTACTTGGCACCTATAAAAAGGATGTGCTGCCGCCAACGATAAAAACATATATTGAAAAGGCCAACCTGGCTTCAAATAAATTGCAGCACTTGGTGAACGACCTGTTGGATGTAAGTAAAATTCAGGCCGGGCGATTAGAGTATCAGTTTGAACGCTTTGATATATCAAAGGCACTCGCAAGTTGTATTGAAAATGCCCGCCATATTTATCCGGACAATATTTTTTACGAAAATGTACAACCGGACATCGTCATTTCAGGCAATGCGGAACGACTGGAGCAGGTGGTGATGAATTTTATAAATAATGCTGTCAAATACTCGCAGGACGATAAGCGGATCATCATAACAACCGAGCGCTTACAAGGCTACTTGCGGGTATCCGTAACTGATTTTGGTATCGGTATGTCGAAAAAAGAAATAGGGCGGGTGTTCGAGCGTTTTTACCGGGTTGAGGATATGAAGTTTATGGCCAGTGGCCTTGGCATGGGCCTTTATATATCTACCGAAATCATAAATTCTCATAAAGGTAAAATTGGTGTAGATAGCGAGTTAGGAAAAGGATCTACCTTTTATTTCGATTTGCCTTTCTAAGCGTTTTTACATTCTCTCATCTCTTTCCGGAAATAAATTACCTGTAAACTTCATAAACTTCCGTACCCGATAAAGTCGAATTTGCAATCATTTAACTATCTCGCAAACCTCCGCACAAAAAAGTGATGGACAATATTGGCAATAATAATGTGTGAAATTTAGTGTGAAATATTGTACAATATATCACGATTATTAACTAAAAGCTATATCGAACGAACATAATGAACAACCAATTGTAAAGTATTTAGAGCCATGCGAATGAATTAATAAAAGCTTTCATTACTTTTAGGGCACTATTATAAACTAAAAATTAATATCCTTACCTGTGAGATTTCTTGTTACATTCATATTTATACTGGTATTCGGTTTTTCAAATGCCCAAACCATTGTTAACAGCAAAGGTGTTAAGCATACCTGCAAAACAGATATTCTTAAAACTGTGGTTGATGATTTTAAATCGGACATAGGCGATGGCTACACGTTTGAAGATAAGCGCACAACGATCCCCAAATTTGTGAACCTGCTTAATAAAGATTTCAAGACAAGGTATTTCAGTAATTTCTGTTTTGTAGAGTATTCTTCATTCAGGGCTATTAAAGATGATGAAGATCTCCATTTAGGTCTCATCAGTATAGGGTTTGATACGGATGCCAAAGCAGATAGGGCTTTACGAATAGTTAAAAACACAGGCCGTAGTAATTTCCGGTTAAAAAACCTTACCATGTTCACTTACTACAAACGGCAGAAAAGCCTGGTCATCATTTTCTCAGAAACCGGCGACAAGAAACCGGTAAACGCATTTTTGGCTAAACGCAGTATTAAGCGTGTGGCTATCTGATAATGGTTATATAACCGGTCATAATCTTAAAATTGTTTTTGGGGTTTATAATGTAGTAGTACGAGCCCGATGGCAGGTAAACGCCATTATACCGTCCATCCCATGCGTTGTTTTCTCCGGTTGCTGCATATAACTTTTGCCCATACCTGTTATAAACGTCAACAGTACTGTTTGGGTACGAATCAAGGTTGCGCACTGTCCATGTATCGTTCACCCCATCGCCATTGGGTGAAAAAGCTGATGGAATAACCAAGGTTTGCATAGCTGGTTTTACGGTAAGTATACCATCTGCATAAGTAAAAGTATAATTATTTGAAACCGCCCCGCCGGCTGTTATAACATAGCTGCCCTCCGGTGAAAATGAAGTAGCTGTAGTGGTAACTATTGGGGGAAAGGTTAGGTTAGCGGCATTATCGTTATTAACAAAACCGCTGTAGCTTACCGTTAAAGGAGGATTAACGGCGCCATAAATTTTACTTTGGTTATTTGCCATTATAGTTAAAGCGGCAGGGGTAACGGCACTAAGCGGCATAGCGATATGCTCATCATTTATATCGGTGCTGCTAAGTACGATATTCCCCGAATATGTATTTACCGGCACTCTCCCTGATAACCGGATATAAACCGGCGTAACCGGAATGGTGTTACCCGAACCTACTGTTACTGTGCTGCTGAAAATGTTGTTATCCAAACTCAGCTCAAAACCCGCGGGTGCCGATACTGCGATACCATCAACCATATTGCTGCCGCTAACATTGAAAGTTGTGGATGCTGATGCTGTGCCGTAAACCGTAGTTAAAGCAGATGGATTACCCGAATAGGTAATATTGGGTGGTTGGGTGGGGGTTACGGTAATAGTGAATATTGATGGCTGTGTGCCGCAGTCGTTACGTAAAAACACGGCCGAATTAAAAGAATATAAGCCTGTGTTTATCCTTTTCTTTATGGTAGTGGTTTGCGCGTCAATTATTACAAGCTCGTTTCTTACCGGGGTACATACATAAATATCCTTACCATCAGGACTAATAGATATGCCCGTAGGCAGCGTGCCTAATGGTATGGTTGCTACCGTGTTGTTTATTGTATTAATTGTTGAAAATTCTTGAGATCCCCCATTACTTACGTATACCCGGGTGCCATCTGCATTAATTTTAATGTTGCCTGGTTTAACTCCAACATTAAAACTTCTTATTACGGCGCCCGTTGCTGCATCAATTGCAGTTACTGTATTTTCGTTATAACTTGTTATGTATAAGCGGCTGCCATCGGCAGTTATAGCAATTGAAGTAGTGCTTGTACCCGGAGAGATCGTATTTACTAATGTATTTGAGCTGGTGCTAATTACCGATATAGTGTTTGCGCTTCCATTGGCTACATATACAAATTCGCCGTTTGGGGAAACTACTAATGAAAACGGGTCATCATCAACAGGGATAGTAGCAATTAGAGATAATGTGGCTGTATTAATCACCGAAACAGTGCTTGAGTTAATATTTGCGGTGTATGCTTTGCTTCCGTCGGGTGTTACCACTATTTCAGATGGTCCCCAGCCAACGGGTATAGTGGCCAAAACGGTATTTGTTTGTGTATTGATCACCGATACCGTATTTGAGCCCTGGTTGGTTACATAAACACGGCTGCCATCAGCATTTGGGTAAATACCTACAGGCGTTTGTTGTACATCAACAGTATTTTCAACTTGGCTTGTAACCGCATTAACTATGGTTACCTGCGAACCACCTGTGTTAACTACATAGGCATAAGGTACCGGAACAGGTGTAGCGGTAATAGTGGCTTTAACAGGAACGATACCCGTGTTAAAGGCCTTAAATGACGCGATATAGCCAGTGCCGTTTGCGGCTAAGCCAACAGCAGGATTGTCATTTACCCAATTGAATACACAAGTAGAAGGAAAACTGATAGGAGTAGTATTTTGGCCGTTATTAACGGTTTGATCTTGCGCCTGGATATTACTGAATGAGCATAGCATTAAGATGCCAAAGAGAAGGATAAGTAAAGGTCGAATCATTAGTTTAGGGGTGTGCCGACGATAAATATTGGTTTAAGGTAGCACAAATTATTGTATCAGGCAGTAATTATTTTTACAACAATAGTGCGTAATTATACTATGTTAAATGCTGTTCGCCCAAAACTTATCGCGCATCCCTAATATACCCCATAGCCCGCCGGTATGTATGGCGAGGATACGGCTGCCGGGCTTAAAGTGGCCTTTCTCAATCAGGTCAAACAGGGCATAAAACATTTTGCCGGTGTAAACGGGTTCAATCAATATGCCAGTCGATGCAGTGAACTGCCTGATGAAATCAATTAGTTCCGGCTTGGTTTTGCTGTAGCCGCCAAAATGATAATCGGTATGCAATTGGTATTCGGCAGGGTTTAGCAAAAAACGGTCGATCTCCTCGCGCATAAATTCGCCGTTCTTAAATACGGGGACAGCATTAAACCGGGTATCGGGTGAGTATTGTTGCAGGCCGTTGATAATTCCGGCTGCTGTTGTACCTGTTCCGCAGGCGCAAATAATATGGTCGAAATGTTGGTCAAGTTCGGTTACCAGTTCGCTGCAACCCAGTGCGCCTTCGGCGGATGCCCCGCCTTCATCTATAAAAAAGGCATCGCTGTCATTGCCAAAATACTTTTCGAACAAGGCCGGTTTATCGCGATAGCTGTCCCGGTCGGTAAATATCAATTGCATGCCGTGCAGCTTGCATAAAAACAAGGTATCGTTCTTTACTTCCTCGCCCCGTACAATGCCCGTGGCCTTAAACCCGAATTTTGCCGCAGCGGCAGCCGTGGCCAACAAATGATTAGAGAATGCCCCGCCGAATGTTACCAGGTGGCTTTTGTTTTCGGCCTGCGCCTTCTTTAGCAAGTACTTCAGTTTACGCCATTTATTGCCCGATATCAGCGGGTGGATCATGTCGTCGCGCTTCACAAAAACTTCTACCCCACGGCTTGTAAACAGCGCATGATTGATTTGCTGCACCGGGCTAAAAATTTCGAGGCTGATATCCATACTGCAAACTTATAAAAAACTACTGTTTGAGATACAAGAGTTAAGAATCAAGATACAGGACGCAATACGATCTTGTTTCCTGACTCTTATTTTCTGCACTCTTAAACGCTATGCGTTTATCAGGAATAACCTTACTTTTGCGCAAATGGCAAACGAAGATGAACTGATAGAACAGGAAGAGCAGGACTTGTATGAGCACCTGCGGATTGTGGTTGATAAGGGTCAGTCGCTGTTACGTATTGATAAGTTTTTGATGCACCGTGTGGAGAATGCTTCGCGTAACCGCATACAAAACGCCATTGAGTTGGGTAATGTGCTGGTGAATGATAAGCCCATTAAATCGAGCTATAAGGTAAAACCGCTGGATGTAATTTCGGTGGTATTGCCGCACCCGCCTCGTGATACCGAGGTATACCCGGAAAACATCGCCATCAATATTATTTACGAAGATGATGATGTACTGATAGTGAATAAGAATGCCGGTATGGTAGTTCATCCGGGTTATAATAATTACACGGGCACACTGGTGAACGCGCTGGTATATCATTTTCAGCAACTGCCAACACTGCCGGGTAACGATGGTCGCCCGGGACTGGTGCACCGTATTGATAAAGATACATCGGGTTTGTTGCTGATAAGCAAGAACGAACGGAGCATGAGCTACCTCGCCCGTCAGTTTTTTGATCATAGCATTACCCGTAAATACATCGCGCTGGTATGGGGCGACTTGCCGGAGGATGGTACAGTTAGAGGCTACATTGGCCGCAGCGTGGCAGATAGAAGAGTGATGTCAATTTATGATGACCCGGAGAAAGGCAAATGGTCTGTAACGCATTATAAGGTGCTGGAGCGCTTAAATTATGTTACGTTAATTGAGTGCCAGCTGGAAACCGGACGAACTCACCAGATCCGCGCGCACATGAAACAGATTGGGCACCCTTTGTTTAGCGATGCTACTTACGGCGGCGATAAAATATTAAAAGGTACGGTGTTTAGTAAATACAAGCAGTTTGTTGAGAACTGTTTCGAGCTGATGCCGAGGCAGGCGCTGCACGCCCAAACCCTGGGTTTTGTGCATCCGTCCACCAAAAAATATATCCATTTTGAAGCCCCTCTGCCACAGGATTTTGAAAGCGTTTTGGCCAAATGGCGCAAATACACCAATACCGATAAAGAAGTATAAGCGTTAAATAGGCATAAAATTAACGCGTTATCACCGAAAAATTAATACAAGGCCACAATCACAAACTAAATCTTAAACTAATTTCTACCTTTAACAATGCCTGTTTTTATCAATTTTAATGGTGAAATACTACCTGCGGATAGTAAGGTGTTTACTATTGCCAACCGTGGTTTCAGGTATGGCGATGGTTTGTTTGAGAGCATGCGTATGATGAAGGGGCATCTGAAATTTGCCGACCTGCATGCCGATCGCCTGCAACGGGGGATGAAAGCGCTTAAAATTGACGGTTACTCGCAAATGGATGCCTGGTTCCTGAAAAATAAGGTGGAGGAACTGGCTATTCGTAATAAGGCGAAACATGCCCGTATACGGCTAACGGTATACCGCGACGCCGAGGGTTTGTATGCGCCCAGCACCAGTAAAATGGGCTATTGCCTCGAATTGCAGCCCCTGGATGAGCCAAGGTATTTCCTGAATCCGAAAGGTTTGATCATGGATATCTTTACCGATTTGCCTAAGCCATCAAACTACCTGTCGAATATTAAAACCTGCAACTCGCTCATCTATGTAATGGCGGGCTTATACAAACAGCAAAATAACCTCGATGATGTGTTTTTGCTTAACCAGGCAGGGTATCTGTGCGAGGCCAGCAGCTCAAATGTATTTGTAAACTACAAAGATCACCTTTATACCCCGGCTTTAAGTGAGGGTTGTGTAGAGGGCGTAATGCGGCAGGTGATCATCAATATTGCCAAAGCGAATAACATAGGCATCACCGAAGCGCAGATCAATCCCGAAATACTGTACGAAGCCGATGAGGTATTTTTAACCAATGCCGGTCGTGGTATACAATCGGTAATGGGCTTTGGCGTGAGGCGCTACTTTAACCGCCAAAGCAAGGCGCTGATGGACGAGTTGAATAAGTTATAACGATACCGTACTATCTTCAGTAATCTCGGCCAGTATACCATCCCAAAGATCAATTCTTGCCTGTAAGGCGGCTTTAACGGCTTTAGTAGCTTCGGCCCATTTGGTTTCGTCGGTGCCGCAAAGTTCGGCAGTCATTTGATAGGCTAATTGTGAGTGATGGTCGCCGTCAACCTCAATGTGGCGCTCCAGGTAATACAATAGTATATCTACTTTGCCCGGCAGGCTTTGGCTCAGCTCTTTCACCATGCTGATGAACATATCCGGTATCAGGTCTTCACGACCAAAAGTAAATACCGCTGCCTCTAAATAAGCTTTATCGGTGCCGATCACCTCAAAGGTATGACGTACAAAATCGCGCACGGCATAAGGGATAGCATCATCAGTTAATGCCTGGTTAATGGTTTTGCCGGTGCTTAGTTCGGCAAGCAGGGTTTTAATGCCCTCAATATTGCCACCAGCCTGCTCCATAGCGGTAAGGTATAACTCGAAATGACTGGTACGATTGCCAGCTTCGTCAACATCGCTTTCTTCGCCGGTTACAATTTCATTGATGAGGTAACGGGTATTGGCGCTGCCCACGGGTATCCATGGCACTGCGGTGCAGGTAAGCTTTTGCTGTAACGATTTTAACAGCGACATGAAATCCCAAACAGCGAATACATGATGTTCCATAAACAGGTTCAACTGGTTAATGGTGCTGATGTTGGCATACAAAGCGTGGCCGGTAAGCTGGTCGCGCAGTGGTTGTATCTCAGTTTTTAAACGATCAATGTAAGGGCTGTTCATCATGCTGTTTTTTAATAATCCGGCAAAAGTAACAGCATTTTGGTTTGTTGAGATCTTTTTATTGTTAAATTTTTTTAACCAAGCTGCGCCAACATTTAATTTGAAATACTGTTATACTAACAAACCACAATTTACATGCTGCTACTTAATATACTTCCGCCTGATGGCGCAGCCTTATATACCGAAACCAACATGGCTCACCTTTTTCCCGAGCCCTGGAACATGATAACATCCGGTTTATTTCTCATCCCTGCGTTTTACTGGCTCATTAAGTTTAAAGGTTTTGATAAGCGTTACATCTTCCTCAGTGTAGCATCGTGGATGCTGCTCATTGGTTGTGTGGGCGGCACGGTGTATCATGCTTTCAGGCAGTGGCGCTTTTTTATGTATATGGATTGGGTGCCTATCGCTGTGCTATGCCTGCTGGCCAGCGTTTACTTTTTAATAATAGCAACCGGGAAACGTGTTTACGGTATAATCGCTCTAATCGCTTTCGGGCTGATAGAATTCGGCCTGCACCAGCTTTACCTGGCGTATGATAAGCATATTATGTTTAGTGTTAACTACGGCGTAATGGTGCTCATGATCGTATTACCGTTGCTGATGGTGCTTATAAAAACAAGGTGGAGAAATGTGTGGCTGGTCGTGGGGGCCTTTATAGCTTTTGGTTTCGCCCTGTTCTTCCGTATTATTGATACATGGGCCATTATACCAATAGGCACCCATTTTTTATGGCATACCTTCGGCGCCATAGCTACTTCGCTTATCTTTTTATTCATTTACAAGCTTAATACCTTTTCGTTCCGCAAAAAGAGACGACATGGTGAAGATGCCCTCGTGCTGCCTTTATATAATGAGTTTGATGAAGGACTGGATGACGACATAGTTGAAGGTAAAGCATCCTGATTTGCATCCGTTAATTGCAGATGAAGTTTTGTAATGCTATATTTAGGCATGAAAAACCTGTCACAATTAATTATACTTCTGATACTGGTAGTTTGCCTGGCGTGTAACAGTAAACAAAAAGCAGCAGATAGCACCGATGTTGAAAATATACCGGCGGCGCTAAAAGACGAATCTTCGGATGTGTTTATTAGTAAAAGAGTTTCAGATTCCAACCTGATGACGGAAATATACAGAGATATCGCCGGGAAGGATAGCTCGTTAAGTAAATTTGAAGACGAATTGGCCGGGTTTAAAAAAGCTAAAGCCGACACGATCCAAAAGTTCAAAGTATATTACAAAAAGGTAGATGAATACTATACATCAGCCGTTGATGCTACAAAACAAATATCAGATACTTTGTTGAGGCAAAAAATGCTCGCCATTATAAAACAGAGCCAATCCGGGTACACCGATAAAACAAAGCGTTTTCAATCGCTTATCAATGCCATCGAGCATCAGGACACCTCTATTGATGATTCGTATACCTTATTGCAACTGGTGGTTTCGCTCCCCGAAATTGAAAAATATGAAGATGCCGGGATTGCGCAAAATAAAGGCATAGTCGTAGTTGAAAAGAAAGCCGGTAAAGTGTTGCGCCATACCAAGCAACTGGCTAATAAATATCAGGAAAAGTTGGTTAAGAAATAGGAGTGGGGTGTACAATAGGCCATTCTTTATATTTCAACTTAAAGATATTGAAAGATATAAGATTGCTGTCGTCATCACTTTCTTCGTAAGCATCCAATAACTCTTTTTGTTGCTCTGCCGACAGAGCATCCCAGTGGAAACCTTCAGTTTTTACAGAATTACTCATACATGCATAAATAACCTTTAGCTAAAACCCTTACAGCTTTACACCCCTCAAAAATTCTTCTATACCCATCCGTTTTTTACCTTCTAATTGTACATCCTTCAGTATCACAAAGCCATCTTTGGCGGCGAATTTTAGGTAGGTTTTATTGTCGGTTAAAAAGCCGCCGGGTTGTATGGCGGGTTCAGTTTCCTGGTATTCGGCTATGTATATTTTAAGGTTTTTGCCATTCAGCGTAGTTGATGCAGATGGCGCCGGACTTAAGCCGCGTATAAGATTGTAAATGCTGATAGCAGGCTGTGTCCAGTCGATAATGCCGGTTTCTTTGGTGAGTTTCGGGGCGTGTTTTAACTCAGTATCTACCGCTATTTGTGCCTGCGGATGTTCGTGGTAACGGCCGCTTTCAATAGCCTTTACCGTTTTCACCAGTAGACCAGCGCCTTTGTTCATCAGACGGTCATGCAGTTCACCGGCGGTTTCGCTGCCGGTAAGGGTTATCTTTTCGGTAAATAAAATATCACCTGTATCAATTTCGTGTTTTAAAAAGAAGGTAGTAGCGCCGCTTTCCTTTTCGCCGTTTATCAGCACCCAGTTAATGGGGGCGGCGCCGCGGTATTGCGGTAACAGTGAGGCATGTAAATTAATAGTGCCTTTATGCGGCATGCTCCAAACCACCTCGGGCAGCATCCGGAAGGCTACAACCACCTGCAAATCGGCATTGAGGGCTTTCAGTTGTTCTAAAAACTCAGGGCTTTTCAGTTTTTCGGGTTGTAAAATTTTTATGCCATTGGCTACGGCATATTGTTTTACGGCACTTTCAGTTACTTTTTGTCCCCGGCCGGCGGGTTTGTCGGGCGCGGTTACCACGGCAACAATATTACTGCCATGCTGTATCAGTTCATCTAACGATGCTACTGCGAACTGCGGGGTGCCCATGAACACTATTCTCATATTATGCGATGTTTTTCTTGTAGGTGGATGCTTTTTGTAAAAATAAAGATCAATAGTAAATGTTTGCTTAACGGCCCCGCATTTTACACACTACTGATAAAGCAGGTACTTAGCGCGCGTTACTTTAAATTTACTTAAACCGGGCTCCCAGGTCTGTCTTATTTCATCCTCGGTTTTGCCCTGCTTTATTTGTTCTTCAAGTTTGTCGGTTCCGGCAAGCTTTCTAAAATACGCATTAAAATACACTTTCTTATCAGGAAAAGCCTTATAAAAATCAATTAGCCAGGTAAGGTTAAGTTTGCCCGTAGTTTTAAATATGGAGGCATCGTAATTACGAAAATCAATACCGTAACAGGTATTCCCTTTCTGAGGAGGGTTTTCGCTCATGCCGGGGATGCTTACCGGGGTGAAGGAGAATTTATACTTGTCTTTCAACAGCGGGTGCCCAACCATTACAAAGGGAGTCATGGTGCCACGACCCAGACTAAGCACTGTGCCTTCAAACAAACAAATGCTTGGATACAGCAAGATAGACTGTGCCGAATTTAAGTTAGGTGAGGGGTTAACAGGTAGTACATAGCTCGATTGATGATCGTAATTAACCACCTTGATCACCTTCAGCTTACACTGCACGCCTTTTTTTAGCCAACGTTCGCCGTTGATCATCTGCGCGTATTCGCCAATCGTCATTCCGTGGGTAATAGGGATAGGGTGCATACCCACAAACGAGCGGAAGGCAGTATCCAATATAGGGCCATCAATTGTAAAGCCGTTAGGATTCGGGCGATCAAAGACTATTAGCTCAATATTGTTTTCGGCACAGGCTTCCATTACATAGTGCAGCGTTGATATATAAGTGTAAAAACGCGTGCCTACATCCTGTATATCAAATATCAGCAGGTTGAGGCCTTTAAGGTCTTCGGGCGTAGGTTTGTAATGTTTGCCATATAATGATGTTACAGGCAGGCCGGTCGCGGCATCCGTTTCATCGCCTATGGTAGCGCCGTTACTTGCATTCCCTCGGAAACCATGCTCAGGGCCGAAGATCTTTTTAATACCGATACCCAGCTTCAGCAAGCTATCCACCGTTGTGGTTTTGTTTTTACCGATGATGGAAGTAGGGTTAACCACCATACCGATGTTTTTTCCCTTCAGATCTTTCAGGTAAAGTTCGGTTCTGTCGGCACCCGGAATTATTGTTTTTTCGGCAGTGCTGTTAACAGCAACCGTGTCGGTCTTTTTTGATGGAGCAGCCGGCAGGGGCTGGCTGCAGGTGTTGCTGCCTAATACAAAAGAAAAGGTAGCCAACCGTAAAAAAGCGTTTATATACAACATAATAGGTTCTCCGTGCAATTTAAATCATCATAATTAACGTTAAAACCGCATATTTGCGAAGGTACACAAAATCATTTTTGCGTTGAGTTTTTCGTCATTTATAGCAGGTCGTATAACGTTTAAGTCAAAACGTACATTCTCCAAACTGATTGTGCGCATTGCCATTATTGGTATTATGCTTGGCCTGGGCGTAATGATATTATCACTCGCGGTAGTACAAGGCTTTAAACAAGAGATCAGCGTAAAAGTTCGCGGGTTTTCGGGCGATATGCAGGTGGTTAATTTCGACTCCAATAACTCCTACGAAATTTCACCTTTTAAGGCCGACGACGATTTTGTAGCCCGCACCCTGAAAAATAACCTCATTAAAAAGGTAATGCCCTTTGCCACCAAGCCGGGCATCATTCGCGCCAACGATGAAATTGAGGGCGTGGTGCTAAAGGGGGTTGATAAGAATTACGATTTTTCTTTCTTTCAAAAAGCATTGCTATCAGGTAAGGTGATCGACTTTACCGATTCGGCGGCTGCCCAAAAACAGATCATGATATCGCGCCATACGGCGGATAGGTTACGTTTAAAAGTGGGCGATAAGTTTATCATGTACTTTGTACAGGAGCCTTTAAAAAAGCGCCCTTTCACTATATGCGGCATTTTTAGTGCAGGGGTAGATGAGGTTGACCGCAACTTTGTGGTAGGAAACCTATCGGTAATAAGGCGTTTAAATAACTGGGACGAAAACCAAATTGGCGGCTATGAGGTAAAAATAGGCGATATAGATCAAATTGACCGCGCTACCGATATTCTGGAAGCCAATATGCCGCCCACGCTAAAATCGTACACTATAATGGAGCTGTATCCAACCATTTTTGAATGGCTTGGTCTGCTGGATGTAAACGCCCAGGTAATGTTGATACTGATGCTGGTAGTTGCGGTGATCAATATGATATCGGCCCTGCTGATTATGATACTGGAACGTACGGCCATGATAGGCATGTTTAAAGCACTTGGTGCCAGCAACTGGAACATCCGCAAAATATTTTTATACAATGCCTCATACCTGATAGGGGTAGGGCTGTTTTTGGGCAATGTATTCGGATTGGGTTTAGGCTGGTTCCAAGATAAAACGCACTTCTTCACCCTCGATCCTGCATCTTACTACATGAATTTTGTACCTGTACAAATAGGCTGGTTTGAAGTGGTTGTGCTTAACCTGGGTACGCTGCTTATTTGTTTACTGGTGCTGATCATTCCGTCAACGCTTGTAAGTAAGGTTTCGCCGGTTAAGGCGATCAGGTTTAAGTAACTTGGCAGGTATAGCTTTGACAACTTTTTAAATTTGTCAAAGCTGAAACAAAAATGACGGTGGCTCACACCCACTCTCCACTGTCATGCTGAGGAACGAAGCATCTATCGGAGATAAGTATATCGAAGAAGATTCTTCAAACGTTCAGAATGACAGTTTTTCCCCTCACGCCATTGGAACGAAACAATCTCTACTCTTGTAAATCCGCTCTGTATAGCTTAAAGATTGCTTCGTCCCTCGCAATGACATAGGGGGAATCTTATCAGTAAGAAGGACCACTGACGACCAGCTTAATGCAATATCTTAAACATCAGTTCCTTCATTAGTTCGCCGGGGCCGAGGGTTGATTCTACGCCTTTGCTTTTCAGGTCGTACTCGCGCAGCAGGCTGATGATCTGCACGGTTTTGCCTAAATTATAGCTGCGTGCGGCCTGCTCATAATCTTTCACAAAAAACGGACTAACGCCAAGTTCCTTGGCTACATTTTGCTGCGATTTATCTTTTACGTAATGATAAACCAGCACTTTGGTAAAATAGTTATTGAGGTTGCCGAAGAGTAACACTATGGGGTTGGCCTTTTGGTTGGCCTCAAAATAATTGATGATCTGGTTGGCCTTTACCACATCTTTACGGGCCAGGGCCGATTGCAGCTCGAATACGTTGTACTCCTTGCTGATACCAATGTTATCATGAATATCCTTCATGGTGATCTCCTGCCCAATGGTTACGTTAAGCATCAACTTTTCCAGCTCATTGGCAATTTTAGAAAGGTCGTTACCCAGGTATTCCGACAGCATGGCCGATGCCTGCGGGCCTATTTTGTAGCCACGCTCGCTAAAAAAACCTTCTATCCAACCGGGGATCTTATTATCATACAATGGCGACGATTCAAACACCAGTCCCTGCTTTTCAATGGCCTTATATGTTTTTTTGCGCTTATCAAATTTCCCGTATTTATAGCAAAAAACAAGGATGGTACTTGGCAACGGTTTTTCGAGGTAGGCCAGCAGCGGGTTAATCCCTTTTTTATCGTCGTCATCTTTACCCCATTTCATTTCCTGGGCTTCCTTTACCAACACTACCTGGTAGTCGGCCATCATCGGGAAACGTTTTGAGGCGTTCAGTACGGTCATCATATCAGTATCCTTACCGTAAAATACGGTTTGGTTAAAGCCGCGTTCGGCTTCGGGCAGCAGCTTATGCTCTACAAAATTACTTACCAGGTCAATATAATACGGTTCTTCGCCATGTAACAGGTAAAGGGGTTTATACTTGCGGTTCTTAAGGTCTTTTATAATATCAGCTGCCGTCATATACTTTTCATTTCAAAAGTAAAAATTCAAAATGGTAAAGGCTCAACTTCTTTTTGAACAAATAGCGGCTTATGCCATTTACTTTTTACTTTTGAGGTTTGAATTAAGTTTTGATGGATCTGTTGCAGCCGCTGGCATTACCGCCTTACCCTTTTAAAATTACCGACAATAACGGGCAGCTTACCCTGTTTGATGAGATACGCAAACGCACCATCATCATTACGCCCGAAGAATGGGTGCGGCAGCATTTTGTACAGTACCTCATCCGCCAAAAAAATTATCCAAAAACATTGATAAGGCTCGAAGGTGGCTTGCGGGTGAACGGCATGCCCAAGCGTACCGATATCGTCATATTTAACCCGCAGGGCGAAAGGATACTGATGGTGGAATGCAAAGCGCCGTCGATAACAATAGATCAGAAGGTGTTCGACCAGATAGCCCGTTATAACATGACGCATAAGGTGGCCTTACTGGCTGTTACCAATGGCCTGCAACACTATTATTGCAGTATCGATCATGTAGCGTGCACCTACCGGTTTATTGAAGATCTGCCCGATTATAGATCATTGTAACTAAGCGAGGCTGATCAGGTTTTGGATCTTCTCGAACAGTTCCTCAGGCTTAAATGGTTTGGAAACATAATCGTTCATGCCCGAACTGAAAACCTTTTGCTTAATATCAAACAGTGCCGAAGCCGTAAGCGCGATAATAGGGATATTGGCCTTTTTAGTATCAGGCAACTTACGGATCTCTACAGCTGCATCGAAGCCGTTAAGCACGGGCATTTGCAGGTCCATTAATATAATATCGTAATTACTGTATTGCAGCATTTGTATGGCGCGTTCGCCGTTTTCGGCAATGGTGGGTGTTATTTTCCACTTAGCCAGCAGCTTTTTCATCAGCATTACGTTAACCACGTTGTCTTCGGCTATCAATATTTGCAGGTTGCTCAGGTCGTCGTGTGTTTGAAAGGTGGGCTTCACCTCATCGGCCACGGCCTCTACCTCGGTTGATACCGGGAACTCCATATTAAACGAAAACTCCGACCCGATACCTAACTTACTTACCACATTCATTTGCAAGCCTTGTAATTCAAGCAAGCGCTTTACAATGGCCAGGCCTAAACCGGTGCCGCCGTACTGGCGTGTAGTAGTAACCGACTCCTGAGCGAATGGTTCAAAGATCATCTCCAGGTTCTTCTTGTCGATACCTATACCGGTATCACGTACCGAAAAATTGACCATCACCGAGCCTTGCTTATCCTCCGCACAACTCACGCGTACCCAAATACAGCCTTCGGGAGTAAACTTAATGGCGTTACTCACCAGGTTAAATATAATTTGGGTGATGCGGGTAGGGTCACCCAAAAAGCTCCTGTCTTGTAGTTTATTGTCGATATCCAGCTTGAAGATGAGGCCTTTTTCGCCGGCCTTAATAATGAGGCCGCCGCAAATGCTGTGCATTAGTTCGTTCAGGTTAAAGCGGGTATTTTCAAACACCACCATGCCCGATTCTATCTTGTTAAAATCAAGCACATCGTTAACAATGGCCAGCAGGTTATTCGCCGAAAACTTCAGGATATCGAGGTTCTCCTGCTGATCGTTACGCGGGTTGTTCATCAGCAGTAAATTACTCATACCGATAACCGCGTTGAGCGGCGTACGAATTTCGTGCGACATGATAGACAGGAACTCCGACTTGGCCTGTGATGATTTTTCGGCCTTTTCAATAGCCCACTCAAGCTTGGCGTTAAGCCCGCTTTGCAGCCTGCTTGTATCTTTTAGCTGCTGTATGTTTGATACAAAGGCATTATAAAAATGGCTGTGTATAAAAATGATAAGCACGAAATTGGCGAAAATGCTGATGATCACGGTAGACTGATCTACGTTTTCGGGCTTTAAGCCGATAACGTAACTGTTTTCAAACCGCCATATTAAAAAAGCCAGTATAGGCAGCACGTTAGCCAGCGAATAAAAGATCCCCCAGCGTTGCCCCAGCATATAAAAGGAGAAAACGATCACCAAAATGATCACCTGGATGGTAATTACGTTTACGTTTTGCAGGGTAACATAAACATCAACCAGGTTCACTACTGTGCCTAAAGTAAGCAAGGCAACGGATACTACCTTCCAGCGGGGATTGTAGGTAATGGCCTTAAATAGCAGCAATACACAGGTAAGCATTATGCCTAATGTGTAAGTGAGTATTATTTGATGTTGAAGATATACATTGAAAAACAGGGCACCCAGTGCAACGGAAACTAAAAGTAAACCGTAGTACAGCAGGCGAACCTTAGCCTGGTCAATAATCGACTGACCATCGTTAAGTATAGGGCTAAGTGAAAAATTATAAAAGGACGCTTTTTTGCTCATTAATGTAACCGTGGTAACATATCATGCTTTAAATATTCAGCATATTTAAAGCATGATACCAACCATAGTAGCTACAATTAATTAGCCAAAAGATGCAAGCCTCGCCACAATGATGGCTAATTTGGCCTCGGCATCAGCCTTTTTCTTTCTTTCGTTTTCTATAATTTCGGGTTTCGCGTTCTGTACGAAGCGCTCGTTATTCAGTTTAGCATCAACAGATTTCAGGAAACCGATAAGATATGCTTTCTCTTTTTCCAGGCGTTCCTTTTCGGCGGCAACATCTACAGTTTCGTTCAGCGGAATAAAAAACTCGTCTGTTTGTGCTAAAAATGCGTTCGCGCCTTCCAGCTTTTCGTCAATAATGGTAAACTCGCTGATGTTACCAAGCTTGGTGATAATGCCTGCGTAAGCATTATAATCAATAGCCGAATTTATTTTTACCGACAGCGGTAACGCCTCTTTTGGTGATAGTTTATTATTACTACGAATATTCCTGATTTGAGTAACAACTAATTTTACCGTTTCAACATCGGCAAGTAGCTGTGTATTTATTTGCCCAAAGGTTGGCATTTGCGCCACGATAATACAATCTTTTGAATCGCGTGTTCCGAACAGTTCATCATGCCAAAGCTCTTCTGTAATAAAAGGGGTGAACGGATGTAACACCTTTAACAAGTTCTCGAAGAAACGGATAGTGTGGGTATATGTCTCCCTATCTATCGGCTGCTGGTACACAGGCTTTATCATTTCGAGATACCAGGCACAGAAATCGTCCCAAACGAGCTTATAAGTGGCCATTAAGGCTTCTGATAACCTGTATTGAGCAAAGTCGTCCTCTATTTCGGCAAGTGCCTGGTTAAAACGGTTTTCGAACCAGGTGATAGCAATTTTATTTTTTCCTTCCAAGCTATCGTCAACTTCCCAGCCTTTAACCAGTAAAAAAGCGTTCCAAATTTTGTTACCGAAGCTTGAACCCTGTACGCAGTCCTTTTCATCGAACATAATATCATTACCGGCAGGTGATGATAACAGCATACCAACACGTACACCATCAGCGCCGTATTTGGTGATCAGGTCTAAAGGATCGGGCGAGTTACCTAACGATTTCGACATTTTACGGCCCAGCTTATCGCGTACAATACCGGTAAGGTAAACGTTTTTGAACGGAACCTCGCCGCGCCACTCGTGCCCGGCCATGATCATTCTCGCTACCCAAAAGAAAAGAATTTCAGGAGCGGTTACCAGGTCGTTTGTTGGGTAGTAATAATTGATCTCGGCATTATCAGGCTCGGCAATACCATTGAATACCGATATTGGCCATAACCATGAAGAGAACCAGGTATCAACCACGTCTTCCTCTTGTGTAAGATCGGCCGCGGTTAGTTGAGCGTTGTCGGCAGAAAGCTTTTTGGCTTCTTCCAGTGCTTCCTCTACTGTTTTGGCTACCACAAAATCGCCGTTCGGCAGGTACCAGGCAGGTATTTGTTGCCCCCACCATAACTGGCGACTGATATTCCAATCCCTAACGTTCTCCATCCAGTGGCGATAGGTATTGATAAATTTCTCGGGGATCAGTTTTATCTCGCCATTCAGTACGTAATCCAGCGCAGGTTTGGCCATCTCTTCCATTTTGCAAAACCATTGCATGGATAGTTTGGGCTCAATAGCGGCATCGGTACGTTCCGAAAATCCTATTTGCGATTTGTAATCTTCTGTTTTCTCTAAATTACCGGCTTCTTCCAACAGCACAGCTATTTTTTTACGGGCAATGAAGCGGTCTTCACCAACCAGTATCTGCGCTTTTTCGTTCAGCGTACCGTCGTCGTTTAAAATATCTATAACCGGCAGCTTGTGTTTGATGCCCAGCTCATAGTCATTCAAATCATGCGCAGGGGTAACTTTCAGGCAGCCTGTACCGAAGTCCATAGCCACATATTCGTCCTGTATTACAGGTATAACCCTGCCAATTAGCGGCACATAAACGCTTTTGCCACGCAAATGGAAATAACGCTCATCGTTAGGGTTAACACAAATCGCGCTATCCGCCATAATGGTTTCCGGGCGCGTGGTAGCGATGGTTAGGTAGTTGTGAGTTGCGAGTTGTGAGTTGTGAGTATCTACACTACTTTCGGACTTCCCGTCTTCCGGACTTCCGGACTCAGCAGCATCTACTACTTGATACTTGACATAATACAGCTTCTGGTTAACTTCTTTGCGGATAACTTCTTCGTCGGATACGGCGGTTTTGCCCTGGGGATCCCAGTTTACCATGCGTACGCCGCGGTATATCCAGCCTTTTTTATACAGGTGGATAAAAGTATCTATCACAGCTTCGCTCATGTGCGGATCCATGGTGAAGGCGGTACGGTCCCAATCGCATGAGGCGCCTAACTTTTTAAGCTGCTCCAGTATGATGCCGCCGTATTTATTTTTCCAGTCGTAAGCGTGTTCCAGGAACTCGGTACGGGTAAGGTCTTTTTTGCTGATGCCTTTCTCTTTCAGCATGGCTACTACTTTGGCTTCGGTAGCAATGCTGGCATGATCTGTTCCGGGTACCCAGCAGGCATTTTTGCCTTTCATGCGGGCACGACGGATGAGTACATCCTGTATGGTATTGTTCAACATGTGGCCCATATGCAGTACCCCGGTTACGTTTGGCGGTGGTATTACAATTGTATAAGGTTCGCGTTCATCAGGTACCGAAGCAAAAAACTTTTGCTCCAGCCAGTAGCTATACCATTTATCTTCAAACTCTGCGGGCTGATATTTTTTAGAAATACTCATAAGCCGCAAAAATAATAAATCATTTCATTAGTCGGTCATTGCATTGGTCATTACGTCATTAGTCATTTCTTTGGTCATTGGGGCATTTGGTCATTGTTTATTTTTGGTATAGCCTGTTGCATGCAAGCAAATCAGTTCATCAACCTACTCACTAATCTCCATACAACTTACAACTCTCAACATACAACCCACACAACACAATAATCCGGCAAAATAAAAGTTATAGTATGGTAATTAATTGCAACGCATTATGAAAGTATTGTCCGTAAACAGATTATTACACGACCTTTTGAAACGGTCGCGATTAGAATTTCTGATCAACTGGTTTAACCGCTAAAAATATCCGGGCCCGTTAAACTAATACCCGGCAATACTGCGGCGGGCTGGGCATAGTATAAATTTTCTTAATACAAGTTCGTTAAAACGAGGCCGATACAATTGTATTGGCCTCGTTTTTTATGGGACGAATGTAAAAATGTTATTGAACCGCCTAATTGACTATGCAGACTTAGCCAACTCGGGGCAAACACTTATCTTTGCCGCCAATATTATGTTCATCAATCAATTTTACGACAAAGGACTGGCCCACGCATCGTACGCGGTGATACGTGCCGGCAAAATGATAGTGATAGACCCGGCGCGCGACCCGCAGCCGTATTACGATCTTGCAACCCTGCACGAAGCTGATATTGTGGGTGTTATTGAAACGCACCTGCATGCCGATTTTGTGAGTTCGCATCTGGAGATTCACCAGACAACCGGTGCTACTATTTACGTGAGCAAGGTTGCCCATGTTGATTATCCGCACGAAACGTTTGATGACGGCGACGTGATCAGCCTGGTCGATATCAAACTGAAAGCCATTAACACCCCCGGCCATTCGCCCGATTCAATCTGTATTTTGGTAGAGGATGAGAACGGCAGGGATACCACCATATTTACCGGTGATACGCTGTTTGTAGGCGATGTTGGTCGCCCGGATCTGCGTGAAACGGCTGGCAACGTTACCGCCAAAAAAGAAGAACTGGCCAAACAAATGTACCACTCCACCCGCGAAAAGCTGATGAAGCTGACTACCGACGTAGTGGTTTACCCCGCCCACGGCCCCGGCTCGTTATGCGGTAAAAATATGAGTCCCGATCTGCAAAGCACCATAGGCCGCGAACTGCGCGAAAACTATGCCTTGCAACTGATGGACGAGCTGAAATTTGTGAACCTGCTAATTGCCGATCAGCCTTTTGTGCCCCGCTATTTTGGCTTTGATGTGGAAACCAACAAGACCGGTGCAAGCGCCTTTAACGCTGGTGTTGAAGCTATTACGCACACCGCCACTATTGAAAAAGGCGCGCTGGTAATTGATAACCGCACTAAAAAGGATTTTGCACAAGGGCACATCAAAGGCGCTATTAATCTACAGGATGGCGAAAAATTTGAAACATGGTTAGGTTCGATATTAAATGCCGATGAACAGTTTTACCTGATAGGTACCGACCGCGAAGCTTTAGACATCGCTGTAAAGAAAGCCGCTAAAATTGGCTACGAGAAAAACATCAAAGCGGCGCTCAACAATGTTGACGGCCAAACACAAACTTCACCCGAGCTGAATTTTGAGGATTTTAAGGACAATCCCGATAACTACACCATCATTGATGTACGTAACCACAGCGAAATAGCCAAAGGCAAACTGTTTAAAAACGCTATTCCCATCCCGCTGCCCGAACTTCGCGACAGGCTAAACGAGATACCTACAGGTAAACCGATAGTAGTACACTGCGCGGCCGGTTACCGCTCCGCAGCAGGCAGCAGCATTATAGAGGGTGCAATTACTGAAGTACCGGTGTTCGATTTAAGTGAGCGGATCAATGGGTTTGCTGTGAAAAAGTAAAGGATATCAATTATTGAAGTAGGTGTTTTTTACTGTCATGCTGAGGAACGAAGCATCTATCACCAACTTGTATCGCGAAGAAGATTCTTCACTACGTTCAGAATGACAGCTTGTGAAAATATGCCATTCAAGGCTTTCTAAAAGTCAAACTAACATTCAAAACAATCATCTACCCCAACCATGACTGACCCCCTGAAAATAGTACCTACTGCCGATGGGTCGAATACCATATACAACGCGCAGGTGGGCGAAAACTACCACTCTAAACATGGGGCACTGCAAGAGAGTCAGCATGTGTTTTTAAATTCGGGCTTACGGTATTTTTTGGCTGATAAAGAAGTCGATGAGGTATCAGTATTGGAAGTGGGGTTCGGGACTGGATTGAATTTTTTATTAAGCGCCGATTTTTGCAGCGGCAAACAACTCTCGCTCAATTATACAGGCATAGAAGCCTATCCCTTAACACCCGAAATGATCAGCCAAACGGGTTATGAGCAATACGCTACCGGCGCTCTTTGGGAAAGTTTTTTAAATAGATACAACGATTCGCTTACAACCGAGGTGGGGTTAAACGATTACTGCAAGCTGCAAATAGCCCATTGCAAATTAGAAGATTTTAAATCGACCAAGCTTTATGATGTAATTTATTTTGATGCCTTTGCCGCCATACATCAGCCTGAAATGTGGGATGATACCGCCATTGCACATACGTTAAGTTTTTTAAAACCCGGTGGTGTGTTTGTTACTTACGCCATTACCGGCAACCTTAAGCGTGCCATAAAAGCGTTAGGTTTAAAGGTAGAGAAAGCACCCGGGGCACCCGGCAAACGCGAGATGCTGCGTGCTACAAAAAACCTGTAACACACCTGCTTTAAATTATTATTTTTACCAAAAAACAGCTTTATGCCATTAGTTCCTCCTGTTACCGCGTATACCCCTGCTTCTTCGTTCGAGCGTTTATTGGCCATTATGGACGATCTGCGTGCTAATTGCCCATGGGATAAAAAGCAAACTATGGAAACCCTGCGCCACCTCACCATCGAAGAAACCTACGAATTATCTGACGCGGTGCTGGGCAACGATACACAGGAAATAAAAAAGGAACTGGGCGATATTATGCTGCACCTCGTTTTCTACGCTAAAATTGCTTCAGAAACCAACGAGTTCACTATAACTGATGTGCTGAACGGCATCTGCGATAAACTGATCAACCGTCACCCGCATATTTACAGCGACACCGAGGTGAACGACGAAGCCGACGTAAAACGCAACTGGGAGCAAATTAAACTGAAAGAAGGCAATAAATCGGTATTAGGTGGCGTACCTGCCTCGTTACCCGCACTGGTGAAGGCTGCCCGCATACAGGAGAAGGCCCGTGGCGTGGGCTTCGATTGGGAAGAGAAAAGCCAGGTTTGGGCCAAGGTGGAAGAGGAGATGCAGGAGTTTAAAAACGAGTTTAATACCGAAACCGACACACCGATAGACCAGGATAAGGCCGAAGGCGAGTTTGGCGATCTGCTGTTCTCGCTCATCAACTATGCACGGTTTATCAACATCAATCCCGAGAACGCGCTGGAGAAAACCAACCGTAAATTCATCAAACGTTTTCAATATCTTGAAACCAAGGCACGCGAAAACGGCAAGCAACTGCACGACATGACGCTGGCCGAAATGGATGTGTTTTGGGACGAAGCAAAAAAATTATAAGTTTTTTTATTTTCTGCTGTAGCGTTTTGTAACCGACCTGCGTACGGGTTAAAAAAAGCTTAGGAAATGAAAAAGAACTTGATTTATGTGGCCCCGTTGGTAGCTTTAATTTTAGGAGGCATTTTAACCGGATGTCTTAAAACAAAAGAAAATACCCCAGCCCCTGTACCGTCCGGCAAATTTGGCGGGCAATTTAGAGTGATCCGTAAAAAAGCAACCGGTCCTGGTTTCGATACCATTGTCAGAACCACCACTTTTAAGTTGAACATGAAAGCCGACAGCGGCTATAAAGTAGTTGGTGATACTACTAAACATGCCGGCAGCCATGGCACTTACTCTAACAACGATTATTACATTCAGTTTAACGATGTTACCTACTCGGAAACCGATACTTCAAAAAAGAAGCACCTGGTAGGCGTATATCGTTTTTACTATGACGGGGATATACTGCAAATGGTGCGCAGTTACTCCGATACCCTTAGTTATCAATACGATTTGAAAAAAACGGCAAACTAAAACGTGTCTTTTCTTACCTTTACCTTACCTAATAAGGATAGTCACATCACCAGGCACCAGGAGCGTTTAATGCATCAAACCAAAAGCATTACTGAGAGCGAAATCGTCAGTCAATGTAAAAAAGGCAGCTTAAAATACCAGGAAGTACTTTACAAACAGTACTATGGGTATGCTATGGGTGTTGGTTTGAGGTACAGCATTAACCGCGATGATGCATTGGAGGCGGTGAACGATGCCTTTATAAAAGTGTTTAACAACATACACACCTATAATGAAGATAAACCCTTTAAGGCGTGGCTGCGTACAGTGGTGGTTAATACCGCTATTGACCAGCGCCGCAAGGGTTTAAAGTTTCAGCTGAATACAGATATAGATGACGCGCCGCAAATTGGGTACAACGCCAGCGTTGTAGGCACCCTTAACGCGCAGGACATTTTAAAGCTTTTAAATGAGTTGCCTGCCATACAGTCAACCATTTTTAACCTGTACGAAATAGATGGATATAATCATGATGAGATTGCAACGATGTTGGATATACCGGTAAGCTCTTCGCGTGTTTATTTAAGCAGGGCGAAAGAACGGTTAAGAAAAATTTTAAGTACGGAGGAACAAAGCTATGAGTGATCAGCTTGATGACGACTTAAAGAGACGCATTAGCGAGGTTTTCGATAACTACGAAGACGACTCAGCTGATGAAGGCTGGATGCTGCTCAGGGAAAAATTTCCTGAACAGTCAAAACATCGCGGTACTGCATGGCTGTGGTGGGCTTCTGCAGCCGCGGTGTTCCTGCTTGTTTTAGGGCTTGGTCTTTGGATCCGTTTTGACGGAGCCAATACCGAAACCAATAATTACGCTGTTAAACCGGTAAAACCTGCTCAGCAGCCTAACAAAATTGAAGATAGTATAAAACCTGTTATTAAGCAAGTACCTGCTACCGGCAATGATCTATTAGCATCAACAGGTGGCGAAACGCGGGTTAAACAGGCTTTCAGGCCGGCAGCCCCAGCATTAGGTCAGCGACCTTATGTGAGCCCTGTGCAGCCAAATGCGACAGATAGCCAAACCGCTGATTTGCGCGAAGCTATTGCAAGCGCTAAAACCACGGCAACAGCCGGAACAGATAGCGCCGCTATTATTAGTAATGCTAAAGCACAGCCGGTATATGCCGTTACGCAGCAACCACAGGTAAATACAGCAACCATTGCTACACAGCAACCCACGGTAAACGATCAGCCTGCTGCAAAACAACAGCCTGTAGTTACCACCCAACCTGCGGTTAAACAAGAGCCCGAAAAATCGGCTATTGAAAAACTGTTCGAGAGGGAACAGCGTGCCATGGCCAGCAATACCAAAAAAGCTGCGGATAGTAAAAACGAAGATAAACTGGTACACTTCGGTGTATATGCCGGTACCTATGTTAACTATGCCAAAGGCAGCGATAACCAGGTGAATGTTGGCGCAGGCTTAACGTCCGACTTTAAACTGACCAAAAAACTCAGGTTTTCTACCGGTGTATCTATCGCCCAAAACTCTATGAGTTATGGTACCGAGATACCCAAGGTAGCGGCGCAGGCCTCACTGATGGCAACCGCGGTACGTGAGCAATCGTTCAGTGGTATAACGGCACCGCCGGAGTTTAAAGATTATAACGCTTCATTGGTTGGCTTGGATATTCCGTTGAACCTGAAATATGAGTTTAACCCAAGCAAGAGCGATACCTACATTTCGGCAGGTGTAAGTTCGGGAACGTTTATTAACGAGAGTTATAACTATCGTTTCAGCTATTCGGCCCCGTTCAGCTACGCCAATAATCAAACCGAAAATGAGAATATCAATAAAAGCTTCAATAACTTTTATTTCGCCAAAACGCTCAATTTCGCCTTTGGTATAGGTTATCCGCTGGGTAAAAGCAACAGGTTGGTAATAGAGCCATTTGTTAAATACCCGCTGGCCGGTTTAGGCGCTCAGCAGATCCGTTTCGGCGCGGGCGGTGTAAACCTGAAGCTGAACTTTCAAACAAGAAGAAAATAAAACAGCAGTATATTAAATAGGTTCTTCCGGGTTTCCGGGAGAACCTATTATTCTGTAATGGTGATTACTACCCCGTACTTCTTATCCTTAATACCAAACTCTTTGGCGAGTTGATCTTTGCCTATTATTCTTAAACTTTTTAAGTTTTGCGCCGTAATAGGGGCAAAGGTAACTTCAAGCGAACCTTCAACTACATTGTTGTTGAGTATGTATTCAATATCTCCCTCGTCAATAAAGCCTTCGGCAAGTTTGGCATAGCTTGGGTTTTTGGCTATAAACAGGGCAGTGTAACGTTTCTTAACAAAGGCCGGGGTTTCCACGTAGATCACGCCGTCTTTAGCATCGGGGCCTGCTTTGGCTATGGCTATGCTATCTTTATACATGGTTACCGCTGCAACTTCTTCATTGCTGAAAATGCGTTGTTTGCCGGGCTTTAAACGTACGCTATCAATAAAATAAATGGGTGTTTTGTTAGTGTTCGGATTTACCGCGCCTGCCACTAAGGCTTCGCCCGGGCGTAATAAGGTTTGCGCTTTAACTGTAGCGACTGAAATTATTAATAAGGCTGCTGCTATTAATTTAGGGATAGATGTTTTACCGGTCATTATGTGTTTGATATGGTTATAAGGCAGCTAAATATAACGCTTTATCTGTACAATGCTATGTAGAATATGTTGATGATTGTGAAGTGCATTATTGAGAAGCCACGCACAAATTATTGCTCATATTATAGTGAAACATTAGTTTTTTGACAATTAAGCAACTTTTTACTCCTATTTAGAATAGAGTATTTCACAGGGTGGGAAAAAAGTTCGATAGATTTGGCAGATTATATCATATATTTAAATAATCAGCAAACGATTTTAACTACTTAACCTTTGTGTAAATGTTGTTTTCCCGCGGAGTAATTATATTATACTCTCAAATTATATTTGCTATTGTTTTTTCTTCGTGCCTGAACCGGGATAAGGCTACTGATGAAACCTATGTAAAAAAACAATTACAGGTTGCCGATAGCTTATACATTGCCGGCAGGGGCGATAGCGGTATAGCTGTTTTAAAGAAGCTGCGCCCCGGTATAAACATCGCCGATCCGCTTATTTGCGATTATTATTACTTGATGGCCCTGCACTATACATTGCAACCCGAAGTAATGCAATTATATGCCGATAGCGGGATGATCTTTTTTGCCAATACTGATAAAATAAAGCAATACCCAGAGCAATTTGTTAAGGTAATGGAAACCAGCGGTGATGTGTGCATCATGAAAAAGAAGTACAACGCGTCGCTGCATTATTACGATAAGGGCAGGCAGATATTAAAAGCAAACGGCAAATGTGATAACGGTAACTTCTCGTTAAAAATAGGCGGGATATTTTATAACCAAAAAAAGTTTTTACCCGCTGCACGCACATTGGTAGAAGGTTATAACCAACTGATTGCCTGTGATAATAACCTCACCCACGAGAAACGCTTTTTTCTGCGACAATCTACCTTAGATAATATTGGCTTGGCTTATGAACAGGGTGGTATGCTCGATAGCGCCAAATATTATTATGACAAAGACCTCGCTTATATCAACAAGATAGACAGCATGGCGCTTATTGATACGTTTTATTTGAACGCGGCACGTGTGGTGGTATACGATAACCTCGGCGGCTTTCACCTTAAGCGTGGCGATAACAGTATGGCGTATGATTACCTCAACATGGCCACTAAAATGCCTATTCGTGATGTGGATGGCATGCTGATACCGCCTTACAATAAACTGGCCGATTTTTATATTCAAACAAATAAGCTTACCGAAGCGAAAACTGCTTTAGATGAAGCACGCGGCAGGCTGAACAAATTCTACAAAGACAATCCCGAATCGGATATTAAATGGTATAGGCTTTACGCTTTGTATATGTTTAAAACCGGCCGGTATAATGAAGCCTATATAGCACAGGATAATTACATACGCCTGCGCGATTCATTAGCCGCGGGTTCGTCAAAGCTGTATCAGCTCGATGTTGACCGCGAACTGGATGCCATACACCAGCAGCAGGCGCTTTCTTCATTAAAGCAGCAGGATAAAATCAAACAGATCTCTTTAATAGGTACTTTCATTATTGTAGGGCTGTTTTTGGTGATCATTATATTGATTAGCCGCACGCTAAATAATAGCAAGAAGACCCAAACTATGATGAAGCTGCAAAACCAGCAGATGCACACAACGGTGAACGAACTGGAACGGGCTAATACCAATTACATCCGTATTATGCGCGTAATGGCGCACGACTTGCGTAACCCCATCTCAGGCATCACCGGACTGGCTGCTATGCTGTTGGATGAAGACGAATTTTCGGACGATAGCCGCCACCTGTTGCAACTCATCGAATCTACCGGGATCCACTCCATGGAGATGATCAACGAGTTGCTAAAATCAGGCCTGGCAGATGAGAACGAGGTGATGGCAACGCAAGAGATAGACGTGAAAGAATTACTGCGCGATTCGGTAGAGCTGCTTCAGTTTAAAGCCAACGAAAAACAACAGCAAATTATTTTTGATGCCGACGATACCCCGCTGGTTACCCACATAAACCACGAAAAAATATGGCGCGTATGCAATAACCTCATTGTAAACGCCATTAAATTCAGCCATACAGGTGGCATTATCAAAACGAGCATACACTTGTCCGGAGATGAAAGGAACATTATACTATCCGTAGCCGATAACGGCATCGGCATAGCCGATAAGGACAAGGATAGCATCTTCGAGATGTTTAGCCCCGCCAAGCGGGTAGGTACCAACGGCGAGCAACCTTTCGGCTTAGGCCTGTCCATCTCCAAAAAGATAATAGAAAAACATCACGGCAAAATCTGGTTCGAAAGTACCCCGAATGTGGGTACGGTGTTTTATATAGAGTTGCCTTGTGTATGAGGATGTTATATTCTTCACTGTCATCCTTGACCCCATATAAGTGTGCTTTTTAAAAGGATTACCCGCAGTCGCTACGGCTCCGGCCGAGTGACGACTATCCCGCGGCGTCCCGCCGCTTTACTGTAGAGTCGGTAAGCTGAAAGCTTACCCCATGCTTAAGTCACGAGTTACGCTATGCTAAACTCGCGACAGCCTTTATACGTCAGCAAACAGCTTCGGGCGAAAGCGGGCAGAACTGTGAAGGCCACGAGCGCAAAGGCGGGCATAGGAACTTGTTGCATGTGGGTGAGGATATGAGCAGCGGGGCAAAAGTTCCAGCCCTAAGTTCTGCACGTTTTGCAGCGCAGAGGCCATGTGCGGCAAAGAAGCCTTTTGCTGGACAAGCCTTTTGTTACTTTTGGGCTCAAAAGTAATGGGGCACTGCGCCCAAGAGCAGGCTAACATTAATCACAACACAACCATATCCTAAGTAGAGATTGCTTCGTTCCTCGCAATGACGCGGTTTTTATGGACAATGACTTCGTTAAACGCAAGAAACAACCTATTCCGCAACCGGCACAGTAAACCAAAACGTACTACCCTTACCAAATTCACTATCAACCCCAATTTTACCGCCATGGCGCTTGATGATCTCGGCACTGATGTACAGGCCCAGACCCAGACCGGCATTTTGGAAGCCTGAATTTTCGGCCTGGTAATAGCGGTCGAAGAGGCGGGCTATTTTGTCCTGCGGAATGCCGGGGCCATTATCTTTAACGGAGATCTTTACAAAGTCATCCAGCTTCTCTACAATCAGGAAGATCTCCAGCGAATCGGGGGCATACTTTACGGCGTTGTTCACCAGGTTTACCATTACCTGGTCAATAGCGTGTTCATCGGCATGCATTTTAGCTTCTTTATCGCCTTGGATAATCAGTTTATATTTATCAACCGTGCGGATGTCGTTACAGCACGACTCCAGCATGTCATTCACATTGAATACGGTTTTCTTCAGTCGTAATTGCGATTCGTTGGTGCGGTTAACATTCAGCAAGTCTTCCACCAGCGAACTGATCTTTTGCATGCTCCGGTTCGATTGATCTATTAGTTTATTAAACAGCGGACTCGTCGGGTTATCCTTCACCCTGTCCAGCAGTTGCAGCGATGCTTTGAGGCTGGTGATAGGCGTTTTAAGTTCGTGGCTGGCTATACTGATGAAGTCGTCTTTCTGCTGGTTTAAGCGGTGCACCTGCGTAATGTCCAGCAGGGTGCCCAATATTCTTTCGGGTTTGTTATCGGCATCAAAAAACACCTTGCCCTGTACCCGTATCCAGTGAATGGATTCATCGGGATGGATTATCCTTGCCTCGTAAAATAGTTTGCCGGTTTTATAAGCCTCATCGTGCGCAAGCAGGCGGGCGGTATTATCGTCAGGGTGGATCACCGATGCAAAGGTTTCCCATTTAACAGGTCCGCTAAACCCGAATATGGCGTTAAACCTGTCGGATGTGATCATTATCCGCTTTTTCAGGTTAAGGTCAAAAGTGCCAATTTCGGCGGCTTCAACGGCCAGTCTGCCGCGTTCTTCCGCTTCTTCAATATTTAGGCGGGCTATTACCTTTTCGGTAACATCAATGCCCAGTACCATTATGGCGGTTACGCTGCCATCGTACAATTTAACGGGTTCGTAAACAAAATCAATATATATATTCTCGGGCTGTCCGTTGCGTACAAGGGCTACATAATGCTCTTTGGCAACAAAAGGCACGCCTGTGGCAATAACGTTGTTCATCACCGGCGCGTACGATGCAGCGGCTTCAGGTACAACCTCCCATATCGTTTGGTGCTCAAATTCAGCCCGTTTTTTACCTACTAAAGCAAGGTAGGCGTTATTTACTTCCTGTATCATTAGGTCATCGGCACGTATAATGCACATGCCCACCGGGGCCTGGCGTACCATACTGCGGAAACGGGCATCGCCCTCCACCAGTTCATGATACAGCTTTTGTTGCTGATGCTGCGATTCTATCAGTTCCTCGTTTGTAGCTATCAGTTCTTCGTTTGAGGCAGAAAGTTCTTCATTCATTGCCGAAACTTCTTCGGCCAGGTTTTGCTCCCTTTGCTGACTTAAATAACGTGCGCTAACATCGGTAGCGGTGTGTAGTATGCAGTACGTTTTGCCCTCGTTGTTTTTAATGGCGCGGTACTCAAAATCGAAATAATAGGTTTGCAAAGTACCGTCAACAATCAAGTCGGCAGGGGTATCGGTACCCGAAATGGTGATGCCCTCGTTCCACACTTTTCTGAACAGATCAATAAACGGTTGACCTTTCAATTCGGGCAGGGCATCTTCAAGCGACTTGCCAATCACGCTTTTATCCTTGCCCCAAATAGCAATCATGGAGTCGTTGGCGTATTCAATAACACTATCTTCACCCACATGTATCGCTATTCCGTTTTGGTATAAGGCCAAAACATTTAGAAGTTGCTCGTTACTTAAGGAATAGGAAGGCTCGCTCATGAATGCAATGTTAATAATAGTAAAGTTATTTTAACTGCATCATGTGCAAAAAGTTTGCCAGCATTGGGAGAGAGGTACTTATAATTCTGACTAATACTATAATTCAATTAAAAGCCATATAATTACCTATATATTTATATTAGCTCAACCTAAACATTAAATTCGTTATGATACTTATAATAGATGAGATCCAGATTCTGAAAAAAAATGAAGGTATTCAATTGCCAGACTTTGTAGTTATCACAGGGGCGAATGGTTCTGGTAAATCAAAGTTACTAAGTGAACTTGCTTTTGGTAATCCTTGTTATTTAACCGATGATAATGGCAATCGATATATAAGAAAGAATATTTTCAATGTAAGTCCAGATGTTGAGTCTCGTATGCAAGTGAAGCCGCATATAGTTGAGATGAAGGATTATGAAACACAATTAGCACTTCTAAAATATTATATTAGAGAACGGGAAAGTGAAAACGATATACTAAGTCGCGATTTCGTGTATGAAGCTTTTAACAGATTGGGGAATGTGTTTATTGATTCAGGAGTTTCTTTACCGAACGTAAATGAAGTCCATATAGACAATATCAATTACGTAATAAAAAAAAGCAAAAAAAAGCCACAGGATATAGGCATTCACGATTTCTTTGTGTATAAAAGAATCGGATATACTGGCTTATTGCAGTCAAATTTGAATGACTTGTTTAAGCAATATATTTATAAGTATAAGTTTTATAGATATCTTATAAGTGTTGAATCTCCGCCTTGGGTTGTATTTAATAATTTAATGGCTGAATCCGGATTAAATTACAAAGTATCAATGCCAGACTTAGATGGTGAATTAACAAATTTAGATTTAGATATACATTTAATAAAGAATGGTGAAAGAATAGAATTTACCGATCTTTCATCAGGTGAAAAGGTTATAATGTCACTCATATTTGCGATGTATAATTTTGCAAGTGAAACCCCTGAAAATCCTTATCCTGAATCTATACTTCCCGAATATATACTGTTTGATGAGCCTGATGCAACTTTGCACCCGTCGATGGTTAAGTACTTCTTAAATGTTCTTGAGAAATACTTTTTAGGTAAGAAAGAGATAAAATTAATTATGACAACTCATTCTCCTACAACGGTCGCATTAGCCCCAGAAGATTCTATTTTCCTTATGGATGATGGTGTTTTAAAAAGGTCTGATAAAGCAATCGCTATTAAATCACTTACTGTAGGGTTGAAAAATTTAAGCATTTATTATAATCATAGAAAGGATGTGTTTGTAGAATCTGGCACCGACAAATATTTTTTTGAAAGGATATATGAAAAGTTAAAAGACTTGAGATTAGAAAATGATATATCGTTACATTTTATTTCTTCGGGCGATAAGGGCAGTGGATGGGTAAATGTGAATAGACTCGTTAAAGATCTGACTGATTCAGGAAATAAATCTACCTGTGGAATAATTGATTGGGATAATAAGCATAATGAATCGGATAGAGTAAAATTATTAGGAGGAGGGAAACGTCATTGTATAGAGAATTATATTTTAGATCCTCTACTTTGGGGGTTATTTATTATCCAAGATAATCATCCAAATTTTAATGAATATTATGGCCTAAACAAAGTTGATGACCATACGAATTATTTAGATTTTGACAGTGAGAAACTACAGAATATCGTAAATGCTGTAATCGGAAAATTAGAGAATGCAATAGGAAAAATTGAGCAGGTTGTAAATATTGAATCTAAAGAAAAATCCATACCTATCGAAAAATTAGATGAGCAAAATTTAAAGCAAATATCTGTAGAACTGATAAATAGGACTATAATAACCTTGCCACAATGGTTTATGCTTTCAAAAAAAGAAGCTTTGGAAGAAATATATTTCACAGCTTACCCAAATGTTTGGAAAAAACACAATGGAAATGGTAATATTAAGAATACTTTAATAACAAAAACATTAAGTATATACATTAAGCTACTCCCTATTGATATTCTTGAAACGTTCAAAAAAGTTCAGGAAATACCTTATAATTAAAGATGCTATAAACATCTCTTAATGATTTGTATTTTTTATTACATCTGTAAAGAACAAAAATTTACTTCTACTTTTGCAGGAATTGCCGTTTTTAACAGCATCAAAAAACACAAACAAACATGAATCATTGGTTAGTAAAATCAGAACCATTTAAATATAGCTGGGATAAATTTAACGAGGACGGTCGTACGTTTTGGGATGGGGTGCGCAATTACCAGGCACGCAACAACCTGCGCGAAATGAAAGAGGGCGATTTAGTGCTTTTTTATCACAGTAATGAGGGTAAAGCCGTTGTGGGTATAGCCAAAGTGGTTCGCGAAGCCTACCAGGATCCAACTACCGACGATACCAACTGGGTAGTGGTTGATCTTTCGCCTGTTGAAAGCCTCAAAAAACCTGTAACCCTCGAACAAATAAAAGCCGACGAGCAACTGAAAGACGTAGGCCTGGTAAGGCAGGGCCGCCTTTCGGTAATGGCATTAAAACGCGAAGAGTTCGACAGGATACTGGAGTTAGGTAACTGATCAGCCTACAATATCGGGCATAAACAGCGCCTTTAGTTCGGTAGCGTCATGCGGTTTCATTTTGCCGCCCAGTATCAGGCGTAGCTGCCTGCGGCGAAGCGCGCCATCAAAAAGAGCTTTTTCCAGCTTAGTTTCGGGGACAAGCTCGGGCACGGGTACGGTGTTGCCGTCTTCATCCAAAGCCACAAAAGTATAATAGGCCTCATTGCATTTTACACTGGTACCCGATGGGATGTTTTGTCCCCATACGTCCAGCTTAACTTCCATAGAGGTATTAAAGGCACGGGTAACCTTGGCCTCAATGCTGATCACGTCGCCCAGTTTTACCGGTTTCTGAAAAGATACATTATCAACAGAGGCGGTAACCACCACCCGGTTGCTGTGCTTTTGCGCGGCAATGGCGGCGGCAATATCCATCCAGTGCAGCAAACGCCCGCCCATCAGGTTATGTAACGGATTGGTATCATTGGGTAATACCAGCTCATTCATTATCGTAAGGGAATCTTTTGGCGTTTTTTGTTTCATACGGAGGTTAATATTGTGTGTAAATATACGCTTTAAGCGGCTTTATGTTTGCATAGCCGCCCCGGCTATTGTTGGGTTAGCTTAAATCTGTTAGCTTTAGCCGTTAAAATAACTGATCTTATAAAGCAAAAAATGAAAAATCATTCCGTAAGGGGTTTGATAGGCGCTGCGGCTATATACTGCCTGTTGCCTTTCAACCTTTCTGCACAAAGCAAACAGCAATACAGCAATATTGCCGATGCGCTCATGTCGGCCGGTAAATTGCGCGGCAAGTCGGGCCCGCAAAGCGTAAACTGGATCAACGATGGCGAAAAATACTCGTTCATCAGCAATGGCGATATCCGCTCGCTCAACCCTAAAACCCTTGCCGACGAGTTGGTATTTACCAGTAAAGGCCTCAAAACACCGGGTACCGGTACCGATTTCGCGTATCAATCGTTCCAATGGTCGAAAGATTCCAAACACATCGTTTTCCAGAGCAATTTTAAGCCCATCTATCGCCGCTCGGGCGTTTTCGACTATTACCTGTACGATATTGAAACCAAGCAGTTGAAAGAAGCAGCTAAGAATGCGCGTTCGGCAGAGCTTTCGCCCGATGGCGCTAAAGTAGGTATTGAGCGTAAAGGCAATATGTTTGTATACGATTTTGCTACCGCGAAAGAACTACAGTTAACCAACGATTCAACCGACGAACACGGCATTTTTAACGGCCATTACGATTGGGTATATGAAGAAGAGTTTGGACAGGCACAAGCCTGGAACTGGTCGCCGGATAGCAAGTATATTGCTTTTTGGCAGTTCGACGAGCATAAGGTGCCCGATTTTCAGATGACCAATTACGAAGGTCTGCATCCCGATAATATCAACATTTCTTTACCACAGGTGGGCGATGCCAACCCATCGGTAAAAATTGGTGTGGTTGATGCCACAACAGGAAAAAAAGTTTGGCTTACGCCTGATGAAACCGGTGATTTCTATATCCCCCGTATCTACTGGACAAACAACCCCGACGAGCTGGCGCTGATGACCCTCAACCGGGCGCAAAACCACATGAAACTGTACTTTTTCAACGTTAAAACAGGCGCGCACCGCGTAGTGCTTGAAGAGAAGAACAATACCTGGGTGGCCATATTTAATTTTTACACCAACGTAAACGATATGATCTATTTCCCTAAAAAATCGAAAGAGTTTTTTTGGGTGAGCGATCGCAGCGGCTATTACCACATTTACCGTTACGGTTACGATGGCAAACTGCTTAACCAGGTGACCAAAGGCAATTGGGACATGCTGAAGGTACGCGGCATTAACCCCGAAACCAAAACGGTATACTACCTGTCGGCAGAGGCTTCACCTTTGGAGCAGCAGTTTTATTCGATAAAGTTTGATGGCAGTAAGAAAACAAGGCTGTCGCAACTGGCAGGTTTCCATGATGTGGATATGTCGCCCAATACCAAGTATTACCTTGATGAATACAGCAACCTGAGCACCCCGCTGCACATTGCCCTTAATGATGATAAAGGCAAAACCATTAAGCTGTTAGAGGATAACAAAGAAGTTAACGAATACCTTAAAGGGCATGATTATTCGGCACCCGAACTGTTCAAATTTAAAACAAGCGACGGCGTAAACCTGGATGGCTACGTTATAAAACCCTTCAACTTCGACCCGGCCAAGAAATACCCTGTGGTGATGACCGTTTACGGCGGTCCGGAATCGCATGGTGTATTCAACCGCTTTTCGGGCAATGGCTGGCAGCAGTGGCTTGCCCAAAACGGCTATATTGTGGTTGATGTAAACAACCGTGGTATTGCCAACTATGGCAGCAAGTTTATGAAGGTGGTTTACAAACAACTGGGTAAATGGGAAAGCCATGATTTTGTGGAGACAGCGAAATACTTAGGCTCGTTACCTTATGTAGATACCGCTAAACTGGCCATTATGGGTACCAGCTATGGCGGCTACAGCACTACGTATACCTTGCTAACCCATCCGGGCGTGTTTAAGGTGGGTATAGCCAATTCGCCCGTTACCGACTGGCGTTTGTACGACGACGTGTACACCGAGCGCTACATGGGCCTGGTAGGCGACAATGCCGAAGGCTATAAAAACAGCGCCGACATGACCCACGCCGCCAACCTGAAAGATCATTTGCTGCTGGTACATTCCATGAGCGATGACAACGTGCACCCGGCCAACACCATGCAACTGCTCACCGCCCTAACCGATGCCGGTAAAGATGCCGACCTGCGCATCTTCCCGAAAGGAGCACACGGCGCGGCATACAGTTTCCAAAGCTATATACTATTATCCAAAATTAATTTTCAGTACCTCGAAAGGTACCTGAAAGGTAAAAGCGATTTGCCTAATTTGAATAGCAGTAAGTAAAATCATTTCGCGTTGATGCGAGGAGCGAAGCAATGTTTAGCTATACAGAGCCGCTTGGCCTGTGTAGCTAAACATTGCTTCGTTCCTTGCAATGACGTGTTTTTTTGCCTCACCCAACCCTCTCCATGGGAGAGGGCTTTAGAAAATGTCATCTCTTTTCCCATCAGCAAACAGCTTCGGGCGAAAACGGGCAGGACATTGCGCTATTGCCAACATCGTTCTGCCTCGTAACCTGTGCATGTGGTAAAAAGTGTACTTATTAAATACGCATCTATTGTACAGCGGCGGGATGCCGCGGGATAGCCGTCACTCGGCCGGAGCCGTAGCGACTGTTGCTTTTTTTGTTTCAAACAAAAGTACTACCCTAACATAACCGAAAAAATGCGGCATCGTAAGGAACGGGTAGCACTATCCCTGCCAAAGCAGAAACTTTAATAGTTCCTTGCGCAGCCGCGACTTTTCTTTTTTGGTTCTTTTTTTCTTTTGAGAGGAAAAGAAAAAAGAACATCCACTAACGATGATAATAGCACTACCATTCCTAACAAGGCACTACCAAAAGCATGCTTCTACTTCTTCCCCGTATTCACTTGCTGAAACCCAGCCAACTCTTCCCATCTCGCGCCCGGCGGACGATAGTAAACCAATAACTGGTAATCATTCTCTGTTTCGTAATGGCTGCCCTCTAAAGGTACGTCGTCGGCTTTATTATTACGATCAACCCAAATGTATTCGTAATCATACACACCCTGTTTGAGGAACAGCGTGGTGAAAAAACGGCCGCTGGCGGCATCGTAATTCAGTTTGTTGCTTTCGGTAAGCTTATAGTTATTGAACCGGCCTACTACATATACCGATCCCTCTGCCGCCGTTTTATTGGCATTGAGGTTGAAGGATACGTGCGCGTAATCGGCATCTATACGGGCATCGGTACCATCCTGGTTCAGTATGTAAAAGTTGCCGTTATTATCGTATTGGAAACTGTAATTGGCATTGGCCCGGTTTTCATCGCGAAGCAGTTCAACCACATTGGCGGTATCGCGGGTAATGTGCGCAATGTGCGGCGCCCCGGCTTTCAGGCTACGCATATCAAAGTAGCGGAACTCGTTACGGCCGGGCATATCGTTTATGTTTACATCATTGTATATCAATTGCGAACCACGGATGTAAGTTGGCTTCATATTTATAATGCCGATCTCGCTGCGGGCATTCTGCATCACAAATACGCGGATATCCGTACCCGGGTTTTGTACCCGGAGCGTGCCATAATCAACCTGGAAATTCAGCTTCTGATTAGTTTGCCGGGTAACAACGTTGTTTGACGGTACAATGGTAGCGCCAATATTAATGCGGGTATTGAGCACATATATACGGCGG
The DNA here is from genome assembly GCF_059418565.1 of Mucilaginibacter sp. GW821-FHT07G05. NCBI lineage: Bacteria > Pseudomonadati > Bacteroidota > Sphingobacteriia > Sphingobacteriales > Sphingobacteriaceae > Mucilaginibacter > Mucilaginibacter sp. GW821-FHT07G05. The sequence continues at coordinate 40,308 of NZ_JBWKQC010000011.1, read as the reverse complement.
GTGAAGATGATATTCTTCTGATCGCCATCCTCGTATACCTTTAAAATATAATTGCCCGCGTACTTGGGTATAATATTACTGTTGGGGAAGGATACTTCGTAATGGATATATTTACGATAAGTGCCCGATGAATATTTGTAGTTCAGTATCCTGTCTTCAGTAAAGCTTTGCAGGTATTCGGCAGGGGATAGGTTTGATGAGTTCCAGTTGGCATCGCAATGTTCGAGGGTATAATAAAAATTGCGCGTTTGGGCGCTTAGGTCATCAAAGCCAATCACAATCTTTTCGTCGCTACCAAGGTTGATCATCGGGAGTGAGCCTTGTTTCCCCTCTTTATAACATTCGATGCTTTTTATTTCGTGTTGGTAGTCGATATTATCGTAAGGTTGGGCAAAGGCAAAGGCACTGTTTAACAAAAATACTATCCAGCATAACGATATTTTGTTAAGAATGATCTTCATTTATTTTAATTGGCAGAATTATAAACTTTACTAAAGTACATGTAAATGTTCATGATAGCCAAAATTAAAAAAGGTATGCCTGTACAGAAGCTAAACATAGATAATGAGTCGCCATTAACAATATTATGCGTTAGATATAAAAAACCTGTAACGCATAATATTGTCCCTGTAATATTAAAGTTTTTGGGTACGTTAAAAAGTGAAAGAAACATACATGTCTGACCTAATAACGAAAGAGCAGCAGTAACAACTATTGAACTTTCATAATCTGTATTAAACAAGGAGCCGTTATAAAAACTGGAGGGTTTTAATAACGCAAAAAATTCAAAAAGTATCAACGGGCCGACGCCATGTCCTGCGCCTACAATTATCAACGCATTAAGAGCTATAACAGCTATTGTGAGTCCTTTGTGAATACGCACTTATGTATTTGTGTCTTTTTTAATACATGTAATCCTCTTACGATTCCAGTTCCAGTATTTGCTCGGCGAGGGTTTCCCATTTTTGTTTTAGGGCCTTTACCTCATTTTGTTTTTGCTGATAGGCCATGTTGGTTTCTTTCAGCTTCGCAGCATCTGTGTATATTTTATCGTCCGCCATTTTGGTTTCCAGCTCGGTAGCCGCTTTTTCAAGCTCGGCAATTTGCTGTTCCATTTTGGCTAAGTCCTGGTTAAGCTTTTTTAGTTGCTGTGTTTTGTTTTCGCTGTGCGGCTGCTTAACAGGTTCAGGTTTTTTTTCTTCTTTTTTAGGTTGCGGTGCGACAGGGGCGGCTTTTTGCTCAATTTTGCGTTTAGCGTTCCAAACCTCGTACTCGGCGTAAGTACCCGGGTAAATCTTGATCTTCTGATCTTCGATGAACCATATTTTGTTGGCCACGTTATCCAGGAAATACCTGTCGTGTGATACCACTATAACAGTACCTTCAAACTGTTGTATGGCCTGTATCAATATGTTTACCGATTGTATATCCAAGTGGTTGGTAGGCTCATCCAGTACTAAAAAGTTCGCATCGGCGGTTAAGGCCTTAGCCAGCGCCACGCGCGATTTTTCGCCACCCGACAGTACCTTGATCTTCTTAAACACATCATCACCGGTGAATAAAAACGAACCTAATATAGAACGCAGCTCCGTTTCGGTATGCCTTGGGGCGAATGATTGCAGCTCGCGGAGGATCTCGTTTTCAAGATGTAGCGATTCCAGCTGGTGCTGCGCAAAGAAGGTTTGGCTAACATTGTGTCCGGTTTCGCATTTACCGGTATAATCGGTATCAGCCCCGGCTACAATACGTAGCAGGGTTGATTTACCACGGCCGTTAGCACCTATCAATGCTATTTTATCGCCTTTTTCAATAATGGCTTCGGCATCGTTTAAAATGTCAATAGCCGGGTATTTTTTGGTGATGTGTTCCAAGGTAACCACATGCCTGCCCGATTGCTTGGAGAAACGGAAGGTAAAGTTAACGCTTGGATTATCATCATCCACATCGTCAACACGCTCCATTTTATCAAGCATTTTAATGCGTGACTGCGCCATCTTCGCTTTCGAAGCCTTGGCACGGAAACGTTCGATCAGGCGTTCTTCCTGGCGTATTTTTGATTGCTGATTTTTGAACTCGCCGCGTTGTATCTCTTCACGTAACGCTTTTTCTTCGAGGTAGAAAGAGTAGTTGCCCGCGTAAACGGTAAGCTTGCCCTTGCGCGACTCAACCGTACGGTTAATCACCTTATCCAAAAACCACCTATCGTGCGATACGATGATCACCGCGCCGTCAAATGCCTTCAGGTAATCCTCAAGCCATTGAATGGATGGTAAGTCCAGGTGGTTGGTAGGCTCATCCAGCAGTAGAATATCCGGTGCCTGTAACAATATTTTGGCCAGCATAACCCGCATGCGCCATCCACCCGAAAAGGTGCTTAACTGGCGATGTGTATCGGCTTCGCTGAAACCTAAACCGGCTAAAATTTCGTGTGCTTTGTATTCAATGCTATAACCATCGAGCGCCTCAAACTCGCTTTGCTTATCGCTAAGCTTGTGCAATAGTTCTTCGGTGTACTCGGTTTCCAGCTTTTTAAGCAGGTTTTCTATTTCGGTATGCAGTTGGTTTTGGCGCTCAAAAGCTTCCATGGCCACATGCAGAATATTTTTTTCGGATGCGTAAGATAGCAGATCCTGGTTAAGGTAGCCCAACGTAAGGTCCTTAGCCATTGATATACTGCCCGATGTAGGTTTGTATTCGCCTACAATCATTTTTAAAAGGGTGGTTTTACCGGTTCCGTTAGCGCCGATAAGTCCAATTTTTTCGCCCGGTTTTATATGCCAGTTAGCTTCATCGTATAACGCCCTTGCACCTATCTCGAACGTAAGATTATTTATAGAGATCATTTGGCCGCAAAGATACGGTTTTTAAAGCTGAAAGGAGAAAGCCGAAAGGTTAAAGCTGAAAGGTAAAAGGAGAATGGTTAAAGCCGGAACCTCGAACCTGAAACCCCGAACCTAAAAAAACCTTTCCGCTTTAACCTTTCTCCTTTCACCTAAAAATTAAGCTCCCACTGCTTTAAGCCATGCGTGGCTCATGAGGCTTGCGCCTGCAATGCTGGGGTGTACGCCATCAGATGTCCAGTAGCTGCCGGGGGCGCTTTCCTGGGCCTTGTCGAACACGCTTTGGTAGGGAATAAATGTCGCGCCGTATTCGTTGGCTATTTCACGGGCGGTTTCGCGGTAGCTGTTAAAGGTTGGGTACCATTTATCGTCAACCGCTTTTACACCTTTTACAGCGAATGGTTCGCCGATAACCAACCTGATGCCCGGCAAAGCTTTTTGCGTTTGGTCGAGCAGTTTTTTATAGTCGGTTTTATAAACTTCCAATGTGCCTTTGTAGCCAAAACTTACGGTATGCCAAAAATCATTCACACCTATCATAATGCTTAATACGGTAGGTTTAAGGTTGATGCAATCGTCGTTCCAGCGATTGATGAGTTCGTAAACCTTGTTGCCGCTTACGCCTTTGTTAAAAATCTGTAGGTTTTTATCCGGGTTGCTTTTCAGCAATTCGGCAGAGGTTAAGTAAGCATAACCGGTACCCAGTCCCTGCGCGTCGTTAGCGGCAGTTTTACTGCGGTCGCGGCCCCAGTCGGTAATAGAGTCTCCCTGAAAAAGCAGGATGTCATCTTTTTTTAACCCTGTTTTTTTAAAGTTTTCGCCCGCGAAAGCAGCGTTAACAATTGATGGCAGGCCTATAGCGGCTACAGAGCCGGTGGCGGCGGTTTTAATAAAAGTTCGCCTGGTAGCTTTCAGATCCATTGGTTTGTTTGGTTTTATTGATGTTGGTTTGTGACGATTCAAAATGCCCTGCCGCGTAATTACCGCGGTCGTTATTAAACATTAGCGTAGCAAATTACAAATTCTTTATAAAAAAGATAACTTTGCAGCATGTATAGTCTGTTAAAACCACTGCTTTTTAAGTTCGACCCCGAAAACATTCACTACTTTGTTACAAGAAACCTAAAACGGTTTAATAAATTTCCCGGCGGCGCGGCACTTAGCCGTTCAATATGGGATTATAAACAGCCGCTTTTAGAGCGTACCGTGTTTGGTTTAAAATTTATTAACCCGGTAGGTTTGGCAGCAGGTTTTGATAAAAATGGCGAGGTGATAGGCGAAATGGCCAATCTCGGTTTCGGCTTTATAGAGGTGGGTACTGTTACCCCATTACCTCAGCCCGGCAACCCAAAGCCACGCATGTTTCGCCTGCCGGCAGATAGCGCGCTGATTAACCGGATGGGTTTTAATAATATGGGTGTTGATGTGGTGGCCGAGCGCATTGCTGCTTACCGCAAAAATCAGCCCGCTCATCAAAAAGGAATAATCATTGGCGGCAACATCGGCAAAAATAAGGTTACGCCTAATGAAGATGCCGTGAGTGATTACATAAAATGCTTCGACCGTTTATTTGACGTGGTTGATTATTTTGTGGTGAACGTAAGCTCGCCCAATACTCCCGGACTACGTGCATTGCAGGAGAAAGAACCGCTGATGCATATATTGAATACGCTGCAACAACGCAATTCCAAAAACGGCATCAGCCGCCCTATACTGCTCAAAATAGCACCCGATTTGACAGATGACCAACTGAACGATATTGTAGAGATTGTACAGGAAACGGGTATTGCTGGTGTTATCGCTACCAATACAACCATCAGCAGGGATGGCTTAACATCGCCGCATAAAGAGGAAACTGGTGGGTTAAGCGGTAAGCCGTTAACCAATCGTTCAACAGAGGTGATCAGTTATCTGCATACCAAATCAAACGCGTCTTTCCCTATTATTGGGGTGGGAGGTATACATTCCGAAGAGGATGCATTGGAGAAGATACAGGCCGGCGCTTCGCTGGTGCAGCTTTATACCGGTTTTATTTACGAAGGCCCGGGACTAATAAAGCGTATAAACAAAAAGATCCTGTCGGCATAGGGCTAACAGGATCTTTTTAAGATTCTTTTGTAGAAAAGAGAATTAGTTTGCAGCAGCAAGTTTTGCTAAAACTTCGTTATTTTTAGCTAACTGGCTGGTTTTTGATTCAGCTGAACGGCTGCCTGGTTGTATGTTAGTAGCCAGTTTCAAAAATTGTACTTCTAAACGAGAGAAAGTTTTATTTCTTCTATCTTTTCTTTTTAAACGAGTAACGCCCATGATGCTTTATTTTAATGTTTTTTAAACCTTGAGGTCGGGAGCGGATTCGAACCGCTGTAAAAGGTTTTGCAGACCTCTGCCTAGCCACTCGGCCACCCGACCATTTTTAAGGAATGCAAAAGTAGTGATTATTTTTTAGCACTGCCAACTTTTATTTAAATGTATTTCTTTTTATTTCTGAACAAAATATGGCCGTGGCTATCGCTACGTTCAAAGATTCGGCCTCGCCAAGCCTGGGTATGGTGATGGCTTTGCTGATTAAGCGCTCCATTGCCGGGCGTATACCATTGCCCTCGTTGCCCATTACCAGTAGGCCCTCGCTGCCAAAATCGGTACTGTAAATATTGCGGCCGTTAAGCAGGGCGCCATAAACGGGTAAGGCTATTTTTGGTATAAGCTTTTCAATATCAGTATAGTGTACATTAACCCTCGATAGCGAGCCCATGGTGGCCTGCACCACTTTAGGGTTATATACATCTACCGTATCTTCCGAGCAAATAACATTGTAAATGCCAAACCAGTCGGCAGTGCGTATAATAGTGCCCATATTGCCGGGGTCCTGCACGCCATCAAGCACCAACGAAAACTTTTTTTTGAGTGTATCGTAATTTAAACCGGGCCATTCGGGTATTTTTACCAGCGCAACGGCATCCTGCGGGGTTTTCAGGCCGCTTATCTTTTCCAGGTCGTTGAGTGAAATTTGCTGAAAATTTATTTTCTGCGATAAATTCAGCAACTTTGGGTCAGACGAGTACGTTTGGTACACGGTATCGATCTGGTAGGGCGAATTAGCGAACTCATTTATGGATTTGTGGCCCTCCACTAAAAAAAAACCATGCTCACGGCGAAACTTTTTTTGTTGTAAGGACTTTAATAAATTGATTTGAGATTTTGAAAGCATATATAACCACTGCTAATTTCCGCCTTACAATATTAAGTATTCTTTTGCTCATAATAGCTTCGGGATGCAGCATTACGCGCAAGTTGAAAGACAATCAGGCCCTTGTACGCAAAATTACTATTAAGGGTGTTGATAAAGAATTTTCAGAACTTGCTCCTAAATATGTTGATAAAGAACAACAACCCAATAACTGGCTTAACCTGCAATTTTATTACCTTTTCAGTAAAAACGGTAAACGTAATATTGGCGAACCGCCGGCCTTGTTAGATAGTAATTTGGTGGAATATTCTCGCCTGCAAATAGAAAAGTTTTTGCGTAACAAAGGCTATTTGAAAGCTACCGTTGTTGATAGCGTACACATTAAAAAGAAAAAAGCCGAACTGATATTTACCGCTACGCAAGGGCCGCTATTTAAGATACGGGGCTTTACCGATAGTATAAAGGATAAGCGTGTGAAAGCTTTGTACGATCAATACCATCGCGACAGGGCCCATGTTAGACCGGGAAGCCGCTTTGATACCGACAGCCTTGCCTATGACCGCGACGAACTGTACACGGTAATGAAGCGTAACGGATACTTCGATTTTTACCGCCAGTACATCAACTACAATTACGATTCAACCTTTAACAAGAGCGCAGTTGATGTGGAGGTGGTAATAGATAACCCGGCCGGAAGAATAGAGCATCCTATTTATAAAATAAATAACACCCTTATAATCATTAGCCGCAGTAGCAGCCGTATCGCCGGTAAAGCGGATACTATCCAGGTTGATTCGCAATTCAGGTTTGTTGATTTTTCTAAAAAATTCAAACCCCGTTCGGTAACTGATTATATTTTTCAAAAGAAAGGGCAAATTTACAATGTAGATAACCAGGCGTTGACTACGGCCCGCCTTTCGGAGCTTAACGTATTCAGAAATGTACCCAACCCCACCTATACCAAACTGGCCGATAGTAGTTACCGGCTGGATACCAGAATTGATATAACGCCGCTGAAACGCATGAGTAACCGTATTGAGGGCGAGTTCCTGTTTAATCAGGGTCGTTATGGTTATAACGTGGGTAATACTTTTACTAACCGCAATATGTTTAAGAGCGCTGCTATATTGCAAATTAAGGTTAACTGGAGTATCCTTTTTGATAACGGTACCAATACTATAAACAGGGGTAATATAGAGAATCAGGATTTTAAGGTGGGTGTGAGCTTGAGTTATCCGCGTATTATTACCCCGTTTCACTTTCCTATATTGGGTAAATACGGTGTGCCGCACACCACCTTTGCCAGTAACTACCAGTTGTTTTACCAAAAGGGCCTCGTAACACGGGAGAGCTTTATTAACTCTATCACCTACGATTTTTTTGAAACACCAGATAAAAGACATACCATTACCCCTATATCTATTGAGTTTTCACGCGGGCGTATAGATGAAGATGCGCGCCTGCAACTGCTTAAGCAAAACAGGTATTCTTATGTGTACTTGATTGGTCGCACTATTTTTACTTCGGGGAGCCAGTATACGTATCAACTGAATGCCAATAAACTTAACTCGTATAACGATTTTATTTACTTTAGGGGAAGCGTGGATGTAGGCGGCAATACTTTCTCGGCATTGAGTAAAGCGTTTAACACCAAGCGCGACAGTACAGGCAAGCGTACCTTGTTTGGCTATGAGTTTGCCCAGTATGCCAAAACGGAGATAGATTTGCGTATATATCGTAATACAGGCGGCGAAAATCAGTTTGTATTCCGTATTAACCCGGGTATTGGTGTGCCTTATGGTAACAGTAATCAGCTCATATTTGAAAAGAATTTTTATGCGGGTGGCGCTAATGATATGCGTGCCTGGTTACCGCGTACCCTCGGACCGGGGCAGTTTAACCGTGCCAGCTATGGTGTAGGGCCCGATGCCGATACCGCGCGTGCCAGCTTAAAGTATATTGATCAGTTTGGTGAGATCAAAATAATTGGTAATGCCGAGTACCGCTACCGCCTTGCTGATAACTTCTTTGGCTCGAAACTTAAAGGCGCCGTATTTATGGATTTCGGTAACGTTTGGCGTCTGGGCAAAAAAGATGAAAGCCCTAATGGCGAATTTAAGCTGGGTAACTTGTGGTCATCAACAGGTATAGGTATAGGTACAGGGCTAAGGTTCGATCTTACCTTTTTTGTTTTCCGTTTCGACGTGGCCTTCAAATTTAAAGATCCCCAGTTTACCGGGTCAGACCAATGGGTACTGTTGAAACACGGAGGCGAACTATTCAGGTCGGGCTCGTTTAAAGAATCGTATAAAGCCAACAATAGCCAGGAAAGCTACAATTTTATGCAGCTCAACTTTGGTGTAGGCCTACCGTTCTAATTAATGAGTGAGTTGTTGAGTGAGTGAGTGAGTGAGTGAGTGAGTGAGTGAGTGGGAATCGCCACACACACACACACACACAACTTTCGGACTTCCCGTCTTTCCAACTTCCGGACTTCCCCCTAAAACATCCCCTTCAAACCATCAATAATACTTTCGAAAAAGGTAGGTATACTGAGGCCGTTGTGGTGGTTAAAGTAAAAGAAGATCACAAAAATGATCACCGCTATAATGATAAAGCGCTTGAACATGTAAGCCAGCAATATCAGCGCGCAGGGAATGGCTAACAACAACATCCAGCTGATGTGCCATGGGCTTAACTTGCTATCGTGTTTGTAAACGTAGTAGAGTATAGAGTGTGTACCGTTATCGTTTTCGTGCTTACTGTACAAAAACATCGATTTATCAATTTTATGCCTGTAAAAAGCCGTGCCCTTATCAAAGCTTAACGCTTCCTGAAAACCGTTAACCGTAAAGGTGAATATGCCGCTTACATTTTCGCGGATGTTGCCCGCGGTATCGGTGGCTATAATGGCCACTTCATCTTTAGCAAAAGGGTTTTCTTTTATTACAAAATGATCAATAGCGATGGTATCGGCTGATGCCGTAAAGCTGTATGTGATATATAGGCAAAGGAGGAGTAAAAACTTTCTCATTTTTAAATGTACAATTTTTACTAAAGATAGATAGAGTTTTTTAACCGCCAAGGCAGCAAAGCACTAAAACTCAAATAAGGCACACGTGCTGCCGCGAAAAACTATTTGTTCAATAAAAATACACCCAGGTTTAAAGCCGTAGCAAAGCTAACCCACACCAAATAAGGTATCAATAACCTGCCTGCAGTTTTGTTGTATTTGTAAAACATGCTGATGGTTAGCAGTATGCTGAACAATAGAATCACGATGATGATGAGTCCACCTAAAATGAGGTGCATCTTGAAAAAGATGTACGACCACGAAAAGTTGAACAACAATTGTATCACATAAACCATGCGGGTGTTGATAAATTGCAGGCTATCATCTCGCCGTTGCCAAACTAAATAAGCTGCCGTACCTATCAATATATATATGATGCTCCAAACCGGCCCGAAAACCCAAGATGGCGGCGTAAACGATGGTTTGTTAATGCTGGCATACCAACCCGGTATCTCGGGACGGGTAAATACAAAGCCGATAAAAACGCCGAGAACCAGTGGTATGGCTATGCTGATCAGCAGCGGGCCAATTTCAATTTCGCGCGAGGATTGTGGGGTAGTAGTACTCATGGATCTGTTAAAATGACTATATGCCGATTGTAGTATTATTTAGGTTTTAAAGGTAATGATTACCTTAGCCAAACTGAACTCAATTTAAATTAATGATAAAAGCTTATAAATTGTATACCGGCCATGATGGCCATTCGCATGTTATAGAAGGCAGCATTGCCGAAGGTATGTTGCATAACGCGGCTTCTATTCGCTTTCAGGAAACAGCACCGCATTCAAACTACAGCTGGCATAATGCTCCTGTTGAACAATATGTAATTACCCTTACCGGTACCTTAGAATTTGAAACCCGCCCCGGCGAAAAATTTATTGTACGCCCCGGTGAAATACTGATAGCTCTCGATACCACCGGAACCGCCCACCGCTGGCGCATGCTTGGCGACGACCCCTGGAAACGTGCCTACGTTGCCTTTGAACAAGATACCGAATTGAATTTTGTGCCTGATGAAGTGAAAGAAGAGGTAAAGTAAAGGGTATTACCATACAATCGCTGTTCGAAGTTAGGATATTTCGAACAGCAACATGGAACAGCCAGGGACGCTAAAAATGACAATACTGAGAGAGCTCGTATTACTCATTAACTGTCATGCTGAGGAACGAAGCATCTGTCGGCAGTTTGTAAAGAGAAGAAGATTCTTCGCTATGCTCAGAATGACAGCTTTTAACACATTATACAGAGGAATAATCCATAACAGATGCTTCGTTCCTCAGCATGACAGATCAAGGTAAAACCCTTAAATATACGATAAGCCTTCCTGCTTGCGAGGGGTGTAATAATAGGGTTTGTAATTATCATCGGCGAGCTCGCAGCTTACCCGCATGGAGTTAAAAATGAAATCGCCGAATATGTTGGCTATAGCAGCGTCGGCGGCATCGCGGCCGGTAGCTATTTTTATAAGACTATTAAGTGGGGCCAGCTTGGTGGCATCAAATAGTATCCACTCACCGCCAATGTAGGCCTCAAAACAGGCATGGAAATCGGCCGGTACCAGTTTGTAAGCATAGCCGGTAAAATAACGTGCAGGTATGGTTAAGGCACGGCACAGGGCAATACCTAAATGAGCGAAATCCCGGCATACGCCGGCCTGCTCGGTAACGGTATCGTAGGCGGAGGTTTCCGAATTGGTGGAGCCGCTGAGGTACTGCACATTGTTATAGATCCAGTTTACCAGAGTGGTTACCTTTTCAAACGGACTTTCAATATACCCAAACATATTATGCGCCAGTCGAAACAGCTTGTCCGACTGGCAATACCTGCTCGGGTTAAGGTACGGCAATATATCCGGCGATAACTTATGAATAGGCACTTCTTCGGCCGCGCTCATATCTATCAGTTTGTAGCAATTATCAATGGTGGCACGGTATTGCAGCTTTAGCTCACCGGGTTCGGTCACTTCAAGGCGTACCAAGCGGTTTTCGCCATTTGCCGATACCAGTTCTTCGGCCTTTATGTAGGGCTCAACCGTAAAGGTTTCGTTGATAACTGTTTGGTTAGGTGTTCGTAAGGCATGTATGCATAGTATCAGCGTTCCCTGTGATTGGGCCGTATACTCCATATCCGCTAATACATCAAATTTCATACTGTTAATATACTATTTTAATTATACATTTTGCGGCAGTTTGTTAAATGCCGCGTCCATCCAGTCTTCCGATATATTGTCGAGCGCGTTCTTCAATTGCTCGGCCCATTCGGTTGATATATTTTCAAGATCCTTTTTCTCGTAACGTTGCTCTATTATTTCAAAACTATCCTTCTTATACAATATCACATCAATAGGGAAGTCAACATTATTTGAACTCACCCTTGTAGAATCAAACGACAGGAAGCCGGTTTTAAGGGCAATGCGCATGCTGGTATCCTCGTTCAAAATACGGTTCATGATAGCCTTGCCATGGCCCGAATTACCTATCACCACGTAAGGCGCGCCTTGCCCCAGTTCCACCCAGTTACCTTCGGGATACAGCAAGAACAGTTTGTGCTCGTCATCATCCTTCAGCTGGCCACCTATTATGGTATTAAGGTCAAACCTGAAACCCGCCTTTTCAAGCGATACCCTGTCCTCTTCGGCCGCGCGCTTTACCTGTTCGCCAAAGGCATTTACCGCTTTATAAAGCTTATTATACTCCTTGGTTTCCAGCAGCTCTGTAAAATAAACGATGGCCTTATCACGTACAGATCGTAAGCCGCTCGTCATGATAAAAAGCGAAAAATGATCTTTTTGTTCTATCGTTATCTTCTTTTTAATGGTGGTATCGGTACCCGATGTAATGCGTGTATCGGCAATGGCAACCAACCCTTCTTTTACTTTAATGCCTAAACAATATGTCATGATGTAAACGGAGCAATAGTGTAAAAATAAATAGGGCACAAAATACTTAAATTAACACATATAGGTTTTAAAAAGTAAAAAAGAAGCAAAGCCTTGTAACTTTGTCAAAACGCATGGTTTTATTGAAATTAAAACTTTTTTGTAGTTTAGTTTTTAAGCTTACATTACTTTAAACAGCCACCGGCATTATTGATGAAGATATTATTAGTAGAAGACGAGCCAAAATTGGTATCCATAATAAAGCGCGATCTTACCGCGGAGGGGCACGAGATCAGCGTAGCGCTGGATGGCATAACTGGGCTGGGCATGGCCATAAAAGCCGATTTTGACCTGATCATTCTGGATATTATGCTGCCCGGTATGAATGGCCTTGAAGTATGTAAAAACCTGCGTAATGCCAACCAGTCGGCATCAATACTGATACTTACCGCGCTGGGCACTACCGAAAATATTGTGGTAGGTTTAGATAGCGGGGCCGATGATTATATGGTGAAGCCCTTTAGTTTGGATGAGCTGAACGCCCGCATACGCACGCTTACGCGGCGTAAATCCGGTTACCAGGAGTCAAATACCCTGCGTGTGGCCGATCTGGAGATCAACACCAGTTCAAAGGCTGTTAAACGCGGCGATAAAACGATTGAACTTACCGCTACCGAATACCGCTTGCTGGAGTTTTTGGTAAAGAACCGTAACCGCATGCTGTCGCGAATTGAAATATTAGAGAACGTGTGGAATATAGATTTTAACATGGGCACCAACGTGGTTGATGTATATGTAAACTACCTGCGTAAAAAGGTAGACCGCGATTTTGATCTCAAACTGATACATACCGTGGTAGGTATGGGCTATATATTACGCAGCGAAGCTGCCTGAACATGAAGATACAAAGAAAGGTAACCCTGCTGTTTTTAGGCTCGGCCGTATCCATTGTGGTATTGCTGATGGGGGCTATATTTTATTTTGCCCACGAGTTTGCCTTTGAAGATTTTTATAAGCGACTGGAAGCCCGCGTTAACCTTGCCGCGCAAATATATAGTTCAAACAATAACGATAGTGTAGATGTGTACCGCGAGGTGCGCCGTCGTTACCTGGAGGTGCTGCCATCTGAGCATGAGTACATCATCAAAACCAAAAATATTAATGCTAAGGGCGAAGCGCAGGATCTGCCTCCTAAACTGGTGAGGAATATTCTGCGGAATAGCGCCGCCCGTTTTAAGAAAGAGAACACGCTGTATGCCGGCCGGCGGTTCGGGACCGGCAATGCGCAGATCATTGTGGTAGTTTCGGCCCGAGATCCGTATGGATTAAAAGAACTGGAAAATCTGCAAAGGATATTGATAACGGGCTTTTTTATAGCTATTGTGGTAATTTATGCCATTGGTAAAATATTCTCGTACCAAATGTTGAAACCGGTACGCAGTATTATTAAAAGGGTGAAATCTATAACAGCCAGTAACCTGCATTTAAGGCTGGAAGATAGAAAAGGGGAGGACGAGATAGCCGAGCTTACCCAAACCTTTAACGATATGCTGAACAGGCTGGAAACGGCCTTTGAAACGCAGAATAACTTTGTTAGCAACGCCTCGCACGAGCTGCGTACCCCGTTGGCCATAATTAAGGGCGAGGTTGAAATCGCACTCAAAAACCGGGATGAGCCGGGAGCCGATCATTATAAAACGTACAACGAAATATGGGCCGCTACCCAAAGTTTGCAGGATATATTGACCAGTTTGCTCGGTTTGGCACAAACAGGTTTCGATGGTAAAAAACAAAACTGGGAAGATATACGTGCCGATGAACTGATCTGGCTGATAAAGGAAGCGGTAGATTACATTAACCCGGCCAATAAACTGGCGATAGACCTATCAGCATTGCCCGAAAATAACGACCTGCTTAAAACCCGCGGTAATATTAACCTGCTTAAGCTGGCTTTAAGCAACATCGCGCTTAACGCCTGCAAATACTCCGACAATAAACCCGTGGTACTAAAGCTGATCCCCGAAAAAGGGAATATCATTTTTAGTGTAAAGGATGAAGGCATCGGTATTCCGCAGGAAGAGGTTCAGCATATTTTTGAGCCTTTCTTCAGGGCATCAAACACCGGCGAATACGAAGGGCATGGGGTAGGCCTGCCGCTGGCCTTAAACATCATCCGCCTGCACAGGGGAAGTATCGCCATATTATCAAAAGTAGACGAGGGTACCGAGATCAGGATCATGCTGCCGGTTGTTGCTGACGATGATGAGGTTAGTGTTGTTAAATAGACGAAATTTTGCTGTCGCGAGTTTAGCATAGCGTAACTCGTGACACAGCATGGTGTAAGCTTTCAGCTTACTTAGTTAGTTCTTCGTTAGGAACGGTTCTGCTTTATTGAACGTTAGTGGAAGTACTTTTTTCTTTTCTCCCAAAAGAAAAAAGTACCAAAAAAGAAAAGTCGCGGCTGCGCAAGGAACTATGTTGGGTTGTGCTGTGGCAAGGATAGTGCTCCCCGTTCCTTACGATGCCGCATTTTTTAGGTTATGTTAGGGTAGTGCTTTTGCATAGTTATGAATAACTTCTGAATGCGCTTTGCTGAATGGTCCTCTATTTCGCAAGAGAAAAGAGGACGCAAATAAATTAAAAATTAGAATTTTAAATCCCTCTTTACGAAGTAGAGAGGGTGATCCAGCGAAGCGAAGATCGGGTGAGTTGCTCTAATGCGTTCTGCCCCCCAGAGTCGTTTGGCTCCAGCCAAGTGTCAGCTACCCCGCGGCGTCCCGCCGCAAACATACAAGCCCTTTCTTTCACGTAAGCTGAAAGCTTACGCCATGTGGGTCACGAGTTACGCTATGCTAAACTCGCGACAGCGCCGCACTACACAAGCAGTAAAAGCCCTCAATTCCCCCAAATACAAATTATTTTCAATTCTAATCATTCTCTAATCTCGCTCTTAAATCATTCTAATGCGCTGTGCGGATACTTGTAGTATCAAAGTTGAACAATAAAATTTAATACCATGCAAGTAAAAAAGATCATAATCCCTACAGATTTCAGGATGGAATCTTTGGATGTTATCCATTCGTTAGTATTAAATCAACCTAACGATAAATTCGATATCGTGTTGATGCACTTCTTTAGCTTGTCCGATTCTATAACTGATCTGCTGATGCTTTCACGCCGCAGCCGCGAGTACCAGTACGTGAGCGAAGAGTTTAATGATAAATGCCTTGAAATAACAGCTTTTTACAGCGAAAATATCAGCAATATCAGGGTAGAGTTTTTCTACGGCAACACGGTTACGCTGTTTAAGCACTTCATCGAAGCACACGAAATTGACGCCATTGTTAACCTGCAAGGTTATACCATTGCAAAACTGGCTAAAAACAGCTTCGACCCGGCTACGCTGATAAGCCGTTGTGGCCTGAGCGTAATAAACCTGCCATTAACCGAGGTGAACATGGCTCCGCAAACTATTGCCGAAACACCGGCCACCGTACAAGCGGAGCTGGAAGAACAGGAAGTTTAAAACCGGTTTTATACACTTTAAAACTTAAAACTATGTTACTAAAGCAAAACATACCCATTAAATATGTGGTAGAAAAAATAAAGTACGAATTGATATTAGTGAGCGTATTTGCGGTTAGCATAGCATTGGTACACCAATATTTTCCGCACATGCGTATTTCAATACCTATCGCGGTACCGGCTATACTGGCTACCATTATATCGTTGTTGCTGGCTTTCCGGTCAAACCAGGCGTATGACAGGTGGTGGGAGGCCCGGGGAATCTGGGGTTCTATCGTGAACGATTCGCGCTCGCTTACACGTCAGCTCACTACGTTTTTAGATAATAATGGCTTTAGCGAAGAGGTAGAATCGTTTAAAAAACGCTTTGTAAGGCGGCAGATAGCCTGGTGTTACAGCCTTAGCGACTCGTTACGTAACCAAAACGCGTATGGGCGCAGCACCGAGTTTTTGCTTGATGAAGAAATAGAATACACCAAGCGTTTCAGCAATATGCCTAACAGCCTGCTTAAACTGCATGGTATGGATATACGCCTGGCTTATACCAACGGCTGGATCAACGAATACCAGCAGGTAGAGCTTGACCGCACCCTTACCCGTTTGTGCGATTCTATGGGTAAATGCGAGCGGATCAAGAATACCGTATTTCCGGTAACTTATAGCTTGTATATACATTTTTCGTTGTACTTGTTCATCGCGCTGATGCCTTTCGGACTGATAGAATACTTCGGGATGTTTGAGGTGCCGTTAATTGTTGCTATTGCAGCCGCGTTTATGCTGGTTGAAAAAATGGCCATCCACTTACAGGATCCATTTGAAAATAAACCTACCGATACGCCTACAACGGCAATATCGCAAACTATTGAACGCGATTTGAAACAGATGTTAAACGATAATCACAGCGAGGATAAGCACGCGCCGGTGCATAGTGGTAATGCGCAGGCCAATGTGTTTTATATTCTTTAAATGAGGTGGGGACTTAGTTTATAGTATAATCCTCCTGTGATTGTTGTTATTAGGTTTGGTAAACAAAACCTGTTTGTGAGAGAGTGGGTAGCCTTGCGGCTGCCCGCTTTTTTTTGTGTCGAAGAATTGTGTGTTTTGCCTGTGTTACCGGGGGCTAATGGTGAAGAGCCCTTTTTAGTAATAAAGAAATTTAAGTGTTCCCGAAGGGATTCGAACCCCCATCATCAGAACCGGAATCTGACATTCTATCCATTGAACTACGGGAACAAGCGCGCAAATATAGATAAATCATCTATTTATTGTGAATTTGATTTTGAAGATTCGTTGGCTCGCTAACTCTTATTTTATATTCCGGTGCTTTTGCCTGCTGACTGAAGGGTTTGTTTGAAACATTTGCTTAAAGGCCCGGCTAAAATGCGATGGGGTTTCAAAGCCGCTTTCATAAGCCACTTCGCTGATGGTTTTATCAGTATTTAGCAGTAGATTTTTAGCATGTAGCAGTCGTTTCTCCAGCAGCCATTTTCCCGGCGTGGTTTGAAACGCGCTTTGAAAATCTCTTTTAAAGGCAGAAAGGCTACGGTTGCTCAGCGTTGCGAACTGTTCTAATTTTAGGTTATAACGAAAATTATCGTTCATCACCCTTTGTAAAGCCATTGGGCGGGGTTCTTGCAATAACGAGCAGAAATAAGAAAGCAGCTCAACATTGCGGGCATCATCGGCAATGGTAAGGATAAGCTCCCTGAATTTGAGTTCCAGCAAAGATTGATCGGGCTCTTTCGACTGGCTGAAATACGATGACATAGATAAAAAGAAAGCCGCCAAAGTATCGCTGGTTTCCAGCGATATTACCTGCTTGTGAGCGTTACCTTTTTGTTGGAGTTTGCCCAGTTTGGCGCTTAGCATATGGCATATAAAATCGTCAGGTATAAAAAACAACACTACGCAAAAACCAACATCCATCAATTGTTCCAGTACGAAAGCACCCTTCCTGATGAATATGCAGCTTCCCTTTTGAATATCGTAAACACCATCAGCCGTATGCCAGATCTTTCTGCCATCTACCGCGTAAAAAAGATAATTGTACTGGCTCCAAAGTCCGGCAAACCGTGTTTTCATCAACCTTGCCTCTAAAGGGCAATTAAAGGCAGTAATAAGGGTGTCGTTACAACTAAACTGCCTGTAATAGTTAGGATGCTGCAATACGCTTTCGTAAAAATTGATCATCGCTTGTGCAAAACTTAAGGTTAATTCGCCTGACCTTTAAAGACACTATTTTGGGCTTCTAAGATAAAGATAAGAAGTTGACTGTCTGTATTTTTGATAAAAATTAAATTACATGAACGCGAATAAAGCACTATGGGAAAAAGGCGATTTTACGAAGATCGCCGAAACAATGCGCGGCAGCGGCGAAGCGCTGGTAGCAAAACTGGGAATCACAAAAAATACACGTATACTCGATTTGGGTTGCGGCGACGGCACCACCGCCATACCGGCAGCTCAACTGGGGGCAGATGTTTTAGGGGTGGATATAGCGGGCAACCTTGTTGCCGCGGGTAATGCACGTGCGCAAGCGGCCGGCCTGCACAATTGTACTTTTCAGGAGGGTGATGCAAGCAACTTGCAAGGACTTGATAATAGCTCGTTTGACCTGGTGATCAGTATTTTTGGAGCGATGTTCGCGCCAAGGCCCTATGAAACCGCTAAAGAAATGGTAAGGGTAACCAAACCGGGAGGCAAAATTATTATGGGCAACTGGATTCCGGGCGATCCTACCCTGGTAGCGCAGATCCTTAAGATCAGTTCGGCTTATACGCCGCCGCCACCCGAGGGGTTTGTTAGTCCGATGCTTTGGGGAGTGGAAGATGAAGTGATTAAGCGATTTACCGATGCGGGTATTGCAGCTGCAAACATAAAATTCAGCAAAGAACCCTTCACTTTTAATGCGACCTGTACGCCTGCGGAGTTTGTAAACCTGTTTAAACTGTATTATGGGCCAACCATGAATGCCTTTGAAGCCGCAAACGCCAATGGTAAGGCAGCAGATTTACAGCAAGAGCTGGAGAACTTATTTACCGCGCAAAACAGCGGTACAGATGCAAATACAACTTCAATAACCGCCACTTACTTATTGGTTGATGTTACGGTATAATGTACCCTAAAATACAAACTCAAAACAGTTTCTTTAACCATCAAACTAAATACCCTGCCCGCGATACCGGGTGGGGTTTTTAAATTAAGCATATTTAAAACTCATTATCTGCTACTTAGCTTAGTTTCCTACAATAAATGTGCGTAACCATTAAACGAAATGCTTACAAGCAGGGTCATACAGCTATAAAACAATTAACCTTGTATCGCAATGAAACGAATATTCTATACCCTGTCATTATTACTATTAGTGATCAGCGCAAGGGCGCAATCTTTTAACCCTCCTGCCGAAGTATTTATAGCCATCCGTGAGAATGGCAATTATACCATCAAACTTGATGATCAGTTTATTGGTTCGCGTTTGCAACGCTTTCGTTTTTTCGAGGTGCAGCCGGGGCGTAATTTGCTTACCATATCGCAGGGCAACCGGGTGCTGTATAAAGACTATGTGAGCATAAAACCCAATACCCGCCTCATAGCCGGTTACAGTGTCGCCACCGGTTTAAAAGTTACCGAAGAACTGGATATTATTGTGCGCGGAAAATATAATCTTGATAACTGGAATAATGTATTATTTCGGCCCGAAGAAGGTGGTAATGGCCGCGGACCTGTGCGGGTTAATGGTATGGAACAACGTGAGTACGCTTACCTCTATAATACCATAAAAGCCGAAGCCTTCGATTCAGGTAAACTGAAGGTATTAAAGGTGGGTTTAAAAAACAGCCAGATATCAACCGGGCAATTAACCGACTTGCTTAAGATGTTCACTTTTGATGATAAACGCCTTGAAAGCGCGGTATTTGCTTACAATTACGTGAGCGATGCCCGCAACTTTTACCAGGTGCGCGATACCTTCACTTTTGAAAGCGGTAAACGCGAAATAGATGACCTGGTGCTGAAAAAATAGAATTGTTACCCCAACCGCAGCGTAAACTTAGTTTCTTCCTCGGTAGAAACCACATTGAGTGAGCCATTGTGCGCTTTGGCAATTTCGGATGCTATGTATAAGCCCAGGCCAAGGCCTTGTTGGCCGGGTTTTACTTCGCCGCGTGAGAAGGGGTTGAATAATCTTGCCATGGCGGCTTCCGGTATTGGCTGCCCGGCGTTGGTTACCGATAGGGTAAAAACGCCGTTGTTTGTATCGGCATTTATTTTGATTGGCGTATCTTTTTGACCGTGAGTAAGAGCGTTGTTCAGCAGGTTTGAGAAGAGCTGGGCTATACGCCTGCCATCGCAATTAAATGATTCCCGGAGTTCAAATTCGGTTTCGATAGTACGATCAGGCCACATTACATGGAGCTCTTCAATTACTTGGGTTAATATAGGCTGCAGGTCGCAAATTTTGCTTTGCAGGGTTATACCATCCCCCATACGGCCGCGGGCAAAATCAAGTATGTTATCTATCAGTCCTTTCATCCGGAATGACGCGTTTTTTATAATACGCACAAAATTGGCAGCATCGGGAGTTAAAGGCATGCGCTGCAACACCTGTGCGCTGCTGGATACCGCGCCCAGCGGATTGCCCAGGTCGTGCCCCAATATGGAAATGAACTGTTCGCGCAGTTCGGCTGTCTGGCGCTCTTCGTGCAGGTTGCTTTCAGACAATGCCAATTGCTCGGCCGAATGGATATGAAAAGCGATCAGATCAGCAAATAGCTGGAACATGCCCAGCGTTTTGGTATTGTTCAGCTCATTAGGTCTTGGGTCGATAGCGCAGAGGGTACCAAAAAACTCACCCGTTTTTAGCGTGATGGGAATTGATATATAGCTTTGAAAGCCATACATGGCCGGTGTGTGGTGTGTTGCGAAAAACGGGTCTTTAGCTACGTGGTCTATCACTACTACCTTTTGGCTTTCACGTATCTCATTACAGATGGTGGTTTCAAGCTTCAGCTCTCCACCGGGCTTTAGTCCGAATTGTATATCGTCGCGTACGGCACAGGCTACCCATTGTGTTTCGGTAACGCGTGCCACAGCAGCAAAGCCCATCCCGGTGGTAAGGCATACTACATCAAGTATGTTTGATACCGCATCTATACGGGCAATTTTTTCAATATCTGCCTGTATGTCAACCTTGTTATTGCTCACTCTCAATAGTTTAAAAGAATATCTTACTAAATTTACAGGCCATAGCTACAACCTGTTAAATTTAAAGTAATTATACAATGTTATTATAACTAATTTAATAAATTAATAAGTATTATTTCAGCGGTTTTGTTTAGCTACTTTAATCATTTTCCGATACTGAAAATAAGGTAAGGCAAATCGGACAATCAAGACACCTAACATTTCTATCTCAATGGACATTCAGGAACAAATCAAAGACTACATCTCCGGCCAGCCCGAGCCAAAGCGCGGTGACATGGAAACGCTGCATCAGCTGATAATTAAAGTATTGCCGGAAGGTAAACTATGGTTTGAGGACGGAAAGAACAGCGAAAACAAAACGGTTAGTAACTCCAGTATTGGATATGGAATTTACACCATAAAATATGCCAATGGAAAAAGCCAGGAATTTTATCAAATTGGTATGAGTGCAAACACAACGGGTATTTCTATTTATATACTTGGTATTGAGGATAAGACCTACTTAGCCCAAACCTATGGAAAAGAATTAGGCAAGGCGAGTGTGACCGGCTATTGCATTAAGTTTAAAAATTTAAAGGATATAAACCTTGATGTACTTGAAGCAGCCATACGATATGGCATTGCGGTAACCAGTGAAAAGTAAATTTAAACCAGACCAATATCAAATTTCAAGATCGCTTAAAACCGCTAATTTAATATTGAATCATCAAAAAATGCCATGTCTGCTAATTACCCGGCTTTAAATTATACCTTTACAGCACACAATGGAAGAAAGAAAATATTTAACTACCTGGAAACGATACCTCCCGGTAATTCGTTTGCACCTCAAAAAGAGCCTGGTGGAAGATCAAAGTTTTAAGCTCAATATTACAGATTTTGAATCGGCCGGGGACCGCGGGAAATCGGGCTATACTTTTAGCCTGGCTATGGATAACGGTAAGGTAACCAACAACATCAGCGGATCGGCAGTAGCACGCGACCTTTTTGAAGCACTAAAATCTGACGATGCCATCAAAGCACTGTTAGAAAATCGCAGCGTTAAAATAAGCGTAGGTAAAACCTTCTTATTAACTATAAAAACTACTCACGTATCTGCCTATAAATAGGCAATATTCATAATTGAAAATACAAAGAGCGATCAATTAAATGATCGCTTTTTGTATTTTATAAAGTGTTCGGGATAAAAAATGATGCGGTAAACATCACCCCGGTTATAAATATCGTAAAGTACAAAAAGGATTTTATCTCGTTAACGCTACGGCCTTTTTTCAACATCAGTGCGCTAACTGGTTCAACAAATAATAAAAGTATAGCTAAAGCCAACATAAAGCCCAGGGCCAGTTTTGCGCCCAATCCCCAAATTTCGCCCGAAAATTTATTATTGGCGAAAATTAAAAAATTAGATAGTGTCAGCACGTTCCATATTACAAACATTGCAATAGCTACGGGTATTTTAAATATCAGTCCGGAATTGGCCCTTGTAGTTTCAATCTCGCTCATAATATAATCCGGTACCTTATCAATATTGTTGAAAAAGCCAGTCTGTCGAATTTTTGTTATCAATTGGTTCGCTCCATCACCGCCAATAAAAACAATGTTGTCGTTATACTCTTTAACGCGGTGTTTTATGCGAATACCACTGCCTAAGAGTGAGAATGATGAGGCCGTCTCAATACTGATAATATCTGCCGGGGAAAAAACATAGCCGCCCATTATCGACGCGTTGATGGTAAGCTTATATTGATTTACGCTTAAATTGGCAAACGGCCAGGTTGCGCGTATCCTGCCAATATTAGCGCCTCCTGTTATTTTTATATCGTCATTAATATCCATGCTTTCGGTTTAAGTATGGTAAAGTTAGCAAAACATATTTGTGGCGCCATTGCCGTGAAAAAAGAAATCCGCCTCACAATTAAGCGAGGCGGATTTCTTTTTTTATGTATCTACGGATTAAATAGTGTTTGGTGTGTACACTTTTAATACACCATCACCTTCGCTGCTTACTACCAGTAAACTCTTTTTGGTAGGGCTGTTTTTAGCCGGGATGATCAATACACCTTCTGGCGCATCGCCTGTTTTTAGTAATTGCAGGTATACAGGTTTGGTTGGATCGGTAATATCATAAACCGCAACCGCGTCGGCACGTTCCATGCCTACAAATGCTACTTTTTTATTGCCTATTTTACCAATAGTGATACCTTCCGGCTCAACTGATTTGTCATCGCTGCGGCCGTCGTCGTATGCGTTTGCAGCAATTGTTTTAACATCCAGTTCGTTTTTGCTATCGAATACCTGTGTCCCATCATTACCATTCCAAACGCTGAATGAACGTGAACCCAATGAGTAAAGCGCATCAAAGTCGCCATCGTTATCAGTATCGCCCAGGGTAGTGGTAATATTAAGGCGACCCAGTTTGCCTTCTTTCTGCAAATTACTTGCATCAGGGAAAGCGGTCGCGTCGAGCTTAATGTCTTTTATCCTTTTTACTTCGGCAAAGGCATCATACTCACGGGCATCACCTTCATTGGCTGTAAATAAATATGGAATACCGTTTGCCTCGGTTACCGCGATAGCATCAGGCATATAAATACCTTTAACATTCCATTTTGCTAACTCCACTGAATTGTCATCCTTGTCGCTCACGTTAATTTCGTTACCGGCAAGGTTGTAATCTTTAAAGCCAAGCGGGAAGATGTTGGTGATGGTTTTTGAGGCGATATCAACTTTAGCGATAGCGTTGTTCTCCTGCAAGGTAACCCAAGCAGTTTTTGAATCGTCAGATATGGTGATGTACTCCGGCTCAATATCCTTTAAAAAGTTATTACCCGGACCAAATATCCTGAAACCTTTTGCCTTTAATTCAGCCTCTTTACTTGCAAATGCGGCGAAGTTGATAGTGGTAACCGTATAATTATCAGCTACAGATATTATAGATATTGAACCTTCAGGGTCATTGGTATAAGTAGTGTTCGGTTCGCCTTCGTTGGCGGTCATGATGTATTTGCCATCCGGCGAAAAGGTGATCATATCAGGCAATGCGCCAACGTTGATCACTTTTACCTCGCTGTAGTCGTCGGTTTTAAAAACAGCTACTTTACCGTTAGCTTGCTTGTCACTTGATTCGATAGCTGCGGCCAGTTTACCATTGCTTACCGCAACGCTGTTTACCGCGCCGCCATAAGGAGCCATCAATATAGAGTGGATCACGGTCATTTTTGATGGATCTTTAAAATCGATCACGTCAATTTTGTTTACGCCGCCGTTGTTTACCACAAACAGACGATTAGTGGCAGGGTCAAATGCCGAAATCTCTGCCGCGCCGGCTTCGCCAATGTCAAGTGTGCCTACCTCGGCAAAGGTGGCAGGGTCTTCATTAACAAAAAATTCGGGTTCTTCCGTTGGCGGATTGGTTGCAGGCTTGTCTTTTTTACAGCTTGCAAGGCCAACTAAAACAAGTAAAAATAGTAGATAACGTTTCATAGTGTGTTGAATTAGTGTAAGCGTCAAAACTATTAAGCCAGGGTTAAGAGTAATTAACATTAGCGTTAAGTGTTTGTTAATAATATCGATTGTATATACACCGTAGTTAATCCCTTAGCTGTAAATACAAGTTGATTTGACCTATAAGCATTTTAACATTGGCAAAAAAACAGCTTATAGGTATTAATATTATAATTTTAACACTGTTTATCTGCTATTTGCGTATATTTCGCCCACAGTATATGCCCCTTAAATACTTTATAATACGGCTAAGCATTCTTGTGTTTTTTTGCTGCGTTGCGGTCTATAATGCCTGTGCGCAATCTGTAACCGAGCTTAATTCCAAGTATGGTTTTTTTAGCAAACTCGAAACCAGCAGAGATACCAACCTGATAGACCAAGCCCAAAACCTGTATAAAGCTACCTGCCGAGAACTTAATGAAGCTACCGCCATGGCTCAGCTGGATAAGCTTACATTGCTGGCCCAAAACACAGCCAATAAACAACTGGAGTGCGCAGTTTATGATATGCGTGCCGATTATTACTCGGTAAATTATGGCTATAATTCCCAAAGCGATAATTACTATCAGGCTGCTGTTAATTTCGCACGTGAAAACGAGATGCCTATAGAAGAGGCCATCTACCTGCACCGTAAGGCCATTTATTACTCCATATTTAAACACAATACCCAAGCCATACGCTGTCTGCTGCAAGCGCTGGATATTTTTAAGAGAGTGGGGTATGAGAAAGTACCTAATATGAGCCTGTATTTTTTTCAAATGGGTGATTTTTATTATGGCATAGGCGATTACCATGCTGCATTAATTTACACCAACAGGGCCTTAAAGCACAACAAGCGCGATACCCGCCGAACCATTAATACCATTAACACCATGGGCCTTGTTTACCGTAACTGGAAACACTATGCCCGCGCGTTAACCTATTTTAACCAGGCTCTTGATATGGCCAAGCGACTGCGCGATAGCGCCTGGATGGGTATTACCAATGGCAATATTGGCTCGGTATATTTTATGCAGCGGCAATACGATAAGGCCATACCCTTTATTGAAAACGATTATAACGCATCATTAAAATACAAAGAATATAACAACGCTACGCTGGCCCTTTTACGCCTTACAACCATTGCGGCTTACAGAAACCAAGCAGCCAAAATGGGGGAGATGCTTAAGCAAGCCACGCAACTGATAGCCCTCGAAAAAGATTCACCTAATTTACTGGTGCATTTGTATGAGCTCAACTCTATTTACTACGAAAAAGCGGGCAGGTTGCAGGATGCGCTTAATTACCGCAAAAAGTTTGAGGCAACCAGATTTGCTTTAACCATGCGCGATAATGTGGCGGCGGTTGAAAGGGCGAGGCTCAATTTTGAACAGGAGAAATATAAAGCCCGCCTGCAGCAATTAAAGATAAACGCGCAGGTGCAATCGCTAAGGCGCAACAGTGTAATTATTGTATTGCTGTTGGTGACTATTATTATCGCCCTGATTTATAACCGTAAGCTACTGAAGATTCGCAAGGATAGCGAGATATTACTGATAGAGAAGAATAAGGCCGATGTTGACCTGAAGAATGCCACTTATGAGCTGATACGCTATACTCAAAACATACAGGAAAAGAACGACCTGATACAAAACTTTAAAACCGAGATAGACCAATTAAGCGTGCAATACGCCGATGATAAACGGGTGGAGCAACTGAACGACCTGATGCAAACCCACATCATGACGGATAAAAAGTGGAACGAGTTTAAGCAACTCTTCATGAAGGTTCATCCAGGCTTTTTCCCCCAGTTAAAAGAGGCCTACCCCAATATCAGCGAAACTGATGTACGCATGCTCTCGCTAATTAAACTTGGAATTAATAACCGCGAGATGGCCAATATGCTGGGTATAACTAACGAAGGGGTTAAAAAAGCTAA
Source organism: Mucilaginibacter sp. GW821-FHT07G05 (assembly GCF_059418565.1). Lineage (NCBI taxonomy): Bacteria > Pseudomonadati > Bacteroidota > Sphingobacteriia > Sphingobacteriales > Sphingobacteriaceae > Mucilaginibacter > Mucilaginibacter sp. GW821-FHT07G05. The sequence continues at coordinate 14,184 of NZ_JBWKQC010000011.1, read as the reverse complement.
GCAGCGCCTCCGTAAAAAGATGAATATTAATGCCGAAGAAACCCTCGAAGGTATTATATCAAGCTTATAACAGTCTGTATAATAGCACTGTCCACTATCTGTCCACCTGTATAAAAATCGTTTGTCCACCATTTGTCCACCCTCTATTATTTCAGGCTGATGTATCGCGCTACTATCTTAGCGGTGCTTAATAAGCAATATTGTTACGTTGATTAAAATTCCCCTATTAATAAATTTAGTTGCCTCTTATGGATGCTCCGGCATCCATAAACTAATTTAAACTAACGATGAAACTGATGCAAACCGACAGGCAATGTCGTAAATGTAATAAAGGCACCTTAAGCACCCGCGTTAAGCGTGGCTTTTGGGTAAAGAGCTTACTCTTTTGGGTATCTATCAAACACTTTAAGTGTAGTTTTTGCGACCAAAAAACTTATGTGCTCGAAGAGCGCAATGGCAGCAAACAACTAACGAACCTTAACGTGAATTAGTGGGGTCGGCGCTCTTGCGGGAAGGGTCAAATCCGCGGAGCGCTATGACTTTTCCTGTATTAAATTAAATCAAAGGCACGGGCAAATTCGGCCAGCTCATAAGGTGTTTTTACTTTAAGCTTTTGCTTAATGTTACGGCGGTGCGTTTCAACTGTGGTGGATGAAATATGCAGCTGTTTACCAATTTCGCCTGCGCTTTGGCCTAATGCCAGCAGTTTTAAAACCTCACGTTCGCGCTTGCCCAGCAAGGTGAACTGCTGCGAGTTTTTGCGCAAAAAATTATTTTCGTCCAATAAACGGGATACTTTGGTTGTGATATGCTGTAGCGGATCAACAGGGAACGACATGGTGATGGTAAGCAAGGGTTTGTTATCAGCATCGCGCATAAATATGCGCATACTGCTCATGTGCCATATCCAGTTGCTGCCGGCGTTAATGCGTACCTGTTGAAAAAAGGTGATAGGATCATCGGTATTACGATCTAACATAGTACGGATAACAGGCATATATTGAGCGGCATCGGCGGCATTAAAGTACCTGGCATGGTATTCTTCAACACTTAAACCTGTTACTTCATCGAGCGAAATACCCAGCTGCTGCAAGCCACGTGGCGACATATACCTGATTTGGAATGAGCTGAGCTGGTGTATGATCACAACACCGGGCAGCATATCGGCAGTTTCGGCAATACGGGCAATAGCATTATTCATCCTCTCCTCTTGATGTGATAAGGCTGCGTGGTGGACTGGCATATACAATCAATAGTTTCTTAACCATCTAAATATAAGGCTAATGTTTAATTAATGTAACATAATTTTAATTCGCATTAAGAGTATGTACTTTAATTGTAAGCAATCAGTAAGAGCAATAGGCTCATTGAATGGTTGGTATTTCTGTAATTTTTCTATCCTGATGGTTTACTTTATTAGGTTATGGCTTTCGTTTCCCAACTTTTTTATAATACTTATAACACACCTGCCTGGTTTTAACTCTACAGCCATCTTTTTTTAATTTGGATAACAAACCGTGAAGGTTTTTGTGAAAATTGCACGGTTGTTCACAAATAATTAACAATCAGTATTTTAACAAAACCAACTGTGCGCTGTAGCACGTAGTTTGCTCTGTATATACCACTTATGAGCAACATGGTTAAAGGCAAAAAAGGTTACTACGGATATGTTGAACCCCCAAAACGGTTTGGCGTAACGCAGTACGTTGTAGCCATCAGTATTTTTTTAATTACTGCTTACGGTTTGTACCGGTGGTTTTACCCGCCCGGGTATGATATCGCTTTAACCGTGGCATCGAGCGTTAACAAAGGCGTTACGTTAAAGGTGGAAAACTTGAAAGATAAGTTTGTACCGCACAACTACCATGGCAGCATCGCCGTTACACCAGCCGAAGGTGATGATAATACTGTAACCCTTAAATTAAAAACAGATTCGCCGGCCAAAGGCGAACAGGTATTGCGTGGCATTGTGCGTAAATACAACGCTAAACACAGCAAGCCGGATAACCGGGTTAAGCGGGCTACCGAAGTTAAGGATAGTATACAGCTTGTTTCAAAACGACTGGCAAGTTATGCTTCGGCTAATGGTGAACAAACGGGGCGCGAACATATTGTGCAGGTGATAAAATCATTACAGGCGCTGGATTATTATGTTAAAAAGCCTATCGATCATTTCGAGCAGATTCCCAATACGTTTGAGGTAGATAGCAAGGTGATCATTACCCTGGTTGATTATTATAACAAACTGCAAAACGATAAACAGCACCTGTTGACTGCCGATTTTGACGTAAGCGATGAACTTGCTTTTGTAAACAAGCAACTGCTGGCCGTGCAAAACCAGTTAGATACCGGCATAAACGCCAATATATTAAAACTGCAAACCCGGCTGAACAACCGCAGCGCATTCAACAAAAGTTTTAAAGCCGAGCAAAACGAACTGTTAGCCATACAAACACGATTGCTGCACGAAAAAGCTCAGGAAACCCAATTAGATGCCGATACGCAATCGTTAAAAATTGTAGGTGAACCTGTTATAATGGTAGCACGACCGCCTTACCTGGCCATAGGTGCTTTAGCCCTGCTGATGGGCTTACTGTTTATGCTGGCCTATAATTATTTAGTGTTGGATGATAATAACTACCATATAGGTAAAGGATTGTAAAACAATAGTTTCACACTTTTTCGCTATGTGTTTACAACACTGTTGTATTGCTGAACAAGTACCTGTTTGCAGCGGTGCGGTAATTGCGACGAGCCATTAATCAATAAACTTAAAATACAATCGCATGAAAACAAAATTTTTAAAGATGACGGCACCGCTGTTGGCGGGTATGGCCGTGGTGGTATGTTCAATGGTTTACGCGCACGCTACGCCTAAACCGACAAAAGATAAAATTATCCCGGCCAAGGTATTAGCCGCCATGACGTTCAAAAACGTGGAGTTCGAGTTTAATAAAGCCACCGTGCCCGAAAGCGCGTATGCTACCTTAAACAAAGTAGCAAAATTAATGGTAGATAACGATGCTGCCTTAAAATTGGGTGGTTATGCCGATAACAAAGGGGGCTATGTATACAACTGGAAACTTTCAAAAGCACGTGCCGATGCTGTTAAGGCTTACCTGATAAAAAACGGGGCTAAAGAATCGCGCATTGCGGCTACCGAATATGGTTATACCAAACCCGTTGCTACCAATGCTACCGCTAATGGCCGTAAAAAGAACAGAAGGGTAGAGATCAAATTTGCCGAATAATACATGGCTTAACGAGCCACCTAAATAGAGATGACCATTTTTATGCTGATCATAAAAATGGTCATTTTTTTAATGAAGTGTATTGATAATGAGTGTTGTTATGCGAAATGTAGACTGTTGGACATACAACAACTTGTTTCACACTCGTATTCTTTAAAGGAGTGAATGTTGTGTATTTGTGAGGCCCTGGTTCACACCTTTTCGTTGCATTAGTTACCGTGAAACGATTGCCTGAACTCCAGCGGCGATACATTGGTTTTACGTTTGAACAGCTTATTGAACGATTGCGGGTGCTCAAAACCAAGCTGGTAAGCTATTTCGGCAATGGTGAGGTTGGTACTGCTCAATATATCTTTAGCTTTTTCAATCAGTTTATTATGGATGTGTTGCTGGGCGTTTTGGCCGGTAAGTACGCGCAGCATGTCACTCAAATAACGCGGCGAAACATTCAGTTCGTCGGCTATTTGCTGTACTGATGGCAGGCCGGAGAGCAATGATTTTTCCGAATCGAAATAGTTTTCAAGCAGATCTTCCAGCTGGCTTAGCAAATCGTGGTTAACAGCCTTTCGGGTTATAAACTGCCGGTTATAATAACGGTTACTATAGTTTAGCAACAGCTCAATTTGTGATACGATCACATCCTGGCTATACTGATCAATGGGCAATTCCAGCTCTTCCTGGATGCTTTTGAATATCCTGATGATGGTTTCCTTTTCCTTTTCGGATGGATGCAGGGCTTCAGATGCAGTGTACGAAAAGAAGCCGTAATTTTTGATGCTCTTGCCCAGCGGATAGTTCCTGATAAAATCGGGGTGGAACATCAGCGAAAACCCCTCATAGTCAAGTGCCGGTTCTATATTTGAAACTATTTGATTGGGTGATATAAAGCACAGCCCGCCTTCGTCAAAGTCATAATACTGCTGTCCGTACTTTATTTTGCCCGAAAAATGTTTTTTGTACGATATCTTATAAAGATTGGTCATCATACCCTTTGATAGCTCGGTGGTATCGGCAGTAATATTTTTATAATCATTTAGCGCTATCAGCGGGTGCAGCGGTTTGGGCAGGCCCAAAGCCTGGTTTAACTCGGCAACCGAATTGAAAATGTATGGGGGCTTGTGCTCTGCTTTCATCTTATTTACTTATAAAGTAGCCATATCTATCACAAAACGGTACAGTACATCGCCTTTCAGCATGCGCTCGAACGCGGAATGTATATCTTTTATGTTGATCAACTCAATGTCGCACACAATGTTGTGTTCGGCACAAAAATCGAGCATTTCCTGTGTTTCGGGCAGGCCACCTGCGCCCGAACCGGCTACTACTTTATTACCGGTAGCCAGGCTGAAAGATGATAGCTTCCATGGTTCGGCAGGCATACCCACGTTAATGTACACGCCATTGGTTTTCAATAAAGCAAGGTACGGATTGATATCATGATCGGCGGCCACGGTATCGATAATAAAATGGAACGATTTCAGCGCCTCTTTCATTTGCGCCTCATCTTTAGTCACCACAAAATGGTGCGCGCCCAGTTTTTTGGCGGCTTCGGCTTTGTTAGGGGAGGTGCTTAATACAGTTACTTCGGCACCGAAAGCCACACCAAATTTTACGGCCATGTGCCCTAAGCCGCCTAAACCAACTACGGCCAGTTTATGGCCTGTACCAACTTTCCATTTACGTAGGGGCGAGTAGGTGGTAATGCCCGCGCAAAGCAGGGGAGCTACCGCCGCGAAATCAAGCTTTTCGGCCACATGCAGGGCGAAATGTTCGGGCACTACAATGTTGCTGGCGTAACCGCCATAAGCGGGAGTTCCGGTTTTATCGAGATTGTTGTAGGTAAGCACCGGGCTTACGCTGCAAAATTGTTCCTGTCCGTTCAGACAATCTTCGCAGTGCAGGCACGAATCAACCATTACACCAACGGCTGCACGGTCGCCCTGTTTAAAGTTTTTAACGTGACTGCCAACCGCGGCAACATGGCCAACAATTTCGTGCCCCGGCACCATCGGGAAGATGCCCGGGAACCACTCGTTGCGGGTGAGGTGAATATCGGTATGGCAAACACCGCAATAGGCTATATTAATGAGTACATCATGCGGGCCAAGCTCGCGTCGTTCAAAATTCCATGGGGTTAAATCGCTTTCTGCGCTTTGTGCTGCATATCCTTTGGCTGCTATCATGAGTTTCTTAGTTTTTGATACAGCAAAGATGCCGTATAAGTACAAGAGAAGTGTAGCCGTTTTGGTTTTTGTTGTATCCAAAATGACCGCCGTTTTTAACTCATTTCAACCTGAAAACTGAAAAATAAATTATATAACTTAAAAATAAGTTGTAAAACTTAAAATTTAGTTATAGGTTTGTTGTATGGAAGAGTTAACCAAAACCGAAGAGCATATTATGCAGGTGATATGGAGGCTAAAAAAGGCCTTTGTAAAGGATATTATTGAAGCCCTGCCCGATGACCCTAAACCGCCTTACAATACCATATCATCGGTAGTGCGGCTGCTCGAAAAAAAAGGGTATGTGGGCTACAAGGCCTATGGTAAAACGTACGAGTATTTCGCCCTTATTTCAAAGGCCGATTATCGTAAGGTATCGTTCAAAAAAATGTTATCGGGCTATTTCGATAATTCGGCCGAAAGCCTGTTATCATTTATGGTAAAAGAGCAAAAGCTTGGCGAAGACGAGATCAGGAAGATACAGGACATCATCAACCAAAATACCTCAAAATGAAAACACTCATCTATCTGCTCCAGGTATCGGCCTGTACCGGGCTGTTCTACCTGTTCTACTTTTTATGTTTGCGCAGGTTAACGTTCTTTACGCTTAACCGCTGGTATCTGATAAGTTCGCTGGCGCTAAGCTTTGTAATACCGGCGCTTAGCATACCCGTAAGTGCCGTGCCCCAAGTAATAGTGCAGCAACCCATTATGCAGCAATACGTGGCCCCGCAGGTACAGCAGCAAATAACAGTAACCGCGCCCGTTGCGGCAGAGGAAGGTATTAATTGGATGGAGTTGATCAAGATAGGTTACTACATAGCTGCCGTAGCATCCATGGCGCAGTTGCTGATCACCCTGGCGGTATTTGCCATACGTGCCAGGGGCGAAAAACTGATGCAGATAGGTAATGTAAAAGTGCTTAAAAACAGGGGCAAGGGCACCAATAGTTCGTTCATGAACATCGTATTTTTAAACGACGATGAGCTTGATGCCGACGAGATTAAGCAGATACTGGCGCACGAGATGCTGCATGTAAGGCTCTTCCATTCGGCAGACAGGCTGCTGGTACGCTTGGTGCAGATCATTCTGTGGTTCAATCCTTTTGTTTACGCCTACATCCGTTCTGTAGAAGAGAACCACGAGTTTGAGGTAGATCAAATAGCTGCCCGCGATGCTGATAAAGGCATGTATGCCAATTTGCTGCTCCGGCTTTCAATTGCCGATAACAACCTGTTATACCACAGTTTTAGTAAGGTGCCGCTTAAAATGCGCATCAGTATGTTGTTCAACAAACCCTCATCAAATATGAAAAAGTTAATTTACGTACTTATGCTGCCGGTGGCAGTGGTAAGCTGTTTGGCCTTCGCCAATTTTAAAACCGATAACGGTAAACAGCAACAGCAGCGTATCAGCGCCGTTGGCAAGCTGGATAAACTGGGTCCGCACCCGCTGGTAATTATCCAGGGGAAGGAATACAGCGACGAACTATTGTACACCATCAGCGGCTCGTGTATATCATCATCCAGCATTACAGCTGCGGGCAAGGATACCAAATACGGCGCTAAGGGTAAAGATGGCGTGGTGGAGATAAGAACAAACGGCAAAATTGTAAAAATGACGGCCATTGAAAAAGGAAATCTCATTAAAGAAGCCGCCGTTCCCGAAGGACAGTTTTACACCCGCCTGCGTTTAAAGAACAACGACGGTACCGAGTTTGATAAAGTAATATTCCACATGCCATCGGGTGGTGGTATGAGCAATGATTTGCAAACAGGCGAAATACCTGCCTATGTGATAGATAATAAATTGTACACCGAAGCGGATATGGCTAAAATTGAAGAAATAGTAAAAGCCAACGCCATTAAAAACTTTGGTACAGGTAACGTAAGCTATAAAAGCACGGATTTGAAGGTAGATCTTAAAGGGTATAACAACTTCTTTTACTTTACTACCGATACTACCAAGTACAGGCAAAAAGTAAAGCGCTCGGCTGCTTACTTAAAAAGTACTGCCGAAACCGAGGTGTTTAAAAACTCTGCCGAGTTTAAGCAAAAAACGGAAGCCTCTAATCTTGTGCTCGGCAAAGCGCAGCAATACAAAGTAACCGGCCAATATGATAGTGTAGGGCCGCATGGCAAGGCATCGGGCTATAAATTAACTACCGGCGGTTACGAGTATACCATGCGTACCCAATACGGGCAGGAAAAGCAATTAAAAGGCGAGCTGAAAACCGGTGATATGATAACGCTTACCGCCTTTAGTACAGTTACCGGTAAGGGTACACCGGTAGATATACAGCCGGCCAGTATAGTTAAAAACGGTGAAAAGATATTCCAACTGGTTGAGGCCGATAAAATACCTCAATACCCGTTCTTGTACGAAGTTAACAAGGTACGCTTTACCGACGGGCAGGTAACATCCATCCAAAAATATCCTAACGGGAAATGGAAAAGCGCCGTGGTTGAAGTGGTGAACGGCTACAAAATAAAGTTCAATATAAAACCCAATGCACCGACATTTGACGGCATTGAGCAAGGCGATCACGTACGTTTCCGCTTTGTAAACGAGGTGAAAACAGGTACTAAAGAATATACCGTAAATAATTGGGTGTCGCTATCTGCCGATATTAAAAACTACGGGATCAAAAACCCGGATGTGTTCTATAAATTTTACGAGAAAGCCTGAGGGGTAGATTTAGATTCAGGAATTGAGAATCAGAAAACAAGATCTAAAGAAAGTTAAAAAAACGCGTCATTGCGAGGAACGAAGCAATCCCCAACTATACAGAGCCGCTCTGTAGATCGGAGATTGCTTCGTTCCTCCTCGCATGACGCGTTTTTTATTTCATAACAAACAAAAAAGCCAGGAACCAAAACAATATAACTCGTCCTGATTCCTGACTCTTAATTCTTGTATCGCAGCAACTATACGTTAAACCTGAAGTGCATAATGTCGCCATCCTGCACTATGTAGCTTTTACCTTCTACGGCCATTTTGCCATTTTCTTTAATCACAGCTTCTGATCCGTTGAATTTTACGAAATCCTCGTATTTGATCACCTCGGCACGGATAAAACCTTTCTCAAAGTCGGTATGGATAACCCCTGCTGCCTGTGGCGCGGTAAAACCCTGGGTGATGGTCCAGGCGCGTACTTCCTGCACACCTGCGGTAAAGTAAGTGGCCAGGTTAAGCAAGCGGTAAGCCGCTTTGATCAGTTTGTTTACGCCTGATTCTGTTAACCCAAGGTCATTCAAAAATTCCTGACGTTCTTCGTACGATTCCAGTTCGGCAATTTCAGCTTCTATCTGCGCGGAAATAACCAGTACTTCGGCACCTTCTTCTTTAGCTACGGCCTTTACTTTTTCAACATAAGCGTTGCCTGTAGCTACCGAACCTTCGTCAACATTACAAACGTACATCACCGGTTTTGCGGTAAGCAGCCAAATATCGGCAATGTATTCTTTATCTTCTTCTTCAACAGGGGCGGTACGCGCGCTTTTGCCGGTAAGCAGGTGGTTTTTGTAAACCGTAAGCACGTCATAAGTTTTTTTAGCTTCCTTATCGCCGCCTGTTTTGGCCATTTTTTCTACCTTCTGGATCTTCTTTTCTATCGAATCCAAATCTTTCAACTGCAATTCGGTATCAATGATCTCTTTATCGCGAATAGGGTCAACCGAGCCGTCAACGTGTATCACATTATCGTTATCAAAGCAACGCAACACATGGAGAATGGCGTTTGTAGCACGTATGTTAGCCAAAAACTGGTTACCTAAGCCTTCACCTTTGCTGGCGCCTTTTACTAAACCGGCAATGTCAACAATCTCAATAACATTGGGTACAATGCTTTTAGGGTTAACTATTTCGGTGAGTTTTGTAAGGCGCTCATCGGGCACGGTAATTACGCCCACGTTTGGCTCAATAGTGCAAAACGGAAAGTTGGCAGCCTGTGCCTTGGCGTTTGATAAGCAATTAAAAAGTGTTGATTTGCCCACGTTTGGTAAACCAACTATACCACATTGTAAACCCATTTTTTATGTATAAAGTTGTGTGTAGTTAGCGGTTAATAAGCCATAGCTGCAATGGTTTAACACTGCGGGTTACGGGCTTGCGGCTATCTACTAAATTCGCGCAAAGATAACAGAAAAAAGTTGCCTTGTAATTTGAAAAAATAAACGACTTTTGCGGGCATAAAAGCAAACAGAAGTTAAATATGTAACAGGGGAGTTTTATGGAAGAAATGGTTGACCAAGTAGTGGAATTGCTGGAGCAGGAGAATAATGAAGAAGCACTACGTGAATATCTGAACAACCTAAATATATCAGATGTTGAAGAGCTGATAGATGAACTTCCGGAACATGGCCCCCGTTTTATTGAAACCCTGTCGCTTAACCGCGCTGTAAACGTATTCCGTATCCTCGATTTTCCAAAGCAGGAGCGTATCATCAAAAAACTTTCGGGCGAGAGGGTAACCGGCATCATTAACGAATTGCCGCCCGATGACCGTACCGCTTTTTTCAGCGAGTTACATGGCGATGCCGTAGCCAAACTGATACTGCACCTGCCGCCTGCCGAACGCAAGGAAGCACTTTCATTATTAGGTTACGAAGAGGATAGCGTAGGCCGTATGATGACGCCCGATTATATCGCCGTAAAAAAAGAATGGGACGTAAGCCGGGTACTATCGCACATCAGGCGCTTTGGTAAAAACTCCGAAACCATTGATGTGATCTACGTGGTTGATAATAACCGCGTATTGCTGGATGATATCCGGATCCGCGAGATCTTATTGGTAAAACCTGAAACCAAGATAAGCGACCTGATGGACGGGCGCCTCATTTCCCTCAATGCAAACGATCCGCAGGAGGATGCCATCAATATATTCAGGATGAATAACCGTGTGGCTTTGCCCGTGGTTGACAGTGAGAATATTTTGCTGGGTATAGTAACGGTAGATGATATCCTTTGGATAGCCAACGAAGAGTATACCGAAGACATACAAAAGATAGGTGGTACCGAAGCGCTGGACGAACCGTACCTGGATGTATCGCTGCTTACCCTGGTTAAAAAGCGGGTAGGCTGGCTTATTATATTGTTTTTAGGGGAGATGCTTACCGCCACGGCAATGGGTTATTTTGAACATGCTATAGAAAAAGCGGTAGTGCTGGCGTTGTTTATCCCGTTGATCATTTCCAGCGGTGGTAACAGCGGTTCGCAGGCATCTACCTTAATTATACAGGCCATGGCGCTTGGCGAAGTTACCCTGAGCGATTGGTGGCGCGTAATGCGCCGCGAGCTGCTGGCGGGCTTTATGCTGGGGCTAACGCTGGGCGTAATAGGCTTTATGCGTATCTACGTGTGGACGCTGTTTTCTAATATATATGGTCCGCATTGGTTTTTGGTTGGTCTTACAGTAGGTATAGCGCTGATAGGGGTGGTGCTTTGGGGATCGTTATCGGGTTCCATGCTCCCTCTACTGCTCAAAAAGCTTGGCGCCGACCCTGCTACCTCATCGGCCCCTTTTGTTGCAACCCTTGTAGATGTTACCGGTTTGGTGATCTACTTCTCGGTAGCGGTAATGCTGATGAAGGGTACCATGATGTAAAATAAGGTGGGTTAGAGCTGATTAATATTGACTCATAATCTTGACTCACCCCGACATCGCTTCGCTCGTCACCCCTCTCTCCGCAAGCGGAACGAGGGGTTTTGTATTTTTTATTACTCTCGCCCTCTTTGCGGCAAAGCCGGAGAGAGGGTGGTCCAGCGAAGTGTAGACCGGGTGAGTTAGCTATGCGATTTACCCCTAAACGCGACACCCGCTGATTAATCGCCGGAGGATTTAAACATTTATCTGTAAGTTGATATCCCCACCCACATTAAATAAAAAAGCCCTGCGGTTAACAGGGCTTCACAAAGAAAATAAGTTTATAATAGTATCTTATTAAAAGGAGAAATCTTCATCGGCGCGGGCTGTTTCAGGGGTTTCGTTAAATTCATAACGTTTTTCCTGAACATCCTGGTGGGCTTTGATGTAATCTACCGTGTCTTTTAAACCTTCGGCAAATTTTTCGAAATCTTCTTTGTACAGAAATATCTTGTGCTTAATAAATACACCATCCTCCAAACGCTTTTTGCTTTCGGTAATGGTTACATAGTAATCGTTTGACCGGGTTGCTTTTACATCGAAAAAATAAGTCCTTTTCCCTGCTCTTACCTTCTTTGAGAAAACCTCTTCACGCTCTCTGTTTTCAAAATCTCCCATGTGTATAAGTGTTGTAATTTAGTTTTGACTGGCATAAATATAAATATTTTTTCAATCCACAACTACTTTAATAACATTATTATCATTTTTTTTAAACTTTTGCAACGGCCGGATTGTATGCGCTAAGCGTAAATTCAGCAAACAATCGATAACGGTGTTTTAAACACTGTGGTTGTAATTATGACGGATACAATAAAATAAGATGGATTTTTTGAAGATTACGGCCGGTTAGGCATTCTCTTCTTCAAGCAACTGGCTTTCGTAAAGCTCAAAATAAACGCTTTTTTGCTGCATCAGTTCGTTGTGGTTGCCTTGCTCAATTATGCGGCCGTTATCAATAACCAGTATTTTATCGGCGTTTTTTATGGTTGATATACGGTGCGATATGATGATACTGGTACGCCCCTGCATTACGCGGCCAAGGTTGTTCAGTATCTCTTCTTCGGTTTTGGTATCCACAGCCGAAAGGCAATCATCAAACACCATAATTTGCGGGCCTTTCATAATTGCTCTCGCTATTGATACACGCTGTTTTTGTCCGCCCGAAAGGGTAAGACCGCGCTCGCCGATGAGTGTGGTAAAGCCGTTTTCCAGCTCAATGATGTTATTATATACGGCAGCATCTTTGGCGGCTTGCTCTACTTTGGGCATATCCAGCTTATCAGCACTGAAAGCGATATTGTTGGCAATGGTATCCGAAAACAGAAAAACATCCTGCGGTACAAAGCCGGTTTGCGAGCGGAAACTGTTCAGGTCGAGATTTTGCAGCAGGGTATTATCAACGCGTATTTCGCCGCCTGTGGTATCATACATGCGCATCAGTAAATTAGCGATGGTTGATTTGCCCGAACCCGTACGGCCGATAATGGCTACCAACTCGCCGGGTTTAACCGAAAAGGATACATCGTCCAAAGCCTTAATGCCTGTATCGGGATAGGTGAACGATACATTCTTGAACTCGATATTACCCTCTATAGTTTTTTTGATGCCATGGGGCGATGTAACCTCGGGCTGTTCTTTTAAAAACTCGTTGATGCGTTTTTGCGAAGCTGCGGCACGTTGTATCAGCGAGGTTACCCAACCCAGCGCCATCACCGGAAAGGTGAGCTGGTTTACATAAACAATAAACTCGGCAATGTTGCCGGGCGTGATATTGCCTTTCATTACCTCTACACCGCCTACATATATGGTAATTACATTGCTAAGCCCTACTAACAGCAGCATCAGCGGAAAAAACATCGCCTGGATCTTCACCAGCGACATGGAGTGCTTTTTATAATCTTCACTTTCGGCCGCGAAACTTTTACGTACAAAGCCTTCGCGCACGTAAGATTTGATCACCCTGATACCCGAAAAGTTTTCCTGCACAAAGCTCGATAGGGAAGACAATCTTTCCTGGATCTGCTCGCTGCGGTAATTGATGATATTGTTTACGTAATAAATAATAAAGGCCAGCACGGGCATGGGCAGCACCGAATATACAGCCAGCCTCACGTTTACGGTAAGCATGGCGTAAATAGCCAGCACAAACAGCACTACCGTATTAATGGTATACATAATGCCCGGGCCGAGGTACATCCGCACGCGGCTCACATCCTCGGTAACACGGTTCATGAGGTCGCCGGTATTGTGGCGGCGGTAAAAGGCCAGCGAAAGCAGCTGATAATGGTTGTAAATTTCGTTCTTAAGATCGTATTCGATATGCCGCGACATCAGAATGATGGTTTGCCGCATAAAAAACAGGAATAAGCCCCTGATTAAAGCCAACACCAGCACCAACACCCCAAAAAGAAACAAGCTTGAACCGAAGATATCATACACGATATGCTGCCTGTTAAAGCCCGAATAAAGCTTGTAGGTGGCAATATTTTCGGTAACAAGATCAAACGCCACCCGTATCACCTGTGCCGGCAATACCGCGAAGATGTTGGATATCACCACGAAAATAATACCCGGAATTAATCTCCAGCGGTATTTGTAAAAGAATTTATTCAGGTAAGCAAGGTGTTTCATAAAGCTCACGGCAAATGTAAACAATTTAGCCAAGCGGTTTTGCGATGAGTTGTCAGTGTTGAGTAGTTATTGGAGAGCAGGGAAAATAATAGGAGTTTTCAGCTTCCCCTCCCTGGAGGGGAAGGGCAGATTGTGCGAGGGCAGGGGTGGGTTTCTTCGCCATGCTGAAGATTGCACATGCAGATAACTCCAGCTCTGCCACCACACTAACCCTTGCACCCCATCCTCGGGGAACATAGCCTTTAAGTAAGCCGCATAGTTAACTCACCCGGTCTACGCTTCGCTGGACCTGCCCTCTCTGCGCAAGCGCAAAGAGGGCAAGAAGAAACAGAAAATACATAAACCCCTCTTTACGCTTGCGTAGAGGTACTGTCTTTAAAAGCAAATAATATTTAATAATTTTGATCATTCAATGAGGGCCTCCACTTGGAAGTTC
>NZ_JBWKQC010000010.1:0-227614 GCF_059418565.1 Mucilaginibacter sp. GW821-FHT07G05 | reverse complement strand
TCGTTCAGCAGTTTCAGCGCGTTCCATTGTTTGGGGTTATGGCTGGCAGTTAATATAATACCGCCTGCCGCCTGTTCCAACGGAACGGCTATTTCTACCGTTGGGGTGGTGGATAAGCCCAGGTCTACCACATCTATACCTAAGCCTTGCAACGTGCCGATCACCAGGTTATTTACCATAGTGCCCGAAATGCGGGCATCCCTGCCCAGTACTATTTTCTTTATTCCTGTTCTTTTTACCGCCCAGCTGCCATACGCTGATGTGAATTTTACGATGTCTATGGGTGTAAGGCCGTCTCCTGCCGGGCCGCCTATTGTACCCCGGATGCCTGATATTGATTTGATTAACGTCATTTGTTGTGCTTAAAGTTTTAGTCGAACTTCCATTTTACAAAGGCCTCAATGGCTTCGTATTCCGCAAGTCCCAGTTCATTGTATAATCGTGCGGTTTCGCGGGTACGGTCTTCTGCCCTCACCCAAAATTCGCGCGCGTCATCCCCCGGGAAAACCGGGATATCTTTTTGCGATTGGTGTTTGAAGATAGCCAAACGTTTACGCTCTACCTCCTGTGGCGAAAGCGGCACGGCCATTTCTATCTCGTGGATCTCAAACTCGTGCCATGCGCCACGGTACAGCCACAACCAGCAATCTTTAGTCCAGGCTTCAGTTTTACGCAAACGTGTAAGGGCTTCCAGTATGATCTCAAAGCATATTTTATGTGTACCATGCGGATCGGCAAAATCGCCGGCGGCAAATATCTGGTGCGGTTTCACCTTTTGCAGCAATGCCATGGTTTGCTGTATATCGGCCTCGTACGAGTAATTCTTTTCTACCTTGCTGCCATCGTAAAATGGCAGGTCCATAAAATGAATGTTTTCGTCTCTTAAACCTGATAGACGCGCCCCTGCTACGGCCTCCCCTTTCCTGATCAGCCCTTTTATGGTTTTCAGCTCTTTGGTATCCGACTGGTTAGGTTGCTTGCTTTTCACAAACGCGGTGGTCGACGCGTATAGATCAGTCAGGTAGGTAACATCCTGACCTGTTGATTTGGCAAAATCTATAGAAAACTCGATATAGCGCAGGGCATCATCATCCCAAACGGCGGTATTACCCGATGTTTGGTAGGCCACATGCACATCGTGCCCCTGATCGGCCAGGCGAATGAAGGTACCGCCCATCGAAATTACATCGTCATCAGGATGCGGTGAAAACACGATAGAACTCTTCACCTGTGGCAAAGCACGCTCGGGGCGCTGACTGTCATCGGCATTAAATTTACCACCCGGCCAGCCTGTAATGGTATGCTGTATATTATTAAATATGCGGATATTGATATTATACACCGGCCCAAACTCGGTAGCCAGTTGCGACATGCCGTTGGTATTATAATCGTTTTCGGTGAGTTTAAGTACAGGTTTTTGCAGCGTTTTGGCCAGCCATATTACCGCCTTTTTAATCAGTATATCTGTCCAATGGCAATCTTTTACCAGCCACGGCAGGTTAAAACGGGTTAGCTCAACAGCGGCATCCTCGTCAATAACAAACTCCGTATTGGCCGACATTTGCAGGTAGGTAGCAGGCACATCTGTTGATATGCCACCCTCAACCGCCTTTTTTATAATAGATGCCTTCTTCTCATTCCAGGCCATCAGTATAATTTCGCGGGCCTTAAAAATAGTGCCGATACCCATGGTAATGGCTTTTTTAGGCACGTTATCCTTTCCGCCAAAATCTTTAGAAGCATCCCTGCGGGTAAGATCGTTCAGCGTAACCAGGCGCGTGCCTGAATTGGGCGCTGAACCCGGCTCGTTAAAACCGATATGGCCTGTACGGCCTATACCCAGTATTTGCAAATCGATACCGCCATAACTGTTTATCTTTTGCTCGTAGGCCAAACAAAAATCGGCTATATCTTCCTGCGCCAATGTGCCGTCGGGTATGTTTACGTTGGCTATATCTATGTCCACATGATCGAACAGGTTTTCCTTCATAAAACGGACGTAGCTTTGTTCGGCATCGGGCAGTATCGGGTAATACTCATCCAGGTTAAAGGTGACCACGTTGTTGAAGCTCAAACCTTCCTCTTTATGTAAGCGGATCAGCTCCTTATACACTTTTATGGGCGATACACCCGTTGCAAGGCCTAAAACGGCCGTTTGGTTGTTTTGCTGTTTGTCTTTTATCAGCTTAGCTATCCTGTGTGCAATTGCAATACTTGCCTCGCTATCATCGGGGTATATTTTTACCGGGACCTTTTCGTAGCGGGTTTCTTCTAACAAGTTTATTTTTAGCATTTTATCAGATGTTTTGGTTTTATGCCGTCGCCTGCTCATATTTTAAACAGCGCACAGCAGTAACACTACCGTGCGGAACCCTGCATTTTGCAGGGCCGCCGGTTATTATATATTGTATCAGGGTTAATTATTTACCGGCGCTTAAAAAGCGCCGGTTGTCAGTTAAAATGATCTTGCTTAAAATCCGCTATCGTCAAGCGCGAAAGTATTTTTACGCTCCTTCCATTTACCCGCGGTAAAATCAGGGAATTGCTGCGGCGTGTTGCCATCGGCAATTGATTTTTCTGATAACGGGGTGATCACGCTCATGGTTAACGAATCGTAAATATCTATAGGGGTTTGCTTGCGTTGCTTAACCGATTGTACAAAGGCGTTAAACACAAACCAGTCCATACCGCCGTGGCCTGCGCCTTCGGCTTCACTCTGGAATTTTTTCCAAAGCGGGTGGTCGTATTTTTCGGTCCATACATCGGCTTTATCCCACTGATCGTAGTTCTTTGATTTATCCTCAATGTAAATAGCGTCGGCTACATCCATCCATAAACCCTCGGTACCCTGCACCCTGAAACCTATTGAATACGGGCGTGGCAAGTGCGTATCGTGTGTTAATGTTACGGTTTCGCCATTAGCGCAATTGAGCATGGTAGTTACAATATCGCCGTTTTTGAATTTGATATTGGCATTTTTATTACCCGGCGATACCTTTTTGATGTAGGCATTTAAACCCGGAGATTTTGAAGCGAACGATACCAGGTTGGTGAAACGGTTGCCGCGGTTAATGTCAACATAGTTCATGATGGGGCCAATACCGTGGGTTGGGTAGATATCGCCGTTCCTGTCAATGTTGAATTGGGTACGCCATTGCGCTTCGCCCATGGTATTCGGCCCAAACTCGGCTCCTT
This sequence comes from Mucilaginibacter sp. GW821-FHT07G05, assembly GCF_059418565.1. Lineage (NCBI taxonomy): Bacteria > Pseudomonadati > Bacteroidota > Sphingobacteriia > Sphingobacteriales > Sphingobacteriaceae > Mucilaginibacter > Mucilaginibacter sp. GW821-FHT07G05. The sequence continues at coordinate 224,419 of NZ_JBWKQC010000010.1, read as the reverse complement.
TGCCGTTAAAGCTTTTGCCATCGTTAAAGAAAATACCGCGCAGGTCGTGCTGGTAACCGGCCTCTAAATGCACCAGTTCGCCAAAAAGGTTTTGCCTCACCATGTTCAGCACCGCCATTACATCACGACGGTAGCAAACGTTCTCCAATGTCATGTATGGTACTTTGGTTTCCTGGTATACTTTTAAAATATCCCAGTGATCCTGCACGGTAATACCGGCAATTACCTCGCAACCTACATATTTGCCCGCACGCATGGCATCAATAGCCTGCGCCTTGTGAAACTGCCACGGTGTAGCGATGATCACGGCATCAATATCTTTCCTGTCCAGCAGTTTCTTGTAGGCATCCAGTCCGCCGGTGTATTCGGCAGGCAGTTTTTTGTTGGCCTTTACAAACTGTTCGCGGCAATATTTAAGTGAGCTTTCCTGTATATCACAGATAGCTACAATTTCAACATCCGACCGTAATAAACCTTCACCAATGTGGTTACGCCCACGTAAACCAACACCAATGTATCCTAAACGTACTTTATCGGCATCCCTTGCAAATAATGTTCCTGAAGGCAATATTGTTAACCCCGCTAATCCAACCACGCTGTTTTTAACAAAATCTCTGCGATCCATAAAATTCAATTTTAATTTGTTTGTTTATTGTGATTTATAATGATTTGTTTAATAACTGTTTGCCCACTTTGTGCCCGCTGATGGCGTAATAACCTATCATGAGGTAAATGGGTATCAATATGATATAGGCATGGTGCAGGCTGAATTTATCTGCCAGAAAACCATAAGCTACCGGCAATACCGCGCCGCCCGCAATACCCATAATTAATAATGATGAACCTATTTTGGTATACTTGCCCAATCCCGATAACGCCATTGGCCACAAGGCCGGCCATACCAGCGAATTAGCCAGGCCCAGCAAAGCTATCATCGCTACCGATACAAAACCGGTGGTAACCAATGCCAGTACAGAAAGAATGAGCCCAAGCAAAGCACAAAGCTTCATGGCGTTTTCCTGGCTGATGAACTTAGGGATGCAAGTAATACCGATAAAGTAGCCCAGCAGCATACATACCAGCGTACCCGTTGTAAAATATTTAGCCGCGCTTAATGCTATCCCCTGCGATGCACCGTAGTTAATAATGGTATCACCGGCTATAACCTCGGCCCCTACGTACAAGAACAAGGTAAGTACGCCCAATAATAAATGCGGGTATTGAAACACACTTGTTTTGCCTGCTCCTGTTTCGGTAACGCTGTCTTCTTTATCGGTATCAACTTCCGGCAATGCCGAATAGTAAATAAGCGCAGCAAGTATGAGCAGCACTACCACGATAACTATGTACGGAACAATTACTCTTGAAGCAAGTTCATTAAGCTCGTTCAGTTTTGTGGCAAGATCCATTTGAGTAAGGCGGGCTTTTAAACCATCGGCATCTTTAAGGGTGATGGCTCCTAATATGATAGGTGCTATGGCCCCTGCTATTTTGTTGCTGATCCCCATAATGCTGATGCGTTTCGCAGCGCTTTCGGGTGGCCCTAATATGGTGATGTATGGATTTGAAGCCGTTTGCAATAACGCTAAACCCGAGCCCTGTACAAATAAGCCTAACAAAAACAAGGTATAAGTGCGTGTAAGCGCGGCCGGGATAAATATCAATGCACCGATAGCCATAACCCCCAGCCCTAACGACATACCTTTTTTAAACCCGGTTGAATTTAGTATCCACGATGATGGAATTGCCATTACAAAGTAGGAAATGTAGAACGAAAAGGCTACCAAATAAGCTTCGGTATTATTTAACTCGCAGGCCAGTTTCAGGTACGGAATAAGTACCGAATTTAACCATGTAATGAACCCGAAAATAAAGAACAGGATACCGATGAGCACAATAGGGCTCAGTTTTGATGTAGGATTTGAAGTGGTGGTTACTGACATTTAATGCTGATAATTAGTATGTGGAAATGGCTATAGTTTTCGGATTGAATTTGATCTCTTTAAAAAACCCGCTTAAATGAAAATTGGGTTGTGTGGCCTCAATATTGTTCCAGCACAGGTAATGCGGCACCGGCAAATCGTCGCCGCATTTGTATACGTTAACCCTTGCCTGGGTTTGCGATAGCTGCAAACCGGGATGAAAACAAAACACCGATTTAGGGATACACAAGGTAAGCTGCCAATCTACCAGACCTGAAAAAGCATTTGTTTTAAGCTGCGCCTGATGATTGATACTTTTTAATATAGCCCCCGAAATAAATACCCTATCCGTTTTGCCTTCGCCATATTGGGCAAGGCAATTGCCCGCGCAGTTAAACTCCAGGTTATAGTAGCGCGTATCGTTATCAAAAGCGATGAAAAACTCCACACAGCTATCCTTATAAACAGGGTCGTTCAGTTTATTGTATTTAGCGCTGATATTTTGCTCGGTAACGTAGTATTTTAAAAATAGGTAGTCGTCATTATAAGCTAAAGAGAACGACGCCTGCACTGCCGCCTCATCTGCAGCCCATGGCGAATTGATTATCTGCTGCGCCGGGTATTGATCCAGCGAAGCCGATACATAGTCGGTAAGCCTGTATGCCTGTACGTTATCCGTATTTAAATGAGGTATCGTCATTGTTCAGGCTTGTTTTTGCTGATAAACTGCCATTTCGTTATTGATGATCGTTTGCAAGGCATCCGCGTTTTCGTGCAGTAACTTATGCAATTGCAGCTGGGCCCTGGTACGCTGCAAATTATGAGCATCAAATTTCACCTTAAAGTAATGATCTCCGCTGATATAATCGGTTAAAAAGCGCACCGCCTGCATATAAGGCAATAATAAAGCCCCCATCACCAGCGAATCAACCTCGCTGCCGGTTAAAAACTGCCCTGCCTCTTTTAAATAGCCTTTGGTATAAGCCTCAAACAAGGGCATGTTTAGTTTTATCTTATCCAGGTCGGCTTCGTCTTCGGCGGCGGTATTGATGATGGTACGTATGGCATCGCCAAAATCATAAGCGATATAACCATCCATCACCGTATCCAGGTCGATAACGCATTGTGCCTGATCGTTCTTGTCTAACAGCACGTTATTAAACTTGGTATCGTTATGGGTTACTCTTTTTGGCAAAGCAAGCTGCTGCTGTGGTTGCTGAAAGTACAGCATTTGCTGCGCGTGGGTAGAAATGTATTCCAGTTCGGGCAATACCTTTTTCATCCTGTCTAAAGCATCGGTACCGGCGGCTTCGTTCAATGCCGCGAGACGTTTTTGGATATTATGAAAATCCGGGATCACATCGAACAATAATCCCGACGGAAGATCGGACAGCATCTTTTGGAACTTACCAAACGCTTCACCACCCTGAAATGCCTGCGTGGTGTTCTCCACCACATCATAACTGCGGGTATCCTTTAAAAACAGGCACAAACGCCAGTAATCGCCGGTTGAATCCCGGTAATAATACTTACCGTCAATGGCAGGTATCAGGGTCATCACCTCCTTATCCGGATCGCCCGCGCCTTGTGTTTCCACCTTGCTTTTCAGGTGCGCTATCACCCTGCACATATTTTGGGTTAGTTGATCAACATCCTTAAAAATATGGTGATTTATGCGCTGTAATAAATAATCCTCCCCCGAAGTTGCACTGTTTTTAAGAAAATAAGTATCGTTGATATGCCCCGAGCCAAACGCCCTTAACGATTCAACATCAACCTCACAGTTAAAATTTGATACAACCTCCACTATGTTAGCTACGCTTTGCACAATATATATCTTTATATTATCTAATTTTTTAACAACTCAAATACCGGCAACCTGTCGGCCGCTACTTCTATTTCAATTTTAGCGGGGCCTTTTACCTTCTTCCCCAAATCATTTTGCCAGGTACCTTTTGGCAAATACACCGTTTTAGTAGTACCGTTAGCTACCATTGGCGCTACAAGGTATTTACTGCCCAGCATAAACTGCCCCTGTACATTGGCAAAACCCTGGTTAGGAAATTCATATTCCATACTGCGGGCAATAGGTTCGCCGCTTGTGGCAGATGCCTTTACCAATTGCATAATGTAGGGTGTATACTTTGCCCTTATCTCCACCGCTTTTTTAACCGCCGCCAAGCTTGGTTTTGATAATACCCGCCATGGTGCTACCGAAAATTGCATCATGGGCATCAATGCCGAGCATTGCGCCGATCGTACCACCAATTGCTCATCCAGTTTATCCTTACCTATGAACGAGCCGTACTCGCCACCGCCGATCATATCGGGGCAGGTAAACTGGTAACCCAGCAGCCCCGCGGTGGTAAGGTGCGGTATCAGCTTTTGCAGATCTTCCCAGTTATGTTTTTTATCGCGCAGGCGCTGTACCAATGGCTGGCCCCCCATTTTCCACATGGCACGGTACTCGTTGAGCGGGTAAAATAAACCCAATTCGGCCCAAAGCCTGCTGTGTTCATTAGGTGTCGCTTTTTTGTAGGATAAAGCCGTAGCCGGATAAAAATCAGCATCGCCTGCATCAAACTTAAAACCATCGAGGTGATAGGTATTCAGTATATGATCTAACCGGCCACGGAACCATGTAATGGCTTCCGGATTAGTAAAATCCATTACCGAGCTGTACCCGTTCCACCACGATATGATGGCCGGCTTATCCGCCTTTACCCATGTTTTGGTGGTATCGCCGCCGTTATCAAACAACAATAGTTTTTTATCAAGCAGCTCCCTGAAAACTTCGGTATCAGGCGATACAAACGGACTAACCCATAACATCACCTTAAAACCTAAACTATGCAGGGTATCAACCATAGCCTTTGCATTGCTGAACCTGTCGGCACGAAAATCGAAACGGCCATAATAATCTGCCCAGTTATCGTCTATCATAATTACTCCCGGCGGAAAACCATTATCAATAATGGCATGGGCGTAATTCAAAATGTCCTTTTGGTTCTGATTGTAAACCAGCTCAATCCAGGTGTTGTATTGCGGCTTGCTGAACAACAAGGTATCGGGCAGTTTATTTTTCGAGGGGAAAAAACGTTTCGCGGCGTTCTTAAATGCCTCGCGCAGGTTTTTACCAGCCGAATCAATTACCAAAGCGCCTTTTACATCACTGATCACCAAACTGTTCTTTTTAAACGTAAACTTAAAAGGCTCTTCGCTCCAAATAAAACGGCCTTTGGTTGATACCAATAAGGGCGCTGCCTGGTTGCCGCGGGTATCGCCATACATATTCAGGCTGTAGCCGTCGGCAAACGGCATCAGGTGGGCATCGTTTACCGCGCCGCCAAACCATTTTTCACCATTCTTAATAGCTATAGTTGTTTGCGCGTAAAGCTGTACAGTTGTACATAACATCACTGCTAAAAACAAAGCTATTTTAAATAATTTTATCATTTACAGCAGTATTATCAGTTAACTTTTATGGTGTGGTTTAGCTTGTTGTAACCTGTTGTGGCTTCCCAAACATTGTTGTTAGCTAAACGGATACTATACTCCGGACGGGTAGCTATGCTGGCATATTCGTCGGGCAGGTTAAGCAGCATTTCATAATCGCCTGCCGGGAAATCAGATGGTATACTGATGCTTTCCTCTACCTTTTGCGTACCCGAATACCATTTTCTTACATCAGTTGCCAAGGTTAGTGACTGTATCTCGCCAGTTTTGGTGTTGCGTAATACCAGTTTGGCGGTACGTTTATTATATGGCGATGCATAACCCACGTTTTTAAGGTTGATGGTGATGTTTAATGATGTACCACGAACTACGTTATCAGGCAGTACGGCACTCTCCAACACAAAACGGTAGCCTAAATTCTTTTTAATGTTATCCATACAACCGCCTGTTTGCCAGTCGTTATTTACCTCGGTATTGTAATGGGCGTTAATGTAGCTGTAGTGCATGGACGCAAATTCTTCCTGCGCGTGGCCGCCCGGTTCGCAGTCATTAGCCGGACTATAAGCATCTGAACAGGTTTCGCCGCCTACTACCACGTATTTGCTATCGGCCTTAACATACTCACGCAGGGCATTTACTACCGAGCCGTCGGCACTGCGGCCGGTTGAGCTGTTGCCCAGATCTTCGTAAGTACCAAAATCATTTGAGCTGGCCAAAAAGCAATCGTTGTGGAAACCTATCCGTGCAGCATCACTCCCCGAAAAGCCTTCGCCATCGGTTAACGCGGCTGAGCTTACCTGCGAATTGATACCGTAAACATAACGCTGTTTAAACTGCGGCGTGCGTACTTGCACCATCCTGTCGGCAGGTACGGCATCAAGCATGGCTTTCAGCACGGCTATCCTGTCCTGCCAGTTATTGTCAAGCAGTTTACCTTGCGCGGCGTTGTTTGATGGATCGCCAAAGTAATCGCTGTAATAATTTTCGCCCCAGGTACCTATAAAGCCCAACTGCACACAGGCAATTACATCGGCATTTTCATGCAGTATAGGTTTCAACTGCGCTATGTGGCTTAATATGATCGCTTTTGAAGCATCGCCATAAGGCGCGCATATAAAACCTTCGGGGCAGCTGCCTGCATTCGCGGTAGCCGTATACACAAAACGCGGTACCAGTTTTACACCGGCAGTACGGGCAGCCACCATATCTTTTTGTATGTTGCTTAAAAAGCTGGCGCCTATTACCGCGTTAGTCAAATTATCCAATATATAATAACGAAACACCAGTGTACTATACACCTGGTAATTAGCCGTAGGTATAGCTTGCAGTGTGCGGTAACTTTTCAGTTCATCGGCATTTAGCAACTGGTAGTTACTGGCGTAAGTTTCCGAATAGCGGTAAAAGCCACGTTCCGGGTTCGGAAAATCTTCGGTACTTTCGGTATAGCTAACGTTTACCTTCTCTACCTTTACCAGGTTGTCGGCCTTATCTTTACAGGACATAAAGTTTGTTGCCAGCATTACTGCCGATAACAGGTATACAGATGTAAATTTTATATTCATGTTGTTAATAGCTAATGTTATAGTTTAAAAAATATCTTGTTTTTGAACAACCAGTAGCATAGCGCCCACTCCAGTACCCAAACTGAAAGTGCCGATATCAGCGCAGCTAATTTTACAGGGATGCTAAACAAAGTGATCAGCATATCGCCGGTAAAAATGGCTACTACCCCATTCAGCCATTGTACGCCTATGGTTTCAAAAAACAGGTAAATAAAAATGGCGTTCATACCTACTACGGTAAATATCCATACGTATTTCAGGTTTTGCTTCACGTCTATAAGCCAATAGGTTGCAGCCAGTATCAACAATACCCAACCACCCGAAGCAAACGCGAACGAACTGGTACTGATACGCTTGATGATAGGCTTTATACCCGTTACATCCAACCCAAAGCCAATTAGCAGTGCAATTAAACCGGCCACTACAAGCGCTTTTATTTTATAGGCCGATGTATGGCCCGATACCAGCAGCTTGCCCGCAAGTACACCCCATATAGTATGGGCAGCGGTAGGTATGCAATTGATGGTTACCCAGCCGTCGCTGTTGATCTTACCCATCAGCAGGGTATCCACATAAGCGCCGAAATTGTGGCCTTCTGTAAAAGGTTGCTCAAAGCCGGGCATCAGTATGGTGCGGTACAAAACTTCGGTTAAAATGAGTAACGCTATTGAGAATATCAGTTGCCAGCTGTATGAGCGATTAATGATCAGGTAAGCTACTATACTGGTGAATGACAGTTGCGTGAGCACATTCCACAGTTCCCAAACGGGTTTGCCCGCGTATACACAATGCAGCGCGGTGCCGCAAATGAACAACTTAAGGCTGCGCCATAATACATGCTTAAAATTTGTTTGCCAGTTGGTGCCTTTATCCAGCTTTCGGCTGTATGATATGTACATTGCCGCCCCCGCCATAAACATGAAGGCAGGCTGCACCAAATCCCAAAAGTGCAGACCATGCCATGGGTGGTGGAAAAACTGATCCACCAATAACGCCGCGGGTTGTACCGGCTCCAGGTGTTTCAATGCTTCAAACAGCATGCAGCTTTCGGCACAAAGCAATATCATGATCATACCACGCATCACATCTAAGGATACAAGGCGACCGGCAACAGGCTGATTAGCTGTAGTAGTAGTCATATAGCGGCTAAATAATTAATCATTTAATCTATTGATATTAAAGCGAATAAGCAATAAGCTTACTCACTCATATCTAACTGAAAGCTTGCTGTGCCGTCATCCGGCGCGCTGCCCAAAGTTACCGACCAATCATTTTTTATAGCCTGAATTGCAATACGTAATCCCGAACCTGTAAGTCCTTTCAGTTTACCACGGGCAATACGCATTTCAAATTTCACTAAGCCGCCTTCTTCTTTAATGGTGCCTACAGTGTAAGCATCGGGAATTGATTGCTGATCGAAACTGAAAGCGCTTTGTGCCCCTTTGTGGTAAAATATATCTACCCCTTTGGTAAGCAACTGTCCTTCTAACAAAATATCATAACCACCATCGGTAAAGGTACCTGTCAGTAAACCTGTAGTCGCGCTGTTATCCGAATCGATATAAAAATCGAAGATATCGGCATCGGCCTTTGTGCGGGCCATTTCAATGTAGGCATAAACATAGTTACCATCATAATCAAACTTAACGGTATTGAATACTCCTTTTCTTGCACCCAGGGTAATAACGTTATTGTTAACATTATCCCAGTCGGCCAGTGAGTTATCATTGATTTTTACCGGGGTTGTTTTGGCTATACGCAACACGGTTGACGCTTCGGCTGTTTTACCGCTGACTGATGCTGTTAACGTAGGTACGTATTTGCCTTTGCCCGGATAGGTATGCGAAGGATTTGCATCGGTAGAGGTTGTACCATCGCCAAAATCCCATTTGTAATTGCTTACGCCTTCGGTTTTTACCGTGAAGGTGGCGGTGGCTCCGTCAACCTCCACTTCATACAGCAGGTCGGTTAACAGGGCGGTTTTATCTTTTTTACATGAGCTGAATACCAAACATGCTGCCGATAGCATGAACACGTAAATTTTTAAATTTTTCATATCAATTTGTATGTTAATATTACGGTGTGATAATTTCAATTATGGATTTTGAGTTACAGCAGGGTTGCTTAATACCTCATCAATAGGAATGTAGTATATGGTGCGCGGACTGGTGTATGGCACAGTAAGGTTAGGATAACCGGTTGGCGTTTTCGACAGATCTACATCGGTTTCTTTTAAACCGGCCAGGTGGTATCCCCAATAAGCCTTGTTCAAAGTCTTCTTGTTACGGAAAACATCATAAGTGCGGTGACCTTCAAATGCCATCTCAATACGTTTTTCCAACAATACTACATCTAAAGCGGTGGTGTTAGCCGGCACCACTTTGTTATAGAGCGATGCTTGCAAACCACGATTTCTGCGAATCATGTCCACATCATCCAGTGCGGCGTTATTGTTACCTGTTTTGGCTTCGGCTTCGGCACGGATCAGGTACATTTCGGCAAGGCGGAACATGATAGGCGAACTTAAGTTAGGTAAGCCGCCCTGAAAAGAGAACTTGCTGATGTAATAAACTTCAATACCGTTTCTTTTTACTATCGCACCATTCGCGTCTTTTGATGGTACAATGTACGACCATCGAACATCCTCGGGATGCGCAGACATAGCAGAACGTAATGATGATGATGCATATTCCTCGCCCCACCCCGAGTTACCATCTGAATAGATCATTGATGCTATTGAACCAAACTTGCCGTAATCATCAATTTGTGTAAAAGCGACACAGAAAATTGTTTCGGAGCTTGTAGTAGCATTAGCGAATAATGTTGGGTAAGTAGCAGCGGTAGATAAAGTGTATTTACCTGTATTAATTACCTTGTTAGCATACTCAATAGCTTTAGCGTTATCTTCTTTATAAATGTTAACACGAGCTAATAATGCCCATGCTGCCGCCTGCGATGCGTATTGTACACCGCGTGGCTGGGTCATTAAATCGGCAGCCTTTTCAGCATCGGCAATTACTGACGCGTATACCTCGCTTACTGTTGATCTTCCTTTTTTAGCCGGATCGGTAAGGTTGGTACGTAAAATTATACCCGCCGAATTTGGATCTACACTGTACGGTTTACCAAAAAGGCGTACCAGGTTAAAGTGGCAAAACGCACGTAAAAAATAACACTCGCCCAATAACTGGTTGGTGGCTGCATCTGTTTTGCCCGATTTTTCAACCGCGTCGATAACCGTGTTTACGCCGGTAATGATCTTGTATGATACATACCAGTAATAACGGGTATTACCTTGCGATGGCGAGTGGCCAAGGCTAAAGCTATAATACAGAGGGTCGGTAGTTACCTGGCCGCAAACTATGTCATCACTCGCGAAATCCGACAGGTGATAGAACTGACGCAGGTACATGTTGTTTTGATCTATAGTACCATTAAATTCGATATGGTCTTTCAACAAAGCGTAAGCTCCGTTTAAGGCATTGGTTAAACCATCGGTAGTAGTAACCAGTGTATTGGTGCTAATGGCATCGCTCGGAGAAACATCTAAGTTTTTACAGCTGCTTGCTGCAACAACCATAAGGGTAATGAAGGTGAATATTTTCTTTTTCATATACTTTATATTAATAGGCTGCAGCCTGCTTAAAAGTTGAAATTAACGGTTAACAGATACTGACGGTTGTTAGGATACTTAAAGTCGGACACGCCCGGTGTTGCAAAGCTGCCCGGTGTAATAGTAGTTTGCGGATCCTGACCAAGGAAATTTGAGAAGGTGGCCACGTTATCGGCAGTTACACCAACACTAATACCTTTCATGCTTATTTTGTTAGCCCATGCTGTTGGCAGGGTGTAACTGAAAGCGATGTTCCTGATGGTGAAATAGCTGCCATCTTTTAAGTAACGGGTTGATGTTTCGGTTGAGTTGGCCGAGTTTTGCGGACTTGGCTCTGTTGCCTGCGTATCACCAGGGCCGCTCCATATCTTAGCACCGTCAGGCAGCCTGATCTGGTTATAATATGGCTCGTGTCCGTCATTCATCATAAACCTTAAGTTATTGCTGAAAACCTTGTTGCCGTAGTTAAAGTAAGTACTCACCCTTAAGTTAAAGTTTTTATACTTAAAGCTGTTATTAAAACCGCCCTGGTATTTAGGCAACGCCGAACCAACTTCCTGGTTGGTGGCCTGCGCGTAATCTGATGTTTTTTCGCTGGCAACGGCTTTGCCTTCGTTATTGTAGATCAGTTTTTCCCAAACAGGGGCACCGGTTTGCGCGTCGACACCTAACCATTTAGGCATGTAAAATTCAAACAGGTTACCGCCGTTACGGTAGATCTGCGATATGCTCCATGAACCTGTCTTGATAATATCCGACGGGAAGCCCGATAGTTTGTTATTGTTAAAATTGATAGTGAAATCAGTAACCCATTCAAAATCCCTCGTTTTGATGTTGGTAGAGTTAATGCCTACCTCTATACCTTTATTGATAACGGTACCGGCATTTTCCCACTTGGTTTCAAAACCAACCGACAGCGGTTGCGATACTTGCAGCAACAGGTCTTTAGTATCGTTACGGTAAAGGTCGACAGTTAAGTTTACCCTTTTAAATAAACCAATGTCAATACCCGCATTGATCTGGCGTTTGCTTTCCCATGTTAAATTAGGGCTTGCCAATTGGTAAGGCACCGCGCCTACCAATGAGTTATATTGTGTAGTTAAGGAGAATAAACCAAGGTATCTCGACGCACCGATATCCTGTGTACCGGTAACACCGTAGCTGCCTCTTAAACGCAGGTTACTGATGACACTGTTATTGGCCAAAAACTCTTCGCTGCTGGCCAGCCATGATGCCGATATAGATGGGAAACCACCATATTTATTACTTGGGGCAAAGTTTGATGAACCATCATACCTGTACGAACCGGTAACAAAGTACTTGCCTTTATAGCCGTAGTTAACCTGCGATAATAATGATTGCAGTATATACTTATTATTGTAGCCATTAACCAATTGGTTGTTTGATACAACGTTCAATACTTTCAGACCTTCAGGCAATCCTTTACCCGAACCGCCCGAATATTCAATGCGGCTGCTTTCAAACGCGGCACCTGCAAAACCATTAAGGGTATGGTCGCCAAACTTAAAATCGAACTTGAACAACTGGTTACTGATAACACCGTAGTTAAGAGTATTCAATTCATCAATGTAACCGGTACCATGATAAGTACCTGCCGCTATAGGCGATACATAATTAGTGCCTTTGTTAAATGATGCCGATACCCTATTGGTGCTTGCAAAAGTTAACCAGTCGGTAATGCGGTAGTTGATACCCAGATCGTAATTTACATCGAAGCCTTTGTAAGAGTGATCTGAATTTTGCACGGTATTGATCGGGTTGATCTTATCTCTCGACCACCATTTAAAGGTAGAATTACCATCTACATAAATTGGCTGGCCATTTGCATCGTAAGGGTTATCCCATGGCATATTCAGGAATGAATAATATACATCCATGTAATCGTAGCTTTTACCCTGCGATGCGCTTAGGTTGATATTATTGGTTATATCTAATTTCTTTGAGAAATGATAGGTGGAATTACCACGTAAGTTAACACGCTCAAAATTGGTATTAATAAAAGTACCTTTTTCTTTATAGTACGATGCACCTACATAGTAATCGTTCTTTTCGGTTTTGCCGCTGGCAGATAGGTAAAAGTTATATACCGGTGCCGATTTAAACGATTCTTTCGACCAGTTATAGTCCTGATCTCTTAATGACAGTGGGCGCTCGGCATAAAATTTAACCAAATCGATCTTGTACGAGTTATCAGTAGCCCCCACGATATAATCGCGGTAAAACTCTTTTTGATAATCATACAGTTCGCTGCTGTTCATCAGCTTCATTTTACCAAAGTCGGCCGTTCTGAAACCGGTTGAAATTTTCGCCTCAAATTTGGTTTCGCCTTGTTTGGCGCTTTTAGTAGTTACAATGATAACGCCCGCGTTGGCTTGCGAACCGTATAATGCCGTTGCACCCGCATCTTTCAATACAGTAATGCTTTCCACATCATTAGGGTCGTAATTACCGCCAATAATACCATCAACCACAAAAAGTGGGCTCTGGTTGGCATTAACCGATGATACGCCGCGCAGCCTGATCTCGGCCACCGAACCCGGCGCACCAGAGCTGTTAACCACCTGTAAACCGGCAACTTTACCCTGCAACATGGTACCCACGCTGTTAGCGGTAACGTCTTTCAGTTTGTCTGCAGATACTACGGTAACGGCGCTGGTTAACTCGCTTTGTTTTTTGCTGCTGTAACCTACCACCACTACATCATTCAACTGGGTTACATCTTCAACAAGCGATATCGTTAAATTTTTTTCACCGGCGGTAACTTCTACCTCTTTGGTTTGATAGCCTATAAAGCGAGCTTGCAGTATCGCTTTACTACCGGTAATACTAACAGAGAAACTACCATCGGCTTTGGTGGCGGCACCTCCCTGGCTACCTTTTACCGATACTACTACACCCGGCAGGGGTTGCTTGTCCGCAGCGGAAACCACAGTTCCGGTAACTGTGGTGGTGGTTTGGGCAAATCCGTTTAGATAACCCAGCAGACAGCAACAACAGATAAGTAAAATTTTGTTAATCATATTGTTAGTTAAGTTTTAAGGAGTACGTGTGTATTTGATTTATCGTGATACCGTAAAATTGATGTAAAACAATTGTTAATAAAAGGCACACGCGGCAGGCGGAGTAAAAAACAATTTGCGCAAACGTTTGCGCACGTTACGCAAACGTTTGTTCTATTTTGCGTAATTTGCGCAAAAGCGGATTTTTATTTTGAATAATTCAATAAAACACCGCATTATATACCACTAACACCAATAATAACGTGCATATATTTGGCATTTATTACAAATAAGGCAATGTATACCGAATAAAAATTGGGAAGGGAATTACAGTGAGTAGTCGATCATCTGCGAATCGATGATGTGCTGAAAATAGGTTTCGTTCGATGTGGATGCTTCGTCAGATCTTTCGATCATCTTAAACAAATATTCGGTAGCCATGCATGATTGCTGCCCTGCGAATTGTTCAATAGAAGCCAGCGGCAATGTATCCATATATTCCCATATTGGGAGATTGGCAAAGCTAATGAAGCTGATATCTTTATTTACGGTAAGCCCGGCGGCTTTAACAGCGGCAATGCAATCAAGCACCACATAATCGTTAAATACAATTACGGCCGTGGGCCTGTTTTCCAATGTCAGCAGCTTCTCTATAGCCTTAACATTATCGCTTTTGGCCAGCGTGGTAGCTACCATAATATCCTGATCAACCGGGAGGTTGTTTTCTTTTAAACATTTAAAATAGATCTCCAGCCTTTGCAGGGTAGCGGCAAGTTTGGCGGGACCGTTAATAAGGCCGATACGGCTATGCCCCATGCCTACCAGTTTGGTCATGGCTTGTAACATGCCCGACAACAGGTTACAGGCCACAAAGTTGATATCCTTACGTGCGGGCACCCTGTCAAAAAACACTACGGGAATGTTATACTTTTTCAGGTTTTCGAAATGGTCGTACGTGGAGGTGTCTTTGGTAAGCGATACCAGTACGCCATCTACACGGTGATCTTTCATGTTCTCAACTATCCTTTTCTCCCGCTCAAAATTATCAAGCGACTGGCCAATAATTACGTTGTAATTATTTTGCTCGGCAATGTCCTCAATTCCCGTTAGGGCCGATGAAAAAAATGGTTCGGAAAGGTTAGGAATGATCACCCCTATGGTGTAGGTTTTGCGCTCTTTAAAGTATATGGCAGATTTGTTTACCTCGTAGCCAAGCTCCTTGGCCATTTTGTGTACGCGCATAGTAGTAACCAGCCCTATACTGGGGTGATCGTGCAACGCACGCGACACCGTGGAGGCGGAAACATTAAGCTTTTTGGCAATTTCTACTATTGTAGGTAACTTATTCTTCTGCATTTATAAAACACGCGCTTTTACTGTCTACCGTTCTAAATCTACACAAAAAATTAACATTTAATAAACTAAATAACAACCACTACTTCATAAACTATTAATGTTGAACGCTGTTAAATATACTATCACCAATCCTCAAAAACCATGAACGATCTGTTATTTGCAACAGCATTTGCTAAAGAGCTTGAGGCCGAAGCACCTGCTACCATTAAATGTCTCGAACGTATCCCGGCCGAACTTTCTAAATGGAAACCGCATCCAAAATCAATGGAACTGGGTTACCTCGCACTGTTGGTCGCCGAAATTCCGCTGTGGATAACGCACATCATTAAAGACTCGGAAATTGATTTTGCCACCTTTTCACACCAGCAGGCCACAACACCCGAAGAGCTTGTAGCACATTTCAAAAGCAATGTTGCCGGAGCAAAAGAGGCCTTGTTAAATGTTAAAGACGGCACGCTGGATGAGATATTTTACCTGAAGGCAAATGGCGAAACGCTATTCAGTTCGCCCAAGCACGAACAGGTTGAGTCAACCATTAATCACCTGGTGCATCACCGTGGGCAGCTTACCGTTTATATGCGGCTAAATGATATCGCGGTACCATCTATCTACGGCCCTTCGGCCGATGATAAGAATTTCGCCGGTCAATAGCCATACGGCATTACTAAAACAGTCACAAACTGTCTGATGAGGTTTCGGCCAGGTCACCGGCCGGGGCAATAGTTTCATCAATAACAACAGGCTCGGAAGAATAACCGAACAGGGCTTTCGCTTTAATAATATCGGCAACCTCGTTTGGTACATATTCTTCCCAGCCGGTTGTGCCTTGCTTAATAAACTTCAATACCTTATCAGTCTCCACATTCAGGTTGTTCTCGTTATAATGCCTGATATCTTCTATCTTATTATTAGCGATCAGGTAACGGAAAAGATCTATCAAATGCGGCGGTGGCGTGAATTTAAGGCAATTCCAGATAACGCCATTGCGCAAAGTTGGGTACACAAACAGTTTCACCTTACGGCTAAACAGCGTAGCGAACGATTCGAGGATACCACCCGGTAATTCGCGGTAATGCTCTTCCGAAAATATATACTCCAGGTTGGGATAACCTAATACCACCCCCATTTTAAGGCTGGTGATTTTCGACAGGTACGCCACCAGTTTATAGTACTCGTGGAAATTAGAGATCAATACCGTTTGCCCAAGCGAGCAAAGGATATCTACACGATCTAAAAAGTCTTTTTCGTCGATCTCGGCAGTGGTATCGGCATCACGCTCTTTTAAGGCTTGCAGCGTGAGCTCGGTAATTACCATTACGTTCTTTTTATCTACATCGGGCTCCTGTACAAATTGTTTTACGCCCTGGTTAAGCATATCCAGATGAACGTTGATCAGCGGACGGAAACGGCCGCGAATAACCACAATATGTTTTTTGTATAATACCTCTGATGGCTGCTGGTTCTTACCATCCGGACCGAACACGGCGGCATCTGAAAAGCCATATTTCACCAGGTGCAAGCTCATCAGCCTGTTATCAACCTTGGTAAAGCCCGGCCCCTCAAAGCGTATCATATCTATCTGTATCCTGTCTTTCGACAGGTTATCCATCAGCGATTGCAGGAAAACCGGCGGGGTATCATTATAATAAAAACAAGCGTATATAAGGTTCACGCCCAATATACCTACCGCCTGTTGTTGCAGGTTATTATCGTTATCGAGCAGTTTAACGTGTATTACCACATCATGATATTCGCCATTAGGCTCCATCTGGAAGCGCACGCCCATCCAGCCATGACCTTCGTTGGTTTTGTAATAGTTAAGCGCCGAAAAAGTACCCGAAAATGCGAAGAATGTAGTTGAGCTGCCTCGTTGCTCGGCCAAACGCTCTTTCAATAAGCCATACTCATGGTCGAGCATGGAGATGAGGCGGGTTTCGCTAACGTAACGTTTTACTTTTTGCACGCCGTAAATGGCATCAGAAAAGGTCATGTCGTAAGCCGACATGGTTTTGGCTACAGTGCCGGCGGCAGCACCGGCTTTAAAAAAATTTGCGGCTACATCCTGCCCGGCACCAATTTCGGCAAATGAGCCATATATTTTAGGATTAAGGTTTATGGCAAGTGCTTTTTGCTTTGTTCCGATATCTTTATTATGGATGCTCATATTTCAAATTGAGTATTTCAGTGTGGCTGAAAAAATAATTACTCAAAAATATAAGCATTTCACCGCATTACCGCAATAATATTGTAGAAATCTACCGGTCGGCTTTGCGGGGCCATCAATTTTAATATTAGATATATTTTATTTCGTTAAACTAAAATAGCGATTATAAACCGTTCTAATAAATCCGTAGCGTATACCTCTCTAATTTTCCATTTAAAACCGATCAATTATATCAAAAAGTACAAAAGAAAACACCGATCGTATTAACAAACGCAAAGCGATTTGGGGTACTTTTGGTTTATTAACCTCAATTAATAAACCTGTATGAAAAACGAATTAACAGCCAATGCGATAGCGCAATACCGTCGCGATGGTTTTTTGGTTATCGAAGATTTTTTATCGCCCGATGAACTTAATTTTTGGCGTGAAGCCCTAAACGAAGCGGTAGCAAAACGCAATGGCAACAAAATGCCCGATCGTAAAGAGGTTTATGGCAAAGGCGACGATGCCGATAAATCATACTACGATAATGTGTTTGATCAGCTCATTAACTTATGGCAGGATAATGATAAGATAAGACAAATAATGCTGGATGAACGGCTTGGTAAAATGGCTGCGCAACTTTCGGATTCGGATGGTATAAGAATATGGCACGACCAGGCGCTGATAAAAAAGCCCTGGGCCAACCCTACTTCCTGGCATTTGGATACGCCTTACTGGTCGTTCAGCGACAGGAGGGCATTATCAATATGGGTAGCCCTCGATGATGCTACTTACGAAAATGGCTGTTTGTTTTTTATACCCGAATCATACCATACCACAACTTTTGAAAACCCGGGCATAGGCAAAAACATGGGCGCTATTTTTACTACCTATCCCGCATTTAAAACTACAAAAGCGGTAGCCGCCCCCATGAAAGCCGGAAGTTGCTCGTTTCATAACGGGCTAACCATACATGGTGCCCATGCTAACATGACACCGGGTTACCGACGTGCCATGACCTGCGCTTACATGCCAGATGGCGGCACATTTAACGGTACGCAAAATATTTTAAGCGACGAAGAGGTTGCCAAACTACAACCCGGCGACCTGCTTAACAACGACCTGCTTACACCATTAATATACAGCAAACATTAAGTAAATTTGACATTAGCTTACACAAGTACATTATTCTTAACATCAAGTATTTATACCATACCAGTAAATGACATTCAAAGCCCCATTATTTGCTTTTCTTATTTTGTTATACGCTTTTCAACCTGCACGCGCAGCGGAAAAAGTCGTACCGGGAATAATCAACAACACAACCGCTAAAGAAATTACCATCAGCACCCCGGATAAAAACCTTTCGATGGTGATTGATTACTCTACGGGCTGCGTGGTGAAAAAATTGAATATAAAGGGCAAAAATGTATTATCAGTGTCGGGCATTTATACTGGTTTACGTATCGGTGGAGATAAATTTTCTTCCGCAGAGGTACTGAATAGTATAAAGGTTATCAATAATACACAAGGCATCACTTTAAGCAATATAAGCTATGCCGCCGGAGTAAAGGAAACGTGGGCATTCAAACTGAACGGCAATAAAATAGTCTGGAAAATCACCCGCGACTATGCTACCGACCTTCACCTCGAAGATATGGCCTTCCCGAAATGGAATTTCGCTAATCTGAACGTTTGGAAAGGCGGCATAATAGATAACGGCGGCATGGTATGGTGCAAATATTTGAAAGAGGTAAATGATACTTACGGTGTACACACAGGCGGCATAACCTTTTGGAATGCCGAAACAGGCAACGGTTTACGCATAGTGCCGCGCATCGCCAATGGCAAATCAATTGCCTCGGCTTACTCCCACAGTCCTGCTAACGAGTTTACTTTTACACAACTGCTTACCGATGCACCGCTTAAACAACGTTATAATCTGAACCGTTTTGTTGCGCAAAAAGCAGATGTATTTGCCCCTTTTGATATAAAAAAAGGCACCGCAACGGTAAGTTATGAGTTGCAATATATCGACTATGGCAAAGAATATTCGAAAGGCGAACTGCCCGGTGTAGATGCCACCGTAGTGCGTGAGCTGATGAACACTACCGGGCGTTATGGTGTGGTAGATAATACCATTGTGGGCGCTAATGGCTGGCTTACCAACTGGAAATGCCTGCACGAACCCTTCTTCGCGCAGATAGGAATGGCGCTCAACGACAGCAATTACACCGCCAACATGGCATCAACCCTGAATCGCGAACGGGATGTGGCCATGCAGCCCGATGGCCGTGTACTCTCCCGTTGGCATAATGAGGCAGGCGATGAAATACCCGGAACTTACAATGCCGAAACAGGCTATTATGAAGCGATGTGGGGCTATACCATTGATTCTCAAACAGGTTACGTAATTAACGCAAGCGAACAGTTTGACCTTACCGGCGACGTGGAGTGGCTGCGTTCGCACCAATCGTCCTGCGAAAAGGCGCTCGACTGGCTCATTAAACGCGATAGCAATAATAATGGCCTGGTTGAAATGATGAACAACAACATCGCCGAAAAAAAGGCCAGCGACTGGTTAGATATTGTTTGGGCAAGCTTTGAAAACTCCTTTGTAAACGCGCAATTATATGAGGCTTTAACGCTGTGGACCAACTGCGAAACCATTTTAGGCAATAAGCAAAAAGCAAAGTACTACGCTGCCGTTGCCCAACGCCTTAAAACGGCTTTTAATAAACCTATTGAGCAGGGCGGCTTTTGGTCGGCCAGCAAGCAGCAATATGTTTACTGGCGCGATAATGATGGTTCGGTACATGGCGATAATTTAGTTACACCGATCAATTTCGCGGCAATTGCCTTTGGTTTATGCGATGATGCTGACCGCAAGGCATTAATATTAGATCAGATTGAAAAACGCGCTAATACCGAGCATTTGTTTCACTGGCCGTTATGTTTTGATTCTTTCAAAAAAGAGGAAGTGAGCGGCGGTAACTGGCCCTTCCCTAAGTACGAGAATGGCGATATATTCCCTACCTGGGGTTACCTGGGCATAAGAGCTTACGCGCAATACGATAAGGCTATAGCATTAAAATACATCAGTAACCTTATTGAGCAGTATAAAAAAGACGGCCTTTCATCGCAACGCTACAGCCGTACCACGCAATTGGGCCTTGGCGATGATATTTTGGCCGGGATATGCACAAGCATCACCGCTTTATACCGCGATATTTACGGCATTCGCCCTAAATGGAACAGGATGGGCCTTGAACCCAATCTGCTTGCCAAACTCAACGGAACCGAATTTAAATACACGCACCTCGGCACATTATATACGCTCAACTTAAGCGTTAACAATTATGTAATGCGCAGCAATGGTTTCACCATCAGCAGCAAAGCAGCCTTCGGAGCTAATAAAACAGGCAACACATTGAGCTATTACCCCAGTAATGCAGAACTCGTCGCCTTAAAAATAACCGCTGCAACCAAAAAAGCTATCGATGTAAAGATCATCGACCCGTCATTGCCCACCCTTTCGTGGAATATTAACTCGGCCGATGCCTACCAAATTACATTGCAAGGTTTGCAGCCTGCAAGTGGTTACAAAGTTTTGATAAATAACAGGGCGCAAAACGTAAAGACAGATACAAAGGGAAGTTTTTCAATAAAAATAACTTGTAAAGGGGTTACGCATTTTGTTGTTAAGCGTTTATAACAGACATTTGAATAAACCAGCTACCAAAATGCAGATCAAATTTTTCAGCCCGCTTTGGGGGCATGAACACCTCCCAATTTCCGACTATCTCGACCTGATAAAAAACGCCGGGTACAATGGTATTGAAACATGGATACCCGCTAACGCTACCGATAAACGCATACTGTTCGATTACTTACAGCAGCACGAAATGGATATCATTTCCTTTCAGCATGAGGCCGATGGCAACACATTCGACGAATTTAAGGCATCGTACCTGAAGAACCTGCATGCCTGTGCCGAGCCGCAACCCATCATGATCAATTCGCATACCGGCCGCGATTATTTTTCGCTTAGCCAAAACATGGAACTGATTGATATAGCGACAGAATTCACCGAAAAAACCGGGATACTGGTAGTGCACGAAACCCATCGTGGCCGGGCAGGGTATTCGCCGCAGGTGGCAAAAGAGATGTTCGATATCAATAAGGATTTTATGATCACTGCCGATTTTTCGCACTGGGTTTGCGTAACCGCCAGCATGCTCCAAAATTTTCAGGAGACTATAGCCGAGGCGATAAATCGCGCACCTCACATACATGCAAGGGTTGGTTTTGAAGAGGGCCCGCAAATTGGCGACCCGAGAGAACCCGCGTGGAAGTACGCTTTAGATACCTTTTTACAATGGTGGGATAAGATAGTGGAGATTAATGCCGCCAGCAATTCAGATGTTTTAACCATTACTACCGAGTTTGGGCCGCCGCCTTATATGCAATTACAGCCGTTTACTGATCGGCCTTTGTATAACCAGTTTGATATTAATTGCTACATGAAAGATCTGCTTACCGAAAGGTATAGCCAATACATCGGGTAATCATCAAAGGCCAATGCATCCTAACTATTTTAAATACCTTAATATAACCCCGGTTGAAGAGCGCTGGGGCTTGTATGTAACCACCACAGGGTATTCGAGGATAGCGCCAAATGACGATTACCCCAATACAGAGCATCCGCCAAGTCATCACCTTACCTGGAACAGGGGCCGCATTTTAAATGACTATTATGTGGTGTTCATTTCAAAAGGGAAAGGCGTGTTCGGTTCGGCCTTAAGCTCACCGGCAGACATTGTTGCCGGTAATTGTTTCCTGCTTTATCCGGGTGTATGGCATCGCTACAAACCCGAGCAACGATCGGGCTGGGAAGAATACTGGATCGGTTTTAATGGCTATTATGCCAAGCAGCTGATGGAGAACGGTTTTTTTGACAATAAAAACCCGGTTATTGATTTAGGTTTGAATAAAGATATGCTCGTACTTTTCCGCTCGTTAATTGAGCAGGTACAGCAGGCCTTAACAGGTTATCCGCAGCAAATCGCGGGCATTACGCTTCAAATTTTAGGATTGATCAGTAACATTATCCAGCACCGCGATAACCATAACGACCCAACCGGCAAATTGATAGCCAAAGCTAAATTCATCATTCACGAATCGTTTGAGAACGTGCTGGATATGGAGAAACTGGCCAAAGAGTTGCCGATGGGCTATGTTTCTTTCCGTAAGGCGTTTAAAAAGATCACCGGCGAATCGCCCAATCAATACCACCTCAATTTAAGGATGGAACGCGCCAAAGACCTGCTTACTTCAACCGTTTTAAACATCAACGAAATTGCAGATCAAACCGGGTTCGATTCTGTCTTTTACTTCTCCAAGCTGTTTAAAAAGAAACATGGCATTTCGCCAAGCGTATATCGTAACAACCACGAAAAAATTATTGAATAATAATTGCGGATATTACGCCAAAGGCAGGCTAAAGTAAAAAGTAGAACCTTCACCTAAAATACTCTCCGCCCATATTTCGCCGCCATGGCGATAAATGATCTCGGCACACAGGTACAGCCCAATACCAAAGCCGCTGATGGTTTTGGTTTGGTTGTTCTCCACCCGGTAATAGCGTTCAAACAGGCGTTCCAGATCGTGTTCGGCTATGCCAATTCCCTCATCTTTTACGCTTACCTGTACGGTACCGTCCAAATGCGTGCATACCAAATGAATGGATTTGCCTTTAGGCGAATATTTAATGGCATTGCTCAAAAAGTTATTGATCACCTGCCCTATCTTATCCCTGTCGGCCTCTACAAATATGGCCTCGCATTTGGTAAATTCAAGTTGATGGCTCGGGTTGGTTAATTGTACATCGCCCTGTACTTCTTCAATCAACTCTTCAAGGTTAAAATGTTGCGTACTCAGGTGGATCTTGCCCGATTCCAGTCGAGATACATTCAGGAAGCCATTGATCATGGCGGTCATTTTTTTAACCTGGTTGTTGGCTTTTTCTAAGGCGCCGCCGGTAAAGGTATCTTCTGCTTTTTGGGCTTTAGATGCCAACATTTGAATGTAAGCGCTCAATGAAGTAAGCGGCGTTTTAAGCTCGTGACTCACCATACCAATAAAGTCGTTCTTACGCAGATCGTCCTGTTTTGATTCGGTGATATCCAGCAGTGTGCCGGCTACAAAGGCGCCGTGTAAGTCATCGCCCTCATATAATTGTCCCGTTGCCCTGACCCAACGCAGTTGATGATCGTGCAAGCCGGTAACATTAAACTCTTGTTCAAAACTCACCTTGTTTTGTATGGCTCCCCGCATTGCGCCTACAAATACATCTTTATGTTCATCGCTGATACAAGCCAAAGCATTCTCATAAGTAATGGCTTCATCGACATGAAAGCCGAATAACTCCTTAAATCTTTCCGAAGCCGTGAATGTTTTGGTATTAAAATTAAAATGCCAGGTACCCAATTTGGACGATTCTATAGCCAGTCTTAATTGCGTTTCGGCCTGCTCAACGGCCTTACGGGCAACAACGCTATTGGTATTATCAATAACCGTGGCCAGTACGCGGTTCACTTTGCCATCCAGGTCTTTCAAAGGCTGATAATGGTAGTCAACATAAAATAAGCGCCTGCCCTCTACATGATTGAAGTAAACAGGCCTTTCGTGGTGAACAATGGTTTCGCCGGTTTCCAGTACGTGCTTCCATAATGAAGGAAAAGGCTGCGATTTCAATTCAGGAAACACCTCCAGCATCGGGCGGCCAAGCACTTCATCGGCCTTTTTATTCCAAAAAGAAAGTATGGCCTTGTTGGTGGTAGAAATTATATGATCGGGGCCTAACAGCACCACTACCGGCGCGGCCAGCGTATTCAGTATCTGGTCGAGTTTTGACTTACTGTAACTAAGGTCGTGATGAGCAGCGGTCAGTTGCTCGTTTATAGCGGTTAGTTCCTCGTTGGTAGCATTCAGCTCTTCGTTAAGCGCGGTATATTCTTCATTGAGCGAGCTAAGCTCCTCGTTACTGGCCTGGTACTCTTCCACTACGGCAGCCAACTCATCGTTTGAGGTGGCGAGTTCTTTTATAAGCCCTTGTTCTTTAATATCCTGTTCGGCAATGGAGTGCCTGTCAGTTACGTTTTGGGTTACATCGTGCGCGGTATGCAATAAAGCGTACACCTGCCCCGCTCCGTTGCGGATGGCGCGGTATTCAAAATTAAAGTAGAAAGTTTGCAATACACCATTCGCCATCAAATCGGCAGGCGTATTTTTAGCGGTATACGTTTTGCCGGTTTGCCACACGCCTTTTAGCAGGTCGGTAAAGGGCTGACCTTTAATTTCGGGAATAGCTTCTTCAAAAGTTTTGCCGATAACAGAGCGGTCTTTACCCCAAATAGCGATCATGGCATCATTGGCGAAACCTATTTGCAGCTCTTCATTGGTATAAATCGCCGTTGCTTCATTGGCGAGCATCAACACATCTATTAATGCAGTATCCTGCAAATAATTACCTGTATCCATCAACCCTATATGCTCCATTCAGCAAAAATAAAAAAAGGCCTCACTTTACAGCATCTTATCATCGTATTTTCAAACAGTTTTATTTACAGCTGACATTTATTCTTAACGGTTTATTTAGGGCGATGTTTTAGCTTATCCAATTTAAAAAAACCTCAATAAATACTAAAATAATTAGTAATTTATTATATTTGACACCAAATATTGAGTGTTTAAATAGTGATGAATAATAGTTGCCTTACCAAAGAAGCAAAAGCCTGGGTAAAACGCAAACACGGGCCCGATGAAATAGTACGCGTTATACCCGCCATGGAACGCAATGGCGTAGTATTATGCTATCAGCTATATTCCGCATTCGACGAAAACCCGGAAGACCTTGGGCGGATCTTGTTCGATACGCAAGGCTATTGGATATACGACGGCGATATGCTAACCATTGCGGAACAGGAGCAGGTGGCCCGCTTTATTATCAACTATACCGAAGTTTACTGATCGTTCCCTCCCATTAAGCGTTATTAAAATTTACGGGTAGCTATCCGGCAGCAAATATTACCTTTGAACTCATTTGTTAAATTATATGGTACTGGAGCCCTTTCATCAACTTGTTCTGAATTTTATTGAACACACCAACAGGCCCATATTTTTAACAGGAAAGGCAGGCACAGGCAAAACCACTTTTTTGCGCTGGATAAAATCAAACATTACCAAAAACCTGGCTGTGGTAGCCCCTACAGCGGTGGCTGCTATCAATGCAGGCGGGGTAACCATCCACTCCTTTTTCCAGGTGCCGTTTGGCCCGCAATTACCTGCTACTAATGGCAGTTACGAAATAAGGCAGATCAGCCTTGAAAAAGATAAGTTACTGAAATGTCTCGACCTGCTGATCATCGATGAGATCAGTATGGTGCGTGCCGATACGCTGGATTATATCGATGCCGTTTTGCGACAGTCGAAAGGTTCATCACGACCGTTTGGCGGGGTACAGCTGTTAATGATAGGCGATTTGTTTCAGCTGCCGCCCGTTTATGAGAAAGACTGGCCCGTACTGAAGAACTTTTACACCGGTCCGTACTTTTTTCATAGCCTGGCATTCAGGCAATTTCCGGTACTTACCTTTGAATTAACACAGGTTTATCGCCAAAAAGACCCGCTTTTTGTAGATATCCTCAACCACATCCGTAACGGCTATGCCAATGCAGAAATGCTTGCGCAGCTAAACGCGCATTACGATGCCAACCTGAATGCCAACTGGCTTAAAGATTACGTAACGCTATCAACCCACAACAAACTCGTTAACGAAATAAACCAGCAGCGGCTGCAAGAACTGGATGGCGAACCCTTCACATTTAAGGCCACCGTTACCGGCGATTTCCCGAAAGATGGTTACCCTGCCGAGCAGGAACTGGTGTTGAAAGTTGGCGCGCAGGTAATGTTCATTAAAAATGACAGTTCGGGCAAAAAGCAATATTACAATGGCCGTACGGCAAGGGTTACGGGCATGTCGGCAACCAATATCAGGCTTACATTTTTAGATGACGATTCGGAATTTGAGGTAGTGCCCGAAACCTGGAACAACGTAAAATACGCCCTGGCTGCCGATGAACGCCGGGTGAACGAATCAAATAACGGCTCATTCAGTCAGTACCCTTTGCGCCTGGCCTGGGCCATTACCATCCACAAAAGCCAGGGACTTACTTTTGAAAAAGCGGTAATTGATGTAGACGCGGCTTTCGCGTTCGGGCAGGCTTACGTAGCGCTTAGTCGCTGCCGTACGCTGGAAGGGATGATTTTGAAAGCCCCTGTTCGTGCCGAAAACATCCGTACCGATCCGGAGATCATTCGCTTTATGCAACAGGCCGTGGCGACATTGCCGGATATGCATCTATTGGAGAAAACAATCCGCGAGTTAGAGTTGGAAACGCTTAGCGACATTTTTGATTTTACTGTATTGGCCAGTGGCTGGCAGCAGCTTAAAAAGTATTTCCCTGCGGATGAACAACAGAACAGCACTTTAAACAACCTGATACAACAGGCCGAAACTTTAATATTACAGGATATTAAAACCATAGGCGACCGCTTTATTCGAAAGGAATTATCTCCGGCCATCGCTTCTGCCGAGCTTTGGAGTAATGATGCGTTTACCGGTCGCTTAAAAAATGCCGCTGCTTATTTTGTGCCGAAGGTTAGCAGTCTTGGCAAAATTATCAATGATATTTATACCGTTATAAAAGGCACCGACCTTATGGTTGAGTTTTACGACAGCCTGAACCACTTCCTCGTTAACCTGAAAGCTAAAACAGCAGCGTTTACACGGTTACCCGTAGCATCGTCCGTTAACGATGTTTTATCGTCGGTACAGGAAGCGGGTATTAGCTTTCAGCCTATTTATAAAAACTGGAACAGCAAAGCCCTTCCGCAAGAGAAAGAGATTGTAAACCCCGAGCTTTACCAGCAATTACTTTTGTGGCGCAAAGAGGTAAGTGAAGAGCGCAAACTTTTAGAATACAACCTTGTATCAGATAACGCGCTTCGGGATATTACGGCCAAGCTCCCACGCTCATTAAATCAGCTGGCTCAAATAAAAGGTTTCGGCGATGTAAAAGCTAAAGACTTTGGCGACCAATTATTAAAAATGATCCGCGGCTATTTGGGTGAAAGCGACTTGTTCGGATAAATGGGTAAACCATTTTAAAAAATACCAGTGCATTTTGAAGAATATGAAAATCACCCTTCGTTTTAAGAATATTTTTATCGCAAAAGCATCGTTTAGCAAATCTATAGCTAAACAAATAGCGTATATAGCTGTATATTGATACATAACATCAATACAGCCTATGCATCAAAAGTTACTTTATATCATAGCCATTACCCTGCTCTTCGCCTTTTCGGCCAGGACGGTGGCTAATATTAAAGTAAACTTTATTGATAAGAAAGTTTTGGTTGAACAAACCGAAAGCGACGAAGATACCGAGAAAGACATCAGCAAAGAGAAACCGGAACCGATAACCTATCATTCCACCCCGGTACGCTGGCGGGCATTGGTAACTGCTAAAGTTACCTTTCTTAACTTCAACGAGCATCCTGCAACGGCTAAGCATTTTTTCGCGGTACCTACCCCACCGCCCTGGCTATCGTAAAACTCCCATTATTGTTTCTTATACACGGTTAATTCAAAGGCCGTAATTATTCATCATTTATCTTTTTAAAACATTAAAATGAAAACATTTAAACTTTCGTTAACAACGAAGCGTGTGGCTATGTGCGCTATTCTGTTAAGCATCTTTTTTACGGCCTGCCGCAAGGACAGGAACGATAATATGAACGGCGACATCATTGGCCCCAACATTAACTTCTTCGCTTTGGGTGCAGATAACAAATTGTCTATCATCAACGCGCAAACAGGCCAAAGCGGTGGGCAGGCAACCGTTACCGGTTTACAAAGCGGCGAAACCCTTATCGCTATCGATTTCAGACCAGCCACCGGTCAGCTATACGGCTTAAGCAGCGGCAGCCGTATTTATGTGATCGACTTAAAAAACGGCGCGGCCAAACAGATCGGTACAAATCCCTTAACGCCAACTATCAGCGGTACCGCGGTAGGCTTTGATTTTAACCCAACGGTTGATCGTATACGTATTGTTACGTCAACAGGGCAAAACCTACGCGTACACCCCGAAACAGGCGCGGTAGCCTTTACCGATGGCAGCATTGCTACCACAAGTAAAGTAACATCAGTAGCTTACACCAACAACCAGGCAGGTGCAAATACCACTACACTTTTTGATATTGATGTAGCCAACGACAAGCTATACAAACAAGACCCGCCGAATGACGGCACATTGGTTGAAGTAGGTAGCCTTGGTGTGGATGCCGACGAAGCAGGTGGTTTTGATATTTCACCGGAGGGCGATATCGCACTGGCTGTATTAAGCGTTGGCGGGCAGTCAAGATTATATGTTATTGATTTGGCTACCGGTAAAGCTTCACGGACAGGCAGTTTCGGTAACGCGGTTATCGGCCTGGCTATACCAACCAACCCGGTTGCTTACGCCATCAGCTCGGCTAATGAATTTATTATTTACAACCCAGCTACCGGCGCTACCGTAACTAAACCAATTACCGGTATGCAAACCGGCGAAAACGTATTAGGGTTAGATACCCGTCCGGCAAATGGTCAGCTTTATGTGTTGGGCAGCAGCAGCCGTGTGTACACGCTGAACGCGTCATCGGGCGCGGCAACAGCAGTGGGTACCGAGCCTTTTGCTACCCTACTTTCGGGTACCGATTTCGGTTTCGATTTTAACCCGACGGTAGATAGGATCCGCATTGTGAGCAATACCGGCCAAAACCTGCGTGTACATCCCGAAACAGGTGTAGTAGCATTTGTTGACGGCGCGCTTAAACCGGGCACACCATCAGTAACAGCAGCAGCTTATACCAACAACTTTGCAGGCGCAACTACCACTACCCTGTTTGATATAGACAGCGAAACCAATACGCTTTACAAGCAAGACCCGCCGAACGATGGTACGTTAACCAGCGTTGGCGCATTGAACGTAAACATTACTGCGGCCAATGGTTTTGACATAGGCGGTTACAGCGGCGATGGTTTTGCCATATTAAGTACCGATGCAGGTACTAATTTTTACAGGATAAATCTTACCACAGGCGCGGCCACAGTAGGCAGGGCATTCCCTACCGGTGTGCGTGGCTTTACAATGGGCTTAGGTTTTTAATTGTTTTTAATGATTGTTGTTTAGGTTTTACCCCTTCGGCATTTGCCGGAGGGGTTTGTTATTTTAAGTGGTCTACATTAATTATATCAACCCGATGCTTAACTGGCCTTTTATTTGCATGGTTAATAGCATGAAAAGAAAAGTACTAATTATAGAGGATGAGCCGGTTATCAGCGAGATGATGTGTATTTTGCTGGAAACAGAAGGCTACATAGTGATCAGTTTGAGTGACACTGCCATTGCACGGCAACAATTACTAATGCACGATGTAGCCATGGTAATGCTGGATGTTAATTTAAACGGCGAAGATGGGCCATCCATGTGTACCTATATTAAACAGGAAGCAAACCTGAAACATGTTCCTGTGGTATTGGTTTCGGCAAACAGCGAATTGGAGACAATTAAGAACACCTGTGGTGCCGATGATTTTATTCAAAAACCCTTCGATCTCGACTACTTTATTAATAAAGTAAACACTTACGGACGTGCTGTTGCATAAGCAATTAAAAAGTAGAACTGTTAAAAATTCTTTTAACCATCTTATATAACTAAATATTTAGTTATATATTTACAGGAAACAAATCACATTATCATGTACCTGATTTCCTGTCGCATAAGTCGCTTGCTATTTGTAGCATTTTCAATAATAACTTTATCATCAATAGGTAGTAAAGTATACGCGCAATATAACTACCACATTAACGGCACAATAAAAAGTGGAGCAGGCAAAATGCTCTACCTGTCCCCAGATGTTTTTGTAGCCAATACCGATAAAAGAAAAATGGACTCGGTAAAAATTAATACTGATGACCGGTTTCAATTATCAGGTAAGATTAGGTACGCCGGGCAGTATGCTCTGTTCTTTGCTGATCAAAAATCATTCAGGCCATTAATATTAGATACCAGGAATACCGTTACGGTAAATGCCGATGTTAATGCGATTTACAGGGGATCGGTAACAGGTATGGAACAAGACTTGATCAATCAATTTGAAAACCGCGACCGACCGATCATGGATTCTTTAGCTCACTTTCAAACACTGGCTGTACGGGCAAGTAAACAAAATCCGGTTGACACCGCATTAGTTTCAGGTTACAGTTCTAAAATAATCACTTTAAACAAAATGCGTGCAGCTGAGATAGGTAGTTTTATGAATGTTCACCCGCATAGTTTCGCCACACTGTTGTATACAGAAAACTTTTTGGGTAATCTGATAACTTTTGAAACAGCAGAAAAAAGAATGAAAATCATGCCGGCGATATACAGAAACAATCCTGTCTATCTTAAAATAATATCATTAATTAGCGGACATAAAGCCACGCAAACAGGTAACGTGCTTGCCGACATCATTTTGCCCGACCTCGCCGGAAAGAAAACGGCGATAAGTACTATCCGCAACGCGAACGATTATGTTATAATCGATTTTTGGGCAAGCTGGTGTGGCCCGTGCAGGGCAAATAACCCGGCGTTGAAACTCCTTTATAAAAAGTACAAGCCGCGTAAAGTTGAAATTATAGGCATTTCAATCGACGAAAATATAAATAGCTGGAAAACCGCCGTTAAACAGGAAGCCACCGATTGGCTGCAATTATCAGATGCTAAAGGTTTCAGCAGTAAAACAGCTTTGCAATTCAGCATTCAAAGCATCCCAACCTATCTTTTGGTAAACAGCTCCGGCAAACTATTGCTGAACACACACAGTGTAGATGAATTAGAACAAAAACTCAGCGAGTTGGTAAAAGATTAACAGGCGGTAAGGGGCAATTGCTTAGCGCACATCATCCGCGTTTATTTCGGCCATGATCTCTTCGCTGTGATGAACTATCTTTTTAACAGCCTCATCCAAATCATTTACCGATATATCCAGGTAACGCAGCAACTGTGGATCTGCCTGTTCGCTGAGTTCATCTGTGATCATATCAGATAGGGACATAATGCGTGTGAGCGGTAACCTAATAACGTGCGATTGCATGTGAGCGATCTCTTTAAGCTTATCGTTTTGTTTACGGATGGCATCGGAATGGCTTACCAGCTGACTAATATCCGTTGCTACGATCATTCGTGCATCTTTACCCTCAAAGCGGATATCACTGCGGGTAATTTCGGTATGGATGCGTTTACCATCGCGGGCTAAATGCTGTGTGGTGTAAGCGGGCAATACATTATCACCATCGGCAGGCGACCGTAAATGAAACAACATCTCTTCCATTTTTTCATCTGGGTGGATATCAGAAAGCTTCATAGATAAAAACTCCTGCTCTGAGTAGTTGTAATTACGCACAGCCGCTTCGTTCACCTGCAAAAACTGAAGGGTATCCATATCAAAAATAAGTTTGGGTGATGGGCTGCGGAAAAACAGGGTTTTATAATGCTCTTCAGAATCTTTTAGGTAAGCGTTCAACCGCTTCCTTTCGGCCAACTCTTTTTGCAGGTTTGAAAACAGTACCGCCTCTTTACGCATGGTACGTTGTAAGCCGTTCAAAATCTGCCTGATCAAGGTAACCACTACCAGGTCCATAAACAAAAAATTGGACGAATATATAATCCAATGCGAAAAACTAACATTGGTATTAAGCGGTATATCGAATAACTTATAATTGATCACCACTCCAAAACCCAGGCATATTAAAAAGTTAAGCGCTACCGAGCCATAAGCCAAAGCATCTTCAAATTGCAAGGCGGCAAATACACTAAGTGAAAAAAGATAGATGCAGCCCATACTGAATGAACCTAAAGACGCGGTTAATACTACAGCCACCAAAGCAATGGTTACAGCTACTGTTATTTTGCGAAAGTAAAGTGTTAAACTACTGCTCAGCGTAATGCAGCCCACTACCGTTATAGCAAGGATATCAAAAATAGCGAGAAAGAATTGCCCCTCTTTATATTCGATAAGCACACTGGGAATAAGGGCGATAAGGCTTAGCGGCATGGCAAACATTATGGCATTGGTAAACAAGCGGTTTTGCCAGTATAAAAAACCCTGCCCGCGGGAATAAGCCGGTGCCTGGATAGCATTTTCAATATAAAGTCGGTATTTTTTAAATACAGATAAGCAGAATGAACGGAATGTGAGAGGCTGTTTTTTCATTCAATAGCAGATTAACCCAAAGTTAAATACAATTATGTTCTTATACTAAAGTGCCTGCCTTATTGTTGCGCTGTAGTGCCAAAAAGCCTCTTTTTTAACAAAATGAAATAACTAAGAGCAAAATAGATTCATTAAATTTATTGTAAAATATTAAATAGATACGCTTAAACCTTAGTAATGAAATTCGATATACAAAATGTTATTATAACAACATTAACGATCAGCCTTTTTTATTCATGTCAATCTGATCAAACAGCAAAAAGCACTCATCGTTATAACAAACCCCATACTAATGTTAATAAAACTCACAGCAATATTGCGCCTGCTAAAAAACTATATGTAAAAGGTGACAGTATATATATTACAGTCCATTCAAAAATATTCCGCGTTGTAAAAGACTCAACTATAAACGTCAACAACCCTTATGACGGAATTTATGAGGTCAATAATGGTAATTTCAAAAAACATTTTAGTTTCATAAAAGGCGACCTACTTTACTTTAATATATCTGATGATGTAGGTTTTGGTTATAGGGCTAATTTGTATGTTTATAATCTTAAAAAGAAAACATTCATTACAGACAATCACTTTCACAGAAACTACCTCTATAGTTCAGCCGGAGTATTCTTTCTTACCAATAGTAAAATTATCGTAATGGGAAAATCATCGTGGTATGAAAAAGAAAATACAGGTATTACACCAGCATCAATTTACTCGATCAAAGGCACCCATTTTAAATACCAAAAGTCCATCTATACACCCGGGGATAGCACTGCAGATGATACATCAATAACAAACTTTTACAATATAAACTGGGGAAAGAAAGCAAAAAAACAACTATTGTTACCTGCTGATTGGTGGAAACAATAGTTGTTGTATCTTAAAAAAACAATATACCTTATCAGTATAACTGATAGTAAAAAATTAATAATTCACATACCGTTCTTCAAAGCTGCCATCACTGTACAGATCTATCAAGCCGTAACCGGGAGCAGTTTCGCGGCGGTTACCCTCCCACCAGGCACCGCTTACTGCGCCATCGCATATGTAGGTTACGTTGTTGTACTGCAACTTTTCGCGCAGGTGAATGTGCCCGCTCAGGCATAGCTTTACGTTAGGATGCTGATAAAACAGCTTGATGATCTTTGATACATCGGTATGCATATCGCCGCCAAGCATTTGCCAGCGGTTAATAATATCATCCTCTATTAAATTGGTAGCCGTAAGTATAGGTATGTGCGACATGATGAGCACCGGCATAGCCGGGTTGGTAGTTTGCAATTCATTTTGCAGCCAGTTAAATTGCTCATCGCCAAGTTTACCTATGTACCAGGTACCGTCAATATCCAAATTCACGCTATCAAGAATAATGAACTTCCAGCCGTTTTTTACCATGCTGTGATAAGGCTTGCTTAGTTTTAACTGATCCATAGCGTATTGTTTACCGTATACGGCCTGCCCTTTGTTGTTTTCGGCCCACCATATATCATGGTTGCCCAGGCAATAGCTTACCGGCAAGCTGCATTCGGCCTGCATAATATTGTTCACCAGTTTCCACTGGGCGTTAATGGTGTCGAGATTTTCTTTATTCATGTCGAACACAATATCGCCGCCGTTCAGCATAATATCTACCTTGGGGCTTTGTTGTTGCACGTGGTGCAGGCATTTTACAAACTTGGCGGGCGCGCCAAATTTATCTTTCAGGTGAATGTCGGTTAAATGGGCTACACGTAATACCTGCTTACGTTCGGCTTTGTTTGCCGCTAAAACTACCGATGGTGCCAGCAATATACCACCAAGACTTTTAAGCGCTGATCTTCTTTCCATAATCAATTATCAAAAAAATATAAAAGCAGCGATGCGTTATTTCGCTTACAGCTGCTTGTTGTTTTACGGTTTGGATAGGGTTCTACAATGAGGCGAATATTTTGGTAAAAAGAGTGGCGAATGCCTGTTTCCCTTAAGTTTTTTATCGCCTTTATTGCAGCGCAAAAGTATAAGTGCTATAATTCGGCTATATTATCAGTTTATTAAATTATCGGGCTACATACATCACATTTCCTCCATCAGCCAATGTTTTCAGCCCATGTTGAGATCTTAATATCTCCATGTATTAGCGGTCATCATTTTTGTTAAGCCATATTGTAAACTAAATCTCCAAGGCAATAACTGCGATGACTATCAACAATACTTCTACTATATTTAAGTAAAATATTTACCTTCGCCGAAATTTATTTACTATTTATATATGAGAAAAATCTATTCTATGCTGATTATCGGCCTTTTGGTGATTGGCGCAACATCGTGTAAGAAAGACAAAAGCGAAAAATCAAAAGAGAAGATTGAAGGCAAATGGTTTGTAACTAAGGTATCGGCTACCCTTTATAAGAATGGTACGCAGGCAAGCCAATCTGAAAATACCAATTTTAATGATAGAAATGCCTTTATCCAATTTAACAGCAGTGGTACCGGCCGCGTAGAAGAAGCCGGACATGGTTACAATTTCAACTATAATGTTAGCGGTTCTGATATTCAACTTACCAACCTGAAATTTGATGATAACGATGCTGACCTGGAAATAGATGAATTGCCATCGTCACTTACCATTACCCGAGTAACCTCAACAGAGCTTGTTTTACATACCGAAGTGAGCTACAAAATACTTAATGATAACTACAGAAGTGTGGAAGACACTTACCTTAACAAGTAATTGATACTTGAATTTAGCAATGCCGCACTGTAAACCAGGGCGGCATTGTTATTTATACGCAATTGGTTTACCATTAATCAACACTCCACCAATCATTGGTAAGCGCAGGGCTGTCAACAGTGTAGGCTTGGCCAATTTTAGGGATAGTAACCGGGATATTAAGGCTATCGGCAGCGATTTTCATCCGTGTTACCGATTCATTCCAAGGGTGATTAGCTTCTGCGAATTTACCCCAATGTACGGGTAGTATCATGCGGGCTTTCAGGTCGGCTGCTGCCTGCGCGGTTTGCGGCGGGAACATGTGGTTCTGCGGCCAGTTCTTTCCGTATTGCCCGCACTCCATCATGGCCAGGTCGAAAGGGCCATATTGTTCGCCTATCATTTTAAAATGACTGCCATAACCGGTATCGCCCGAATAAAATAATTTAAAGCCATCCGCTTCAATTACATACGAAGCCCACAACGTTTTTTTTGCCGACAACATCCTTCCCGAAGTATGGCGCGATGGCATGGCAGTAATGTTCACCCGGGTGTTAACGGCGTTGGTTTCGCCCCAGTTAAGCTCATGCACTACTTCGGGCTTGTATCCCCAATAAATAAAATGACTGCCAATGCCTAAAGGCACCACTACCCTTTTAACCTTGTCTTTCAGTTTCATTACCGTTCCGTAATCGAGGTGGTCGTAATGATCGTGCGATATGATGAGCACATCTATCTGCGGCATATCATCGGCACTGTAGGTATTGCTGCCTTCAAAGGCTTTCATAAACCAGGAAAATGGCCCTGCAAAGCCGCTAAAATCAGGGTCGACCAAAATATTGGCTGTTTGGGTTTTAATAAGGAACGAAGAATGGCCAAACCATATAACGGTTGGTTTAGTGTAAGCGGTATTTTTAAGATCGGTCTTCACAATAGGCATTACCATATTTGGCCTAACGGTAGCGGGGCGATTGCGCATATCCATTAATACACTGAACATGTTGATGCTGCGTTCTTCCTCGTCGTCAAGGTTTAAAAAGCCTTCTTTAGAATAGTTGGGTAACTGCTCCAGCTTTTGCAACGCCTCACCTTTGGGATTTTTCCCTGTTGACCGGAGCGATCTGCATCCCAAAGGAACCGAAAACAATAACGCGAAGTATAAGTAAACTAATAACCTTGAAATTCGGGTATTTAATGTAGCGATCAATTGCGTATTGTTTTTATGTTAAAGGCAGTAGCTTAACGTGTAAAGCCACGCGATAGTATCATTATAATTATGTACCCGTTATTGGCCGCCATTACTAAGCCGCAACTTAAAGAGTGAGGGCGTATCGATAAAATTAGCCGAAGCATCCAAGCCCTTATCATAAGCAGCTTGGTCGGCGCTATCTATGTAGAAAACCTGTTTCAGGTATTCCTTTTTAGGGAGCCTGCCGTTATGATAGGTTTCGTCGCCAATGGGTTCATGCGGATTGATCTTATGCTTTAACAGCGTAGTCTCGGTATCTTCACCACGAAGCCAAACAACAATATTACCCTTATTGGCTACGCCGATCACAAAATCAAGCCTTTTAACGGGCAAACTATTATAAATATCGGTACTAATACCACTTTCGCCCATATTTTCAAAGGCTTGCTTAATAACCATTGCAGGCAATGTTATGGTATCCGCATAAAAGGATTGATCACGGTATGACGCGTATTCCAGCACCAGTTTTTCGGGCAACCGTTCTTTTGTGTTCGGGCTTTGAAAATCGCCATAACCCCAATCTGTACCATGGTTATTTACGTCACTTGAACCAACAGGCGCTATGTCACCATCGCTTAATATGAAATACCCGTTACGGATGTAGACAGGGTAACTACGCGGTGCCGAGAAAGTAGCGCCATAGTAATACCGTTCCCAGCTTTTATACCTCAAAAGCTTTACTGCGGTGGCTATAATCAGCAATATTAGTAAAGCCGCGTATATTTTGTTGGTTAGATTTAGCTGTTTCATATTAATGCTGAAAAGCTTTGGCCAACCCGGCTACGTAATACAATATCCCCAAACTAATTATACTCAATATCAAAAATATAAAGAAAAGGATCCTCGCCTTTAAATGCGCTTTGCCACGGTAAGTAAACGTGTATATAGCCAACAGCACAGTGACCACCGGCGATAGTAATGCCCCTTGTAATAGCATATCATCTTCGGTATTGTAGGTGCAGTTTAAGTATATCAATGTCATAACCAAAACAGCCGCCATCAATATCCTGCTTATTAAAGCTTGGCGTTGATTTTCTGTAGACTGGTCAATTTCTGTAGGTAGCTGCATTGGTCAATTTTTTACGAGCCTGATGTATTTTGCATCGCAGCCGGAAAACTTAACATAGTAGTTCATGGCATTGCCGGTGTTTTGAATAATGAGCTCGTGGTTTTCGAGCGAGGCATCAATACCTACGGGAATTTCCACATCCGTGGTATCATGGTCTGCCGATTCATTCGAGACGTCGCCTTCATACTCGGCCCATTTTATACCTTCAAAATTAATAAAGGTTTCTTCCCCTGTTTTTGAAACTGTGGCCTTTCCTTTCAACGTTTCTCCGTTTAGCTTAATCGTGTACGAATAATCCGCAGGTTCTTTAACAATCTCTACCCACATGTCGCATGCCTCGGTATCACCCTCTAATGGCTTTGCTACGTATCGGCCCTCTATACTATTTAATACAGGCATTTTCATTGATGTTGTTTCGAGGCTGTCCGTTTTTACTATCTGATGCGGCGTATCCATGGCAGGGACACTCTTCTTTTCCGCAGGACTATTGCAGGCAACAAACAATAAAGCCAAAAGAATGATTAAGATTGATCTGTTCATTAATATGGTTTAGTACAAATCAAAAAGGTTTAAATAGCCAATTTGTTTTAAAGTCGGCGGCCTTGGGGGAGGGAAATTGATATGCAGCTTTTGACAGCGCTGCATATCAATTCATTATTGATTGTATATCTGGTACACGCCTTCCAGCTTGCGCGTTGCGGCATCGCCTACCAATACGGTAGTTATCTTTTTATCTATCATTAATTGCTCGGCCCGGTTAATCAGTTCATCGCTGCTTAAAAATATGGGCGAGTGCGTCATCATATCGGTAATGCTAAGCTGCGAGGTATCAGGGTTGCGTAACAGCGCACGTCTTAAATCGCCATCGGTAATAATACCTTCTACATTACCGGCATCGCCTATGATTACCATGCCCAACCTACCTTTCGACATTTGGAGCAATACCTCGGTAAATGCCGCCTGTTTATCAATAAAAGGCAAGGCTTCGGTACGCATCAAATCTTTTACCTTTACCAGTAATTTACGGCCAAGGCTGCCGCCGGGATGAAACCGCGCGAAATCTTCTTCCTGGAAACCACGGGCTTCCATCAAGGCTACCGCCAGAGCATCGCCCATTACCAGGGTTGCCGTGGTTGATGATGTTGGCGCGAGTTTAAGCGGACAAGCCTCATTGATAATACCCACGTTTAAATGATAATCGCTGTTTTTAGCAACCGTAGATTCGGGGTTGCCGGTTATACCTATAATAGTGTTGCTGTTCCATTTCAAAAAAGGGATGAGCTTTAATACCTCGTCTGTTTCGCCCGAATAGGAGATCAGAATCACAATATCGTCGCTGCCCACCATCCCGAGGTCGCCATGAAAAGCTTCCGCCGAATGCAAGTAGAAACTTGGCGTACCCGTGCTGGCCAAGGTAGCCGCAATTTTACGCCCTATCAGCCCGGATTTGCCGATACCGATAACTATCAGTTTGCCCTTGCTGTTTAATATTGCTTTTGCCGCAGCATCAAAACCCTCGTCAATTAAAGCCGCTACGTGTTGTAACGATTCAATTTCTACTTCAAAAACCTTTTTGGCAATATCTTTCATAGGTGTGTGCAGCAGCATTAAACCAATGGCGCTATTACTTTTTCAAGATCGCGCAGCTTCACCATGTTTGGCCCGTCGCTCAACGCGTTATCAGGATCGGGGTGCGTTTCTAAAAAGTAACCATCGGCGCCAAAAGCCTTGGCAGCCAGAGCCATCATTGGTACAAAGGTACGATCGCCACCGGTTTTGCCGCCTGCGCCCCCCGGGCGTTGTACCGAGTGGGTGCAATCCATACAAACCGGGTAGCCGAAGCCTTTCATATCGTAAATATTCCTGAAATCAACCGCGAGGTTATTATAACCATACATGTTACCGCGTTCGGTAAGTATCACTTGTTCGTTACCGGCTTCAACCACTTTTTGGGCAGGGTAAAACATATCTTGCCCTGAAAGGAACTGCGCCTTTTTTATATTAACTATTTTGCCTGTTTTAGCAGCCGCGACCAGCAGATCGGTTTGGCGGCATAAAAAGGCGGGGATCTGTATAATATCAACCACTTCGCCAACCGCTGCAGCCTGGTGGCTTTCGTGTATATCGGTTACCAATGGTAAGCCAAAACGCTGTTTTACGTTCAGCATCATCTCCATACCTTTGTCAAGACCGGGGCCACGGTATGAGTGGATAGAGGTACGGTTTGCCTTATCAAAAGATGATTTGAAGATAACCGGCACATTAAACTTTTGGCCAATTTCGGCTACCTTTTCGGCCACCTGGTATAAAAGTTCCTGGCTTTCCATTACACATGGGCCCA
This sequence comes from Mucilaginibacter sp. GW821-FHT07G05, assembly GCF_059418565.1. NCBI lineage: Bacteria > Pseudomonadati > Bacteroidota > Sphingobacteriia > Sphingobacteriales > Sphingobacteriaceae > Mucilaginibacter > Mucilaginibacter sp. GW821-FHT07G05. The sequence continues at coordinate 184,630 of NZ_JBWKQC010000010.1, read as the reverse complement.
ATATAAAGAACGGCTTTTGGCGTATTTGATCAAACAGCATAATTGATATAGTGTTATTTAATTGGCAAAGATGGCAAAAAATAAACCCTCTCCCAACTCATAACTATCGCGCTGTTTGTTTATTGCTTTATACAGATACAAAAACAGCGTAACACGTTTAACTTTGCAATGATGAATTATTTTGAATTTTATAACATCCCCGAATCATTTACGCTTAACGAAGCAGCGCTTAAAAAGCAATTTTATGTGCTGAGCAAAGAGTATCACCCCGATTTTTACGCCAACGAAGGCGACGAAAAGCAGCAGGAAATACTGGAATTATCTACGCTAAATAACAAGGCTTACCAAACGCTTGCCGACCCTGCAAAGCGCCTTGAATACATTTTACGCACCCACGAATTGCTTGTTGAAGGGGCAAAACCACAACTTCCGTCAGATTTTTTAATGGAAATGATGGATATTAACGAAAGACTGATGGAAATTGACAATGCCGATCAGCTTGCCGACATCAGTGCGGAAGTACTTGCATTTGAGGGCGATATAAATCAGTCGTTAGAAGCACTTACCCATGATTATGCCGGTTTAGACGATACAGCGAAGGAAAACAGACTGAACGAAATATTAAATATTTACTACAGACAAAAATATCTGTTGCGAATTAAAGAGAGTTTAGATACATTTGCAGCCCGCTTCTAAGGAAAGACGCTTAGAACATGCCCAGCTGGCGGAATTGGTAGACGCGCTGGTCTCAAACACCTGTGGGAAACCGTGCCGGTTCGACTCCGGCGCTGGGTACGATTGAAAGAAAGCCCTTTAAAGGCAAAACCGAGTTTTGATTGTTCAAAACTCGGTTTTTTTTGAATTTCCTACGTTTAAGCCATTACATATTGTGTTTAAACTATTCCCGCTCAAGCTTTTCATTATAAGGGTTTTGATATCTTTTCGCACTGATCCGTTTTGACCTGTAAAGATTGAACCGTATTTCTGCACTTTAATTCATTCAAATAATAATTTGATTTTTATTTTTAATTAGAACCTTATATCTTTTAATCTGTTGTAATAGCATCCAGCATTTTTTTATCTTTAACAGTTTCAATCCTGATTACAATAATTTGAATTCTATTTTAAAACGTAATAATGTTAATATAATAGGTAATGGCACACGAGTGATCCTTTTTGCCCACGGCTTCGGCTGCGATCAAAATGCCTGGAAATTTGTGATTGATGCCTTTACCGATGATTTTAAAGTTGTACTATTTGATTACACAGGTTCTGGTCAATCAGATGTGCAGCAATATAGTTCAGCTAAATATAGTACGCTGGATGGATATGCGCAAGACGTGATCGATATTTGCCAAACGCTAAACATAAAAAACGCGATTTTTATTGGCCATTCCGTTAGTAGTATGATTGGCGTTTTGGCCGCTAATCGTCATCCCGAATATTTTTCTAAATTGATATTGATCGGGCCATCGCCAAGGTATCTGAACACAGATAATTATACAGGCGGATTTGAGCGGAACGACCTGGAAAATCTCTTTGAATTCATGGAAAACAATTACTTGGGCTGGTCTAGTGCGATGGCTCCGGCGATCATGGGCAATGCAGAACGTCCTGAACTCGGTGAGTTTCTCACCGGCAGCTTTTGCTCTACTGACCCGGATGTGGCACGTGATTTCGCCCATGTTACCTTTATGTCTGATAACCGTGCCGATTTGGCTAAACTTTCTGTAAAAAGCTTGACCTTGCAATGTGCAGATGATATTATTGCTCCAATTTCGGTTGGCAGGTATGTTCATGAACATACGCCGGGAAATGAATTTATTCAACTGAACGCAGCCGGTCATTGCCCGCATATTAGTGAACCCGAGGAAACAATCTCGGCGATCCGTTCGTTCATTCAAAAAAACTAAACCATGGAAAAGTCAGCCAGCGGCGAAAATGATCAGTTAACGTCACTGGTTGATTTGGAGGAGCTTTACCAGCATGCGCCCTGCGGCTATTTTTCTTTATCTCAATCCGGCAAAATTATCAAGATCAATCAGACTTTGCTGAATTGGGTGGATTATACTCAGGATGAATTGCTGAATCAAAAATTCTCCGGCCTTTTATCCAAAGGTGGACAAATGCATTTTGAGATGTTTTTCTGGCCTATGGCTACCGTAAATAAAGGGGTAAAAGAATTTAGTTATGAAATACATAAAAAAAATGGCTCCGTACTTCCGGTCTTATTAAATGCATCGGCGAAACTGGACGCCGGTAATCGCTTATTAGCAGTTAATGTTGTATTGACAAATATTAGCGAGCGAAAAACCTTTGAAACCGAGTTACTGCAATCAAAAAAGTCGGCCGAAAACGAAAAAAAGCGCCTGGAATTCATGGCCGACTTAGTGCCTGAAATTATCTGGACTGCAACAGCAAATGGCTATGTGGATTATGTCAACGCCCGTTTTTGCCAGTATTTTGATTGTGATGGCAAATATACGCGCGTTAGCTTTATCGTTTCAAAAGTGCATCCCGATGATCGCAAAGACGCGCTGCGAAACTGGCATAATAGTTTACGTAGCGGCGAGCCTTTCGAACAAAAATTTAGGCTGATAAACCCGGTTGGCAATTACGAATGGCACCTGCTTAAAGCAGCACTTTTCTTGGATGAAGTTGGTAAACTGACTAATTGGTTCGGTTCGTGCGCCAATATCGATCAACATGTGCTGGATGTTAGCAAACGCGATGATTTTATTAATATCGCCAGTCATGAGCTTAAAACACCACTTACCAGCTTAAAAGGATTACTGCAATTATTGGACAGGTTAAAAACAGATCCAACCAATAAAATAATACCAGGCCTGATCGAAAAAGCTAACCGGAATGTCAACAAAATGAATGACCTGGTTTCTGATCTATTGAATACCGATCAAATGAAGGACGGACAATTGCATCTTAATAAAACATCCGTTAACCTCACCGAATTGATTGGTGATTGTGTGCATCAAATTCGAATTGATCGTCAATATGAGGTTATCACAGATGGTGACTCCAGCATTAGTATTGTAGCTGATGAGGCTCGCATTGATCAGGTATTAACTAATTTCATTACTAATGCGGTTAAATATGCACCCGACAGTAAAACAATCCGGATAAACGTGTCACGTACTCCTGAGCGAGTACATGTAGCGGTCATTGATAACGGGCCGGGTATCGCCGCAGAAAAAATTCCATATCTATTCGATCGTTATTATCAAGTAAACAACAGCGGGAATTATTATTCCGGCCTCGGCCTTGGATTGTATATTTGCGCGGAGATTATCAAAAAACACGGTGGGCAAATTGGCGCTGAAAGCAAAATAGGTTCAGGTAGCACCTTTTGGTTTACAATCCCATACTAAGTTGCTTTCTTTCTTTTAAAAAAAGCAACTTAGTTGAAATCAGGTATCATGGTAAGTGTATTGCAACAAAATAGAATCTGTTTACTCCTCCATAATATTATTATAATATTTGCCAACTATTTGGTTGAAAACTGGTAGGCTAAAGGGTATTGCACACCAAATTTATTGTAAAATCAGGTGTTAGTTTTCATCTATTTTTTATAAATCCTTTGCTTTTCAAATCAACGATACAGGCTCTGTAAGCCGCAAAAAGGCTTCCAGAAATTGAAAATACTCCCTCTCAACGGCACAAAGCCTGAGGCTCTATAGGCCTTAAAATTGCTTCCAAATATTGCCCCCCTCAGCGGTATGTTTCTGAGCAATATTACCTTTCTTATAAAATTCATCAAGACTCACCAATTCCAGTAACATACGCACTGTAATACCATTTCATTTTTTAGGCTGATATAATTGATTAAAAAATACCGATAAGCCATACTTAGCTGATTGCCATTTTTTGTTGAGGCTTTCGGGCACTTCACCTGGGCTTTGGGCAAAGAGCCCTGTAACAATATCGAGATCACCATCGCCGTCGATATCAGCTTTTTCCAATACAAGAGTTTTGATGGGTATATCGCTTGCCGCTGTGTACGATTTAAATTTGAAATTCTTGCTGTCAGTATTTTCAAGATAAACAAAAGACTCATCCATCAGCCAGTCGAAGGCCGGAAAGAAAGCCGTGGCAGCCAGATCAATGTCGCCGTCTTTATCAAAATCTTCGGCCAGCACTTTAGTTACACCATACAAGGGATAAAAAAACTTCTCTGTAAACTTATTACTGCCGTTATTAATATTGATCCTGATACCGTGGTAGGGTTTTAAAATATTGGAGTAATCGGCATTATCACCATGTACGGTGATAATATCTGTAAGTCCGTCGCGGTTAAAATCGGTTAATACCATATCTGTAGTGCCATAGTTGGGCGGAAAACGCAACACACGGTCGGCCCTGAAACTCAAATTATTTTTTTGATATAAAATATATACGCTTTCGTCTCCTTGTGAAAACATCGTTATAATGTCCTTTTTACCGTCGCCATTCATGTCCCTTACATAGCACTTAACGGCACCGGGCATTTCAAGCAATACTTTCTCTGAGTAATTGTCATTAGGCTTCTTTTTACTGAATAATGAAAGCTTGCCGGTTTTATTACCAAAATTACAAACCACTATTTCATTAATCCCGTCGGCGTTTATATCATCAATGGCGATACTAACAGGGCGATGTAATGCCGGTAGTATATTCGCTTTTACACCATTCGCATATCGCGATAGCGTACCTGTACTTAGCTCTGTTGGATATAATTTACCTATCTGGGTTAAATAAGTGGTATCATTTTTAAATACAAAATTAACCGCGGGGCTCTCCGTGCTGATGGTTCCGGTTACGCCTTTGCCAAACTGCCATTGCAGCACTTTATTATTGAGCGTACCTATCCATAAGGTTTGCTTTGGCTTATTGAACTTGATACCTGTTATTAACGATTGCTGTTGATCATTCAGAACAATATCCTTCCGTATGAAAGCTTTTAGGGGAGCATCTCGGGTTAGCCGGCTTTTGTCTGTCGCTAATGTATCGGGGGCGTGGGCTAAAATATAATCGGTAAGTTTTTTCCATTCCTCATCAGTCATGGCAGGCTGATCGGGGATAATATATTTTTTGTTTACGATCTTTTTTTCTTCGTCTGACAGGCCGCGTAAGGGATCATACCCCGGATAGATAATGCCAAGCCGGGCAGCCATCACCGGCAACACGTGGCTATGCCATATCTCCTTGGTCAGGCTTGCCGGATCGGGTAATGTATGGCAAAAGCTGCAATTTTTAATAAACAGGTTTCTGCCCTCATCATCAGATGGCTTTATAGCACCGGTGGAAAAAGAGCTGGGGCTGTTTGACACAATTACCAGCAAAAGCAAGGCAATAATAGCTGATTTTGAGCTCATTATTATTCGTTGACGTAATTGCGCAGAAGGTAGATATAAAGCTGCGTTACACACTAAGTATCTTTATAACTTATTTGATACCATCATAGTTTTGACAAACGAATGAATAATATAAATCTCGAAAGTATTCCCGCTGAAAATTGTAGAAAACAGAAACCGTAAGTGAAGCGTATGTTTGGCTTACTTTAATACATTTCAATTAGCAAATTCACAAACGTTAAGTTTATATTTAACACATGATAAAACCGATTAAAATGTTTAGAATTAAAGCTGCATGCTTTGTTTTGTTCCTTCTGTTTGTCACGCCAACCATGGGTCAAATCAAATGGCCATCCGGTCAGCTACTTCCATCTTTCCCGGCACCGGCGCAAGTTCAGGATCTGATCATGCTCCGTCAAAACTCCCGTTACTCCGCTGCAGAAATGTACCTGTTTGCTTCGTTAAAGGGCATCATAAACAAAACTAAACCACGCATCTTCTCCTACGAGGGTGATGCTTTCGGTGAAGGGCCGCATACATGGTTGCAATCTTTGGGTTTAAGTTGGACGGAACCTGCGGATAAATGGGATTTGATTATAAAATACCGGAGTGAAATTTCAGGTTTAATCGTTTATGATTCTGCACAGGTACATACTATCAACCTGGCTACAGTACTTGCAAAAAACAAAGGCGCACTTATTGCCTCGCCCCTGCTGTTATCTAAATTAACTGCCCCGCCTTATAATTTACCTGTAGTACTTGATTTGCGGGGAAAATTTAGCAGCAAGCTTGAGGTTTATCAATCGTTATATGATACATATTGGCCACATCTTGATCACCGTTTACTAATCGGACTAAATCCTAACGCGCATAAAGCGGCCCTACGTGAATATGCGACAGCATTGGGTGTCGCGGTAATATGGCTCGATCCTAAAGTTGCCGGTGAAAGTGAATTACTCAATAAATTTCTGTCTTCCATGTCTCCCGGTTCGGCGTTCATGGGTTGGTGGCCACAAGAAGGGCCCGGCGTGGAGAGGGCTTCAAAATACGGTATAGCAACCGTTGCAAGCGATTGGTGTTCAAACCTAACAGTACACAGCGGTACATCCAGAATTGTAAATATCAAACCAATTCCCCAAAAGCCCGCACTCAAAAATAAGATCTATGTCGCGTTTATATTGAGCGACGGAGATAACTTACAATTTACAGAACATTTGATGCGTAAACTTTGGAATAATCCGGACAGGGGTGCCGTTCCAATGGGATGGACTGTATCTCCTGCTATGCTGGATGCAATGCCCGGCGCGCTTAACTACTACTGGCAAACTTCTACCGATAATGACAATCTAATTTCCGGCCCTTCCGGCTATGGTTATACTTATCCTAATACCTGGTCTGATAAAAGTTTGTTAAAACGGTTTGTTGCCAAAACGGAGGACTATAATAATCGTGCAGGTTTACGGGTAATCACCATCTGGAACACAATCACCGGAGGCATTAATCCTGATGTTGGGAAAACTTATGCAGATAAGGCAAAATCTTTGTTTGGTGTAACTGCCCAAAACACAGGAGGCGGACTCACCATTTATAACGACAGCTTGCCGGGAATGGCGCTTAGCTGTAATTACTGTACAACTGAACAGGCGATGAAAGATCATATTGCCAGGGCTGCCGCAGGTTGGGATAAAACTTCGCCACGTTTCATAATTATACAGGCGCAACCATGGACGAATATATCACCAACAAGTTTTAAAAATGTGGCCAATTCGCTTAATGAAGATTACGCGATAGTTCGCCCGGATCATCTTTTTCAGCTTATCCGTGAGAAAAATGGCATCCCCATTAATCCAAAATAGAAATACATTTGAGCCAGCCGTTACGCTGATATAACCGGAAAATATTTCTGCTCAACAGTTTAATTTTGTACACTTGGGCTGCCTTACAAAGCTAAATTCAACCTAAATAATGGCACCTCAACAAACAGATCAAATAATTAGATTCCTGATAAACAACATTGAACCATTAGATGACACCATTCATGGTTCCGGATACAGAGCCGCTGTGTATTTGACAGACGGCACATTTTTACCTTGTGTAATGTTTCGTAATCCCAAAGCAATCGTCGACTTAGCAATCAGACGGTTTAAAGAGGAACAGACAGTTAAGGGAATTTTTAACCGGGCTTCAGGATTGGGTTACAACGATATAGTTAAATCTTTCGTAACAAAAGGTAATTGTATAAACGATTATGATATTGAAAGAATAGAAAAAAGCAGGTATGCTTTCCCGATGGCAATGCAACAGCAAATTCGTGGCGAAACTACAATGGGCTGGACAGGCTTCGCTGCTAAAATGAAAGATGGAAAATACTTTGGTTTCGGAACAAGATTTCATTCGGAGTTTTTTCAAATGCCGGAAGGGTATTCAGTTGATGATATCGATGAAATTATAAATCACAGTTATGTTTTGAATACCGGAGAATTAAGAAACCACAAGGTTCCGTTTTTTGAGCCCCCAGAAGATTATAAAGACGCTGTTATTTTCAGAGAACGCCCCTTTTTTGAATGCTACATAGATAATTTATAGTGATGTTTTCTCGTTTGAATAGCTGGATATTCCTGGGTATTGATTCTTCACTTGTTTTATTCCGATTCGCCAAAATTTCATAATTTTAATATTATGAGAAAACTTGTTTACGGTATCAATATTAGTTTGGATGGTTGCTGCGACCATACCCGGTTTGGCGGCGGGGTTGACGTTCACGACTATTTTCGGGAACTGCTGGAAGATACAGACCTTATTATTTACGGACGAAAAACGTATGAGTTAATGGTACCATTTTGGCCGCAAGTGGCACAAACGCAATCATTAACCGCCACTGCCAACGCCTTTGCAACTACCTTTGCTAATATTGATCGTATTGTGGTTTCCCGCACGCTTAACCATGTGGATGACGAGCATGCTACTATTATTAACAAAAACATTAAAGAAGAAATCCTGAAGCTAAAACAACAACCGGGCAAAGCCATTTCTACCGGCGGTGTAGAACTGCCCGCCCAATTGATTGAATGGGGCTTGGTGGATGAGTTTCATATGGTAATTCACCCGGTGATAGTTGGCGAAGGGCGGCGTTTGTTTACCGAAATGCACTTACCCGAAAATTTAGGATTAAAATTAATGGCATCACAAAAGTTTAACTCCGGCTGTATAGCATTGAGATATGATAAGGCTTAAGAGTAGCTGTAAGCTTTCTCATACGGGTTACAACTACTCCTTTTGCTAATATTCCTCAACTCAAACTTTTCTCCATTTATTCCGCTGCTTTTATAATTTTGTACCTTGCTCTTATATTTATCATCAACCCTGTGTATATTTAATAATGTCTAACCTTCAGTCTCCTGCCAAAAACACGTTCAATACCCCTCAAAATATTCATATAGCAATCATTGGCCTTGGCTATGTTGGCCTGCCGCTGGCCGTAGAGTTCGCTAAGCAATACGCTGTGGCCGGCTTTGATGTAAAGCAGGAACGTATTGCCGAGCTAAGCGCCGGTAACGACCGCACGATGGAGATTGACAGCAAAGCACTATTAAGCGTAATTACTACCGATGCAGGCAAACAAGGCCTGTATTTCACCTCAAATATTGATGATATTGCTACCTGTAACATTTATATAGTAGCCGTACCCACCCCTACCGACAAACATAACCGCCCCGACCTTGGCTTGCTGATAAAAGCCAGCGAAACAATTGGCAAGGTTTTAAAGGCAGGCGACGTGGTGATCTACGAATCTACTGTGTACCCCGGCGCTACCGAAGAGGTTTGCATCCCGGTACTGGAAAAGGTATCCGGATTGGTTTTTAACCACGACTTTTTTGCGGGATACTCGCCAGAGCGTATCAACCCAGGAGATAAGGTGCATACCCTTACCAATATATTAAAGGTAACATCGGGTTCAACGCCCGAAGCAGCTGACTTTATCGACGGCTTATACCAAACCATTATCCATGCGGGTACCCACAAGGCTCCCAGCATAAAGGTGGCCGAGGCCTGCAAGGTGATAGAAAATTCGCAGCGCGATATCAACATCGCCTTTGTTAACGAACTGGCCAAGATCTTTAACCTGCTGGGTATAGATAGCCATGATGTGTTGAAGGCTGCCAGTACCAAATGGAACTTCCTCAACTTTAAACCTGGTTTGGTAGGCGGGCATTGTACCGGGGTTGATCCGTACTACCTGGCGCAAAAAGCGCAGGAGATTGGCTATCATCCCGAAATTATACTCGCTGGTCGCAGGCTGAACGACGGCATGGGCACTTACGTAGCGCAGGAAGTGGTAAAGCTGATGATCAGGAACGACATTGCCGTAAAGCGATCAAACATACTGGTGCTGGGTTTCACCTTTAAAGAGAACTGCCCCGATGTGCGTAATACGCGCGTTATTGATATAGTACGCGTGCTTGATGAGTACGAGGCCAACATTGAAATTTACGACCCATGGGCCAATCCCGAAGAAGTAAAGGCCGAATACAATGTGAATACCCTGAATAAATTTGTAGATATCAGCGGCAAATACGACGCTATTATTGTTGCGGTTTCACACAGCGAATTTCTCACCCTAAATTATAATCAGCTCAAACGCAACCCGCAGTCGGTTTTGTACGATTTGAAAGGCATACTGGATACACAGATCATTGACGCCCGACTGTGAAAAATTATGTTGTATGAGTGTCAATATATAAATATTTATTATTGCGCAATATATGGGCTATATAGTGCATACATAAAGGTTTTCTTAATTTATTGTTAAAATTGAAAACCAATAATAACCGTAGTATTGACATTATAAAACTCATTAAAAATTGAAACTTAATTTGTAATTAATAGTGTAAATACGCTTTAAAATTTTAATTTTGCTATTGTTAATAGTGCTTATTTATTAAAGATGAAAAGTATTATTTTAAAGCTTAATTTTAAAAAACGCCCCGAATTAGGCAGCATCACATATAACACCCGTATTAAATGATTCACAGATACGCTACGTTTATTAAGGCGGTTAACCTCACTATTGATTACATTATTCTGAACCTGAGTATGGTTATCTCTTACTTTATAGAGGACAAATCATACATATCATGGATAAGCAATAAGAACTACCTGCCTATTGTATTGGTTTTTAACCTGATATGGTTATTATCGGCCAATGTAACAGGCCTGTACGAGCAGGTTTTAAATAAGGATTCCATTAAAACCTACCGCGGCTTAATTAAAACCTACCTGTTATTTGTAAGCTTTATTTGCTTTACCATCATCATTTTAATAGGTACAAAAGCATACTTCATTACCCGCGAATATCTGTTCTATTCTTTAGCCCTTTTTGGTTTCCTGCTCGGTTTCTGGAAGTTGATATTCCTGAGCATTCGCCGCAGCGACCGCGCTCTATTAATCGATTCGCGCAGCGCCATTGTTATCGGCGGGGGCCGTATTGGTAATGATCTGCATAACTTCTTTAAAAACAACCCGAGCCGTGGTTATAAAGTGATCGGTTTTTTTGACGATAATTCAGAAAGCATTATCGATAAAAAACTCTACCTCGGCGCCACGCAAGATTGTATCAGCTATGTAATAGCCAATAAGGTAGATGAAATATTCTGCACGTTGCCAAGTTCCGAGTCAGCGAAAATTGAGCGCCTGATGCTTGATGCCGATAAGAATTTGATCCGCTTTAAGTTCATTCCAGATTATTATGATTATGGTGTAAAGCCAACTTCTATACAAAGTTTCGGCCATATCCCGGTAATATCCATTCGCCCCGAGCCTTTGGAGAACATCCTGAACCGTTTCATCAAACGTGTATTTGATGTACTGTTCTCGCTTTTCATTATCCTGTTCGTGTTCAGCTGGCTGTTCCCGATACTGGCTATCATTATCAAAATGCAATCGAAAGGACCGGTTTTCTTTGTGCAGGCCCGTTCAGGCAGGGATAATAAATCTTTCAACTGCTACAAATTCCGCAGTATGAAGGTGAACAATGATTCGGACAGTAAACAGGCCACCCGCGATGACGACCGTATTACCAAGATTGGTAAATTTATGCGCAAAACCAGTTTGGATGAGTTACCGCAGTTCTTTAACGTACTGATCGGTAATATGTCGGTAGTTGGTCCGCGCCCGCACATGCTGAAACACACCGAACAATATTCGGCCCTTATTGATAAATTTATGGTAAGGCATTTCCTTAAACCGGGCATTACCGGCTGGGCACAGGTACGCGGCTTACGCGGCGAAACCAAAACCACCGAAGAAATGCTTGGCCGTGTGGAGGCCGACGTGTGGTACCTGGAGAACTGGTCGTTCCTGCTGGATTTGAAGATCATCTTCTTAACCTTTTGGAATGCCGTTAAAGGTGAAGAAAACGCATTTTAACTATGCCCTTGTTTTACGATCAGCTTAACCGCCCCGTAAACTTGCAGGCCATACCCAAACGCATTATATCAGCAGTTCCGTCGCAAACGGAGCTGCTTTTTTATTTGGGGCTCGATGAAGCCATAGCAGGTGTAACCAAATTTTGTATTCATCCTTCCGATAAGGTAAAGCCGATAGCCAAAATAGGCGGCACCAAGCAATTAAATATCCAACTGATAAAGGAACTCTCGCCCGACCTTATCATCGCTAACAAGGAAGAAAACGACCAAATACAGATAGAAGAGCTATCCGAACACTTCCCGGTTTGGATAAGCGATGTGAATGACCTGCCCGGGGCGTTAGATATGATCAGTTCCGTTGGCACCATAACCGGCAAACAAGAACCGGCAGAAGTGCTTACCCGACAAATCAGCGATAGTTTCACTAACCTGCAAATTGCTCACACTGGCAAACGCGCCCTGTACCTTATTTGGCGTAAACCCTACATGGCGGCAGGCAAACATACTTTTATCGATAGCCTGCTCCCCTATTGCGGTTCAATGAATGCTGTTGATGAGAGCAGGTATCCTGAAATTACCACCGAAGAACTCAAAACATCAACCCTGATGTAATACTGTTATCGTCCGAACCCTATCCTTTCCGTGAAAAACACATAGCGGAGCTGCAAACCATCCTACCGCTGGCTAATATCATTTTAGTGGATGGCGAAGTATTTTCGTGGTATGGCAGCAGGTTATTATACACCCCGGCCTACTTTAAACAGCTAAACGAAGCCTTACTTAAATTTTAATTTGAAGACAATTAACCACTTAGGTGAATTTGTTAAAATAGATTTTAATATTTATTAATTAACGCTATCTTTGCCAACTCAAAATCCTAACGATGCGGAAGTGGCGTAATTGGTAGCCGCACCAGACTTAGGATCTGGCGCTTCACGGCGTGGGGGTTCGAGTCCCTTCTTCCGCACATCGATCTAAATCCGTTAACTGAAAGGTTAACGGATTTTTATTAAACTAAAATATTGTGTAGCAAATCAAATAAGCGACATCTTATTTAATCAATATGCCATATAACTCATTAGATATCGTCCAGTATTCAAGATATTTTATACACAAACGTCTAAGTAAGATTTATAATATACAAAGTAGTACACCATCTTGTATCTGCTAATTATCAGATTGATCAGGAAGCCTTTGCCGTTTTCTACGTGGAATATAAGCATGGCTAATAGGAGTTCCTTTTAAATACACCGCTTGAACTCCTCTGGTTTGGTCAATAGAGAGCGAGACAAACCCCTCAACTAAGTTATCGTCCAAGATATCTTTTTTTTCTCCTTTGAAGAATGACTCAAGTTCGAGCACTTTAAATTCATTAAGAACAGTCAAAGTGAAAATCTTATTTTTATGTTCCGGACTACGCTTCTTGGAATAAAATATTCTAACTATAACAGTAATTAATAACTTTTCGCTATCACCATCTGCCTCAACTTTAATATCGTTTTCACCTGAGATTAAATCATCCTCGGAAATAGTTATAAAGCCATCAGGAATATTTATAGAATAATTTAAAGGATTAATACTGACTATTTTATATTTCATTTGGCTCAATTACAGGCAAAATCAAATACAGAGTCTTCTACTATATCCGAATAAGACTCCTTTGTATTTAGTTTTATAGGTTTAGCTTTTACTGGGCTAATGATTAAGTCTCGTGCTGGTATGATACTAACTTGATCATTTTTATTATTCTGACCCATTTTCACAGCCTCTTGAATTATCTCGTTATATAAATCGAAATAGAATTTATTATTCTTATTATACAAATAAATAACATGGGCTTCATTAATCGTAACTTTACGAATAAGTTGCAATTTACTCGTTCTTATTTGCCTAAAAACTATATATGCAGTAGCAATAAACAATAAAAACGAGACAATTGATATATAAATAATTACATTCATCATTTTCTTATCTATTTTTATAATATATTATGGATTTCATAGTAAAAGATACAATTATTGACATTGAAGTCAAAATCACTTGAGCTACTTTATAATTAGATAAATCATAATTTGTAAAATGCATTTTAGCACTAAATGCTGCCGCATAAACTATCATAGCCATGATGCCAATAATAACGCACAAAAATAACAAAAAGTTTTTCGCGAACTTGTTTATCTGAAAGTCATTTTCAAAGCAAAACTCATAGAAAATAGATGCAACTAAAGAAATCGAAAAAAATAGAAAAAAACCATCCAAAATAAAATTGTTAAGGCCAAAATTGTTAATTACACCCATCCAAACAAAAACATAGGCTATTGCAATTTGAATGATGCCTACAAAACAACAATAAAACGTCCAGATTAATGAGGTTATTAAAGCTTTCAATATATTCGTTTAGGAATTTTAGCCTAATATAATAACTTATTTAAGTTATTATATTTTTTTTAACATTAATTCCTCCTCCCCCTATTTCGTTACAAAGTAAGTAGCCGTCATAGCCAGCCTTCCGGGTACCGAAGTAAGATCTGACGCCGGTATGTGGCCATCCAGGAAACGGTTCGGGCTGTTCATGTCTCTCGGGCTGCATATTACCCGCACATTTTTTTGCGTCACTTTTATTAAACCGCGCGAGTAGTATTTCCGCAGCAATACACTTCCATCTGTAAGTGATTCTACCATTACCGTTATATAAATATTGCCCCGAACCGGGCCCGGCGTAATATACTCGCCTACATTATTTTGTATACCGAACAGTGGATGCTGCCAAACACCGTCAAACTGAAAATTATAAGTACCGGCATCATTGGGGCCTATGGTAACTATTTCAAATTGTGAAACTTCCTCACCCGTTAACGCTATAACCTGGTGTATGGGTGTTATCACGAACTTTTCGAGTGTTGGTCTGCGTGGGTAACCGTCAAATTGCTTCGCTATCTCTGAAGTTTTAGCACCGCTGTTATAAGCTACAAAAGCACCGGTCCAAAAGGAGGCAAACTTTTTAAGCTCCGGGTTTCCGGTAGTAGTGCCTGTCATAAAACCTTCGGATGTAAACGAGGCGGCAATAATGGCTTTTAAACTCTTGGTTATAGATATCGCATTCGCTATTATGTGAGTTTCGCTGTAGCCTGGTGTCTCGGTATTAATTGGCTTACTACCGCCTAAACCATACAGCGTGTAAGCGTCGCCATCCTTCCTGATCTTTATATTATTAATCAAACTGATGTGCCCCGAGGTCCAGTTAAGATAGTTCAGGTGTACAAGCAAATGATCGGGCATGTAATCGATAGTGACGTAGTTGTAATCGTTAACAGCCCTTACAATTCCTTTTATGGTGAAATATAAAATCTTAGGCCTTTGCTGTGCATCATAAATAACATTTAATATAGTATCGCTTGCAGTGGTTTTTGTGATAGACGCGGCGGCAAGCCTTACAATTTCGCCCTCGTTGTTCCTTTTACCATAAAAATAAAACTCAAGTCCACTTTTATCATGTTTATATATCGATAGCAGGGTATCTACATCGCTTACATTGGTTTTAACGGTAATAAGCGAATCTTTTACCTCCACAGGCTCTTCGCCGGGCGGCGGATCTTCATTGGGTGGGTTATTATCTTTTTTGCAGGACGACACTATTACCGACGATACAGCCAGCAGCAGTATGATAAAGGATTTCAGGTACGGATTCATTTGGTAAATGATTGACATACAAATATTATTAAATAATATCGGATATATCAATAGCCTGAATAACCATTGTTATTCAATTACAATAACCTGATTTTTCTTATTTTAGCTGCAAATATACTTACCCTTTGATTTTTCGTTTTTTTAATAACATAACTCTTATTGATGAAGAAGATCTTTTAACCATATCTTCCTCACAAAGTTTCAAGGGTTTTCGAGCCACAATGCAGCTTCTTCCTAAACAGATAGTTTATAACCGTGGGAAAAAATCAACAACAATCACCATTGATAACAACAGTGTGATTTTAATTTCAGTAGGTATTCATGGTAGCCGTAATGGGAACAACAGCTCGGAACTATATATTAAAAATGGTGATGAATTATCGCTTGTTGATTTTTTCACAGTTAGCGAGCCTGTTACTGATCTGAGAAAAACAAAAGCTTATGCTTTAATTGAATATATTGCAAATCGTCTAAAAGAAAAATACGGCATTACCTGGGAATATAAATTATCTATAGACACGAAAGAAACAAGAAACAATACTACCAAAGCGTTGCTAATTATGATCCTGATATGGATTATCATATTTTCATACATAATATTTACTTACAAATCTTAACTGAGCTTTCTTAAAAAGATTTTTTTAAAATGTAGTATACGGTTTATATCCTATCAATGGGAAATTCTTTATTTTGTATACTACATCCCGGCCTCTCGTATCTCCCAAAAAACCAATTCCACTTATCCATATCTCAACAGTTTAGCGATATGTCGATTATTTATAATCGACATAGACACAGTCAAATAACTGACTACCAATACAATAACCAATTGGCCTTGGTTTTGAATATAGGCAAGCAACGCTTATATCACAAACCATGAACACAACCAAACAACACTCAACTACAAAAACAGGTTTAATACTGCTGCTGGCATTGGTGGCCAACGGCACTGCCAGCGCGCAGGTTGATTACGCTACCGATCCGCATTTATCACCTGCCGTGAAAGAATTTTTAAAGCCGCTTAATGGCGGTGGCCCGGGCCTGGAAACCTTGCCCGTAAAAGATGCCCGCCAGGTACTGGTTAACGCGCAAAATGCCGCCAAGGTTAACCTTTCGGGGATTGAAGAAACCGAAAAAACCATTACTGCCGACGGTTATAAGATCACCTTAAACATTGTGCGCCCGGCAGGGGCCAAAGGCAAGCTGCCGGTATTTATGTTTACCCATGGCGGCGGCTGGGTACTGGGCGACTACCCCACCCACAAACGCATGGTGCGCGACCTAAGCGTACTTACCGGTTATGCCGGGGTGTTTGTAAACTACAGCCTTTCGCCCGAGGCTAAATATCCGCAGGCTGTGAACGAGGTATATGCCGTAGCCAAATGGCTCACTGCTCATGGCGCCGAAATTAATGTAGACGGCAACAACATGGCCATTGTGGGCAACAGCGCCGGCGGTAACCTGGCCACAGCTACCGCACTGATGGCGAAAGAAAAAGGCGGCGCTAAGTTCAAACTCGAAGTGCTTTTTTGGCCGGTAACCGATGCCGATTTCAACAACGAATCGTACAAACAATTCGGCGCGCAGCGTTTTCTTACTTCGCCGCTAATGCAATGGATGTGGGACCAGTATATCCCGGTTGAAAAGCGGAAGGAAATTTATGCTTCGCCACTGCAAGCCACCGTTGAGCAATTAAAGGGCATGCCGCCAACACTGATACAGGTTGCCGAGAACGATATTTTACGTGATGAAGGTGAAGCGTACGGCCGCAAACTGAGCGATGCAGGTGTGGATGTAACTACGGTGCGCTATAATGATGTGATACACGATTTCGGCTTGTTAAACGGCCTGGCTAACATACCGCAAACAAAAGCCTTGTTTTTGCAAGCAGCAGCCGAACTGAAAAAGCATCTTAAATAAAACCAGGCAAATTCAACCTCACAATATCACAATTCCAAATTAAGACCGATCGCTCCTGATACAATGCGCGACCGGTCTTATTTAAACCACATCATCATCATGAAAACCCCTAACACCAAAACCATTCTTTTTGTTACCGGCGCGTTTGTAAGCAGTAATTGCTGGAACGATTGGCGAACCTACTTTGAAAGCAAAGGCTACACCACGCACGCGCCTGCATGGCCACACAAGGACGCGCCCACGGCGGCCGACCTGCGGGAAAGGCAGCCCAATGATATTGAACTGGCCAGGCTTACGCTAACTCAACTGATAGACCATTACGCCAACTTTGCCAAGGCACTGCCCGAAAAGCCCATTATTATAGGGCATTCGCTGGGTGGTATGATCACGCAGATACTGACCAACCGCGATCTGGCAACCGCTGCCGTGGCCATACATTCGGTGCCGCCACAGGGGGTGCTGCCTTATGAGTTTTCGTTTTTAAAATCGGCATGGAAATCATTAGGCCTGTTTACCTCGCTCGATAAAACTTATATGATGTCGTTCAAAGATTTTCAGTACGCCTTTGTAAATGGCTTACCACTTTACGAGCAGCGCCTGGCCTATGAAACCCTTGCCGCGCCCGAATCAAAACGTGTAGCCCGCGGCGGACTTACCAGCGCGGCCGCTGTTGATTATAACAAACCGCATGTGCCATTGCTGCTTACTTCGGGCGATGAAGACCATATTACCCCGGCACACCTTAACGTGCGCAACTTTAAAAAGTATAAGCGCAACGGTTCGGTAATAGAATACAAGGAATTTAAAGGCCGTAACCACAACGTGCTTGGCCTTAAAACCTGGAAAAAGGATGCCGACTATATTTTAAACTGGATAAGCAAGTACTAAGCAAAAGCCAATCACTCCGAAACAGTTAAAACCAACAACCATGAAAACCATAATACTTACAGGCAGCAACAGCGGGTTCGGTTTGCTTACCGTGCAAACACTGGCCAAACAAGGGCATAAGGTATACGCCACCATGCGTAATGTAACCACTAAAAACGCGGAAGCCGCCAAAGATTTAAACCAATGGGCTGCCGATAACAACGTGCAGATAAAGATTATTGAACTTGACGTAAACGACGATGCAGCGGTAGAAAAGGCGATGGCCGAAATAGCGGCCGACGCGGGCGGTAAGATAGATGTGCTGATCAATAACGCGGGTACGGGCTTCATCGGCCTTAATGAAAGCCTTAGTCCGGCGCAAACCAACCAGATCTTCCAGATCAATGTACTGGCGGCAGACCGCATGATAAAGGGAGCCTTACCCTACATGCATCAACAAAAAACTGGACTGATACTCACCATATCAAGCGTTGGTGCAAGGCAGCCCATGCCGGTAATGGGTGTATATGCAGCCACCAAAGCCGCCATTGATACCTTATCGGCCAGTTATTATTATGAGTTGCGTTCAGCGGGAATTGATGTGGCCATTGTACAGCCCGGCATATACCCCGCTACCGATATTGTGGCTAAACAGCTGATACCGGCCACGCCCGATGTTGAACAATATTATGGCGAGGATATACTCAATTTTCAGAAAGGGGTATTCAAAGCTTTTATACCGAACGAGAATAGTCCGTCACCACAAGAAGTGGCCGATTTGATAGCGGGTATCATCAATACGCCAAAAGGCAGCCGGAAGCTGTGGAATATAGTAGGCGGCGGTCCGCTGGCTGCTCATATTGATAATATTAACCAGGCAACAGGCCAATTGGTCGAAACTATCCTGGGTGCCACAGCCGCACACGCGCATTAGACATTGGTAGCCCCTATCAACTAAACTAATCCTTTTATGCAGATCAGGATCACCCATATCGATACTGCCTGTATTCTTCTCGAAATAGGAGAATACAGGATACTTACCGACCCTACTTTAGATAAAGCGGGCAAGCTTTATTACCATGGTTATGGCTCGGTATCGCGTAAAACTGATGATCCGGCGCTGGATGCGAACGAGTTGCTGCATATCGACCTCGTGCTATTGAGCCACCATCAGCATAAAGATAATTTCGACGATAAGGGCAAAGCCTTTACCCGCACCGTGGCCAATGTGATTTCCACCAAAGCAGCGGCACGGGCCATGTCCGGAATTATAGATCTGGATGACTGGCAAACCTACCGGGTGCCAACCGAAAAAGTACGCAACTTAAGGGTAACCGCCGCCCCCGCGCAGCACCATCCCTGGTGGATCCCCGAATTTGTGTCGGGCAAGGTAATAGGCTTTGTCATTGAGTACGATGATCAGCAGGATGGCGTGATCTACATTTCGGGCGATACGGTTTATTTTAAAGGGATAGATGAAGTGGCTAAACGATACAAGATCGATACCGGGATATTCCATGTGGGTTCGGTGCAGTTCCGGTACCTTACCGGCTTAGGTAAATACACCATGGATAGCACAGACCTGTTACGTTCCGTAGCGGTATTAAAACCCAACAAAATCATCCCGATACACTATCGCGGATGGACGCATTTTAAAGAGAAGGAAGATATTTTAAGACAGCAACTGGCAACTAACGCGCTCACCAAAAACCGCACAATCATACTACAACCCGGTGTGCCTACTGTAATTTAAAAAGTTGAGCTAATTTTAACGGCATAACAGCTATGAGCACCTGCTTTATAAATTATTAATAATTATTTTTATGCTGAATACTTACTATCCGCAAATGCCGATAGCGATACATAACAAACTATAGCGCCGGTTTTAACATGGCAAAACATCTTAAACTTATCATTATATTATTGCTGTTCAGTATCCCTGTTTCGGCGCAGTATTTTTCGGGCTTCCCGGATATTACACCCGAAGAGCTGCCAAGTGTTTTAACCTCTCTTAAAAACAGCAAAGCCGATGTTAAGCGCATACAAACACTATTAAGAACGGGCACCTACTACCTCACTAAACCCGGCGAAGAAAGCCACGACTTAGATACCGCCATGCTGCTGGCCCAGCAGGCAAAAACATTAAGCGCTGCGCTTCATAAAAAGAATGGTGTAAATGAGTCGCTCTTTTTAATAGCCCGTATTTACCAGGAAAAACGTGAGTGGCTTAAAGCCAAAGATCTTATTAACAAAGTAAGCGATACCACGCGCATCAAACTGCTTTTAAACCTAACGCTCAATTATTATTACCGTTACAAGCTTTACGAAACCAACGATGCCATATTAGATACCGCTATTACGTTTTCGCAGCAGGCATTTAAGCAAAGCATGGCCGGTAAAAACAAGTATCAATTAGATTATACGGTTGGTTATATGCTAATGATACCCACCCTGCTGATGCAATACGGCAAGTTTGTTATTGCCGAAAAAAAAGCCAAACAGATACTCGCCATCTGCAAAAAGAGTGGGTACCCCAAGCTGCACTACATATATGCCAGGATAGGCGATATTAACACTTACCTCGGCCTTTACGACCAGGCCCTGCTCAACTTTTATGAAGCCGAAAAGTGGATGCAAAAAACAAACGACACCGCTTTTTATGGACATATCTATCTCGGGTTGGGAGATATTTATAAAAACATAGGGCAGTTTCAAAAAACTATTGATTGCTATAAAAAGGTAATATCCCATTTAGATGTATCAAACGTTACGAATCGGTTCGCGTTGCTTGAGGGGATAAACCGGGTGATGCGCAAGCTGCACCGTAATCAGGAAGCGCTCAACTTTGTTTTAAGCGAAATGAAAGGTTATCCCCTTAAAACAGATGAAGACAAGCTTTACGCTTACAGCGCCCTCGCAGAAGCATACAAAGGAACACAACAAATAAAAAAGGCTGAAAAGTACTTTTTAGCCTATTACGATCTATGCAAAAAACTCAATAAAGACCTTAATGTAGCTTATCGTAATGTAGGGCAATTTTATGTAGAATCTGGTCAGTTCGCAAAGGCAGAGCCTTATCTCTATGCCGTTGAAAAAACTTCGGTGAGCGAAACAATGGCATTCAAAGCGCACCTGCAATTTTTGCTGTTCAAATCAGACTCCGCCGCGGGCAAATACCTGTCGGCCATGAGGCATTTAATGATCAATAAACGGCTTGATGATTCAGTTGTACAGCTTGGCCGCGCTAAACAAATAGAGGAGCTACAGGTAAAATATGATATTACCAACACAGAGAATAAATTGATAGTGAAGAATAAGGATATCCGCATTCTCAATCAAAGAAATAAATTACAGGAAGCAAATTTAAAGCAAGCCAACTTAATACGTAATGTCACTATAGTAATGTCGGCATTGTTAATAATTATATTGAGTTTGGTTTACAGGCAGTACAAGCAAAAACAGGCATCAAATAACATTATTACACAAAAGAACACCATGTTGCAGCAACTGTTATCTGAAAAGGAATGGCTGTTAAGAGAAGTACATCACCGGGTAAAAAACAACTTGCAAACAGTGGTAAGTCTGCTGGAATCGCAAGCCGCCTACTTGCGCGACGATGCCCTTAAAGCCATGGAAAGCACGCAGCATCGTATATACGCCATGTCGCTTATTCATCAAAAGCTTTACCAAACCGATGATGTGCGGATAATTAACATGGCATTATATATCCCGGAATTCATGAACTACCTGATGGATAGCTTCGACACCGGGCAGCAGATCTGTTTTGAACAAGACATTGAGCCGCTGGAAATGGGGGTATCGCAGGCTGTGCCCTTGGCATTAATTATTAACGAGGCGGTAACCAATGCCATTAAATATGCCTTCCCCAACGGTAATAAGGGCGTTATCAGCATTACCCTGAACAGCAACAACCAACGTATTCATCTCGTTATAGCCGATAATGGCATAGGCTTACCGGCAGACTACCAAACAGCAAATACCAAAACACTTGGACTAAAATTAATGCGCGGTTTAAGTGAAGATATCAACGCGGATATCCGTTTTGAGAACGATAATGGCACTAAGATTACCATTACTTTTAAGAATGAACACATTAGTTAGAATCAAGAGTTAAGATTCAAGAGACAGGACAGGACACGCAGAAAAGCTCTTACATCTTAACTCTTGTCTCTTGAATCTTAACTCTTGATTCTCAACTCTTGTCTCCTGACTCTCAATTCTTGACTCTCTCCCTCAGTCCCTATGCGATAACTCTATCACGGTTCTTGGGTCGAAGAGTACTTTCAGCGCGCTGATCTTGCCGTTTTTGAGGGTATACCATCCGCAGCCGAATATGATGAGTCCGGAAATTTTCAGGTCATACAACAAGCAAATATCGTCGCCGTCTTCAAAGGCTTTCTTTACATCGTATTCCAGTTGCATACGTTCCATATCGGCAAAATAAGCTTCGGCTCCATCGCGCGATCCTAAAACGCCGATAAACTGCATATCATCATTAGCAAAGGTACGGGCCAGTTCAAAATCTTTATTATTAATGGCATCTATACAGGCCAGCACTACATCTTTAGCGGTATTATTGGTGGGGTTATCTGAATGGCTCATTATATATTGGTTTTAGTAATTGTTACCGGATAAGCATTAAATACTGTGCCATTGTTATCCCTCTGGTTAATTATTTTACCCTTTGATAAATGCCATAACCATTTACTTTAAACTAAATTGAGCTTTTCAACAAAGCAAAATGAGCGTTTTAACAAAGCTGCCGCTGCCATTTCTATCGACCTTTGAATAAATTAAATAATACAAATAAAAATGGCAACTCAACAAAAAGTATGGTTTATAACAGGCAGCTCACGTGGCCTTGGTCGTAATTTAACTGAAGCAGTATTGGCAAACGGCGATAATGTAGCTGCTGCTGCCCGTAATCCCGAACAATTAAAAGACCTTCTGGATAAATTCCCCGGTCAGCTGTTCCCGGTTAGGCTGGATGTAAACAATCATGATGAAGTATACCAATCAGTAGCTGATACCATTGCGCATTTCGGCCGCATTGATGTATTGGTGAACAATGCCGGGTTCGGCATTACAGGTGCGGCCGAGGCATTTACCGACGAACAGGTACGCAGTCAGCTGGAAACCAACCTGTATGCGCCTATCGAAATTACCCGTGCCATATTACCCTACATGCGCGAACAGCGTTCGGGTCATATCCTGCAAATTAGTTCTACAGGCGGCCGGGTAGGTAATGCGGGGTTAACCATGTACAGCGCCGCCAAATTCGGATTAGTTGGTTTCAGCGAAGCTTTATCAAAAGAAGTGACCTCGTTAGGCATAAAAGTAACTGTAGTTGAACCTGGTGGTTTCCGTACCGATTGGGGAGGCGCGTCTATGACCTATGCCCGCCGTGTGGAAGGCTATGAAACAACGGTGGATTGGATGCAGGATTTCTTCCGCAAAAACTACGTACCCATGGGCGACCCTGATAAAGCTGCCAAAGTAATGATAGATGTAGTGAACAACCCTGAGCCGCCCCTGCACCTTATATTAGGCAGCGAAGCGGTAGGCATAGTAAAAATGGCCAACAGCCTGCGCGACGAAGAATTTGAAAAGTGGATCCCCGTAAGCACCTCCACCGACCAAGACGATGCCGTGAACTTTTTAGAAACCGAGATGGGAAAAGCTTTCCTGAAGTTGAAAAGCAATAAATAACAACGATTGATCTTTACGTACAGCATTGCTTATTATTTGTATGGCAATGCTGTTTAGTTTTATAAATTTGAAGTATATGCTTAAGCAAGAACACGAAAAAGTAGCCAACCCAATTGTATACTCCTGCTATTATACCCGGAGCCGCGAGGGTGAGCAATTTGTGCAGGAGCATGTTTTTAGTTATCAAATTTCGGGCACACTGATATTGAATGATGGCAGCAGGGAATATGCGATAAATCCCGGCGATTTCAGGTTTTGCAGGCGCAACAGATTGCTGAAGTTTAATAAGCTGCCGCCTGCGGGTGGTGAGTTTAATTCGATCTCCATCTATCTCGATCAAAAAACACTGCGCGATTTTTGCGCGGAATACGGTTATAGCGCAGCCAATCACCATGCCGGTAACGCGGTACTCCAGCTAAAACCCAGCGCTATGTTCAAGGGTTTTGTTGATTCGCTGATGCCCTACGAGCAGCAGATAAAGCAGTATGGCAGCAACGCGGGTTTGCTATCGCTCAAAATAAAGGAAGCGATAATGATATTACTGCAAAGCGATCCGGGATTAAAGGATGTACTGTTCGATTTTTCGGAACCGGGGAAGATAGACCTGGAAGCTTTTATGAATAAGAACTTCCATTTTAATGTACAGCTAAAGCGTTTCGCCTATTTAACCGGCAGAAGCCTGGCCACTTTTAAGCGCGATTTCGAGAAGATATTTAATAACACACCCAGCCGGTGGTTGTTACAACGCCGTTTGCAGGAGGCCTGGTATCAAATAAAAGAAAAAGGCAAGGCGCCGTCAGACGTTTACCTTGATCTGGGCTTTGAAGACCTTTCACATTTTTCGTTCGCATTTAAAAAAACGTTCGGTGTAGCACCCTCAAAAATTTAACGTCAAACACAATGGCAAAAAAAGCACCCGAAACAGTAGATGAGCTTATTCAAAAACTTGATCATCCGCTTAATGATGTGGTGAACATTTTACGGCAAATTATATTAGTTGCCAATGCCGAAATAGCCGAACAGGTAAAATGGAACTCGCCAAGCTTTTATTACACCTGCGACATGCCGTCCTTCGACCCAAAGGAATACAAACGGGATCTCCTCGTTCTAAACCTGCATAAAAAAGAATATGTGCTGTTGGTGTTCCCCACAGGTGCTAAGGTCAATGATACCACCGGACTGCTGGAAGGCAAGTTCCCCGACGGACGCAAGGTGGCGAAAATTAGCAGTATTGAAGATGCCGAAGCAAAAAGGGAAGCTTTGCAGCAGGTGATTAACCGGTGGATTGAACTGGTTGATAAATAGCCACCCATATATACTACATAAACACAAAGAAGCCTGCCCCTCTTTACGAAAGGCAGGCTTTTATAATTGTCCCGGTGTAATGTATTAAAATGTAAAACCTATGCGGGCAAAAAAGCGGCGACCGTTACCGCCCATTTGCACCGCGTCGAACGGGCCCGACGGTTCGTTGTTAAACGCGTAACCTTTGGCACCTTTTACGTAAGCCAGGTCGGGGTGAACGTTAAATACGTTATCAAGCCCTAATGAAAAACGGATGGACTTGCTCGCCTTGTACGAAGCATAAATATCGCTCACATATTTGCCGCTGTATATGTATTGATCAGGCATTGTAGTCGTACCATCGTCAGTAGGTACAACCGGGGTAATGTTTGATCCGTCGCCGTAACCTAACAGGTCAATTTTACCAAAGTAAGTTACACGTGCGCCAAGGGTAAGGTCTTTATGGCCAAACTCAGGGTTTAAAGCGAATTTTGCAGGCGGAGCCGATGCCAGGATAAATTTACGTTCGCGCGAGCTCAGGAAAGTTTCTCTCAAAGCTTCGGTACTGCCTAATATCGGCGGGTAGTTCACTTTATCAATCTTCATGTTTTGAAAGTTGCCGGTAAACAACAAACGATAGCGGTTTTGGCCAACCGTACGGCTGTAATCAATTACGATATCCAAACCTTTATTGGTAGTGTTAACCGCGTTGGCGAAGAACTGTGCCGAACCTACATTCAATGCTTTTAAGGCATCAGTAAATGAAGGATCGAGCGTATCGTCATCGGCACTAAACTGGCCCGATAATACCACGCGATCAGTCACCTTGATTAAATAACCATCGGCAGTAATGCTTAACTCAGGGATTGGTTTAAAGGTAAAACCTAAACCGGCATTCTTTGATTTTTCCTGCGTTAAGTTCTGTATGCCGGCAGCGCGCGTAATAGGGCTGTAGTTCGGCGCTATCTTTACTTCAGATATTACCGTGCCCTGTACATTGGTAAAGGTCGAGCTGTAATTGATTTGCTGCAGCGATGGTGCACGGAAGCCCGTACCCAGCGAACCACGGATGTTGAAGTTGTCGGTAATTTTGTAGCGGGTAGCGAATTTGCTGTTAAAGTTGTAGCCAAAATCGCTGTAATGCTCTAAACGGTTGGCAAAATCAACCAGCCATTTTTTGGTTACATCCAGCTCGAAATCAACAAAACCGCCAAATACCGAACGGTTGGCGTTCACCTCGTCTGCCGGTTGAAAACCAGGGAAGCCCTGCGAACCTGCCGCTTGCGTACCTGTTGGGTCGTAGTTTTTGTACGAGGCTTCTTCACCCGCGAAGATCTTATATTTCTCATACCTGTATTCGGCACCAAAACCAAGGTTAAAGCCTGCCAAGGCGTCAAAGTGTTTGCTTACGTTCAGGTTAGCCGTGTTTTGCAAAAATGAAGAGCCGCCATCATCAAAATGGGTTTTATCTGCACCTAAAGAAGCATTAAAGGTTTTTTCGCCAAAGAAATGGAATTTGTTGCGACCAAGGTTATCACTCAAATCCCAATCCCAGTCTTTACCGAAAGTGCCTTTTAAGCCCAATGCCAAAGCGATATCGCTGTTGTGGGTTTGAATAAGCGGGTTGTAGTATGATTCACCATCGGGCGTATTGAAAATAATGCCCTCTACCGGTATCAGGTTGCCATTGTTGGTAGGGAAACGCTCCGGCCTGCCCGAAAAGTTACGGGTAAAGGCATAGGCATCAGATGCCTTGTAGCTATAACCTCCAAAACTGTAAAAGGTAGTGACAGTATTCAGCGGGATTTCGTTATTGAAAAATATGGTCCCGGTTTCTGCCGATCCTTCGCCGTTAGCCCTTCTGTATGGGTTTAAAGGCAGGGCTTTCGGGTTAGCAAAAGCGGTATCATGTGTTTGGCGGAAGGTTTTTCCGTTTTTAGAGTAATCGCCCGTAAAGTTGATAAAACCATCCTTGCCGATAGGTAAACCGTAGTTGGCATCAATGGTAATACCGTTACCGTCAATAGTGCCGCCATGCGGATATTGGTTGGCCGCTACGCTTTTGCCGCTGTTAAAGGCAGGGTCGTAATAACCGGAATAGCCTACATTGGCTGTAAAGGTGCTCACGGTTTTCTTTAGCACGAGGTTGATAACCCCGGCAATCGCGTCCGAACCATATTGCGCCGATGCACCGTCGCGCAATATCTCCACCCTGTCGATCGCAGCTGTGGGGATAGAGCTCAGATCGACACCAGAGTTACCACGACCACGTGTACCGAATACCGATACAAAGGCTGTGGAGTGGCGGCGTTTTCCGTTTACCAGCACCAGCGTTTGGTCGGGACCTAAACCTCTCAGGGTACCCAGTTCAACATGGTCGGCACCGTCAGATCCTGATTGCTTATTATAATTGAATGATGGAGCCGCATAGTTCAATATATCGGTAAGATCCATACGGCCGGTTGTGGTGGCCGCTTTGCTTACGTTAACTACATCCACTGGCACAGCCGTTTCCAGTTTTACCCGGCCGGCAGATCGTGTACCTATCAGTACCACTTCGTTAAGCTGCGCGATGCTGCTCTCCAAAGCGATATTGAATTTGGTAGCAGTACCTACCTTAACAGAGTAAGGTTTGTAACCTGTGTACGTAAACTCCAGTTCATCAGAGGGGGCGGCTTGTATGGTAAATTGCCCGCTTGCGTTGGTGCTGGTGCCCTGTGTAGTACCTTTAATAAGCACGGTTACGCCTGCTAATGTTTCTTTAGTGGCAGGGTCGGTAACGGTACCTGTTACAGCTTTCTTTTGTGCCAGTAATGTTTGTGTGCTAAATAGTAGTAATGTTAAGAATAAGAGTAAATTTTTCTTCATAAATGTGGTGGTTAAGTGAAAAAATGTGAGAAATATCATAAATATAATTCAATAATTTATACTATTTCAGTATTTATGATCGTGTATATGTAAATATTGAAAATTATTCTATCATTTTTAAATTATTGACAAAATATAATTTCATAAATAAGCCTTTCTATATTCATGAAAACACATTATTGGTAATTTGTATAGAATATTTACTCCAAAGTGGCTTAACATTTATACAAACAAGTATTTTTGATAGAATTTTATTCAAAAACCAACGATTTACTAAATCTTATTTATAGAATTTAACTTTAGCACATGCGATAAAAGCACCCGGCTGATTATGATAATAAGGAAGGTAACAAGGGCTCTTTTTCTGTGATGAAAATATTACAAAATAATTATCGGGCTCAATTAAACCTTTTAGCATTTATGCAGTCGTATTGGTATATTGAGCCCGAATTAATATAAACCGTAAACCAATTTTAGTTCTAATAAACCTTACTGCATACCTATGCTAAAAAACAAACTCTCCACCACATTTTTTTGTGCCGTGCTGTTTATAAGTGCGCTAACCGCATTTGTGAAAAGCAACGACGATCCGCTTGATAAGATCTCCGCATCTTTAAGCACCTGGACAAGCAACCTGCCCCAGGAAAAAGTATACCTGCATACCGATAAACCTTACTATGCCCTTGGCGATACTATATGGTTTAAGGCTTACGTAACTGTAGGCAGCAGGCACCAGTTATCGGCATTAAGCGGCGCCGTGTATGCCGACCTGATCAACGAGCGGGATTCGGTAGAAAAAACACTGAAACTACCCATCAGCGCCGGTGTGGCCAAAGGTAATTTCATTTTGGCCGATACCATTGCCGAAGGTAATTACCGCATACGTGCCTATACCCAATGGATGCGCAACGCGGGCGAGGATTACTTTTTTGATAAAACCTTTATTGTAGGCAATGCCATTGATAAGATAACAGCCAAGGCCGATTTTAAGTACAAAACCGAAGGTGGTAAATCAATAGTAAGTACTATTATTACCTACACCGATAGCGACGGCAAACCCGTTGTTGGGCAGGATGTAGAATGCCGGGTAGAGAATAGCGTAAAAGTACTGGAACGAAAGAAGGGTAAAACCGACCAAAACGGATCGGTGATACTGGACATGGAGAACAACGGCAAAAACAACTTGCAGGGCACTCACGTAACATCGGTTATTACTACAACAAGCGACGGTGAAAAGAAAAGCAGTTCTACTACCTTTACTATAAAAGCCAGCCTCGCGCAAACTGATGTGCAGTTCTTCCCCGAAAGCGGTGATTTGGTAGCAGGCATCAACTCTCGTGTAGCTTTTAAGGCAATAGCTATTGATGGTAGCAGCGTAGCGGTTAAAGGCTCAATTGTTGACGAAGGCGGAACCGAAGTAACCACTTTTGAAGCACTGCACGCGGGCATGGGTAATTTTACCATGAGGCCCGAAGCAGGTAAAACCTATTCGGCCAAAATTACTTATCCGGATGGCTCGCAAACAAAAGTGAACCTCCCCAAAGTAAAAGACAGCGGCTATGTGCTGGCCGTATATAATAACCCTAATACCGATACCATACTGGTACGTATAAATGCGTCTGCAAATTTATTGCAGGCGCCGCAAGGTGTAAATATTGTGGCGCAATCGGGTGGTGAAATGCTGTACGCTTCGCAGGTGAAGATAGCGAGGGCAGTTACATCGGTATGGATCCCTAAAAAGAATTTCCCTACCGGGATAAGCCAGTTTACGCTATTTAACGCTGCCGGCGAACCCACCAACGAAAGACTGGCCTTTATCAAAACTGCCGACCAAATGCAGCTGAAATTAAACAGCAGCAAACCAAGCTATAAAAATCGCGAAAAGGTAGAGTTAACCCTTGATGCAAAAGATAAAACTGGCGCTCCTGCGATAGGCAGTTTTTCTATCTCGGTGATTGACGAAACCAAGGTGCCTGTTGATGAAAGTACAGAGACAACGATACTATCAAGCCTGTTGCTTTCATCAGACCTGAAAGGGTATATAGAAAAACCAAACTATTATTTTACCCAGCAAGAAGATGCCGACAAAGCGCTGGATAACCTTATGCTTACCCAAGGCTATCGCAGGTTTGTATGGAAAGATCTTTTAGGTGGTACTTCGCCGAAACCTTTATACAAAGCCGAGAAATTAGCTGTTGATATATCGGGTAGATTGATGTCACTTAGTAAAAAGCCGTCGCCGGGTGGTAAAATAACCTTATTCTCTGCAAAAACTAATATCCTGAAGGATACGCTTACTGATGCTAATGGCTATTTCAGCTTTGATAATGTGATTATTCCGGATAGCGTAAAATTTACGGTGCAAGGTCGTAATGCCAGAAATGGTTCGCTGGTACAGGTGCTTATGAACAAGACACCCATACAGCCCTTCTCCCTGAACCCCAATTTGGCCGATATAAATAATGATATTGCAGGTAGCAACAAAGCGTACCTGGCAAGTAACAGGAAACAAATTGAAGAGCTTGAAAAAACAGGAAAGCTTAGCAGGATACAGCAACTGAATGAAATAAAGATCCGTGGAAAAAAAGGCCCGAGGTTAACCCCGGGAATGATGGGTATACCTGAAAGCGCCGCCGACCAGGTTTTAACGTTTAATGGCACACAGGCATGCGTTAACCTTACCATGTGTTTGCAAAGCCGCATTCAGGGTGTGAGTTTTGTTCCGCGCGACCAGGTAACTAATTACCCTACAACCCGTGGCCGCCCAATGCAGGTAATTGTTGACGGCTATAAGCTTAGCTTGCCCGAAGAAATTAGCGAGGTATTTGATAACAATTCTATTGATCCGGCTGATGTAGCAAAAATTGTTGTGGTACGTACAAGTACCGTACAAATATCAATGTTGGGCGGCGAAAGCTTAATTATTATTACTAAACGTGGTAACCACAGCCGTGGCCGTTATAACCCGGACATCGCTAATATTGCACCTCGTGGCTTTAATGAGGCTAAGGAGTTTTATTCACCTAAATACGATCATCCAAAAACAGCTTCTGAACTGCCCGATCTGCGTTCTACTGTATACTGGAACCCTAATTTGAAAACATCTGCCGATGGCAAAATTAAATTCGATTTCTTTACAGCCGATGATAAAGGCAAATACAAAGTAATTGTAGAAGGCATTAATGGCCTTGGCGACATAGGCCGCCAGGTATACCACTTTAATGTGGAATAAACAGGCTATGTAACCTTAACAAGATATAAACCTAAACCAGATTATACGATGGGGAGTATTGTTTAAAAGCAATGCTCCCTCTTTTATTTTTATACTTTTGTAATGTTTATTTACCGGATGTGTATTAAGATTTAGCTAAAAGGAATAAAGTAATCTAAAAAGTAGTTTAATCCATCAATTGATACTAAAAGCTTCATTTCTATTGCATATATCCTCTTTTTAAATTACATTCGTTAGTTAAATATCACAATTTGGGTGGGTTTATTTAAATGTTGAAACATTTTTTATAAGCACATCCTCTACCTGTAAAAGCAACAGCCAACCTCCTCGTCATGAAGAAAAAAATTCTGATTGTTGAAGACGAATTTATTGAAGCCAATAACCTTCAAATGATATTGGAGCGTGCGGGCTACGATGTTTGCAAACTGGCACGATCAGTACCTGTTGCCCTCGAAATTGTAGATAGCGAGAAACCAGACCTTGTACTGCTGGATATTTGCCTGAAAGGCAACCAAACAGGCATCGACCTCGCTAAAATTCTCCGCGAAAAAAATATAGCCTTTGTTTACCTCTCTGCAAATTCAGATAAGGAGATACTGGCGCAGGCCAAAGCCACGCAGCCCTATGGTTTCCTGGTAAAACCCTTCCGCGAAAAGGATGTGCTGGTAACGCTTGATATTGCCGATTACCTGCACGAACAAAAGCTAAAACTACAACAGGTAAAGGAAAAGGATGCCGCACCAAAACCATTGGTAGACCTCAAAGGCATCATTGGCAGAAACAAAGGTTTGCAAGCCGTGTTGGACCATGTTAAAATTGTAGCGCCTACAGATACATCGGTACTCATCACCGGCGAAAGCGGAACCGGTAAAGAGCGGATAGTAGATAGCATACACGCGAGTTCGCACCGCAAAAACAAGTCACTAATAAAAGTTAACTGCGCCGTATTGCCGGCCACGCTTATAGAAAGCGAGCTATTCGGGCACGAGCGTGGCTCTTTCACGGGCGCATTTGAAAAACGGATAGGTAAGTTTGAACAGGCGCAGGGTGGCACCATATTTTTAGATGAAATAGGCGAAATGCCGCTTGACCTACAGGTGAAACTGCTGCGTGTTTTGCAGGAAAAGGAGATTGAGCGCATAGGCGGAAAGGGCTCTATTAAGGTTGATGTACGCTTTATTGCCGCCACTAATCGCAACCTCGAAAAAGAAGTTGCCGAAGGGCGTTTCCGCATCGATCTTTTTTACCGTTTAAATGTGTTCCCGATACATGTCCCCCCTCTGCGGAACCGAAAGGATGATATACCATTATTGGCCGCACACTTTGTTGATCGTTATGCGGCCATTAACAGGAAAAAAATTACCGGCATTTCTGAAAATGCGATAGATGCCCTTATGGCTCACGACTGGCCCGGCAATATCCGCGAATTGGAGCATTTGATTGAACGCAGCGTGTTGCTTACCCAAGGCGATATCTTACAATCTGTACCACTATCGCGCGATAATTATCAATTTGCTGTGGAGCTACCCGTGGCACGGCGTGTGAAAACCATGGAAGAAAGCGAAATTGACCACATTGTTGAGGTATTGCGCTTATGCAAAGGCAAAATATCCGGTCCCGGCGGTGCGGCAGAACTGCTCGATCTGCCCTACTCAACCCTTTCATCCCGAATTAAGAAACTCGGGATAAAAAAGGAATCGCTTTTTAAGTAAACGGGCAAAATATTTGACGTGTCATGTCTCTTGAATCTTAACTCTTGCATCTGCATTAAACAGTTACAATCACCTTCCCTACCGTTCTGCCAGTTTCAACATGTTCGTGGGCTTTTGCCATATCTTCAAACGGATAAGTAGCTGATACATGGGCTTTAATAATGCCTTTCTCCAGCAGATCAGCGACCTGTTTCATATCATCTCCGTTTGAGGCCACCAGGAAAAAGAACCCGTTTACTCCTCTTGCCTTTGCTTTTTCGGTGATGCCATCGTGTAAACCTGATGGAATACTGATCAGGGTGCCGCCATTTTTAACTACTTCGATGGAACGGTCGATGTTATCGCCGCCTATGGCATCAAATACCAGGTCGACATCTTTTACTACAGTTTCAAATGGCACCGAGCGATAATCAATATGCTCATCGGCACCAAGGTTAAGCACAAAATCTTTATTGGCGGCAGATGATGTACCTATTACATAAGCACCCAAATGCTTAGCTATTTGCACTACAAAGTGACCAACACCACCTGCCGCCGCATGTACCAATACACGCTGCCCTGCCTGTAAATTGGCCTTGTGCACTAAACCCTGGTATGCGGTAAGGGCGGCAAGTGTAGCAGCGGCCGCTTCTTCATAACTAATATTGGCAGGTTTTAAAGCGAGCTGATCTGCCGGTGATATTACATATTCGGCATAAGCCTTACCATGGCCGGGAAAGTTCACCATACCGAATACTTCATCACCCACTTTAAAATCCTTAACATCACTGCTCGCCTGTGTAACTACACCCGATATATCCCAGCCTAAAATAAGCGGGTGAATATCTTTCAACCTGCCGGCCATGCCTTTGCCCGCACGTGTTTTTACATCAACAGGGTTTATGCTGATGGCTTTTACTTGTATCAACACTTCGCCTGCTTCTATTTCCCTGAGCGGGATGTTTGTTATTTCTAAATTTGATGCCGGTCCAAATTCTTTTAATACTATAGCTTTCATTTTTGTTATCTATTATTTATCAATACAAATTTGTACAACTAAACACAATATCACTTGTACAAAGCGGAGCAAAACCTGTAATTTTGCGTACATGGATAGGGAGAACTTACACCAGGAATTTGAAGTAGTATACAAAGAGCTTGATGAAGCACCGGTAAAAGCCCATAAGCACAGCTTTTTTGAACTGGTTTATATTGTAAGCGGCACAGGCGTACAATGCATCAACAATAACCAGTTTGATTACCATTCTGGCCACCTGTTCCTCATCACTCCGCAGGATTGCCACTCTTTTGACGTACATACCACCACTGGCTTCTTCTTTATCCGCTTCAATAACATCTACGTACAAACGCAGCACGATAACCGCAAA
The DNA here is from genome assembly GCF_059418565.1 of Mucilaginibacter sp. GW821-FHT07G05. Taxonomy (NCBI): domain Bacteria; kingdom Pseudomonadati; phylum Bacteroidota; class Sphingobacteriia; order Sphingobacteriales; family Sphingobacteriaceae; genus Mucilaginibacter; species Mucilaginibacter sp. GW821-FHT07G05. The sequence goes on along the minus strand of NZ_JBWKQC010000010.1, from coordinate 150,187 downwards.
ACCAAAAACGAATGGCTGCAACGTATGGAATATATTTTGCAACATGCCACTCACGAGCCGGGCTGCCTGCTTTGCAACAAGGGCGACAAACCGCTGGTGAAGTTATTGGTTGAGGCCATGATACGCGAACAGGTGAACCGCGAGGTAAACCATGCCGACGTGCTGTGGCAACTGGTGAACACCGTAATATCAATAGTGGCCCGCAATATTGCCATGAACATGCCCGAAAGAATTGTGGAAACCACCGGCGAACCCGCTTTGGATATTATCCGCTACATTCAGCAGCATATTTATGAACCGGAGAGGTTACGGATAGAAATTATCAGTCAGAACTTTGGCATTTCGCACGGGTACTTAAGCCGTTACTTTAAAAAACATACCGGCGAAAGTTTGCAGCAATACATATCAAACTACAAATTAAAACTGGTAGAAACCCGCTTACAACACAGCGATATGCGCATAAGCGAGATAGTGAACGAATTAGGCTTTACCGATGAAAGTCACCTTAACCGCTTGTTTAAAAAGCATAAGGGCATCAATCCATCCGCTTTCAGAAAACTCGCTGCCATAACACCATCTTTAAACTAAATACGCAGCAAAGGGTTATATTATTTATGAAGATCTATCAGCAAAACATACAGCTTACTGCCCGTAAAAGAGGCTTCCATTTAATTACCGATGAGGTTTTGTATGCACTGCCGCAAATACGTGATATGAAAGCGGGCATTTGCCAGGTATTTATTCAGCATACATCGGCATCGTTAACTATTAATGAAAATGCCGACCCAACGGTACGTGCCGACTTTGAAACCTTCTTCAATAAAGCCGTACCCGAGAATGACCCGGATTATTTGCACGATTATGAAGGTTCGGACGATATGCCCGCGCACTTAAAATCATCGCTATTGGGCAGTTCGGTAATGATCCCCATACGTAACGGTCGCCCGGCATTGGGCACGTGGCAAGGCATCTACCTTTGCGAACATCGCGACCATGGTGGCCCGCGCCGGTTGGTAATTACCGCCTGGGGCGAGTAAGCTATTTGCCTTTACCGCTTTCGCGTATTTTAAGTTCGGTGGCTACGCTTTTTTTGTCGGCGTTTTTGTTCAACTTTTCTTCGGCCTGCTTTACTTCATCCTTTTCGCTGATGGGTGCTTCGGTATGGAGGTCTTTATCACCGGCTTTTTTTCCTTCATTTTTCATAACGGTATGTTTTAGATGAGCGACTTTTAAGGAAACAACCGTTCGGCGGATATGGTTTTACACGCTTTCATTCCATCATTTTGATAAAACGTTTAATCAAATAGCTATGTGGCTGATTATCAAAATTTAATTTTATATAACAATTGAATTACAAATTCATGAAAATGTATTTATAATACATAATTTAACCGCATGAAAAAATTAGTTTTACTTGCAACAATATTTTGTGCTTTTGCCTACCAAAAAAACACCGCGGCAGGCATTGATACCTTAAAAAAGAATGGCTATACCCTCATTGTATCGGGCAATGATGATAAGTTCGACCCGGCTTTGAAACAAAAACTGATCACTACCTTTTTTGAGGTTTACCCAAAACTGGCTAAAGCCTATAACCCTAAAACCGATAAACAAGTAGTATTTTTTATTGATACCGCTTACCACGGTGTTGCCGCTACCGGCGATGGCAAAGTAGTTTTCAGTGCCGAATACATGACCAAACATCCCGGTGATATTGATGTGGTTACCCACGAGGTGATGCACATTGTACAAGGATACGGTGAAGCAACCGGCCCATGGTGGGTTACCGAAGGTATTGCAGATTATGCCCGTTACAAATTTGGCGTAGATAACGCCGGCGCACACTGGAGCCTGCCTGAATTTAAATCGACCCAAAACTATGATAACAGCTACCGTGTAACCGCTCGTTTTTTTGAGTGGATTGAGAAAAAAGTAAAAGCCGGTACAGTTAAAAAGTTTGACGGCATGATGCGCGATCATACTTTTAATGATAACACCTGGAAAGAAGTAACAGGCAAAACTGTTGATGAGCTTTGGAAAGCTTACGCGGCAAACCCTGCTATATAATATAGCATATACCTGTGCAAACAAAAAACCTCTCTACCAGCCCGGTAGAGAAGTTTTTCATCATAAAGAGATCTGTTATTTTGTGGTGAAGGAATCCATAATATCCATCAGCGTTACCGCTTCCTCAATGGCGCAGGGGTTGTCCTGTTGGTTATTTAGATAAGCTACCACCTTAGTGATCATCGGCTGTTCAATGTGCTGCGGGTGTACAAAGGTTTCAGTTCTGTCTTCCTGCTGATTTTTCCAACTTACATAATTACCAAAGAAAGCGAAAGTGATGCTGCCCTCTGTTCCGATAATTTCGCAGGTATCAGTTTGCAGGTCTTCGGCTACGTTAAAGCACCAAGACCCGTTCACCACAATATTGTTCTTGAATACGATATGCCCGCTAACATGATCATCGGCCGCTGTAGTACCCGCTTGGTTAAGCGAATAACCACGGTAACGGTCGGGTTCGCCAAAATAAAACAGCATCAGATCGAGCTGGTGCGGGGCGAGGTCATGAAAATAACCGCCGCCTGATATTTCGGGATTTACACGCCAGTTAGTTTCGGTTTTGGCTATCCGTTTGGGTTTGCGGCTTTGCCACAGCCTGATCTGCACGGTGCGGATCTCCCCTACTGTTTTATTATCTATTAGTTCTTTTATCTTCAAAAACAAGGGTAAACCACGGCGGTAATGCGCTACGGTAAGTTTGGCGTTACTTTGTTTAACGGCATCGGCCATTTGGCGGGCTTCATCTGCATTGAGGGTAACCGGCTTTTCTACATAAACATGCAGGCCCTTTTTTAATGCGGATATAGCATAAGGCAAATGCGAATCGGGTGGTGTAGCTATATAAACGGCATTAATACCGGCTGTTTCCATCATCCCTTCGGCATCGTTGTACCATTTGCTAACGTTGTGCCTTTGGGCGTAATCAGCAGCTTTGGCGGCATCGCGGCGCATTACAGCCACCAAATTACTGCCCTCTACCTTATTAAATGCCGGACCACTCTTTACTTCGGTTACATCGCCGCAACCTATTATGCCCCAGTTTATATCGCTCATACTTGTTTTATGGTGTTTTGTTGAGGTTGCTTATTTCATCGCCGGTACAAAGCATACCATTCTCCAGGTTTTGCCACATGTTTTCGCACAGGCAAATAAACTCTTTGAGCTTGGCGGGCTTAATGCCTACCTCGGCACTATCGTACATTTGTTGCAGTATGGGCTGAATATCGCGCTCTAACCCTTTGCCTTTTTTGGTAAGAAAAATAAGTTTATTCCTGCGGTCGCTCATATCGGGCATGCGGTATACCAGGCTCCGTTTCTCGAGGTTATCCAGCAAATACACCATGCTGGCCTTATCCTTCACGGTAATGTTGGCTATTTCTTGCTGATTAATACCGTCTTTTTGCCACAAACAAATCATTACCTGCAACATTTCAAACGTAAGGTCAATTTCATACTGCCTTAGCCGGGCCTGTATAAACTGCCTGAAAGCCATGTTCAATTTTGAAACGGCCTTTGAAAACTGCTCGGTTAACTGATCTGTTGAAACACTCATGTTTCTCAAAAATAGATATTATTTCAATAACAGCACAGGCAAGGTTGTATTTACAGCTAAACCCTCGGTAATGCTGACTTCGGTAAGCGAACGCAAAAAGCTGTACTTACGCGGCAAAGCGATAATCATTTGCGCCTGGTTCTGTTTAGTAAACTTTAATATGCCATTAATTATGTCGCTATCGGTATCGTAATAAATATCATAGGGCAAGCCCTCCATCATATTGGCCAGGCATTTACCGGCTTCGGTAAACTTATCATCGGGGTTAAGGTGTTTCTCCGACGGATCAATATTAAGCACCAAAACGTTTTGGGGCAATTGTGGAAATATATTATTAACGACCGGAACTACGGAATGATCGGGCAGGTGAGCCAGGTCGGCAGCTATTACCGCAGATTTTACCACCCTGAATACCGCACGCGGAGGCACCACTATTACCGGCACCGAACTGGCACGGCTTATTCTGATGGCGTTTAAACCCACAAAGCTTTCTTCGGTTTTATCAATACTATCGCTATTGATTACCAGCAAATCGGCGTTGAAACGGCTTATACCTGTAATTATCGATCTTAATAAAGGCTCATCACTCACAAAAAAATCCACCTCGGTATCCGGCGATATAAACGGTTTTACATCCTTTACCAGTTGCAACAGTTCGGCGTCGATCAACCGGCGTTTTGATGCTATTTCATCTTCATTCAATTGCACAAAATCAGGCGAAAAAAGCACCTCCTCAAAAATTGAAATGTAGTTAGCATACACCAGCGTAATATGTTTTGCCTTGTATTGCCTGCTTAGGGCGGCAGCATAATGTACTGCATTTCGCGAATCTTCAGAAAGATCTACCGGTATTAATATATTTTCCATAGCCTTTATTTGTTTAGTAAACCCAAAGTTAAAGGCTATATGGTTTGTACATCAACTAATTTGTGTCATAATTGGCTCATAGTATTGTCTTTATTTTTTGGCTTTACCTAACCATAACAAAGCGTTTATCATCAGTTGATCCTCCACCCTATCGCCAAAGGTTAAGGATAACTCTTTGTTACTATTATGCTCGTAATCAATATCATTATGGCCCATATTAAAGTAGATCATACGGTATTTAGTATTAGTCCACACCACCGGGTAATAGCCGCTGTGCCATATTTCGCTTTCTTTTGGCCCGGTGCCCAGCGGAAAGCTACAGCTATCAATAGAGGCCAATATTTTGATATCCGGATTTTTGCGGAGATCGTTTTCCCAGCGGTACCATTCGTTGGGCGAGGTTTTAAAATTTACGGGTAAGTTGTAAGTGGCGGGGTGGGTGCGGTCTTCTACCTTCAATACGGCCGATGTTGGTCGCCAGGTATTGCTGCCGTACTGGCCGGTGCCTAAAAACACGTTGTGGTACCAATCCCAATTCTGCGGAAAATCGGAAGGGGTTAACGCGAATGCAGCGAAGTGGAAACCCATCCAGCCGCCGCCTTTTTCCATGTATTTCTTAAACGCTTCGCGCTGCGCGGGTTCATCGGGCCGGGTATCTAAAAATATTACTACCCGGTAGCCCGATAAAAACTTCTCATTAAGGTTTTTCCAGTTTCGGGTGGAGTCATAAACAAAATTATATTGCTTAGCGGCCTTGCTAAACCACTTATTTGCCTCATGAACGAAGCTTATGTGCGCCTGGTCATTTTTTGCTGTGTAAAAAGCTATTACTTTAAACGCAGGTTTTTGGGCGTAAACGGAGGCACACGTAAGCAGCAAAAACAGCACGATGCCCATATTGGTAAGCTTAATTTTCATGAGCGTAAAATTTATTAACAAAATAATTATTTAACAATATAATAAAAAACTAATTACCCATGTAACCTATTTGAGACAACCATACTAATACCTTTTTGTTACTTTAGCAGAAATTTATGACCCCCTATCATATTTTGAAACTACTATTACCACGATTACTTTTTACCGGCTTATTATCAATTACTTTCTCCTTTGTTTCGGCACAAACAAGCGGCGATAAACTTCTATTTGATAAATATAAAAAGATCAAAGATCTTGACTCGTCGGAGGTTTATGCCGGGCAGCTTTTGGCATCGGCAAAAAAAAACAACGACAAGCTTTTTGAAGCCCGCGTGCTTTATGCCCGCTCCCTTAAACACTACACTAAAGGTAACGAATTAGAAGCACTTGATTATGCTACCCAGGCTCATAACCTGACAGGCGAAAGCGATTCGGTTACCTACGCCAAAACCGCTACCATGATGGCTTACATGATGAGCAGGCAGGGCAATAATGTAAACGCGTTAAAAATAGCTTTCCAAATGCTGCGCGTTACTGATGCTAAAGGCTGGAAAAAGCTGGGTGCCGACAGCCGTTTATGTATTGCCGATATTTACCGCACCATGAACCAGGCCAAAGAGGCCATCCCCTATGCAGAGCAGGCCGCCAATGATCTGCTTGCGGCGCGCGATACGGGCATGTACATTTTCGCCCTGAGCACCTTATCAAACATTTACTCACAAAGGGAAATTCAAACCCCTGCCAATATAAAAACGGCTACCCGTTACATGGAGATCATATTGAACGAACCGTACGTGGGCAAGGTATCGCCGTTTTCAAAAGCGAGATACCTGAGCAACCTCGGACGTTTATACCGCATGCAAAATCAGAACGGCAAGGCCGAACAGGTGTTGCTGCAATCGTTAGACATATCGCGGAAAGAGAAATTCGTGGCTATTGAAAAACATGCTTTAAATGAACTGGCTACGGTTAAAATTGATCAGAAGAAATACGCCGAAGCTGTAAAATATGGGCAACAGGCGTTAAACACGCTTGCTAACGAGCAAAGTCCGCTGAAATACCAGATAGATATTTATAACCGGCTTACCGATGCTTACGAGGGGCTGGAAGATTATAAACAGGCCTACCTCCATTTAAAACATAACCGCCAGCTCGAAGACAGCCTAAGCAATACCGAAAAAAACGAAGCCGCAACCAAACTAAGCGAACAATTTAAGCTGGATAAACGCTTGCTTGAAGCATCGAACAAAGCAAAACTGTTAAAACAGCAGCGTAACTTTATTATTGTAATGGTAATCATTAGCACGGCCGCGCTTTTCGCGTTGTACCGTTGGGTTATTTATAAACGTAAAAAAGAAGCCGATATACTGGCCGAAGAGCACCGGCAACTGGCCAAGCTGGATGCTATGAAAACACGGTTTTTCGCCAACATAAGTCATGAGCTGCGCACGCCGCTTACGCTTATTATGGGGCCGCTGGAGCAATTGGTAAATCAGCCCTATATAAACGACGAGCAAAAAACCAATCATATCAACAGTGTATGGCGCAATAGCAAAAAACTATTGAACATGCTGAACGAATTGCTTGATCTGGGTAAGATAGAAGCCGGTAGCCTGCCTGTTCATTTGCAGCCGGTAAATCTGGCGACCTTTATGCGTGTGCTGTATCAAAATTTTGCTTCGGCGGCGGAGTTCAGGCATATCCGCTATTCGCTCATCAGTGATATTAATGAAGATATTGTGGCCGATATAGATCGTGATAAGTTTGAAAAAATAGCGAACAACCTCATCAGCAACGCCATAAAATACACCCCTTCAAACGGCAACATATTTATTAACGCGGGTATAAAAGATAACCAGATAGCATTTAGCGTTGCCGATAACGGTAGCGGCATACACCCGGATGACATGCCTCATATTTTCGATCGTTATTTCCAGGGGAACCGTGAGGGTGCCCCGGCCGAAGGCGGTACCGGTATAGGCCTTGCCATTGCGCGCGAATTTACCGAGCTGCTTAAAGGTAAAATAACGGTTGAAAACAATTATGGTAAAGGCTCGCTCTTCAAGGTTTTCCTTCCGCTCAACATATCTGAAAGTACTGATACTACCCAACCGGCCGATCCTGATGAGGCACTGGCCGAAACATTAACAGCGGCAAGCAACGCGACTCAACTCATTATGGTGGTAGAAGATCACCGCGAGATGGCAGGTTACATTTCGGCAATACTTAGTCCGCAATATAAAGTGGTTACTGCTTATAATGGTATTGAGGCATTAACCCTTTTGCAAACCTACGGCGAACTGCCCAGCCTCATTATATCCGATGTGATGATGCCCGACATGGATGGCTTCACGCTTTTAAACAATTTGAAGCAGCATAATATATATTGCAGCATACCGGTAATTATGCTTACCGCGCTTGCCGATGATCATACCAAATTAAACGCTTTAACCATTGGGGTTGATGATTACCTTACTAAGCCTTTTATAAGCAGCGAACTTTTGGCGCGTGCAGGCAATTTGATCACCAATGCGGCTGCCCGCAGTCATCATCATTCGGATAGCGCGGCCGAACACGAGCCAACCATCGCCATACCTGAAGTATCCCCTGCTGATTTTGCATGGCTTGCCCAAATAGAAGAGCTGGTACGTAAATACACCGGCAAAACCGAACTGAACATTACCATGCTTAGTTACGATATGGCCATCAGCGAAAGGCAGCTGAACCGCCGTATAAAACAGATCACCGGGCTCACCCCTAATAAGTATATACGTGCCATACGTTTGCAAATAGCACGCGAGGCTATAGAGAGCGGCAAGTACCGTACCGTGGCCGAAATTTCGCACGCGGCAGGCTTTGATACACCGGCTTATTTCAGCAAAATATTTAAAGAACATTATGGCCGCGATGTAAACGAGCTGCTATAACAATTTTATATTGCTTTATAAGAAAAAATCCGAAAAAGTTCATTTGTCCACCCCCGAAAGCGTTTTTGTCCACCCTGTGGCAGCTTTATCAAGCTAAATGTCCGTTTTGTTCGGGTAATAAAACAGACATTTGTTTAACAATAAAGAAAGAATCGATCTTTTAATTAATAAATCCCCTAAAACTATGGTTGTTACCCCTGCACCCAAAACACTATTGAAATGCCCGCGATGTGGCGGCGCCGATTGCGATCGGATACCGCGCAGCAGTCTTGTAAAAATGCTTTTGCCTAATTCGGTTAAACATTACAAGTGTGCTAAATGCCAAAAAAGATTTTATAAAACGGCCTAAACCCGATAAAAAAATCAGCCCGAACTAATCATTATAAACCGTGATTTTTTATTCGATTTTAATTGTAAATGCCCCGATATGGGGCATTTTTGTTATTGGCAGTTAGGCCTATCACAATTGTTGCTTCGGGCTGTTAAATAAAAATTATAAATTACGGTCATGAAACTGACCTTTTACTCTCCGGGCTTTGCTGTAAAGCATACTGCAAAGCTATTATTCACAGGCGCTATGCTGTACAGCAGCATCGGCTACGCCCAAATCAAAGACCCTATTGTTGACAATATAGTTAAAGAAGGCACCCAAAATTCGCAGTTAGAAAAACTTGGGCACGAGCTTTTTGACGGTATTGGTCCGCGTTTGGTAGGTACACCGCAAATGCTACAGGCCAATAACTGGGCTGTTGCCAAATACAAAAGCTGGGGTATTGATGCCCGTAACGAAAAATGGGGCGAATGGCGTGGCTGGGAACGTGGCATATCGCACATTGATATGGTATCGCCGCGTGTAAAATCGTTAGAGGGCACACAGCTGGCCTGGAGCCCCGGCATGAAAAAGGCTGTTATCGCCGAACTGGTGATACTGCCCGATCTGGCAGATTCTGTAGCTTTTAAACAATGGTTGCCCGCCGTTAAAGGCAAGTTTGTAATGATATCTATGAGCCAGCCCACCGGCAGGCCTGATTATAACTGGACGGAGTTCGGTACCAAAGAATCTTTCGAGAAAATGAAAGCTGCCCGCACTGCTCAAACTGATGCATGGCGCAGCCGTATCGCTAAAACCGGCCTTAATAACCGTACCCTGCCTGTAGCGCTTGAAAAAGCAGGCGCAGCCGGTATAATTACCAATAACTGGTCGGCAGGTTTTGGGGTAGATAAAATATTCAGCGCTTATACCAAAAAAATCCCTACTGTTGATATCGCGCTGGAAGACTATGGAGCGCTGTACCGCTTAACCGAATCGGGCGATAAACCGAAGATCAGTGTGTTTACACAATCGAAAGAAAACGGCGTAGTGCCCACATTTAATACCATCGCCGAAATTAAAGGCAGCGAAAAACCGGACGAATATGTAATACTATCCGCACATTTCGACTCATGGGACGGCGGCACCGGCGCTACCGATAACGGTACAGGCACCCTCACCATGATGGAAGCCCTGCGTATCCTTAAAAAAGTATATCCTAACCCTAAACGCACCATATTAGTAGGCCATTGGGGCAGCGAAGAGCAAGGACTGAACGGTTCACGTGCCTTTGTTGAAGATCACCCGGAAATAGTAAAGAACATACAGGTAGTATTTAACCAGGATAACGGTACCGGCCGCGTGGTAAACCTTGCGGGCCAGGGCTTTTTAAACGCTTATGATTATTTAGGCAGATGGTTAACCAAAGTACCCGATAGCATCCGTACGCAAATACAAACCAGCTTTCCGGGTTCACCGGGTGGTGGCGGATCAGATTTCGCGTCATTTGTGGCTGCCGGGGCACCTGCATTTTCATTAAGCTCGTTAAATTGGAGTTATGGCACCTATACCTGGCACACCAACCGCGATACTTATGATAAAGTGGTATTTGACGATGTGCGCAGCAACGCCATACTTACCGCTATACTGGCCTACATGGCCAGCGAAGACCCAGCGAAAACTTCGCGCGATAAGAGCGTATTGCCAACCAACCCTAAAACCGGCGAACAAGCCAAATGGCCAGAGCCTGTTAAACCTACCCGCCGCGGCGGACTTGACTAATCATAAAAAAGAGCCTTGCAACTATTGTAAGGCTCTTTTACTATCAGGCATTCATCACGCCTATCTTCTCCCCTTTCCAGCCTGGGAAGAGTTTTTTATCATTCATTATTTTGAGGTGCTTATCGGCCACCTCGCTAAACACGCTTCTAAAATCGGTAGTAACAGCCAAATCGCGGCCGTCCTCTAAATTTTCTACCGCTAAAGGTTGTACCTTGCCATGCACTTTGCCGCCATCAACATCATTACCTAAAATAAAATTGCACGATGCCCGGCCGTGGTCAGTGCCGCCTGTGCCGTTTTGGTGCACAGTACGCCCGAACTCCGTCATGCTCATTACCATTACATCGTCCTGGTAAGCTTCCAAATCATTCCAAAAGGCTACAATGCTACTGCTCAAATCGTTCACATTACGACTGAATATCCCGTTAAATGTTCCCTGGTTAAAGTGCGTATCCCAACCGTTTGATTCGGCAAAGGCTACCTCTAAACCAACATCCATTTTTATCAATTGAGCAATTTGCTTAAGCGAATTACCAAGTGCAGAATTTGGATATACCACGTTATTAGCCGGACGATAATTCTTTACATCTGATTTTTGGAGCATCTTCACCGCCTCAAAACTTTCACGGCCGGTTTGTTTCAATATTCCGTTAGATGTTTGATCGTACAGATCTTCAAAACTTTTTGCCGCCGCGTTTGCTCCCGCCTGGTTACCCCGCATCTGGATGGCAAAATCCTGCAAGTTACTGATAGCGATGGATGGGTTATCGCCATAAAAAGAACGCGGCATAGCCGATGTCATGCTCACAGCTGCAAAGGGCGTAAGAGCATCGTGCCCTAATAAACCAACAGCGCGGTTAAGCCATCCGCTTGCAGTACCCTTATCAAACGGCGTACCCGATTCCATGTAATCCTGCGCGTCGAAATGCGAACGGGTAGTATTTGGCGAACCGATGCCATGCACTATAGCCAGCCTGTTCTCGCGAAATAAACGTTCAAAACCCTGCATGGAAGGATGCAAACCGTACATGCCATCCAGATCGATCAACGACGGTTGCCCGGCCTTTTTAGCCGCCGACATAAACAGCGATGGCCTTGCCTGCTGCAAATATTTATCGGTAAACGGCGTAACCGCCATCAGCCCGTCCATTGCGCCGCGCTGAAATATGCACACCATTATCTTCTTCCGTTTGTACGGGCCGACAATCTTATTTTCGGCTGCGGCTTCAGCAATAAATGCAGGTATGCCGCCCATTAAGCCAACACCAAAAAGTGTTAAGCCGCCTGCTTTTAAAAACCCTCTTCTTGATAACATATCTTAGTATATTAACGTCGTTGATATTCCGGCGAGCCAACAATTACGCCCACGACCTGTGCAAGCATGGTATCGCCTGTATTATTTTGTATTTTGTTTTTCCTCACCGGCATTTTCAATGTGGTATCAGCCGTCATGTCGGCCTGTTGCTGCATCGGGTTAGTCTTTTTAACGCTCGCGTCGGCAGCCGAAACCTTGCTCACCAGTGCAGGATCATTCAGTAATGGGGTAAGCCTTTTTATGGTTTGGGTAAGATCACGCTCGGGCATAATCAGTTTGCCGTATATCTTGAGCGCTTCCACCGAGCTTTCCGGTTCGTGGTGATTATTCAGCGCGATCAGGTCTATCTTAACACCCGGGATCCGGCCGGTAGCCAATGCCAGTCCGAAATTCATGCGACTTAGTAATGAACCTGTATTGATCCAGTATTGCCCCCTATCGGGAAAGCCTGTTGGTGCCTGGTAATAGTATTTCTTTTCGCCCATTTTGTTTATCCAGTTGTATAACTGGTAGGGCTGGGTAATTTTAGCATTCAGTACACGTACTGCGCCAATAGCCAGTTCAAAGGGCGATTTTGTTTTTTCGCGAAGCGATGCCTTGCTCCAAAACTCTTTTGAGGACACCATGGTGATCAGCACCTTTTTGATATCGCCATCGCTGGCCAAAAACGTTTTCGCCATTGCATTCACCAATAATGGCGATGGATTATCACTCACAAAACGTACTGCCAGCTTACGCGATATAAATTTGGCGGTAGACTGATGATGGGCCAGCATATTTAACAGCTCCACTCCTTCTTCGTACCCGCCCCCGGCAGCAAACTTTTTGCCCAATACTACCTTCTCGCCATTATCATGCTTGTTGGGGTTAAACAGAAAATCGCCATCGTGCACAAAGCCCCTGTTTTTAAGGGCTTCATCGTCAAGATTATTGAATATCCCTTTCTTACGGTTCAGTAAACCATAGTTACCAATGGGGTATACCGTCCACCCGGTAAGTACACGCGCAGCCTGGGTAACATCCTGCTGGGTATAACCACCATCAACCCCAAGGGTATGCAGCTCCATTACCTCGCGGGCGTAGTTCTCGTTTAGTCCGCCTTTTTTTGCTTTTTTAGCCGGCATAGGCATCATGGCCGATGTATCGCTCATCCTGGCCATATTCATTTGTTGTTTGCGTGCACCGGCTTTATTCTTTTCGGCATTATCCCCCGAACTACTGAAGTTATCCAAATAATATAGCATTGCCGGGGATTTTGCCGTAGCCATCAGCAGATCGCTAAACTTACCCAAGGCGTTTGGCCTGATCACATCACGCTCATAAGCAGGTATAAACTCGGCGCAATCGCCTTTGGTGATAGATACGTTGAAATGGTTGAACCAAAAATCGGTCATCACTTCTTGCAACTGATTATTGGTATAAGCCGCACGCAAAACCTTTTGATTAATAAACTGGCGATACAACTCATTCACCGGTTTTAAACCATGCTTGTTCATATAGCTCAACAGGGTATCGCGGTATTCTTTCCTATTTGATCTTACCGAATCTTTATTTATAGCCCCATCGCGCACAGCCATACGAATCAGCTGTCCATTTTTAGGATAAATATCCAGCACCTCCTCATTAGTTAATTGCAGTGCATCAAATGAGGTAAGCATATTATTAAGGGAGTCATCGGCCTGAACAGCGTTTAATTGACTATTAAACCAATTTTCCAGCCCTTCTTTCAGCACGGCATCTATTTGCCCCGGGGTTACGCCATAACTAAACCTGCTTATCAAATGCGCGGCGGCCTGCCGTTCGGTGATGCCCGAAACACTGTAGGGGAATTTGGTAACGCCATTTGTACTATCAGCCTTTAAAAAAGAACTGAATACCAGTCCGATAAACGGCAGCAATAGTATGGCAAGTAGAACATTTAAGCCTTTTTTCATGGTAGGTGGTTTTGTGCTTTAAAGTTTCACTATAAAAACTGTTCGACTATTAAAATTTCGTTTGGTTTAAAATATTAAAATATAAGCTATCGCCAATAAAATTAAACGAAACAAAAATCGTTATATTTGTGTACCAATTTTAATCTGCCATGGAAGCTTTCATCATCAAATCGGATATTAGCCATATTCATGTTGGCTTTATCGTAACTCCACAAAACAACGAACTCACTTCATTAAAATTAGAACTCTCCACCGGTTGTCAGCACCCCATTTTTATACACAAAGGCGGCGCAAAATGGATGGTTGACGTTCCGGGCAATTTGCCTATCAACAATGATGAATTTGAGCACCTGTGCACCGAAATAGAAAAGTCGCTTTCACGATACCATCGTGTTAACTAAAACTTACTTTTTAGCGGTTGCTACTATAACTATGCCGCCTACAAGTAATACGCCGCCTAAATATGGTGGCCAGCTAACGGTTTTTTCTTTATCTGCCGATACTTGTATTGGCCCGGCATCTATTACCTTTTCTTTTTTGGTGTAGGTAAAACCTGTCCAAATAAGCATGGCTGCACCTATTACTATTAAAACTATACCTGTTACCCTGTTCATAATTGATTATTTACAATAATAAAGCAAGCGATGCTTATTTTGTTTTACAATAAACTCTGTATCAAACAAATTACCATATTTAAACGTATCATAATTATAAAACCAAACAACTATGCTTAACGGAACAATAGTTACTATAACCGGCGCCGATGGCAACAACAGACCATTATATGTTGAACCCATGAAAGAGATTACTGACGACAATACCGAACAAAATACCGGTGTTTACAAAGTATATGTTGGCGATGGGCTACCCGACAAAGCCGAACAGGAAAAAGGTATGGAAGATGGTGAGAGGTTTTTAGGTGATATTATCTTCACGCCTGAAATGGATCAGTGGGATTTTTTGGGTGCGTACGTAACGCGTGAAGAATTGGATCAATTAGCGGCTTATATATTGTCGCATAAGCCGCTTACGGAAGTATAATAACGCGGTAAAAAACGCGCCATTGCGAGGCACGAAGCAATCTCTACTTAGGTTGTTGTACTTGTGCTGTAATTAACATTAGTCTGCTCTTGGGCGCAGGGCCCCATTACTTTTGAGGGCAAAAGTAACAAAACCCTTTGTCCAGCAAAAAGGCTTCTTTGCCGCACATGGCCTCTGCGCTGCAAATCGTGCAGAACTTTGGGCTGGAACTTTTGCCCCTCCGCTCATTTCCTCCCCACATGCAACAAGTTCACTATGCCCGCCTTTGCGCTCTTGGCCATCATAGTTCTGCCCGCTTTCGTCCGAAGCTCTTTGCTGACGGGGAGCGGCGAGACTTACGAAGTTTTTAAAACTTCGTAAGTCTTACTCTAAAATCGTGTCATTGCGAGGCACGAAGCAATCGCGAACTATATAGAGCGACTCTGGCAATCGGGGATTGCTTCGTTCCTAAATGACGTGACTTAATATTGCAGCACCTACCACTCCTTAGTATTCACCGTTTTTACCTTATTATCTTTTGGTTGCAGCGCAGGTACGCTTACCATGTAGGCTTTTAATTTATTGCTAATGGCGCGGCTATTGAGTAATGTTTTGTTAAAGAAATCGTCGAAGTCTTTTTGGCCAAGTTTGTTTAAGCCTAATTCGAGGGGGACATCTTTGCCCGATACCGGTTCGAAACTTGCATAGCGGTTACGCTGGTAAGGTATCACTACGTAATCGGTTAGCCAAAACCGGTAACGGCCATCTTTTACTTCAATGTGTAATTTGTAAGCTATCTTGGCATCTTCGTGGGTAGATACCAATGCTTTTTTCGATACCATGAAACCGCCCTTACCGGTTACACTGCCTTTTGCCTTATCTTCTTTATCAAGCTTAAGCTTATCTTTATCGTAAGCGGTTTTTAAAAATTGAACGGCTCTTTTATATAAAGTATCGGCCTTTAAATTAGGCAGAACTACTACCTGGTAATATATGTATTTGTTGTTTTCATCAAACGATAATGAATCGGTTTGGGCCGATGCCTTCATTACCAATAACAGTGCAGCAACCGCGAAAATCAATTTCTTCATAACGTAAATATAAAAAAAGCCACTCTTTCGAGTGGCTTTCTTGAAAAATATACCTAAAAATTACTGTTTCGTGTGATTTAGAAAGCGTATACGGCAGCTAACAATACTTGTGAAGCGTTTTTAGACGGAGCACCGCTCTTTTTAGTAAATGCTTCGGCAGAACCGTTGTCCAATCTGAACTCAGGGATCAAAGTTAACGGACCGGCTTTGATATTGGCAGTAGCAGTTATAGCAGTAACTGATTCGCCCGGTGCAGGACCGAAAGTTTCGTAAACACCTGATTTAGTTTTGAAATACTCACCTCTTAAACCTAAAGTTACGCCGCTTGATACCGCGTATTGTGGGTATAAAGCCACACCTGTGAAACCACCTGCTTTATCCGGTGCAGAGTAAGTAGCGCTGTTTAAGCCTAATTTAAAGGCATCGGTAACCTGGTAAGCAGTAGTTAAATCAAACTCAGTACCTGAAGTTTTACCGGTAATTACGTTTAAGTAAGCAGTCCAGCCGGTAACAGGGCTAACGGTTAACTGCGCGCCAAAGTTGTTCACTTTGCTAATTGAGTTGTAGCTGTTCCAGGCATCGTTGAAAACACCGGCCATTAACGATACTTTATCAGTAAAGGTATAAGCGAATTTAACACCCGCGTTTTGGAACGGACCGTTAGTGAACATGTACGAAGTAGAGTAGTTGAAGTTACCTACCGGGCTAATTACCTCGTAACCAATAAATGTACCCATGAAACCACCGGTTACAACAAATTTGTCGGTAATGTCATAAGACACATATAAGTTTTGGATGTGGTAAGAATCGCCTGATGCGCCGGGTAATATTGACTGCTCTTGTCCGCGCGGACCGAAAGAGATCTCACCAACGAAAGCGGCTTTGTTTACTTTTTTCTTCAGGGCGATATCGATCATACCGATAGATATTGAGTTGTGATCAGATGCAAAGCTGGTAGGCAGGTTTGAATGATCAGAAAAATCATACTTATAATAAGTATCCACCGAGCCGGTGATGGTTAGAGGCGGATCCGTTTTAGTAGTATCCTGTGCTTTTACTGCGAATGCAGCGGCAGATAGTAATGATAATAGTAGAAGTTTTTTTTTCATGATAACGATTGGATTTTAATTAAGTGTTTAAATTGTTGGAATTTGGTATATAAATTAAAGTTGATTTGCTATTTTAATGATAGCGACGATAAAACCGGCCAGTATTTTATCATCAATTATCAAAATAACGTTTTTATATTATTAAAAAACATAGTAAAACGTTGTTTTGTTAAAATTTTCATAAAAATATATAGCAAAAACAATAAAAACAAATTTTCAATCAAAAAAATTGAAGTTTTTATAAACATTATCTATAAAATTTAACAATTTAAATTTAAATTATTAAAAATATTATAGCTTTTTGAAGTTAAAACATGCATTTAAATCACACAAAGCAATTATAAATACATTTTTAAATAAAAAACACGTCCAAAAAATACAAAAACACACTTATTCCTCCATTAATTATTAAAACAGAGCCACTTTTTAATAATTTTCACAAGTCAATGGTAATTACAAGCTATATTTCGATCATCCGGATGGATAGATTTCATAATTAATGCGCTCCTATTTTTAATTGTGTATTATTAAAATGATAATTCTATTTTTGATGTGAACTATAATAAAACTTAGTAATGTCTAATAATAGATTTCAGGCACTTCAGTCTGTTCTTAATAGAACAATACCTGAAGTAAAAATGCCATCAGCAAAAATTTCAGATTTTTTTGGTGCCAACGTCTTCGATAAAAAGAAGATGAAGGAATTTCTTTCTACCGAAGCATACCAGGGTATAGCTAACTCTATTGAAAAAGGCGAACCTATCCCCCGCGATCTTGCCGAACAAATAGCATCAGCCATGCGCTCGTGGGCCATTGGTAAGGGTGCTACTCATTATACACACTGGTTTCAGCCATTAACAGGCACTACTGCCGAAAAGCACGATTCATTTTTTGAGCCTACTGCCGACGGCGGTGCTATAGAACGCTTTTCGGGCGATGCGCTGGCACAACAGGAGCCGGATGCATCAAGCTTCCCGAGCGGCGGGATCCGTAATACCTTTGAGGCCCGTGGCTATACCGCCTGGGATCCATCATCGCCAGCCTTCCTGATGGGGCGTACTTTGTGTATCCCTACTGTATTCGTATCATACACCGGCGAAGCCCTTGATTATAAAGTGCCGCTATTAAAAGCCCTTAACGCGCTTGATAAGGCAGCTGTTGAGGTTTGCCATTATTTTGATAAAAGCGTTGAAAAGGTAAACGCCTCTTTAGGTATTGAGCAGGAATACTTTCTGGTAGATATCGCGCTGTTTAACGCACGCCCCGATCTGTACCTGACCGGTCGTGCTTTGTTTGGCCATATATCAGCCAAAAACCAGCAACTGGAAGATCATTACTTTGGTTCGATACCGGAGAGAGCGCTGGCTTTTATGCAGGATATGGAAATTGAAGCCTTATTATTAGGCATTCCATTAAAAACACGCCACAATGAGGTTGCGCCATCGCAGTTTGAGTGCGCGCCTATATATGAGGAGATCAACTTAGCTATCGACCATAACCAATTATTGATGGACCTGATGGACCGCGTTGCAAAACGCCATAATCTGAAGGTGTTACTGCACGAGAAACCGTACGCAGGCATCAATGGTTCGGGCAAGCACAATAACTGGTCGATGATCACCAATGGTGGTAAAAACCTGTTATCGCCGGGCAAAACGCCTAAAAACAACCTGATGTTCCTAACCTTCTTTGTGAACACCATTAAGGCTGTTTATGAAAATGCAGATCTGCTAAGGGCATCTATCGCATCGGTAAATAACGATCACCGTTTGGGCGCTAACGAAGCTCCTCCGGCTATTATATCCATATTTTTGGGCAGCCAATTGAGTGATGTGCTTGATGAGATTGAAACCTCACGTATCAGCAAAAAGATCAAGGAAGAAAACACCTTATGGCAGGGCATCCCGAAAATACCGCAAATATTACCAGACAATACCGACCGTAACCGCACCTCTCCTTTCGCCTTTACAGGTAATAAATTCGAGCTGCGCGCCGTAGGTTCATCTGCCAATTCGGCCAGCCCGATGACGATATTAAACCTTATCGTTGCCGATCAGCTGAAGAAGTTTAAAACCGATGTAGATAAGCTGATCAAAAAAGGCGAGAAAAAGGATGTGGCCCTTTTAATGGTGATCAAAAAATACATTAAAGAGTCGAAAAACATTCGTTTTGAGGGCAATGGTTATAGCGATGAGTGGGAAAAAGAAGCCGAAGCACGCGGTTTAGCCAATATCAAAACTACGCCAAAGGCGCTTGACGTACTCGTTACCGAAAAAACTGAAGAGCTGTTTACATCAACAGGTGTATTTACCAAACGTGAGGCCCATGCGCGCCATGAGATCTTGCTGGAAAGCTATTACAAAAAACTACAGATAGAAGCCCGTGTAATTGGCGAACTGGCCAACAACGTGATTATCCCGGCAGCCATCAACTACCAAACTAAATTGGTGGAGAACGTTAAAGGCTTAAAAGATCTTGGTTTAGATAAAGACACCTACCAAGCACAGTTAGATATCATCATCAAACTATCAGAGCACATTAACTTCATAAAAACCAATGTGGAAGCCATGGTATTAAGCCGCAAGGAGATCAATAAGGTAGATGATATAAGGCAAAAAGCTATTGATTACGATGAAAAGGTAAAATCATACTTTCAGCCTATCCGTTACCATGTTGATAAACTGGAGCAATTGGTTGATGATTCACTGTGGCCGCTGCCTAAGTTCAGAGAGTTGTTATTCTTTAAATAGATCGACACTAACTACACAAATTTAAGCGACACGAATTTTACGAATTTAACCCATTCGTGAAATTCGTGTTTTTTTATTCTACGTATCTGCGCAATAGAATCGTAATAATTAATGTGCTTACTTCGTGAAATCAGTGTCTATTTTTTACCTGTATCTGCGGAATAGCATTCGTAATAATTAGTGTACTCACTTCGTGTAATTCGTGTCTATTTTTTTACCTGGTAGCGAAAATATCGTTCTCTTTGTGCTGTTTAATAAAGGCGTCGCGGTATTTGGCCAACAGGGCCGATTTTGATACGAACCCCACGAACTGCCCGTCTTTAACTACCGGCAGTTGCCATACATCTAACTGGTCAAACAACTTCATCACACTGCTTACCGATTGATCGTGAGTTATAATTACCGGAGGTGTTACCATAAATTCCGCAATGGTATGCGTTTTCATTTCTTCATCAAAAAGCTGCCGGCGGATATCGTCTATCAATACTACGCCTTCCAAAGCTTTATCAGCATCAAGCACCGCAAATATGTTGGTTTGTGTTTGCGACAGCAGCTTGTAAAAATCTTTTAACGACGCATCTTTACTGATAGCGGTGAACTGGCGGTTAATTACCGAATCGAGCGATATGGCGTTCATCATGGCATCGTCGTGCCCTGGGTGGATATTTTTTTCGTGTACCAACTCGTGCCAGTACATATTATGCGGATTGAAGTAGCGGGATATAATATACGATATAGCTGAAACGATCATCAGCGGAATAAACAATACATAACCGCCTGTGATTTCGGCTATCAAAAATATCGCCGTAAGCGGCGCGTGTAATACACCGCTTAAAGCACCGGCCATACCCACAGCGATAAAATTACTGGTATTCAGGTGGATCAATCCGGTTTGGTTAACGCTGTAGGCCACAAACAAGCCCAGGAAACCACCGGTAAACATAGTGGGCGCGAACGTTCCGCCGTTACCGCCCGAACCAATCGTTATGCCCGTGGCTACTATCTTCATAAATACCAGTAAGGCGATAAAGCCCAACAATGCCAAAGGATGGTTAAGGTACTGACTGAAGATGGAATCGGCTGTAATGGTTTCTATATTGCCGTTCAACACTTCTTGCAGATCGTGATAACCCTCTCCAAATAATGGCGGAAAAACAAGTATAATGAGCCCGAGAATTAACCCGCCTACTAATGCCCTTACATAACGGTTTTGTTTTTTGAGAATGCCTTTCTCCAGCTTACCGGCCACATTGGCAATATAAACCGAAACACATCCGCTTAAAATGGCCAGCAGCACGTAAAACGGCAAGGCCTGCATTACCCAGCCTTCGGTAACTAAATGGAACAGTTGTTTGGAGTACAAGGCTTTGGATACAACCACGCCCGTTGCCGACGCAATCAGTAGCGGAATAAACGTTGGGATGGTGATCTCCCCTATCAATAATTCTAACGAAAACAACACACCCGCAATGGGGCTGTTAAATACTGCCGCTATACCTGCCGAAGCCGCTGCTGCCAACAGTACAGTCTTTTCGTAAGCAGTAAGGTTAAACAAACGACCTGTGTTTGAACCGATAGCTGCCCCCGTACATACAATAGGCGCCTCCAAGCCCGATGAACCACCGAAACCTACCGTTAACGAGCTGCTGATCAAGTGCGAGTAAACATTGTTAATGCGGATATTGGAGCGGTTGCGTTTTATATTGAACAGTATACCGCCGATGCCCTTTTGTATGGTATCGCGGTTGATGAGGTGCAGGTAAACCACCGTGAAAAATATACCCAGCGCGGGTAAAAACACATAAATAAAATGGTACGGAAAGTACGAAGCTATATTCCGGCTCAAATCTTCCATCAGGTGTACGAGGTATTTGAGCGCTACGGCGGCCAGTCCGCCAAAAAGGCCCACAATTACACTGCAATACATCAGGAAGTTACGCTGGCTATTAAGTTTAAGCCGCCATTTATTGATTTTGTAGTAGATAGATTTTAACATTCTTATGAAGTATATTTCAGAGAATGTAATATTTAGTGTGAAATATTTTTCAGTCCCCAAAAAGTATAAGTACTATATTTGCCCATGAATTCTTCGCAAAGATATGATCAAAGAGGTGTTTCGGCCTCAAAAGATGATGTACATAATGCAATAAAAAATATCGACAAGGGAATCTTCCCCCAGGCCTTTTGTAAAATAGTGCCCGATATATTAACCAACGACGAAGCTTACTGCAATATTATGCATGCCGATGGCGCAGGCACAAAATCGTCTTTAGCGTATACTTACTGGAAAGAAACCGGCGATATTTCGGTATGGCGCGGTATTGCCCAGGATGCTATTATTATGAATATCGACGACCTGCTTTGCGTGGGTGCTACCGATAATATTCTGCTGTCATCAACCATCGGTCGTAACAAAAATTTGATACCTGGCGACGTTATCGCCGCTATAATTAATGGTACCGAAGAGGTGCTGGCCGAACTGCGTGCAGCAGGCATAGGCATTTACTCTACCGGTGGTGAAACTGCTGATGTGGGCGATTTAGTACGTACCATTATTGTTGACAGTACCGTAACCTGCCGCATGAAACGCGAAGATGTGATATCAAACCACCGGATAAAAGCCGGCGATGTAATTGTAGGCCTGTCTTCATCCGGACAAGCGACTTACGAGCAGGAATATAACGGCGGTATGGGCTCAAACGGACTAACCTCTGCCCGTCATGATGTGTTTAATAAAACCATCGCCGAAAAATACCCTGAAAGCTACGACGCGGCCATCCCTTACGAACTGATATTTTCGGGCAGTAAAAACCTTACCGACGAAATTGAAATAGGCGATGGTAAAAGCATAACCGCAGGCAAACTGGTATTATCAGCTACCCGCACCTACGCCCCTATCATTAAGGCTATATTAGACAAACACCGCCCCAACATCCACGGCATGGTACATTGCAGCGGCGGCGCGCAAACAAAGGTGCTGCACTTTATAGAGAACCTGCATATCGTAAAAAACAACCTGTTCCCGGTGCCACCGCTGTTTAAACTCATCCACGAAGAATCAAAAACAAGCTGGCAGGAAATGTACAAGGTATTCAATATGGGTCACCGTATGGAGCTATACGTACCACAGGAGATTGCCGAAGACCTTATCAGCATATCAAAAAGCTTCGGCGTAGATGCACAGATCATCGGCCACGTTGAAGCTGCCGATAAAAAGCAGGTAACTGTACAATCGGAGTTCGGAGAGTTTGTGTATAATTAAGAAACTATGTAATGCTTGAATTTCTATCAGCGCAATCATCTTTTAATTTATGGATGATCTTTTTGATAGAGAATTTAAGCATTACTGCGTTAGCACTATTTTTTGGATGGCTGGTTCTTAAACTTAATAACAAAATAATTAAACCGGCATCGCCGAATGAGTGGCTTATTTGTATCCTGACTAATGTTATTAATACCATTATCACTTACACCGGATTTTGGTTATGGAAAAATGGATATCTAATAATTAAGTTTCATACTGACTGGAGTATAATAATCGATTTTATAATCCTCTTTCTGCTGATGGATTTGGCTATGTACATTTTCCATTATGGCATTCACAAAAATAGGCTTATATACAATACTATACATAAATTCCATCATCAATACGATGACCCTATTCCTATTGATCTTTTTGTTTTGCACCCGTTAGAAACTGTAAGCTTTGGCAGCTTGTGGTTAATAATGATCACCGCTTTTCATTTCAATTTCTACGCTATCATTGTTTATCTCATTGCAAATGTAGTTTTTGGTATTGCAGGCCATTTGGGTATGGAGCCGGTTCCTACTTTCATTCGCGAAAACAAGTTATTCAAATACATTGGCACTTCTACCTTTCATCACCGCCATCACTTAGATGTGCATCATAATTTTGGCTTTTACACCAGTATTTGGGATAGGTTATTTAAAACCTATAAAGCATAAAAAACCCGACCAAATGGCCGGGTTTTTTATTAGATATGGTTTGGGTTTGGTATTAGTTAAATATATACCTAACGCCAAACTGTACTTGCCAGCGTGAAAACTGACCTGCATCTATTTGGTAAGTATTAGTGTACGGGATTTGATTCTTAGCATCCAGGTATGGAACAGAGAACGTTGGCTTGCCATTGTTCGGATCATTTGCATCAGCCGCATTTTTGTAAATACCTTTGTAAGATAATGGTTGATTAGCACCAGAGGCTAAAATACGGTACAAGCCCCAGTTTTTATTAAGGAAGTTACCTACGTTGATCATATTAGCACTCAACTGGATAGTATTGCGTTTACCATTTACATTCACATAGAAATCTTGAGTAAAGTTCAAGTTAACTTGTTTGTAGTATGGTAATAAACCACCATTACGTTCTGCAACTTTACCACGGTGTGATGATAAATAACTATCCTGATTGATAAAGTTATTTAATTGTGACCACATCTGATCTTTAGTACGTGTATCGGTAGCTGCATCAGGCACTAACACAACATCATTTTGATCTTTAGGGATATACATTAAATCGTTACCACTTAAACCATCATTGTTCATATCGTTACGATAAGTATATGAGTAAGCAGCGCCGAAAGTTGCAGTGTTGTTATTTGGAGCAACCTCAAATGTCATACCTACTGAAGTAGCGTAGTTTTTAGCATATTCTTTACGGTAAGCAACAGCTAAAATCACACGGTTAGGCTGATAAAAATTGGTAAAGCCTAATTCATCAGAGTTTGGATCTCCTGAAACAGGACGATCTCTCCAGATTGATTGGGCGATAGAACCACCATCATTTACTGATTTAGCCCTGCTATAAGTATAGGCTGCACTTGCAAAGAAACCATTAGTAAATGTTTTTTGTAATTGACCGGTGATAAAGTATGAATACCCTTTGCTGGTATTTCTCATCAAGATAGCGTCGCTGATGTTAGGCTCGGCAAGTGAAGTACCTTTGCTGTTGATACGTGAAGCATTGTATCTGATTCTATTATCAGAACCGGCGAAAGCAACACCTTCAGACGGCAAGTTGATATTTTGATGATAAACAGCATTGATATCTTTTGAATACAATGCTTCTAATGTACCAATTACACCGAAAGGTAATTTTTGGTCAACCGCACCGTTAACACGGAATATTTGCGGGTACTTAAAGTTTTTATCAGTAACGGCAACGTTATATGCTGTATTAGCTGCTGCACTTGCAGGGCGGTTAGCATTAACATTAGGATTGAACACTAAACGAGGATCGTTAGCAGCGTTAGTCTGGTTTAAATCGATAGAACCGAACTGCACACCGTTATTTGATGCCTGGTTAGAGATATACACGAAAGGAACCTGACCTGTGAAGATACCTGCACCACCACGTAATTGAGTAGTATGATCGCCATAAACGTCATAATTAAAACCTACCCTTGGTGAAAGCAATATTTTGGTGCTTGGTAATTGAGAAATGTCAATATGCTGACCATCACGGAAAGAAAGGTTAGCTAAATCCTGATTTTTATCAAGTTTAGTTGGGAAGTAAGGCATATCCGCTCTTAAACCGTAAGTTAAGCGGAAACGATCGTTAACCTGGAATTTATCCTGAGCATATAATGAAAATGTAAAAGCTTTGATTATTGCAAAAGGGAAAGAACCGTCAGGCAAAGCAGAATAACGTAACTGGTAACGGGTTGCGTTTGCTAAACCACCTGGCAAACCGTTATTAGCAGATGCATAAAAATCATCTAAACTGTTAAAGTTATAGTTACCATAGTATGTTGGTGCAAAACCATTCAGGAATTTGTTGTATTGGTTGCTGGTACCAATAGTAATTTCGTGTTTACCTGAATAAATTGTGAAATCATCAGCAAACTGCCATGTATCGGTGTTTAATTTGTTAAACGCCGTAAATGGTTCATATCCAAATGTAGTTAATGTACCACCTGTGCCGTTTCCAATATCAACTAACGGGAACAGATCACCAGCTAATGAAGCTCGGAAATCGCGTAATGCTGAATAACCCAAAGTAGCTTTATTAGCATATTTGCTACCTATACGGGTATTTAGCTCGATAATACCGATATTGAAGTTGTTATTAATAGTATAACCGGAACCGCTGAAAGGCAAAGCTCCACCTGATGTTGGCTGACGGATTGAGTTATTGATAGAGCCAGAATTACTTCCTGCAAGATCTCTAAACGATTTCAGGTAAAAATATTTAGCACTTAGAGTATTATTTTCGTCAATATTCCAGTCTAATTTGGCAGTAACTTTATCACTATTGGTTTTATAGTTGTAACCTTGGTATTCGCCCGGGTTGTAGCTATATTTATCCATCAGGAATTTTTTCAGACCATCCAATTGCGCCTGAGTTGCTGTTGCTGTATTGCCGCTACCTGCGCCCGGGCTACCGGCTGCGACAATTGAAGTTGCTGCCTGCTCAAAGCGCTCTTGCTCACCACTAACAAATAAGAATAATTTGTTTTTCACTATCGGACCGCCAACTGCGATACCGCGGTTATTGAAAGTAAATGAAGGCTTTGCAACTTCAGTATTACCTGCTTTTAAGCCGTATACTTTTGGTGTACGGAAATAGTAGTAAGCCGAACCTTTAACTTCGTTAGTACCTGATTTGGTTACTGTGTTAACACCTGCGCCGGTGAAGAAACCCTGACGAACGTCAAAAGGCGCAATATCAACCTGAACCTGCTCAACCGCATCTAAAGAGATTGGCTGTGAGTTTGTTTGACCACCCAAAGTACCTGATAAACCAAAAGAGTTGTTTAACAAAGCACCGTCAACAGTTACGTTGTTGTAGCTTGAGCTACGACCACCAAATGAGTTACCGTTTGCAGACGGGGTTAACTTGGTGAAATCTTGTAACGACCTGTTGATAGTTGGCAACCTGTCAATTTGCGCACGAGTAATAGTTTCGCGGGCACCGGTACGGTTGTTATTGATGATTTTGTTTTGGGTACCTGTTACCTGTACCTCTTTTAACGCTACGGTGTTGTCGCTTAAAGTGGCGTTAAGCTTGTAATCTTCACCTAATGTAAGGCTGATGTCGCCCTGGGTAAATTCGGCATAACCGATAAAGGTAACTTTAACTGTGTAAGGCCCGCCTACACGTAAGTTGGGTAAGTTATACCTACCATCAGCACGGGTGGCTGTGCTGTATTTTGTACCTGTAGGTACGTGTGTGGCAACGATGGTTGCTCCGGGAACAGTTTGCTGCTTAGAATCCACGATAGTACCACTCATTGATGAGGTGGTAATACCTTGCGAGAAAGATGTGGTGGATCCAAAAACAATAAATGCTATTACCGACAAGATTTGTAGTAAATGTTTTTTCATTTTTTTTGTTTTTGTCAATTAATTTTCTGCAAAAATATATAAAACTATTTGGCACTATATTAAGTTAATGTTAATTATTCCTGTGAATTTTTCAACATTTTACATTAAACGATATAATTATTGTCATAATATGATTAAAACCATATTAAACTGATAGTTTGAACCAATTTTACTTTTGGTATAATAATTTTCCTGTAATAATTATAGTAGCATAGGCTTCTGATTTTACCATTTCAGCCCTTTTACTTAGCTTTGGCACACAAATTCAAAAAACTCATTAATAAAATATGAACTACGATGTAATTGTTATAGGGTCGGGCCCGGGTGGTTATGTTGCCGCTATACGTGCTTCCCAATTAGGTTTAAAAACTGCAGTAGTTGAAAAAGAATCGCTGGGTGGTATTTGCCTTAACTGGGGTTGTATACCTACCAAAGCCTTATTAAAAAGCGCGCAGGTGTTTGAATATATAAACCATGCTGCCGATTACGGCATTAAGGTTAACGGTACCGGTGAGGTTGATTTTGAAAGCGTTGTTAAAAGGAGCCGCGGCGTTGCCGATGGTATGAGCAAGGGTGTTCAGTTCCTGATGAAGAAGAACAAAATTGATGTACTTGTTGGTTTTGGTAAATTAAAAGGTAAAGGCACCGTTGAGGTTAAAGCCGCAGACGGTACCACTGCCGACCATACCGCCAAACATATTATATTAGCTACAGGCGGCCGCTCGCGCGAATTGCCTAACCTTAAACAGGATGGCAAAAAAGTTATCGGCTACCGCCAGGCCATGGTATTGCCTAAACAGCCAAAATCATTAGTGGTTGTAGGTAGCGGCGCTATCGGTATAGAGTTCGCTTACTTCTACAAATCATTAGGCACACAGGTTACCGTTGTTGAGTTTTTACCTAACATCGTTCCGCTGGAAGATGAAGAAGTATCAAAAGGCTTGGAGCGGATCCTTAAAAAACAAGGTATCAATATCATGACCAACGCCAACGTTGAATCAGTTGATACTACAGGCGATATTTGCAAAGTAAACGTTAAAACCGCTAAAGGTGTTGAAGTACTTGAAGCGGAGATCGTACTTTCTGCCGTAGGTATCACTACCAACCTTGAAGGCATTGGCCTGGAAGAAGCAGGTGTAAAAACCGATAAAGGCAAAGTACTGGTTGACGATTTTTACCGTACCAACGTTGAAGGCGTTTACGCTATCGGCGATATCGTTAAAGGTCAGGCGCTGGCTCACGTAGCCTCTGCCGAAGGTATCATCTGCGTTGAAAAAATTGCAGGCGAACACCCTGAACCTTTAGATTATAATAACATACCGGGCTGTACTTACTGCTCACCTGAAATCGCTTCGGTAGGTTATACCGAAAAAGCGGCTAAAGAAGCAGGTTACGAAGTTAAAGTAGGTAAATTCCCATTCTCGGCATCAGGTAAGGCGAGTGCCGCGGGCGCTAAAGATGGCTTTGTAAAACTGATCTTCGATGCCAAATACGGCGAGTTTTTGGGCGCGCACATGTTGGGCTTTAACGTTACAGAAATGATTGCCGAAGTAGTAACCGCCCGCAAGCTGGAAGCTACCGGTCATGAGATCATCAAATCGGTACACCCTCACCCTACCATGAGCGAGGCTGTAATGGAAGCTGCCGCTGCCGCTTACGACGAAGTGATCCACTTATAATAAAACTTCAGAGGTAAAAATTCAAAAGTTAAAAACGTAACGAAATTCTTTCACGGAATATTCGGTTTTTGACTTTTGAATTTTTACTTTTGATTTATACCGCTACACCTATTATGAACCTTTACACTATTGATACAGGGCTTTTTAAACTGGATGGCGGTGCTATGTTCGGGGTGGTGCCCAAAACAATATGGAGCAAAACCAATCCTGCCGACGATAAAAACCTGTGTACATGGGCTATGCGTTGCCTGCTTATTGAAGATGGCAACCGCCTGATACTGGTTGATACCGGCATAGGCAACAAGCAGGACGAAAAATTCTACAGCCATTATTACCTGCATGGCGACGATACCCTCGACAAATCATTAGCTGCAAAAGGCTTTCACCGCGACGATATTACCGACGTTTTTTTAACCCACCTGCATTTCGACCATGTTGGCGGCGCTGTAGAGCGTGTTAACGGCGATCTTTTGCCTGCTTTTAAGAACGCCACCTATTGGAGCAACAAGCAGCATTGGGACTGGGCTGAAAACCCTAACGACCGCGAGAAAGCCTCCTTCCTGAAAGAGAACATACTCCCTTTGCAGGAAAGCGGGCAACTAAAATTTATACCCGCCGAAGATGGCGTACAATTTAGCGAAGGATTTAACATACGTTTCGCTTATGGGCATACCGATGCCATGATGCTGCCATTATTAGATTACAAAGGCCGAAAAGTACTTTACATGGCCGATATGCTGCCCTCTGTAGGGCATTTGCCTATGGCGTATCTAATGGCTTATGATATGTTCCCGCTGAAAACACTTACTGAGAAAAAAGCGATTTTGACCGAAGCGCTCGATAATAATTATATTTTATATTTTGAGCACGATGCAATAAACGAATGTTGTACCTTGCAGCTAACCGAAAAAGGTATCAGGGCAGGCGATATTTTTAAAATAAACGAATTGTAGCAAAATTGATATACAATTTTGATGTAAATATGTATAAATTACTGCATATTACAGAACAAAATTGTACCTTTGCACGTTCAATTCTAAAACATAGAATCGAGGTTAATAAAATAGATGAGACAACTCAAGATAACACAATCCATTACCAATCGTGAATCGCAATCACTGGATAAATATCTTCACGAAATTGGTAAAGTTGACCTAATAACTGCCGAAGAAGAAGTAATACTTGCACAAAAAATACGGGAAGGTGACCAGGCCGCGCTTGAACGCCTAACCAAAACCAACTTACGTTTCGTTGTATCTGTTGCCAAGCAATACCAAAATCAGGGTTTAACACTGGGCGACCTTATTAACGAGGGTAACCTCGGCCTGATCAAAGCTGCCAAGCGTTTTGATGAAACAAAGGGTTTCAAATTCATATCTTACGCTGTTTGGTGGATCCGCCAGTCGATATTACAAGCTATCGCCGAGCAATCGCGTATAGTACGTTTACCTTTAAACCAGGTAGGCTCATTAAGCAAAATAAGCAAAGCCTTCTCAAAATTAGAGCAGGAATACGAACGTGAGCCATCTCCGGAAGAGCTTGCAGATATACTGGAAACTACAGTAGATAAAATATCTGACACTTTAAGCAACTCGGGCCGACACGTATCAATGGACGCGCCGTTTGTACAAGGTGAAGAAAATACATTATTGGATGTATTGGAAAACCACGAACCAAATACCGACTCGATACTGATCAACGAATCATTATCAGAGGAGATCAAACGTTCATTATCAACCTTAACAGAGCGCGAACGCGAGATCATCGTATTGTTCTTTGGCTTAGGTACCAACCACCCGCTATCGTTAGAAGAAATTGGCGAAAAATTCAACCTTACCCGCGAGCGTGTAAGACAAATTAAAGATAAGGCGTTGCAGAGATTGCGTCATACGTCGAGGAGCAAGATCCTCAAATCATATTTAGGTTAACAACCGAAAGCCTTTCCAACATTGGAGAGGCTTTTTTGTTTAATACCTATGCATCCCTCCCAATACGAACACCTCACTCCTGCCCAGGCCGTAGCCTATCAGCACCAATTACGCGGTCAAATACAAATCAACGCGCTTGATAAACCCATAACTACCATCGGTGGAGCCGACATCTCGTTCAATAAATATTCCGAAGTAGTATACGCCGGCATCGTATTGTTCAGCTATCCCGATCTGAAGATTATCGGCAATACTACCGCCATCAGCCGTACCTCATTTCCGTACATATCGGGCCTGCTGGCCTTTCGTGAAGTACCGGTCTTGCTGGACGCCTGGGATAAACTGGAAGTTAAACCCGACGTACTGGTACTCGACGGACAAGGTATAGCGCACGAACGCCGCCTGGGTATCGCTACACATTTTGGTTTGGTTACCGGCGCTACAACCATAGGCAGCGCCAAAAGCAGGCTGTACGGCAAATACGAAGAACCTGCCAATGTGTCTTTCGCCCAAAGCGCTATGTATGATAAAGATGAGCTGATCGGTATAGCCATTCGTACCAAACGAAACTGCAATCCCATTTATATTTCGCCGGGGCACAATATCAATGTGCAACAAAGCGTTGAGGTGATTAAAAATTGCATACGCGGTTACCGCATTCCCGAACCTACCCGGCAGGCCCATTTGCTGGTTAATAAGGTGCGCATAGCCGATGGCGACAACCCAAACACACAATATGATCTTTTTACCTGATAATCATTTTATTAAATGAACAGATTACTCACCCTTATCTGTCATTTTTATAAACCTGTTGCCTTTATCAACATTCTTTTTACAGGCCTAAGTATTTATACCTTTATTAAAAATGGTGTTGAACATTTGAGTATCCCTTTAATACTCAAATTATTCAGCTATACAGTGGTTGTAGGTTATCAGTATTTCTTTTCGGCTAAAAGCTATTTCTACTTTCGTAACGCCGGTTATAGTGTACGCTCGTTGTATGTCAGGGTTTTCGCACTCGACTTCGCAGCTTTCTTAGTTTTGATCATTGGCACCTATTTCATACTATGGAAGCACTAAACCTGAAGGTTGACAGCGTACACCTCGAATTTGATGGCCGCAAAATATTGCAGGACATTTACTTAAATTGCAGTAAAGGCGAAGTGCTGGGCATATTGGGGCGCAACGGTTGCGGAAAATCATCGCTATTGAAGATCATCTTTGGCACCCTGGCCTGCACGCATAAGTACATTAGTATAAATGATGATTATATAGTTAAAGGATATCATAACAACCGGATAGCTTACCTACCGCAACATAATTACCTGCCGGGTACCATCCGTATAGATAAGTTGGCTAAAATGCTGGTTGATGAGGTGTATTGGGCCAATTTCAGCAGTCACCCAATTTATCAGCAACATCAGTTAAAAATGGCACCGCAGCTTTCGGGAGGCGAACTAAGACAGCTGGAAACACTGATGATCATTTACAGCAAGGCCGATTTTATTTTACTCGACGAGCCCTTCACCCATATTTCGCCCATACAGGCCGAAGAGTTTAAGCACATCATCAGGAACTGCGCTAAAACCAAGGGCATCATTATTACAGATCACCAGTATTACAACGTACTTGATGTGAGCGACAGGATCATCCTCATTAGCAATGGCAGTACAAAGCCCATCCACCACCCTGCCGACCTCATCGCTTACGGCTACGTGAACCACATAAATTAATTTAGCAATAATTGTAACATACACGTTTCACAAGCCGTCTATTAGGTAAGCACAACCTTACCATGCGCAACTTGTATATATATGTTATTATTTTACTGCTATCAGCGGGCATTCGGCAGAGTGCTTTCGCGATGGACGGTAAAATTGGCGGCATATATTTCCCACAGGCGTATGATGATCCCGACCCTGATCCGCAAGGCGATTTTAAAACCCTCGTAATCCCCATAAAACGTGCAGGCAACCTTATTATAGTGGAGGCAAAGGTTGATAGTGTGGCGGGCAACTTTGTGTTGGATACCGGCGCGCCTCATTTGGTACTTAACGCTACCTACTTCAGGGATATGCCTCCTATTATGAACCAGGAATCGGGCGGTATTAATGGCGAGGTATCTAACACCTTTACTACCGAGGTCACCAATTTTTCTATCTTCGATTTGTATTACAAACGGCTAAAAGCTGATGTTACCGATCTGTCGGCAATAGAGAATGGCCGTAACATTAAAATACTGGGACTGCTGGGCACACGCCTGTTCTCCAAATTCGCTATAACAGTGGATGTGATACAGAATGTGATGTACATCCATAAACTGGATGAAGACGGCCTTATACCTGCTTCAGAACTCATCTATCACAACCCTTTCCTCAAAACAACGTTCAAACTAATGAACGATGTAATATTTTTAAAGGGCAGCGTAAACAAAAACACTACCTGGTTCGCGTTTGATACCGGTGCCGAAACAAACCTTTTGGATTATCGGCGGTCTAAAAAAATATTGCCTGTAATGGAGGTACAAAGCACATCAACACTTACCGGCGTTGGCGGCAGTACTTTCCAGGTGCTTACAGCTAAGTTTGATAACTTGATAATTGGTGATCAGGCTTTTATGAAGAACCGGGTAATGGTTACCAACCTCGATAATATTGGCAAGGCCTACGGGCATTCGGTTGATGGGATACTGGGATACGACTTTTTTATCCGCGGAATATTTACCATCAATTTTGTGAAAAAGGAATTTGAAATGTATACTTACAAATAATGAGGGTATGGCGGCTGATATTATTGGTATTCGCGTTGCTTTTAAGCGATGTAATTGCGTACGCCCAAAACCGTAATAACCTGATAGCTGCCAAAGACGAGTTTATTTTACTGATAGATCTCCGGTCGTCAAAAGCCGAAATGGACACCATACTTAAAAGGGCGGGCATGCCGGGTTTAAGTGCCTCAAAAATACAAAAAGGCGATTTTTACCATATATACAAAGAAGGCTGGAAAATGATACAGAACAATGGCAAAGTTGTTCAGTTCAAGAAACCCATCACCATTAACCACGACAGCGCCCCTTCAAAACCATTTTTGATCACTACTGATCTTATTAAAACAGAAGGCATTCCCGGCTATCCCGGTGAGGTGAGTTATGGCGTAAACAAATTTAGCCGTGTTACGGTTGATGAGCTACCTTCGGGCCTTACCCGTTTCTTTTTACCCGGCAATACTGATGCACGCAAGGTGATGCTTTCCGGAAGTTTTAACGCATGGAGCCTCACCAAAACCAGCATGCTCAAAACCGACAGCGGCTGGATCAGCGACGTTAAACTGCAACCGGGCATATACGCCTACAAATTTATAGTAAACGGCCGCTGGATGAGCGATAAGTACAACCTGCTGCACGAGGAAGATGGCTATAACGGAACAAACTCCATTTACTACAGGTATAACTACACTTTTCAGCTGGCAGGCTATAACAACGTTAAAAAGGTGAGTGTAGCAGGCAGTTTTAATAAATGGAATGCCAGCGAAATTCCGCTTGTTAAAAACGGCAAAAGCTGGCGGGCGGAGATCTACCTTAACGATGGCATGTTCACCTACCGTTTTATGGTTGACGGCAACTGGGTAACCGACCCCGCCAATGCTAAAAAAGTAACAGACGAAAAGGGTGTAGCCACATCAGTGATCAATCTCGGAGAAACCATTAACTTCAGTTTAAAAGGTTATGCAGATGCCAAAAAGGTATGCGTTGCAGGCAGCTTTAACGGCTGGAAACCCAACCAATTATTTTTAAAGCGTGTTAATAACGAATGGGTATTGCCCGTAACCATGGCTGCCGGTAACTATCAGTACAAATTTATAGCAGATAATAAGTGGATAACCGACCCCGCCAACAATTGCTACGCGGTTAGCGATGGCATTACCAATTCATTTATATCGGTAGGTGCTAACCATACTTTCAGGTTAAAAGGATACAATAACGCGCAAACGGTCAGGATTGCGGGCGATTTCAACAATTGGGACCCCGAACAATATACCATGGGCCGCAAAGGCGACGAATGGGTGATCAGCATGCGGTTTAAGCCGGGCAAGCATCACTACAAATACATTGTTGACGGCAACTGGATAATTGACCCCGGCAACAAGCTTTGGGAACCCAATCAGCAAGGCACCAACAATTCCATTATATGGGTTGATAAGTAACCCCCCGGCCCCCTGAAGGGGGAGCAAATATAATAGTTACGCTCCCCCTTCAGGGGGTTGGGGGGAATATCAATTTTTATAGCTATTTTAAGAGCCTTAAAATACAGCGAGGTACGGTTAAACATAAATGCAGCTTACACGGTTAGAAATCAAGGGGTTCAAGAGTTTCGGGGATAAGATCACTATTAATTTTAATGATGGTGTTACCGGTATTGTTGGGCCAAATGGTTGCGGAAAATCAAATGTGGTTGATTCGATACGCTGGGTATTGGGCGAACAAAGCACACGCGCGCTGCGGTCGGAAAAGATGGAGAACATCATTTTCAACGGTACCAAAACCCGTAAGGCAGCCAACCTTGCCGAAGTGTCGCTTACTTTTGATAACACAAAAAACATACTGCCTACCGAGTTTTCGCACATTACTATTACCCGTAAGCTTTACCGTACCGGCGACAGCGAGTACCGCCTCAACGATGTGCAATGCCGATTGAAGGACATTACCGACCTTTTCCTCGATACAGGTATCGGCTCCGACTCCTACTCTATCATCGAGCTGAAAATGATCGACGAGATCATTACCAACAAAGAGGGTTCGAGGCGTAATTTATTTGAGGAAGCATCGGGCATATCGAAATACAAGCTCCGCAAAAAGCAAACCTTTAATAAACTAAAGGACACCGAGGCTGACCTGGAACGCGTGGAAGACCTGCTTTTCGAGATAGAAAAGAACCTAAAAACGCTGGAAAACCAGGCTAAAAAAACTGAGCGTTATTATCGTCTAAAGGATCAGTATAAAACACTCAGCATAATGCTGGCTTCGTTCCGGATAGCTTCGTTCAGTGAATCGCTGGCCAAGATAGAAGATCTGGAACAGGCGCAACGCGGGGATAAATCGGGCATAGTAGCGCAGATAGATACGCTGGAAGCCACCGTGCAGCAGCAAAAACTGGATAGTATAACCCGCGAAAAAAACCTATCGTTACAACAAAAAACCACTAACGAGTACGTATCAAAAATACGTGCTTACGAGAGTGAAAAGAAGATAAAGAACGAGCAACTCAAGTTTCAACAGGATAAAGAAAAACGCTTAAGCGAAGAGCTTGAACGCGACCGTGGTCAGCTGAACCATGTGTTGTACAACCTTAAACGCCTGGCCGAAG
Organism: Mucilaginibacter sp. GW821-FHT07G05; assembly: GCF_059418565.1. Lineage (NCBI taxonomy): Bacteria > Pseudomonadati > Bacteroidota > Sphingobacteriia > Sphingobacteriales > Sphingobacteriaceae > Mucilaginibacter > Mucilaginibacter sp. GW821-FHT07G05. The sequence goes on along the minus strand of NZ_JBWKQC010000010.1, from coordinate 114,230 downwards.
AAAAAGCGCAGGAAGATGAAAACCTGCTCACCGTACAAAGCAAGGTTGCCGACCTGAAAGAAGCCGTTGACGAGCTGCGCGAACAGCAAACCAACGACCGCAACCAGCTTACCGAAATCACCAACATCAACAACAGACTGCAAAGCCAGGTATACAAGGCCGAAAAAGATCTTGATATATTGCAGATACAGCAGCAGGCTTTAGAGCAGGAAAGCCAGCGCAATATGGAGGATGCCACCAATAAGGAGGCCGAACTTTCGCATTTCAACGAGGCCGTTGCCGAACTGCAAGGCCGTACCGAAGCTTTAGAAAGCGAATACCAGCAGGCGGTTGATTTTGAAACGAAATTACAGGAGCAAATTGCTGAAACCGAAAGGAACATCGGCACGCTGAAAGATACCATTACCGCTGATAGCCGCAAGCTGGATGCCAAACAGAACGAATATAACCTTACTAAAAGTTTGGTTGACAACCTCGAAGGTTTCCCGGAATCGATACGTTTCCTGAAAAAGAATACCGATTGGGCTAAAAACGCGCCGCTGTTTAGCGATGTGCTTTTTTGCCGTGAGGAATACCGCATTGCCATTGAAAACTATTTAGAGCCACTGATGAACCACTATGTGGTTGACACGTATGACGAGGCTATAAAAGCGATCAACCTGTTGAGCAATGCCACCCGTGGCCGTGCACAGTTCTTTATATTGAGCAATTATACTACCGATAGTGTTGCCGATTCGGGCAGTGTGGATAGTAAATGGATTCCGGCGCTTAGCGTTACCGAGGTGGAGAAACGCTATCAATCGTTATGTAACCACCTGCTCAAAAACGTGTATCTGGTAAACGACGATAACGAAGAAGAACTGAACAGCGCCGACCTGCCGCCCCACGTAATTATACTGGGTAAAAGCGGTAAGTTCAATAAATCAAAGCATACCATGGCCGGTGGCTCGGTTGGGTTGTTTGAGGGTAAACGGATTGGTCGTGCTAAAAACCTGGAGAACCTGCAAAAAGAGATCAAACAGCTCGACGCGCAGGTGAATGCTGCCAAACAGCAACAGGAAGACCTGCAAGGCAAAGTAACTTCGATGAAAGCCGCCGGCAAAGCCAACGAAATTAAACAGCAGCAACAGGAGCTTAACCGCCTGAATACCGAATTTATCACCATAAAAACCCGGCAGGAACAATACCAGGAATTTATAGTGAATAGCCTTAACCGGAAGGAAGATATTGCCCGCAAGATCAACAGCATTCACGAAGAGATGCAATCGCTGCACCCGCACCTTGCCGAGCTGAAAGAGCAAAAGCTGATGCAGAATGATTTGCTGGTAGATAAACAGGCTGAGTTTACCGAACTTACCGAACTGGTTACCGTACGCTCAAACGCTTACAACCAGGAGAACATCCGCTTCCATCAGCAGCAAAATAAAGTATCGGGCCTGATGAAAGATTTGGAATACCGCGAATCGCAGCAAGAAAGCTTGGATACCCGCATCAGGCAAAACAATGCCGAGATGGAAAAGGTAAAGGCTGCCATCCAGGAAAACTTACAGCAATCGGGCCACTCGGATGATGACCTGCTGGAGATGTATGCCCAAAAAGAAGAATTGGAAAAAGCAACTCAGCAAGCCGAGCAGGAATACTACGCGTGGCGGGGCAAGGTGGCTGAAACTGAAAACGAAATATCGGCACTACGCCGCAAAAAAGACAATGCCGAACTGATTGAGAATGAACTACGGGAGCAGCGCAACAGCCTTAAACTGGAACTGAACGCACTGAAAGAACGTTTATCGGTTGAGTTTAACATTGATATACAAGACCTGCTGGAAACCGAAGTACCGGCAGACGAGAATGAAGCCGAACTGCGCGAGAAGACAGAAAAGATGAAAAAGCAGCTGGATGATTTCGGCGCTATTAACCCGATGGCGGTAGAAGCCTATAACGAGATGAATGAGCGTTATACCTTCATCCAATCGCAAAAGAAAGACCTTGCCGAAGCTAAAGCCTCGCTGTTGGCTACCATACAAGAGATTGACGATACGGCGAAAGAGAAATTCATGTCGGCATTTATTATGGTACGCGAAAACTTTATCAAGGTATTCCGTTCGTTGTTTAATGAAGAAGATTCCTGCGATTTGGTACTCACCGATCCGCAACGCCCACTGGAATCAGACATCGATATTATCGCGAAGCCAAAAGGAAAACGCCCGCTTTCTATTAACCAGCTATCGGGTGGTGAAAAAACATTGACGGCTACGGCTATCCTGTTCTCGCTCTACCTGTTAAAACCAGCCCCCTTCTGTATTTTTGATGAGGTGGATGCGCCCTTGGATGACACCAATATCGATAAGTTCAACAACATTATCCGTGCGTTCTCAAAAGATTCGCAGTTCATCATCGTATCGCACAATAAGCGCACCATAGCCAGTAACGATGTTATTTATGGCGTTACCATGGTTGAACCAGGTATATCGCGCGTAGTGGCGGTCGATCTGCGTGAACTGGCTGATTAACAAAAAAGGCGAAAACTTTCGTTTCCGCCTTCAATATCTCTTTTAAATTTGATCAGCCTACTTACGCGGGCGATCAAGCACCATACCTTTAAAGCCATGGTTATTTAAAGCGGCGTTAACCGAAGTCATGCGTTTTAATGATTGTGTGCTTAGCGTACTTTTTTGTTTTGCTATAGCTACGTGGTTTAACGAACCTGTTGTGATATAGCTCAAAGCATTTTTCAGCATTTCTTCATTGGTATCACCAAAATCTTTAGATACATCGTCATTTGCCGCTATACCCGGAAAATCAGACGAGCCAGGTATCATACCCTGATAATAGTTAGCATTGCCTAAAGAATTTTTGGTTTCAAACTGGGCGATATACAGATCGTACTTGCCGATAGGGATAGAGAAAAAACCAACCGGTTTACCATAAGATTGCTCACCTATCACCTTAACATCCATTTGTGGCAACAGGTTGTTAATAGCCAGTTCGCTCGCTGATGCGGTACCACCTGTTACCAGGAAGCAGGCCTTATTTACGTTTAATGTGAGCTTCTTTGAGAAATTACGGGTATTGCTGGCTATGCTGAAATAACCATTAGGTATATTATATATTTGCTCCAATAATGGATATTTTCCGTTTTGAAGATTAGTATTATAATACGTTTTATACATCAGGCTACCATTTTTTGCAGTAGGTACAATAAGGTTAGCCAAATACTCCGAAGTAGCTACAGAGCCACCGCCGTTGTAGCGCAGATCCACTACCAAATCGGTAACACCTGCTGTAACAAACGAATTAAATGCTTCATCAAGCTTTGGAGTAGCATTAGCAGGCACTGTAAAAGTGTTGAATACCACGTAACCAACCTTATGGCCGCCGGTTTCAATTACCTTGTAAGTTAGTACAGGGTTTATAGTATATTCTGCTACCGCTATAGTGGCGTTAAAAGTACTACCGTCAGGCTTTTCGAGGTTAAGCGTAATATTATCGCTCGAATAAAAAGCCGTAACCAATGCGTTATCAGATAATGAAGCGGTTGTGGCACCGTTAACCTTTACAATTTTATACCCGCGTTTTAAACCCGCGGTTGCAGCAGGCGAACCCGGGTAAACATATTTTACATACAGGTTATCATCGGCATTGTAGCGTGGTAAAAAGCCGAAATCGCCATTGGTACCGCCTAACTCGCCGGATACCGAACCATCATCAATAAAAGAATATTTTGAGGCACCGGGGGCATTAACATTATACTCATAAGGTTTTAATGTAGCAGGGTTAATCTTATACTGCGAAATGGCATCTACCTCATTTTGCAAAGCTGCACCATCGCTACTACCGGTAAATGAGCGGGGTTTAAAGGTTTTATAATCGGGCAAAGCATCATACCACAGGTAATCTTCTTTTGAAAATAAAAATACCGAATCCTTTATTTTATCTAATGCCGATCCCGTAGTTGGAGGAATATTGCCGTCACCTTCTTCTACCGGATCAGGAGTATCCTTTTTACTTTTGCTGCAAGCGGCCAACAGCACTACCAGCGCTATACCTGCAAGGCGTAAATTTTTCTTCATTTGTCAGTGTTATAATTTGAATGTATTAACGGAAGATACGAAATATTGTTACATACAGGTTTACAAAAACAACGCAGAACTAAAATAATCTGTTCCAGCGGCTTGCGCGCATAATTCGTCGGCTTCGGAGTTGCCTATCATCACCACATCCCGGCGCTCCAATTGGTGATCTTTTAACAATTGGTTAATAATGTCGGGCTCGGGTTTGGCGCTTACTTCGTCGGCAAAGTAGCAGGTTAAATACGGCTCTAAACCGTTCCACTCGGTATGCTTTATTTTATTGAGTTGCTGCTGCGGGTTGCCATTGGTTACAATGAAGATCTTTTTGCGGTCGACCACAATAGCCTGCAACAAATCGAGCATGTTCTTATACAGTAACAGCATCAGGGGCACCTTGGCGGTTAGCAGCATATCATCAAAGTTGGCGCGGTATTTTTCGTCGACATTAAACTTTTGCTGCAATTCGTTGAATACCTCATCCTTACCTTTTTCTTCGTAGGTTTTAGCCATGAGGCTTACCATGGCTTTGGCATCCCATAGTTCGGTATATTCCAGCAAGTTGGCATACAGGTAATAAACCTGGTACAGGTAATCTTTTTCGGGATAAAGCACATTATCCAGCTCAAATATAAAGGCGGTTTTACGCGGATCTATATCGCTATATTTCATTAGCGGGTGTTAGTATATAAATATTGTATTCGTTAAATAATAGTTCGGCCTCTTTTAAAAGCAGCATTTCTTCCTGTTTTAAAGGATATAATGCTTCAATATCATTATCAAGGCAAAGGGTAAGCATCAGGTGCGCGTAACTGGCCGCCTGCGGATCGGGCAGTTTGATCATAGCGCCGGGTTTCAGCATAAAATCGGGCAGGTCTTTATAGTCGCCCAGTATTACTTGCTTGCCGGTTAATGCATTCTTTATTTTATGCGCTGCCGCAGATGTTGCATGGGTTATTAAGGTATAAGGCATAGGTTACTTTGCAATCAATCCGTCTTTCATTAATACCTTACGGTTTGATAGGGCCGCGAGGTCTTCGTTATGGGTTACGATAACAAAGGTCTGGTTGAAATCGTTCCGCAGCCTTACAAAAAGTTCGTGGAGTTCGCGGGCATTGGTGGAGTCGAGGTTACCTGATGGTTCGTCGGCAAATATCAGTGCCGGATTATTAACCAGCGCCCTTGCCACGGCTACCCTTTGCTGCTCACCACCCGATAACTGGTTGGGTTTGTGGTGCAACCTGTCGCCAAGGCCTAATAGTTCCAATAGTTCTGTAGCCCTTTTGCCTGCTTCAGCTTTTGATTTACCGGCAATAAAAGCCGGGATGCATACATTCTCCAGCGCATCGAACTCGGCCAGTAAGTGATGAAACTGAAAGATAAAACCGATCTCGCGGTTACGGAAACCGCTTAATGCTTTATTGTTCAGTTTATTTACCTCGATATTGCCAATGAAGATACTTCCCGAATCGGGTCTATCCAGCGTACCTAATATATTAAGTAGCGAACTTTTGCCTGCGCCGGACGCGCCAACTATAGTAACAATTTCGCCGCGGTTAACTTCCAGGTCGACACCCTTAAGTATTTGCAGCTGACCGTATGATTTATGTATGGATTGTGCTTTGAGCATGTTGCAAAGGTAAAAATTTAGTGAGTAGTTAATCTGCCCAATTAATGATGGGCTTAAATTAATAAAACAGTAATATAGCCTGTCAGTTTAATCTAACAAATCAACTTAATAACACACTAAACTTTCACTTAATACAAAAAAGTGTAGATTTACCGCAAATACTTTAAAAGACTATGAATATTCACGAATATCAGGGTAAAGCCATATTAAAAAGCTTTGGTGTAAGGGTTCAGGAAGGTATAGTTGCCGACACTGTTGACCAGGCTGTTGAAGCTGCACAAAAGCTAAAGGATGATTATAATTCAAGCTGGGTAGTTGTAAAGGCACAAATACATGCCGGTGGCCGTGGTAAAGGCGGCGGTGTTAAACTTGCTAAAAACCTTGATGAGGTAAAAGAAAAAGCAGGCGCTATTTTGGGCATGCAATTAGTTACTCCGCAAACCGGACCTGAAGGTAAAAAAGTAAGTAAAGTATTAGTAGCACAGGATGTTTACTATCCGGGCGAAAGCGAAACCAAAGAGTTTTACATCAGCGTTTTGCTTGACCGCGCTAAAGGCCGCAACATTATCATGTACTCTACCGAAGGTGGTATGGACATTGAAGAAGTTGCAGAGCACACTCCGGATAAAATATTTAAAGAAGAAATAGATCCTAAAGTTGGTTTACAGGGTTTCCAGGCGCGTAAAATTGCCTTCAACCTTGGTCTTTCGGGCGATGCCTTTAAAGACATGACCAAGTTTATCACCGCGCTTTACAAAGCATATATAGCTACCGACTCATCAATGTTTGAGATTAACCCGGTACTAAAAACATCTGATAACAAAATATTAGCGGTTGATGCTAAGGTAAACCTTGACGATAACGCGTTATACCGCCACCCGGATTATGCCGCCTTACGTGATACTGCCGAAGAAGACCCAACCGAGGTTGAAGCAAGCAAATCAAACCTTAACTATGTAAAACTTGACGGTAACGTTGGTTGTATGGTTAACGGTGCCGGTTTAGCTATGGCTACCATGGATATTATTAAACTTGCCGGTGGCGAGCCTGCCAACTTCCTTGACGTAGGCGGAACGGCTAACGCGCAAACTGTTAAAGCGGGTTTCAACATCATCCTGTCTGACCCTAACGTTAAAGCTATCCTGATCAATATTTTTGGTGGTATAGTACGTTGCGACCGTGTTGCACAAGGTGTTATTGATGCTTACCAAGAAATTGGCAACATCCCTGTACCTATCATTGTACGTTTGCAAGGCACCAACGCTGCCGAAGCAAAAGAACTGATAGATAACTCAGGCCTGAAAGTATTCTCAGCTATTTTGTTAAAAGAAGCTGCTGAAAGAGTTAAAGAAGTTTTGGCTAACTAAAGTTAGATTCGAGATATTAGATGTGAGATAGCATCTTTTTAACAAGAAAAGCCACGCATCAGCGTGGCTTTTCTTGTTAATGTATAATGTTTGCTTGAGAGGGGTAAATATTATAACGTTATACCGACTCACCCCGACATCGCTTCGCTCGTCACCCCTCTCTCCGCAAGCGGAAAGAGGGGTTTTGTTATTATTATTTTTTAATCCCTCTTTACGGCAAAGCCGAAGAGAGGGAGGTCCAGCGAAGCGTAGACCGGGTTAGTTAATTATACGCTTTGCTTAAACCCTTAACTTAGCAGCTATCTTCTTTACAGAGGACTTAGGTGAGGCAAATAATGCATGCGCTCAACCTAAATATTATTGTGTATAAGCGCTCGCTCCGCCATATTCCACTGCACCCACCTTATTATAATCGGGTACAAAGGTATGTTCGCTGCTGATGGCCATATCCAGTTCGTATTGTAATGGATAAGGGGTTTTAAGCAGGCTGCCTATCGGGATATAAGGGAACAGCTGGGCATACGTTTGAATTTGGTTAGGACTTATCCTGCGGTAAATGAACTGGCGATGCAGATCGCAGGGCTTTTGCAGACCTGCCGCGCCAATCATTTGTATGGCGCTGCTTACCGTTAGGTTATGGAAACTGGCCACCCTTGTTTTTTTATCGTCAACCACCAAGCCTTTCATCAGGCTTTTATTTTGTGTGGCTACGCCTGTAGGGCAGGTATTGGTATTGCACTCCAAAGCTTGTATACAACCCAGGGCGAACATCATTCCGCGGGCGCTGTTGCACATATCGGCACCTAAAGCAAAGTTCTTCACCAGGTCAAAACCCGTAGCCACCTTGCCCGAAGCGATCAGCTTGATATGCTTTTTAATGCCGAATCCCGTAAGGGCATCGTACACAAAAGCCAGCGCTTCACGCAGCGGCATGCCTACCGAGTTTGAAAACTCCAGCGGTGCCGCGCCTGTGCCGCCCTCTCCACCATCAACCGTTATAAAATCAGGATAGATCTGTAACGCGATCATCGCTTTACAGATAGCTAAAAACTCACTTTTATGGCCGATGCACAATTTAAAGCCTACCGGTTTACCGCCCGAAAGTTCGCGTAGCTTTTTGATGAACTGCATCATCTCCGTAGGGGTGCTAAACGCGGTATGGTATGGCGGCGATACCACGTCCTCTCCCGTTTCCACCAGGCGGATGCGTGCTATCTCCGGCGTTACCTTGGCCGCGGGCAAAATACCACCATGCCCCGGCTTCGCCCCTTGTGATAGTTTGATCTCTATCATCTTCACCTGCGGTAGTACGGCTCGCTGGGCAAAGGCTTCTTCGTTAAAAGTACCGTTCTTATTGCGGCAGCTAAAATAGCCTGTACCTATCTGCCAAATAATATCGCCGCCGGGTTTAAGGTGATAATCGCTCAGGCCGCCTTCACCAGTATTATGGGCAAAGCCGCCTATTTGCGCGCCGCTGTTAAGGGCCAGTATGGCGTTCTCACTCAGCGAACCAAAACTCATGGCCGATATATTATAAATGCTGGCCATATAAGGTTGAGCGCATTGCTCATTACCCACTTTAACCCGCGGATGCAAATTGAGCTTTGAATGATCGATAGCGGCAATGCTGTGGTTTAGCCACTCGTAACCGTTTTGGTATACATCTAATTCGGTACCGAAGGGGCGGGTATCATCTACCTTTTTAGCACGCTGGTATATTACGCTGCGGTACTGCCTGTTGAATGGCGTTCCGTTGGTATCGCTCTCAATAAAGTACTGGTATATTTTAGGGCGAAGATCTTCCATCACAAAACGCAAATGCCCGAATACCGGGAAGTTGCGCACAATACTGTGCCTCGGCTGAAACATATCGTAAACGCCTAATGCAAAGATGGGTAGCAGTATAACCAGCGCCCAGGCAGCCGGTGGCCAGATAATAGTCCACGCGCCTACCAAACCCAGTATTACAATGGCCGATATAACGAAAAGCTTTCTCATAAATAATAATTAAAAAATGTAAATCTAACCATAAGGTTAAACATTTTATGTACTTATGTGGTTAAACACCTACCCCATTGTCTGGCAAATGTAAATTAGAAAAATCAAATTACGTGTTTAAACATCTATTTGTATATTTGTATCATAAAACAATTTAAAAACAACAATCATTACAATCATGGCAACTACAAAATGGGCATTAGACCCAACCCACTCAGAAGTACAATTTAAAGTAAAACACTTAGTAATTTCAACCGTAACAGGTTTTTTCAAAACATTTGAAGGCACTTTGCAAACCGAAGGTGACGACATTACAGGCGGCGAAGTTGATTTCTCTTTAGATGTTGACAGCATTGCTACCAACCAGGAGCAACGCGATGGTCATCTGAAATCGGCAGATTTCTTTGATGCTGAAAAATATCCAAAGATCACTTTCAAATCAACTGCTATAACCGCGGCAGGTGACGACGAATATAAAGTAGAGGGCGACCTTACCATTAAAGACGTAACCAAACCGGTAACATTAACCGCTGAATTTGGCGGCTCGGCTGATGACTTTTATGGTAATACCAAAGCTGGTTTTGAAGTAACCGGTAAAATTAACCGTAAAGATTTCGGTTTAACCTGGGATGGCGTAACCGAAGCAGGTTCTATCGTTGTAGGTGAAGACATCAAATTGATCTTCAACGTACAATTCGCTAAACAAAAATAATTTTTCTGAAGTTGATATATAGGAATGAGGCCATCTGTTTTGCAGATGGCTTTGTTATTTTAAAACCTTTTTAGGAGTATATTTGCTATACTATTATGTTAATAAAAATATACCCCGAAAATCCTAACCCTAAAGCAATTGAACAGGTGGTGGAAGTACTGCGTAAAGGCGGCCTCATCATTTACCCTACCGATACCGTTTATGGTTTGGGTTGCGATATTACCAACCATCGCGCTATCGAGGCTATTTGCCGCATTCGTAACATCAAACCCGAAAAGGCGAATTTCTCGTTCATCTGTTACGATCTCAGCCATATATCCGACTATATAAAGCCTATCGATAACACCACTTTTAGGGTGTTGAAAAAGGCTTTGCCTGGACCGTTCACCTTTATTTTTAACGCCAGCCACATGGTGCCCAAGCTATTAAGCTCCAACAAAAAAACAGTAGGTATCCGTGTGCCCGATAATGATATTGCGCGAGAAATTGTACGTGTTTTAGGTAACCCTATCCTGTCAACCTCCATTAAGGATGAAGACGAGATCATCGAATACTCTACCGACCCGGAACTGATCTACGAGAAGTATGAAGACAAGGTGGATATAGTGATTGACGGAGGATATGGCGGCAACGTGGCTTCAACCGTAATTGATTGTACATCCGGCGACTTCGAAGTGATACGTGAAGGTAAAGGCGACCTGGAACTGTATCTTTAACTATCCTGTTTAACGGCTTCGTATTTTTCTAACTGCTGTTTTATTTTGCTGTATAGTTCTGTTGTGCTAAATGGCTTTGATACATAATCGCTCATGCCTATTTCCAGGCAACGCTCGTATTCCCCTTTTATGGTGTGCGCCGTCATGGCTATAATGGGTATATTCTTTTTGGCCGATGCCATATTGCGGATGTATACAGTAGCCTCATAACCGTCCATCTCGGGCATTTGCAAATCCATCAGTACAATATCGTAATGGCCTGCTTCTAATTTTTCAACGGCAATTTTACCGTTGTCGGCAATGTCAATTTCAAATTCCTGTTTTTTAAGCACCTTTACCACCAATAACTGGTTAATCTTGTTATCCTCAACTACCAGCACCTTTTTCCCCTTACCTATCCTGTTAAAAATATCCTGGCGTTCAACAACCGCTGTTTCTGCCGGCGCAAAGGGATCTTTCTTTTTAGCTTTTTTAAATGATAACCTGAAATGAAATGCCGAACCCGCGCCGGGATGGCTGTTCAGGAATATGGTACCGCCCTGCATTTCAACCAACTGCTTAACTATACTTAGACCCAGGCCTGTACCGCCAAACTTACGAACGCTACTGTTTATGGCCTGTTCAAACACCTCAAATATCTTATCCTGCTTATCCAGCGGTATACCTATGCCGGTATCCTTCACTACAAACTCAACCACTATGTCATCGGCTGTTTCTTCGGCACATACTACGGAGATGCTTACATCCCCGTTATCGGTGAATTTTATAGCATTTGATATCAGGTTAAGCAATATCTGGTTCAGGCGCACGGCATCGCCAATTAATACGGCAGGTACATCGCTGCCGGTTTGGTAAGTGAGGTTGATGTGTTTTTCAAGCGCCTTCGGCTGCATAATATTATAGGCCGAACTCAGTATATCCTTCAGTTTAAACGGCAGGCTTTCAAAAATGATCTTACCTGCTTCAATACGCGAAAAATCGAGGATATCGTTCAATATCACCAGCAAATTATCGCCCGAACGGATGATCGTCCGGATAAATTCGTGCTGTTCTTTATTCAGCTTTGATTCATCCAGTAAACGCGCGAAACCAAGTATCGCATTCAGCGGCGTGCGGATCTCGTGGCTCATATTAGCCAGGAACAGCTGCTTTACCTTTTCAGATGCCTCGGCTTTTTCCTTCTCACGGGTCAGGTTTTCCTCTACCACTTTAAGGTCGTGAATGTTTTTTTCAAGCTTATCGGTCATGGAGTTGAACGAAGTAGCCAGCTGACCGATCTCGTCACTTGAGTACACCTTAACACGGGTATCTAAAATACCCTGCCCTATCAGCCTGGCCCCGTCAATAATAGCCTTTATACCCCGCTCAATACCATTACTTACCGATACCGTTATAATGATGCTGGTAGTACCAATAGTTAACGAGAGTGTAAGCAGCAGCTTCAACACAATACCCTCGAGCCAGCGGGCACCTTCACCAAGCGTGTAGGAGAATACATCCTCCAGTTTGGTCACCTCGTTGTTCATTGATGCCAGTTTTTGCAACTGCACATCAATTTGCGCTTGCGGGGCGCCTGCCAATATCATGCTATGCATTTTTTCACCAATGGGGATCAGTTGCGACATCATGGCTTCGGCTTTAGACCAGGCGGTGAATGCTTTTTCGAGATAAGATACATCGTGAAAATTCCTGATAAGCCTGATCATGCCGTCAATATCGTCCGGGTGATTACGCCCTTCTATAAAACCCTGGCGGGTGATGGCCATATCGGGCTCTTGTTTAAGCAACTCTTTACGGGCTTTACTATCGCCAAGCGGCACATTCAAAAAATCTTTAAACGCGGTATAATCTTCTTCCTTGTGCGAATAGGCATAAATACGCAGCCTCAGCACAGCGTCCTTCTGCGATTTAGACCACAGGCCCTCACCATTTACATACGAGCGGACAGAAGACAGCGTAGTAATAGCAAACCATAGGGTACACAATTCGAGCGTGATCAGCACCGCCATGATCGCTATTGTGAAATATAGTTTTCTTGATATAGAAATGTCATTCAGCTTTCTTTGCAGAATTGATATCATATCGTGCTTAGATATACGTAAGCAGTACACATAGTGCCTTACCCGTTAATTTTAATTTAGTTAATAGTGATAATATAGGATGTTAATTGATTTCAAACGGCAGATGCATACGGCACCCTAATGTGAAATAAAACTATACTAAAAGAAGGGAAAAAGCAACTTGTTCTGCATGCAGATGACCGTTCATTATAACCATTTTGATATCGATTGCCTAATAATTTAAATAAGCAAACCGATATCAATCTTTGGTTAATAAATATTATGGCCGTATGGATTTCACAAAGGCGGGAATATTTTCGAGGTAATTTTCGGTGCCTAAATGTTTAACAAAAGCACTGCCTACAATAGCGCCGTTGGCATGTTCGCAAGCTTTTACAAAGGCCGCGTTGCCCGAAATACCGAAGCCGATAATAGCAGGATTTTTCAACTGCATGGCTTCTACCCGCTTATAATAATCTTCAATAGCGGTAGATACTTGCAGGCTGCTGCCGGTGATGGATGATGACGACAAGAGATAAATAAAGCTGTTACTTAAATCGTCAATCTTACGGATACGCGCTTCGGCAGTTTGCGGGGTAACCAAAAACACGTTGCTCAGGTTATTATCAGTAAAGTAAGATGAATAGAGTTTTTCGTACTCGTACATAGGCAAATCGGGTACTATCACGCCGTCTACCCCAACTTCGGCGGCTTGCTTGCAAAAACGCTCCACACCATATTGTATAATGGGGTTTACATAACCCATTAATATTACGGGGATGCTTACACGTTTGCGCAGTTCTTTCAATTGCTCAAAAAGGATGTTCAGCGTCATGCCGTTTTCAAGCGCCTGTTCAGAGCTGTGCTGAATGGTTGGCCCGTCGGCAACCGGATCAGAATACGGGAAACCTATTTCAAGGAAATCAACCCCGGCTTTTTCAAGCGCTTCAGCAATATCAACGGTAGTATTCAGTTCGGGATAACCTGCCGTGTAATAAATGGATAACAGGTTATTAGTTTTTGACGCGAAAAGGTTTTGTAAACGATTCATTAATATCCAAAGTGCTTTATGTATGTATCTAAGTCTTTATCTCCCCTGCCCGATAAGCAGATCACCACGTTATCGGTAGGTTTAAAGGTCATTTTTTCGAGGTAGGCTATGGCATGCGCGCTTTCAATAGCCGGGATGATGCCTTCGAGTTGTGAGCATAACAAACCTGCCGCTAACGATTCATCATCGGTAATGCTTACGTATTGCGCCCGGCTGGTTTTGTACAGGTGCGCATGCTGCGGACCAATACCCGGATAATCCAAACCTGCCGAAACCGAATAAGGTTCAATCACCTGTCCGTCGTCGGTTTGCATCAGAATGGTACGTGTACCATGCAGCACCCCTTCGCGGCCTAAAAAGGTAGTAGCTGCCGAGTGGCCACTGTTTACACCTTTACCGGCTGCCTCAACGGCTACCAGCTCTACCGATTCATCATCTAAAAAGTGATAGAACATCCCCATGGCATTGCTGCCGCCGCCAACGCAGGCCATTACATACTCGGGCAATTCCTTACCGGTTTGTTCCAGCAGTTGCTTTTTGGTTTCGAGGGAGATAATGGATTGAAAACGGGCTACCATTTCGGGGTAAGGGTATGGGCCAACTACCGAGCCTATAATATAGTGGGTATCTTCAGGGTTACCTATCCAATCGCGCAGAGCCTCGTTAGTGGCGTCCTTCAAGGTTTTGCTGCCCGATTTTGCCGGAATTACCGTGGCACCCAGCATTTTCATACGCGATACGTTTGGCGCCTGGCGTTCCATATCAATTTCGCCCATGTAGACTACACACTCAATACCACGCAAGGCACATACGGTAGCAGTTGCTACACCGTGCTGACCGGCACCGGTTTCGGCGATCACCCGCTTTTTACCCAGGCGTTCGGCCAATAAAATTTGGCCTATGGCATTGTTTATTTTGTGCGAGCCGGTGTGGTTCAAATCTTCACGTTTGAAAAATATGTTGGCGCCATATTTCTCCGAAAATCTTTTGGCCAGGTATAGCGGCGATGGCCTGCCTACATAATCGCGCAATAGCTGATCGTATTCGTCTTTAAAGCTGTCATCTTCCAACACCTGCAAATATTGCTTGCGCAGGGCTTCAATATTGGGGTATAACATCTCGGGGATATAAGCCCCGCCAAAATCACCGTAATATCCGTCTTCGTTAACTCCGTAATTCATGGGTACCAAGTTCCTTAATTATTTTAAAAGCTGTTCTTAAATCTTCAATATTCTTTACTCCCGGAGCTATTTCAAACCGGCTGTTTAAATCAACACCATACAATTGCGGGTGTTCTATTTTTGCTATCTCACCTAAATTATCAAGGCTTATACCGCCCGATAAAAAGAATGGCACATTCAGCGTGTACTTATTCAGCACCCGCCAGTTAAAAATTTTGCCCGAACCGCCATGTTTATCCGTCTTAGTATCGAACAGAAAAAAGTCGACATGGTTTACATAAGGCTTCAATAGCTCAAAATCAAATTGCTCATCTACACCAAAAGCTTTCAATACGGTTACTTTACCTTTAAACTGCGCGCAAAACTCCGGGCTTTCGTTACCGTGTAATTGTATGGCGGCAAAATCGTATTTGGCAATCAGGTTGGCTATTACCTCTGCTGTTTCATTTACAAAAACGCCTGTTTTTTGTATGGCAGCAGGTATGGCCAGCGTTACCGCTACCGACAATACATCAATATAGCGTGGCGAAGGTTCATAGCATATAAAACCCATATAATCGGGCGCGAGTGTGGTTAGCGCTTCAATATTACCGGGTTCACGCATGCCGCAAACTTTTATCTTCATGGCCTTAATTAGCAATTAAAATTTTGAAACTGTTCAGCGCTTTTTTCGATAGCAGCGACTCTTCGGCCTCGTAAAAGCTATCGGCAAAGCTTTTTTCGGGATTGATGGTTTTGATGGCCAGCGCCGCGTTACACAGCACCACATTGTTTTGGGCCGATGTGCCTTCGCAGTTCAGCACGCTTGTAAATATCCCTGCCGATTCGGCAACGGTGTGCCCGCCTGTAATTTCGCTCGCGTTCAAGCGCTCGAAACCCAAAGCATCTATCTTGTTGATCTTTTCGCCATCTGCCGAAAATGTTTTAAAATCGCCGGTAAGGGAAACTTCATCATAGCCATCCAGTGCGTTTACTATCGTATAGTTAGCATCTGATTTTTGGTACAAGTAGGCATACACCCTTGCCAGTTCGAGGTTAAACACCCCTACTAATTGGTTTTTAGGCTTCGCCGGATTTACCAGCGGTCCCAGCATATTAAAGAAGGTTTTCACACCCAGTTCGCGGCGAATAGGTGCTACAGTTTTCATAGCCGGGTGAAACAATGGCGCGTGCAGAAAGCTAATATTAGCCTTATCGGTACTTTGCCTCAACTTATCCATATCGCTGGTGAACTGGTAACCCAAGTATTCTATCACGTTTGATGAACCGCAGCCCGATGACACACCGTAATTGCCGTGCTTAGCCACCTTATAACCCGCGCCGGCCACCACAAAGGATGCAAGGGTTGATATATTAAAGGTATCCTTACCATCGCCACCTGTACCGCAAAGATCTATCAGCGAATCGGTTTGCAGGTCAACCGGCAGGCAAAGTTCCAGCATGGCATCGCGGAAACCTTCCAGCTCGGCAACGGTAATGCTGCGCATGCAATAGGCCGTCATGAACGCTGCCATTTGCGAGGTGTTGTACGCACCCTGCGCTATGTCGGTAAGTATTTGTTTTGACTGCTCCCTTGTGAAGGTTTTGTGCTCAAATAAATGATTTAATATAGCTTTCATCAGTACCGCTCTCGTTTGGAGATTTATTGTTAATCAATTTCCTGCTGTTATGGCCCTGCCAGGATAAAGGGCATAAAAAAAGGGTTACCTTATGGCAACCCCTCTGTATATTATTTAAAAAACAAACATGGTTTTGCCTTACGATTACTCGTTAAGCCACCACCAGTTGTTGTTTAATACTTTCATTATTTTTTGAATGGCACAAATATGGAAATATTTTTCTGAAAAGCAAGCAGAATGATAATTTTACAGAAACGCTTCAGCAATCCGCAAAAAACACACATGGCCGACCACATCTCCAAAGAAAACCCCGAAGACGATCTTGGCTTTGGCCCGCAGCCCGTACTTAAAAGTCAGCCGCTGTTAAACAAGGATGGTTCGGTAAATATCAGACGCACCGGCATCCCCTTTTTCAACACGGCCGATAACTATCATTCGCTTATTACTATGAGCTGGGCCAAGTTTTGGGCGATAGTATTGAGCGGCTACCTGGTAACCAATTTGATTTTCGCCTGCATATATGTAGCATTGGGCAGCACTTCGCTCGATGGGCATAGCGGCCCAACCATGGTCGACCGCTTTTTGGATGCCTTCTTTTTTTCGGCACAAACCATATCAACGGTGGGTTACGGGCATATCAGTCCGCAGGGAATTGCGGCAAACACCGTAGCCGCCATTGAATCAATGATGGGTTTGCTGGCCTTTGCACTGGCAACAGGTTTGCTTTACGGTCGTTTTTCGCGCCCAACGGCCAAGATCATCTACAGTAATAATATCCTGATCGCCCCGTATCGTGATGGCGGCAAGGGCGTGATGTTCCGCCTGGCTAACTTAAGGCGCAATGTATTGCTCGACCTGGAGATTGAAGTGATCTTCTCTTATAACGAACTTGTAAACGGCAAACCTACCCGCCGTTTCTTCCAACTTGAACTGGAACGCAAAGCCGTAAGCCTGCTCACCATTAACTGGACGGTAGTACACCCTCTGGATGAGAATAGTCCGCTGTACAATATGCCGCCTGCGGAAATGGAAGAAAAGCAAGCAAGTTTTTCGGTATTACTGAAAGCATTTGACGACACCTTTTCCCAAACCATCCACTCCCGTACAGCCTACCGCCATTGCGACATGGTATGGGATGCCAAGTTCGTACCATCATTTGATCGTGATGAAGACGGCCGTATCGTGTTTGATTTAAGTAAGATCGGGAGTTTTATGAAGGGGTAAGTGGTTAGAAGCGTTGGGCGTCAGTTTGTAAGCAAATTCTAATTAGGTTGTGCTTTTGCTGTAATTAACGTTAGTCTGCTCTTGGGCGCAGGGCCCCATTACTTTTGAGGGCAAAAGTAACAAAACCCTTGTCCAGCAAAAGGCTTCTTTGCCGCACAGGCCATACCCTGCAAAGCGTGCAGAACTTTGGGCTGGAACTTTTGCCCCGCCGCGCTATCCATCCCACATGCAACAAGTTCACTATGCCCGCCTTTGCGCTCCAAGCCAACACAGTTCTGCCCGCTTTCACCCGAAGCTGTTTGCTGACGATGAAAAAGCCCTCTCCTTTGGAGAGGCAAACACTCCATTGCGATGAATGAAGCAATAACAAATCACCTTTATTTCAATAACGAATTACGCTCTTTAGCGAACAAATCATACACCTTTCCATCTAACCAGGCCGGTAATATTTTATTGAGTAATACGGTGAGTTTGCCCTGCCTTGTCAAAATTAATGTGCGTGACCTATTTTCAACCGCGTCGGCTATAGCTTTTGCTACCTCTTCGGCGGTCATCATGTTAGCTTCATCGAGGGTGCTTTCACCTTGCGATTCCCCGTTTTTGTTTAAGGCGGTGTTACGGATGTTTGATGCCGTAAACCCCGGAGAGGCGGTTAATACATGAACACCGGTTTTTAAGTTCTCTACCCGCAGCGCATCCAGAAAACCATTCATAGCAAACTTTGATGCCGAATAGCCTGAACGTCCCGGTAAACCTTTATACCCTGCAATGGAGGATACGCCTACTATACTACCCCGGGTTTTCAACATTTCGGGCAGGGCATATTTAGTACAATAAACTGTACCCCAAAAGTTTACATCCATTAACGTTTTTAAAACTTTAACATCGGTATCCTTAAATAAAGCCCGCATAGTTATGCCCGCGTTATTGATCAATATATCAATCCGGCCAAAAGTGGTAATGGCCTGCTTAATTAAATGCGCGCAGTCCTCTTCAACAGCTACGTCGCAGCTAACAGCTAAAGCACGTATAGGATATTGTTTTTCGAGCGATTCGGTGATTTGGCATAAGGTGACATAGCGGCGTGCGCCTAATATAAGATTAGCGCCTCTTGCGGCAAACTCTGTTGCCAATGCTTTACCTATGCCTGATGACGCGCCTGTAATTACAACGATCTTATCTTTCAACTTCATATTGTGCCTGGTACATTTGAGGAATGCCGCCAAGGTTTATTTTTGGCACCTCAAACAAGTATTTGGCTACGAATATAAACATCGCCCCATAAAAATGGCGGACGTAGTTCCAGCTAAATTTATGCGCTTTATGCACATTAAAGTTGATGATATATGTTTTGGGGAAGTAGTAATTTTTAAAACCTTCCATTTTTAAGCGGAAAGAAATATCAATATCGTACCCGTATTTAAAGAAACGCTCGTCGAGCAAACCGGTAGTGTTGAGCGCTTCGCGGCGCAATAAAAAGCAGGCGCCATTTAGTACATCAACCTCGGTAGTTTCAAACTCTTCGGCCCAGTTGGCGTATTTACGGTTGGCGATATGCGATTTCGGAAAATATTTGGCCAGGCCGGTAAATTTAAAAAGTTTAGCCCAGCCCCTGTTAAACCCATATTTTGATGATGCCAGGAAATGTCCCTGCGGGTTAACCATGCGTACGCTTACGCCACCGGCATACTGGTGACTATCCATAAAATTAATTATTTTTTCGAGCGTATCGCTGCCGGTAATCGTGTCCGGATTGATCATGAGGATGTACTCTCCATGAGACACTTTGATGGCCTGGTTGTATGCTTTTGCTACACCTATGTTTTTATCGTTCTCGATAAGCTTTACTTCGGTAAATTCTGCCTTCAGCATGCTTACCGATCGGTCTGTTGAGCCATTGTCAACCACAATTAATTCACAATCAAAACTATTACAAGCTTTAATTAAAGAACTGATTGACTGCCTTAACCAGGCACATACATTATGGTTCACCACAATTACAGACAACTTCATACTTACCGGGTTAGCGAGTTTTCATACGGAACACGTGTAGCGATGGATCGTCCAAGGGTGATCTCATCCACGTACTCTAATTCCCCACCAAAGGCTATGCCACGGGCTATTGTTGAAATGCTTATTGCAAAATGTTTTATCTTTTTATTGAGATAGAAGATGGTGGTATCACCTTCCATAGTGGCGCTCAGCGCAAAAATGATCTCTTTCACTTCGTTACCCGCCAGGCGTTCTACCAGTGTATCCACCTCCAGATCCGATGGCCCTACCCCATCCATGGGTGATATTAACCCGCCCAAAACATGGTATACACCATTATATTGATTGGTATTTTCAATAGCCATCACGTCTCGGGTATCTTCAACCACGCATATCAGGCTTTTATCGCGCCGAGGCGACGAACATATCTCGCACACCGGCTGATCGGCTATGTTATGGCAAACTTTACAAAACTGAATTTCGTTACGAAGTTTGGTAATAGCCTTACTAAACTGGTTAACCTCCTCTTTATCGCGGTTAAGCAGGTGCAACACCAACCGCAAAGCGGTTTTTTGCCCCACACCCGGTAATTTAGCAAACTCGGTAACAGCATCTTCAAGCAACTTCGACGAAAAGTTCATGGCGCGAATTTACGGAAAAGTCTTAGAAGTCGGAAAGACCGAAAGTCGGCAAGTCCGGAAGTTAGAAAGGACGAAAGACATGATAGTTGGAAAGACCGTAATTCTGGAAGTTGAAAAGTGACGACCTTTAGCACTCCTCCGAAAATTAAATTGTTATTTATAGAAAAACTTTCCGACTTTCGAGAAAGAGCTAAAATGCTTCCGGACTTACCGACTTTCGGTCTTCCGGACTTAAAAAACTAAAACACTTCCGGACTTACCGACTTTTCGGACTTCCGGACTTAAAAACTAAATAAAACCCTATGTCGCCCGGTATACTGCTTACTTTTATAATTGGTTATTTTTTAGTGCTAATGGTTATTTCGTGGATCACCTCGAAAAAATCGTCGGATAACGATACTTTTTTTGTAGCCAATCGTAACTCCAAATGGTATTTGGTAGCCTTCGGGATGATAGGCACTGCCCTGAGCGGCGTAACCTTTATATCGGTACCCGGTAAGGTAGGCGCGCCAAACGGCGATCAGTTCGCCTATTTCCAATTCATATTGGGCAACGCGGTAGGCTTTATTATTATAGCGACTGTATTATTGCCGCTTTATTACCGCATGCACCTCACCTCTATATACAGTTATATTGAAGGCGCACTGGGCAAATGGAGCTATAAAACTGCCGCAGGTATATTTTTAATAAGCCGCACAATTGGCTCATCCTTCAGGCTTTATCTCGTGGTGATCGTGCTACAGCGTTTTATTTTCGATAGTTATGGAGTGCCCTTTGCCGCAACGGTGCTGATATGTCTATTGCTGATATGGTCGTACACGTTTAAGGGGGGCTTAAAAACCATTATTATTACCGATAGCCTGCAAACGTTGTTTTTGGTATCGTCGGTTTTCCTGTCTATCTACTTTATTTGCCGCAGCCTTAATTACGATATTTTCGAGGCGGCAGAAGCCATCAAGAACAGCAGCTATTCAAAGGTGTTCTTCTTCGAGAACTTTTTAACCAGCACCTTCCACTTCAGCAAGCAATTTTTAGGCGGATTGTTCATCACCGTAGCCATGACAGGGCTTGATCAGGACCTGATGCAGAAGAACCTGAGCATGAAAACCATCGGCGAAGCACAAAAGAACATGTTCAGCTTTACGGCTATTTTCGTGATCATCAACATCTTCTTTTTAAGCGTTGGTGCCTTACTCTACATTTACGCCAGCCGCAATGGTATCAGCGTTGAAAAAACCGATTACCTGTACCCCACCATCGCCTTAAAATACCTGGGCATACTACCCGCCATGGTGTTTATGCTGGGTTTAACCGCAGCCACTTTCGCCACTACAGATTCGGCCTTAACAGCGCTTACCACCTCTTTTTGTGTAGATTTTTTAAACTTTAATAAACGCGATGATGTGAATAGCAAAAAGATGGTTAATGTGCGCCACTATGTACACATCGCCTTTTCGGGGCTCATGTTTTTAACCATTATCATCTTCAACTCCATTAATAATGATGCTGTGGTTGGCGCAATTTTCCGGGTGGCATCATATACCTACGGTCCGCTGCTTGGCTTATATGCTTTCGGGCTGTTTGTGAGCAACAGGCAGGTAGCTGATAAACTGGTGCCTTTTATTTGTTTAATATCGCCGGCGGTATGCTACTTTTTAAAAGCACACTCGGCCACTTGGCTGGGCGGTTATGTTTTTGATAACGAACTTATTATTGTAAACGGTTTAATTACATTCGCCGGACTATTCCTCACCTCCAAAACCAAAACAACGGTAGCTGCTTTGTAGTTTACTATACTTAAAATACTTTGTGAAAGAACGATATGACTAATGACGAAAAAATAAGACTCGCCTTTGAAAATAAAAACTGGCAGGAAATTAAAGTGACCGACTCCTGGCAGATCTTCAAAATAATGGCCGAATTTGTTGACGGCTTTGAAAAAATGGCCAAAATAGGCCCTTGTGTATCCATCTTCGGTTCGGCACGTACGCATAACGACCATGACTACTATAAAACCACCGAACACATAGCCCGCCTGCTTACAGAACGTGGCTATGGTGTAATATCGGGCGGCGGACCGGGTATTATGGAGGCCGCCAATAAAGGCGCTTACGAAGCCGGTGGCAAATCGGTAGGGTTAAACATCGAGTTACCTTTTGAGCAATTCCATAATAAATATATCGACAGGGATAAGCTGATGGAATTTGATTATTTCTTTATCCGCAAGGTGATGTTTATGAAATACTCGCAGGGCTTTATCATACTGCCGGGTGGTTTTGGTACCATGGACGAATCTTTTGAGGCCATCACCCTGATACAAACCGGTAAAATTGCCCGTTTCCCTATCGTTTTTGTAGGTACCGATTACTGGGGTGGCCTTTTCGACTGGGTAAAACAAAAAATGCTCGACCAGGAAAAGAACATCAGTCCGGATGATTTGAACCTGTACCGCGTAGTTGATACCGCCGAAGAAGCGGTAGAACACATCTTCCGTTTTTATGATAAGTATGTATTGAAGCCGAATTTTTAAGACCAGAATATCATTGCATGAAAAAACCTATAATAATACTTGCCTGCTTATTTGTTTTCATCATAACGGCGTGGGTAGTTGCAAGAATGACTAATGTGATCACCTTTCTGAGCATGCAAGGATATGCGAATAACCCAACACTGCCTTATCAAGGTAAAATGTTTGCAACACGATTGAAAGATCCTGAAAGGGGTAGTTTTATTTGTTTTAAACTTGGCGGTGAATCTTCTGTTTTTAGATGTATTGCCAAAGCAAATGATATTGTTGAAATAAAAGACGCGGTAGTTTACATTAATGGCAAAAAACAAAACGAACCTTTTGTATGGAACGAGTATTTAATTTCAACTGCTCAGCTAAATAGCATACTGGGTTATATAGAAAAAAACAATTATAAAACCGATATTATTAATGATAGTACTAACACTATTATATTAAGTGAGAATGATTTAAAAACGTATCACCTCAACCTTAAAAAGTACATTTTAATGAAAGATACTCTAAGTGCTTTATATCCGGCGTTTAAACAAGCTGGCTATAGCCCTGATAATTTTGGCCCAATAAAGGTACCCGAGAAAAGTTTCTTCGTATTGGGTGACAACAGGCACGAAGCCGCTGATTCAAGATATATCGGTTTTGTTAAAGAAGATGATGTATTTGCCACAGTAATAAATTAGTACTCCTCGGGCATTTCATAAAAAAAGCGATAGTTTTCACTATCGCTTTTTTTATGATTGATTAGCTTGCTTAATTCATACTCACTTTAGGTGCTGCCTTCACCGCTTCGGGGTTACCGGTCATCTCTATCATGTTGCTCACCTCTTCTACAATAGCCTCTGATGAACCTGAGAAACCCACCACTTTAAAGCGGATGTTTCCGTTTTTATCAATGATGAATTTGGTTGGGATACCCTCTACCTTAAATTCAGATACCACTTTACCATGTTTGCCTTCGGATGTTTTATCATCTATCAATACTTCAAATGTGTATTTATTATCATCGATGAATTTCTTTACGCCCGGTAAAAAGTTATCGCCATTTTCCCAGGTATCCACAAACAGGAACTGTACGTTGGCATCTTCCTTAAACTTGGTTACCGCCATTTGCATGCCCGGGAACGAAGCTTTACAAGGACCGCACCAAGTTGCCCAAAAATCAACCACTACTACTTTACCTTTTAAATCGGCCAGTGAAACGGTTTTCCCGCTAAGGTCTTTCAGCGCGAATTTAGGTGCAGGCTCATTGATCATTTGCTTGGCAAGGTCGGCACGTAGTTTTTCTTTAGATGCATTCTCTAACGATGCAAGGTATTCTTCGTAGCCTTTTTCGCCTTTTACCTTGGCGTAAGCCTTTTTAAGTTCTTCTTTTAATATCGCGGAGCTTTTACCATTGGTAATTGATTTCGAAGCGATATCAAGTACCTTATCATTTTGGCCGTTAGCGCCTAATATTTGCACATAATGCTCGGTGATCTCCACATCAGGAGTTTTGTTATTATCGTACACCTCTTGCTGATATTTTAAAGCATCCGCAAACTTGCCTTGTTTAAATAAAATGAAGGCATAGGTATCGGCATCGTTATAATAAGAGCTGCGATTATTCAGTTTAGCCTGTTTTGGCGACGCGTACATAGCACCTTCGCCGCTGTTATATTCGGCATTTAATATATCTAAAGATTGTTTCGACAGATCGGCCGCTATTTCAAGCTTTTCGCCTTTTAGTGCCAAATCCCAGGCGGCGCTGTTTAATGGCGTTGCCAGCGATGCTTTGTTTTTCACCAGTGAAGCCCATTTTTTGTAAGCCTCATAATCACCTGCCTTCAATGCTGCCGATGCCAGCTGCACCCTGAAGTTATCCTGAATGCTGTTCTTCTCATCCTTTTTTTCAGGATATTGAGCGATGTAGGCTTTGTACAACGAATCTTTTTTAGCCAGGTTTTTCTCTGTATTGAAATCAATGCCTAATTCGCCCTTAACAAAATCACCTTTAGGGTATTTAGCTTTTATTATGGCGTTTACCGAATCAGCCTGTGCGGTTTTACGCTGCCTGCTAAATAAAAAGGCCTGGGTCATCAAATCTTTTTCGTTGGTGCTCTTTTTAAGCTCGGCCATTTTTGCTTCGGCCAATGCTTTGGTTGGCGCATCTTTGGCGTTCAGCAAAAACATCATATAGTTGTTGCGATACTCTCTTTCGCTGGCAGGGTATAATGCAAACTCCTGCTTGTATAACGAAGTAACCTTATCATTATCCGCCCCGATCTTGGCAAAGTAGCCACCCATACCCGATTGTATCAGGTAGGCTTCAGAAGCATAAGCGCCCTCAACTGGCTTAGCGCCTTTATATACCGGGTAAACATAACCTTTGGCTCCGTTATCATCTACCTTTTCGCCGCTGCTTATTTTAATAAAGAAGGCTTTGGCTACGGCAGGTATAGTAAACTCACCTTTTAACAGGTTACCTTCGGTTTTCAGGTCGATATCGCCTACCGGGTAAGTTTTATTATCCAGAAAATATACTAAGGCTTCGGGCTTTTCGCCGGCTACGGGTGTACCCGCCGGATCATACGTAAAGCTTACTTTTTGGCCAGCCGCAGGGGTAGCGGTTGATAATTTAAGATGATCGGTTGTTTGCGCGAAACTGCTTTGCGCGGCTACCAGCAAGGGTATCAATGATAAGAGTTTGTAACTTTTCATGAGGTCAACTAATTTTTTAGTGAACTTAGAAAAAATTAAATAATTTTTATCAAAAAACTTTACTTTTTAGTTTATTACTTTGCAGGTTATGGATCAACCTGTACAACAGAAACGCCAGGCCGCTTTAGGCTTTATTTTTGTAACATTATTAATTGACGTTATTGGCCTGGCAATCATTATTCCGGTTTTTCCGAAACTGATAGAGAAACTCATACATGGCAATATCAGCGAAGCTTCCAGAATATCAGGACTTTTACTGGTGGCCTACGCGGTAATGCAGTTTCTATTTTCGCCATTGGTGGGTAATTTGAGCGATAAATACGGTCGCAGGCCGGTATTGTTGTTATCCCTGCTTGGCTTCGGTATTGATTATCTTTTTCTGGCTTTCGCGCCAACTATAGGCTGGCTGTTTGTGGGCCGTATTATAGCAGGTATTACCGGAGCGAGTTTCACCACGGCGTCGGCCTATATTGCCGATGTTAGTCCGCCTGAAAAGCGCGCGCAAAACTTCGGGATGATTGGTGTAGCCTTTGGTTTGGGTTTTATTATAGGCCCGGTTATAGGTGGTATTTTGGGTAAGATAGATACGCACTATCCGTTTTATGCCGCGGCTGCTTTGGCTTTGCTGAATGCGGCTTACGGCTTCTTTATTTTACCCGAATCATTGGACAAAGAACATCGCCGCCCGCTTGATCTTAAAAGATCTAACCCATTGGGCAGCTTGTTACAACTGAAAAAGTATCCGGCGGTTATAGGCCTGGCGGTTTGCTTGTTCATCGTTTACTTTGCGGGGCATGCCGTACAAAGCGTGTGGACGTTTTACACCATGGAAAAATTTAAATGGAATGAGGCCACAGTTGGTTACTCCTTAGGGTTTGTGGGCCTGATGGTGGCCTTGGTGCAAGGCGGCCTGATAAGGATAGCTATACCTAAACTGGGACAGGAAAAAAGTATTTGGATTGGTTTATTATTATACGCGGTAGGGATGTTCTTGTTCGGTACGGCTAACCATGGTTGGATGATGTTTGCCTACCTGGTGCCTTACGCCCTTGGCGGTATAGCAGGCCCGGCATTGCAGGGCGTAATGACCAATGAGGTACCCGCCAACGAGCAAGGCGAACTACAGGGCGGACTTACCAGCTTAATGAGTTTAAGTTCGATATTCGGGCCATGGTTTATGACCTACATATTCTATTACTTTACCAGCCCTAAAGCGCCTGTACATTTACCCGGCGCACCTTATTACGTCGCGTCAATACTGATGCTGATCAGCGCCATACTTGCCATCAGAAGTTTCAGGAAAGAGAAAGCGTAGTAAGCGCTGAATTACAGCATATATTAATCTAACCCGCTCACCCCGCCGGACACCACGAATTTCATTACTTCAGCGGCACTTTTGTTGATGGGTTTAACTTTATCGGCAGCTATAATGATCACCTGCCCGGCAAACGAATAAGATAACGGAAAATATACCGCTACATCGCCAGGAAGATCAAGTGATTTAAGGTCTTTCTTTACCAGGAAGCCAATTTTCTTCAGCCCGAACTCATTTACTTCTACCAAAACAGGTTCGCTGAACTTCTTTTCTTCGCCCACGAAAGCTTCGGTAAGATCTTTTATAGATGAATACAGGAATTTGAAAATAGGCAGGCGGTTTACCCA
Organism: Mucilaginibacter sp. GW821-FHT07G05; assembly: GCF_059418565.1. Lineage (NCBI taxonomy): Bacteria > Pseudomonadati > Bacteroidota > Sphingobacteriia > Sphingobacteriales > Sphingobacteriaceae > Mucilaginibacter > Mucilaginibacter sp. GW821-FHT07G05. The sequence continues at coordinate 87,089 of NZ_JBWKQC010000010.1, read as the reverse complement.
GCGGTTAAGCCAGCGTTTTATAGGATCGGTAATTACGTTGGTTACTAAAATACCCGCCAGCATAATAATAACGATAACGTTAACAATACCCAAACCCGGAATATAAACCGGCTTGCCGTGCTTATCAGTCCACAGGATATCGCTCAGGTTTAACGCATTATCAATAGATGAAACCGCCCAAAACATTAAAAAAATGGCGGCGCCAAGCGGCACCACAATGAGCATTCCCTTAACAAAGTAATTAAGTAAAGCCCGTCCTAACCTCTTCATGATAATTGTTTAATAACCGCAAAAGTACATTCTTTTAAATTTAATTGAAGAAGTAAAAGATAGCTCTTACAGGAGAGATTGGATTTGTCGCTATTCAAATCAAACTAAGTTCAAAGCACAGATGTTTTTAGAACTTGTTCTTCGAATTAGTTAGCAACACTATGAGCCTATTACTCTTTTATTTTAAGCGAATCAACAGTTGTATAACCTGTATGATGAATAACATAGCAGGTATAAGACGCATGCTTCTTTTCTTTAAGTTCATTAGTCCGGTCGAAATAGCTATCCACATAAAAAACTGAATCATTGATTTGGTTTACGCTTTTTTCCGGTTCTTGATTGAATATAATGGAGTCTTTAGGGCTCGTTTCCCGCCTTATATAATCAAAGGTTAACAGCAACGCCTTTTGCTTGGTAAGGGTATCAGGGGCAAAAGAATATTTTACGTTACTATTGCCGCCGCAGGCAAATAAGAACATAAGGGGTATTGCAATAAAAATTAGTTTCTTCACTATTTATAAATTAAAATTTGCCCAATGTACACCCTGTTATTTAAAATTGCTTAATTTAAATAATATATTTACTTCATGCTCAAATTACACCTAACCGCATCACTATTACTGATAGTTTTCTTACTATCAGCCTGTACAACTACTTATCAAGTATCTGACAATAAATTATCTTACAGGAAAGACATCGACATCGAAATTGTCAAAATCATGGCTACTCCTACACAATCAACGTGGGGAGGTTCATACGCGCCAAAATCTAATAAACTTACGCTGCTCAGAGTTACCATGAAACTTAAAAACAACCTTGCAACCGAGCAGGAAGTAAATTTAAAAGATATTTACTTGGTTGATGCTGATTACAATGTAAAATATAGCGTAGAAAAGATATTTCAGGCTACCACCGTTGTTATTCCGGCACGGGCTAACCTGAAATTGGATGCCAATGAAGAAGTAAAAAGAGTATTAATGTTCACCTATCCCAAAAAACACAGACCCGATATGTTGGAGGTAAACGGCACGCCTTATGCAATCAAATATACCGATATGATAAAAAACGGAGCTTCAGCTAAGTAGCAAGATCCGTTTTCTAAATTATTTAGAAACGCTATTCGTAAAAGTACACCCTTTTTACCCGTTGCGAAACATTGGTTAATATCTCGTAAGGAATAGTGCCTATTTGGGCGGCTAATTCTTCTATTCTTTGTTTTTCGTTAAATATGATCACTTCGTCGCCCTCTTTTACATCGGGCACTTCGCTCACATCAATCATACACATATCCATTGATACATTGCCTACCGTTGGCACCAGCACGCCCTTTACCAGCATGGTGCCTACCCCATTGCCAAACGCCCGCAAGTAACCATCTGCATAGCCTATACGAACTGTGGCAATGCGGCCATCTTTGCTCAAAGTGCCGTTCCGGTTGTAGCCGATAGTGTCGCCGGCCGCTATTTTTTTGATTTGGGAGATACTCGTTTTTAAACTCCCGATAGGTTGCAGCGAGGCATCAGATGCCGGCACAGCGGCATCAATTCCGTACAAACCAATGCCTACCCGCACCATGTCGTACTGGGCACCCGGCCACCTGATGATACCCGAAGTATTGCAAATATGCTTGATTACCGTGTAGCCAAGTACCTCTTCTATTTGTTTAAATGCAGTTTCGAAAGTATTGATTTGCTTTTGAGTAAACTCATCATGCTGTACCGCGTCGCTGGCCGAAAGATGCGAAAATACCGACTGGATACGTACGTAAGGATTATCCTCCAGCATATCGCACAGAGTTTCAATCTCATAGTCTTCAAAACCGAGGCGGTGCATGCCCGTGTCTATTTTTAAATGGATAGGGTAGTTAAAAATATTGCTGTCCTGCACGTACTTCACAAATTCTTCAAATAAACCGAAGCTGTACAATACCGGTTGCAGTTTAAATTCCGTTAGTTTTTCAAACGCGCTTACCTCCGTATTCAGCACCACCAAAGGCAGTGTTATTCCCGCCTGGCGCAGTGCTACTGCTTCGTCGGCATAGGCAACAGCCAGATAATCAACTTTGTTATATTGCAGCATATTGGCCAGCTCGTAGGTACCGCTGCCATACGAAAACGCCTTTACCATGGCCATTACCTTTACACCCGGCTTTAGTTTGGAGCGATAAAAATTGAGGTTATTGAGCAGCGCGTTCAGGTTTATTTCCATCACGGTTTCGTGCGCCTTTTGTACCAGCACCCGGCTTATGCGTTCAAACTCAAAGTTACGCGATCCTTTAAGTAAGATCGTTTCACGTCTGAATCCTAAATTATTAAGCTGTTTAATTAAAGTAATGGTATCGGTAAAGAAATATTTTTCCGGAATATCGAAATATTGCTGATGTGCCACCAACGCCTCCCCTACCCCGATAAACTTATCAACCTGCCTGGCTTTTACCAGGTCGGCCACCTGCCTGTACAATACATCCTGCTGTAAACCCGACTGGTAAATATCACTCAATATCAATGTCTTTTTCTGATACTGGTTTTGCTGGTTTAAAAAGTTCAGGGCTATCTCTAACGATTGTATATCGGAGTTGTACGTATCATCAATCACCGAGCAATCGTTGATGCCATTCTTCAGCTCCAAACGCATACTCACAGGGGCCAACCGTTCTATGCGCTCGTCGGCTGTTACCGGGCTGTAATCCATAGCCAGCATGGTTGCCCAGCAAACAATGGCATTCTCAATAGAAGCTTCATCCCTGAACGGGATAAGGCATTCTATTTCCTCGCCCTTGTAAATGGCCCGCAGGTAATAATTCTTCTCGATAGTGGTTTCGCTGAACACATACAGATCGGCCTGGTTAAAAAAGCGGCTCCATATAAAGCGTTCGGGTGTTTTTATCTCGTCCTGGTAATCCAGCAACTGCTCGTAATTGTGGATGAGTAAACGGCAATTGGCGAATAGCTTCAGCTTTTCACTGATCTTTTCCTCGCGATCATTAAAGCCTTCATCGTGCGCGGAACCTATGTGGGTAAGTATCCCTATCTCGGGCTTAATAATAGCCTCCAGCCGGATCATTTCGCCTGTGGTAGATACTCCGGCTTCGAAGATACCCAAATCATTCCTGTCGTTTATTTGCCATACCGAAAGCGGCACGCCAATTTGCGAATTGTAGCTTTTAGGGTTGCGTACAATGGTTTTATCGGCACTAAGTAATTGATAAAGCCATTCCTTTACAATGGTTTTACCGTTGCTGCCCGTTATACCAATTACCGGTAAATGGAATTGCGAACGGTGATATGCAGCCAGTTTTTGCAGCGCCATCAGTACATCGTCAACCACCAGCAGGTTGGCTTCGGGGAAATAACCCTCGGGTTGCTGCTTCAAAATAAAGTCGCGTACACCGGCATTATAAGCCTCGGCAATAAACTCGTGCCCGTTGCGCCTGCCGCTCAGCGCGAAGAATAATCCGCCTGATGGATTGCTGATTCGGCGGCTATCGGTAAGCAGTATATTGATGCTGTTGTCGTTAACTATTTCGCCTGTAGCGTTTACTATTTCTTTTATCTGGCTGGAGGTATAACGGCTTTTGTGCATAGTGGTACGAATTTGGTTATATTTCTGTACATACAAGAATTTTAGCGAATTTTGGTTTGAATGGAACGCCCGAACGCTATAAAAATTACCGACGAAAAAGTGGCCCTTGCCAAAGCCGAAAGTTACTGTGCTTACCAGGAGCGCTCGCAGCAGGAAGTACGCGATAAACTATATGAATGGGGCTTGTGGACCGATGCCATTGAGCACATCATCAGCCAGCTGATCACCGATAATTTTTTGAACGAAGAGCGTTTTGCCAAAACTTATGCCCGCAGTAAGTTCAACCAAAAACAGTGGGGCAAAATAAAGATAAAACAGGGCCTGAAATTGAAACGCGTGCCCGATGTATTGATAAAAAAGGCACTGATGGGTATTGATGAGGACGATTATTTGAGCACCCTTACCCATATTTTAGAGAAAAAGGCTACCCTGTTAAAGGAAAAAGACAAGTTTAAACGTCGTTATAAACTACAACAATATGCTTTATCACGTGGTTTTGAAAGTGACGCTATATCGGGCATTTTGAAAGTCAGCGACTTATGAAAAACTTTCAAATATTTGCATTTTTTGCTTGCAGGGAATAGTTTTCTCTCTATATTTGCACCCACAAACAGCAAACATCTCGTTTAAAGTTTGAAACACCAATGCGAAAGTAGCTCAGTTGGTAGAGCACGACCTTGCCAAGGTCGGGGTCGCGAGTTCGAATCTCGTCTTTCGCTCAAATCCCTTCGGTTAAATGAAGGGATTTATTTTTAAAAGGTTTAGACACCTGCTCAGATGGTGGAACTGGTAGACACGCAGGACTTAAAATCCTGTTCCCGTAAACGGAGTGCGGGTTCGATTCCCGCTCTGAGTACTGAATGACGTTCAGTCACTGCAAAAAGCCCGAAATTCTAAGGAATTCGGGCTTTTTTGATTTAAAACCCTCCCTATTCTTTCAGTTTTTAGTGATTCTAAGGTCTCAAATTCGGTGCACCTGATTTTAAAAAATTTCGGTGCACCGAATTGGCCTTAATTAATTGATTATCAAGATGTACACATCACGAACATCTTGATAAAAAAACTTGATTAAAGTACCTTTAAAATCAATAAAAAATGGAGACAAAACTGAGCATATTATTTTTCATTCGTTCCGGCAAAGTAACTAAACTGAATTTGATGCCGATTTACCTTCGGGTAACTATTAATGGAAATAGATTTCAGGTCAGTACGCAGCGGTACGTGGAATCTTCAAATTGGCTGGCTGTCGCAGGACGCGTGAAAGGAAAAGGTGACGATGCTGCCCGTATCAATAAATATTTAGACATTATTCGTTCAAAAGTTTACGATTACCATCAGGAATTAGTTCAATCAGGTAAAAAGATTACCGTGGAAACATTCAAGTCACTCTGGCATGGAACAGAAAATAAGCCAGTAATGATCATGGAGCGATTTAAAGAGCATAATGAAGCGTTAGAATTATTAATTGGCAAAGACTTCACACAAAGAACGCTGGATCGTTATAAAACCACTTATGAACATACGAGCGCTTTTTTAGAATACAAATTTAACGCCCGTGATTTCGAAGTAAAACAATTAAATTATGCATTCATAAACGATTATGAACTTTATTTAAAGGCTGTGCAAAATTGCAATCACAATACAACGATGAAATATTTAAGTAATTTCAAGAAGATCGTACTGATATGTAAAAAACGAGGGGACATAAAGGATGATCCGTTCAGCGACTTTAAACTAGCCCGACGCGAGGTTACCAGGGAAATACTTACTGAACATGAGTTACATAATCTGATGAATAAAAAAATCGATATTGTCAGAACTGCACAGGTACGAGACATTTTCATATTCAGCTGTTACACGGGTCTTGCATATGCCGATACAAAAAATTTAACTCCAGCAAATATTGAAATCGGGGTCGATGGTAGGCGATGGATCTTCACCAATAGGCAAAAGACCGGCTCTCCTACCCACATCCCCTTGCTACCAACAGCTGAGAGAATTATTGAAAAATACAGGGAACACCCAAAATGTCTTGCGGAAAACAAACTATTACCCGTATTGAGTAATCAAAAGATGAATAGTTATCTAAAAGAAATTGCTGATCAATGCGGAATCACGAAAGATCTAACATATCACATTGCACGTCACACATTTGCGACGACAGTTACCTTATCAAATGATATTCCAATGGAAACTGTCAGTAAATTATTAGGTCATAAAAGTTTGAAGACGACTCAGCACTATGCTAAAATTCTGGATGTGAAAGTAGGCAGAGATATGGAAAAAATCAGAAACAGGTAAAAGTCCACTGCACAATCCTGAACTTATTTTTTTATCAAATTTATCTTCCACATCCAGAAATTATTTATGCTTCGGATGTCAAAAGATATAAGGTATCAAGTAACGGATTAGTAACATCACAATTATTTGAAATGTTCTTGAAGCCCATACTGGACAGATCTCGAACATTTTCTTGGAAGATTTACGTAAAATGGCGTTTTAAAAATTAGTTCGATGTAGGTAATTAAAGCCCATGCAGAAGAAACAGATCATAAATTTAGCATGATCGAGCAGACGATGCCTTATGGCTCCGGTCCGCCGCCTCATTATCATCCGGATATGGACGAAATGTTCTATATACTTGAAGGTGAACTGACTTTATGGTTGGATGGAAATATCTCAAAACTCGTAAAAGGTTCCTTTGCCAGGATTCTTAAAGAAATGACGCATTACTTCAAGATCACCAGTAAAGAGCCTTGCAAAGCTTTAAATATGTATACTCCCGGAGGCTTCGAGAAAGGCATCATCCGGAACGCCACCAAAGCAGAAACGCTGACCCTGCCACCGGAAGATCTGGTTTATAAGGGAAGTAAGGACAAAGATGATATGCACATTTCGGTGGATCTTTCGCCGGTCAACTTATTTAGGTAGCTCAATTAGATTTTGCTTATTGTGGATTAACAGGATCTTTATACTATGCTTATTTCAATAATTCAAATTCTAATTACTTCCATTACAATAGTTACTACCAATCATCTATTCTATTTATAGATAATTGGTAGCAATTTAATTGGAAAATATACCATAAAGTTATTTAAACTGTCGGAATCGTTCCACCATCAATCACGAACTCTGTTCCTGTAAGATATCCTGCGCGTGGCGAAGCCAAAAATCCTACAAGTTCAGCGACCTCTTCGGGTTGAGCTGGCCGACCAACAGGTATCCCGCCTAATGCGTCCATGATGCTTTTCTCCGCTTCCTCGATGGTTGAACCCGAACTTTTGGAGATCCGTTCCACCATCCTGATGGCTGCAGTCGTTTTTATCCATCCGGGAGAAACAGTCAACACGCGTACGCCTTTAGGTGCAACTTCGTTAGACAAACTTTTGCTGTAATTGATCAATCCAGCTTTGGCAGCGGCGTACGGTAAAGTGGAATCATACAAGGGTAACTTACCCTGGATAGAGGCAATGTGAATGATCACGCCGTTACCGCGTTCGATCATCTGCGGTAAGAATCCCTTATCCAACCGGACGGGTGCCAGCAGGTTCGTGCGGATGGTGGACTCCCAGTCGTCATCCGACAATACGGCAAAGCCGCCGCCGGGAGTTTCGGAAGAACCCAGGTTATTGACCAGGATATCGAGCTTTTCAAATTTGTGAAGCACTTCTTCGGTTACTTTACGTGTATCCTGTGGAAGGCTCAGATCGGCGGCGATAAAGTATAAGCCATCGTTCTTAATTTCGGGTATATTTCTCGCCGTGATGATCACGGTCGCACCAGCCTTAAATAGACGCTCAGCGATCGCCTTACCTGCACCTTTCGTGCCGCCGGTCACTAAGGCGACCTTGCCGGTTAATTCATTATCATAATTAAATTGCTGTTCCATATAGTTCTTGTTTTGTACAAATCTCCGTAGTATGAGCGGTATGCACAATTACGGAATTACGATTCAGATAGGGATAAATTTCACCCATATTGCCGGCAGCCGACCATTGCGTTACATTTGTATATGTATGAAAAGAAGACATTACCTAACTTAAACTGCGGACTCGACCTCGTCGGCGAAGTCTTGTATGGTAAATGGAAGATGCGCTTACTTTGGTTCATTAACGAAGGTCATCAGCGCCCGAGTGAGTTGCAGCGCAAGATCCCTGATGCTTCCAGGCGGGTGCTCAACATGCAGTTAAAGGAACTGGAAGCGCACGAACTGGTTTCCAGGGTTATCTATCCGGTCATGCCGCCTAAGGTGGAATATAGCCTGACCGAATTTGGGCAAACCCTGATACCGGTCATTGGTGCTATCGGTACCTGGGGCGACACACATGAAGAAAGGTTGCGTTCGCTCATCCTAAGATCCATCGGAAGATCAGACATAGGTATCACTCCAAATACAGGATCAAAGTGACCCGCCTTTCGACGGGTTACTTTGGTTCATTTTCAAAACGGATCGGCTTATAAGGTGGCCATATCGATCACAAAACGATATTTCACGTCGCCTTTCATCATCCGGTCGAAAGATGTGGTGATATCTTTGATATCAATCAGCTCAATATCAGCTACGATGTTATTTTCCGCACAGAAATCCAGCATTTCCTGGGTTTCAGCAATCCCTCCCACAGCCGAACCGGCAATGCTCTTGCGGCCTAACTGGAACATGACCACATTTTTAACCTCGAAACCCTTAGGCGGGATACCCACCAGAATATGAACTCCGTTCAGTCTTAATAAAGATCCGTAAAAATCAAAGTCGTGTTCTGCGCTGACCGTATCGATGATGAAATCAAACGAGTTCTTTACCTTTTCTACCTCCTCCGCATTAGTGGTCACCACGAAATGATGTGCTCCCAGCTTTTTGGCGTCAGTCTCTTTTTTAGGAGAGGTACTCAAGACGGTCACTTCCGCACCCAGGGCCACACCGAACTTAACGGCCATATGTCCTAAACCACCCAGGCCTAATACGGCCAGTTTATGCCCTTTGGCAACGCCCCAATGTTTTAACGGGGAGTAAGTGGTGATACCGGCACACAATAAAGGTGCCGCGGCGGCCAGATCCAGCTTCTCGGAAATGTGAAGGGCAAATCCTTCGTTGATCACGATCTGGTTGGAGTAGCCTCCGTAGGTTGGCAAACCGTCATTGTATTTATCTACTGCATTGTAAGTCGGCACCACACCATTTTCACAATAAACTTCCAGGCCTTCGTCACAGTGAGCGCATGATTTGCAGGAATTGGCAAGCGCTCCTACACCGGCGAGATCACCGGATTTGAACTGCTTTACGTGTTCACCGACACTTACCACGCGCCCCACGATCTCATGGCCCGGAACCATGGGAAACAAGCCCGGGAACCATTCATTATTGATCTGTGCCAGGTCGGAGTGGCATACCCCGCAATAGAGTATCTCGATCTGCACATCGTGTGCGCCGACATCCCTTCGTTCAAAGGTCCATGGCTGTAATTCTTCATGAGCGCTTTGCGCTGCGTATCCTTTTGTTGTTATCATTGTATCATTCAGGTGTGTTAAAATTGTGAGAAGAATGCTTTTAGATCCGCAGCATATAATTCCGGCGCTTCCCATGCGCCGAAGTGTCCGCCTTTGGCCATAACTGTATAGCGTTGCAGGTTCAACCGGCTCTCCACCCATTCTTTGGGCGGCACGATCGGTTCTTTAGGAAATTGCGCATAAGCTGACGCCACCTGAAGTTTTGCTGTAGGCTGAAGCCTTGTCCAGTCGTAATAGGTATGCAGGGACGACTGCACCGTATCGGATACCAGGTAGAGCATAATGTGTGTCAGTAACTCATCTTTGGAGAACGTTTCCTCTTTTGCACCGTTATTGTCCGTCCAATCGTTAAATTTTTCGGTCACCCAGGCAGCATAACCGACCGGCGAGTCATTTAAAGCAAAAGCTAAGGTTTGTGGTTTGGAGGCCTGCAATAACAAAAATGCGCCTACCTTCATCAGTCCTTGTGGAATTGCGGCAGCAAACTCCCTGACTGTCGGTGAAGTTTGCAGGATCGGCTCACTCCCGGTGGGAAGCCCAACATCGGTTAAATGTATCGCTTTAACATTTGTAGGATGATTTTCAGCCAGCTGCATGGTAATGGTGCCGCCGATATCTCCACCAGCTGCATAAAAACTTTCATAGCCCAGTTCCTCCGTCACCAGTTCTTTCCAGATATCAGCCGTTATTTCCAGCGGGAAACTATCCGTGAAACCAAATCCCGGCAAAGAGGGAATGATTACATCAAAACTCTGGCTACCATCTTTAGGATCGGTCAGCAAGTCGATCACTTTATCAAAGCGATAAAAGCTGTCGGGCCAGCCATGGGTCAGTATCAAAGGCTTTGAATCATTTCCTTTACCTTTTTGATAGATAAAATGTACCTGGTGCCCTTGGATCTTTATCGTATAGTGATCGAACCTGTTCAATGCCCTTTCCTGTTTACGCCAGTCATAGCTGGTTCGCCAATAGTCGACAAGTTCCTTCAGATAATTAGCGTCGGTGCCTCTTTGCCAGCCGGATTCGGCATGTGCCAGCGAGATATTTGCATTTGCCAGTTTGGCTTCAATAGTATCCAGCACGCTTTGCTGGATGTTAAATTTAAATGATTCCCTTTTCATAGATAGTTGTTGATTGACAGGTGAAATTTTAGACAGTAAAGTCAAGTAAAATTTTTTCGCCCCTGATGGAATGCTCTACAGCTTCCCTGATCGCGCTTAGCGGATAGGTCGCTGCAATAGGCACATTGATCGCGCCTGAGGCGATGAATGAATCTGCTTCCTTAACGGCAGCATCCAGTTTAGGCAGGAATTCCGACAGGTACATCCAGAAACCGTGAACCTTTAACCGTTTGACGATGAGATCAACCTGGCTGACCACCATAGGCTGTCCGCTTAAAATGGCATAAGCCACTAAATGGCTTTCCTGGCCGAGGATCTGGGCCAGTATGGCCGAAGATTGCCCGCCTACTGCATCAAGACCCAATTTGATATTCGCGCCGCCGGTTGCCTTTTTAACTTCATGCACTGTCGTCGGGCTTTCTACCACAACCACGTCCGCACCCGCGATCTTAGCTGCTGCAACCGCTTCCGGTCTTCTAACGATCGCAACGCTTTTTACACCGCGCGACTTAGCTACAGTGATCAGGGTATTGGCCACGCTGGAGTTACCTGCATTCAGGACGATCCAGTCACCCTGCGCTAATTTGACATACTCATCCAATAATAAGATGGCCGTCGGCGGATTGATCGAAGCCATGGCCGCTTGTTTGGGATCTGAATCCGGCGACAAGGCAAATAGTTTTTCGGCAGGCGCTTTTACATATTCGGCCCAGGCATAAGTGCCGAAAGGCAAAACCACCCGGTCACCGACTTTTACCTGATCTACTCCCGGGCCCGCTTCTGTTATCACGCCGACACCTTCGCCGCCGATCACGGCAGGCAATTCCGGTTGTATAAAGTAAATGCCTTTCGCCACCATCAGGTCGCTGAAGTTGACAGGGCTGTATTCCATTTGAATGATCACCTCGCCCGAACCGGGTGATGTAGGTTTTGGAAGGTCTACGAGTTTCAGGTTTTCTACCGGATTCCCGGTCGCTGTTAGTTGAATTGCTTTCATGATTTTTTTGTTCTTAGCGTTAAGTTCCACTACAAAGTCATATTATAGTGCCTGATAAGCATATGTCCTGAAATTTGACGGTGCCATGTAGGCGGTTATTCTTATGAAGTACATTTATTTATAAATTTGCAGTATTGATTTAATACTACAAACATAGACACAAAGTAGTACTAAAGTAATACTACTTTACTTAATGACATTATGAAAACAATTGGAAGCAGGTCGACTTGCCCGGTGGGTTATACCCTGGATGTTTTTGGCGATAAATGGACCTTGTTATTACTGCGGGATATGATCTTCGAGGGCAAAAACTCCTGGCTGGAATGGAAGGCCTCCGCGGAACATATCGCCCCATCTGTCTTATCAGACCGGGTTAACTTGCTGATGGATGAAAACTACCTGATCAAAAAGGTCTCGGAAAGCAATGCCTCCAAGTTTCTTTATTATCTGACCGATAAAGGGCTGGACCTGATACCGCTGATGGTAGAATTAATGGAGTTCGGGTGCAGATATAATCCAAAGGGAGGTTCTGCTTACTGGATGAAAAAGATCGAAGCCAGCAAAAAGAGAACGATCGCGGAGTTACATGAGAAAATGCTGACAGCACGTCAGGAGGCGTTCCCTTCGGTTTGATGCTATGATTAACATAGCGGATGTGAGACTTTATTCCAATCGTATAATTTTTGAAAGATCATGGCCTTTATAGCAAAGTAAAATCGGCCTTTAAAACAAACCGAGCCTACTCAACGAGCGCCTACCTTAGCATCATATTAAAATCAAAAATATGATCGATCACATTATTCTCACAGTAAGCGATTTCGAGCGCTCAGTCGCTTTTTATAATACCATTTTTGAGCCCCTTGGTGTAACCCTGTCAATGGACTTCAAAGGTGAAGATGGCCATCCTGATCTCAAAGGATTTGGTGACAATAAAAGCATCTTTTTCTGGCTGAAGCAAGGAGAGCCGGTTTCCAATGGCGTACATATCGGCTTAATTGCGAAAGACCATGCGCAGATCCATGAATTTCATGAAACGGCTGTTGCAGCCGGAGCGCATATTATCGATGCTCCACGGGTTTTCTCCGAATATTATCCGGGTTATTACGCCACATGGATAACCGATCCTGATGGTTATGAGATCGAGCTTTCACATAAAAGTTAATTAACAGAGTTGAATTAAAATGGAAGCTAATAATTATTACGGTGCATTACAGCACCCCAGGTTCAGGCTTTGGCGCCGCATCTACTGCCACCTATGTGATCAAAGGAATTGACCTCAAAGGAAAAACAGCTATTGTTACAGGCGGTTATGCAGGCATTGGGTTAGAAACTGTAAAAGCATTGGTAGCAGCCGGCGCTACGGTAATTATACCTGCAAGAAATTCAGCGAAAGCGAAAAAGAGCCTGGCTGGAGTATTTAATATAGAACTGGAAACGATGGATCTGATGGACCCGGTTTCCATTGACGCCTTTGCTGCTAAGTTTCTGGCTTCAGGGAGGCCGTTACATTTGCTCATTAATAATTCAGGTATCATGTGATACATCATTTTGAATATTCACCTAAAAACTCAGACCAGTTTATCCTTTTTTCCAAGCACTATTCTATGTGAATTGACATACCTTCAGTAAAAAATATATTTATAATTTAGCAAGCGAAATGCATGAGTATTTTTCTGTTTTTAATGTTTATTATGGTTTCATTTGCCCTAAAGACCACCGGCACCTACACTGCTGATGACATTTTACTTTTCGAAAAAGAAGCAAAGCTCCGCCACGTCTCAAAAAACGAAATGTTACAAGGTAAGGGAGAAACAGCCAAGTCAATTTTTTTCGTGGTTAAGGGGGCTTTGTATCAACATGACCTAAAGGATGAAACTGATGTCAACATCATTGATCTTTACATCGAAAATGAATGGTTTTTAAATTATAAAAGCTTTATTACCCAACAACCGTCAGACACCGCCATCTCCGCATTCACGGATGGCCTGGTGCTGGAAGTTAAAATCGATACCATTCACTATTTAATTGGCCGGTCTTCCTCCTTTCTTCAATTAGGAAGCATATTGGAACGGTCTACTTCACGGGTTCATTTCTTTGATCATTCACTTACGCCATTACAAAAATACCAGCTGATATTAGATAGCAAACCGCTGCTGATACAACAATTCCCATTAAAAATGATCGCATCTTATCTTAAGGTGACACCCGAGACCTTAAGCAGGGTCAGGGAAAAAATTGTAAGGTCAAAAACCGCATCTTGATTTGAATCAAGTGACACAGGGTCCGTTTTCCCTTATTTTTGTTCAACATTCTAACAAAGATCTGTGGAAAATCAATTTCAAAAACTTTCTGGTATTTGCCTGATCATCGGGCCGCTTTTAGCCATCCTGACTATGGTTCTTCACCCAAGCGGAGGGAGTACTGAACATATCCTGAAAATACGGTATGTCATGATGGTATCCCACTCACTGGCAATTTTGAGTTTACCATTCCTTGCATTCGGCTTTTATGGACTTTCTGTTTTTTAATGACGAAAAGCAACATCTCCATCTTTGCATTCATCATCAGTGCGCTCGGTATTATTGCTGCTTTGATCGCCGGAACGATCAATGGCCTGACGATACCGATGTTTTTGTCGAACTTAAGTGGTAAACAGCCAGCCGTAGTTATTGAAAGTGTTGTCAATTACGGGTTGATGATCAGCCGGCCAATGGCTTACATTTTTATCATAGCCAGTTCCCTGGCTATTCTGGTCTGGTCCATCCTGATCATTGTATTTTCCCGCCTTCCCAGATGGATAGGGTATTATGGGGTGCTTTTTATCCTGCTGGCGATAATAGAGCTACTACTCCGGTTTGACTTTGCCAGTCTCTTTGGGTTCAGACTTTTTCTCTTTGCGATGGTATGCTGGATGATCTTTACAGGTTACCTCATGACCACACGAGCGATTAAAGATCACTTCATTGCATCTTCACCTGTATAAAACACCGATCTTTTGCACTAACCGACACTTATTTACATGCTAACTTATATCAATATGAACCATAAAGCAATATCGATCAGGCCCTTCATTGGTGCCGAAAACTTTGAACTTTCGAGAAAGTTTTACCGCGACCTGGGATTTGAAGAAACAGTAATATCACCTAAGATGTCCGTATTTAAAAGCGGAGTAACCTCCTTTTATTTACAAGATGCGTATGTAAAGGATTGGGTAGACAACACCATGATCTTTATGGAAGTCGATGACGTCGAAAGGTTTTGGAAAGAACTCTCTGATTTGAACTTACCGGTTAATTATGAGAAAGTAAGAATAAGCCCTGTCAAAAACTTAGATTGGGGAAAAGAGTGCTTTGTACATGACCCTTCCGGAATACTATGGCATTTTGGTGAGTTTTCCAGTTAGACGGAATGTCCTTGTAAATTAGCTAATAGAACTATGCAAGAAACAGAAGCCGGACAATATTGAGACAACTACGCAAAAGCCTGGACAGTATTATCGAGATCTGGATATGATGTGTACCGGGATCATCTGAATACGCCATCCTTAGTTAAAGATGCCGCCCCATATCCGAGGTCTTTCAGGCATTGATATCGGTTGTGGAGAGGGATCAAATACCCGACTATTAGCTCGCAATGGTGCAAATATTAAAGGTATTGATATTTCCGCACGATTTATCGAACACGCAATATCTCCATTTCTGCCAATTTTGTAACTTCAATTCTCACCAACAGTAATATCGCCTTTGTTCTCACTATTTATTTTTAATTTTTAAGTTCAAAAAATCGTTCATCATTAGTGTCCTTAAGTGTCCTTAAGTGTCTTTAAATATCATTAGATGTCATTATGTGCACTAATTTCGCCTCATTTTTTTTCAGTTACAAATATTCATTTGAGTCACAACCCAGTTACAAAAAAATCCAAACAAACAGCGCCGACCAAGAATAAACGCAAAGAAAAACGCCTCAACTATTTGATAGTGAGGCGTTTATTTGTTTTGTTATATGTTTATTTTGCGATACTTTGCTGCATTATTTGCCGATACAGAAAGTACTTAGGTAGTGATTATCAGTAAGTTATGAGATTTCAGTACCAAATTAGAAACAATTTTTTTGACCTAATTTTAGGTCATTTTTGATACTATCTTGTTACCGGGGTGTGGATAACTTTGCAATAGTAGGCATTATTTTTCCATTTTATACGATCATTACTGTACTTTTTAAAATTTTATTTGAAACCTATTGATATTGACGTGCTCGTGGAAAAGATCGAGCGACTAATTGCTTAGATGATAAGCGTAAATACCGTTTGCTGTTCATCCGACCGGACTTCAATCCTACCGCCGTGGGCTTTAGCGATCTCAGCTGAAATATAAAGCCCCAAACCCAATCCTTCCTTTCCGTCCTCATGGCCTCGGGAAAACGGGAGAAAAAGGGATTTCAGGTTTTGTTCGGGGATAGGTTCGCCGCTGTTGCGGACGTGTAACAGGAATTGACCGTTCTTTATCAACGCCTCCACGCTGACAGGCCGGTCTGCCTGCCCGTGGGTCAGCGCATTGCTGAGCAGGTTACTGAACAACTGAGCGATGCGGGTGGTATCGAGGTCATGCGGGTCGCTGATCTGGAAATTCGTTTCGATGGCGCGTTCCGGCCAGATCAACTGTAGTTCTTCCGTCACATGCTCCAAAACAGGCTGGATCAGGGTCTTTTCTTTACTGAGGAGGATACCGGAACCCATACGGCCGCGGGCAAAATCCATGATGTTGTCGATCAGCCCGATCATGCGGTGGGAAGAATTTAACAGGACATTGGCAAAATGCGCGATCTTATCCGGCCCCAGATCACCACGTTTAAGCAGTTGGGCGACATTTCTTACAGCGCCGACAGGGTTGCGGAGGTCATGGCCCAGAATGGCGATGAATTGTTCGCGCAGTTCCGCCAGGCCTTTTTCTTCCTGCAGACGTTCCTCTGTTTGGGCCAGCTGTTCGGTGGTACTGAGGTGAAAGGCCAGCAGTTCCGCATAAAATTTGAACATGCCCATAACTTCCCGGTTTTTCAGGGCATGGGGTTTAGGGTCGATGGCACAAAGTGTTCCGAAGAAGCGGCCATCTTTGAGCACAATGGGAACAGAAATATAACTCCGTAAACCGTAAATTTCAGGGGTATGGTGATTTCGGTAGGTTTCATCGTTCAGTGCGTCATCAAAGACGACTGCCTCCTCCATTTGACGAACCTCGTGGCAAAGCGTCGTTTCCACTTTTAGTTCGCCGCCTGGTTTTAGCCCGAAATTGATCTTGTCCGCTACCGCGCAGGCGATCCAGCGGTCTTCCGTCACCCTGGCTACTGCGGAATACCCCATGCCGGTAGTACTGCAGATAATATCCAGCAATTCGTCGATGATCGGGATACGCTGTACGTCATCTAGGTCTTTACGAAAGTGTACTTCAAGAAAATCGGTCATTTGCGCAAAAATAAGGTATAAATTATAAAACTCCAATAACCTGCTTCTTATGGCATTAAGGTGATAAGCGATGGCGATTTGCTAACTTCAAATTTACCTCTGGCCAATGTGTGTAATAAATAACCTATCGTAGGGAATAAGCTACAGTTCACCATAAGTCAGCCCCGCAGGTGAGCCTTAATATTCACGGCATGGTATTTAACGGATTTATAGCATGAAAGCAACTGCCATGACCACTGTATTATTAATATCTTTTGACTTACAACCTATGGCTATGCTGAAAAGCGAATTAGAAAATTTAAAAGGCCCGAAAAAAGCGGCATAAAAATATTTACAAACATCTACCTACGAAGAGAGTGCGCTTTTGGGCTCATTTTTTAATTAGTGCGATGCTTAAAACACTAATTATAATGGAAACTCCTAAAAAAATACTGGTCGTCGATGATGACAATGACATCCGCGAGGTGATCCACCTGATCCTGGAAACCGAAGGTTATGCCGTCAATGAGATGGACAATGGCCATGGTATCGCAGCGTTAGTGGAACAATTGCATCCTGATGTGATCCTGCTCGATGTAATGCTCGGCGATATGGACGGTCGGGACATCTGCCGGGAACTGAAAGCCGCTGCCCAAAGCCGGGATATCCCGATCATCATGGTTTCGGCCACGCATGCGAAGGATGTCCTGCAGGACAATGGCTGCCAGGCGAATGATTTCCTGGCGAAACCTTTTAATATTGACGACTTAATCGAAAAAGTTGGCTATTATGCCGCGGCTTAAATACCCCAATGAAAAAGAAAATGAATTTCATGGAGCGGTTTTCCAACTGGGCGACCGCTGCTACCGGCAGTTCGGCGGCATTTATTTTTGCGGCCCTGACGGTTGTCGTCTGGGCAGTTTGCGGCCCTTTGTTTAAGTATTCCGAGACCTGGCAGCTGGTGATCAATACCGGAACGACCATCATCACGTTTTTAATGGTGTTCCTGATCCAGAAATCCCAGAACAAAGATTCCAAAGCGATCCACTTGAAATTAAATGAACTACTGGCTTCGCATGAAGGCACCAGTAACCGCATAGTGGATATTGAGAACCTGACCGAAAAAGAGCTGGACCATTTACATAAATTCTACGCGCAATTATCGGCCTTGGCGGAAAAAGAGGATGATATCACCTGCACGCATTCGATCGACGCGGCCGAAGAAAACCAGAAACGCAAATCCAGCAGGCGTACACCGCTGAAAAAGCAAGCTTAAAGATTTTTTAAGCTTGCTGCTTTTATATGGCCTTTTGTTTCGGGCAGGCGAATAGTGTACCTGCTACGCTGACCCGTGCCATGGCTGATCATGTAGCGAAATGTGACACCACAATTGAGTCAGATACCCGCCAACGACAGCCGCAGCCGGCAGTACATGGACTTTACCTTTCCTTATAATTTCTGAAGCGGCACAGTGTGAACAAACAGCGCAAGAAGGCGGCGCAGGTCAGCGATAATTAATTTGATGATGATTAGCATACGGCTTCCCGCAACGACGGCCTGAGTGCCCGGATCACCGATCTCTTCGGCAGCTTACGTTTTTTGTGAGTGTGTATCGCTTATATAGTTTTTACTTTCTCTGGAACCTGGGGCTGCTGAGGCTGAAACCTGTCGAGCCTTACCTTTTCGGCGGACTGGAGCTGGGTGTATCTATCTTTGCGATTTTTCTTTCGGTTGCGGTCCTGATCAGCCAGCACCGTCAACGTCAGCTCGAAAAAGTGCGCAAAGCCTTGGAATTCAAAACCAATGTGCGTGCGGAGATAGAAATCACCAAGATCCTGCGTATGCTGGAAGTAATTCAGAAAAAGCTCGGCATCGATGCACCTGATGTGGAACTGGAACAAATAAAACAAAATACCGATCTCGATCACATGCATGCGCAAGCGCACCAACAGGCCAAAGAAGATCAGTATAAAATGTTATGCAATTATTGTTTTAGAACCCATACGGCAACCAAACCGGCTTGTACTTTAAATTCTGCCCAGCCGTTCTCGTTAATTGTGATTTCGTCTTCAACTTTTTGCAGCAGGTCTGTCAATATTTTACCGGCAAACCGGCTGCCGATCTCCATATTTTTTGTACCGGCTTCGCCATTAGACAAGATGACCGCGCAACCGGAGTTGGGATGTTCTTCATCGCCTGCACGTGTCCAGCCGATGCAGTTCGGATGATCGAAATAATCGCGCTGTTCGCCATAAGCAAAATGTTTACGCGCATACAGCAAGGCTTCCATTTCGTTGACCTTATCAAGGGTCACCTTGTGGTCTTCACCGTCACCGCCTTTGTCTTTATACCGCGCACCGTACAGATCGGTATAGAATACGCAGGGATACCCCTCGTTACGCAATAAGATCAGCGCATAAGCTAAGGGTCGGAACCAGGCCTGCACGGGTTGTTCCAAAGATTGTAAGGGCTGGGTATCATGATTCTCCACCAGGGTGACCGCCAGACCGGGATTGGTCTGTACGAGTGTGCCATCGAAGATCGTGCACAGGTTATAATTGTTCCCTTCGTTGGAAGCTTTGTGAAAGTTGCCTTGTAAAGGCGCGTCGAACAAAGACAAACGGCCACAGGTCGCTTCGATATAATCCAGCATGGGCTGCAGGTGATAAGGCTCCCAGTACTCTCCTACCGTAAAAAATTCATGGCCTAATTCCGCGCGAAGGTAATCCAGCCATTCATTAAAAAAGGTCGGGTCCATATGCTTAACGGCGTCCAGTCGAAAGCCGTTAAAGCCTACGGTCTCATAATACCATTTGCCCCAGCGTTTAAGTTCTTCGCGCACGTTCAGATTACGAAAGTCGATATCGCAAAGCATTAGGAAATCATAATTACCGTTCTCATCGGACATCACCTGCTGCCAGCCATCACCGGATTCGTTCTGGATGCTGAAAATGGCTGTTTCCTCGGTACGCGCATCATAATCCACACCGGCAAAACACTGGTGATTCCAGATGAACTGCGAATATTGACCCTTGCGACCGGGGAAGGTAAATTTGGTAAAGGCTTCGATCTCGTAGTGATCGCTGATAAATTCATTGCGGTTCTCCGGGTTAACTTTACGAACCGTAATGGTCTCCTTTTCATCCGCGCCGCCCATATGATCCAGCACGATATCGGCATACACCTTTAGACCGGCGGCCTTGGCTGCGGCCACCGCATCGATCAATTCCTGTTTGGTGCCGTATTTGGTGGCTACCGAACCCTTTTGGTCAAATTCCCCCAGGTCGTACAGATCGTAAGAATCATAACCATTGGCTTGATTGCCCGCCATGCCTTTATGAGCGGGTGGCAGCCAGACGGTATCGATACCGATATTTTTCAGGCGTTCCGCTTCAGCCTTGAAATGGTTCCACAAACTACCGTCTGCCGGGTAATACCATTCAAAGAATTGCAACATCGTAAAGTTTTCCATGTATAAAAATGTCAAAAAATAAGGCTGCCTTTCAGCAACCTTATCGATAATTTATAAAGTTATTAAGCTTATTCAGCAACCGCTTCAGCGTTCACCAAACTTTCGGCGATCGCGGTCAGTGCTTCGTCGGTGGCTTTTTCGTTATCCAGCGTTTGCTGTAACAGGTCAGCCACATTCTGGTGTCCCATAGCAGCCGCTAAAGTCCGCAAACCACCGTAGGTAGCGATCTCGTAATGTTCTACTTTCTGCGCGCCAAGGATCAAACCGCAATCTCGGATCATGGTACCTTTTTCCGTATCTTCAATGATACCGCTGGCTTCTTCCAGTATACCGGCCATCGCATCACATTTTTTGGCTGCGGCTTTTTCGCCTAACAGCTCAAAAGCTTTTTCCAAAGTTTCGATATGCGTTTTGGTTTCGCCCAAATGTTTATCAAAGGCTGCGGCCAGTTCGGGGCTGGTTGCCGCTTTCTTCATTTTAGGCAAGGCCGTTGCCAAATGTTTTTCAGCCCAGTAAATGTCTTTCAATTCGTCTACAAAGAATTCGTGGAACTCTGTATTTTCCATTTTGCCTGTTTTTGAGGTCGTTGTTTTCATGGTAATTGATGTTTGTTATGTTATTGTTTTAGTCTTTTATGGTTTTATAATCGCTCCACTGAGCTACGCCTGCCGGTTCGGCATTTTTCTCTTCAGTGCTTTTCACTTCGCTCATTTTTTTGTCCAGCTTTTCCGCATCCTTTAGTTCTTTACTGAAATCATCAGATAGCTTGGTTTGCCCAACTGTCGTCACGGCCTGAGCGATCGGGTCAGCTACGTAAACCCAGTCTTTACCCATATCCGGTATCTCGCCTTCATTCCAGGGTCCTCTGATGGTACCGGCCGATAGATTGTAGACGTTTTGCAGGTAGCGCGGGTCAGCGCCTAATACGCCGGGCGGGAAGTTATCGGGAATACTGTTCAGTGCTGCCTCGAACATTTTATAGTGGGTCACCTCACGGGTCATTAAGAATGACAGTGTTTCGTGAATATAAGGGTCATCGGTAAATTTCATCAGGTGCTCGTAAACCAGTTTGGCCCGCGATTCCGATGCTAAATTCGTACGCAGGTCGACCGTCAGGTCACCGTTGGAATTGACGTAAGAAGCGCACCAGGGAATACCCTGGCTATTGCGTGGGGTTACGCCGCCACCGGTAATAATAGCGAACTGCGGGTTGGCCGACAAAGCCGCGTGGATCACACTTTCTTTTTCGGCTTTGCCATTCATGGCAACCATGAAGTCCGTTTGTTCAGCGGCATCTTTTAGTTCGCCGTTAACTCCTTTTAATAGCATCTGTATGGTGGCGCCGACGATCTCCAGGTGGCTGAATTCTTCGGTAGCGATATCCATCAGCATATCATATTTGTCCGGGTGGGCGGCCTTCGCGCCAAACGCCTGGGTGAAGTATTGCATGGCCGCGGCCAGCTCGCCGTTCTCGCCGCCGAACTGCTCTAATAATAAATTGGCAAAGCGCGGGTCAGGGCGCGACACCCTGGCATTGAACTGCAGGTCTTTTACATGATGAAACATGATTGTAAATTTTAAAGTAAATAATGTGGTAGTTCCCAGGATAACATCCCGGTGAGGAGAGATTATAATGTGTTAATACAACCTCTCTGGATAACTTATGTTTTAACCTGCGCGTAATTATTTTGACTACTAATTTATTATTAGCGGGGCGGCAAAATAATTTGGTCATTGCCAAATCAATTGTCTACCTTTCCTCTTTATTCCACTTTGCCAAGTTTGGAAAATATAGCTTATCAATTTTTAACCTGTATCCTTCACTCATGTCACTAAACACCCAAGCGTTGTTAAAAAACAAAAAGAAAAATATACTGGAACTTTGGATGAAGAACCAGTTGGCCGACGAAGGCTTACGTGAAGACCTGATCAGTAATGACGAACTGCGAAGCCAGTCGGAAGAACTGATCAATGCGTTGGTCAGCAATTTATCCGCTGATAACTTTACCAACTTGGATTCCGACGAGTGGAGCCCGGTGATCGAGATCCTGGGCGGAATTGCCATTACGCGTGCGCGTCAGGGTTTCAGCCCGCGCGAAACCGGTAATTTTGTGTTCTCGCTGAAAGAAGCCATTTTAGATGTACTCCAGCAGGAGATAACTGATGACCCGGCGACGCTTTTCAAGGAAAGTCTGAAAGTCAACCGCATCATGGACAGTTTAAGTGTGGTGACCTTCGAAACCTTTATAAAGGGCCGCGAAGAAGTGATCCTTCGTCAGACGGACGAGATCACGGAAATCTCAACACCGGTGATCCGGGTCTGGGACGGCATTCTGGCATTGCCGATCATCGGTACACTGGATAGCGCCCGCACTCAGGTCGTGATGGAAAACCTATTACAGGAGATCGTGGAAACGGGTTCAAGTATAGCAATTCTGGATATTTCAGGTGTGCCGGCGGTAGATTCGCTGGTGGCGCAACATTTGATCAAAACAGTAAGCGCGACACGCCTAATGGGTGCAGAATGTATCATTAGTGGTATTCGCCCGGAGATCGCGCAAACCATCGTACATTTAGGCATCGACCTTTCCAACATTATTACCAAAGCAACTCTAGCCAGCGCGCTGGCTCATTCATTTAAAGTGATGCGGCTGGAAGTAAAAAAAGTCGGTACAGTTACAAAAATTTAAAATCCTGAGCAATGGATAAAATCCCTATTCTACGGATGGGTGCCTTTTTGCTGGTGACGATACAGGTTGACCTTTACGACCGGCTGGCGCTCAATTTAGAGGCCGACCTGGTACAGATGGTTAACAAAACTAATGCAAAGGGCGTTTTAATTGATATTTCAGCGGTATCCATCGTGGATTCGTTCATGGGCCGGATTATCGGTAATATCGCTAGTATGTCCAAGATATTGGATGCGGAAACAGTGGTCGTGGGTATGCAGCCCGCGGTAGCTATTACATTAATTGAGCTGGGCTTGCCGCTGAAAGGCGTGCACACCGCTTTGGATATGGAAAAAGGCATGAATTTGCTGAAAACCATGATCGACGAGACCGAAGACGAAGCAGACGAAGACCAGACCGATGATGACCTTATCGCTGAGTAAAGATACGATCCAGGTCTTAAAGGAGCAGGATGTGGTTTTTTTGAAGAACCGCATTAAAGAAACGGCCGTCAAGATCAAAATGGGTTTGGTTAACCAGACCCGCCTGCTGACCGCCGCCAGCGAACTGGTGCGTAATATGATGCGCTATGCCGAGGGCGGGGTTTGTATCATCGAGGTGGTGTCCAGTGGCCGCAACAACGGTGTGCGGTTGACATTTTCGGATAAGGGTCCAGGTATTCCCGATATAGCTGCTGCCATGCGCGACGGTTTCTCCACCGGAAAAAGTCTGGGGCTCGGCCTGCCCGGCACCAAACGGCTGGTCAATGAATTTGATATCAAAAGCAAGGTTGGCGACGGAACCGTGGTCACCATTTTAAAGTGGGCCAATGGTTGACGCAACGCATATCAGTTTTACGGCCGATGACCGCAGTTATTTTTCGCTGATCAAAAAAGAGATCCACCGGCTGGCCACGGAAGGCGGGATAGCGCCCGCCCGGATCAACGAACTTGACCTGATCGTGGCCGAAATGACTTCCAACCTCTTTAAATACAGCAACGACGGCGAATTGCTGATGGGTGTCTTTGCCAATGGCGGCAACCCTTATGTCGAGCTGATCAGCATCGATAACGGCCCCGGTATGGTGAACCCGGCCAGAATGATGCAGGATGGCATATCCACCTCTAACACGCTGGGCCATGGCCTGGGCAGTATGAAAAGAATGTCGGACACCTTCGAATTATACTCACAGATCGGCTGGGGCACGATCGTACTGAGCCGTGTGTACAGCGACCCAGATAAGGTAAAGGAAAAGCACCAGGTCATCATGCGCCCAATCGTGGTTGCCAAGCCGGGTGAAAAGACCAGCGGCGACGGCTTTGTTTACAAGAAAACCGATAAGTACCTGAAAATGATGCTAGCCGATGGCCTGGGCCACGGACCCGAGGCCAACAAGGCGGTCAATGAAGCGGCCAATGCTTTTAAGATCTTTCCGGATTACAGCCCGACCGAAACCATCCGCTTTATCCATAACGATATCAAGAAAACCCGCGGTGCGGTCATTAACATACTAGCCTACGATCCCGCGCGCAAGATCTGGACCTTTGCCGGCGTGGGTAACATCGCGGCCCGGCTGTTCGGCCCGGTTAATTTTAAGAACCATATGTCTTATAACGGCATTGTCGGGCATAATATTCCCAATACGATGAATGACCAGGAATACCCGGCTGAAGAATTTAACCAGGTGATGTTATGTTCAGACGGGATCAAAACGCGTATCGAACTGGCCCGTTATCCGATGATGTATAAATACGATTCCACGATCTTAGCGGCAGCGGTCTATAAAGACCATGCCCGGCGCAATGATGATATGTCGGTAATAATTGCAAAAGTAAAATGAATAATGTAGTAGCGATCTCTTTAGAAAATGAGATGGACCTGGTGCTGGCACATAAGCGGTCCATGAGGGTAGCCGAAAAACTGGGTCTGACAGTCGCGACGCAAACGACCTTTGCTACCGCCGTGTCCGAGATCGCCCGTACGGTGATCGAACACACCGATGACGGCATCCTTCATATTGGTCTGGAGCAAAATAAAACCCGCTTCAGCCTGATGGCTACCGTGACTTTTGATAAGGAAATCAGGTTTACCAATGCCGATGCTGGCTTTTATTATGCGCAAAAGCTGTTGCCGGAGTTTGTCCTGACGGAATCGGAGCTGAACAATATGATCACCATGAAGATCGGTTTGCCGCGGTCCTTAAAGCTCGACCCGGTAAAGATCGCGGCACTAAAAAAAGACTTTGAAGAAGAAGCGCCGCTGAATCCCTATGAAGAGATCAAACAACGCAACCTGACCCTGCACCGGCTGGCCAGCGAGAAAGAGGAGGAACTGCGCCAATCCCGGCTGATCGATGAGAAAAAGACCGAATTCATCTCCATCGCGAGCCATGAGTTGAAGACACCGATGACGGTACTCAAAGCTTATACACAGATGGCTAAAGCGATCAAGGACCCGATTCCCGAACACCTTCGCTCGTTGCTGACCAAGATCGACGTGCAATCTAATAAACTGATGACCCTGGTGCATCAGTTACTGGATATCTCCAAGATCGAGAACGGTAATCTGCAATACCATATGCAGCCTGTCGGCCTGAACGCGTTTTTGAATAGCCAGGGAGCTATTATGCGCAATATCTTACCCCATCACGAACTCCATACCGCCTTTTGCGATGATGTGTATGTACTGATCGATGAACTGCGCATGGAGCAGGTCATGGCTAACCTGCTGGGTAATGCCAGTAAATATTCAGAAAAAAATACCCTGATCACGATCAACACCGCCTTAACCGAACCGGGTATGATTACCATAAGTATCAGCGATCAGGGCCGCGGGATGGACGCTGAAACAAGAGCTGCTGTCTTTGAAAAATTCTACCGGGCAAAGGATGTGCTGAAAAGCCACACCGGACTGGGTATGGGGCTTTTTATCAGCTCCAAGATCGTGACGGACCACCAAGGCAGGATATGGGTGGAAAGCAGCCCAGGTAATGGTTCGACATTTAATTTTATGATCCCACTGGTTACCGCATGAAAGGTTGCTAATCTTTGATGACGACGAGGATATTCTCAATATCTGCAGCTTTATCGCCGCAGTCAGGATAGGTGAGCACGATCCAGTCGGCTTCCTCAAGGGTACCCCATGAGGGTGGTATCGCAGCCACGCAAAAGATCAAATGCGACCCGGATCTTTGTCCTATCCCGGTGATCTACTTTTCTGCGAACAGCGACATCCAATCTTTGGGCTGCGGCGGAGGCTGATCATTATTTATCCAAACCCTTCAACCTCGATTAGCTGAAGATAAGGTCTCGTCGGTGGTCTAAAACTAAATCGAAACAAGGGTATGCCTATTATCAAAGCATATTCAACTTGCTTTTTTTTTTTCATGACCTGTAGCACGCAAATCGCCAATCCGGTCAGCAATATCCCAGCGACATATTTTCGGTGCGCTTTAGGCTCGCCCGGCAATCCAAAACCTCCATGGGTACTCATGCCGTATTCCACCGTTGTAAATACATTGCCGTCGCTTAACGCTATTTCATCCGCAGCATTCAGGTATTTACGCATGACCAGTCCGGTGGCTTTGGTCATCAGTTCCGGGAAAAGGGCATGGCCAAATTTTAACAACAGCGAAACGCTGCCCACATAAGTATTGGCCGAGGGCCGCTGCGCAACTTTAACCATCGCCTGCGCGACACGCACCGGGTCATAGACCGGTGGTGCCGGTTTCAAAACTTTACCGGTATAATTGCCTGCATGCTGGATGCCGGGCGTATCCAGGAAAGCCGGGAACAGGTCGCAGATATGGATCTCCGGCCATTCGGTCAGTTCCCCTTTCAAAGCTTCCGACCAGCCGCGCAAGCCGAACTTAGCCGCAGTATAACCCGCCCCGTACGGCACCGGTAAAAAGCCGCCGATGGAAATATTATTGATGAGCGTGCCCCAGCCTTGTTCTTTAAAAAATGGTAGCACCGCGTGCGCGCCGTTCATATAACCCAGGAGATTGGTTTTGATCACCTGCTCATGCACCGCCATCGGCGTTTTGTCGAAATCACCGGCTGCCAGTACACCCGCATTGTTTACCCAGATATCGATCCGGTCCTGCCAGTTCACGGCCGCATTGGCTAATGCGATCATGGCTTTGGCATCGCTGGTATCGGTCACTACAACTAAAGCCTGCGCACCCAGTTCCTCGCATTCCGCTTTAACCTCGTTTAAGGCTGACCCGTTCCGGGCAGCCAGCACCAGGTTGGTTTGATATTTAGCAAATTCCAGGGCCGCTGCTCTTCCGGCACCACTTGATGCCCCGGTGATGACTATCGTTTTTCCCTGCAAACTGATCGTTCTTTTCATTTAAGTGTTTTGCAGAATAACCCGGCCGGGAAACCTAAGTTTTAAAAACAAGTTAAAAAATATAATTTTTATTTAAAATTAACCCAAACTATAAGCGGAAGCTCCTGTTCCTTTTAGACATCAAAATCTGAATTATACTTATGAAAGCAGCAGTATTCCACAAACCCGGCGACATCCGCTACGATACCGTTGAAGATCCGCGCCTGGAACAGGACACGGACGTCATATTAAAGGTTACTTCGACGGCCATTTGCGGCTCTGACCTGCATATACTCAGCGGCGGTGTCCCGCAAACCCACCCGATGGTGATGGGCCATGAATTCATGGGCATCGTTGAAGAAGTCGGCAAAGGCGTCAAGAACCTGAAGAAAGGCGACCGCGTAGTCGTACCATTTCCCATTTCCTGCGGGCATTGCTTTTTCTGCCAGCATGATGCTTCGCCCGCCTGCGAAAACTCCAACTACAAACATTACGGCCCGGAAGGCGATATGGCGGACGGTAAAGGTGCCGCCCTGTTCGGCTACACCGACCTTTATGGCGGTTATTCAGGGGGACAGGCCGAATACGTCCGCGTGCCCTATGCCGACATCAGCCCGCGCGTAGTGCCTGAAAACATGAGCGACGAGCAGGTGCTGTTCCTGACCGATATTTTCCCTACCGGCTGGTCGGCTATCGACTGGGCGCAACTGAAAGGCGGCGAGGTAGTCGCTATTTTCGGTTCCGGCCCCGTTGGCCTGATGGCGCAGAAAGCCGCCTGGCTGAATGGTGCCAGCCGCGTGATCGCCATCGATCCGCTCAATTACCGTTTGGAAAAAGCCAAAGCCGTTAACAAAGTCGAAACGCTCAACCCGCATGAAGTGGACGTGGTAGAAGCCATCCGCGAAATGACCGGCGGCCGTGGTGCCGATGTTTGCGTCGATGCGGTAGGCTTTGAACCTGAACGCGACATCATGGACAAAGCCAAAGCCCTTTTCAATTTCGAGGTCGGCAGCATGAAAGTGCTGGATATGTGCCTGAAAGCCGTACGCCGCTTGGGTACTGTTAGTATCATGGGTGTTTATGGCTCGACCTATGATAATTTCCCGCTGCACCGTGCCTTCGATAAAGGCATCACCCTGAAAATGGGCCAAGCACCGGTGCTGAACTATATCGATCACCTGATCGAACTGGTCAAAACCGAGAAAGTGGTACTGGACGATATCATCACCCATACCTTACCATTAAGCGAAGTGACCCGCGGCTACGAGATCTTTGATAAAAAAGAAGACGACTGCGTAAAAGTGGTACTGAAACCCTGGGAGCAACGCAAGGAAACTGAAAAGACCGAACCGGTGGAGATCAAAAATTAATCAAAGCAAGAATTAATACAAATTATGGAAACGACAGCCACACTGGAAAAAATAGCCACTAAAGCCTATGGTGCCTCAGGCGCACTGATCGGCGGCGAAACCCTGAAACCGATGGACTTTGAGCGCGACGCGCCGCAGGTCAACGAAGTATTGATCGAGGTACTCTATTGCGGCGTTTGCCACTCGGATGTGCACCAGGTAGCGAACGACTGGAAAAACACGCTCTATCCCTGTGTACCCGGCCACGAAGTGATCGGACGTATCACTTTTGCTGGCCAAGCCGTCACCAAATTCAAGGTCGGCGATATCGTGGGCGTAGGCTGTATGATCGACAGTTGTAAAAGCTGTTCGGCCTGCCATGAGGGCGAAGAACAATTCTGCGAACACCCGCACGGACCGACCATGACCTATAATGGCTACTTCGTAGCTGATGAAACCAAATACAATACCTTCGGCGGCTACTCCAATAACCTGGTCGTGAAAGAAGATTTCGTGCTGCGCATCCCGGAAAGCCTGGACATCAGTAAAGCCGCACCCATCCTTTGCGCCGGTGTGACAACTTACTCACCGTTGAACCACTGGGGCGTAAAAGCCGGTGATAAAGTAGCCGTGGTGGGTATCGGTGGTTTGGGCCACATGGGCGTGATGATCGCCAAAGCCATGGGCGCGGAAGTGACCGCCATTACGACCAAAGAAGAAAAACGTTCGGTAGCTATTGAACTGGGTGCCGATCAGGTGATCGTGTCGGAGAACGAAGCGGAAATGAAGCAGTATGAAAAATACTTTAATTTCATTTTGGTAACAATCCCTGATCCGTTCGATATTACCCCTTACATTTCATTGATCCACCGTCGCGGTAATTTGGTTACCGTTGGTTTGCTGGCACCTTATAAAGCGCCGCTGAACAATATGGAACTGGCTTCACAAGCCCGCAGTGTGGGCGGTTCGCTGATCGGTGGTATCGCCGAAACCCAGGAAGTACTGAACTTCTGCGCTGAGCACGGCATTTTGCCGCAGGTAGAAATGATCAATATCCAGGATATCAATGAAGCTTATGAAAAGATCAAGGACGAGGATGTGCGTTTCCGCTACGTGATCGATATGGCTTCTATCAAACAGGAGAGCGAAGCATAATGGCAAAGACCCCGGCAAAACAAAACAAGCAACCCGGTATAGAGGCCAACATGGACCCGACACCGGAATATATTAAAAGCAGCTACGCAGGTTCCAGTAAGCTGCATGATAAAGTGGCACTGATCACCGGTGGTGATTCGGGTATTGGCCGGGCGGTCAGCGTGCATTTTGCGCGCGAAGGCGCGGATGTAGCAATCGTTTATTATGATGAGGATATCGACGCCAAAGCAACCAAATCCCTGGTGGAAGCGGAAGGGCGGAAATGCCTGTTGTTGAAAGGTGATGTCAAAAAAGCTGCTTTTTGTAAAAAAGCGGTGGCCGCCACTGTTTCCAAATTGGGCGGGCTGAATATTCTGGTCAATAATGCCGGGATACAGGTACCCCAAAAAAATCCAAAGGAGATCGACGAGAAGCAACTGGAGGATACTTTTCGCACCAACATTTTTGCCTATTTCCATTTTGCTAACGAAGCGCTGGAATACCTTTCCGAGGGTGACTGTATCATCAATACCACTTCGGTAACGGCTTATCGCTCCTCGCCCAACCTGATCGACTATTCTTCGACCAAAGGGGCGATCACCAGTTTTACCCGATCACTGGCCACGAATCTGACCGATAAAAAGATCCGGGTAAATGCGGTCGCGCCAGGCCCGGTCTGGACGCCGCTGATCGTTTCCACTTTTGATGAGGAGAAGATCAAAAAGTTTGGCAGCGAAACAGCCATGAAGCGTGCCGGTCAGCCTTCGGAACTCGGCCCGGCTTATGTTTTTCTGGCTTCGGACGATGCTTCCTTTATCACCGGGCAGGTCATCCATGTCAACGGCGGAGAGGTCGTCAACGGTTAATTTATTTTATCATCATGTTCTTTTAAAAACAATCTTATAAACACTCCATCACCTATTTATGAAAACCATCGTATTTATTCACGGCATGTTCCAAAACCCCAAAAGCTGGGAAAAATGGATCGCTTATTTTTCTGAAAAAGGTTATAACTGTATTGCGCCGGCCTGGCCGTTGCATGAAGGTGAACCGGCAGATCTGCGAAATAACCCACCAGTTGGTTTGGGCGACCTGCACCTGCAAACCATTGTCGACGAAATGGAGCGCGTCGTTACCGCACTACCGGAGAAACCCATCGTGATCGGCCACTCTGTTGGCGGTTTAATTGTCCAGTTATTAATGGCTAAAGGATTGGTAGACATCGGCGTACCAATCGATTCAGTAGCACCCAATGCCATGCTGGCTTTTGACTGGGGCTTTATGAAGAATAGTGCGCTAATTGCCAATCCATTCAAGGGCAACGAACCTTTTATGATGGACTTTGAAAGTTTCCACGGTTCTTTCTGCAATACGATGAGTGAAGCAGAAACCGAAGTCGCCTATAATGAAACGGCCACACATGACAGTCGCAATGTACTGCGTGATTGTATGGGTGAAGCGGGTCAGATCGATTTGGACCTGCCACATTCGCCATTATTGTTTATCGGCGGTGTGGAAGACGAGATCATTCCTTACGACCTGAACGAGAAGAATGCTAATGCCTATAGCGACGAGGTGAGCATTACGGGCTTCAAATCATTTGAAAGGCGCGGCCACTGGATCTGCGGTCAGGATGGCTGGCAGGAAGTAGCTGAATACATCAGTGACTGGCTGACACAGCACGAATTACAAAAATATCATACTACATCATTAACATTATAAAAACAAATCAAATGAAAGACAACACTATTGAGCGCAGAGATTTTTTGAAAAAATCCATGGCATTAAGCGCAGGCCTGACATTAGCGGGCGGTATGCTACAATCATTTAATGCCGAAGCAGCAACTGTTGTCGACAATCCGATGGCGGCCAACGAAAAGCAATTCCGGATGGGCGTTATTGGGCCGGCCGAGTTATCACTGGCCACCAGCCAGATCGCGGTCAATAAAGCCACCAACAAAAACGCCAAAGAATTCGCCGGTTTTGAACTGGGTGAGGCCATTGCGGTGACGGGTGTACTAAAAGACCTGGGAACACCGGTACCGGCTATGGATGCCAAAGCGAAGGCTACGCTGGAAAAGATCAAATCGACGCCGGCAGGGCCTGAGTTTGATAAAATATATATCAAAGCGCAGCTGGAGAACCACGAGTTTTTACGCGACCTGGCGCAGAATTACATCAGTAAAGGCAAGCTGGCAGGCGCAGCGGAAAATCAGGGCAGACACTTGGCGACCTTATCCCTAGCGGTATTTAAAGAGCACGTGGCGATTACCAGCCGGATTTTGAAAGAACTCGGCGCGTAAAACACAAAACGATGAACGAAGAAAATAAAATCAGCCGGCGACAAATGGTCGCCGGTTTAGGCACGACTTTGGCAGCTGCAGCAGTAGCGCCGGCATTCGGCGCTGTCAACCCTACTACGGAAAACATGGAATTAGAAGACCCTACCACCAAATATCCCAAGCCACCATTCCGGGAGCAAAAACAGGAATGGCCGGGTTTGGCCAGTAAAATGACCCCGAAACCGGATCACGGCGAAACCAGCTATAAAGGTTCGGGCAGATTGAAAGGCCGTAAAGCTTTGATCACCGGCGGCGATTCCGGTATGGGACGCGCCGCTGCGATCGCCTACGCCCGCGAGGGTGCGGATGTAGCCATCAACTATTATCCGACCGAAGAACCGGATGCACAAGAAGTGATCGCACTGATGAAGACGGAAGGCGTGAAAGCGATTGCCCTGCCAGGAGATCTGCGTGACGAAAATTTCTGCAAAAAACTGGTGGAAGATGCGGTTAAGGCGTTAGGTGGTTTGGATATCGTAGTCAGTAATGCCGGCCGTCAGCAAAGTCATGCCTCGATACTGGATATCAGTACCGAACAGTTCGACTGGACGATGAAAACGAATATTTATGCGCCATTCTGGATCATCAAAGCAGCGTTGCCGCATTTGAAACCTGGTTCGGCCATCATCGGTACCACCTCAGAACAGGCTACTGATCCGACACCGGACCTCTATGATTATGCGCAAACCAAAGCCGCGACTACCAACTATATCCGTTCGCTGGGTAAACAATTGGCTCCAAAGGGCATCCGTGTGAACGGCGTAGCTCCCGGCCCGATCTGGACGCCTCTGCAGGTCAGCGGCGGCGCTTCGATGGAAAAGCTGAAACAATTCGGCGGGCAAACGCCGATGGGCCGTCCCGGTCAACCGGCCGAGCTGGCTTCCATCTATGTACAATTGGCCGATCCGGGCGCAAGTTATGCAACCGGCCAGGTCTATGGTTCCACCGGCGGCGCAGGCATGCCTTAATCTCTTTTTATGTTAACGATCATCAAAGATTTGCCTGTCCATGTGCTGGGCATTCGCGCCAGCGGCGAGGTAACGGAGTATGATATGAAAACCGTGTTGCGCCCTGCGCTGGATGAACTGGCGGAACGTACCGGTAAATTGAATTATCTTTTGGTGCTGGATACCGATGTCCAGAATTTCACAGCCGCCGCCTGGTGGCAGGACATGATCGCCGGGCTGAAGCATTTTATCGACTGGAACCGCATTGCGGTGGTTACGGATCAAAAAGCGGTGGAAGTTTTCACAGACCTATTTGAACTGAGCGTGCCAGGCAAGTCTAAAGGGTTCAAGCCTGATGAATTAAATGCTGCCAGGGACTGGGTCAGCCAGACACCGGAGAGCCATAACGCCACCATTAAAAAAGTGGCCCGGATCGCTTTGGGAGCCAACCTGGTGATTGCCGGCATCGGCCATCTGACCTTTGCCCGTAAGGGTTTCCAGGCGCAGGTGCCTAACTGGGTGCCGTTGAAAAAAGATGATACGGTAGTTTATTCAGGTATTGCGGAGATCGCCTTGGGCAGCGCGCTCATCCTAACTCCTAAAAAATATGAGGACGCCTTGGGTAAGCTCGCTGCCGGTTTTTTCGCGGCGGTATTTCCGGGCAATCTTGCTCAGTATGATCACCATCGCATTGCGCTGGGCTTGGATACCGATCAAAAACGTTTTACCCGTTTGTTTTTCCAGCCTTTACTCATCCTTTGGGCTTTAAAAAGCACATCCAAATAACCTATGATATGAAAGCACTATTCATCAACTGTACCCTTAAACGCAAACCTGACTTTTCCAATACCGGCGCAATGGCTGAAAAGGCCGCTGAGCAACTCCGCGCTGAAGGTTTTGACACCGAGATCATCCGCCTGAACGATTATAACGTGCTTACCGGCAACAGCGCCGATGAGGGAGATGGCGACCAGTGGCCGGAGATCCTGGAAAAGATCAAGGCCTGCCAAATATTTGTGATCGCCACCCCGATCTGGATGGGGCACCTGGCCTCTACTTCTCAAAAAGTGATCGAAAGGCTGGATGCCATTTTCCGCGACGAAAGCTTGATGGACGAAAAGACCGGTCAATATATGCCTTACAACAAAGTAGGTGGTTGTTTGGTCACCGGCAACGAAGACGGCGCGCACAGCTGTGCGGCGCAGGTGCTCTGGGCCTTACAGGAGGTCGGTTTTACGATACCTCCGAATGTGAATGCCTATTGGGTAGGCCTGGCTGGCGGCGAGAAAGATTACGTGGAAGCGGGTGGCGAACGTTATCTTTACACCAATAAAAGCCTGCGTTATATGACCGCTAACCTGTCCTTTATGGCGAAACTCCTGGCTGCTAACCCGTTCACGACCAATTTGAATGAAGCAGAAGAAAAGGCCGAAGCGGAAAGCGATAAGGAAGATGAATAGGGTGTTATAATCATTCTGGATTGATTATCGGATTGCAAATTAAATAGCTGAGGTATTTTTAACTCCATTAGCTATTTAATTTGGCTACCGACCTATATTGAGAAAGACATAGGTTAACGTTTTTAATGCTCAAATAAAACGTATGAAAGACTGCTGTAACTTCGAAATTATGGTTTATAATAGTCAAATATTAAGACCAAATTATTTTAATCTCTTGGCAAGTACTTTTGCATCCAAAAAGTACATTAGTGTTAGATATCAGAAGGTTAAAATAATAGAGTAATCGTTCGGAAACAATGATGTCCAGCCCGTAGGGGAAATATCTCGAACTCTTTCATAGGTGATTTGAAACGTTTGGCTGGATAAATCAAGTTTAAACAAGTTTAAAAAATCCTCGAGGGGAAAGACATCGAACTCTTTTGGGTAGATATAATCCAAGCCAAATTTATTGGGGTTCGAGTCCAGTCAAGGGAAAATTTACTAAAAAATGCGAAATGGCCTAAAAACATTGGTTGCATGAGGCCCTTAAGTAACCTGTATTTGGTTATTTGCTATATTTCACCATAAGCATTTGACAATAGGTATTTTGCAAAAATGTAATTAACAAAAAATTATAAATCCGTAACCGTTACGCTGGTTAACGTATCCAATAATTCTTCCCCATAAGCAGAAGCGGGCGACTGGACGCCAGCTTTATAGTCACCATGAATTACACGCGACGCGAGTTCAATTGCTGATAATACAGTAGGCATATATCCGCCTGGCGTTTCAGCTAATGTTCTTACTACGGTGCCATCGGCACCGGTCACCTCTGCGATAAATTTACTTTTTTGTTCAGATTCTTGACTGTCAGTTTTGGGCACTGGTTAAAAAAGACAGTGACTTTACCCACGGTCTTGTATTGAACCTGATTCAAAAAGCTATCGACCAAAAAGAGATCGTTACAGAATCTGACGCCGAAACCATAACCAACTCCATTACCAGCTCCTTCACCGGCTGGCAAGAATCTTACATTAGTTACCAGGATCCGATCAGAATAAAAAAGATGTCCGCATATCTGATTTCCCAGCTTTCAATATAATTTCTGTAACAGAAGATTATATTCAGCTCCTTATTAAACTATTCAATCAATCCAGATCTGCATCAATATGTTCGATCAATCCCGCATCATTTAAACGCATATCAAGCCATCCTGTCTCGTGACCAAAGTCACCTATAAAATCTACTTTTGCCAGTATTTTTCCAGGGCCGGGATGCTCAAATGAGAGCAGTTGGGTCTTTGTATGGTAGCCGATGAAGAACGTAACCATATATTTTTTAACACCCGATATACCCTCAAATTTTTCTCCTACTGAAACATCTTCGATCACGGCATCCGCAGCAAAAAGGTCCAGGACGGCCTCAGTGTCAAAGCGGTTGGTTGCTGCTATAAATTGATGAGCAATTTGCTCAAGTTCTGTATTATTCATTGATGATCTCCTAATTTAATGATTGCCTGAAGCCAAGCGGGGACGTTTTTGTTTTAGTTTTGAACAAGCGATTAAAAGATTGCGGGTGTTCAAAACCCAGTTGGTAAGCTATCTCTGCGACAGAAAGTTCACTCGCACTGAGTAATTCCTTTGCCTTATCAATCAGTTTTGCATGGATATGCTGCTGTGTACTTTGCCCGGTAAGCGTGCGGAGCATATCACTCAAATAGTGCGCTGATATGTTAAGCGCTGTTGCCAGGTCATCCACGGCCGGCAGGCCATTGGTTAAAGGCTTGCCGGTATCAAAATAATCAGCGAGGAGGGTTTCAAAACGGGCAAGCAATTCGCTGCTCGCTGTTTTACGGGTGATGAACTGTCGGTTATAAAAGCGTTTGCTATAGTTCAGTAGTAGTTCCACCTGTGATACCATCACATCTTGACTGATCTGGTCTATAGCGGAATCAAGCTCCACTTCGATATTTTTGAACAGGCCTATAATCACATGCTTTTCTTTGTCGGATAGGTACAAGGCCTCGTTCGCCGAGTAGGAAAAAAAACCATAATTTATGATGCTTTTTCCTAAAGGGTATGCCCTGATAAAATCAGGATGGACGAGTAAGGTGTAACCACCGTAATCTGCTTCACCCTCCAGGGCTGTGATCACCTGGTTAGGTGAAATAAATGATAAGCCACCCTCGTCAAAATCATAATGGCTTTGCCCGTACTTAACCTTGCCGCTATAATTTTGTTTATAGGAGATCTTATAGAAATTAAACAGCATACCTTTTTCCAGTTCGGCAGTATCCGCGGTAATATTGCTATAGTCTACCAGGCTGATCAGGGGGTGCAGCGGCTTGGGCAAGCCCAAAGCCCGGTGCAGTTCTGAGATCGAGTTAAAAATGACTGGTTGTTTAGCGGCTTTCATACGGGCTGCGCAAGTTAAGGTATTTTGTCAGATCAATGCGGTAAGCTTCCGGGCCTTCGGCCAGGCGTTTGGCATACAGCCGTACCGCGTCATTTCCGGCCGGGTAAGTCAACTGGTCTTTGTTGTCGGTTGCAGCGGTATACACCACTTCGGCGATCTTTTCAGCATCGGTAAACTCCATCAGCGTACCATCCTGAAAGCCCTCCATCATTTTGGCCATGGTGGCGGCATAAGCCGGGTCATCAGTAACCTGCATAGCTTTGGTAAAATCGGTTTTGATGCCACCAGGTGCTACGTTCTTGATACCAATGCCAAATTCTGCGAGGTCATAAGACAGGCTTTCAGCTAAACCCTGCAACGCCCATTTTGAGGCATTGTAAATAGCGGACTGGGGGTTTGAGGTCAGGCCGCAAAGCGAGGTGGTATTAATAAACAACCCTTGTTTGCGTTCCCTGAAATAAGCGACAAATGCCCGGATCACTGAAAGTGTTCCAAAAAAATTGGTGTCAAACTGTGCCCATATCTGTTCCTCGGTATGTGATTCGACGGGACCAATTAAACCATAACCCGCATTGTTGAACACAATATCAATACCACCAAGTGCCAATGCATTGGCTACCGTACTTTGCACCTGCGCTGAATCAGTTACGTCAAGCGGTAACAACGTCATATTGGATAATTGGCCAAGTTCGGTATCCTTTTCAGGTGACCTCATGGTGGCGATGACATTCCAGCCTTTTGCCTGAAATAATTTGGCGGTTGCTTTACCTAAGCCGGCCGATGCGCCGGTGATGAAAATCGTTTTCATATTTAATTCCTTTTGTGTAATACAAAGGTCAGGCTTCGCAGCAGCGCCTAATAAACCGAATCGGACCGTATTGTAACCGAAATGAAGTGATCCAATATAAAATATGACATTATTTTAGAACAAGTGTTTTAAAATAACTTTAGGTTTGCGTTGCATTATGGCAAGGAACTTAGCATTTAATGAAGAAGAGGCGACTAAAAAAGCGATGGAACTTTTTTGGAAAAAAGGCTATAGCGGCACATCTATCCGCGATCTGTCTGAAGCCATGAACGTGCACGTTAGCAGTATCTATAATACCCTGGGCGACAAACACCAGTTGTTTGTTACATGTATTCGTAATTACACGCAGGGACGGATGCAGGACGCGTTGGCCCATGCCGCTAAGATCAAATCACCGCTAGAGGCGATCATTAGTTTCATCAATGTTTCGGCCAATACGATCGTTTACAGCGACAATAGCTGCTTAGCCATTAAGACGACTTTCGAGGTAGCTGCCACAGACCCGGATGTTCAGGCTGTGCTTCGTGAAGATAACGATTTTACACATAAATTTTTATCAGAACTGATCAAAAAAGCAATCGAGCTCAAGGAACTTGATGCGGATACAGATGCCGAAACGGTGACCGATTTTATTATCAACACCTTTACCGGCTGGCATGAGTCTTACATTTTGCATAAGGACCCGATCAAGATCATGCGCATGGCCAAATACCTGATCGCGCAGATCTCCCGCTAAAAACATAATATAATTGATGACAATGAATATCACCAAAAGCCGGATCTTATTTTAGAGCAGTCGTTCTAAAATAATCCTGGTAGTAAATAAACTGTCGCCCAAAACGTCTGAAATTTTAGAGCAATTGTTCTAAATCAATTTTTAGAAAGCAAATTTTTAACAACATATATTTTATAATCAACATGGAAAACAAAGAATTGACGGGTAAGATCGCATTGGTGACAGGCGGAACCAAGGGAATAGGAAAAGCGATCGCAGACCGGTTAGCGCAGGCCGGCGCTACCGTAATTATTACTGCCAGGCATGAGCCGGCAAGCAATGAGTACAGGCACCATTTCATTAAAGCCGACCTGGCAAAAGCAGAAGAAGCAACACCTGCTATAGCAAGTATTCTTGAACAATTCGGAACGGTCGATATCCTAATCAACAACATGGGCGGGTCGACCAGCCCCTCAGGCGGTTTCAGCAAATTAACCGATGAACATTGGGAAAATGATCTGCAATTGAATTTGCTGGCTCCCGTGCGTGTTGACAGGGCTATCCTGCCAACAATGCTGGAACAAAAAAGCGGAGTGATCATTCATATCTCTTCTGTAAGCGGGGTGATCCCAATCTGGGAATCATTAGGCGCTTATGCCGTGGCGAAAGCAGCTTTGATTAACTACAGTAAAAGTCTGTCAAAAGAGGTCAGCCCTAAGGGTATCCGCGTGCTGACCGTGTCGCCGGGCATGGTTAAAACCGAAACCATGGGTAACTACCTGCAAACGCTCGCTGATGAAGCAGGCATTACCATAGAAGAAAGCACCGATGCGGCGATGAAAAGTCTTGGCGGTATTCCGATGGGCAGAATGGCCAGCCCCGGGGATGTGGCCGAGCTGGTTGGTTACCTTGTTTCACCCAGGGCATCATACCTGTCCGGTGCCAACTATATCATCGACGGCGGTACAAACCCAACAGTGTAATTCAAAGTTTAAATCAACCATAATTATTAATTAAAATCAAATAACATGAATCAGTCAACGTATAAGATCAGCAGTGAAAGAGAGATCGAGAATTTGATCGCGCATTACACCCACCTATTGGATAAGGGCGACCTTGTCGGGGTCGGCGCCTTGTTTAAACATGGCAGAATAGGTTCACTTGGCCAATATACCGACGGAGCTGACATCGCGGCCATGCTGAAATCTAACCTGCAGATTTATCCTGACGGCACGCCCCAAACCGCGCACGTAACCACCAACACGGTGATCAAAATCAATGAGGATGAGACTTCGGCCACTGCAAAATCATACCTGATCATCTATCAGCAGGATGCTGAGCGGTCATTCCCTTTACAGCCGGTCATGACAGGTACCTATGATGATATTTTTGTTCGTATTGACGGGCAGTGGTATTTCAAGGAAAGAAGCCTTTCCATGGGTTTTGCCGGAGACCTGTCGCATCATGCTAACCCGGATGGGCCATCCGCCAAAATATTGAAAGATAATGAATAAGCAAAAAACGGCCCTGGTCACCGGGGCGAATAAAGGCATCGGGCTGGCCACAGTAGAAGGGCTGGCCCGGCAAGGTTACAAAGTTTGGCTGGGTTCGCGGGATCAATCCCGCGGCCAGGCAGCCGTTGAAAACCTTCGTTCAAAAGGACTGGATGTGCACTTGCTGCTGATCGATGTGTCTGACGACAGCAGTGTGCTGGAGGCCGCACGCGTTTTAACGAAGCAAATTGCACAGCTGGATATTTTGATCAATAATGCAGGTGTGGCACTTGATCTGAAAAGCCTGCCTGGCGACGAAAAAATGGATGTGATCCGGGAAACTTTTGAGACGAATACATTCGGGCCCATCCGGGTAACGCAGGCTTTATTGCCTTTGCTCAAGGCCAGTGCGCAGGCACGGATCGTCATGTTAAGCAGTATCGTGGGTTCAATAGGCCTCAGTTCTGATCCAGATGTCATTTATGGGCAGGTCAATTTTATGGGCTATTCCAGTTCAAAAGCAGCGCTGAATATGATCACCGCCGCATTTGCAAAGGAACTCGGTCCGCTCGGCATTAAAGTATATGCCGTTGAACCCGGACACATCCGTACTGATCTCAATGGAAACACAGGGACGCTGAGCACCGAAGATGGCGCTGCCGTGCCACTGCGGTATGCAACCATGAACCTAGATATTCCAAATGGCGGCTTTTTCGGACCTGACGGCATACTGCCCTGGTAGTAGTAAAGACGATCAGCAATTTTTAAAAATTAGATAATGAACAAATTAGCAAATAAAGTCGCCCTTGTAACGGGCGCGTCAAAAGGCATAGGCGCAGCAATTGCAGCAGCGTTTGCTGTCGAGGGCGCAAAAGTGGTTGTAAATTATACATCAAGCCCGGCAGATGCCGAGAAAGTGGTTAACAGAATTAAGGAAACCGGCGGCACCGCTATAGCCGTACAGGGCGATATTTCCAACCCGGCAGACGTAACCAAACTACTCGAAGCTACTAAGAATGCATTTGGCACCCTGGATATTTTAGTGAATAATGCCGGGGTCTTCCAATATGCCCCGATCGAGGAAGCCACCGTAGCTTCTTTTCACCGGCAATTCGATGTGAACGTTTTAGGGGCTTTTTTAGCTATCCAGGAGTCTTTAAAATTGTTCAGTTATAAGGGTGGTGTTATTATCAACATCAGCTCTGGAGCGAGCAGAACACACGTTCCTACCGGATCGCTCTATTCCGCCAGCAAGGCGGCACTTGACGCATTAACAATTGCATTATCTAAAGAATTTTCAGGCCGGAATATCCGGATCAATTCTCTTTTACCGGGCGCTATAGAAACAGAGGGTACACATAGCAACGGTTTTATCGGCAGTGAATTCGAAGCAAAGATTGTGGCCAATACCCCGCTCGGACGTACCGGTCAGCCGGATGATATTTCAAAAGTGGCCGTATTTCTGGCCTCTGATGACGCAGGCTGGATCACCGGTGAACAAATTTCAGTCTCCGGAGGCATTTTCGGACTCTGATCTAACCCAAACGGGCGTTCCAACACTTAGTTGGAGCGCCCTTTGATAAAACGTTAGGCTGGTAGCAGCATGGATTTGATCAGGCTCCTGAGCGCATCTTTCATGATCTGATCGTTCATTTCCTCATCAATATCTTTGAAATAATAATTAACTGAAGCCAGGCCATGGACAAATGCTATAAAAGTTAAATACTGACGCTGAAATAATTCATCAGACAGTCTGCCGGAGTTGGAAAAGCGATCCATTTCCTCCCGAAAAAGACCAATAAACTTATCCATCCCGGGAAAGGCCTTTTTAACGTCCGATATGCCCGTACCCACGGCATACATCATTTGATAAATTTCCTTTTGATCTACCGCGAAATGCAAATAATTGAATAGCATGTTTTCGATTCTTAAAGCCGGACTATCCTCTGGTTTTAAGCCTCGTTTCAGGCAATCTACCAACATTACATAAACTTGCTTTGATAATTCAATTAATACAGCTTCTTTATTAAGAAAGTAAGAATAGATAACAGGCGGAGTATAATCAATACGTTCGGCAATCTTCCTGATGCTTAAGCTTTCAACTCCCTCCGTTTCTACAATGTCCATCGCCACAGTAAGAATACTATCGTGAACATCTTTTTTCAAGCGTAATATCCGCTCTTTGCTTCCCATAGCTTTTAAATTATAATTTTAAAATTAGTCATATAAAAAAGCAATGGCTATTACTACGAAAAATCTTACTTCCAACTGTTTATAAGATTACCGGAGGATGATTGGACTCCGCTGTCGATTTCAGGAATTCAAGAAATTTTAATTACTATTTTGCCCAGGCTTCCTTTGAAAAGATGCTCGTAAGCCTCAACAGCCTGATCGAAACGATAAACTTTTCCAATAATTGGCTTTATACCTTTTTCAGCAAACAAAGTCACCATATCGCCCAGGGCCTTCAGGTGACCTACTGCAATCCCTTGCAGTTTGATTTGCTTTACCATTAAAGGTATCAGATCGATATTGGATAGCTGGCTGACCAAAAAACCGACCATAGAAATCTGGCCATTGTGCTTAACGGCCTTGATCGATTCATTCAGACCGTCTCCAACAACAACTTCAATGAGATGATCAACACCTTTTCCCCGGGTGAGAAAAAGCGTTTCACGTACCCAATCGGGTGTCTTATTGTAATTGATGACCTCATCTGCACCGATCTGTTTCAGCCTATCCGCTTTTTCATCACTGCTGGTCGTTGCGATCACCCGGGCACCGAACAGTTTGGCGATCTGAATTCCGAATACGGACACGCCGCCTGAACCTTGCACCAATATCGTTTCGTCAGTGTGCAGATCTCCATAATTGACAAGTGCGTACCAGGGTGATAATCCTGCTGTAGGAAACGTACACGCTTCTTCATCGGTAAAGAAGTCAGGAGTACCTATAATACACTGTGATTCCAGCACCATATATTCGGCCAGGCCGCCCTGCAAAGCAGAACCGAGCAGATACTTGTAACCATCCGGCGCTGCCTCACCGTCAAGCCAGTGTGACCACAAATGCGACATCACCCTGTCGCCGGTATTAAAATTTATTACGTCAGAACCTGTTTTGACGATCGTTCCCGCCGCATCCGCTAAAGGGATCAGCGGAAACTCAATATCTACCAATTCATGGTCCACTGTGCCCTTATCCCGGTAGTTGAGCGATACCGCGCCAACTTTAATTAGCACCTCATGAGGTTTTAGTTCAGGAGTATCTATATTATCCAGTGTCAGATTATTTAATCCATAGCCGTGCAAGCGCCAGGCTTTGATTTTTGAAGGTATTTCGATCATTGTTCTTTTATTATTATGAAGACAAAATTAGAACGGCTCTCTTTAAACAAATAGCGGGAATCAAAGAAGAAGCTGTATATTTCAAACTAAAGCATTACTAAAAAAGGCAGTCCCGAATTTCAGAACTGCCTCTTCTCCATCAGGTTTATAATATTACAGCGTGGCCATATCTATAACGAAACGATACTTCACGTCACCTTTTTCCATACGGTCAAAAGCTGTTTTGATATCTTTCATATCCACCAATTCAATTTCTGAAACAATATTATGCTCACCGCAGAAGTCCAGCATTTCCTGGGTTTCCTTCAGGCCTCCAGAAGCCGAACCAACAATACTTCTGCGGCCAAGCTGTAATCCGAAGACCTGTT
Organism: Mucilaginibacter sp. GW821-FHT07G05; assembly: GCF_059418565.1. Lineage (NCBI taxonomy): Bacteria > Pseudomonadati > Bacteroidota > Sphingobacteriia > Sphingobacteriales > Sphingobacteriaceae > Mucilaginibacter > Mucilaginibacter sp. GW821-FHT07G05. Next base: position 43,347 of record NZ_JBWKQC010000010.1, on the reverse strand, counting down.
TGATCTCCAAACCCTTCGGCGGAATTCCCACAACGATATGAATACCATTTAGCCGCAGCAATGAGCCGTAAAAGTCAAAATCGTGCTGGGCACTTACGGTATCAAGGATGAAGTCGAACGAGCTTTTTACTTTTTCAATTGCTTCCTGGTCAGAGGTAACCACAAAGTGGTGTGCGCCTAATTTTTTAGCGTCTGCTTCTTTTTTTGGTGAAGAACTTAGGATAGTAACCTCAGCACCTAAAGCGACCGCAAATTTAACGGCCATGTGCCCAAGACCTCCCAAACCAAGAACTGCCAGTTTGTGTCCCTTTCCCACTTTCCAGTGTTTCAATGGGGAGTATTTAGTAATACCTGCGCAAAGCAGCGGGGCCACGGCAGCAAGATCCAAATTCTTCGGTATATGAACCGTGAATCTTTCATCAGAAACGATGGTGTTTGAATAACCGCCATAGGTCGGCTGGTTGTCGGTATATTTATCCAGACCGTTGTAGGTTGGGATCACGCCATTTTCGCAATAAACCTCCTCACCGTTATTGCAGGGCTCACAATGTCTGCAGGAATTAGCCAGCGTTCCGACCCCGGCAAGATCACCAACTTTAAAACCTTTAACGTGATCGCCTACTTTGACCACCCGGCCTACGATCTCATGCCCAGGCACCATTGGAAAGACACCGGGGAACCATTCATTATTGATCTGCGCCACATCCGAATGGCATACTCCGCAAAATAAGATATCTATTTGTACATCATGCGGACCAACTTCTCTTCTTTCGAACGTCCACGGCTTTAATTCTTCGTTAGCGCTTTGCGCCGCATATCCTTTTACTGTTGTCATTTTACTTATTCTTAAAAATATAAAGCAAAGCTACCGTGAGGATCGGGTTAAAAAATTGCGGGAATCAAATCGAAAATTGGTATTTTCAAATAATCAATATGAATGCATTTCAGGAAAAACCTTCGATTTATTAATTGTAAAATCGAATGATTATTTGATTTTTACAGTTTTTTGTTTGATTAACAATACCTTAAACCTGAGGTTAATGTTATTTTTGAATTGCATTTAAATAATAGTAGTGGGTCAAATAATAGGCATGGAAAGTACAGTTATCGATCTGCATGAAGATCTAAAGACGGACGAGCGGGTCTGGATGCCGGGCGTGATCGGAAAGGATGTTTATCACTTTAATGTTTTCCACGTTAAGCACAACCAGGATGAAAAGTTCAATTGCAAGCCTTTCAACAGAAAATCGCTGTATAAGATTAGTCTGCTGAAAGGCAAAACAAAACTTTATTACGCGGATAAAACCATCGATTTTGATTGCGGGCTTTTGTTTACAAACCCAAATATCCCTTATGCTTGGGACCATTTGGAGTCAGAGCAGGAAGCCTATTTCTGTGTATTCACGGAAGAGTTTTTTGACCAGTTCAACGTCATTAAAGAGTATCCGGTATTTAAACCGGGCAATACACCCTTTTTCAATCTCACCCCAGGGCAATATCAGGTATTTGAGGACATCTTCAAACAAATGCTGACAGAGATCACATTGGATTTCAGTTATAAATATGATTCACTCCGTTCAATGGTCATGCAACTGATCTTCTCCGCACTCAAATTAGAACCTGCATCCTGTCAGAGCTATAAGGATTCCAACGGCTCGCAGCGAATTGTTTCTATCTTTAATGAATTACTTGAACGGCAGTTTCCGCTGGAATCAACAAATCAACGGATGGAATTAAGGCACCCGACTGAATTTGCTAACCGTTTATCTATCCATGTAAATCATCTTAATCACGCCATCAAAACCGTACTGGGAAAAACCACTTCTCAGCTTGTCGCTACACGGGTGATGCAGGAAGCCAGAAGCCTGTTACTTCACACAGACTGGAATATTTCGGAGATCGCCTGGAGCCTGGGCTTTGATGATGTTCCGCATTTTATCAATTTTTTCAAGAAAAATCAGCTGGTAACCCCAAGGTTATTCAGGAAAACGCAATTGGTCTGAGGTTTCTTTGAATTACACATTTTTCTGTTTGATTTACCCTATGCGATAAAAAATCAACGCAATAGCTTTGCCGAAATTAAACAGAACAGAGATGAAAGCATGGCGTATTAACTCCGTATTCAGGGTAGACCAATTAACGTTAGATGATGTTCCAGTTCCGATCCCGGCTGATGATGAGATCCTGATCAAAGTAAACGCAATTTCCCTGAACTTCCGGGACATTGCCATTGTACAGGGTTTTTATTTACCAGACCTGATGCCGAAAGGGTTGATACCGGTTTCAGATGTTTCCGGCACCGTAATTCAAAAGGGTTCTGCCACGTCCCTGTTCAATACCGGCGATCAGGTGATCGTTCACCCATTTCTTACGGTGAACCCGGACGGTTCGTTCGATCACCTTGCTGCCTACGGAGGTCCATTGAACGGCGGGCTTGCTGAATATACGGTGGTAAAAGAAACTGCGCTGATAAATAAGCCTACAAATCTAACAATAGAAGAAGCATCAACCTTACCGATCGCCGCCCTTACCGCCTGGTTTAGCCTGACCAACAAAATGAAGATCAAAGCCGGTGATACGGTTTTGTTTAAGGGCACCGGCGGCGTATCACTTTTCGGTGTGCAGTTCGCCAAAGCTTTAGGGGCACGCGCGATCGTACTCACCAGCAGTGATGAAAAAGGACAACGAATAAAAGATATCGGCGCTGATGAATTTGTTAACTATAAACAACACCTAGACTGGGCAGAAAAGGTCAAAGCATTAACTGGAGGTAAGGGAGTGGACCATGTTTTGGAAGTTGTAGGCGGAAGATCTTTCAATCAGTCGCTTGATGCCATTAGGGAACGAGGGACTATCGTTGTAGTGGGTTTCCTTGAAGATCAATATACAAAGCTTGATTTAATGAAGCTACTGGCCAGCCGGGCGAATATCATTGCGGTTTCCTCTATCGGCGACAGGGAATCCTGGGCTGCCATGATGGAAATCATTGTGGATCATGATATCAGACCAGTAGTTGACAGCGTATATACTTTTCAGGATGCCAAAGCTGCTTTCAAGCATTTGAGCAAGGGGGCATTTGGAAAGATTTTAATTCGTGTATCAGGTTAATACAGTATTCTAAAAAAGCTTCCAACCATTGAATTTAGTCAAAAGCCAGCGCTCAATTGCCCTTCAATGATATCACTTTGAATCAAAGCCCGACTATTTTAAATTAACTATTTAAATAACTGTAAATCAATAAATTAACCATATAGCATCAAGTTATATCGTCAATATATTTGCATCCAAAAAGTACTTCTTTAATTCAGTGATTTATAAAAATTCAACACCAAATAAGGAACATATCCCAATTCCACTTTCGATAATTTTAAAATAACTGGTTCTACGATTTAGAAAGGCAATCTATAATATCTTCAAGCTCAAAAAAATACTTTCCTGGCAAAAACAATTGATTTTTACTGGCAATCAGGCCGCCAGTCTGTCCAAGCATGCTCGGGAAAATGCACAATTGCGCCTGGTCGATTTTGGAATTTGCAGGTGTTTTCACACATCAGATATTATCTTTACTCGACATATTTACCACAAGTACATGCAGAGGCTAAGAGAACATATACAAAAGATCGTACTGCTCAGCGACGAAGAATATGACTTTATATCGAGTCACTTTACTGCAAAAAAATATAAGAAACACCAGTTTCTAATACAGGAAGGTGAATCTGCAAAACATCATTTTTTCATCTTATCAGGGCTAGTGAAACTGGTCTATACGGATGATACAGCGAAAGAGCATATCGTCTCATTCGCCATGGAAGATTGGTGGGAAAGCGACTTCCTGGCTTTCTATACTCAAACACTGTCGACAATGTCACTGATATGTTTGGAAGACACAGAGGTCCTATCTTTAACGCTGGAGAATTACCGCAATCTTTGTGAGCAGTCACCAAAGATGGAAAAGTTTTTTCTTGAAAAAGCAAACTTCGGCTTTCTTGGTGCGCAACGTCGGATTATATCTTTGTTAACTTCAAACGCAAAGCAACGTTACGAACAGCTCCTTAAATTATATCCTGCCCTTGTTCAGCGTGTCCCCAAAAGTCAGCTGGCCGCTTATCTGGGCGTATCCCGCGAAACGCTAAGCCGGTTTTAGTCACACAATAGTGATATACCTCACATCAAAATCGTGAGGTTCGTCAAGAGCTGTTTTCATTTGTTATCCGGATTTTTGCATTATAGATCGATGAACCAAATGAAAAAAACAACAATACTGACAACTCTATTATTGACAATAACTGCATCCGTTTGGGCGCAAACAACAACAAAAAAGATGGAAAAAAGAATAATCAATCCCTGGCAATGGCAGGACAAACGGAGTTATGTCCAGGCCGTTGAAGCCAAAAACGTGGAAAGCACACTATACATCTCCGGACAGACCGCGATAAGCGATGACGGCATATCAAGCGATGAGGATATGAAAACGCAGCTTACCAAAGCATTGCAAAACTTAGAAACTGTAATCAGTAAGGCCGGCTACAAACCGGAAGGCATCGTTCGCCTAAATATTTATACAACATCGACCGCCGAGCTTTGGCCAAATTTTCAAATATTTCAGGATTGGGCTGCCAAAAACGGGGTTAAACAGGCATTAACACTATTGGAAGTGAAAAGCTTGTTTGAAACTTTAAAAGTTGAACTGGAAGCTACTGTCGTTAAGTAAAGTGCGGACTGTAATTGGACGTTGGTAAACCCCGTTCATTAGATCGGGGTTTATTTTTTTTAAATATTGAAACTTAACCAGGTAAACTGCTCAATTATTTGTCAATTCGCCTCATTTAACAAATCGGCATTGCCGTCCAAAAACCAGGAAGAAAATTATGTGCTGACCATTAGCGTTTGTTGATCCACTCGGAGACCCTTTGCAGCGCCGAAGTATCGACGGTTATGCCGATCTCCGCATATTCACTTACACCACCTGTTTTTGCCGGTTGAAATAAATGGTTCAGGCCGGTTAAAGATTCCGCCTGGAAATGGGTATTACCGGCCTTTTGAAGCGCTTTGCGGATACCGTTCAGGTTTTCTTCTGCACTTACCTGCATATCCAGTGAGCCGTTCAATGCCAGCACCGGGCATTTAACCCTGGTCAGGTATACTGAAGGATCAAAATTAATAAAGTAACGAAACCAGGGAAGGGTGAGTATTTTCTCGTTTTGGCTTACCAGGGCGTCCAAATTATCACCGGTTTTTCCGGCTTCCGGGGAATTGCGCAGCGCCGAGTGAAGTAAGGAATCTATCTTTACTTTATAATTCGTTGCCGGCAGGTTTTGATACTGTCTCACGCCGGCGTATATAGCTGCATTGGTCACCTCCGACTTCCTGATCTCTTCAGCAGATGCATGCGCTAACCGCAGTTCGTCAGCATTTTGCCTGACCATTAGCTGGGCAATTGGAATACCCGGGCCGGCCAGCAGCACCATAAAACTGACATTTTTGTTTCGGCTTGCAACGATCGGTGCGATCATCCCGCCTTCGCTATGCCCCATCAAACCGATCTTTAAATTTTTAAGATCTGCCCTTGATTGAATAAAATTAACCGCGGCTTCCGCATCGTCTGCGAAATCAGCAGTGGTGGCTGTATTGAAACTTCCGGTAGACTGTCCGATCCCGCGGTCATCATAACGAAGTACCGCGATGCCCTGTCGTGTCAGCCAATCGCTCCAAACCAGAAATGGACGGTGATTAAATTGTTTGATCTCCTCATTACGATCCTGAGGACCTGACCCGCTGATCAGGATAACAATTTTAGAAGCGGTCCCATTCTTTGGCAAGGTGAGCGTACCGGCCAGTTTGTTGCCTGCTATTTTATTCATAAAAACAATCTCTTCCTGAATATAAGGAAAAGTTGTCGGATCCTGGGGTCTTATGGCTGGTTTTACGATCGTGGTTAACGTTTGAGTTGTTGTCAGCGTCAGCGGAAAACTGCCGGGACCCTGGCTGAATGTCCCAGCGATCTTATTGCTGTCAGGTAAAAAAACGCCCGAATATTTGAAGCCGAACTGAACAGATTCAAGGATCAGTGTTTTATCGGTAAAACTTGTTTTATCGACCTTAAGCCCGGAAGCTCCCTGATCCGGACTGTCCATAGTAGCGCTATACAGTTCCTGCGTTTTAGAGATATGAAAAACTAAGTGTAATTGTGTTCCGGAAACCTGCAGGGTGCCATACCACGTCCCGGCGACATCCTGAGCAAATGCAGTAGCTATGCTCAATGTAAACGCGATCAGCAATATAATTTTTTTCATGGTTTTATGATTTAGGGCAAATATTAGCACTTATTTTTATAAGTCAATTTAATAGTGAAAAGCACCCGAAAAAAAGCAAAAACGTACGTGCCGGTACCGTCGAATTATTTTGCACACCGCCGGCGCTATGTTCACTTCCACACTCGGACTTTGATTCCATTTTAGTTCACCCCGGGGCAAAATTTAACTTCAGATTCTAAAATTACCTCATTATCAATTTTTAAACGATGACATATATCAACAACACGGAAAATTTATGGCTTTTGAAAATGATATACCAGGAAAATAATGTTAACAGCCCGTTTGGGAAGTTTATTTTTCGATAGACACTATCTTAAAAAGCACCCGATATGTATTTTTGCCGGTGCTATGAAGGACAACTTTGGAGAGATCAGGAGAGAAGTAAAACATCTGCACGGGCAGGGCGTTGATCTGCTGAATGCCATGAGAGATGAGCAGTTTCCTGCGCAGATGGAAGAACATTTCACGAAAGTGCTGAACAAAGATTACCAGGAATTCAAACGCAGGTTACCTGTATTCAGGAATACCTATCAAACCTGGTACAGTGAGGCGCTTGCCATTGTAAAAACCTTGCTGCCTTTGCGAAGCAATGACTTCGCAAGGCTTTATGAACGCCCAAAGAACCGTAAGGAGATCACGAAAGATAATTATGTTGTCGAAGACTATCTCAACGGAACGACTGTCACCGCAGGTTTCGATAAGAAAATTGTCGTTGGCCCTGATGCCGCTATCGCTGCTTTTGAGCAGCAGTTCAACATTATAGCTGCCGTCCTGAATACACTTGATTCGTCATTGCTGGATATCCACCGGGAAGTTCAGGCTAATTTGCTGGATGCCGAGCTGGATAAAGCTAATGTCCTGGCAAAAAACAAACATTACCGCGCGGCAGGCGCGTTAGCGGCGATCGTTCTGGAAAAGCACCTCGAACAGATCTGCTTACGCAGGAATCTGAAGGTGACCCGTAAAACCATTTCTGATCTTAACGAAACGCTTAAAAAGAATGAGGTTATCGACTTTCCTACCTACCGGAATATCGGTTTACTAAATGAACTTACCCAGCTTTGTCTTCAAAACAAAAAACGCGAACCCGAACTGGCAGATATCGCGGATTTGATCAACGGAGCTGATAAGGTCATCAAGACGGTGTTCTAAAGAAGCTAAAATCGATCAATGTCTCATTTTTAAAGGGACCAAAATCATTTTTCAATGTTACGAACTGCCGTTGCCAGCCAACAATAAATGAGGGCAAATAATTCTACGTATTCAAAATAACTTTCCTGCTTGTTTATTTTGTAAATAAACTGTGTCTCCAGTTAAAACTCACTTTAACTGGAGTTCAGTATCTAAAATGATAGCAATTTTATTACCGATCAGCTTTTCGGGAAATTTGTATCCGATACCAAAGTCTGAACGATCTATTGTACCGGTAACCTGAAAACCCGCCGTCCTCCTTTTTGACACAGGATTTATTATCGTTCCATTATATACCATCCGCATCGTAACTGCTTTGGATACGTTATGCATCGTTAGTACACCGGTAACGGAATATTTATTTCTACCAGTTCTCGATACGATGCTACTTTTAAACTGAAGAGTTGGATATTTCGCCACATCGAAGAAATCCTCGCTTTTTAGATGTTTGTCACGTGCTTCTATTTCTGTATCAATTGAGGAAATGTTTGCGCTTAACGTTATTATAGCGTCACTAAAATCCGGCTTCGTTCCTTCAACTTTTATTTCAAAGTCTTTAAAGATGCCATTTACTTCTGAGATAAGCATGTGCGTTACCTTGAAGCCCAATCTTGAATGCTCAGGGTCACTTTTCCAATTTTGTGCCGCAGCGCAAAGCGTTGTAATGGCAAGTAAAAATGTTAATTTTAGGTTATTCATGTATCAATTTAAATACTGTAAAACTTTTAACAGCCACTACCTGGCGCAAAATTGGAAATGTGATCCCGATCGGTTATTGCTTGGCGCTCCGGATGCAGATCATGATTTTTAATCCTTGTTGTTATAAAATCCACCATAATATTTGAATGGTGACCAAGCGGGAAGTGTTTCAGGTAATTTAGGAGACAGGTTTTTATATTCGCCCGCACCAAAAACCACTCTGCCGTTCACAACCGTCAATGAAGAAGCAATGGTTTTTATTTCGTCATCTGGAATGGTAAAGTAATCCTTATTGAGCAGGACAAAATCTGCAAGATTACCCGGAATGATCTTTCCCATCTCACGCTCGTGATCTTCAAACCAGGTCGGGGCTATTGTAAACAATTTTAACGCTTCTTCTCTCGTTAAACGATTGTTTTTTGCCAGCACTTCCATTCCTGACACTGACTTGCCTGTAGTCATCCAGCTGATGCCTATCCATGGGTTAAAGGATGCTACCCTGAATGCATCTGTCGTCATCGTAAGCGGAACACCGCTGTCATATAACTCACGTAATCTTGGGGTCTGTGATGCTTTTTCGGCTCCATAGGTTTTGATAAAAGCCTCACCGTGCATGGCCAGTTTTGTATCCAATGCAATACCGCCGCCTAATCTTTTTACCCTGGCAGCGTTCTCCAAAGAAATTGTTTCGGCATGTTCGATACTCCACCGTAAACCGTCAAACGGTGTCTTTTTGTTTATCTCTTCGAGTTCGTCGAGAAACGGGGTAATATTTTCGTCATAGCTGATATGCATTCGGAAAGGAATACCTCTTTGAACGAGTTTGGTAATGTCTTCTCTGATGTAACGGCGCATGACATCCTTATCGATGACAACCGCCGGTCTGTCGAAATTTTCGTGATCATGGAGTTCCATTCTAAGCAGCTCGCCGGCCCCTTCGTATTCATGACCATGCACCATGGTCGGGTGCAGGTTCTCTCCGGGACTAACAGGTGATTTTTTAGTTACCGCGTTGATCTCGGCATCGACCAGGCTACCGCTGCTCGCATCTCCGAACTGCAGATCAATGAATGGCATCCTTACATTTAAACGATTTTCCCTTACCAGTTGCTGTATTGGGGTATGACCGTTCGGATACCCGATCAGGGCCGCACCATCAACAGCTGAAGTAACCCCGAAACGGTTCAGACTATTTATGACATTTGTTATGGAGCTAAGCTGTTCTTCATAGGAGGGCTGTGGTACCATAGCTTCCAATGAGATGAATGTAAATGTATAGCCGTCCACTATCCCTGTATAATTCCCTTTCTTATCCTTTTCGAATACCGTACCCGGCAATGCTGGAAATTTACTGGTACCCACTCCGAATGCCTTCATCGCCAATTCATTCAAAAATGCCCTGTTATAGGCATACTGAACGATAACAGGCCGGTTAGGGACGGCTTTACGAACCTCTTCAAGAGTTGGTAAACGTCTTTCTTCGAACTGGTATGGCGACCAGCCACCGATCACTTTTACCCATTGGCCCTCAGGAGTTCGTTTTGCCTGCTCACTTAACATTTCCAGTGCACGCTTCAATGTCGGTACGCCTTCCCATCTGACATTGTAATTGTAACTCCTGTCATTTAATATATGGAGGTGGGCATCATTGATACCCGGTATCAGGCGTTTACCGCCTGCATCAATTAATTTGGTTCCGTTCCCTTTGAAATTTAATATCTCAACATCTGTTCCTACAGCATAGATCTTACCCCGTTTTACAGCGAGCGCCGAAGCATCGGGTTTTGTCAGGCTCCCGGTGGTGATCTTCGCATTGAACACGATCATATCAGCACCGGTGATTTGTTCTGCGGATTGCGCCCTAGTCTGCATAGCGCTGATCATGGCTATGGCAAAAAAAAATTGTTTTTTCATAAATCGATATTGAATTTTAATTTCTATTATCCCCGGATCAAGTGAAAGGCACGCTGATCGTCAGTTCAAATTTAATTCAGCTCAATTTTTTATAAGATGACAAATGCTTATAAAATTCATCGATAAATATCTACTTGTCACGGAAAATGCCGCCGAACAGATCCATGCCGATTAAGATTTTCGTAGCAAGGCAAAATATGTTTGAGGTAAAAATAATGCGAAGGTAATTAGTGAGGGAAATTGATTGGCTATGCGCCCAATAAATTGGCTTGACGTTTAAGTGTGCTGAGATAAGACGGTCAAACTTAGCGATATCATTAGATATTTCGAAACACCCCAAAAATGAAGTCATCTACTTTCGCGCCTGCTGACCTGCGATATCAATAGAATGCCCAGTGTCAAGTATAAACAAGAAACGTAAAATAGAGCTGGCGGAGATTTGGAACTGATCAAACCTTCGCAAGCTTTCTGTACTACTTTCTAACGTCCGGCCCCATTTACAATGTGATCAGTTCAAGTTCCCCAGCACCGATCTTGAATGTCCTGATGCCTCAGAATTTTATAGGATCGCCTGTCTTTTTAATCTGCTTAACGTTTCTTTAGTGATACCCAAATAAGATGCGATATAATGTTGCGGGAACCGCTGAAGAAAATGCGGATATTTGTTCGCGAATTCCTGATAACGCGACTCCGCTGTAGTGCAGATCATTGAATTTATCCTTCTGTGCAATGCTATAGAGTGCCTGTCATCCATTACCCGGAGCATTTGTGCTAATGCAGGGATCTGATCCGCCAGTTCCAAGATGTGTTTTGAAGTGATGATCAGCATTTCTGTGTCTTCCCAGGCTTGTATATTATAATCTGAAGGCTCATTCGAGATCAAACTTGCCCGGTCATCCGCCCAATAATTTTCAATAAAAAGCTGAACTATCTTTTCGGTTCCCTTATCATCTACACAAAACTGCCGCATCGCACCTTTGGTAATGAAAGCCGTATACTTTGATGCATCGCCAGCCCTTAAAAAATATTGTCTTTTGCGAAGCGTTTTCGGTTGAAATCTACCCTTGATCAAGGCTATTTCTGAATCATTTATTTCTAAGCCTGAATAATCTTTAATGTAATTGATTAAGTTCTGATACATTTATAACACCCCATATGTCGTTCTAATTTACGAATAATTATATAATAAGTTAAAAAAAAGCTCATCCGGTTATCAGTAAGTCTTCGCAATTAGCCGACCGGCCGATAATCCCACGAGGAAGCTTTTTTGGAATCAAGGTCCTTTGGAATTTTTCTTTAATAATAGCGACGAAAGGCGAAACCAATGATCATTTTGATTTGAACGGTAGGTTTGCGCTTTCGCCGCTATGCTCGATGTCAATCGATCTTTAGTATTTATGATCTTCGGGATATTGTCCAAAAATCAGGTTAAAACCTTATTATTTTTTCTCAAAGTGGTAACCGCCAAAATATTTTACCGGCGACCATAACGGCATCGGATCTGCAAGCTTTGGTGAAAGGCTGCTGTATTTGTCTGAGCCGTATACCACTCTGCCGCCAACAACGGTCAGTACCGACTCCAGGTTTTTGATCTGGTCATCCGGCACCGTGAAATAATCATCACTCAGCAGGACAAAATCTGCAAGATTTCCCGGCGCGATACGTCCTTTGTCACTCTCCTCATATTCAAACCAGGCAGCGCCTGTAGTGTATAACCTAAGGGCTTCGTCACGGGTCAGGCGATTATCTTCGGCCAGGATAACGTTACCTGATACCGCTTTTCCCGTCACCGCCCAGCTGATCCCTATCCAGGGATTTCCGGGAGAAACACGGAAAGCATCTGAAGTTAATGAAAGTGGAATTCCGCTGCTCACCAAAGCTCTGAACCTTGGCGTGTACAGGGCGCTATCCCTGCCGTGGGTTTTTACGTAAGCGTCACCGTGAAGCGCCATTTTATCGTCAAGCGCGATACCTCCGCCTAATTTTTTAACCCTTGCGATATTTTCATCGCTGATCGTTTCGGCATGTTCGATGCTCCAGCGCATTCCGTCCAGCGGTGTTGTCTTAACAACGTCTTCCATTGCGTCAAGGAAAGGCGTTATGTTTTCGTTATAAGTGATATGCATACGGAAGGGAATCCTTTTTTGTATAAGTTTACGTACGTCTTCTTCTGCATATTGCTTCATTTTATCTTTTGGAACGATATAGGTAGGCCGGTCGAAATTCTCATGGTCATGGATCTCAGCGCGAAGCACCTCGCCTGTGCCTTCATATTCGTAGCCATGCTCCATGCCGGGGTGCATATTCTGTCCCGGGCTTAAAGGTGAGACCTTCGTGATCCGCTCGATCTCCGTTTCTACCCAATTTTTTTTGGGATCGTAACTGAATCCGAGATCAGCGAACGGAAAACGAATGTTCAATCTGTTCTCTTTAATTAGTGTTTGAAGCGACCTGTGACCATCAGGGTAACCCACCAGGCTCGAGTTATCGATCACCGTAGTAAGACCAAACCGGTTCAGATCTTTGATCAGGTATGCAAAAGAACTAACTTCCTCTTCCGGGTTGGCCTGCGGTAACATGGCATCCAGTCCCAGAAATTGGAAGGTATAGCCTTCGATGATACCTGTATAATTCCCATTCTTATCCTTTTGCAGTACAGTGCCGGGCAATAAAGGGAATTTTGAAGTACCTACACCAAAAAATTTCATGGCGGGTTTGTTAAGCCAGACCTTGTTGTAGGCATACTGAACATACAGAAGTTTGTTCGGTACGGCCTTATTCAATTCCTCAATGGTAGGCAAACGTTTTTCCTGGAACTGGTAAGGAGACCATCCGCCCTGTACTTTTACCCACTGACCTTCAGGTGTTCTTGCAGCTTGTTCAGTAAGCATTTCCAGCGCCCTTTTCAACGTCGGAACATTATCCCACCTAACCTTATAATTGAAACTACGTTCATTCATGGGATGCATGTGCGAATCTTCCAGTCCCGGAATGAGCCGTCTGCCATCTGCGTCAATTAATTTGGTGTGGCCGTCTTTAAGTGCGAGGATCTCATCGTCATTGCCGACAGCGTAGATCCTTCCGGCACTTACGGCAAGCGCAGTGGCTTGGGGTTGTGCTGCTGTCAGGGTTGTGATCTTAGCATGGTAAACGATCAGGTCGGCACCTGCTGATGAATTCCCGGACTGCGCGTGTAAACTAGCCCCGATCAGTACGGAAGTAAGTAATGCAAAAGTTTTTTTCATAGATGTTTCTTTTTGAATGATTAGTGAACTACACTTGCCAAAGGCCAGCTGCCTTTTTGCCTTCCGTTCAGGCGCTTTCCGGCGGCAATACTTTAGTAAGTTACCAATGTAAAAATGCGTCTGATAAGGGCTTGAAGACGATGAGAATTGCTATAAAAACATGTCGACAAATGTCGTTATATATGCACCATCAACTATCCTCGAATGTACCCGGTAACGCCTCCGTATCAACGTTTCGGAAGTTTGAAACGCGAAGTCAGCATCTGTTCTCTATTTAATAAACTGCATATACATTTGTAGTCAGGCAGCGTCCTGCCTGCCTGGTATCATGAATGTAAAAGTAGTTGCCCGTTCCCGGGAGTCAATCGTAACCTTACCCTGATGCGCGGCGGCGATCTCTGACACAATGTGCAGTCCGAGGCCCAGACCTTTCCTGCGGCCCTCTTTGTGACCGGTCTGCGCAAATGGCTGAAATATTCGGGAGAGTTCGAATTCCGGTATTTGATTACAGGAATTTGTAATACTGATGATAAAATTGCCGCCCTGATGGTGTGCCCTGAAACGGATGGGCTGCTCAGGATGTCCATGGGTCAGCGCGTTGGAAAGCAAATTTGCCGCTACCTGCTGAATCATCGTACTGTCACAGTGTACTGTTTCACGAAGGTCAAAATCGCGCTCAACGATCCGTCCCCGGGCGTTGATCAGATGTTCTGAGATGGTTTGCTCTAATTTTTCCTGAAGGCTGGCCTCCGGCTGAATATCTGGCAGCCAGCCGGTTCCTATACGGCTCCGGCTGAACCCCATAATATTATTCACCATAGCGGTCATCCGGTGGCCTGATGACTGCACGATCTGTACCATGTCCAGGATCATTTTATCGTCAGTCCTTTGCGCTATTATTCCGGCAGCATTGGCTATCGCACTTAACGGATTACGAAGATCGTGGCCCAGCATGGCCACATGCAGTTCTCTTAATTCGCAATCCCTGCGGTCTTCAGACCCGTGGATAAAATCGGGCTCCGATTCATATTTCGCGCGCAGATGAAATGCGACCAGATCGGCATAGACACTGAACATTTCCAGGGTTTGCCCGGGATCCAGCGCATTAGGTAGCGTATCCATCGCTACCAGTGTACCGAAAACGTCACCTGTATGCAAACGTATCGGGAAAGATATATAACTCTGAAGACCGAATTGAAGCGGCATACGGTGGGTTGCATAACGCTCATCAATACTGATCTCATCGATAATGACCGGACTGACCTGACTGCAAACATCGTGGCAAATGGTTGTCTGCGATGCTAAAGCATAGCCCGGCTGCAGATCAAGACCGATCACATCATGGATAGCAGTCAAAACCCAGCGCTCGCTGTTCACTAATGCTATTGCAGCGATCCTCATATTGGTCTGTCTGCTGATCGATTCCAGTATGGTACGGATAGCGGGTACTGAAGCAATACGTTTTGCTAATCCGCAGATCTTTTCATCAGTCATAATTTTTTTATTTTTAGCAAGCTTCCCTTGATCCGGTCGCTATGTTTGTAAGTATTTTGTGTTAGCTGCAATGCTACTTTCTGACAACCTCTGCCAATTCCATAATATTCCCCCAGGGGTCCTGGAAGAAAGCCAGCTTACGTTTTATTTCAGGAACATAGAAAGGTTTTCCGAGGATGCGCACACCCCGTTTTTTAAGTTCGGATACAACCTTGTCCACACTATTAACATCCATGCAGATATGATGAAAACCACCGTCCTCTAAACTTTTACTCAGGTCTTGATAGACTTTAACGGGTCGCAATTTTCCGCCTCCCAGGATCTCGATCCAAAATGAATTGGTGTTAGGTGGAGCCAGATAAGCTAACTTTTCGTCTGCGAACGGCCATTCATGGATCACTCTGAAGTCGAGTTTTTCGGTATACCATTTAATGGCTGCTGCATAATCAGGCACCCGTATAGCGACGTGGTTCGCGTTAAGTTCAGCTAAAGGACTTTTAGGATTGAGAGCGGGCAATTTGAGTCCGGGATCACGGTTTTGTGCAGCTGCGGTCGTATGTGTCAAAAACAATACAAGGATGAATTTTAGTGAGTTGAGCGTAATTTTCATTTTAGTTTTCAGTGAGATTGATTAGCAGTACATGATAGTTAGTCCGTTAGTCTGTCGGCTAACACGGGTTCAATATTCCAGAATATAGATCTTCTTCCGTTCGTAGTCCCAGACCGTTTTGTATTGTGACAGGAACCGGTACCCAATGGTCATCAAATTGGCCTCGGTAATTTCCAGGTCTCTTCTGATCGTACTGCTACCTTTAAGGGTAGCAGATTCCACTCCTTTTAAAGCAGTTTTAAATTTGCCGTCCATTATTATATTTTTGACGGCCAGCAACGTATCGCCGTAACTGTCGGTGCCGGAACGAATGATAGTCCCGCTATTGTTCAATTTGTTGCCGGAAAGCGCGTCCAGTTGTAAAAATCCGTTCTGCCCCGAGTCAAATTCGCCGATAACATCGACCCCGTCTATTTTTAACCTGACCAGCGGGTGATTTTCCTGTTTTCGGACCTCAAAATTGATGACCGCCAAAACTTTTTCATTTGCCAGGAAATCTTTGGACCTGCTGCGCTCCGGCGAATTTTTATAGAAGGTGACCTTTCTATGCAGATAGTCTATTTTAAAAAGGTATCCTTTAAAAAATTTATACCCGATGTAGCCGATCATATCCGGCGTTATGTTCTTCTGTATGAAATCATGATTTCCGCTGGTGATGTTTTCCAGGTTACGGTAAGTAATTCCGTTTCCAAACCTGATCTCTCTGATGGTATCGCTCACATTGGTTCTGTAGGACTCACCGCTGCCGGCAAGGCCGTTCCCGTGTGCTTTTTTAGCCGGCAGTTTGACCAGGTTATCATTCAGGATAATGGTTGTTCCAAAACCTGTATCGAACATAAATTTACCGTCAATGCCGTTGACAGTTGCGGGGATAAAAGGATAAACGTTGATCAGCGTTAAAGGAAAAACGACAACATCACCCTGTAGCTCCGGCGTTCTCTCAAATACCTGTGCGCTTACCAGTGTTGCTGAACAGGATTGTAAAAGTGCGACCAACCAAAAAGATAATTTTAAACGTGACATGTATACAAATGATTATGAAATGTTGGATATGAACTTGCCTCGGCTTGCAGCTATTTTACTTCCGCTAAATATTTATGCACGAAACTGATCGCCATAGATCCTTCACCCACGGCTGATGCCACTCGATTCATGGCTCCGGCCCTGACGTCGCCTGCGGCAAAAATGCCGGGACAACTTGTTTCCAGCAGGTAAGGATTACGCTTTTGTTTCCAGATCTTGGGATAATCGGTACGGGACGTCAGATCTCGGCCCGTTTGTAAGAAACCCTTATCGTCTTTCACAATATCAAGTGTTATCCAATCGGTAAATGGCTTGGCTCCAATGAAGATATAAAGCGCGTCAGCGGAAACCTTAGTTGTCGCCCCGGTCCCGAATGAGCGGATATCAAGGCTTTCCAGCTTGTCGGAACCATAAGCAGCGGTAATTTCTACTTTCGGCATGACATGAATGTTGTTTTCAGCTGCGATCTGATCGATCAGGTAAGCTGACATCGTTGAGGTCAGGTCCTCTTTACGGATCAGTATATAAACCTTCCCGGCAAATTTAGAAAGGTACATCGCCGCCTGTCCGGCAGAATTTCCCCCTCCAACAATGTAAACGTCTTTGTCTTTGCAGGCTGTGGCTTCGGTCATGGCTGCTCCGTAATAAATTCCGGCCCCTGTAAATTCAGCGATACCCGGCGTGTCAAGTTTACGATAATCAACACCGGTAGTGATGACCACGCTCCTGGTAATGATCTCTTCGGCGTTATCCAGGATGATTTTTTTATAGCCGTCCTTCTGCTCGATCGACCGAACGGATTGCGGCGACAGGAATTCGGTACCTAACCGGGTTGCCTGCGTCATCGCGCGATGGGTCAGTTCTGCTCCGCTTAAACCGGTTGGAAAGCCGAGGTAATTCTCAATGCGTGAACTGGTTCCAGCCTGTCCGCCCGGGGCGCGTCGTTCTATCAGGATGGTTTTCAAACCTTCTGATGCTCCATAAACACCGGCCGCCAGCCCTGCCGGTCCGGCACCGATAATGACCACGTCATAAACATCCTGACGTTCCCGCTGAGGGTTCAATCCTATGCTACCGGCAAGTTCTGCCAAACCGGGTTTGGTAAGGTAACTTCCGTCCTCTAAAAAAACGACCGGCAGATCGGACTCCTTAAGGCCATTATTGATCATTAGTTTTTGCCCGTCCTTATCCGTTTTGTAATCCAGCCATTGGTAAGGTACAAGGTTGCCGGCCAGAAAATCCTTCAGCTCATGGGAGCTTTGAGAGAACTGATAGCCGATCACCTTGATGCCTTTGAAAACGGGATGGTAATCGCATTGCCACTCATGTAACAGGTCGTCGATGACAGGGAACAATTTTTCTTCAGGCGGATCCCAGGGTTTGACCAGATAATAATCGAGTTTTACTTCGTTAATGGCCTTTATTGCTGAATCTTTGTCAGAATAGGCGGTCAGCAGTGCACGTTTTGCATCAGGAAAATATTGCATCGCTTTAACCAGGAACTCAACGCCCTGCATTTCAGGCATGCGCTGATCCGCAAGGAACATGGCTACGGCATCGCCCCGGTTATTTAATTCCCGCAGGTTCTCCAGGGCTTCGTTTACGATAGTTGTACTCAGTATCCGGTAACGGTCTCGGTACCGGCCTTTCAGGTCACGGGTGATGGCCCTTAATACCTGGGCGTCATCGTCTATACAGAATATTATAGGTAAACTCATAAGAGCGTTTGTATTAGTGTGAATGAATAAATTTTGTTAACCATTGATGGGAAACTCCACAATGAAGTCCGTTTGTCCCGGTTTCGATTGAACTTTGACGGCGCCTTTATGTTGTTTTACGATCCGCATCACGACATCCAAACCCAGCCCGGTACCTTTACCAATCTGCTTCGTCGTAAAAAAAGGGTCAAATATGCGGGTCCTGACATCATCAGGGATGCCCGGCCCGTTATCAGAAATGGTGACGCGTACGCAATCTTTAGCCCGGCCGGTGGTAATGGTCAGCCGGCCACTACCCTGAGCTTCCATGGCGTCAAGTGCATTATCTAAAAGGTTGGTCCAAACCTGGTTCAGTTCACCGATCAGCGCATTGACCTCCGGCAGCCCGGTGTCAAAGTGCTCAATGATCTGGACATGCCCGTTTCTGATTTTATGCTGAAGCATAGTCAGCGTGCTGCGTATACCATTGTGAATATCCGCATATTGTTTGCCGTGCCCCTGATCCATGTGCGTGAACGTTTTCACGGCGCCTACCAATGCAGCTATCCGGCCGGAGGCATCCTGGATGTCCGCTACTATTTTCTCGGTCACCAGATTATTATTGATCCAGCCGAAGACCGCTGAAACCGCTCCTTCAGGAATATGGGCTTTTATTTCATCGAGATCTTCGACATCAAATCCGAAATCGACCAGGTTTTCGGCAGCCTCAGCCGGTTTCTCAACGCCGTGATCATCCAGCCAGTCCGACAGATCATCCTCTAGGGAAGACCGGTCCATCATATTCAATACCGGCTTTTCCGGTTTTGCCAGTGCACCGAACAATTTATCGGTTACATAAGTGACATCTGCTGCATTCAGCCGAAGGGACATGATCCGTTTAAATGCATCGGGCACCAGTTTAAGATGTTTTAACAGCGAGTCCGATCCCCTGACAACAGCGGCCGCAGGGTTGTTAAGTTCGTGTGCCAACCCTGCCGACAGCTTGCCAAGAGCCATCATCTTTTCGTTTTGCTGTTCAAATGCGGTGGATTCCCGTATGCGGTTAGCCATCACATGGACCAGGGCCTGGGCGAGACCAGATTGAGTCCTGATCATCTCGTCCAGTTGTTCGAGCGGGAACTGCAGATAGATGAGGTCTTCCACGACTTCAGTTACGAGGATGGCGACCTTGCCCCGTGAATACGGTAAAAATCCGCCAATGGCCCCGGCCTCGAATATTCCCGCCTCCTGCAATTCCTGCCCGCGCGGTATGCACAGCATCAGTTTTCCTGATAGAACTACAAAGGGTCCGGGCATAGGATCGTCGGGCCTGAATAAGACCGAACCGGCCTGCAGTTCGAGGATCTCACTTCGGTCAACGAACCACTGCAGCTGATCATCAGGGACATCTTTCAAACTTTCAATGGCTCTGAGCCAGTCAACGGTTACATTTTTCATAGGAGGAGACGATTATGATATCTAAACTTAAATGAGCAGTACCTTACCGCTGCGCCCGGACTCTTTAGACCTTCTGATAGCAGATGCAAAATCAGAAAGCGGAAAAGTGCTGTCGGCCCTTAGGTTGAGAGACCCGTTCATGATCAGTTCAAAAAGATGATAAACAAAAGCGGATTTACGCTCGTAGCTGTTCTCGTTCAGCCAGTGCAGGCTGGTGTAACCTGTTATGGTTAGCTTTTTACTGATAAATTCCATTGGATCTGCGATAACAGGTTCACCCGACAGATCAGAGAAAAGAAGCATCTTTCCACCGAAACAAAGCGTTTTGGCCGCGAGGGAACCGAGTCGCCCGCCGACGGGATCGATCACCCCGTCAACACCGGCTCCTTTGGTGAGCTGTTCAGTGATTGTAAGGAGATCGTCTGTATCAGGATTAACAACGAAGTCCGCACCCATGGCCCTGATATGTTCTTCCGCCACCATATTTCTCACCAGGTTGATCAGCTTGATGCCTTTGATCCTGGCAAACTGGATCAGTAACTGGCCAATATTGGTCGATGCAGCGGTACTTAATAGCCATTGACCTTCTCTGACTTTGAGGATGTCTTCCAGCATGATCAGACAGGTTAGCGGATTAAGGGTCAGCGCAGCCTGGATATCATCTATACCATCAGGTACCGCGATAAACTGGTCCGGACGACCGGTGACATATTCCTGCCACGTACCAGGCATATCTACGGGGGTCGGGATGACCCGCTGGCCTTCTTTGAACGGCACGGAGCTGCTGCCGGTTGCTGTTACCACGCCAACGCCCTCGTATCCCGGAACACGGGGGGGTGACAGAGCATCGCCGCCGCTGCCATTGATCAGCGCAAGTTCGTAAGGATTTACCGGCCTCATGATCATGCGTACAAGCAATTCGTCGTAAGCCGGCTCCGGAACAGTTAACTCATCCGTCTTCAGAACCTCAATCGGATCGCCATATTCCTGAAATATCAATCTTACCATTTTATCTCTGCAGATCATTTAACATTTTTCCAGGCCGTGATCTCCTCTTCAGCGAAGTACAATTGCTGTTCTTCCGTATAGCGTACAAGATATTTGCCGGTCGCCTCATCATAAAAAACTACAGTTCCGTATGTCCATTGCATCGGCCCGCTGATCGCCGATACCCCATCGCCGACGCTAAACTTTAATTGCTTTTTCATCATAGCTGTGATTTCTGATCCTGAAGATCCTTTAATATTTATGTGCTCTGTTAGCTCTTTTTTATACCCGCGTGAAGATTTTACAATCGGCTTTAAAATTTCCTTACGGAACAGTTCCATTGTTGCTTACTAACCCTTAGATCTTTGTTTTTCATAATCGATCTTGCCGTAATCCCCATTATAAAAATCCCGGTAGGCAATGGCTGTGTCCAGCTTTGAGTTCATTACGAACGGCCCTTCTGCGAAGATTGGTTCGTCATAAGCTTCTCCGCCGAACAATATGAAATCGCAGGCTTGCTGGGCTTCGTTCTTCAGCTCTATACAGCCTTCCTTCCTGTCAAACTCGATAAAATCTCCGGCGTGAAATTTCTCATCATTGATGATTCCACCCATTTCAGGAAGATAGGCGGCTACTTCCCGCTCATCGCCAAACGCAATCTCAAAATCCGCGCCTGCCTGCAGCTGGATATGGTAGAGGAATTGTTCTGAGTAATTGGGTATCGGCGAACTGAGTTCCCCAAATGTTCCCGCTATGACTTTGATAAATCCCTTTCCATCCGGCAGATCTTTACGCGGCACGTCATCACCTTCAATGGCAAGATAAGCCGGCTTCCCTGCTTTGATCTCTGAAGGCAAATTGATCCAGAACTGGAAAGCATGTACCAGTTTGGTGTCTGACCGGGAATCATAATTTAACGTTTCGTCGTGAATTATACCGTTGCCGGCATTCATCCACTGTACGCCGCCGGAATGCACCTTGGCATAGTTGCCCGCGCTGTCAAAGTGTTCATCCTCGCCGTTTAGTATGTAGCTCAGTGTGGCAATACCGCGATGCGGGTGCGCACCGGTGCCTTCCTTATTGATCTTGGTCTGGATCCTTGGTACGATATGATCAAGGAACACGAACGGACCTACTGCGTCAGCATATCTGTTGGGTAGCATTCGTGAAATTTCCAGATGGCCAATATCTGCTCTCTGACCCTGGGTTGAAAAACTGCTTTTCTTCTTCATAATAATTCGATCGTGCTCGGTTAAATTTTTTCGGAAGATCCGGATGATGAAGGATTACTGGGCTGCCTGTTGACCAGCGGTATGACCTTGCTGCCGATCAGTTCAATGGACCGCAATAACTGCTGGTGCGTCAGGCCCGCAATATCCATTTGGAAGGTAAAAACGTCAATGCCACCGAGCGCTTCACTGTGCCTTTTCAGCTTTTCAGCAACCGTTTCCGGACCACCGACCACCAAAACTCCTCTTGGCGCCACGCCTGCATCGAACTGTGCTTTGGTTACCGGCGGCCAACCCCGTTCACGGCCGACTTTTGTCCAGTTTTCTACGTAGCCCGGGTAATAGTCAGCGATCGCTGATTCATCAGTATCACCGACATAGCCAGGCGAATGCAGTCCTACCTTTAATTCTTCAGGTTTGAATCCGGCTTCGGCGCCCGATTTGCGATAAAGGTCGACCAAAGGCCGGAAACGCTCTGTCTCCCCACCGATAACCGCCACCATAAGCGGCAGGCCCAGCATCCCGGCACGTACGAACGATTGGGGCGTACCGCCTGCGCCAACCCACACCGGCAACTTTTTCTGTACAGGACGCGGATAGACGGGCTGGTTATTTAATGCAGGCCTGAACTTTCCTGACCAGGTAACAAATTCCTCATCCCTGATCTGTAGCAGCAGCTTCAATTTTTCTTTGAAAAGCGCATCATAGTCATTGAGGTTAAAGCCAAACAAGGGAAAAGCTTCCGTAGCCGAACCGCGTCCGGCAATGATCTCGGCCCTCCCTTTAGAAATGATATCCAGCGTTGCAAATTGTTGAAAGACCCGAACCGGGTCGGATGTACTTAACACAGTCACCGCGCTCATCAGCCGGATCCTTTTGGTACGGGCAGCCGCAGCTGCCAGGATGACCGCCGGAACTGAGTCCAGGTATTCTTTTTTGTGATGCTCGCCAATACCGAATACATCAAGTCCGGCTTCATCTGCCGCTACAATACGATCCAGCAGTTGCTCCATCGCATCAATATGGCTTAACTCGTTGTTTCCGTACATTGCCGAGGCAAAACTGTCTATACCTACTTCCATTTTATTCATTATGATTTAAATTATGTGCTGTCGTTTACCGGTCAAAGTCCTGATAAGTGTAACTGGTCGGTGTTTCAGGAAAGGGCATTGGGCGGAGGTCCGCCAGCCGGTTTTGAATGACCTTCAGGTAAAGGAATGAATGCTTCGTTATCCGTAGGTGGCAACAGGATCCTTCCCTGCATCCAATCTTCTTTTGCCTGTTCGATCCTTTCCCTTCTGCTCGATACAAAATTCCACCAGATATAACGCTCGCCCAAATGTTCACCGCCCAGCATCATCAGCGTCGTACGTTCCTGAGCTACAATAACCGGATCGACGCCGGAACTGAATACCAAAAGCTGGCCGGCAGTATATCTTGTTCCGCCTACCGTAACGCTTCCGTTGACGATGTAAACACCTCTTTCGCTATGCCCTGTAGGAATGCCGAATCGGGCATCCTGTTCAAGAACCACATGCAGGTAAAATAATGGTGATGTGGTTTTCACGCCGCTTTTCAGGCCGTACGCTTCTCCGGCGATCAGGCGCATCCATACTCCCGTATCTGTAAATACCGGCAGCTGATCTGGTTGATAATTATGAAAGCTGGGTTCTGCTTCTTCCTCCTTTTCAGGCAATGCCACCCATGTCTGTATCATTTCCAGGCTTCCGCCTGCTCGTATCGCCGGATCTTCAAATCGTTCACTATGCGCGATTCCTTTACCCGCTGTCATCCAGTTGACCTCGCCGGGTTTGATCGCCTGCTCGACACCAAGCGAATCCCGGTGCATGATCTCTCCGCTGAACAGGTAGCTGACGGTAGACAGACCAATGTGCGGATGAGGCAGCACATCCAGGTTACTATGAATGGTGGCCGGAATACCGATCGGACCACCGTGGTCCATAAAAATAAAAGGCCCGACCATGCGTCGGAGCTGGTAAGGCAAAAGTCGCTTTACAACAAATCCGGGTATGATTTCTGCCTGACGTGATGAAATGACGATGTCCAGCATATGATGATCTTCCTATAATTGAAAATTTTTGCCTTATGGTAGCGGCGACGTCCCGTGACCGGAACATCGCCTTACCGGTGATTGTTGTTATTGTTCGGGTACAGGTGTTTTTAACAATTGTTGTTCCCACGCATAAGCTACGCCAGTAACACCGCAATGCTCGACCATCAAACCGGCCAGCAGGGCGGCTGTATCCAGACGCGCCCAGTCGCGCTGCCATTCGGATATGACTGCAAACCAGTTAATCGGTGTAACACCGTGTTGTACCATACGGCGAACAGCCATATCGTGAGCCTCCAGCGATGACGACCCGCAGGCATCCGTCACCACGAATACATCATAGCCCTCAGCCGCTGCTTGAATGGCAGGCATGGCTACACATATATCGGTCCATAACCCGGCAATAATTAGTTGCTTACGGCCGCTCTTGGCAACAATGTCAGTCACATTAGGATCCTGCCAGGTATTGATCCACGTACGATTGATGGGCTTTTGCTCAGGAAAAACCTCCTGGATCTGTTTAATGATCAGGCCTCCGCGTTCTTCCACAACGGTTGTCAGGATGGTTGGTACGTTAAAGATCTTTGCGGCTTTTGAAAGACCTGCGACATTATTAATGATCATCGTCGGCTCATGACTGTTCAAATTAGTGAATTGGAACGGCTGATGATCGATCAGCACAACGATACTGTCCTCCGGACGCAACAGGGCCTCAAGCCCTTTTTTTTGAATGTTTGACATGTTTTGATAATTGAGATTGTTATTAATAATTAATCCTGATACCGTATATGCATGACATCAGCCTTTAAAGGGAATATGAAGGTGAAGGTCCCGGAAAGGCCAGTCCTATAAAATTCTGAAGATGATGTTGAAGGCGTAGCCGACCTCGTGACTGATCCTGACATTGTTTTCATAAATGGTATGCTTGATGTAGATGGGACAATTTTAATGATCCTGTTATTTTCAAAAGATGATATATGTTTAATAAAGTCGTAGACATTAGTCTATAAAAAATTCAGCTGCGTAACGTTTTTTAAATCTAAAAAACCCATAACTATCATATTATCAATTATTTAAAAAATATTTTTGATGACATGATTGAATTAAAATTTCATTTTGGTTTATATTTACACGACTATCAATAGTATTAAAACCGTTAAAAGATACCGGGGCCTGCTTATGTACAATACCTATTTTGACTACCTCAAAAAATTCAGCAATATTCCTCTTTCAGGTGAGGACAAGGCGATGATCCGGCGGAATTTTACGCCATTAAGGCTTAAAAGAAAAGAATATCTTTTGCAGGCCGGCGACATTTGCATGAACTATGCATTCATTGTTAAGGGTGCTATGCGAATGTATTCGGTGGATAATAAAGGACAGGAGCACGTTATCAGACTTGGCCTGGAGGAATGGTGGATGGGCGACCGCGAAAGTTTTTTCACCCGTGTCCCGAGCCGCTACCATATCGACGCCCTGGAACCCTGTGATCTGCTTTGCATTAAAAGAGAAGGGGACGCCGAGCTGCTGCATAATGTTCCGGCATATGTCGAAATGAAAAGGATGCTTGATCAGAATATGGAGATAGCTCATAACCGCCGGCTCACCTCAGCTTTGACCGATACCGCAGGTAAGCGGTATGCAGATCTGGTAGAGCGTTATCCGGCATTCGCCGATCGTTTTCCGCAGCATATTATTGCATCATATCTCGGCATAAATAAAGATACATTAAGCCGTGTCAAACGCAAACTAAAGCTGAAATAGTAACTTTCCATTGTTCCTTCCCCATATTTAAGTAGACCTATATCTACTTCTTTTCTTTACAATTGTCATCTTTCTGAAAGCTCCCTGTTGCGGAGATTTGTGCATCTGCTTATGGATCGATCATCCGGTGTAGCCGCCCTGGCCACGCTATGAACACTCGTTTTATAAGTCTGCAAAAATCAAGCATATGTTTATGAACACACGCATAAATACGAAAAGGGAAGAAAATAACTCCCGTGAGCAGGGATCAGAAATCCGACCGGCTGCATTTTCAGGCAGGGGGCCGGCGCAATTCAGATACAGACAGCCCGAATCACTAAGGCATTTTCCGTATGACAAATCCGCAAAATCCATCGGAAAAACATTCACGATCATCACTATCAACTAAACCGGGGCAGCCCGGACCACATAAAATGGAAAATACAAAAATTGTTTTTACAGATCAAGTCCACGGTGAGGTGCAGCTCTTTTCGGACGAAGTACAGGCAGGAAAAATGAACCTGGCCATGACAGGGGGCCGGTTAGCGGTATT
Source organism: Mucilaginibacter sp. GW821-FHT07G05 (assembly GCF_059418565.1). Lineage (NCBI taxonomy): Bacteria > Pseudomonadati > Bacteroidota > Sphingobacteriia > Sphingobacteriales > Sphingobacteriaceae > Mucilaginibacter > Mucilaginibacter sp. GW821-FHT07G05. The sequence continues at coordinate 17,119 of NZ_JBWKQC010000010.1, read as the reverse complement.
CCATACCGAGGTTTACCCCGAGTTCGAAGGCAAAGGCTTCGCAAAATTACTGTTGGCCGAACTTGTCGGTTATGCCAGAGAAAAAGGTTTGAAGATCATTCCGCTCTGTCCATATGTGAACGCGCAGTTCCAGCGTCATCCGGCAGAATATGAAGATGTGTGGAGTAAAGACTGGCACCAATGAAATATTTACTGGAACATCCTGTAAAAGGGATCATTGGCAATGAAAAATTTTTGACCGCAGTTCATTGGCGGAACGGCGTGATGATCACCGACGAACCGGAAAAACTGGGTGGCAAAGACCTGGGTCCCGACCCGTACACACTATTGTTGTCCGCTCTCGTATCCTGTACGCTGGCCACCTTAAGGATGTACGCAGACCATAAAGGTCTGTCCATGCCGGAGATCAGCGTTGAAGCGAACATGTTCCAAAAAATAACCAGCGAAGGAACCGTCATGCACATCGAACGGCATATAACTATCCCGGAAGTTTCGGATCAGGAACTGCAGCAGCGGCTAATACATGTAGCGGAGAATTGCCCGATATCGAAAATACTGAAAGGAAATATCAGCATCACATCAGAATTAAGGATTGCCGGAGCGATAAGGCCTCCGGAAAGCACGGATCAAATATAAATTGACAAAACGCACGACAGATGAAAATAAGATTTCTACTTCTGATAGGTTTTTTAACATGCTCAAAATTCTCCCATGCCCAAAATTTCAGGCTGCTGCGTTTTGAGGAGGACTATTCCTATTTAAAGGATAGTACCAGAACATTCTACAATAAACTGAAATACCAGCCGCTTTCACCAAGCGGAAATACTTATCTGTCCTTCGGCGGTGAAATGCGGGCTGAACTGGACCGGGCTTCAAACGAAGACTGGGGCGCAAGGGGCCTCGGCAGCGATGTTTTCCTGCTGCAGCGATACCAGCTTCATGCTGATCTGCACATAAGTGACAGGATCAGGGTCTTCGGCCAATTGAGAAGCGGCCTGGAAAACGGACGCAAAACCGGACCAAGGCCGATCGATGAAGACCAGCTGAACGTTCAGAACCTGTTCGTAGACCTCATCCCGTATCAGCAAGCTGATCGCAGGCTGACCATCCGGCTGGGCCGCCAGGAGCTGCAGTACGGCAGCGGCCGTTTGCTCGACGTCCGTGAAGGCCCTAACCTTCGCCTTTACTTTGACGGGGCGAAGGTTGCCTACGCTTCCCCGAAGTGGAATGTAGATGGCTTTGTGATGGCGGCGGGCAATGTAAAAACCGGCGTCTTTGATAACCCGGTAAACCGGAGATCCAGCCTCTGGGGTGTTTACAGCACGCATGCAGCTGCTAAAATGTTCAATATCGACCTGTATTATCTGGGCATCCACCGGGCTGAGTCCGGATTCGATGACGGTATCGCCCCTGAATCGCGGCATACCCTGGGCACCAGGATCTGGGCCAACGGAACTGAACTGCTTTATAATTTTGAGATCGGTTACCAGGTGGGCAAGTTCGGGATGTCGGATATACGTGCCTGGGGCGGTTCAATGGATATCGGTTATCGCTTTGCCAATGTGAACGGCGCGCCGACTGTAAAACTCCGCAGTGATTTCATCTCAGGGGATAATACGAAGGGAGATGGAAAACTGGGCACCTTTAACGCATTATTTCCGAACGGCGGTTATTTCGGTATGAATCCCCAGGCTGGTCCCGGAAACCTGCTTTCCCTGCACCCTAATCTGACCTGGAGCCCGGCCGGCAAGGTGCTGCTCTCTTTAGAAACGGTTTTCTATTGGCGTCAATCCCTGCAGGATGGTATTTACCGTCCGGATGGTTCACTCAGCCTGGGTTCCTCCAATTCAAACAGCCAGTACATCGGCACAGCCTATGTGACTACGGCATCCTGGCAGATCAGCCGGTTCCTGAGCTACAACGCCGGTGTGCAATACTTTAAGACCGGGAATTTTATTAATGATGCGGTTCCGCAGCACAAAGACGGTTTTTTTATCAGTTCACTTTTAGCATTTAAATTCTGACAGTAGATGCATGAAAAATTGCTGTTTATTCTGGCGCTTCTTTTTGCAGTGATGCTCCTGGTTATGCTCGCTCAGAAGATACGCATAGCCTATCCGATCTTTCTTGTGCTGGCCGGATTAGGTATCGGTTTTGTCCCCGGCATTCCGGCAATAAAATTGGATCCCGAAATGATCTTTCTGATCTTTTTGCCGCCCCTACTGTATGAAGCCGCCTGGTATACATCCTGGAAAGAATTCAAAAGATGGAGCGGCGGTATCGCCCTGCTGGCCTTCGGGCTGGTGTTCATCACTTCTTTAGCGGTTGCCTATGCTGCACATTACTTTATTCCGGGATTTACACTGGCCATGGGCTTTCTTATCGGTGGTATCATTTCCCCGCCGGACGCGGTAGCGGCCACCACGGTCTTAAAAGGGATCAAGGTCCCCAATCGGACGACGACGATACTGGAAGGAGAAAGCCTGGTAAATGACGCATCTTCCCTGATCGTTTTCCGTTTTGCGCTGGCGGCTGTTCTTACCGGGACTTTTTCGCTGCAGCAGGCGACCGGACAGTTTTTTATGGTCACAGGTATGGGGATCGTTACAGGGCTGGCCGGTGCACATATCATGTATGCTATTCATCGCTTCCTGCCTACTTCACCCTCTATTGATGCCACATTAACGGTAATGACGCCCTATATGCTTTTCCTTTCGGCAGAGCATTTTCATTTTTCCGGGGTCATGGCTGTAGTGAGCGGTGGCCTGTTCATGTCTTTCCGGGCCCATGAAATGTTTAAGACCGGCAGTACAAGGATGAACATGACCGGTGTGTGGCACACGCTCGTGTTTGTCATGAACACGCTGGTATTTATCCTGATCGGCCTGGACCTGCCTGATATTGTGCACAGCCTGGGCAAGATGTCACTCGCGATCTCAATCAGGTATGGCCTTTTTATCAGCATAATAGCGATCCTGATCAGGATCCTGTGGGTTTACGCTACCGTATACGTGCCCCGTTGGTTCAGCAGAACGAAAAGGCTGACACCATCGCCCGGCTGGAAACATCCGCTCATCATTGGCTGGGCCGGTATGCGCGGTGTGGTATCGCTGGAGACTGCCTTATCCATACCGATTTACATGAATGACGGCAAAGCTTTTCCTTACCGCGATCTCATCATTTTTATCACTTTCATTGTGATCTTCATTACCCTCGTTTTTCAGGGACTCACCCTGCCTGTCATCATCAGGCTGATCGGCATCACCGAGCTTGATCCGATACTGCCTGACCACGAACAGCATGCCGGCATCAGGCTCAGGCTGGATGCAGTAGCGTTAAAAAGGCTGAACGCACGCCATATTTCGTCGAGCACCAATAGCCTGGTAAAGGCTTACGCAGAAAAGCTCAAACGGGAGATCGAAGGCAATAAGATCTACCTGGATTCGGTCGAAGTATGTGTCAATAGGAATGCAGAACGGGACGAATTTCAGCAGGTGATGGCTGACATACATGATCACCAGCGACAGGAACTTTTTAAAATGAAGAACGAAAAAACCTTTACCGATGAAGCGTTACGCAAAGCCGAACATTTACTCGATATCAATGACCTGCGGGTATCTGAAAACACCCTTTGAACGGTCCATATTACCTGACTATTTAAAACAACTCTATATCTCCATATTATGAACGACGTAAATAACGAAAATTTGACCGGCGGGTCCAGAAAAGAATTTATTAAAGTAGCCCCTAATGTGCGCCTGCATATTACCGATATCGGCGAAGGCAAACCGCTCGTCCTGATTCACGGCTGGCCGTTGAGTGACGCCATGTATGAATACCAGTACCAGTATTTTGTGGAGCGGGGCATCCGCGTGATCGGGGTCACCCTGCGCGGTTTCGGCAAATCGGCCAAACCGTACGGACCATACAATTATGAGATCTTCGCTGCCGACATTAAAGCCGTGCTGGAAAAACTGGATATTAAAGATGCCGTGCTTGGCGGCTTTTCTATGGGAGGTGCTATCTCTATTTATTTTGCCAGCAAATATAAAGGGGAGCATATCAGCAAACTGGCCTTATTCGGGGCAGCAGCCCCGATCTGGACGCAACGCCCCGATTTTCCGTTTAATGTCACTCAGGAAGCCGCCCAGGCGCTGATCGACCTGAGCCGGGTAGATCGTCCTAAATTATATGAGGATTTTGGCGCGATCTTCCCGGCCAGCGAGACCTCGGTATCTCCGGGAATGGCAGCCTGGCTGGGAACCATTAACTGGGAGGCCTCACCTTACGCCGCTACACAATGCCTCATCGCGCTGAAAGATACGGACCTGCGCCCGCAGTTGGGAGACATCAGTATCCCAACCGTAATATTCCATGGTCGTTATGACAAGATCTGCGATTTCCAGCTCGCGGAGCAGATGCACGAGGGCATTAAAGATTCGGAACTTATCGCTTTTGAACATAGCGGCCACGCACTGTTTCTTGAGGAAACCGAAAAGTTCAATCAGGAACTTGAAGAATTTATATTAAGCTAACTGACCGTTTGCAGTTCACTCCCGGATGTTTCTCCGGGAGTGATCCCGGTCTCGATTTATACGAAGATGATAACCCGAAAAAACTTATTCCTGCTGTCGCTGATCTTTTCGCCGGCAAGTCTTTTTGCCCAGATCGGCAAGGTGATCGTTCCGCCAGGAGCCGACAGTGTGAGAGCCGGCGTGCACCCGGCCTATAACGATGTCAACGGCATCCATCGAATTTTCTTCGGGGAGAATTATCGCAAAGACTGGTCAATACCTGTAAAATTGCCGGTACTGCGCGTATCGGCCCTTTATGGCGGCCTGACCCCGGTCAGAGAGGGTGGCGGAATGCAGTCAAAGTCCCTTCGGCTGACAGATCCGTCCGGCAAAGAATGGGTGCTCCGCAGTGTTGAAAAAATTCCGGACAGGGTCGTGCCGGAAAACCTGCGCGGCACATTTGTGGTCGACTGGGTCGGCGATGAATTCAGCGGACAAGAGCCTTTTTCCGCGCTGGTCGTTCCTCCGCTGGCTAAAGCAGCTCGTGTACCGTATTCCAGTCCGATCATCGGCGTGGTCGCGGATGATCCGGCGCTCGGGCAGTACCGGCAGCTATTCACGGGGATGATCTGCCTGCTGGAAGAACGCGATCCGGCCGGACCCTCGGATAATACGATCAAGTTTGAAAAGGAACTGATGCAAAGCCACGATGCGCGATTCGATGGTGAGCAGTTCCTGCGCGCACGCCTGCTTGATCTTTTGCTGGGTGATTGGGACAGGCATGAAGACCAGTGGCGCTGGGCGGTTACGCGTGACGGCAGTGCCCGAAAATATATCGGCGTACCCCGTGACCGGGACCAGGTATTTCACATTAATAATGGATTCTTCCCCTGGATAGCCTCCTTACCCTGGATCAATCCTGCTTTGGAAGATTACAACCCTAAAATACCACGCGTGAAATTCAGCCTGTTCAAGACTAAGTTTCTCAAAGCTTATCCGGATGCACAGATCAGCTATGCAGACTGGATGCGAATCACACAGGAGTTTGTTAAAGCAGAAACTGATGATGTGCTGGAAGCCGCTTTGCGGAGATTGCCGGCCGAGATATACCGGCTGCGGCACAATGAGCTATTCAGCAAGATGCGGGAACGCCGCAACAGCATCCCCAAAGCAATGGCTCAATACTACCATTTTATCTATCGGATCGCCGACCTCCGGCTGAGCGATAAAAATGAGCAGGTGACGATCAGCGACGGCCCGGATAAAGGCCTGCATGTGCTCGTTGAAAAATCCGCAAAGGATGGCAGTATCCGGGGAACCTTGATGGATATGACCTATGATCCAAAGATCACCTCGGAATTGCGCTTGTATACTTCTGCAGGTAATGACCGGATCATCATTGATGCACCCAATTCCAGTGTCCGAATCCGTATCGTAGACAGTACCGGAATTAAATCTTTTGATGTGCGATCAGCTAAAAAGCCGGTACATATTTACGGAGGGGTCGATAGTTCGGTGTACGGTGGAAATACCGGCCGGATGCGGCTCCACCTTACTACCGATACCCTCAACCGAAAATTCATACCGACCGATCCTTACAATGTCTGGATGCCGCTGGCGACGGCCAATATCAACCGGGACGACGGCTTTCTTTTCGGCCTCGGCTTCCGCTATACCGGGCATGACGGATTCCGGAAACAGCCTTATACGACCATTCAGCAGTTGATGCTCACCCATTCGTTCTCGACAAATGCTTTCGGCATCAATTACTCCGGACAGTGGCGGGAAGCGATCGGCAAGGCAGACCTAACTCTGGATTTCGTAGCGCAGGCACCTGATAATTCGCAGAACTTTTTTGGTCAGGGCAATCATACGCTATTTGACAAAACCGGCGATTACCGTCGATTTTATCGTGCGCGCTACGATGTTTACCACCTTAACCCGGCTTTGCGCTGGCAGACCGGCAGGAACAGCAGCCTGAGTATAGGTCCTTCCCTTCAGTTTTATCAATTTGATGCTGAAGACAACATCGGCCGCTCAGTTACGCGGCCGGGACTGATCCGTAGTTACGACAGCACTACTTATGAAAAAACAAAGCTTCATGCCGGCCTGCTGCTCAATTTTCTTCAGGACCGCAGGAACAATACAATTCTTCCAAGCAGCGGATATTTGCTCACGGTCAGGCTTCAGGGTTACGCGGGACTGAATAATGCAGCCCGTTCCTATGCACAGCTGATGCCCTCTTTTACCATTAACGGCAAAGTTGACCCCAGCGGGCGCCTTACCGTCGCTGACCGGATAGGCGGCGGCGTAAGTGTGGGTAAACCGGGCTTTTACCAGTCGATGTACCTCGGCGGACAGGGAAACCTGCTGGGATACCTGAAAAACAGGTTCGCCGGCGAACATATGGTCTATAATAATTTCCAGGCACGCCTTCGTATAGCCAATATTGCCGGCTATATCCTACCGGGGCAGCTGGGTTTTACCGGTTTTTTTGATACGGGCAGAGTATGGCAGTCAGGGGCCAACACAGACAGCTGGCATTATGGTGAGGGCGGCGGCTTCTATTTTTCGCCGGCAGGACTGGGCGTCGTGCAAATACTGGCGGGACATTCCGGCGAAGGCTGGTACCCCTATATCTCACTTAATTACCGGCTGTGACCGGGCTTTATTTAAACGATATCATTATGAGCAAGAAAAAAGAACAGGTTAAATTCCTGAAAAAAAAATTCGCATCGGTCATTAAGGCTTTTGAAAAGGAAAAAGATAAAAAGAAGCGCAATGAGGCTTTTGATTTTCTGAGCGGTCGTATTGCTGAGTTCCGGCTGCGTACGAACGAAGCTGCTGACGAAGCCGGAGCTGATAAAACCGCCGGCGAAATTGCCGGTCTGCAGCCTTCCGTTGGTGGCATACAGCCCTCACCGGCTCTTGTCGAAGAGCTCAGGACATCACATCACCCAACACAGCAATAAAATGGAAAAGAATGTACTGAATGTTTATGAATCCGCGCTGGGTTATCTGAGCAGTTACTACTCATCGTTTTCCGAGGATAACTTCAACTTTGGTTTGTCATTATGTACACGGATCTCCCGTGAATGCAGCAAGATCGCCAAAGACGAAAAACTAAAGGGTTTTGACCTGGGTAATGCGCTGCTGGCCTGCTGCTTTCGTTATGCCGGGGTGACCAATATAATGATGCTGGAGGACACCGGCATTAAACTGCTGGATGATTTTACCGCGCAGGCTGATTATCCGGGTGATCAGCTGGAGGTTGTTCACGAACTGATCAGCAGGCACCTGCGTAATGAGGTTCCCGTAACCATACTGGAAAAAGTGGTGTGGGATGCGCTGGATTTCCGGCTCGCCACGGACGATCTTCTACTGCATGTGGTTTATCTGAAAGATGAGATGAACAGGCTTAATGATGAACAGTACGATGAATTGGCCATCCTGACCAGGCTGCGGGAAGAATTATCAGGAACACATTGCTATACGGAATATGCGAAAAAGAACTATACCGATGAACTGCTCCGCAATAAAAATAAAGTGGCCAAGCGCATCCAGCGGCTGTCCGGTGAACCTGCTGCGGGAAAAGGCAGTACGTCGGTAATGTCAGATAAAGAAACAGAAGACTTGTTCAAGATCGCGTTCCGTAATTATGTGAAGCTGGTCGATGTGGCGGATTCCAAAGCAGGCCTGCTCATCCAGGTGAACTCGGTCCTGATATCCGTAGTGATCGCATTTACCATGAGCCGCACCGAAAAATATCCGATGCTGATCGTTCCCATATTCATTATCCTGGCGGTGGCCTTTGTCACTATCCTGCTTTGCATCCTGGCCAGCCGGCCGCAGCGTAACTCCTACATCCAGGACCGTTCATCCAAAAGCTATCAGACCTTTTTCTTCGGCAGCTTCGATCTGGTCGGCACGGAGTTTCGCGACGCGGATTTTGATAACTATTCAGTGCAGCTCGATAGCTTTCTGAAAGGCGGTAAAGAACAGGTTTATAACGAAATGTACAAAGAGGTCTTTAATGTGCGGAAAGTGCTGAACAAGAAATTCACTTTTCTCTCTTACGCGTACATGGTTTTTATCGGCGGTCTGGCGGTTTCTATAGTGGCCTTTTTTATTGCTACGAGGTAGTTCCGGACGGATCATCGCTCCACCGGCAGCAGTCTTCATTGACAATTGTCGCTATGATTTAATAACATATCTCATCGCCTTTCAGGCGCTGACGATGCATTTTTACATATCAAACAAAAAAACATACTTATGAAAGTAGGATTTATTGGTGCGGGCCATATCGGAAAAGCACTCGCAAAAAAATTTGTTAAGGCTGGATATCAGGTAATCATTTCAAATTCAAGAGGAGTTGAATCATTGCAGCCGCTGGTGCAGGAACTTGGCGAACTGGCGACTGCCGGCACAAGCGAAGATGCTGCAAATGCAGATCTGGTCGTTCTTGCCGTTATGTGGGATCAAACGGCCGGTGCGCTGGAAAAAGTAAAAGAGCAGCTGGCTGGAAAGATAGTGATCGACACAACGAACAATATGCATAGCGGTCCGGCTGACAAACCAACAAGCGCTGTGATCTCTGAACTGATTCCGAACGCGAAGGTAGTTAAAGCCTTTAATACCCTGATCGCGGCAACGCTCGACGCAGAGCCTGCCGTGAATGGCGGTAATCGCGTGATCTTCTACTCAGGTGACCACCCCTCCGCAAAGGAAACGGTCGGAAAGATCATCGCGAATCTGGGATTTGCGGCAGTTGACCTGGGCGATATCAATCAGGCATCACCGTTAACTGAAATATTTAAAGCGCTCTCTGTTTTAAACCTGGTCAGCTATCCAAATTGATTGCGTGCGAATTATTAAGAAATTGCGAACGAAGATTTAATTCTCCCGCATAGTGACATGTGGGCGTGACGATCAAAAGGCGCTAGTGAACTAAGGGCTGATATCGGTCAGCCCTTGGAATTTTGTATCTGTTGGCAGGGGAAATCAGCTATGGATAAAATTGCAGATATGAATAGGAAAAAAATAGTTATATGCGGAGCTACCGGAAATCAGGGCCGTGCCGTAACGACCGCTTTACTGAAGACTGGCCTATGGGATGTGACCGCCCTGACGCGGGATCCCAACTCCGCCGCAGCACTGAAGCTGGCCGGACAGGGTGCCAGGATCGTTCAGGCAGACCTGGAAGATATGGGTTCATTACTTGCCGCCTTTAATGGTGCTTACGGAGTATTCTGCCTAACCCAGCCCTGGTCCTATGAGCTCGGCCGGTTCGATACGAACGCTGAGATGCGACAGGGAAAAAATATAATTTGGTCCTGCCTGGAAGCCCGCGTGGAACAGGTCGTCTACAGTTCCGTGATCAATCTGGCGGGAGCTCCTTCCGGCGTGTCGTGGATAGACAGTAAGCTGATAATCGAAGAATTATTCACCCGTTACTTCCCGGGCGGTGTCATTGTGCGTCCGGCCCTTTACATGGACAACATCGGCAGCGATGTCCTTAAGATCAGCGGTAATCGTATCGTCGAACGATTCAGCGCTGATGCCACGGTCCCGTATGTGGCGCTGAGCGATATCGGCGACTCGGTCGCAGAAATATTCGCCTCGCCGGAACTGTTCAGGGGTGAAAAGATCACGCTGGCAGGTGACCTGGTCAGCGGCAGGGAGATCGCATCGATCTTATCAGCTGCTGCCGGCAGGAATGGATTCCGGTATGAGGCCGTGAATGAACTTAGTTTGCGGCTGTGCAGGCCGAGATTTTTTTTCATGCGCAGGTTCTTTGAGGCACAGGGTAAATTATTGCACAGGGATAGTTCCCTTACATTGACCCACTATCTGATGCCTCAGGATCCGGTCAGTGCGGAGGAATATTTACGCGCCGCAGCAATATTCAAAGGATGGTCAGAGGGTAGTAACCTGATCCCGACCGGTTAAGGTCGGCTCTTCCTTTACGAAAGTTTTACCGGTCAGATCACCGTACGATGATGCTTTGCCCAACTGATCATCTGTTCCAGCAAAGGGTACAGTGACCTGCAGTATTCCGTTGCAAGATATTCGATGATCTCCGGCGGACCTTCATCGACAGAACGTTCGATGAGCTTGTTCAGCTCCATTTCCCGGAGTTCTTTGGATAGCATTTTGAAATTGATGCCTGGTATCGCCCTAGCGATGTCGCGGTACCGGTGGTGACCGTTGAGAACAGCGACCATGATCTGCAATTTCCATTTGCCGCTGATCACATATAGCGTGTCCTGGATATAATTGAGCTCATGCTGGCTTTCTATGTTACAGATGTAGTTATCAGCTACTGTCATTTTTCTCGTGCTTACCTCGGGTTTAGCGGCAGCAAATATACCTGATACGGCTTGTAATTTTGCACTGCTAAACCCTTCAGGGAAGTCATAAATTAAAATATAACCTTCATATGAAAATTGATAACACAGCATCCGGTAGTTATCCCGGGGAATTCAAAACAATCAGTATAAACGTCGAAGCCGGTGTGGCCAGGGTAACGATCAGTAATCCGCCTGTCAATGTGCTCGACGTCACTTTGATGGGTGAGATCAGGACGTTCCTGAAAAAAATAGCGGCCGATGATACCATCCGGGTAGTGGTGTTTGATAGCGCCAACAAGGATTTCTTCATCGCCCATGTGGATATGACGCTTATCGATGCACCGCATGCCTTCGACGGGATCGCCGCCGAGATACCTGAAGGAATGAATGTATTTCAGGGTTTTGGTGAAATGCTCCGCCGGCAGCCACAGGTAACGATCGTTAAACTGGCAGGTATCGCCAGGGGCGGCGGCGCGGAATTCGTAACAGCTGCTGACATGTGCTTTGCCGCCCGGGAAAGCGCCGGGCTTGCGCAGTGCGAAGCTTTGATGGGCATAGTTCCGGGTGGCGGCGCGACACAGTACCTCCCGCTGAAAATGACCAGGGGGCGTGCCCTGGAAATATTATTGGGAGCAGACCTGATCGATGCGGACACCGCGGCTCAGTACGGCTGGATCAACCGCGCAATGCCGGCAGCGCAGCTCGGCGAATTTGTAGACACGCTCGCCCGGAACATCGCCGCCCTGCCGGAAGGCGTGATCAGGGCCGCCAAAATCGCCGTGCCCCCTGCAGACCTGGGCCAGGGATATCTGCGGGAACATGAGGCCTGGGCCGGCCTGTTTGCGCTGCCTGCGGCTGAACAACTGATCCGCGGCGGCATGAAAGTCGGAGCCCAGACCGTGGATGGTGAATTAAAGCTCGAAGAATTGTTAAGGGAACTGGCCAAAACGATCTGATGATTTTTATACATTTTATTTCGTTTGGACACGTACAAGGTTTGCACCGGCTGGTGCAAACCTTGTTTTTTTTAAAACATAAGCAGAGGGCCGCCGGGTTGCATAGACAAAACGCCCGTTCACATAATAGAGTTTACCGCGGGGCATACCCGGGCTACTTTTGTTCTGGTTCTGGGAAGCCGCATCCGGTCATACACTGATACGGCGGCGGACAGGGAACCGTGAAACATCTATTGATCATATCAAAAAAAAAGAAAATGAAAAAGGCAACCGTATTTACGCTGATCACTTTCCTGATAATGGGAATGTTGGCGGCATGTTCAACTCCGAAGTATTTCGGGAAAACGTATACCCCGACTTCGAATGTCGATGTCTATCTGGCTAAAGAAGACGTCAAAAAAAATTACACCACAATGGGCACTACCGATGTCGGTAAAGGCTTTGGCTCACTGGAAGCCGCACAGCAAAAGGTGATCGAATTAGGAAAGGCCAAAGGGGCCGATGGCGTCATCATGGTCCTTTCGGAAGAAGTAGTGAGTACGCAGCAGACCGGCACGGGTGTGGTCAGCCGTTCCAACAGGAAGAATGTGACCGGTACCAGCAGCTCGTCCACGGTGGACATTAAACAGAAAAAAATAAGTGCTACCTTCATTAAATACGAATAAGGCGCATCTCTGTTCAGGGGCCTGGTTAACACAGATAACATGTACGATTCGGTATTGAAATTCTTTAAAATGAATTGCAGGCGATTACTGTTGCTTACCGTATTCTCGCTGTTCATTTATGGTGCTTTCTTTATGTTATCCTATTTGGTTACCCCGGACAAAACGGTCCAGAATTTTGCGGGCGAAAATGGGCTGGCCCTTGGCCTGCTGAATTTTGTAGCAGAATCTGTCGTCACCCATTATGTCCTAATCTTTGTGGTGATCCTGCCCGCGATGCATGGACAGCGCAGCCGCCGGAGTGCCCTCCTGATCACGCTGTTGCTGTTTCTGGTAAAGTTCTCGGTCAACTATGGCACCTACCTGTATGAGAGCAGCAGCGAAAATGCCGCTGCTGCCAGGTTGTCTGAACATTCACTGGGCTGGATCCTGGTCATTTCTTATCTGTTCACGCTGATCAGCAGTTTATCCGTTGCGCTGCTGGTGGAATGGGTAAATAAAAGCAAGGAGCGTATCATGCTGCAAAAGCAAAAGACCGAAGCAGAACTGATCGCGCTGAAACATCAGATCAACCCGCATTTCCTCTTCAACTCGTTAAGCTTTATCTACGGGAAGGTGATCAAAGTCGACAGGGTAACCGCAGATTCAGTGCTGATGCTCGCCAATATCATGCGGTACGCTTTAGGAACAAGTGAAAGTGCAGATGGTAAGGTCAACATTATGGATGAGCTCGAACATCTGAAAAATGTGATCGAGATCAACCAGCGCCGCCACAACCACGGCTTGAATATCCGTTACGAAGAGCAGATAGATGACCAATCCATCAGGATACTGCCGCTGATACTGATCACGCTGGTCGAGAATGCTTTTAAGCACGGTGACCTGCATGACCCCGAACATCCCTTGCTGATCCGGATCAGCACCCGGGTCAATGAGCTCACCTTTTTTATCGAGAACAAAAAAGGCAGGGGTATAAAAGAGCTCTCCAACGGCGTTGGCCTGCAAAACATCCGGCAGCAGCTGAAGCTGACCTATGAAAGCCGTTCATCTTTTAAGGTAAAGGACAGCGGCGATATTTTCAGAGTAACGATAAATATAAAATTTGCACTATGATAGATTGTGTGATAGTAGATGATGAGCAGCATGCGATCGACCTGCTCGTTCAGCATATAAGCCAGGTGCATTTTCTGCGGGTGGTGGGCACTGCGACCAATCCCATAAAAGGACTGGCTATGATCGCTGACCTGAAACCGGGCCTGGTATTTCTGGACGTACAGATGCCGCACCTTACCGGCATCGAAATGCTGAAGCTGATCAGTAAAGACAGCCATATCATCATGACCACCGCCTATAAGGAATATGCCCTGGACGGCTTTGAACATGCCGTGGTGGATTATCTGCTGAAGCCGGTCCAGTTCCTTCGGTTCCTCAAGGCGGTCAACCGTCTGTGGACCATTCACAGCAATGTCCGGCCGCCCGCAGAGCAGGATCATTACGTATTCGTGAAAACGGAACAGAAAGGTAAGCTGCTGAAGATAGATTCCCGCAGGATCACCTATATCGAAGGACTGAGCAACTACGCCATCATTCACATGGATGACCAGAAAAAGATTACGACCTATCTTAAACTGAAAGAGCTTTCAGAAAATTTGTCTTCCAGGGGCTTTGTCCGGATCCATAAATCATTTATTATTTCGCTCAGCCATCTGACCGCGATCGAGGGAAACATGGTGAGGATATTAGATGAAGAAAAGCCGATCACTATCGGTGAGGCTTACCGGAAAGATTTCTTTGAATTCATCAACAGCAAAATGTTATCCATGCCGCCTGATAACACGGTCAATTAACAGCGCAATCATCACCATTTACCAGGGTTAATAATTTAATTAGCCTGCCTGTCAGCTCCTGCCGGCCGTATGGATCATGGCCGTGCTTTGCCATGGCCTGCGGTCAGGGATGCTTTGAACCGGCTTAAAGATCAAAAAACATGAATATGAAAAACAACACTTATAACTTCCGGAAAGCCGGAATGATCGGCCTGAAAGGGCTATTTATTTTTATTTCCTTATTGACAGTTGCGTCCCGGGCATCTGCACAAAAATCATTGATCACCGGTGCGCTTACAAAAAACGGCGTAGATCAGTCTTTCTTAGATCCGGCAAACCTGAGAACCCCTGCTGACCGGGCATTCGATCTCAGGGAGTCGACCACGGCCGCCGGTAAAACGAAAGTTATCCAGGCAAAATTTGATCCATCCGGAGCTCCCTATGAAAAATGGACAGTGGTTTCCGTGGACGGCAAAGCGCCTTCAAAATATGAAACCAACATCTTCCGGAGCGCCAGGGAAAAGCCCCCGGTAGATAAACCGGATAATAATACCTACAAAATAGACAGTGAAACTGCGGATCAGTTGGTCATCAGCTATAAACTTGATGCCGCTTCGATACCCAGAGATGCGCCATTCCTGAAAGATTGCCGCGCGGTGCTGACCGTCGATCTGAAAACAAGGCAACTAACCCAGCTGGCGCTTGTCAATGAAAAACCGGTCAAGATCGGTCCGCTCACAGCGAACAGGTTTGTGATACTGACCAAATATTTTTATGATAATTCGGCGAAACGTTATTTTCCTTCAGGTGATAATCTGAACATGGAAGCAGCTTTTTTGGGAAAAACGATAACAACGCAGGTAGAGACCGTCTATTCCAATTATACAAAAAGCCGGTAAAGAGTATCTTATTTAATTACCGCTGATCCATAGAATCTGATGTTACTTAGGGAACAAGCATTCAGCTACAGGGCGTTAAAGCGTTATACCCTTCACGGCCTGTCTTGTTCAATGGCGGGCCAAAAGCTCGCCCGGGCACGATGTATCCGTTTTCTCGATCAAAACAACCGCCTTTTCACGGTGTTTTTCATGGTGAAGTACTAAAATATTACAGAATATGACAGACAATAAAGCAATACTTTTAAAAGCCAACGAACATGTTACCAGTGGTGACCACGAAGCCTTCCTTGCCCTGTGCACCGAGGATGTGATCTGGGACTTTGTAGGCGATCAGGTACTATCCGGCAAACAGGCCGTGCGCGATTATATGAACGCTGTTTATACGGAACCTCCTGAGTTTGATGTACAACAACTGATCGGCGATGGCGAAGATGTGGTAGCCGTTGGAAGAATAAAGCTGAAAGACGGAAACGGCGGCACTACTACTTCCGATTACTGTGATGTCTGGAGTTTTCGCGGGGGCAAAATGGCCGCTTTGAAAGCTTTCGTTTCCGAAGTCGTGTCCTGATCAAAATTGACAGCAACGGCTGCAGCCGTTATCAAAAGAAATATCCCGGTAAAGGTCGAAATAGGACTAATTTTCGCTGAAAGAGTAGAACTATGTCTACAATGCAGGTCTGAAATTATTGTGATCTTTGTAGACTTTTATCATCAAAAGAAAATATGGGTATGTAAAGCCTTAAATTGCTAGTAATCAAGACCGGCAATTGTGGCGACTTCAAATTCATATTTGCGCGAAAGGCCTTATCTTTGATGTATAAAACGACAAATATCTAATAATATTAACGACTACTAAAAGCGCTGGGTGGGCGATGTTTAATAATGCACGACGTATTATTTGACTATTTAAAAAAATTCAGGTCAGGGCCGCTGACCGAACTGGAAAAAGAACTGATTAAAAAGGCATTCATTCCTTTTAAGCTACGAAGGAAACAATACCTGCTGCAGGCAGGTGACCAATGCAAAAACTTTGCTTTCGTTGTCAAAGGTGCGATGCGGCAGTATTCCGTAGACGATAAAGGTACGGAACACATGGTACGCCTTGGCGTCGAGGAGTGGTGGATGGGCGACCGGGAAAGCTGGGTCATGTGCACGCCGAGCATCTACCATATCGATGCCTGGGAAGATACGGAAATGTTGCTGGTCTCCAGGGCAAACATTCTGGACCTGCTGGATAAAACGCCTTTTATTTATGAGATGATGCGGCAGTTGGACGAACGCAACAATATCGCCAATCAGCGCAGGCTTAATTCCTCCATAAGTGCTCTGGCAGAACAAAAATATGTAGATTTCGCGGCTTGCTATCCGGGACTTATTGCCAGATTCCCCCAGCATGTCATCGCCTCATATCTTGGGATGAGCAAAGACACCCTGAGCCGTGTGAAAAAGCACATGCTCCAAAAAAGTAAGAATGATCCATTCGGATAAAATAATGTAGGCCTTTTCTGCTTTTTTTATTTGTTTACTTCAGGTCGTTCACTTTCCAAACCGTTTTTTATTCCGGCCTTCCCCGTTTTTGCCCGGATCAAATAACGGTTTTTTAAGTATTTTTACTTCAGCTATTATCATATATGTATTCCAGGCAGATCAAATTCTTTATCGCACTTTCCGGTCTCTTTCCGATCCTGTTCATCTTTTGGCTGGTTGGATTACTGGAGCAATGGGATACGCTTCGTTTTTATATTGACACGAACGATCTGTGGAACGGCTTTAAGATCTTCATTCACCTGCACTGGCTGTTATTGCTGTTCCTTGCGCTGATCTGTCTTTGCAGATTCCTCCTCAATTATGCGCTGAAGATCCTGCCGTCCAAATCATTTGAGACCAAATCGATCAAGCCGGCGGATCCGAA
>NZ_JBWKQC010000009.1:0-253536 GCF_059418565.1 Mucilaginibacter sp. GW821-FHT07G05 | reverse complement strand
CCCGTTACGCTACATGATTTTCTCTATTTCTCTTAAAGAACTTTATCGCCGCCCTGTCTCAGTTTGGCTTATCTTATTTTCACTATTGCAGTGAAGATATTTCAGTTTGTGGTGATCTTAAAATCGCTTTAAGACCCTTGTGTTTTGTTCTTGCTTCTTTCCGTTCCGGCTACCCTACTTTCGTTGTGATGGCCTTCCCGTCGGAAGCGGCTGCAAAGGTAGAAACTTTTATTTATTCTGCAAACTTTATTTTTTATTATTTTTTCAGCTTGCTTTTTTCTACCCCTCCGCTTCTCTTTCCCTCTTTTCTCTCTCGCCGGAAGCGGCTGCAAAGGTAGAAACTTTTATCTGTTTCGCAAACTTTATTTTTTTAATTTTTTAGCTCGCTTTTCTACCCTCTTTTAACCTTTTAATGAACGTCCCGCTTTCCTTATTTGCGGGCTGCAAAGGTACGTTTCTTTTTCTCCCGCGCAAATCATTCGCACCTTTTTCTTCACCTTTTATCGCAACTGCCTTGTTTTCAAGATGAAAAAATTAGCGGAGATCTCAAACATTTAGCGACTTAAGTTGATTATGGCACTCTGTAGCTATAAATCCCCTATCCACACATTATATATACTATATCAACATCCTCATCACCCACTTATTATAATTACCGTGAAAACACCGTGCTAATATTAGTACTTAAACTACCGGCAATAAATGGCAAGCGGGTAAATTTGTGGCAGTAAGGTGCTATGTATTAAACAATTAAGTATATTTAAGTGCCAATATCAACCAAAAATTAAACTATTAACTTAAACAAAATGAAAAAGGCTTTATCACTCTTCATTGCGACATTCTTTTGCGGGGCATTGCATGCACAGGCTCCGGCATCGCCAAAAAAACCGATTAATGATACTTATTTCGGCTTACAGGTTACTGATAATTACCGCTGGCTGGAAGATACCAAGGATACCGTGGTAAAAACATGGTTTAAAGCCCAGGCTGATTATACCAATGCTCAATTGGGTAACATCAGCGGCCGCGATAGCCTGATCAAAACATTTCAATACTACAACTCGCTTAAGCCATACAGCATAGGTAGCAATATTATAAAAAAGGGGGGGCGTTTTTTTTACAAGAAGACACTCGCCACCGAAAATGTAGGCAAGCTATATTACCGAACGGGCGAAAACGGCAAAGAAGTTTTACTGTATGATCCGGTGCCTGTGGACGGAAAAGCCTATTCTATTAATTATTACCTGCCCAGCGAGGATGGTAAAAAGATAGCTTTCGGTATATCGGTAAGCGGATCGGAAACGTCTACCATATATATAATGAATGTGGATACCAAAAAGCTTTACCCGGAAAAGATATTTCCATCGTGGTTTGGTGTGAGCAGCTGGACGCCGGATAGCAAAGGCTTTGTTTATACCGTACAAAACAGCAGCGATATTACGTCCATGAGTTCTATGACGGATACTCGCAGCATGTACCATCAATTAGGCACAGCTACATCAACCGATAAATTATTGTTCAGCCGGATAAAATATCCTAAGCTTAGTATTAAACCCGAAGACCTTTGCTTTGTATTTTATTCGGAAGATATGCAATACATTTTCGGTTACCTTGGCGGAGTAGACCGCGATATGAATTGCTTCTACGCCCCGGCGGCTGATCTGCTGAAACCTATGATCAGCTGGAAGCGGCTGTTTAAAAAGGATGACCATGTAACCAACTTCTTTAACCATGGCGATGACATATATATGCTTACCTACGCGGGTGCATCTAAATTTAAGATCACCAAATCAAACCTGAAGAAATTTAATGTAGCCACTGCCGCAACCGTAGTGCCCGAGCAGGCCGCCACTATTGATAATATGGCACGCGGAAAAGACTTCTTTTACTTTACCACCAATGATGGCATCAATACCCGGGCTTATCAGTACAATTTTTTAAGTAGCAAGTCCGACGAGATTAAACTGCCGGTTAGCGGTACAGCCAGTGTGATGCCTGTAAATATTATCAGCAATGATGTGCTGATCCTGCTTACATCGTGGAAACAGCCTTTTACCATATATAATTATAACGCGCTTACCCATGTGGTAAAACCATCGGCATGGACAGCTAAATTCAGTTACCCGGGTGTTGACGATATTGTAGTAGAAGAAACCGAAATAAAGAGCCACGACGGCACCATGGTGCCCCTTACCATATTGTATAACAAGAACGTTAAAAAAGACGGCAGCGCCGTTTGTTATATGACAGGTTACGGTGCTTACGGGGTATCGGGCACGCCGTATTTTAGCACCTACAGCCTCGCATTGCTTAATAAAGGTGTAATTGTTGCCGAAACGCATGTACGCGGCGGCAGCGAAAAGGGCGAAAGCTGGTATAAGGCGGGTTATAAAACCACCAAGCCTAATACCTGGAAAGACTTTATAGCATCGGGCGAGTACCTTATTAATAACCATTACACCAGCGCCAGTCACCTTATTGGCGAAGGCACCAGCGCGGGCGGTATATTAATTGGTCGCGCTATTACCGAAAGGCCTGATCTTTTTGCGGCGGCTATTAGCAATGTGAGTTGCAGCAATGCCCTGCGGATGGAGAACTCGCCCAACGGGTTGAACAACACCAAGGAGTTCGGCACGGTGAAGGATTCGGTTGAGGCGAAGGCTTTGTACGAGATGGATGCATTTCAGCACGTAAAAGATGGCACTAAATACCCGGCTGTGATTTGTATTGGCGGCATGAACGACCCGCGGGTGATTGTTTGGCAGCCGGGGAAATTCGCGGCAGCATTGCAAAACGCCACAGCTTCGGGCAAGCCTGTATTATTAGCTGTTAATTACGATAACGGGCACTTTACCGAAAACAAGGAAATAGCCTATCGTAATTTTGCCAATATGTTCTCTTTTGCATTGTGGCAGGCCGGCCACCCCGATTTTCAGGCTAAAAGTAGATAGCACTTATAATATTATACAAGAAGGGCCGCTACTGTTAAACAGGGCGGCCCTTTGTATATTTATATATTGTATTAAACCGTGTCCGGTTCAAGAGGCGTAGCAGGTTCAATAGGCACAGGCGGCACATACTCTACCTTGCCATATATTTGAATAGCCTTATTAAGCATAGGCTCCATCCGCAGGTATTCTTCGGGGCACACTGGTCTATCAGTAATGTAAAAATTGCCATCATCGGCTATTTGCATGTGAAACCTCACCCGGGCATTATTATAAGTAGTATATACCTGGAACAGTTGCAGTTTTCTGATATTCATGGTGATGAATTCAAAATCCACCCCTTCCGCATCTGTAGTAAAATTCTTCATGAGGGCGAAGATACTAAGCCGCCTGCTAAATCGGCTAACGTAATCGCCTGGCAAATCCGTTCACCTTAAATATCAATCATTTAAGATATAAACAAAACGGGCAGGTCTTTTTTCAAAGCCTGCCCGTTAGTATGATCTATATAGATGCAATCTGCAATCCCCGATTTACGGGAACTGATCTTATGTATCTATTTTAGCGTATTTAGCATTCTTCTCAATGAATTCGCGGCGAGGTGCAACTTCGTCACCCATCAGCATACTGAAGGTATGATCGCACTCGGCAGCATTTTCAATGCTTACCTTTTTAAGTGTACGTGTAGCCGGGTTCATGGTAGTATCCCATAATTGCTCGGCGTTCATCTCACCCAAACCTTTGTAACGCTGTACGTGCACGCTATCTTCTTTACCGGCACCTTTAAGGCGCTGTATAGCTACGTCGCGCTGTCCATCGTTCCAGCAGTATTCAAACTCTTTACCTTTTTTAACCTGGTAAAGCGGCGGCGATGCAATGTATACGTAACCAAACTCAACCAACTCTTTCATATAACGGAAGAAGAAAGTTAAGATCAGCGTAGTAATGTGCGAACCATCCACGTCAGCATCCGTCATGATGATGATCTTATGGTAACGTAGTTTGGTTAGGTTAAGCGCCTTATTATCTTCGGGAGTACCAATGCTTACACCTAAACCGGTAAACATGTTCTTGATCTCCTCGTTCTCGTAAATTTTGTGCTCCATGGCTTTCTCCACGTTCAGGATCTTACCACGTAATGGTAAAATTGCCTGGTTGTCGCGGTTACGGCCTTGCTTGGCGGTACCACCCGCCGAGTCGCCCTCTACAAGGTAAAGTTCGCAAACAACCGGATCGCTGTTGGCACAATCGGCCAGTTTACCCGGCAAGCCCGATCCGCTCATTACGCTTTTACGCTGTACCATTTCGCGTGCTTTACGCGCCGCGGCACGAGCTGTAGCAGCCAGTATTACCTTTTGAACGATCATCTTGGCCTCTCTCGGATTTTCTTCCAAGTAGTTACTCAAAATTTCGCCCACGGCAACGTTAACCGCGCCGCTCACCTCGCTGTTACCCAGCTTGGTTTTGGTTTGGCCTTCAAACTGCGGCTCCTGTACTTTTACCGATATTACAGCAGTTAAGCCTTCGCGGAAATCGTCGCCGGTAATATCAACCTTTACGTTTTTCAGCAAACCTTCTTTATCGGCATACGATTTTAAGGTACGTGTTAAACCCATACGGAAACCGGCCACGTGTGTACCGCCTTCAATAGTATTGATGTTGTTCACGTACGAATGCACATTCTCCGAATAGGTATCGTTGTACTGCAATGCCAGCTCAACCGGGATACCTTGTTTTATACCCTCTAAGTAAATAGGCTCGGGTATAATTGCGGCACGAGTACCATCAAGATATTTAACAAACTCTTTCAAGCCACCTTCTGAAAAGAAATCTTCACGGTGGAATGAACCGTCTTCGTTGGTTTCGCGCTCGTCGGTTAACGACAGGCGGATACCTTTATTTAAGAAAGCCAGCTCGCGTAAACGCGCGGCCAGTGTTTCGTACTTGTACTCAAGCGTGGTTGTAAATATTTCCGGATCGGGCTGAAAAGTTTGGATGGTACCTGTTTTATCAGATACACCTATTTCTTTTACCGGAAACAATGGTTTACCCTGTGCGTACTCTTGCGTAAAGATCTTGCCTTCGCGGTGTACCACAGTTTTAACATGGGTTGACAGCGCGTTAACGCAACTTACACCCACACCGTGCAAACCGCCCGATACCTTATAAGTATCTTTATCGAATTTACCACCCGCGTGTAATACCGTCATTACAATTTGCAATGCTGATATACCTTCTTTTTTAGTGATACCTGTAGGGATACCACGGCCATTATCTTTTACAGTGATGGAGTTACCTTCGTGTATGGTAACATCAATATCGGTACAGTAACCGGCAAGCGCCTCATCTATCGAGTTATCTACTACCTCGTAAACAAGGTGGTGTAAACCTTTAAAGCCTGTATCACCAATATACATGGAAGGCCTTTTCCTTACCGCTTCTAAACCTTCTAAAACCTGTATATTATCTGCCGAATAATTGGATTTATCTTCTTGTTCTTCTGATTTATCTTCTATTTCTTCGCTCATACGTATTTAAAACAATAACCTTCAAAAATACGAAATTTAAACCAATTTACCGCAATGTTAATAAATATGACAGTGTGGAAACTTGCCGTGTAAATGATTAGGATACTTATAAGTAAAGTTTATATTTGTGAAATTTTTTTAAGATAGAATAATGACACAGAAGGCATCTTTTTTAACCAAACTGACTTTAGGTTTACTTATAGCAGGCAGCGTTGCCGCTTGTAATCAGGATAAAACAACCGACAAAGCCGCGGCTTCAACACCCGCCGCTGCCCCTGCTGCCGGCGCACAGATCGTTTACATTAACCAGGATACACTACTGGCTAAATACGATTACGTAAAAGACATGACCACCCGCCTGCAAACCAAAGGTAAATCGGCACAAGGTGATGTTGACGCACGCAAACAAGCTTTTCAACGCGAGATTGCCGAGTACCAAAAGAACGCCGCTACCATGAGCGCCGAGCAACGTGCCCCTATTGAGCAACGTTTACAACGTAAAGGCCAGGAGATACAAGGTTACGAGCAAAATGCTACCGCCCAGTTCCAAAACACACAAGGTGAAGAAAGCGAAAAACTGTTCGATAAAATTGCCGACTTCACTAAAAAATACGCTAAAGACAAAGGTTACAAAATGATATTAACCTACTCAAGGGCAAACCCAACCGTACTTTACGGCGATGCTACCCTTGATGTTACCAACGACGTAGTAAAAGGCCTTAACGAGGCTTACACTAAAGACAAAAAATAAGCGACCCACGCTCTAATGATACAGGCCCCGATTTTTATAAAGCCGGGGCTTTTTTGTTTTGAGGTAGTAAGTCAACTCACCCGATCTTCGCTTCGCTCGACCACCCTCTCTACTTCGTAAAGAGGGAATTTAAGGAGTTGCTTTTAATAAATAATACCAATTTCTTTTACCCTCGTTTTCGCTTGCGAAAGAGAGGGTCGCCCAGCGAAGCGTAGGCGGGGTGAGTCTTCGCCACTAAACAAAAGCACTACCCTAACATACCAAAAAAAATGCGGCATCGTAAGGAACGGATAGCACTATACCTGCCACAGCACAACCCAAACATAGTTCCTTGCGCAGCCGCGACTTTTTCTTTGTTAGCATGATGGCGGCATTAGCGTGCGGCGGGACGCCGCGTAATAGTGGTCACTCGGCTGTAGCCGTAGCGACTGTTATTTTTTTATTTTCTTTTACCCTCGTTTTCGCTTGCGAAAGAGAGGGTCGCCCAGCGAAGCGTAGGCGGGGTGAGTCCTCGCCATCAAACAAAAGCACTACCCTAACATACCACAAAAAATGCAGCATCGTAAGGAACGGATAGCACAAGCCCTGCCTAAGCATAAACTTTAAAAGTTCCTTGCGCAGCCGCGACGTTATTCACTGTTGTTTGTTTTTTTAAGGTGTTCATGAGGTCGCTACGCTCAGTATTTCTTTGGTGACTTTCTTTTTTGAGAGAAAAAAGAAAGTCACATCCACTAACGATAATTATCGCAGAATCATTTCTAACGAAGAACTGACAATCGCATAATTAGATCCTTCGTTACACCCAGGATGACAGCAAACAATAATCAGGCTATTCTTCTTTCACACTTTCTCCACCATCCCCTTTACCTTCCAAAAAACCATCCTGCAAATCGTCAATCTCTCTGCGGTCGCGCTTGGTAGGGCGGCCTGTGCCGCGGTCGCGTTTTAGCATAGGTGCGTGGAACATCGATTTAAATGCTTGAGTCTGTTCAACCGGGGTAAGGTCTTCATAGAAAGTAACCGCGGTTTTGGCATCGGTACGGTTTTCGAGCAGACCGGTCACCTTGATCACTTTGCGCTCTATACCCTTAGATACCTGGTAGGTTTCGCCGATCTTTACTTCGTACGATGGTTTAATATTACGGCCATCCAGCTTTACACGTCCCGCCTTGCAGGCATCGGCAGCCATGGTACGGGTCTTGAACAGGCGTATTGCCCACAGGTATTTATCAATTCTTAACTTTTCTTTTTCGGGCATGATTATGCAAAGATAAGCAAGTTTAAACTTTACAAGTTTTCAAATAGTTCTTCAACATTATATATCACTTCACAATCACAGTAACCACCGTTATCTCTTATCCAATTTAAAACAGCCTCATTTGGCAAATTATGCTCATTCAGATAGAGCGAAGTAAATTTCAATGTGTCGTCACAACCGTTGATCTCTATGTTATCATTCACATAATCAAATAATGCTTTAAAGGCAGAAACAGGTATTGGTAAACTTGCCAGAAAAGTATTAATCTGCTTTTCTTCATATTCTTTCCTTAGTTCTTTCTTCCTGTTTTTTTCTTCTGAAGTTGACATGTGAAGATAATTGTTGATTGGTTTATTAATATGATAAAATTAAAACTTCCTTTACAAAAACACATTATAACTTTGCAAACAAAAAACAAGTACAAACATGGCTACAGAGCATGACGAATATGAGGAAGAAGTAAACGAATACGAAGAGCCCGAACAGGAGGATAATGGCGATTACGTAGAAATATACTCTAAGAATGCTATTTGGGGGTTTACCATCTTCTTTTCAACCCTGTTTGGCGGTATATTATTGATGCTGAACTTACGCAGGGCCGGCCACAAAGCAGCGGCTACAACGGTACTGTTGTTTTCAATTGGCTACTCTGTTTTGGCTGCAATAACTGCCAGTTTATTGAGCGGTAATAAATACATCGGACTAATACTTAACATTATAGGTGGCGCCATACTTAACGAGTACTTTTTCAAGAAATACTTTCCGGATGATGATTACTACGCGAAACCGATATGGAAACCGCTGCTGATATCTGTATTGATAGCGTTAACCTTTTCGCTTATTATATTGAACACGCCGGAGTTACGCAACCAGTTCATCACCAAATAACATCAACCGAAACATTTCTCCTCAAAATTCCTTTAATTTGCCAAAGTTTAAATAATACGATGCAAGACCTTAAAAAACTTATTGAAGATGCCTGGGCAGACAGGAACCTGTTAAATTATAACGAATACATTAACGCTATTGAAACCGTTATTGAGCGCCTTGATAAAGGTGAATACCGCGTTGCCGAACTGATTGGTAACCGCTGGCACACTAACGACTGGATTAAGAAAGCCGTAATACTTTATTTCCCTACCCGTAATATGGAAGAGATTAAAGTTGGCCCTTTCGTTTTCCACGATAAAATGGCGTTAAAAACCGACTATAAAAAAACCGGTGTTCGTGTAGTGCCTCATGCTGTTGCCCGTTACGGCGCGCACATCGCTAAAGGTGTTATCCTGATGCCATCTTATGTTAACATAGGCGCTTTTGTTGATGAAGGCACCATGGTTGATACCTGGGCAACTGTAGGTTCATGCGCGCAGATAGGTAAACACGTACACTTAAGCGGTGGCGTAGGTATTGGCGGCGTATTAGAGCCGGTACAGGCTTCACCGGTTATTATTGAGGATAACTGTTTTATAGGCTCACGCGCTATTGTAGTTGAAGGTGTACATCTTGAACGCGAAGTAGTGCTTGGCGCGAACGTGGTACTAACCGCGTCAACCAAAATTATTGACGTTACCGGTTCTGCCCCTGTTGAATATAAAGGTATTGTGCCTGCACGTTCGGTAGTTATACCGGGTTCATATACTAAAAAGTTCCCTGCCGGCGAATTCCAGGTGCCATGCGCGCTTATCATCGGTAAACGTAAAGAATCAACCGACAAAAAGACATCATTAAATGATGCCCTGCGCGAAAATAACGTAGCGGTATAAATGTTGTAAGCTGTGTGTTGAAAGTTGCAGGTTTAAATGTTCTGAACACACAATTCACAACTATATAAATATTGTAAGTTATGTGTTGAAAGTTGCAGGTATAAATGTTCTGAACACACAACTCACAACTTACAACACACAACTATGAGAATACTAATAAGGCTGCCCAACTGGCTCGGGGATGTGGTGATGAGCACCGCGTTCGTTACGGCGGTTAGGCAGCTTTATACTGATGCTATGGTTGATGTTGTCATCAAAAAAGAACTGGCCTCCCTGGCCGAACTTATCCCCGGCATCAATAAGATCCACCCTTTTTCAAAACAGGAATATAAAGGCTTAACAGGCGTATACCGTTTTGGCAAAACCCTGCGCGCCGATAAGTACGATATGTACTTTAATCTGCCGCCTTCGCTTTCGTCGGCGGTAATGGCTTATGCCAGCGGTGCAAAAAAGCGGATTGGGTTTGGTAACGAAGGCGGCTTTTTTCTGCTCACCAAAGCCTGTAAACGCCCGGCAGGGGTGCATCGTGTACGCGAGTACATTGCCTTGTTAGAACAATTCAGTGGTAAAAACATCCCGGATGAACCAGTATTGCTGGAGGTACAAAACCCTGCTAAGGATAATAACAGGGTGATCATCAACTTTAATTCCGAAGCTTCATCGCGCCGTATGCCGGTAACCAAAGGCCGTGAGCTGCTCAACCAACTCACTGTAGCATTGCCGGGTCATTATTTTGAACTGGTTGGCGCGCCAAAGGATTCGCCTTATGTGGAGGAGTTATTGAGCGGATTAAACCATGCCGATCGACTTATTAACAGCTGCGGTAAAACCAACCTTAGCGGCCTCACCCGCCTAATGGCCGAAAGCAAGGCTATACTGACTACCGACTCTGGACCGGCGCATTTAGCTAATAGCGTGGGCTTGCCAACCGTGGTGCTTTTTGGCGCGGGTAACGAGCATAATACTGCCCCTTACAATAAAGAAGACCTGGCCGTGATCCGTTACGGAGAGTTAAGCTGTGAGCCCTGTGTAAAAAACACCTGCAAACTTTACGGCATACCGAAATGCATGGAATTGCTCAACAATCAAAAAATTATTGAAGCTTTAAGTACCTTTGCCAACCATGCTTAAAGAAGAAGTAGCGAAAGCGTTAAAAATTATTCAGGACGGAGGCATTATCCTCTACCCTACCGATACCATTTGGGGTATTGGCTGTGATGCCACCAACAGCGAAGCCGTAAAAAATATCTTCGCGCTTAAACAACGTGCCGAAGCCAAAAGCATGATCATTTTGGTAGATACCGAGAACAAACTGCAAAGCTACGTACGCGAAGTGCCCGATATTGCTTACGACCTGATTGAATACGCCGAAAACCCGCTGACGCTGGTAATGCCCGGCGCTAAAAATATAGCCCCCGAGCTGATAGCCGAAGATGGGAGCGTAGGTATCCGCGTAGCTAAACACCCTTTTTGCGAGCAGTTGATACAGCGTTTACGCAAACCATTGGTATCAACATCGGCCAATATCAGCGGGCAGCCATCGCCGCAAAACTTTGGGCAGGTAGCACCCGAAATTATTGAGGGGGTTGATTATGTGGTGGATATAGACCAGCACGACCTTTCTGTAAAGAAACCTTCAACCATAATGCGCCTCGCTCCCGATGGTGGTTTTGAGTTTATCCGCCGTTAATAGCGGTATTAAAGCTTAATTGTTTAAATTTGCCGCAATTGAGCAATGCCTCCCGCGCGGAGCATAAACTACCCATGAAGGAACACCTGCAACATCATATATTTAAAGTAATATCAAAGCTTGCCGCACAGCAAAACTTGCAGGTTTTTGCTATAGGCGGTTTCGTGCGCGACCTGTTTTTGAAACGCCCCTCGAAAGATATTGATATTGTGATTATTGGCAACGGTATTGAGTTTGCCGAAGCCGTAGCGCAAAAGCTCAATGTACAGGTATCGGTATTTAAAAACTTCGGTACGGCGATGCTGCGCTATCACGATCTGGAGGTGGAATTTGTAGGCGCCCGAAAAGAATCATACCGCCGCGATTCGCGCAAGCCTATTGTGGAGAACGGCACCCTGGAAGACGACCAAAAACGTCGCGATTTCACCATCAACGCGCTGGCCATTTCCCTGCACCCCGATAACTTTGGCGAACTGTTAGATCCCTTTAGTGGTATTATCCACCTGGAGCAAAAGCTGATAAAAACGCCGCTAAACCCGGTGGAAACTTTTTCCGATGATCCGCTGCGTATGCTGCGGGCTATACGCTTTGCCAGTCAGCTCAATTTTGTAATTGATGATGAAGCGGTAGCTGCCATTAAAAGCAATGTGGAGCGCATCAGCATTATCTCGCAGGAGCGCATTACCGATGAACTGAACAAGATCATCCTTTCGCCCCAACCATCGATAGGATTTAATTACCTGTTTGATACCGGTTTGCTGCATAAGATATTCCCGCTGATGGCCCAGCTTTACGGCGTAGAATACCGCGACGGCAAAGGCCATAAAGATAATTTTTACCATACCCTACAGGTACTGGATAATATATGCGAAACCACCGGCGACCTTTGGTTACGCTGGGCGGCCATATTACATGATATTGCCAAGCCGCCTACCAAACGCTTTGAACCCGGCCACGGCTGGACGTTTCACGGCCACGAGGATAAGGGCGCGCGCATGGTGCCCAAGATATTTGCCCAGCTAAAGCTGCCGCTGAACGAAAAAATGAAGTTTGTGCAAAAAATGGTACAGCTGCATTTGCGCCCTATCGTACTGTCGCAATCCATCGTGACAGATTCGGCTGTGAGGCGTTTGCTTTTTGAGGCAGGTGACGATATTGAAGGACTGATGTTGTTGTGTAAAGCAGACATCACCACAAAAAACGAATATAAAGTAAAAAAATACCGGCAAAATTTTGAGCTGGTTCAGCAGAAATTAAAAGACGTTGAAGAGCGCGATAATATACGCAACTGGCAGCCCCCGGTTACCGGTACTGATATTATGGACCTGTTTGGCTTAAGGGAAGGCCGCGAAGTTGGCATTATCAAAAACCAGATACGCGAAGCCATACTGGAAGGCGAAATACCTAACTCGCGCGATGAAGCAATTGCCTTCGCTATTGAAAAAGGCACACAAATTGGCTTAAAAGTTGTTGCAAAGACCAATTGAAATAAAAACATTATTTAATTTTGATAAATATTACTAAAAATGGCAGTTTACAGGTTCAGGGTAACTTTTGAGGATTATGATGATATTGTGAGGGAAATTGATGTAAAGTCAAATCAAACCTTCCAGGATCTTCATCATGCTATACACAAATCTACAGGTTATAACCCTGAGTACCCTTCATCTTTTTATATCAGCAACGATCAATGGACCAAGGGTGACGAGATAACTTATTTACCCAACCAGCGCCGTATTGACCGTGGCATACCCCTGATGGAAAAAGTAAAGCTGAGCAGCTTTATTGATGATCCGCATCAAAAGTTTTATTACACTTTCAATTTCGATCGTCCGTTTGATTTTCATGTGGAACTGATGAAAATCCTTTTAGAGGATGCACCCGGTGTGGTTTACCCTGCGGTAAATAAATCGGTAGGTGAAGCGCCTAAACAGTTTGGTAACGTATTTAACCCAACCGTTATACCGCCAACCAGCGAAGATTTCGATTTCCTGAACCAAATGGAATACAACCCGGAGGACACCGAAGACTTTTCGGAAGTAACTGAAACCGGTGAAGCCGTTGTTGATGAGGACGAAGATGCAGCGGCCGACGATGAATTTGGCGACGAATTTTCAGACAACGAAGGTTTTGACGACGACGAAAGGCCTCACCGCGGTGTTGGCGACGATTATTAATATAATAGCTGTCGATTTCACCTCTCAACTGGCTACATTAACAGCATATTAAAATAAATAGCGATGGGTGAAAACTTATCGCTATTTGTTTGTTAATCAGTTAGTAATAGCTTAATATTACGTACCTAACCATTGTAAACCAATGTCGCAATTTAAAACGCTTGTTGTGGTAGCCGGGCCTACTGCTATTGGCAAAACCGCTGCTGCCATTCAGTTGGCCGGCCATTATAATACTGCCATCCTATCGGCCGATTCGCGACAGTTCTACAAAGAAATGTCGATAGGCACCGCCAAGCCCACGGCAGATGAGTTAGCCGCGGCAAAACATTACTTTGTTGATTCTATTTCTATAAACGATACCTACAGCGTTGGCGATTTTGAAAAGCAGGCATTGGAATTATTGGATGAACTTTTTAAAACCCACGATGTAGTCATTTTGGCAGGGGGATCGGGTTTGTTTGTAAAGGCCGTATGCGAGGGCTTCGACGAATTACCTGCCGTGCCGCCCATCATCCGCGAAAACCTTAACCGTGAACTCGAAGAAAAAGGCATAGAACACCTTCAACACAAACTAAAACAAGCCGACAAAGAATATTACGCCGAGGTTGATATCAACAACCCGCAAAGACTTATCAGGGCTTTGGAAGTATATGAATATACCGGCATGCCCTTTTCATCATACCGTAAAGGCAGCAAGAACAGCCGCCCGTTTGCCATAAAAAAGATAGGCCTGAATATGCCCCGCGAGCAATTATACAACCGCATTAACCAGCGGGTGGATGCCATGGTACAACAAGGCTTGATTGATGAAGCCAAAGGATTATACGAATACAGACACCTAAATGCGCTAAACACAGTAGGCTACAGCGAACTTTTTGATTATTTTGATGGCAAAAGCACATTAGAGCATGCCATTGCCCTGATAAAACAAAACACCCGCCGCTTTGCAAAACGCCAGCTTACCTGGTTCAGGCGCGACAGCGATATCAAATGGGTAGAAGCAGGTAGCAGTACCCTGCTGCCAGATATGCTGGCTGCCATCGAGACGCAATAATATACAGCTATGCTGATTTATATCCCCTTCTGAATATCCTACTGTGTGGGCAGATCTTTTTTACAAAGATTAATTCCCCACTTATAATATATTACATATACATTGAAATTCTATGTATATTTGAAAATAAACATTTAAAATATGATAATTTCAAAAGATCTGATTGCGGCTTCTTCTATACCTATTATTTTATCCACACTTATTCAACAGGAGAGTTATGGATATGAAATCATTAAAAAAGTAAAAGAAGCATCTAACGAACAACTGCAGTATTCTGACGGCACATTATACCCCGTACTTCGAAAGCTTGAAGATAAAGAATTGATTATTTCAGAATGGCGTGTGGCCGACAATGATAAGCGCAGGCGCTATTATCAAATCACTAAAAAAGGGTTAGAGCATCTGGTGTCTGAACGTCAGTCGTGGAAATTTATGAACGAATTACTGAATACACTATGGACACCTCTCTCTCTTACTTAAACCATCAAATAAAAGACTGGAAGCTACGCTTAAGTCAAACCTCTATAAATGAGGACGATCAGTATGAGCTTAAGCTGCATTTGGATGACGTTATTCAGGAGTTAACTGCAAATGGACTGCCGGAAGATGAGATATGGCTATTAGCAATGAAACGGTTGGGCAATATCGATAATATTGAAACTGAATTTAGTAAGATAAGCCCCGATACCAGATCAAGAAAAATTTATATGCTGCTCGTATACGGTGCATCTGCCTTTATGTTCGTGCAACTGGCCTTCATCCTGTTACCTATTTACCTTTTTAAATATTACGCCCAACAGCCTGTAACCGCCGGTTTTGACTTGAACAAGCTTTTTTATGGATTTGCAATAAGCGCAACTATTTTATTCTCATTATTAGCGTTTAAAGGGCACCGGCTAATTTCCTGCATCAAGTTATTAGTAACCCAATTCAGCACAGGGTTTGCTTTTATGGCAATAGTTATTATACTGGCCTCCGCTTACCTCACCATACAATTGATCGATATAAACGGCACAGGAGCTACCCGCAATTTTGGAACTTCTTTCAAAACACTTTCTATATGCTTTTATATGGGAATAATGGGCGCGACAATTTACATACTATGCCTGGTAAATAAAATTGAGCTACGAACTATACGGGCATTTAACAAACGTATCAATTGGAAAACGGCAATGCTTATCGGCATAATTGCAGGGCTCGCCGTAACGTTTGGTTACACTTATCATATCAATTATTTACCCGCCATAATAGGCTGCCCAACGTTCGCCTTAATTGGTTGGATGTTAAGCTACTCTCAAAAACAGTTGGTTAATTTATTTACGGCCCAGTTGTACCTTATGGGTTTATGGTTTTCGGGATTAAGCGGCGAGCATGCCGCTGTTTTCAATTTCTATTACTTCATAGTGCTATCCTTTTTAATTACTGGGTATTTATTCGGAAAATCACAATTAGCTATGCGCCGGCCAATTTAACAGCAACTTATATACTTAATTAATGAGTAAGGAAAATAAACTTACCGGCTGGTTTATAGCTTTAAAAAACAGAGCAACAACCGGTACCGGGACTGATATGTCTTTTTTTGACCATCTGGAAGTATTAAGATGGCATTTGATCCGCTCTGCAATTGCTATTTTAATATTTACTATAGTTTCTTTTAACTATTTCGATTTTGTATTTGATCAAATTATTCTTGGGCCCAAAAGAGCGGATTTTTGGACCTACCAAATGATGTGCCGTGCAGGCAGGTATTTTCATTTAGGCAGTGAATATTGCATTCAGGAAATAAAATTCAGCATTATTAATACCGAGTTATCCGGTCAGTTTACGCTGCAAATTAATTCATCACTCATTCTCGGGATAGTTTTGGGCTTCCCGTATTTGCTGTTTGAGCTGTGGCAATTTGTTAAACCCGCATTAAGTGCAGCCGAAAGAAAAGCTGCCAATGGTATTGTGTTTTATGCAAGTTTATTATTCATGTTCGGCATTTTGTTTGGGTACTACATTATTGCGCCCTATTCAATCCGGTTTTTAGCGGGCTTTCAGGTTAGTAAAATAATTTCAAACCAAATAACTATCGACTCTTATTTATCATCAGTAGTTACACTTACACTTTGCAGCGGTATTGTATTTGAGTTGCCTATCGTAGCCCTGATCCTGTCAAAATTGGGTTTGCTTTCACCGGCATTTATGCGATCATCCCGAAGGTATGCCATTATAATAATGTTAATTATTGCTGCCATTGTAACCCCTACTCCGGATATGCAAACTATGCTTATTGTTACTTTCCCTTTAATAGTATTGTATGAAATAAGCATTATAGTTTCAAGACGGATAGAAAAAAGAAGACGACTTTCTGCATAATTTTTACTTATATAATTACGCAGGTTTAATAAAACCCTCCCCTGTTCATTTTATGCACGAAATGGCCTTTAATCATTGTTTTTGATTTTTAAGTTGCTATTTTTAGCAACTTACAGGGGAGGACAAAAATTTGAAAAAAGTTGCATTAATAACAGGCATTACCGGCCAGGACGGCGCATATTTGACCGAACTGCTGCTTTCAAAAGGATATGATGTACACGGTGTAAAACGCCGCAGCTCATTATTCAATACCGACAGGATTGATCACCTTTACCAGGATCCGCACCAGCAAGATCGTAACCTGATCTTACACTATGGCGACCTGAGCGATTCTACCAACCTCATCCGTATTATACAACAGGTACAGCCGGACGAGATCTATAACCTGGGCGCCATGTCGCACGTTAAGGTGAGTTTTGATACACCCGAATATACTGCCAATGCCGATGGTATAGGCACACTTCGCATACTGGAAGCCATCCGCATACTGGGGCTTACCAAAAAAACCAAGATCTACCAGGCATCTACATCAGAACTTTATGGTTTGGTGCAGGCCGTTCCGCAATCAGAAACTACGCCTTTTTACCCACGTTCGCCTTACGCGGTGGCAAAGCTTTACGCCTACTGGATCACCGTAAATTATCGCGAAGCTTATGGCATGTATGCCTGCAACGGTATTTTGTTTAACCACGAAAGCCCTCTGCGCGGCGAAACTTTTGTTACCCGCAAAATCACCCGTGGTGTGGCTAAAATAGCCATGGGCTTACAGGATAAACTTTACCTGGGTAACCTCGACGCGCAACGCGACTGGGGCCACGCCAAAGATTATGTAGAGGCCATGTACCTGATATTACAACAGGAAACACCTGAAGATTTTGTAATTGCCACAGGCGTTACCACCCGTGTACGCGAGTTTGTACGCAAGGCGTTTGCCGAAACTGGCATTACCGTTGAATTTAAAGGCGAAGGCGATAGCGAAAAAGGTTACGTGGTAAGTTGCAGTAACCCGGCTTACCAGGTAGCTGCCGGTACCGAGGTGGTAGCTGTGGATCCTAAGTATTTCCGCCCTACGGAGGTTGATCTGCTTATTGGCGATCCTTCAAAATGTCAGCAAAAGCTGAACTGGAAACCAAAATATGACCTTAACGGTTTAGTAAAAGAAATGGTAGCGGCCGATCTGGAATTGTTTGCAAGAGAGAAATTGCTGAAAGATTCGGGCTACGAAATTAAAAACCAGTACGAATAAGCGCTAATGGATAAAAACGCTAAAATATACATTGCAGGCCATCGCGGCATGGTGGGTTCGGCCATACACCGCAAACTGCAAAACGAGGGCTATACTAATTTTATAACCCGCACTTCCGACCAGATAGACCTGCGCGACCAGCAGCAGGTAAAAAACTTTTTTGAACTGGAAAAACCCGATTACGTTTTTCTGGCGGCAGCCAAGGTAGGCGGCATTGTGGCCAACAATACCTATCGTGCCGAGTTTTTATATGATAACTTACAGATCCAGAACAACGTTATTCATAACGCTTATTTAAATGGCGTTAAAAAGCTGATGTTCCTGGGGTCAAGCTGTATCTACCCTAAATTGGCGCCGCAGCCTTTAAAGGAAGACTATTTATTGACCGGTCCGCTGGAGCCCACTAATGAGCCTTATGCTATAGCCAAAATAGCGGGTATAAAAATGTGCGACGCTTACCGCGATCAGTATGGCTGCAATTTTATATCGGTAATGCCTACCAATCTGTACGGGTATAATGATAATTACCATCCACAAAATTCGCACGTGCTGCCGGCGTTGATCCGCAGGTTTCATGAGGCTAAGGAGCAAAATTTACCCGAAGTGGTGATTTGGGGATCGGGCTCCCCGAAGCGTGAGTTTTTGTTTGCCGATGATTTGGCCGAAGCTTGTTTTTATTTAATGCAAAACTATAATGAGCCCGGACTCGTAAACATAGGTACAGGCGAAGATATATCTATTAAAGACCTGGCGCTGCTGGTAAAAAACATTACCGGGTTTGAGGGTGGTATTACTTTTGATACTACAAAACCCGATGGCACGCCACGTAAACTAATGGATGTAACCAAGCTGCACAACCAGGGGTGGAAGCATAAGATTGAACTTGAAGAGGGTATTGCACTGGCCTACAGCGATTTTTTAAACAAATACATTAACGCCTGAAATTGATACTTAACCCTATTAATTTCAGTATAATTACCCAATAAAGAACAATACATATATGAAAACCATAATAATTACCGGTGGAGCCGGTTTTATAGGCTCGCACGTAGTAAGGCGCTTTGTACAAAACCATCCCGATTATAAAATAATCAATGTTGATGCCTTAACTTATGCCGGTAATTTGGAGAATCTTAAAGATATCGAGAACGAGCCGAACTATGTTTTTGAGCGTGCCGATATTCAGGATACCGAAAAGATCAACAGCCTGTTTGAAACTTATAATGTAACCGATGTGGTGCATTTAGCGGCAGAATCGCACGTGGATCGCTCTATCACCAATCCGCTCGATTTTGTTTATACCAACGTTATCGGTACGGTTAGTTTACTGGAGGCTGCTAAAAAATACTGGAAGGATGATTATTCCAATCACCTCTTCTACCATATTTCTACCGATGAGGTATACGGCTCGTTAGGTACCGAGGGTTTCTTTACCGAAACCACCAAGTACGATCCGCATTCACCATACAGCGCCAGCAAGGCATCTTCAGATCACTTTGTACGTGCCTATCATGATACTTACGGTATCCCGGTTGTAGTATCAAACTGCTCGAACAATTACGGCCCTAATCACTTCCCCGAAAAGTTGATACCGCTGCTGATCAATAACATTATTAATAACAAACCGCTGCCTGTATATGGTAATGGCATGAACGTGCGCGACTGGCTTTATGTTAAAGACCATGCCCGCGCTATCGAACTGATATTCCACGAAGGTAATGTGGGCGATACCTACAACATCGGCGGCTTTAACGAGTGGGCCAATATCGACCTGGTACGTGTGCTGTGCAGGCAAATGGATGCCAAACTTGGCCGCGAGCCGGGCACTAACGAGCAGTTGATCACTTTTGTAAAAGACCGCCCGGGCCACGATGCCCGCTACGCTATCGATGCTACCAAGCTGAACAAAGAACTGGGTTGGTCGCCGTCGGTAACCTTTGAAGAGGGCCTAGCCGAAACCATTGACTGGTACCTGGCAAACAAAGCATGGATTGAACATGTTACCAGTGGGGCTTACGCCGCTTATTACGAAACCCAATACGATAAACGCTAAATGAATATTGAACTTACCCCGCTTGAGGGTTGCTTATTACTGAAACCGAATATTTTTACTGACGAACGCGGTTACTTTTTTGAGAGCTTTAACCAAAAGTCTTTCAATGACGCAACCGGTATTGAAACTCAATTTATACAAGACAACCAATCTTTTTCAACCAAAGGCACATTGCGCGGCCTGCATTTTCAAAAAGGCGAACATGCACAGGCCAAACTGGTACGCGTTATAAAAGGCGAAGTACTTGATGTAGCGGTTGATCTGAGGCCGGGCTCGGCTACGTATGGGCAGTATTATAAAACATTACTATCCGAAGAAAACAACCTGCAACTGTTTATCCCCCGTGGGTTCGGGCATGGTTTTGTGGTGTTGAGCGATACCGCGATTTTCTTTTACAAGTGCGATAACTACTATAACAAGGCATCAGAAGGCGGTATACATTATGCCGACCCGGTATTAAATATCGACTGGACTTTACCTAAAGACGAGCTGATCGTATCGGCTAAAGACCAGGTATTGCCATTTTTTGAAACGCTCGAAGCATAATCCATCTGCATGAAAAACATTGTCATTTTTGGAGGATCGGGTCAGTTGGGCAGCTGTTTTAAACAGGTGGCCGAAAATGAGGGTATCAGTACCATGCATTTCCTGTCTTCTGCCGAAGGCAATATTGCCGATGTAGAAAGCCTGAAGAATGCATTCCAAAAATACGAACCGGCTTATATCATCAACTGCGCGGCTTATACCGCCGTTGATAAGGCCGAAGATGAAACCGAGCTTGCAGCAAAAATAAATGCAACCGGCGCCGAAAACCTGGCTAAGCTTGCTGCCGAATATGGTTCAACGCTGATCCATATTTCTACCGATTTTGTTTTTGAAGGGAATAGTCCGCTGCCGCTTAAGGAAGATGACGAAACCAAACCCATCAACGTTTACGGGCAAACCAAGCTTGATGGCGAGAAGGCTATACAAGCCAACACCGATAAATATTTCATTCTGCGTACCAGCTGGTTGTACTCCGAGTATGGTAACAACTTCGCCAAAACCATGCTGAAACTGGGCAGTGAGCGCGATGAGTTAAAGATAATTGCCGACCAGGTAGGCACACCTACCTATGCTATCGATCTGGCATTTACTGTGGTGCAGCTTATCCTTACCGAAAGTACCGCTTATGGCATATACCATTACAGTAACGAAGGCGTAGCATCGTGGTATGATTTTGCCAAGGCTATCTTCACACTGGCGGAAACCCCGGTTAAAACCTTGCCCATCCCTACCAGCGAATATAAAACCAAGGCTACCCGCCCGGCATATTCGGTAATGGATAAGAGCAAGATAAAGGCGGCATTAGGTATAGAAATACCTTACTGGCGCGATAGTCTGCATATTTGCATCAATAGGTTATTAAATAATTAAGCATAAATACAACAACCCAAGCATCACAATCGTAAAACACCCTATATGAAAGGTATCATTTTAGCAGGCGGATCAGGAACAAGGCTTTATCCCATCACCAAAGCCATTAGTAAGCAGTTAATGCCTATTTACGATAAGCCGATGATCTATTATCCACTATCGGTTTTAATGCAGGCCGATATCCGCGAGATACTGATCATTACCACTCCCGAAGATAACGAAGGTTTTAAACGCCTGCTGGGTGACGGTCATGAACTGGGCTGCCGCTTTGAATATGCCATACAGGAAAAACCAAACGGACTGGCGCAAGCCTTTGTAATTGGCGAAAGTTTTATAGGCGATGATAAAGCCGCCCTTATTTTGGGTGATAACATATTTTACGGAACAGGCTTTAGCGAGCTGATCCGCAGCTTTAACGATGTGGACGGCGCGGCGATATTCGCTTACCCGGTTGCCGATCCGGAACGCTACGGTGTGGTTGAATTTGATGAGCATTTCACAGCGCTTTCTATCGAAGAAAAGCCCTTGAAACCAAAATCGAACTACGCGGTACCGGGCTTATATTTTTACGACAATACAGTTGTAGAAATAGCCAAGAACCTGGAACCATCTCCACGCGGCGAATACGAAATTACTGATGTAAACAAAGCTTACTTAGAGCAAGGCACCCTGCATGTTGGTGTTATGGACCGCGGTACAGCATGGCTGGATACCGGTACGTTCGACTCATTGAGCGATGCATCAGAATATGTACGCGTAATTGAAAAACGCCAGGATACCAAAATAGGTTGTATTGAAGAGATTGCCTACCTGCGTGGTTTTATCAACAAAGATCAACTGGCCGAACTGGCCAACCGCTACATAAAAAGCGGCTACGGCAGGTATTTGCAAAAGTTGCTGAATAAGTAAAAATCCATAAATAAAAAAATACGTCTTTGCGAGGCACGAAGCAATCTCTATACTATACAGAGCGACTCTGTAGATTGGAGATTGCTCCGTTCCTCAATGACGCGTTTGGTTTCGTCCAATCACCCGCCCTCCTCATAAAACGGCCAATATTTATGCCAGTTCGTTAAAACATTTTCTTTATCTTAGACCATATCATTGTAACACAATTGATAAACCGAAGATCTGCCTAAGTTTTAACAACCTAATAAATGCCTGCATCACGAATTTTTACAGTAGCTATTTGTCTGCTTTTATTTTTTACGGGCATTACCGCGTTTGTAAAAAAAGCTGATGAACCGCTTGATAAAATTTCGGCCTCACTCAGCAACTGGACCACTACCCTGCCGCAAGAAAAAGTATACATCCATACTGATAAACCTTATTACGCGCTTGGCGATACCATTTGGTTTAAAGCTTATGTAACCGTAGGCAGCCGTCACCAGCTATCTGCATTAAGTGGAGCCCTGTATGCCGAACTCATCAACGAAAAAGATTCGGTAGAACGGACATTGAAGCTCCCCGTGTTGGCAGGTATGGCCAAAGGCGACTTTGTGATAAGCGATACATTGAACGAAGGCAATTACCGCATAAGAGCTTACACCCAATGGATGCGCAATGCCGGCGACGAATTCTTCTTTGATAAAACCTTCACCGTAGGCAATGCCATTGATAATGAAGTAAGCGCCAAAGCCGATTTTAAATACCAAACAATTGATAACAAACCGGTTGTAACTACCATATTATGCTATACCGATGCAAACGGGCAACCTCTTGCTGA
This sequence comes from Mucilaginibacter sp. GW821-FHT07G05, assembly GCF_059418565.1. NCBI lineage: Bacteria > Pseudomonadati > Bacteroidota > Sphingobacteriia > Sphingobacteriales > Sphingobacteriaceae > Mucilaginibacter > Mucilaginibacter sp. GW821-FHT07G05. The sequence continues at coordinate 230,565 of NZ_JBWKQC010000009.1, read as the reverse complement.
CAAGGAGGTTGAGTATACCGTAATCAATAATCAAAAAGTGTTGGAAAGGCGCAAGGCAAAAACCGACGCCAACGGCACAGTAAGTATCAATACCGTAAACAGCGAAAAGAGCATCCTGAAGGGCGCACGCGTTTTGGCAAGCATAATAACCGCCGCCAATAAAAAGTTCAGTAAAACCTTTACTATTAAAGTGGCTTCATCGCAAAGCGATGTACAGTTTTTTGCGGAAGGTGGCAATATGGTGACGGACATTAATACGCGGGTGGCATTTAAAGCTACCGGAATTGATGGCCTGGGTGTACCTATTAAAGGGAGTGTTGTGGATAACGATGGTAAAGAGGTTACCACTTTTGAAAACCTGCATGCAGGAATGGGCAGCTTTAACCTTAAACCATTATCTGGTAAAAGCTATATAGCCAAAGTTACCTTTCCCGATGGTTCGTTAAGCAGCATTGATCTGCCGAAGGCTAAAGAAAATGGTTATGTATTGGCAGTTTATAATTCTGGAGGTGATTCTTTATTGGTACGAATAAATGCCTCGCAAACCTTGCTGCAAACAACACAGGCGGTTAACCTTGTAGTGCAAACAGGCGGCGAAATGCTGTATGCATCACAAATAAAAATAAGCAGACCTGCAACTTCGGTATGGATAGCTAAAAAAGATTTCCCTACCGGGATAGCACAATTCACCTTGTTCAATACAACCGGAGAACCCATAAACGAACGAATAGCCTTTATTCGTGCTAAAGACCGGATGGAACTTAAAATTAACACGGCTAAGGCTGCCTATAAAAATCGCGATAAAGTGGAGATGGAATTGACTGCCGCGGATAAAAACGGGCAGCCTGTAATTGGTAGTTTTTCGGTATCGGTAATTGATGAAACCAAAGTACCGGTTAACGAAGCCGCAGAAACCAGCATACTCTCAAGCCTGCTTTTATCTGCCGACATTAAAGGCTATATCGAACAACCCAATTATTATTTCACCAATGAAAGCGATGAGGTAAACAAAGCACTGGACAACCTGATGCTTACGCAAGGATACAGGCGCTTTACATGGAAAGCCTTATTGGCAGCAGGGCCGGTAAAACCGCTGTATAAAGTAGAGAAAGTGAGCAGCGATATATCGGGCCGTTTATTTACACTTACCAAAAAGCCGGTAGTTAAAGGGAAGATCACCCTGCTATCCTTAAAAACAGGTATAGTAACCGATACTACTACCGATGCCGATGGTTATTTTAATTTTGATAAACTGGTACTAACCGATAGCATTAAATTTACGGTACAAGGTCGTGGAGCGAAAAACAGTTCACTGGTGCAAATACTGATGGATAAAGTACCCGGACAATCCATCAATACCAACCCCAACATTGCCGATGTAAATACCGACATCAGCGGCAGCAGTAAAATTTACTTGGCCAGTAACAAAAAACAAATTGAGGTGCTGGAAAAACTGGGGAAGTTAAACAGGGTACAACAATTGCAGGGTGTAAGCATAAGGGCTAAGCAGGTAAATAAATCAACCTTACGCGGAATACTTTCAGTACCTGATGCTAATGCAGATCATGTTTTTGTTTTAGAAAAAGCTGAAGCATGCGCCAATTTGGGAACGTGCCTGCAAGGTCGTTTAGCCGGGGTTATGATGATGCCTCGCGCAGGTTCTAACTTCTACCCCCATTTTTATGACTCAAAGGGCATGAAATACGTGCCCATGCAAGTAATTGTTGATGGGCGCAACGTTGACTCTACAGAAGTAGCAGATATTATGGATAATAATGGGATTGAACCGGTGAACGTAATAAAGGTACTGGTTGTACGAACCAGCGTAATGACATCAGTTTTAGGCTTTCCTTCAATAATTATCATTACCAAGGGTAACAATATTCGTAACACCCATCACCCGGAATTGGCGCAGATCAGTCCGCGTGGATTTAGCCGTGCGCGTGAGTTTTATATCCCAAAATACAATCACCCTAAAACGGTTACGGAGCTCCCCGACCTGCGATCAACCATTTATTGGAATCCCGAAGTAAAAACCGGCGCCGATGGCAAAGCTAAGTTCAGCTTTTTTAATGCTGATGACCCCGGCAATTACAAAGTAATAATAGAAGGCATCAACGCCGCAGGTGAACTGGGCAGGCAGGTATATCGTTATAAGGTAGAATAATACGAACCTTCGCTCTAAATCTTATTAGCATTAAGTACAGGGTTTTGGCTGGCGTTTACCTGGTAGGTGTAAATGGAATTATCCTCTCCTACCTCAACAACGCGGTAGCCTTTATAATCGGTGCCCCAATCGCCGCCGATGTGCGAATCGAAGAAGTGCGGTAGTTTATCGGTATAGCGCACACCATCCAAAGCATGATCGTGTCCGTGGAATACAGCCTTAACATTCGGGTAGCTGTGCAGTAATGTTACTGTTTCGGGGCAATCTAAAAAGGCTTCATTTTTAAGCCACATTACCGGCGGAATATGCAGTATAACGAAAACGATCTTCTTATCGGCAAATTTATCCAGAGAAGATTTGATAAAGACGTTATCAGGGCAAACGTATTTACCTTTGGTATCGGCAGTATTGGCCAGCACAAAGCCTATATCACCTTTGTCAATCACGTATTTATCTTCATAGCCAAACACTTTTTTCCATATCGCGGCATCGGCATAATCGTGATTACCGGGGATGGTATAAAAGGGAGCTTTCAGGTGTTCGAGGTAATCGGTTTTTACTTCGGTTAACAGGTCAGGGCGGTTATGTACCAGGTCGCCGTTGATGATCACCAGGTCGAGGTGGTTTTTGGCGTGGTCGTCATTCAGCCATTTGATCATGTTACCGAAATGCTGTTTATATTCCGTTCCCGGCTGGGCATAATGCGCATCGGAAGCCAGCGCGAAGCGTAATTTCAGTTTGCCTTTAGCTGTTTTGCGGTAACTGTTATCAATTGCTGCAAAACTGTTTACCGTAGGCAACAGGCTGATGGCCGCTATGCCCGCCAAACCCGAACTGATGAATTTTCTGCGTGTGCTCATGCGTATAAAGGTAGATGAAGGTTGTTAAGCCAGTGTTAAAGGATAATTGCTTAGTTAAAGAATGTTAAAAATAAGGCATAAGTCGATAATTATTTATTATTTCATACCGCAATCAATTAAAAACTAAACTATTACACAAATACCTCCACTATGCTGCGTAATTATTTCACCCTTGCCTGGCGCAACCTCCGTAAAAACAAGGTATTCTCCCTCATCAATATTTTCGGCCTGTCGATAGGAATGGCTTTCGTGCTGGTTATCGGCGCGTATATATGGGGCGAGTTGCAGGTTAACGCCGGTGTAAACGACAAGGTGTATATTATGCAAAGCAAATGGAAACAGCCCGATATGGGGCTGGAGTTTACCAGCCTTGCCCCGCTTGGCAAAGCCTTAAAAGAGAATTACCCAAACCTTATCACCTTCTATTATCGCCACGATGGCCTTTCAACCATTATATCAAAAGGCGACAAACACTTTACCGAAGGCATACAAAACGGGACGCCTTCGCTGCTCACCATGTTTGGCTTTAAGATGTTGTATGGCGATGCCAAAACCGCGCTTAGCACACCCAACTCGGTAGTAATTACCGAAAACCAGGCCATCAAATATTTTGGACGTACGGATGTAGTAGGGCAAACGCTTACCATTAACGCGTTTAACGGCAGCAAGCAAGATTTTGCCATAACGGGCGTATTAAAAAACTTGCCTCGTAACAGCGTTACCAACTTTGGCGGCAGTATAAACGAAATATTTATGAACGAGGCGAGCTTCAAATTCTTTGGCCGTGATGCCACTTTAGATGCCTGGAACAACCCGTACATGGTAAACTATATTCAGCTGAAACCGGGTGTAAAACCGAGCGACCTGGATGCAGCCATCAATCAACTGGCCCGCACCAACGCCACGCCCGACATTCAAAAGAACCTGAAAACTTACCTGGTACAAGTGAATGATTTTTACCTGCAAGATAATAAAGGCAGCGCCCGCAAAATGATTTACACACTGGCATTCATCGCCATGTTTATTTTGCTGATGGCTATTATTAACTTCATCAATATCTCGATAGGCAACTCGGTTACCCGCTTAAAAGAAATCGGCGTACGCAAAGTAATGGGCAGTTCGCGCGTGCAGCTCATCATCCAGTTTCTTACCGAATCGGTATTGCTGTCGCTGTTCTCCTTTATCATCGCGTTGCTGATCTATCTTGTAAGCAGGCCTTTCTTTAGCACGGTGATGGGTAAAGAAATCCCGAAGATCACGGAGTTTCCGTTGTATTTCACGGTGCTGCCATTACTGATCGTACTGCTCATTGGTATACTGGCCGGCATGTACCCTGCCTTTATTTTATCGGCCCAATCATCTATAGACTCATTAAAGGGAAAATTAAAAACGGTAAAGGAAAAGGTGGTATTCCGCCATTCGCTGATCGTGGTACAGTTTGTTACCGCCATTGTGGTTTTTATAGCCGCCCTGGTGATCAATAAGCAGGTATCCTTCTTTTTTAAATCTAACCTTGGTTATGATAAGGAGCAGGTGATTACAGCGAAAGTACCGCGTGACTGGTCGCCGGAAGGTGTAAAACATATAGAAAGCATGCGGAACGAATTTGCCGCTATGCCGCAGGTGGCTGATGCTACCGTTTCTTTCGAGATACCTAACGGACAAAGCGGTAATGCCAGCAACAACCTGTACAAGGCATCGCAAGATCCTTCGCACGGCATTATGGCTACCTCCATTATAGCCGACGAGCACTATACCGGCACCTACAAAATACCGCTTATAGCAGGGCAATTCTTCGGCGCGCAAGGCGAAGGTACCGATGTTACTAAACTGGTGATCAACGAAACTGCCGCCAAAGCATTGGGCTGGCAGAACCCGGCCGACGCGCTTGGTCAGCCCGTGCGGGTACAAAATGACCCGGCCCCGTTAACCGTTGGCGGCGTGGTAAAAGATTTTCATTTTGGCTCGATGCACGAGAAGATACAGCCCATTTTGTTTTACCATGTTAAACGTTCGCCGGTGTTCCGCTACCTGTCGTTCAAACTAAGGCCGGGTAATATGGCCAACAATGTAGCGGCCCTGCAAGGCAAATGGTCGGCATTGTTTCCGGGTGCGCCTTTTGAATATGTGTTTTTAGATGACACTATTGCCAAACTATACCAGCAGGAAATGCAAATGAAAAAAGCATCGCAAGCGGCTACAGTTATCGCCCTACTGGTGGTACTGCTGGGTGTATTAAGCATTGCTACCTTAAGCATTGCACGCAGGGTAAAAGAGGTAGGCATCCGCAAGGTACTGGGCGCTTCGGCCATGCAGGTGGTTTGGCTGTTTATTAAGGAGTTTGCCATTTTGGTATTCGTTGCCAACCTGATTGCCTGGCCCGTGGCATGGTTCAGTTTAAACAGCTGGCTCACCGGTTACGCGTATCGAATCAACTTGAATGCCCTGCCGTTTTTAAGTGTAACCTTGATACTGGCTGCATTAGTAGCAGTTGTGATCACCGTTAAAACTATTAAAACAGCGTTGGATAACCCGGTGAAGAGTTTAACCCCCTAACCCCCTGAAGGGGGAACTTTTGATGTGTGGATTTTACTCTGCTTATTAATAGTGTAGTGTTTTAGGTTTGACAACTTTTTAAAAGTTGTCAAACCTGTGAAGAAGACCGGGCATGTGGTGGGACTCATCCCGTCATCGCTGCGCTCGACACCCTTCTCTGCTGCGCAAAGAAGGGATTTTGTGAGTTATACACAGCCACTTTACCCCCTCTTTTTCGCTTGCGAAAGAGAGGGTGATCCAGCGAAGCGTAGATCGGGTGAGTTAAATTATGCTACTTCCCCACCCCGCTTACCACTACCACTTTCATCTCGGTTAATTCCCCATCACGTGTGGTTTTGTTTAAGAATTTCGGTTTTAGGCGGGTTATCCAGTAGCGTTTAAAGCTTTGTATAGTTTGCATTTGCCAGCCCTTGGCTTTTAAGCCGTTGATGATTTCATCGGGGGCGTAAAAAATGAAATGACCTTTAGGAATGTTACCGCTGCCATCGGCGTTAATGGTGGTCATCGGCTCATTTAGGTAGAACTCCATGGCAAAGTAAGAATCGTCGCCGCTTTGCAATACGGGTAACTTTTGCGGGTTGTTTTTATTGATCCATAAGGCGGCTTCGGTACCGGCCTGGTATTTTAATAACGAGGGATAAAAAGCCAGGTTAAGGTATACGTTCACAATCAGCGAGATCAGTATTGTGCCGTAGCCTATACTTTCGTACCAGATAGTGCTTGCTTTTTTAGGAATGATAACGAGCGCGATCAGCAGAATCACTTCTAAAAGCATCACCAGCCAGGTGAAATCATCGGGACGGAAAAAGTATTGCAGGGCTATGATCACTAACAGCAAAAGTGATGCTACTATAATTTGTGTGATACGTACTGCCCGGATACTCTTCAATCCCTGTATGGCACATATATATTGCGCGGTTAGTATAGCGAAGAACGGAAATACGATATTGAGGTAATGCGGCAGCTGGAACTTTGATGCCGAAAACATCAGGAAAGTGATCATAGCGCCACAAATACAGATCCACTCTTGCGATTGCACATTTTTGTATCCCTTCTTAATAAAGCGGAATACGGCCACAAACAATAGTAACGACCACGGCAAAAACGCCCAAAGCGTAGTATGCACAAAAAAGAAAGGATCGCCGCTACCTTTGATGGGGCCGGTATTGAAGAACCTGCCGAACTGGCTATCCCACAAAAAGAACTTAATGCCTGATACTCCCTGACGGTCAAACACCACCTTTTCGGGATGCGCGTCGAACTGTACATACAGGCAATATATTTCGGGCAGTATAAATATGGCTACTAATACCAATGCTACCAGCCAGCGGATATGGAAAAGTTGTTTCCACTGTTTGGTAATAATAAGGTGACCGATGATAGCTCCGCCGATGGTTATAAGGGCGAATACACCTTTGGTCATTACCGCGCACCCGGCAAACAGGCAGGCCAATAGTAGATCGCGATAGTTATTGCGGGTGTATGACCTGTAATAATGATATACCGACGCAATGATGAGGCCTGTCAAATAAGGCTCGGCCCGTACGTCGTTGTCCGATAGGATGATGTGTTGCGAGGTAAGCAATATCAGCACCGCCCATTGCGCTACCTTTTCGGTATATAATTCTTTAGCCAGCAGCCAGGTGTAAACGGCAGCCATCAGCATAAATACAATACCCGATAGCTTGTAGGCCCAGGTATTGATGCCGAATATTTTAAAGAACAAAGCCGCCACCCAAAACGGAAAATGTGGTTTATCCAACCAGTCGGTACCGCGGGCGTAAATGTTCACATAATCATTACGCAGTACCATGGTTTTGGCAATGGTGGCGTACAGCGTGGCATCGGGGTTCATGAGGTGCACAAACAGTCCGCTGAAATTAATGAGGACCGCCAGCAGGATAAAAAGATACAGCCATTTATTGGCAACAGTTATTTGAGGCATATACAGCAAAGGCTTGCGGGTAAAGATAAACAGATTTTGCGGCGCTTAATAGTTTTACCATCGCTTTGAAATAACCGCCCTATTTATTTAACTTCATTTAAAATTATCTCCCCATGAAACGACGTCATTTTTTAAGGAATACCGCATTGGCAGCGGGCTCGCTTAGCTTGCTAAGTAAAAGCAGCTTTGCATCGTGGCTGGCCCAACCGGCTTACCAGTTTAAACCCTTACGTAACAATGTTGGCATATTTGCCGAGCAAGGCGGTACCATAGCCTGGCTAAGCAATAAAGAAGGTATAGCGGTTGTTGATGCCGAATTTCCGGAACCGGCCACACACCTTATTGCCGAACTAAAAAAACAAAGCGAAAAGCCTTTCGAATGGCTGATTAACACCCATCACCACGGCGACCACACCGGCGGTAACATTTCGTTTAAAGGCATTGCCCAGCACGTGGCTGCACATGCCAACTCGCTTACCAATCAAAAGAACACGGCAGTACAGCAAAAGAAAGAAGACCAGCAGCTATACCCCGATACCACTTATACCACCAAGTGGAAAGCAAAGGTTGGCGATGAAAGCATACAGGCACACTACTTTGGCGCGGGCCATACCAATGGCGATAGCTTTATCCATTTTGAACATGCCAACATAGTGCATACCGGCGATCTGGTTTTTAATCGTCGCTATCCGTATATCGACCGTACAGCAGGTGCATCGGTAAAAAGCTGGGTGCAGGTATTGGCAAAAGCGCAAAAGGAATTTAATAAGGATACCCTGTTTGTGTTCGGCCATGCTTTTGATCCTGAAAAAGTTACCGGCACCATAGCCGACCTGAAAGCCATGCAAAACTACATGGAACGCCTTATAGACTTTGTTGGCGGCGCTATCAAAGCAGGCAAAACAAAAGAAGAGATACTGGCAGCCAAAGCCATCCCCGGTGTAACCGAATGGCAGGGCGATGGTATTGAACGCAGCCTTACCGCAGCTTACGAAGAGTTGAGCGCTTAAGCAAATCCACAAAACCAATTATAAACACAATTATGATCTCTAAAATAAAGCTCCTAAGCTTTGCAGTATTACTGTTAAGCTTAGGCTTACCCGTTAAAACAATGGCTCAATCAGCGAAACCAACCATTAACCACATTGCCATTTGTGCGCAGAACCTCGAAAAAAGCACTAAGTTTTATACCGAGGTAATGCAGTTTGAAATTGTGCCCAACCCGTTTAATGATAAGGTACATCAATGGATAAAGATAGGCCCGCAGGTTAATTTGCACATTATTGAGGGCGATTGCAAAGGCAACCCGCATAACCGTAATGATCATTTGGCTTTCAGTGTAGCCTCCATGCCCGATTTTGTAAAGCACCTGGATAAGCTGAACGTTACCTACGGCGATTGGGGCGGCACCAATAAAAAGATACAGAAAAGGCCCGATGGTATTTCACAGATCTATTTTCAGGATCCGGATGGTTACTGGATAGAGGTAAACAATGCCGACAAATAGGCAAATTATTAAAGTGTACCCGCCGATGACTTGCGGTACATGGCCATAATAAGCGATACCATTTGATTATAAGTGAGCAATCCCTGCGGCTGGTTGTTCACTTTTAAAAACTTATCGTAGAACAAACTGCTGATCACTTCCAGCTTGCCCTGGTAATATTGCCAGTAAGCGCGCTCGGCTTTAAGGTCGATGATCACTGCCGGGTTTATCCTGGCCCGCAGTAGTTTAAAGGCCACCGTATCTGTAGCCCGTAACGAGTACATACACTCCTGCATCCCCTCATAATAGGCAGAGTAACGGAGCAGCCTGTCGGCCGAACGGATGCCCGCCAAAAAACCTGCGAAGTTAGCTTCATCTTCCGAACCGAAACCTGCCTGGTGCGACATTTCGTGGCAAGCCACAAAGGGGCGTACATGCAGCGGCATCTGGTAATTGAACTGTGCCTCGGCCGTAAAAGGATTATAATAACCCGATGTGCCTATATAATTCAGCAACCACGATAATGAGGATGGCTTTATTGAAGGCTTGTAGGTATAAAATTCTGCCGAAGTACGGGCCAGCGCCACAACCGCCCTGATGGAACTGCTGTATATCGAATCGTTTTGCTGCCGCAGATCGGTATGGTTTAGTCGCCCGCGGGCCGCGTTGGCACTATCTATTAATATATTGGCTACAGTTTTCAGTTCATCGGTAGAGTAAACGGTATCCTGCAATTTCAAACGCGTAGCGGCAGGCAACCGAAAATAGTTCATCCCCCAAAAAAGATAAAATATAACTATCCCGGCCTCTACCCCTATCACAATACCAGATGCCAGCATACCCCACTCTTTAAACCTGCGTTTAATAGGTAATTTGATAAGCATTACCAGCGCGTAAATAAGATAAAGGATAACAACTGCGTACAGCACATCGCCAAAACTGAAAGGGAGCAGGTTAAATACCGGGTGCAGTATTTTACAGATGAAAGGATAAAAACCTTTGGAATAATAACGTTCTACCGTTGCCGGGTAATCTGCCAGCCAGGTAAGCAAAAAAATAAACAGCCCTAATATAACCACAGTGGCTAAGCGCCATTTTATTTTTTTACCAAAACGGTTATCCATTGCGTAAATATACAATCAAAAACCATTTTACAATAGCCATAAAAAAAGCCTTCCGGTAAATACGGAAGGCTTTTTTACAATACTTTAGGTATTTATTATTTTACTGAAACCGGTACCGAAAGTTTGTCCCAGGTAAGGTTAAAACCTTTTGAGTTTACAGCGTATACCAAACGCTCGCTTTTCTCGCTTTTTTCAACCGGTTTAACGGTCACGCGTAAAGCATCTTGTTTTTCATCGTATTTGTAAGCACCCCATTGTTTAGCTACCTTGTTAAAGATGATGGTCCACTCTTTTTCACCCGGAATGGTGAAGAAGCCGTAGGTACCTGCCGGTAATACTTTACCTTCTACCTTAATATCTTTATCAGTAGTAAAAACGGTAGCCTCGTTAGCGCCTGCACGCCAAACCTGCGCGTAAGGTACCAAAGTGCCCCAAACTTTACGATCTCTTACCGATGGGCTGCCATAGTTAATGCTGATGTTAGCTTTACCTGCTTTAGCGCTAACACTATCACGCGGACTTGCCATTGGTTTTGCATCCTGAGCTTTCGCAAAGCCCGCAATTAAAAGGGCCACTATCATAAATGATAACGACTTTAACTGAAATGATTTTCTCATAATATTATTTTTATAGTTTTTTGCTGTTGCCAAAGGTATAACGAAATTTTATTTAAAGCTTATTTTATTGATTTTTTGGATGATGTATCCATAACCCTATACTTTCCTGTGTAGAAAACAGAAAATATTATCGCCAGCACAAAACTATCTATTAATGTGCGTGTTATATACTACGGAATCACATTGCAGTTAGGAATTGACCGTAAGGTTAAACAATTGTTGTGAATTTTGCCCTTGTCTGCAATAGCAGGCAGGGGTTTTATTTAAACGTGTTTTAGCAAAGGCTATTTATAAGGTTAACCTGCGGGCTGGTCGTCTTTAATTTCTTCCCAGTAAACGGTGTTTATCATCAACGCGTTTTGCGTTGCCACCTGTGCCTTTACCTTCTCCAGTTCGGCTTTGGTTTCATCGGCACCCAAAGCACTGCTTAACGAGTAGTAATAAATGCAGTAACCTGTGCTGCTATTTATAAATTTATAGTGTTTATCTGCTGCTGTTGTCATAAAACCCCGGTTTAGCATATAAACATATCAACACGTTTGGGCTAAAATGGTTTGCCCCGCGGGCGCAATGGCCTGAAAGAATCTGCCGTGAGGGCCAGGTCATCATAAGTTATGGTTTCGGGGGCTTCAAACTGCTTGGTAACAAGCGGTATTAAAATACGCACAACGCCGCCGGTAGTTTTAACCAGCGTATAACCACTATGTACAGCATGACCTTTATAGTCGCCGATGTTAGGATTAAGATGTGCAAGACGGATCAATAGTTCAACTATAGCGTAAGCGGGTAACCTTTGTTTAGGCATGGCGCAAAGATATTGCTATTAACAGGCTTAGTTTAATTACCCTTTCGTAAATGGTTTACATTTAATTAACATGGAATTAACTTAAATGGCATTTAGGTAACAATTACTTAAACAACTGTTAACATATCATGCCTACCTTTACGCAAAAAAGCGCAACATTATGTTTACCGCACTTCTTGCAGGCATTATGCCTAATTACAACAAGATCTTTTTCGATCTTTTCAACGCTGCTTCGGCAGATATGGTTGAGATGGCAAAGCTCTTGTCACAGGTGATCAATAACCCATCGGCCGATCAGCCAAAAGTGGCGTACGATGAGATCACCAAGCTTAAACAAAATGTTTATGATATTACCCACAAGGTATTTGCCGAATCGGGCAAGGCGCTTGTTTCTCCTTTTGAACGTAACGATATGTGTAACCTCTCAACAGCTATTGATGATGTTGCAGGCCGTATCAATACCGTATCGCGCAAGCTGAACTTGTATAACATTGATTATATATCTGAACCTATTGTTAAACTGGCCGGTGCTATTATTGAAACCACCCGCGAACTGGACAATGCGGTAAGGGCATTAAACAACCTATCGCACCCTGAAGCTATAATAGCCCTTTGCGATAAAATTAAACTGGCCGAATACCATGCCGATTTAATTTACAACGATGCCCTGGCTTACCTTAACGATACCGAAAAGGATGCCATACAGCTGATAAAATACAAAGAGATACTGATAGCCATGGAAACCGTTACAGATAGCTGCGAGGATGCTACCGTTGTAATAGAAACCATACTGCTTAAAAACAGCTAATTATATCAACACAAAGGTGCCGGCAATAATTAGTGCCGCGCCTATCCCCGTTTTAAGGGTAAGCTGCTCACCCAAAAAGATAATGCTGAGTACAATGGCTATGGCCACGCTCAATTTATCAACCGGTGCCACTTGCGATACTTTGCCCAGCTGCAAAGCCTTAAAATAAAATATCCACGATAAACCGGTAGCACAACCCGATAGCAGCAAAAACAACCAATTGGTTTTACTTAGCGCTGTTATACCATGGCTACTGCCTTTCACAAATACAATTGCCCAGGCCAGCAGCATTATTACTACGGTACGTATGCCTGTAGCCAAATCGGTGTCCACATTTTTGATGCCAATTTTGGCGAAAATAGCGGTTAATGCCGCAAACACGGCCGAAAGCAAAGCGTATATCCACCACATTTTTATGAATGATTAATTGTTATTTAAAAGTTAATAAAGTTTTTTAAAAAAATTCTAATAAATAGGATTTTGAGACGTTATTTATATATTTACAAATATATGACCAAAAAAACCGACTTCGTTTACTCAGAATATTCTGAGCCACACCGCATCCGGACAAAGAAAATATTAAAGGAATTTCCGCATTTACGGAACCTGATAGGCAAAAACCCCATGACCATTTTTGCGATAACAGGCCTGGTACTTTTCCAGGTAGTTATGGCCTGGTTGCTTCGCGATCAGGCTTGGTGGGCAATAGCCATAGGCGCTTACTTATTGGGCGCGTTTGCTGATCACGCCTTATTTGTAATGATACATGAGTGCGCGCACCAATTGTTATTTAAAGGCCGTGCCGCCAACAGGTGGGCAGGTATGTTTGCCAATATGCCGCAAATATTTCCGAGCTCCATATCGTTTGAGCGTTATCATATTAAACACCACTCGTTTCAGGGTATCCATGAGCTTGATGCCGATTTGCCTAACCGTTGGGAAGCAAAACTGATCAACAACTCATTTTTAGGTAAAGCCATGTGGTTGCTGTTTTACCCGGTATTTCAATTGTTCCGCCTTTCACGTTTACGCGAGATACAAAACTTTGATATCTGGATTGTGGCTAACGTAGCCGTACAGATAGCTTTTACCGCTGCTATATGGTACTTTATGAGTGGCGCAGCCGTTGGCTATTTATTTTTAAGCTTTATGTTTTCGGTAGGCTTGCATCCGCTGGGTGCCCGCTGGATACAGGAGCATTATCTTACCCATACCGAAGAGCAGGAAACTTACAGCTACTATGGTAAACTTAATGCAGTAGCATTTAACGTAGGCTTTCACAATGAGCACCACGATTTTCCGTCGATACCATGGAACAAGCTGCCGCAGATAAAAAAGGCAGCCCCTGAATATTACGAAACACTGCACTACCATACCTCATGGACCGCGTTGTTCTTCAGGTTTTTGTTCGACCGCGAAATTTCCCTGTTCAACAGGATATTGAGAAAGGATCGTGGTAAAGTGCCTTTGAAAGATATTTCACGCCCGGATATGGAAATGAAGATAACCCCGGAACAGCCAAGCGCTGTACAATAAAACAAAAAGACCCGCTGCATTACGCAGCGGGTCTTTTTTTTGCAATATACTCACCTTTTGGCGCAATTAATGTACAAAGTCACAACTAACAGGGGCATTTTGTATCATTTTGTGCAAAATAACGTGTAGCAGAATGTACCTCCCGCCACGCTACAACTTTTAGGTGTTTGGTTATATTTACCGGACATTTTTACCACATTAATCACCTGAATATGAACAAAATAGTTACACACTTAGAGGTAAGAGATTACCTCGGAGTAAACTGGCTGGTTTATCTTGTTAAGATCAGCATCAGCGGACAAAAGGGCCAGTTTGTACTGGTTAAGCACCAGGGAATGCGCATACCCGAAGGCTTAGGCAGCATGCAAAATATCCCTTACAACCAACGAACAAATTAGTATCATATTCAGCATTTCACACATCAACATGCAATAAACCAAGCTTTTGGTTGTTAGATTTGTAACAGAACACAACTTTTAGTTACAACTTAACAATAAAGCAGGCTTTGAATGTTACAGAATTAAGAAAAGAATTGAGCAGACGTAAAAAACTCAGAGTATTGTTGCCCGTAGTGCTTACTGTATTTGTAGGCGCCTATGCCAAGCATCGATATGATGTGAGCAAGTTTGAGCTGACGGGCCGCCTGCAAAGCAAACATACGGCCGAAATTTCGGGCATCACGGCATCGGGCATTAGTAAAGATATTTTTTATATACATAATGATAGCGGCGATACCAGTCGCTTTTTTGCTATTACGCCCACAGGCGAACTCAAGTCAACCATTAACTTTACCTGGAGCAAAGGCGTTGTGCACGATTGTGAAGACATAGCCACTGGTCCAGGTCCTGTAAAAGGCAAAAACTATATTTACCTGGGCGATATAGGTGATAACGGCGGCACACGCAGCCAAATTTCGGTTTACCGTATTCTGGAACTACCTACTTTTGCTACCACACCCGAAGTACATACCCAGGCTACCACCCTGCACTTAACCTATCCCGATGGGCCTAAAGATGCCGAGGCCATGATGGTTGATCCTGTTGATAAGCTATTATACATTGTAAGCAAACGCCATGATAGCGTAAGCGTTTACAGCACTCCCTTAAGTTTCAAAACTCACGATAGTGTGGTGCTGCATAAAAAGGCTACGCTGTTCTTCCCCGGTTTAAAACCATTTAAATGGATCACCGCGGGCAGTATCTCAAAGGATGGACAAAAGATACTTTTAAAAAGCTATGAAAAGGTATACTACTGGCACCGCAAACCCGGCGAAGCGATATGGCAGGCGCTGAAAAGCAAACCCCTTGAACCCGCCTACCAGGCCGAAAGACAAGGCGAAGCCATAGGCTTCACGTTGGATGGCAGCAGCTATTATACTACCAGCGAAGGTGTATTTTCACCGATATACAAGTATAAAACACCGCTTAATTAATCTCTTTTAACTACAAAGTTTATTTTTACCGCAGAGAACACTGAGATAAAAAACACGGAGTTACGGGGAGTATTTTTATTGTGTGTATAAAAGAAAAACTCCCCGTCCTCAGCGGAAGCCTCTGCTATCTCTGCGGTAAAAAACTTTAGTAAATAGTAAATGCTATTCTCAAATAACTTAGTTACGTGTCAGGTCGCCCTCGTTGGGGTTTAGTATGTATTCGAAGTTTTCGTGCCCATTATGAAATATAAACTTCAAGCGCTCTTTGGCCGCGTGGATATCAAGCGTTAGCGCGGCTATGGTTGATGGCACATTGTCTTTTATCAGTTTAAGATCGGTAATGTTGGGCATCTCAATCAATATACCCTCGGCAACGTCAGTTACCTTCCATCCCTGCAAATTTGCCCGGTTTAAAATATCAAGCCATTTCTGTTTATAAGCGCCCATAATTGTTTATATAATGTTTAGTAAACCCTATGATAAGCTATAAAGTTTTATTTTTTTAACACTTTGATAAAATGTATAAAATGACCGCCTGCTTATTTTATACTAACTTGCCAACAATTGTAACAATGTTACTGCACTAAGCGTTCGCCTGCGCGAATAAAGGTGCCCGTACAGCTTATTTTATGTCATGGTTATTTAATATTTATATAAATAGCAGCTTAAAAAAACAAGATACATTTCAAATTGTAAAGTAACGGGTATCAATGTTTAGTTTAAGTGATACATTTGCCGCATTAAATGGATACAGTAAGTAATACTCCCCCGCCGGTACAAAAGCGGAACTCCAAGCTAAAAACACGCGTAACCGGTTTTTTTGTTAACCTGTACGATGTAAGTAAATTTGTAGTACGTTTTTTTAAAGAAGCATTTGTACCCCCTTATGAGTTTAAAGAAATAATACGCCAGTGTTTTGAGGTAGGTGTGCGTTCGCTAACCCTTATTTCGTTAACAGGTTTTATTATCGGGGTTATTTTCACCAAGCAGTCGCGCCCGTCGTTAACCAACTTTGGTGCAAACTCGTGGCTGCCGTCGCTGGTTTCCATAGCGGTAATGAAAGCGTTGGCCCCGTTGGTTACCGCTATTATAGCATCAGGTAAGGTAGGTTCAAGTATCGGTGCCGAATTGGGCTCCATGCGTGTTACCGAACAAATTGACGCCATGGAAGTATCAGGTACCAAACCCTTTAAATATTTGGTTTGTACCAGGGTTATAGCCACTACGTTCACCGTGCCTTTGCTGGCCACTTATTCGGCTTTGATAGCCCTGTTGGGCGGCTACCTCAACGTATCGCAAAACGAGGGTACCAGTTTCAGCGAATTTATGGAATCGGCCTTTGAGCCTATTAACTTTATAGATATAAACGCCTCATTGGTAAAGGCCATTGTGTTTGGCTTTACTGTGGGTATGGTAGGTTGCTACCAGGGTTATAACTCAAGCAAGGGTACCGAGGGTGTGGGTAAAGCGGCTAATAACGCGGTGGTAATAGCCATGTTTTTGGTATTTATTGAAGAAGTACTTATTGTACAAATAGCCGGCTGGTTCAGATAATTATTTATGGAGAAAGCAAAAGCACAAATTAATTATGATAACCCGGTAATATCGATCAGGAACCTGGAGAAATCCTTTGGTGACTATCATGTACTGCGGGGCATCGATCTTGACCTTTTTCAGGGCGAAAACCTGGTGGTGCTTGGCCGTTCGGGTACCGGTAAATCGGTATTGATCAAATTGATATCAGGCTTACTATACCCCGACAGCGGATCAATCGATGTATTAGGTAACGATGTACTCACGCTTGATACCCGCTCCTTACAGGAGCTACGCATCAGAATAGGTTTCTCGTTTCAAAACAGCGCGCTGTATGATAGTATGACCGTGCGCAAGAACCTGGAGTTCCCGCTGGTACGTAATAAAAAGGGCATCACCCGTAAAGAGATAGATCAATCGGTAGAGAGCGTGCTTGATGCCGTTAGCCTTTCGCAAACTATTAACCAGATGCCTTCGGAGTTATCAGGCGGTCAGCGCAAGCGTATAGGTATAGCCCGTACCTTGATACTTAACCCCGAGATCATGCTGTATGATGAACCAACAGCCGGCCTCGACCCTATTACCTGTATCGAGATCAACGAACTGATCAACGAGGTACAGCAGCGTTACCATACATCGTCAATCATTATTACGCACGATCTTACCTGCGCTAAAATGACCGGCGACCGTATTGCCATGTTGCTCGACGGGCAATTTCAGCGGGTGGGTAACTTTAATGAGGTTTTTGCCACCAGCGACGAAAGGGTAAAACCATTTTACGATTACAATTTTATACAATAGAAAAGAAAAACATATACCATATATATGGATACTACAGAAAATAAGAAAGCAATTATAGTAGGTATTTTTGTTGCCATAGGCCTCGTTATATTCGTGGTGGGGGTGCTAACTCTGGGCAGTTCGCAAAAAAGCTTCGTAAAATCAATCCACGTAAGCTCACGCTTTGATGATGTTGCCGGTTTAAAAAAGGGCGGCGCTATCTGGTTTTCGGGCGTTAAGATAGGTACCATTAAAGAGATAAGCTTTACCGGTGTTTCGCAGGTAGATGTGGTGATGAATATTGATGAAGCCGTAAAACCTTACATCCACCGCAACGCTTCGGCCAAGATAGGTTCTGACGGATTGATCGGTAACAAGATCATCGTGATTGATGGCGGCAGTCCGCAGGCCCCTGTAATTGAGAACGGCGATGTATTGCAATCAGAAAAAATGCTATCAACCGATGATATGCTGAAAACCCTGCAAGAGAATAACCAAAACCTGCTGGCCATCACCAAAGATTTTAAGCAATTGAGCAGCCAGATATTACAAGGTAAAGGTACCGTTGGCGCTTTACTGGCCGATAGCACCATGGCTATTAACCTGCGTAACGCCATGCGTAACTTACAAACCACAACTGAAAGCGCTTCGCGGATGGCGGTTCAGCTGGATCATTTCAGCCAAAAAATGAATACCAAGGGCGGCCTGGCCGATAACCTGCTTACCGATACATCAACCTTTAACCGTATAAGGGCATCGGTTGCGCAATTGCAACAGGCAGCGGCCAATACCAATACTTTTACCGATAACCTTACCAAAGCAAGCAACAAGCTGAACGGTACCGATAACGTGTTAGGTATTTTATTAAACGACCGTAAAGCGGCCACACAGGTACAAACCAGTATTAACTATTTACAGTTAAGTTCGGTTAAGTTAAATGATGATTTGGAAGCCGTACAGCACAACTTCTTTTTAAGGGGCTTCTTCAAGAAAAAAGAAAAGGCTAAAGCCGACAGTATCAAAAAAGCCAACAAGCAATAAGGATTTATTTATCCTGATATAAAAGTAAACAACAAAGGCCACCTCAATTGAGATGGCCTTTGCTGTTATTGGATTGGTTGCAGATTACTCATCCGGTCTTAGCTTCGCCCGACCACCTTCTCTGCTACGCAAAGAAGGATTTTCTAATCTTTCAACTTTTTTTCCTTCACCCTCTTTGCGCTTTCGCAGAGAGGGTCGACCAGCTCAGCGTAGTCGGGGTGAGTCAATTAAGCTATTTTAAGCGACTGGTACTCGTGCTGGCGATATATTTGCTGCGATGCCTTCAGCATGTTTTCCATGCGGCGTACCAGCTTGTTGGCATAGGTTAAGTTAGTATCCAAATTATCAAGATCTGTTTCGATAGCTTTCAAATTAGTGATACGCCCCAGGGTGATGATGATCAGCTTTTCATTCTTCTCTAAAAAGGAGATGACTTTCATAAAAAATATGCTTTTCTCTTTAAGCAATTTTTCGTTCTCATCAATCATGCGGGTAAATTCGGCTTCGGTAACGTTGTTGTTTAGCTTGCCGGTTTTAACCATTTGTAACAGCTTGGTATAAGTAATGCTGATTTTGCGATAAGTTAACTGCATCTCTTCATCCACCGAGCGGATGGAGAAGCAGTGACGATATTTTTCATAATAACCAAATGCACCATTAGCATTAAGGATGCAGTTTTTATATTTATTAAAAATAAGATTCGGTTCCATAAGCAATATCTTTTTTATGCTTAGTGCCAAATATAGAACCAAAAAACTATCGCTGCAATTAATAAACTTGCCCAAACCTTGGCATATTGGCAAAATATTCCGAAAGGTTTTAGGATAATACTAATGTAACAAGAATGAGACTTAATATATTTAACCAATGTTTAAACATCTATTAGTAAAATGGTTTAGCATTTGGTACACTTGTTCATTTTGTTCACAAAAAACTACAAAAATTTCACATACTTCACGCTTATTTAATCATTGGTATAAATTATTTTCACACAATTAATAAAACTATCAACAAACTATCATCAGCGGCTAATGTTGTTAATGCAAACAATGCATCATGAGCAGCAACAATAAATATATAATACAAGCCGCGGGGCTTGGGGCGGTAGCCGGTTTACGTACCACGTTTGCACCGGCAATAGCCAGCCATTACTTAAGCAGGCACCCAAATGCTGTCATATCTAACTCGAAATTGAGCTTTATACAATCGCCCGTGGCGGCTATTATAACCAAAGTATTATCGGCCGGTGAAATTGTGGGCGATAAGCTACCCACCACTCCCGACAGAATCGCTTTTCCGCAAATCCTTGGGCGTATAGGTTCGGGCATGTTTGTTGGGGCTACCATTTACAAAGCCAATAAACAAAGTTTGCTTACCGGCGCGCTTGTAGGCGGGGCATCAGCACTGGCGGCCAGTTTCGCCGCTTTTTACCTGCGCAGGTATATCGATAAACTTCCCCATGTAAAAGATGCCGTTACCGGTGCTGTTGAAGATGTTATCGCTATTGGCAGCGGCATTGCCCTTTTAAGCAAATAGCAATAATTTGTACAAACAATCGATTATAATTGATATATTTAGCTTACCCCATCCATAAAAAAAGGGTGCTAAGTATATCTTTATAGTTTATGAAAAAATATTTACTTCTCCTTATTCTTATTTCCTCAGCGTTTATATCACGTGCGCAAAAGTATAATTTGAGCTTAAATCTTAAAAAAGGCGAAACTTACAGTACCATCAGCAAAGCCAACACAGTGATCAACCAAATGATCAATGACCAGCCTTTGGATATCAGCATGACCATTACCGGCAAAATGTCGTACAAAGTGATCGGTATAAGAGATAGTTTGTATGATATGACAGCCCAATACGATAGCCTGGGTTTTACCATGAAAATGCCTAACGGCGAACTGTCATCAAGTTCAGAAAAGATCGACAGCAGCAATATATTCGGCTTATTAATGTCGAAACTTAAAAACAAGCCTTTCAAACTCACCATGTCAAAAACCGGCAAAATATCGCAAGTAGATGGTGTTGAGAAAATGATTGACGGCCTGATAGCCGGCATGGGCAGCAAACTGAACGACGCCCAAAGAGCGCAGATGAAAAGCCAGATGAGCAACTCGTTCGGTACGGAGGCTTTCCGTACAAGCATGGAGGTGTACCTCACTATTTTCCCGGGTGCTAAGGTAGCTAAGGATGCTAAATGGGTAATTGATACCAAGCTAAAATCAACCATGGTAGCCGATGTGCATACCACCTATACGCTAAAGGATGTTACCGACCAGTACTACCTTATTGCCGGTGATGCTACTATTAAAACCGACCCTAAAACGCCGGCTGCTACCGTAAACGGTTTCCTGATAAAGTATAACATGGCGGGTACCAACCTTACAGAAATTAAGGCCGATAAAAAAACGGGCTGGATAACTGAAGCGCACGTTGTACAGAATATAAAAGGCAATAACGAAATACAAGACAACCCACAAATACCGGGCGGAATGACCATACCGATGACCATGAATACCAACATGACCATTACTGATAAATAGCCGTTTTTAGCGTTTGTACGCTTTGTTCACTTTCTGAAAAGATTTTAGCCATTGCAAATAATTGATATATTTGAAATAACAATTTGACCCCTTTAGCTAATAAAATTTTTGAACACCCGGCTACAATATAATAAAGAGACCGCTGCGCAGTTTAATTTGCAAACCATACATACCTTGTACAATAAGTACGGGGCCATGTTACTGGGTTACATTTTTGACGTAGTGAAGGACGAGCAACAGGCCGAAAAATACCTGATAGACGTTTTTAATGATGTGCCCGCTGTACTGCACGAGTTTTCGGAGCATGGCACCAATGCTTATTGCAAGCTTCAGTTAATGGCAAAAAAGCGCCTTTCGGGCTATTTTAAAACCGTTGAAGATTGCGAGGATGGCAGGCCGCGCACATCGGCAAGGCCTAATAAATATACCGACCTCATGACTGCCGAACAGCAGCTTGTTTTTTGCGGTATACATTATCAGGGTAAAAACACAGCTACCATTGCTGCCGAACTGAACACCAATGAAGAAGGTGTAAGAAGACTATTAAAAGAAGCGTTTATCATTATCAGGAACAATCGTGATCATGCAGGAATACATTAACAGCGGAATACTTGAAACCTACGTGTTAGGTTGCGCTTCTGAAGAAGAAGCCAGGGAAGTGCTGTACATGAAAGAGCAGCATCCCGAAATACGTTCGGCCTTAGAACAGCTGGAGATAGATATGGAGCGTATTGCCGAAGCAGGCGCCCTACTACCGCCTCCCGGCACCTGGAGCAAAATAGAAAAACAAATTGAAGAGATCAGCTTGCGCCAGCCTACCGAACCGGCCATCTATCGCGAACGTTATAACGACAATACGCAAACCCCACCGACGACGCCTGATTACATTAACGTGGAATCGGAATCGAGCCACATGCGCATACATAAGGTATGGCGCTGGGTTTTCGCGGCAGTGTTTGTGCTGGGTAAAATATTTTTAGGCTTCGCGATATATTATTACCTGGAGAACAGGCAAATGCAGGAGCAATTATTAGAGCTAAAAACAGAGATGAAGCAGCTGAAAAAGTAAGCCCTCTCCTCTCTCAAAAGCATAAAACAAGAAATAGCGCACCATTACGATGCGCTATTCTTGTTGATAAGGGTTTAGGTATTAAGCTTATTACTCGCTATGCGAGGTATTGGAGAAGATCAATTTTTGTCATTTCGAACGAGGAACGAGGAGAAATCTTCTGCTCCAAGCAAGTAGCAGAGATGCATGGCGAAGAAGATCTCTCCCTATGGTCGAGATGATAAGTAGTCTTCCCAACATCTGTGATTACTCGTTGTGCGAGGTATCGTTATTTGCACTTTTAGCGTTTTCGCGTTGCAGCTTCTTCAGCATATCACTGCCTATCAAAGCATCTATCATTCCGCCCGAACCGCCATCTTTACCGCTCACCAGTATTTCAGGCACCAGTTTAATGTTGTTGCTGGCTAATGCTTCGGCTACACGTACTATGGCATATTGTTCGGTACCCATGGCTTCGGTTTTCTGTTTGGTTACTTCGGCCTCGGCCAAACCAATGGCTTTTATCTTCCCGGCTTCGGCATCACCATTCACTACGGTGGCGTTAGCATCGGCAGTGGCATTCACTGTTTTCACTTCAGCATCGGCTTTGGCGTTAATCGTTTTCACTTTGGCATCCGCTTCGGCATTAATGGTTTTTGATTCGGCCTCACCTTTGGCTGATGCTACTTTTGAAGCAGCCATTTGTGTATTGATCTCTACCTGGCGGGTTGATTTTACCACCTCCGGCTGCATATCGGCACCGGCCTTGGCACTCTCAAACTCCTTACGTTCTATCTGCGCGTGGCGCTGTATTTCGTAGGTTACCTTTTCCTGTTCGGCAATTTTACGATCGGTAAGGGTTTTCATCAGGGCGGCCGGCGGCACAATGTCACCTATCAGGGTATCCACCCCTACCACGTTGTACGTGCCCAGCACTGCGCTGATGTGTTCTTTAGCATCGTTTTGCCTTTGTATACGGTTGGCCAAAAAGCCTATCACATCACTCTTTTGCGCCGAGTTACGGAAGTAGTTGGCAATGGTTGGTTCCAGCACCTGCGATACCAGGTTCTTCATTTTACCGAAACGGGCTATTACTTTAGGTGCTTCGTTTCTGGGTACGTGAATAATTTGCGACACATCCAAGTTGAAGGTAAAACCATCAGACGACCTTACAGTAATAGTACTCAGGTTCTTGTCCAGCTCGTGCGCTTCTGTACGGCTATCGGCCCAGTTGAGCACTATATTGGTGGTTGGCACTATCTCTACCGCGTGGGTATAGATGTTTACAGGGTGCTTGCCCGGGTCGAGCGGTTCTTCCCACACCCCTTTTTCGTTCCGTTTTACAATGTTACCGTGCTTAAAGCTATCGCCGCTGGTATCTTTACCTAACGGACCAACGAAGGAGTTCACCACGCCCACATAACCAATCGGGATATAGATCATATCTACCTGTTCTACCAGCACAAACCAGGGGTTGAGGTAATAGGTACCCGCCAGTATCACATCTTCCTGCAAACCTTTACGGCCACCGGCATTGATAAAGGCTATCGGATCCTGAAAGTTTTTATGCCCGGCTACCGATTCACCGGCAATTTCACCTTTATCCAGCGGTTCACCATCCAGTGTAGTGATCACCCCTACTTTGTTCTCCTGTATCTGGGTGATAGGCACGGTAACTATTTCGAACAAAAAGGTATTGATACGGTAGCTACCCGGCGTAAGAAAAGCCGCCTGCGGACCCTTTTGCCCGTTGTTGTCCAGAAAAGCAATGGCATCCTGAAACTTATCGCAGTCTACCGGTTTACCCAGCACCCGGCCGGTATCCAGCGAAGCGCCATCCTTAGCCTTTACCAACCCGAGCTTGTTTTGCTCAATAATGGTGAACGGCTGCATAAATATGGCATACTGCCATGGCCACATGCGCCAGTACAAACCCGGCGCTAAGGCCTTGGCCTGCATACCCGCTTCGCCGTTGGTGGCAATGATACGGCCGTCGGGCAGGCGCTTGCTTGATGATAAGGTGAATTTTTTAACGACCAGCCCTATTCGGTCGTCGGGGACGATCACCATCCCGAAGAAGACCCTTAATACGAATTTGTACAAAATAATAAGCACAACAAGGGGCACTACCCATAACAGGTAAAAATTTAAATCAGACATTTTTGGTTGAGATTTTTAAATACCAAGCCCTTAAGGTACGGGCCTTTAAAATAGACTTACAGCTTTATTTTGAGCACCTTAGCTGTAAAGCAGGTTAGATTTTCGGTGTGTTTTGGTTTACATTTTGCAATGATATTACACACCAAATATTGCATAGACTAAAACGATTTGCAAGAGATGGCGAAAAAATAATTAAATAATAATAACAGGATATTTTTATAATTTTCCTGTCAAAATAACATTATTAAAAATGCCTAAAAATATAATATTAGCAATTATTGGAGCCTTAGTTTTTTTGCTTTCGGCCTGCGGCGGAGGCATAAATGCCGAAAAACTGCGCGGAAAATGGAAATACATCAAAGTTTTTAAACCAAATGCTAATCCGCCGGATACGGTTTCGAGCATCGAACTGGATGAAAACAAGCCCTATATTGAGTTTTCGGGTGATGACAAACTGAAAATAATTTGGGGCAGCGAAGTACTATCGCACGGCACCTATAAAATAGAAGCCAGTAATTTACGCTATCGCGAAGAATTCGACAACGGCCAATCGCGCCAATTCCCCTTCTACGTATCAGAACTTACCGACAAAAAGATCATCTTCGAAACCGTAGGCGCCGACGGCTCACGTGTGGAAGCGGTTAAAGAGTAATTTAGACCATAGTCCATGGTCGATGGTCCATAGATAAGATTGCATTACGCTGTATACTATTGGCTATAGATCATGGTCGATGGCTCATAGTCCATAGATAAAATTGCATTACGCTGTATACTATTGGCTATAGATCATGGTCGATGATTCATAGTCCATAGATAAAATTACATTACGCTGTATACTATTGGCTATAGACCATGGACTATGGACCATCGACTATGAACTAATTAATGCCCAACAACAACCACCTCATTATCAGCGGCTATGAAGCGGTCGCGGTTGATGCGGAGGCTGGTGAAGTAAACCACAAAGGCCAGCAATGACGAACCGAATACTACGATAGCCAGCGGCAGTACCGATTTGGAATCGAACATACCAACGGCTGTTGATACCAGCGCGCCTATGCCTAATTGCAGCGCGCCCATTAATGATGATGCTGTGCCCGCGTTTTTAGCGAAGGGTGCCAATGTTAAGGCGGCTGTGTTAGGGTTGGTGATACCGATACAGCATAAAAACAAGAAGATCATCGCTACGGTACCATACAAACCGAACACATTATTCAATGCCCCTGTGAAGAACAATGCCGCGATAATAGCCTGTGCGCTTAACGATACTTTTACAATTTGCTCGCTGCGGTATTTCTTGAGCAGCAGGCTGTTCACCTGGCTCGATCCGATAAACCCTACCGACAAACCTGCGAAAATCCATCCGTAATTCTCCTTGCTTACCCCAAACACCTCCATAAACACCATCGGCGAACCCGCCACATAAGCGAACAAGCCTGAAAAAGCTAATGCTCCTGTAAAGGCGTAGGTATAAAATTGAGGTTCTTTTAACACAACCCAAAAGCCGTTAATAATGGGAATAGGTTTTAAGGACAGGTTTTTATCGGGCTGATAACTATCGGGCAAAGCAAATATCACTGCCAGTAATATCAACGCGCCCATTACAGCTAATATAATAAATACCCATTGCCAGCCTGCACCCGCCGTAACATAGCCACCTACAGTAGGCGCTATCATAGGCGAAGCACCTACTACCAGCATCAGCAAGGCGAATACCTTAGCATTATCTTTTACCGGGAACAGATCGCGTACCATGGCCATAGAGGCTACCGCGGCGGCGCAACTGCCTATGGCCTGTATAAAACGTAACAGGATTAACGCGTGCAGCGACCCCGCAAACGCGCAGCCTACCGAAGCGATCACATAAAAAGTTAAGCCGAAATATAGAGGTTTTTTGCGGCCGTATTTATCAAGCAGCGGGCCATACAGCAGTTGCCCGGCAGAAAGCCCGATAAAAAAACTCGATAGGGATAATGCCACCTCGGGCACGCTTGTGTGCATGTAAGCGGCAATGGCCGGAAAGCCCGGCAAATACATATCAATTGAAAACGGACCTAACGCTGTTAGGGTTCCTAAAATAAGTATGAGGAAAATGTATCGTTGCTTAGTCATAAAGTACTTTGTTTTGTTGCAGCGGCAGGTGGTATTGGCGGCTTAGCTTTTGCAAAGATGCCTTATTTTATTGCAACATAGCTGCACTTCGTATAAGCGTATTGTCAATTTTTGTTAGTGCGAATTATCATAATAAGTAGCGTCTTTTACAATTTTGCCTTTCGTAATAGTGAGCACGGTGCAAATGGGCAACCGCCATTTTTTACCATCGGGCAGGCTGCCGCCTGATACAAACTCCACCACTACCCTGTCGCCGGTGGCGGTGATGCTTTTAACGTCATCCTTAATATCCGGGAACATTTGCTGCATCTCTTTATACTTGGCAGCGGTTTCGGCGGGTGTTTTCTTTACATATTCTGTTCCGAATGACGGATCTAAAAACTCGGCCGTATCAGCATAAAAAGCTGCCATCTTTTTCCAGTCGTGCTGGTTAAAGGCTTCAAACATGTCTTCTGCTATAGCGATGTTTTGGGCGCTGTTTTCAAATTTGCGGCAGGCCGATAGCATCAGCATGGCAATTAATATAATTGACAGTTTTTTCATTATTGTGTTATGGCTTGTGTTAATTCTTTCCAGTTATCTTTTAGGGTAACATCCAGTTGTCCCTTACCGGTTTCGCAATAGCTTTTAAGGGTGAGCAAATGCCTTGCCCAATGAAAATTGCATACCGAAAAATATTCGCTTTGCTGCCGCCAACAGCTATGGCTAAAGTTAAGTATAACCGCGCCTTTTTTCTGCTGAATATCGAAACTTATACGGGTGTTGGTCCACTCATCATCGGGTAGCAGGCATTGCCACTCTACAAATTCATTCGGTGTCAGTTCGATGATCTTCATGGGGGTTACGCCGCTTGCACCTTCATCAAACAGGTTGATGTAACCCAGTTCGGGCCGGGCGGTAGTTTTCCTGATCCACCATTGCGACAGGCCCTCCTGCCGGGTAACAGCGTCATAAACCTTATTTGCAGAAGCTTTTATCCATACCTGATGCGTAATTGCCGCCATAGGCATGTTTTGCGTATATTGAAAATAACTTAAATTAAATAACATACGGTGCCTTTTAAGTTTAATTGCCGCTGTAAAACCACATACCATCGGCATAATATAAAATTAGCCAGGTTAAACGGATTGCGCACGGTGAAAAAATGTCAATAAAAGGGGGCAAAAAAGACAAAATATTGTAGTTTAGTTTCTTAGAATCTCATCAAGAAGGAGTTTCTAAATAAAACATTATAAAAAATACGTCATTGCGAGGCACGAAGCAATTCCAAACTATACAGAGCGGCCCTGTAAATCGGGGATTGCTTCGTCGTTCCTCCTCGCAATGACGCGGCCTTTTTAACTTTTAGTACAATTATAACCACCTATGATCAACCTCGCACTGTTATATACGCGCCAAAGCCGTCCCATTAGTGTAGCGGCCATATTAGATATTTTTGAAAGCGTTAATAATTTTAACGCTATTAAACAACTGCCCCCGGCTTTCAGTATTCAACTGCTTAACAATGGCGACACCATTACGGTACACGAGAAATACCAAACCGTAAACACTGCCGACGCCCAAAAGCCCGATGTGATACTGATACCGGCCTTTAATTCTATGGCCGACATGGAAGAGGCCGTAAGCTCAAACCATTCCTTTATCCCCTGGATACAGCAACAATGCAAGCAAGGCGCCGAAGCGGCAAGTTTTTGTACCGGCGCGTTCCTGCTGGCTGCAACCGGCTTACTTAACGGCAAAAAAGCGACTACGCACGTAATGGCCACGGGTAATTTATCGCGTGCCTTTCCTGATGTTATGGTGCAGGGTGATGATGTGCTTACCTGCGATGACGGCATTTATACCAGCGGCGGTGCCACCAACACCTTTCACCTGCTGCTTTATTTGGTAGAGAAATATTGCGGGCGCGATGCTGCCGTACAAATTGCCAAAATGTTTTCGATAGATATGGACCGCGACCGGCAGAATTACTTCGCTACCTTTTTACCCGAGAAGAACCATAACGACCCATTGGTAGCGACAGTGCAGCAACGCATGGAATCGGCCTATGCGCAGTCGGCTACCATTGAAGAGATCGTGGGCGACATACCATCGAGCCGACGCAATTTTGTACGCCGTTTTAAACATGCCACCGGCATTACCCCTATCGAATACCTGCAACGTACCCGCATTGAGGGTGCTAAAAAGCTATTGGAAAAAACCAACCAAAGCATCACCGAGATCATGTTCAATTCCGGTTATAACGACCTAAAATCGTTCCGGCAGTTGTTTAAAAAAGGTGTTGGTTTAACCCCTAAAGAATACAGGGATAAATTTCAGGCGAGCAACAACTAACCTACAAACAGCTATATATCAACAAAATAATCGCCAAAAATCATTATTGGCTTACTATTTGCATAGTTATCATTTTAAATATAATGACCTATGAAAAAGTTAGCAATATATGGCGGGTTGATCATCACATTCCTGCTTTCGGCAGGTGATTTTGCCCACGCCCAAACAAAAAAGAAGAAAGGTATTAGTCAGCAAGGTAAAGGTGCCATCATTGGCGGCGCAGCCGGCGCGGTAGCAGGTGGCCTGATAGGCCAGGATGTTAAAGGAGCCGTAATTGGCGGCGCGCTTGGCGCCGGCGGCGGTTATGTAATAGGTAACGAAAAACGCTTAAGCAAAGAAAAGAAAGAGCGTGCTTACCGCAGAAGTTTGAAGAAAAAGAAAAAGGTTAATTAAGTATAAAGTGGCTTGCGTTTGGTAAGCCTTTTTAATATTTGTCATTGCGAGGCACGAAGCAATCACGTAGCTCTGAGTGACCGCTTTGTATAGTTCGCGATTGCTTCGTGCCTCGCAATGACAATTCGGGGAATAACTCACTAATTGACTTACATACAAATACTTACGAAGTTTTAAAAACTTCGTAAGTATTAAGCGAATTTATTTCTTCCCTTCGGCAAACTCCAAACGTTGCCCGGCGCTGTGGGCGTTGAATTCGGGGGCGTACATGCTTTGTACACTGGTGATACCGGTGGCATATCTTCCGGGTTGTGCTACCCGCAATTTATACTCGAATACATAATTACCTTTTCTTAACGTGCTGATGAAAAAGTTGGTGGCTACATCCTTGCTTACCTGGTAGTAGTATAAGCCATCCTGGTATTTATATGAGGATATCGCGTCAACGGGTTCGGTACCTGCCGGGCGCATATCTTTCAGGTGGATGTAGTCAAAATCACGGTCGGCATTGAGGTATACAATTACTTTCAATATATCGCCTGTTTTGGGTTGATGTGAGGCATCAACATCTGTAAGCACATCGCCCGCATCGGTCTTTTTCAGGATGAAGTATTTGCGTTCCAGCTTTATTGCAGTGTTTGATGGCGTTATTTTATCCAGCTTTTCGGTATACTGCCAGTATAAAGCACTCCAGTTAATGGTTTTGCTGTTATTTTTGATCTCCACTTTACCCAATTCAGATTTTACCTGCTCATCAGCCCAGGCGGTTTTAATATAACCTGTACCGGCTTCTGCTTTTACATCGGGCTTTAGTTCGGTAAGCGGTTTACCGGCAATGGTGATTGTGCTTTCGGTATTATCTGCCAACAGGTTATCGCCCTTCATTAATAAGGCGTAACAGGCGGCGGCAGTGGCCTTGGTGCTTCGCCAGTTGCTTGTTTGTTTGTTACGGAGCAGCCAAACCTTCATTTCTTCCACCGCTTTCGGGTTATTGGTAGCTTCGGTAAACAGTTCGATCATCAGCGACTGCGTTTCCACAGGCGCCTGGTACCAATAATATCCCGACTGGTTCTTTGGCCAATACATGCCCAACTCATCCGACTGTTTAGCAGTTTCCAGTAATGAATTAATGATCTTTTGGCTTACATCTTTCCTGTTGTAACGGTACATGGTGAGCGCGATAAGGGCCTTCTCATATTCGCTTTGCGTTACCCATTGGCTGGCTGCCCTGTTTATATAATTCTGTAAAACCTCGCTCAGCTCGGCATCGGTTTTTACCGATGTAAAATAGCTGCGGGCATACCAGGCATGGGTTTCGAGGTTATCTACATTGCGGGTTTTATAATTTTTATCGTATTTACGAACATTCAGCTCACGGCCCTTCAACTCATTATCCATGTAAACGAGCAATTTTTCGGTGATAGATTTTAACGATTTATTGCTCTCGTCGCCCAGGTTTAACTTTTTCAGCTGACCTATACCCGCCAGGATATGCTGACTGATATAGCTATCGGCATACTCACCACCAAACCACGGGAAACCGCCGCCCGGCAGCTGCCTTTTCTCCAGCTTGCCAAGGTTTTGCGCCAACTCATAGCTCATCTTGTTAAGATCGAATAACAACGCTATCCGTTTCTTCTGCTCGCTCTCGCTGATGGCATCCTGCAACCAAGGCGATTCTTCCAGCAGTACGGATTTCAGCTCTTCATTCTTTTCCAGATTGGATAGCAGGGATTTGGAGTCGGTGGCTTTCCACCGGTCGAACACCTGCTTAATTTGCGGGTATTTGTTTACAATAACCGTAGCGAAACTATTGGCATAATACCGGCTGAAGATCTGCTCCGAACATTCGTAAGGGAACTCCATCATGTAAGGCAGCGCCTGTACCGCCGTCCACGCCGGGTTTTGGGTATACTCCAGTGTGAGTGTCTTATTTTTAAGTGTTTTGCTGCTTTGGTTGATCAGTTTATCAAATGAGAAAGCCTTTGTTTGTCCGGCCCTCACCATCATCGGCAAGCTTTCTGTAACCAACATATTGTTGGGGAGTACGGGCACGGTATTTTCTTCCCCATCGCTATAGTTGCCCCCTTGCGCGGTGAGGCGATAAGTAAGCGCATCCAATCCGGCCGGGATGATCAATTTAAAGGATACTGATTTATTAGTTGAACCGGTTACCTCAACATTTTGTTCCGCATCTTTCGGGTTAACCAGCAGATTAACGGGCTGCATTGTGAGTGCGTTAAAGAGTTGCATGTTTACCTTGCCCTTTATGGTTTGTGTAGTGATGTTAGCCAAACGCGCCGATACCGTAAGCGTATCGCCCTCACGTAAAAAGCGCGGCATATTGGCACTGATCATCAATTGTTTTTGGGTGATCACACTCGCCTCTACATAGCCGGTTTGCAGATCTTTAGTATGCGCCAATCCCCTGAACTTCCAGCGGGTAAGCGATTCGGGGATAGTGAAATCAATCAGGATCTGTCCTTTTTCATCAGTATGCAGTTGCGGGTAAAAGAAGGCTGTTTCGGCAAAGTTTTTACGGATGGTGCTGGGTTTGTAAGGCGTTGTTCGTATTTCGCGAAATACAACATTTTCAGACTTATACCCGTGTGCATGTGTTGAGGGGGCAAAATAGCCAAATCCATTATGACTTTCCCCCTCAACTGCCTGCTTAACATCTGAATTACCTACCGGCTCATCTATCCTTACATCTACACTTGGATCACCATACTGTGATTTCACACCCGGGTCTACAGATTGAAGATCATATGCTACTACAGGCGGCGGAAATCTCATCATATCGATTCTGCCAATTGATTTTAAATTCACCACTATTTTAATACCCTTTTGCGGCACTAACTTACCCTTGTAATACCCTTTCTTAGAAAACAACAATATGGTATGCGGAGGTACTTTGATCTTAAAATAGCCTAAATCATTAGTGGTAGTATATATAGCAGAACCACTTACTCTTACCTCAACGCCAGCCATTCCATTTCCAGCCCCAAAAACAACTCTCCCTATTACATCAAAACCATTTTTAACCAGCAACGCCTTACGTTTATATGCTTTTTCCAGTAATGCACTGCTTGTTCTTGTTATTGTATAGTCTTCGCTCGTTTGCCTGTAGTTGTCGTTATCGCCACCGTAATATCCATAATTATTAAGATCGAGTTCTTCGTATACACGGGTTACGGGCAAGTAAGTAAAATACTTCTTAAAACTCCCATTAGTGGTTACCAACTCTGAAGCTTCAGCTTCTCTCCATGTGTAATAAAACTGTTTATCCTCGTTATAAAACGTATCGATATCCCATTTTACCCTTGATGATATTTCATCAAGCGAGGCATCGTACAGGTTAGCCAATAGCTCGGCACCCTGCTTATCATCGGCACCGCTTATCTGTAATTTCCATTGTTCTTTTTTACCCGGGTCAAGTTTATTTCTGAAAGTAATAAATTTAATATCAAGCGGCTTATCTTCCTTTTTAACAGTAATATGAACCATATAACGATAAACCCTATTTTGATGATGCAGTAAAAACTGTACCGAAAACATGTTACCAACCAAGCCTGCCGGCACAGGTATAGTTAATTTTTCGGAATGGCCGGCCGGAAGCTTTAACCATTGCGCCGATAGGATCTTAGGCCCTTCTAAAACCTCTACCCATACCTTACATTCCTTGCCAATGCCTGCAAAGAACTCCGCCGACTGGCCGGGAGCTATCACTTGACTTACCACGTTTATCCAATCATTCTGTACCGGGGCATTCTCAGCAAGGTAATTAACATACTTAATAACCGATGCCGTATCTCCGTTGTCAGTAGCCGCGCTAAATTCAATTTTATACATTCCGGGCGGCGATGATAAAATATCCTTTAGAGATAATACACCGCCTGTGGCGCTCATCTCAATAGTTGATTCGCTTATCTTTTTTGTAATTGGCCATTGAGTCTCGTCGGCCTCATTATTATATGTAAAGTCAGGAAAATCCGTCTTATAATCAGCTTCATTTATCAAATGCTGGTCGGGTTTTTCCCATAATTTTGAAAGATAAAATACAGATGGATTTTTTAAGGCATAGATACTTACCTTCACCTTGCCATTAACATTTTCGTGATTAAGGTTTGTTAATTTAATGGTGTTTTTTTTCGCGTTAGATGCAAAAAGCAGTGTTGTTAAATTCACATCCAATATAACCGGTTTATCACCTATGGTTATTGAACTGTTGGCAGTTTGTGTTTCATTAGCCGCGTCGGTAATGCTCACATCAATATTAAAATCATAGATAATTTCAGCAGGCTTATCATTGTCGGCTTCAGCACGAAACTTCATTGAAAATTCACCCTGCTCGTTAGTAATCACTGTATCAGAGGCAATTTCTGTACCGCCATAAAAATTAGTTGAAAATCGCCTTAGTACTTCGCCTCTGAGGGGTAAAAAGCTTGGCATGCGCCGCGCCGTATACACTACTTTGGCATTTGATAAACCATAGCCCGCAAACGTAATGGCCTTGCCTGTAACCAAAACAGTATCGTTTAACTTGTAAGACTTTGTTACAGGGGTTATTTCTACACTAAAAGTTGGTCGTTTATACTCTTCTACATTAACGGATATTTTTCCATATTCGCAATTTATTGTAACTGTTCCGCTTACATTTTGAGGAATAACGAAAGAACCGGCAGCAGTACCAAATTCATTGGTTTTAAGCTTTATACCGGTAATTACCTTTGCCGCGGCTACATTATCACCCTGCTCGGTTACACTTACCTCAACATTATAATTAGGCACCACTGCATTTTTAGTACCCTCCATTTTGGTATGCAACAATTTAAAATAAACTGTTTGCCCCGGGCGATATATCTGTCTGTCGGTAAACACTATGGTACGGGGGGCGATGTTATCGTTTTGCCATGGCGCACGATAATACCAAAGCGTATTATCCTGCGTAAATAAATGATCGGCAGGAGTTTTCAGGTTGATATCAAAATTATCATTATCCTCCACATCAAAAAGGCACATTCCGTTGCCATCGGTAATGCCCAAAGCAACTACCTTTTTATTTTTCTTTTTGGTAATTATGGATACGCTTACATTTTTCAATGGTTCGCCGGTATTACGATCCTGCACCAGTATTTGCCGTTTACCATTGGGTTGGGTTCGTAAATTATAAGCAAGGCCGCTTACCTTAAACATTTGAACGTCTTTTAATTCCGCGCCTTTTGTTACGGTGTCCGCATCTGATACAATCAGGTATATTCCCCGTTTTAATGCATTAACTTTAAACTCGGCCGAGTGTGAGCGGTAATCTGCGGTAGCGGGTAAATTCAACAAAGAAGTTTGCAAAGGTTTCAGTTTATTCACCAGCTTTAGTTGCGCCTTACTCAATTCAACATGCCCGTATTTATCAAGCTTTTCAAATTGCAGTTCCTGCTCATCGTTTATTTTGTAAATATTTACTTTAGCCCGCTTTACATTACGATAGGTTATCATAGCCAGAATTGGCACTTCAGGTATATTTACATCTTCTAACGATACCGAAACATTTTGCTCTTCAATTTCATTCTTTAATGAGCCTGCGTTATTAGCAGCCATACTTTTAGGGTATGTACCTATGATTTTTTGAAGATAAGCCATACTTGTTTTAAGGCTGTCTTTGCTACTATAATAGTCAGCTATTTTATATAGGGCATCAGCACCAATATCTTTAGTTGAAGTATTTGCCGCTATATTTTTTAACGCGGCAAGGTATAGGCTGTCCTTGTCTTTAATATTTACCTTGTCAAACAAAAAAGTAAGCCTTAACAAATCCAAATCGGCTAAAGCCTCGGCGTTATTTTTTTCCAGCAGGTATGAAGTTCCCTCCTGCAAATATTTTATTCCGTAATAAAGCGTTGAAGCGGTATCTGTTGTGGTTACATTTAACTTTGTAAATGTTTTATTGTCGCTAAAAAAACGCGGATCATTTAGTGAAAAGGGCTGCTTGGGTTTTATAAGAGCCGGTTCGTCATTTAAAAAATAGCCAAACGACCTGTGTAAAAGCAAATCGTACAAAGTTGGCCGTAAATTACGTGTAGCCGAATCGCCTGCCAACACAGCATGCAAGGTATTTACAGGTGTATTTTGTAAACGCCGGGCATCGTTCAGCGAACTTGCATACAAAGCCGTAGTTTCGTTTATTAAAGTGACCATATCCCAATTTCTGAAATCAGCATCGCGCTTCTCAAGTTTGCTTCGGCCGGCAATTTTCCAGCGGTAGTCGCTATAATACTTCCAGTACATTTCGGCCAAAAGCGACTGCAGAACAGGCTTTACCGGAAAGTCGACCTGTTCAATATCCCTGTGCAGTATGTTTACGATATTGATGAGCGCATCCTCTTCTAAATAAGTTTGCATGTTAATACGATATATCACCGCTTTAACTATTTGGGCAGCGTTATTTTCCCGTCGTGCCAAGTCATCAAGCTTATTTACCTCTTTTAATGCTGATTGGGGCAGGCCAAGGTTTACCAGGGAATCGATAGTGAAAACGATATTGCTATACTTAGTTTGCGCGTTTGACAATTGATAACAAAGGCAAAAGACTAATAATATCAATATTCTTTTGAGGAGCTTAGGTGTAATATAAGGCATATTAAGCGATAAGTTGCAGGGTTGTAAATACAGGTTGTGAGCCATCGGTCTTTTCAGGATAGCGCACAATGATACAACGTTCAATAATAAACTGTAATGTGCCCGCAGGAAAATATTTTAATAATTTATTTCTCTTCCATTTGTCATAATAAAATCATAATTTAATCGTCGCCAGCTAAACTCAATTCACATTTTATCCGTTAAGCAATTATATATGATCAGAGTGTTAGTTGTATTATTCGTTTTAGTGCCTTGCTGCCTGTTGGCGCAGCCTAAAATGGTACGCGATACGGTTTACAACCCGGTTAATACTTACGGACAGCGCGATTTGATAGACATTGGTCGCGATGTGTTCAACATCCGTCCGTCAAAAGTTAAGGTTGAAGAAGAGAAGAATGTTTATTTTTCGTTTCTACCCATATCCTCAACCGTGCCGGGCGGCGGCAAGGCCTTGTTTACCTCTACCACGGCAGGTTTTTATTTAGGCAATCGCAGCACTACTTATATCTCCACTATCAACTTTACGCCGTACTTCAATTTCAGGGGGCGCTATGGTTTGCCAATCCGTTCAAACATCTGGCTTAAAAATAACGACTGGAATATACAGGGCGATACCCGCGTAATGGTTTACCCCCACTATACCTGGGGACTTGGCGGCACTAACGATAACGACGATAAAATGCTGATAGACTATAAGTACATCCGCTTTTATCAAAG
Source organism: Mucilaginibacter sp. GW821-FHT07G05 (assembly GCF_059418565.1). Lineage (NCBI taxonomy): Bacteria > Pseudomonadati > Bacteroidota > Sphingobacteriia > Sphingobacteriales > Sphingobacteriaceae > Mucilaginibacter > Mucilaginibacter sp. GW821-FHT07G05. Next base: position 193,929 of record NZ_JBWKQC010000009.1, on the reverse strand, counting down.
TGCCCTGAAACGCATTAAGCCTTATTTTTATGCCGGGGTAGGTTATAATTTAGATTATTACGTAAATATAGAAGGGCACGACAATTCCAAACTGAAAGATTTTACCGGTTACAGATTCGGCACGGGCGACAGCAAGAACTCCTTTTCATCGGGCGCAAGCCTCAACCTATTGTACGATAGCCGCAATAACTCTATCAACCCCTTACCGGGTTGCTATGCCAACCTTATTTACCGCTTTAATACCCGTATGTTGGGAAGCATTAACCATTGGCAGTCGCTATACGTCGACATGCGCAAATACGTGTCGCTAAGCAATGGCGGCCCCAAAAATGTACTGGCCTTTTGGAGCTATTACTGGACTACTCTCTCCGGCGGAACGCCTTACCTTAATTTGCCCAGTATAGGCTGGGACCCATACCAGCGTTCGGGCAGGGGCATCAGTCAAAACCGCTTCAGGGGCGATAAGTTGATTTACTTTGAAAGTGAGTATCGCCGGGATATTACACGCAATGGTTTACTGGGCTTCGTACTGTTTGCCAGCATAAACTCGGTATCAGAACCCGGTACCAAAAGATTCGCTTACTGGAACCCTGCGGGAGGATCGGGCTTGCGGATAAAATTCAATAAAAATTCGGGTACTAATATTGGTGTTGATTATGGCATGAGCAAGGGGTACTCGGCAGTGATGGTTACACTGGGCGAGGCATTTTAAACCCATTTTGTAACAATGAGTTGACATAGCAACAAGCATTTACAGCACCCGTTAAAATAGTTAAATCCCGTTAATTGACTTATTACTGATCCCGAAAAATCATAGTGGCAAAACAAAAATACCGGAACACATTTTTTTTTGTATTTTTGTAAGCTTTATAAAAATATCCAACTAAAATTAGCCCAAACTCATGCTCCTTATTAAGGGGTAACTCACAGCAAAACAATCAAGGTAGCTTTTTCGGGCTCATTCGTTTTATTAATAATATATGATGTTGAAACGTATTTTAGTGTTAGATGACAATCAGGATATCCTTGAAATTGTACATGAAACCCTCGCTTATGAACAATTTGAAGTAAAAAGCACCGGTGTAGCATCTGATGTTATACCGATGATGAAAGATTTTGATCCGCATTTGGTAATACTTGATTATCGTGTAGCGGGCACTAATGGCGGCGAAATTTGCAGGCAAATAAAATCGCACCCCGATCATAGCGAAGTACCGGTAATCATCTTCTCGGCCTATATTAACAATACCAGCGAATTATTCGCTTACGGCTGTGATGCCATCATTAACAAACCTTTCGACTTAAACGAGCTTGTAGAAAAGGTGAATAGCCTTGTGCAATAATCTATAGCAAATTCCCTTTATTTTCACACTACCACGCTCATCAATCGGCTACTAATCAGCCGTTTGACGTCAAAGACACGAGCTATTATTGCCAAATAGTTAAAAACAAGACTATTCTTGCTCATATTTTATTAAATCTTCAACGAAAGCCCTCCTGCGCAATTAATAATTTAATAACATCGCCGCTGTTTTAACTTTTTGTCAAAAATTTTAAATTTGTGATACTACTGAGTGATTAATACAAACAACCCCTCAATTGTATTGCACAATGATATCTACAAAAAAAGACACCGCTGTAGAAACAGAACAAAAAAAGATACACTATTGCCCTAAATGCAATAGCCGTTTAATGGACAGGATTCCCCGAAGCCCGCTTGTAAAATTATTTTTGCCCTGGATGCACCTCAAAAGATACATTTGTTACAAGTGCCAGCACAAAACTTACGTTAACGATTAACAAGTAATTCATTATCGTAACTATTATTATAATTATTAATTAATAATAGTATCAAAATCTATTTTTTATTGGTTTTTGGTAATTAAGTATTTATTTGTAATAATAAATCACTTGAGCCTTGACCACCCAACCAAAAAAACCTGATTGCCCCAAATGCGGCAATCCTTACCACTATCAAATGCACCGGGGTTGGCTTTTCAAGCTGATAGCCCCAATTTATCCCATAAAGAAATACTTTTGCGCCAAATGTATGAAAGCGAGACTTGTGCGTAAAAACGGTAAAACCATCGGTTAAAGCCACCTTATAATCGCTTATTAAGCTTATCATAAAATTATTATAAACACTTGTTTAATATTTGGTACGAGTTTTGACCAATTAGCAATTGAATAGAAAAGTGGATTTAGTGCAGATAATATTAATTTATAATAAGATACAAAATAATGAGACGGATATTAGCGGTGGATGACAATAACGACATTTTAGAAGTGCTTCAGTTTATACTGGAAGATTCCGGCTATAAAGTGGATACATTGAGCGACGGCCACCACCTTTTTGATAAGATAAGCGAAAACCAACCTGATTTGATATTGCTTGATATTATGCTGGGCAATATGGATGGCCGTGAGTTATGCAGAGAGGTTAAAAGCAAATTTGAAACAAACAATATACCCGTTATATTAATTTCGGCAAGCCACGACCTGGCAGGTACGCTTTCGCAAAAAGGATCGCCTGATGCTTTTATTTCGAAACCATTCGATATTAACGTACTTTTGAATACCGTGAGGCATCATCTTGCCGCATAATCAGCTTCAAATTACTTTAAAGTTTTCCACAGGTATATAATATAAAGCAGTATTTTCGTTAAAAAATTGTTTTCCACATTTGTGAATTAGTAATGTGGATTGCATTTTTGCGGTTTAGCTATTTTAGCGCATCGTTAGTACGCACTTTATGATAAAACTTAAATATATTACCCTGCCTGTAGCAGTTTTATTTGTATTAGAATCACGTGCCCAGCAAAATCCATCGTCTCAAATCTACAAAACTTACCACACCGGGCTCGACCTGCTGAATAAAGGTAAATATGTAGCCGCGGCCGAGCAATTCAGACTGGTTGAGGATTCGAGGATAAAAACCACCACGCAATCGAAATTTGAATCAGAAGTATCTCTTATTAAAGAAGATGCCTACTATTACGAGGCTTTGTGCGCGCTTGAATTAGGCAGTGATAATGCCGAAAGCCTTTTCCTGAAGTTCAGCAAAGAACACCCGGAAAATCCGCTTACCAAAATGGCATTCTTCCAGATAGGTAAATCGTATTTTAAACAAGGCAAATATACCGAAGCCCTTACCTGGTTTGATAAGGTTGAAGCCGGTGAACTAAGCGGCCGCGACAATACCGAATACAAGTTCCGTAAAGGATACGCCTACTTCGCTACCGAAGATTATAAGAACGCGCAAGCGCTTTTCAGTGAAGTAAAAAACAAGCGTTCGCCTTATACCGAGGATGCCACTTACTACTTCGCTTACATCGCTTACCTCAATACCGATTACCATTTGGCATTGGTAAACTTTGAAAAGCTGAAAAACTCTAAAAAATTCGAGAACAGTTACCCGTACTATATTTCGGCTGTTTACTTTTTAGATAAGCGTTATGATGATGTGCTCAACTATGCCATCCCGATCATTAACCGCACCAAACAACAGCACGAAACCGAAATGCTGCGCATCATTGGCGCATCATACTTCGCTAAAAACAACTACCCTAAGGCGGTTGAATACTACACCCGTTTCCAAAGCCAGGATCAGGGTAAAACCCAAAACACGCAGGATAGCTACCAGATAGGCTACGCGCTTTACAAGGTTAATGATTATGCAAAATCGGCAACCGAGTTAAAGAAGCTGATAGGCCAGAATGATGTATACAGCCAAAACGGTAACTACATACTGGGCGATGTATTTTTGAAACTGAACGATAAGCAGGGCTCACGCAACGCTTACTTCGCTGCATCAAGGTTAAGCTTTGATAAAACATTGCAGGAAGACGCTTTGTACAACTACGCCAAGCTTTCCTACGAACTCGATTTTAACACCCAAGCATTAGAAGCTACCCGTACTTATCTTAAAAACTATCCACGCAGCAAAAGGCTGGAAGAGGTAAAGATATTATTGGGCGAAGCCTTGCTTAACTCGCATAACTACAAAGAGGCGGTTGAGATACTGGAGCCCATCCCTAATAAATCTATCAGCGCTAAAACGGCTTACCAAAAAGTGACCTATTTCCGCGGATTGGAGTTTTATAATGAGCGTGCCTTTGAAAATGCCATTGGTATATTCCTGCGGTCGTTAAACAGCGCGGTTGATCCTAAAACCACTGCCCTAACTACTTACTGGATGGCCGAGGCAATGTACGAGGTGCGTAAATACGGCGAATCGGTAGAGAACTTCGAGAAGTTTTTGGATATGCCCGAGGCAAAAGAAACCAGTGTAAGCAATTACGCTAACTATGCCTTAGCTTATGCAGCGTTCTACGGTGAGCAATATCCTAAGGCAGCCCGTTACTTCGAACGCTTTTTACAAGGCGGCGAAAAGGATGTAAATACAACTAACGACGCGGTTACCCGTTTGGGCGATAGCTATTTTGTAATGAAAAGCTATACCAATGCCTTAACTTATTATAACAGGATCATCGCGCAGCGCAGTCCGGGTGAAGATTACGCCTTGTTTCAGCGTGGTATGATACAGGGTTTACAGGGCAGCCTGGATACCAAGATCAGCACGCTGAATGATGTATTGGCCAAGTTCCCGAACTCTGATTACGCGGATGATTCATCTTTCGAGATCGCTTATACCTATTTCCTGAAAACAGATGGCGAACGCGCCAAAACCGACCTGAATGCCATGATACAAAAGTATCCGAGCAGCAGCTATGTACCGCGTGCGCTGGTAACTATTGGTTTAATTGATTACAATAACAACCAGGATGACCTGGCCGTTGAATCATTTAAAAAGGTAGTTCAGGATTATTCATCAACCGATGAAGCAAAACAGGCACTGAAACAGGTAGAGAAAATTTATACCGATAAAGGCGACGCGCAAACGTTCATCAACTACGCCGGTACTACTTCTATAGGTAACTACACCACGGCAGATCAGGAGAACATCATGATCACCGCGGCCAATAACCTGTACCTGAAAGCTGATTGGCAGGGTACCGTAAACGCGGTAAATGCTTATCTGGATAAATTCCCGGCGAAACAGATCTATGATAAACAGGCGAGGTACCTGCGTGCGCAGGCATTGGTTAACCTTGACCGCCCGCAGGAGGCTGTTGTTGATTACAACTTTATCCTGAACGACTGGACGAGCGCTTACACCGAAAAATCGCTGATCAGCATGGCTAAATTGTATATCGCCCAAAAGAAATATAATGATGCCGTGGTATTCCTGAAAAGACTGGAAACCAACTCTGAATACAAAGCCGATTACACTTACGCCCTCAATACTTTGTTGATGTGCTACGCGCAGATGGAAATGTCTGACGATGTGCTGAAATACGTAGCCTTAGTAAGGCAAAACGAGAAAACCGCGCAGGAGGACAAGTTTAAAACAGGTTTATACGCAGGTCAGGCTCACCTTCAGTTAGGTGATACAACGGCCGCCGTTAAAGAGTTTGACTATACTGTAAGCAATACCAAAACCATTGCCGCTGCCGAAGCCAAATACAACGTAGCCAATATTGAATACCTGAAAGGCAAGTACAAGGCATCGCAAAAAACATGTTTTGATTTGGTGAAAGAGTTGCCCAACTACGATTACTGGGTAGCCAAAACCTATATTCTGTTAGCTGATAACTATGTGGCTTTAAAAGATGATTTTCAGGCAAAGGCTACTTTACAGAGTGTGATAGATAATTATAAAGGTGATGATGATGTATTGCCTACTGCCAAGCAAAAGCTGGAAAAACTGAATCCGGGTAAGAAAACCACTACGACTACCGGCGCTGCCAAAAAGAAAGCGAACATTAAAGAGGATGTGCAAAAACCGGCCGGTACAGACAGTACCGCTACCCCGGATGCCACAAAACAAGATACACAGGATAACAAAGAACAATAAAAAGCGAGCAATGAAATTAAGATACAGCTATATACTATTTTCCTTACTTACGGCATTCTACTTTGTTCCTGCTGCTGCACAAGTAAAGAAGAAGGCTACTACCACTACAAAAAAGACTACCACGCCCGCATCACAATCAACAGCTAAAAAACTGGGCGACGCGGCTGCCAAAGTAGTACAGGATACAACCAAAAAAGGCGGTAATAACAATACGCCTGATAAAGGCACCAGCAGCCTGTCGGAAGAGATTGTGGTAACTACCTCATACAAACCGGTACTGGCCGACGCGGTAAAGATCCGCAGAAACCCTGACCTGGAAGATAAAAGTCCGTTCAAGGCGCCGTTGAGCTACACTACCTTAGATAAAAGACTGGACAAAGACAACGAGATACAACAGCTGGAAGCCATGAAAAGGCCGCCGGAGCAAGATTCTATCCCGAGCAATAACTACGCTAAGGTAGGTTTGGGCAGCATGAAAACCACCTTCGCCGAAGGCTACTTCGCCAATGGTAAAGATGAGGCTTTGCAGGTAGGCGGCTATGTAAAACACTTCGCCCAAAAAGGCAGCGATTTTAACAAGCAGAATGAAAGCCGCAACGAGTTAGGCGTTTTCGGTAAAACCATACTGGCCGAAAATACATTACGCGGTACCATCAACTATAAACGCAGGGCCGTAAACTTTTTCGGTTATAACCGCGATTCTGCTCTGCTCGATTTCAACCCGCTGAAACAACATTTCAGTACCTTAAGCGCCGAGGGTGAGCTAACTAAAAATTATAAAGATGTAGAGAACGAATTTACCTACGCTTTAAAACTGAACGGTTACTTATTTAACAACGCTTATAAAGCGAAAGAGAACAACGTAGTAATATCGGGTTTCCTGAACCAAACGGTTAAGCAATTTTATGCAGGTTTGGCTGCTTCGTTAGATCTGAGCACGCAAAAGGATAGCCTTTACTCGTACAACAACAGCCTGGTAAGGTTAAACCCTTACATCAAATTTCAGGGCGAAAATTATAAGATTGACGCGGGTGTAAGCATTGTGAAAGAATTTGGCGTAAGCAGCCGTTTCTTCCTGTTCCCTGCGGCCAAGCTGGAGTTTCAGGTAATACCTAAATACGTGCGTTTATTTGCCGAAGCCAAGGGCGATGTAAACAAGGCATCGTTACGCGATTTTTCTGAAACCAACCCATACATCGGTGAAAATATCGCCATTAAAAACTCGGTTGATCAGTTTGATGTGAGCGTAGGTTTAAAAGGTACGCTGGCACCGGGCTTAGGCTTTAAGGCTACCTTCTTCCGTAACAGCATTAAGGATATGGCCTTGTTTGTTAACAATTTCGACCGTGCACTTGGTTACAACAACAAGTTTGGTGTTATTTATGATGACGGCCGTTCGCGCGTTAGCGGTTTCAATGGCGAATTGGATTTTAAAGCTACCGACGACCTGAGCATATTTGGCCGCGTGGAGTTTAAAGACTTTAAAATGGCCAGCGAAGCGCAAGCCTGGAACATGCCTAAGTTTAAACTGACTGCCGGTACGGTTATCCGTATCAGCAATAAGGTGAACATTAACGGTTCAATGCTGATCCGTGGTAATACTTACGACAGGTTCCTGACCGACGCTACCGGCGCGCCGCTGGCTCAACAGGCTCCAATATCGATAAAATCGTTTGTTGACCTTAACGGCGGTGTGGAGTATAAAGCCACCAAGCAGCTTTCGGTATTTGTACAGGTGAACAACTTGCTGAGCAACACTAATCCTACATGGTTATATTATAATAACTACGGATTTAATATCTTTGGCGGCGTTGGATATGCCTTTTAGTTTTTTGAAGTTTTATAATTAAACGTACTTTTGCCAGAATGGATGTAGCCTATTATTTAAGCGAAATACTGGGGCAACAGGGCGAAGTGAACGTGCCCGGGTTGGGCTCTTTTACGCAGGTACGTATAAACGGCTACTATAACGAGCAGGAGAACACCTTTTATCCGCCGCATAACGAGTTGCAGCTTAAACAGCAGGCAACACAGGATGTGGCAGATGATACGCTGGCCTTATATATAGCCGGCAAAAAGAATATATCGCTTTCGTCGTCAAAGTTTTTTACTGATAAGTACATTGATGCTTTAAAGCAGGAAGCATTAAACGGCGAAGCGCCCATAGGTAACCTTGGCTGGTTACGTGCAGGGCAATCGGGCTTTTTGTTCAGGGCTAAAAATAACGCGGGTAATGATCCTGCTTTTTTAGGCCTGCCCGCTTTACAACTGCGTAAAGTAAACGAGCAGCCTGAACCGGCGCAACCTATTCCGGATATTTCTTCAACACCTATAACACCGCAGCAGGTACAGGTAACTGAACCCGAAGCAACTGTACAGGCAGAAGAAGGACTACCTGTTTACGAGGAAAAGAAACCAATGAGCGCCTTGCTGATCACCGCGATAGTGATCGGTATTTTGTTATTGATATTTGGTGGTATATATATGTATAAACCATCGTTATTTACAGGCGAGCAAAAGCAGCAGGTGGTAACACAAACACCCGCGCAGCCGGAGCAGCCTATAGCTGTAGATACCATTAGCGCGGATAGTTCAGTAACGGATACCCCTGCACAGGTGGTAAACAAACCGGTTGATAGCGTGGCAAAAACAGCAACGCCGCCTAAAACCGCAACACCTGCGGCAAAGGATACAGCAAAAAAGACACCGGCGGTTAAACCACAGGCAGCAGCAGCCGTCATACCAAAAAATGACACCTTAAACCGCAAGCATTACGAGATAATGGGCGGCGCGTTTAAAACGCAGGATAAGGCCGAACAGATAATGGCCAATTACCGTAAAATGGGCTTAAAGCCAAGGATATTGCAACATGCCGGCGGTAAATTATTTAAGATAACATTAGGCACTTACTTTACTGCCGAAGAAGCTGATAAGGGTTTAGAAGCCATTATTAAAGGCACTAAAGTGAAAGAGAAAGAAATATATATACAAACCTATAATTCCAAACAATGAGTTTATTATTAGCACAGATAACAGATACAGCAAACAAACTGGTAGATACAGCCAACCGTGCCGCGCAGCAACTGCCTGTAGTGCCTGCGGAAGAACTGCGCTTTGGCGACCTGCTGATAAAAGGTGGCTGGGTGATGATACCAATTGGAATTTTAGCGGTATTGGGTCTGGTGATCTTTTTCGAACGTTTCTTTACCATTCGTAAGGCATCAAAAGATGAATCTAACTTAATGGTACAGGTACGGTCGAGCATTATATCGGGCAACCTGCAATCGGCTATCGCTATTTGCCGCAACAGCAATTCGCCACTGGGCCGTATGCTGCAAAAAGGTTTATTACGTATTGGTCGCCCAATAAAAGATATTGAAGGCGCTATCGAAAACGTAGGCAAGCTTGAAGTATCAAAACTGGAAAAAAACATAGGCATCATCGGTATAGTTGCCGGTATTGCGCCCATGTTTGGTTTCCTGGGTACCATCGCGGGTGTAATCAAGATCTTTTATGATATATCAAAAACCGATAACATCAGCATGGGTGTTATATCAGGTGGTTTATATGTTAAGATGGTTACTTCGGCTGCCGGTTTATTTGTGGGTATCGTAGCTTATATTTGTTATCATATATTGAATATGATGGTTGATAAGGTGATATTGAAACTGGAAACCGACGCAATTGAATTTATTGACCTGTTAGAAGAACCCAGCAAATGAATTTAAGAAAAAGACATAGAGGTGCATCTGCCGAGGTACATACTTCGGCCATGAACGATATCATGTTTTTCCTGCTGCTTTTCTTCCTTATCGCGTCAACGGTAACCAACCCTAACGTGATCAAGCTGGTACTGCCTAAGTCGTCATCAGGCCAATCGGTATCAAAAAAGACGGTGACGGTATCAATAACCAAAGATCTGCGTTATTATGTAGATAAGCAGGAAATAACTATTGATCAACTGGAAGGCATCCTGCTGCAAAAGAAAACTTTGGCAACAGAATTGACCATTGTTTTACATGTAGACGAAACCGTAGCCATACAAGATGTGGTACAGGTAATGGATATAGCACAAAAACAGAACATAAAACTGGTACTGGCAACAAAACCGAAGGCCTAAGTAAGGGTACTTGATACCCGGTACTAATTACTTGATACTAAAAACAGATGGATTACCGCGAAGAAAATAACTATCCAAAGGCGTTCCTGGCAACAGGGATCATACTTGCTGTGGTTATTGCCATGAGTTATTTTATCGTTTTTCACAATTTACCAAAAGAGGAAGACGGCACAGGCGGTATACTGGTAAACTACGGCACGGTTGATGAAGGTATGGGCGATGATTACATGAGCACCGAAGAACCTTCAGTAGCCGAAAAGGCCAACAAATCAAAACCCGATAAAGTTACCCCCGAGCCACCTACCGAAGAAAAGGTACAGGCCGAGAACAGCGATAAAGAGGTAGTTACCCAAAATAACGAGGATGCCCCGGAAGTAGTAGCTAACACTAAAAAGCCGAGCACTACCGTTGCTACCCAGCCTACCAAAGCCGAAAGCAAACCAACCGTTAACCAAAACGCCCTGTATTCGGGTAAAAAGAATAACGGTACAGGCGAGGGCGATGGTACCGGCAGCACCCCGGGTAATCAGGGTAAAAAAACAGGTACTACCCTTACCGATAATTACGACGGTACAGGATCGGGCAATGGCGGTAACCTAAGCGAAATGCCGCAGCGTAACTTTGTGAGTCGCCCATCGGTTGATGATGGTAACAGGCAAAGCGGTAAAGTAGTATTGGATATCCAGGTGGATAAAGAAGGTAATGTAACCAAAGCAGAGGCTGGTCGTGGTACTACGATATCTGACTATGCGCTTATTCAAAAATGTATAAACGCGGTAAAACGTTCAAAAATTAACGCTTCAGAAACAGCTGCCGATACACAAACAGGTAAAGTTGTTTTCGTATTCAAGTTGAACTAAACTATAAAGCTTAACAAGATATAAAAAAGCTGTGCTTACATAAGGCGCAGCTTTTTTGTTTGCGGGGTGATGGAAGGCAAATAAAAAAGACGCGGCGTCAACACTTATCTTAAATAATTACAGCAAGCTTTCTTACTTTTGGGCATCAGATGCAGGTCATCTTCACAGTAAAATGAACTACCAGGATACGCTCCAATACCTATATAATCAGCTGCCCATGTTTACACGCCTGGGAGCCGCTGCCATTAAAAACGACCTGAGCAACACGCTTGCGCTGTGCAAAATTTTAGATGATCCGCAGCATAAATTTAAAAGCATACACATTGCCGGCACCAACGGCAAGGGCTCCAGCTCGCACATGCTGGCGGCCATACTGCAAACCGCGGGTTATAAAACCGGATTGTATACCTCACCTCATTTAAAAGACTTTCGCGAACGGATCCGTATTAACGGGCAAATGATATCCGAACAAACGGTGATCGACTTCGCGGCTAACTATAAGGCAGATTTTGAACGCATAGAACCCTCATTTTTTGAAATGACGGTGGCCCTGGCCTTTGATGTTTTCACAATGGAAAAAGTGGATATAGCCGTGGTTGAAGTTGGCCTGGGTGGGAGGCTGGATTCTACCAATGTGATCACTCCCCTGCTCTCGTTAATCACCAATATAGGCTGGGACCATATGAATATCCTGGGTGATACGCTACCGAAGATAGCGGCCGAAAAAGCTGGTATCATCAAGCCCAACATCCCGGTGATCATCAGTGAGCAGCAACCGGAAACAAGAGCCGTATTTGTGGATAAGGCTAAAGCCGAGAATGCCCCGATCACATTTGCATCCGAACTGTGGGATGTAGAGGAAGAAACAGCGCCTGTATCTGGCTACCATGCTTTTAAAAACCTTATAGTAAGCCATAAAACGGAAGACAAAGGCTACCAGTTACGGGTTGACCTGACAGGAAGCTATCAGCTTAAAAATATAAAAGGGGTGTTAACCGCTGTAGATGAATTGCGCAGGCAAGGATTTGTCATCACCGCCCAACACATACAAACCGCACTGCAACAGGTGAAATCCCTTACCGGTTTACATGGCCGCTGGGAAGTATTAAGCACCGAACCGTTTACTATATGCGATACCGGCCATAACCCAAACGGTATAGAGGAAGTGCTGAAAAACATTGCAGATATTAGCTATAATAAGCTCCACTTTGTAATAGGCATGGTGAACGATAAGGACATTACCAAAGTACTGGCAATGCTGCCGAAAGATGCCATCTACTACTTTTGCAAACCGGACATTCCGCGTGGACTGGATGCAGAAACTTTGCAGCAAAACGCGAAAGATTTCAACTTGCAGGGCGAGCATTACTCTTCTGTAAACGCGGCACTAAAAGCAGCCCAATCACAGGCTGGTACTAACGACCTGGTGTTTGTGGGAGGCAGCACCTTTGTAGTGGCCGAGGTGGTGTAAGACCACTCTTTTATTTCACAGCGATGTGACATTATCTTTTTACGAATAATCAGCGCGAAACTTTATTTTTACCGCCAAACCAACACACTGTTTATGACATATCAGCCCTCACCTACCCGGTACCAAAATATGGAATACCGTCGCTGCGGAAACAGCGGCATCAAGCTTCCGGCAATTTCGCTGGGACTGTGGCACAATTTCGGCCATGTAGATGTTTCTGATAATTTTCAGAAGATACTGCACCTTGCCTTTGATAGCGGCATTACCCACTTCGATCTGGCCAACAATTACGGCCCGCCTCCGGGATCGGCCGAAGAGAATTTTGGTCGCATCCTGAAAGAGGATTTCCGTGGTTACCGCGATGAAATGATCATTTCGAGCAAGGCGGGTTATACCATGTGGGATGGTCCTTACGGGGATTGGGGCTCTAAAAAATATTTGGTTGCCAGTTTGGATCAAAGCCTGAAACGAATGGGATTAGATTACGTAGATATTTTCTACCATCACCGCCCAGACCCTGAAACACCGCTGGAAGAAACTATGGCGGCATTAGACCTTATTGTTCGCCAGGGAAAAGCGTTGTATGCAGGCATCTCCAACTATCCGGCCGAAGAAGCAGCGAGAGCCATCAGTATATTAAAAGAACTGGGCACGCCATGCCTTATCCATCAGCCTAAATACTCTATGTTTGAGCGCTGGGTTGAAGGCGGATTATTAGATGTACTGGAAAAAGAAGGCGTAGGCTGTATCCCGTTCTCGCCATTGGCGCAGGGCTTGCTCACCAACAAATACCTGCACGGCATCCCCGAAGATTCAAGGGCAGCCAAATCAAGCGGCCACTTACAAACCGATCAGGTAACGCCTGAACGTATCAACCAGATCAAAGCATTGAATGACATAGCGGTGCAACGTAACCAGTCGTTAGCCCAAATGGCCCTGGCCTGGTTGCTGAAAGATAACCGCGTAACAACCGTACTAATAGGCGCCAGTAAACCCGCACAACTTGCCGACTCACTAAAGGCGTTGGATAATATTCAGTTTAGTACCGAAGAATTAAGCAAGATCGAGGAGATTTTGAAATAAAGTTAAACTGATTAAAAACCAGTGTCATTGCGAGGCACGAAGCAATCGCGAACTACACAGAACGGTCATGCAAAGCTACGAGATTGCTCGTGTTAAAAACTGTCATTCTGAACGCAGTGAAGAATCTTCTTCGCTATGCTTATCTGCGATAGATGCTTCGTTCCTCAGCATGACAGTGGAAAGTGGATGTGAGCCGTCGTCATTTTATCTTCAAAGTCCAAAAAGAAGTAAATTCTCGCAATGACAAATAGTATATAAAACAAAAAGGGCGGCCCATAGCAGGCCGCCCTTCTTGTTTTATCAAAGAGTTATAATTAATAACCCGGGTTCTGTGTAAGCTTGGCATTGAGCGCGCGCTGCTGCTGCGGTATGGCAAACAGTTCGCGTGTTTTAGCAGTGGGTTGATGATCCCACCATGACGCGGTCGTAAACTTACCGAAACGAATCAGGTCGTCTCTGCGGTAACCTTCAAATATAAATTCGCGGCCACGCTCTGCTAACAATTCATCCATGGTTAGGGTAGATGGCGTATAAGCGGCATCAGCCCAGTCGGCAGTGGTGTAAGCTCGTTTTTTACAATCGTTGATCAGCTTAACAGCTTCGGCATTGGCGCTGTTACCATTTTTACGCATAATCGCTTCCGCTTTCGCGAAGTAGATCCACGTTAGGCGATACAGGTTCCAATCGGTATTGTTATAGTTAGGATCTATGGCAGGTACGCCGTTGGGGCCGGCTATCTGGTTACCTAATTTATACTTATTGAAACGCACACCGCTGTTCTCTTCACCATCGCTCATGGTTGATGGTAAGCTATTAGGATCGGTACCGTTATCTTCAGCCTGTTTGTTTCTGCGGATGTTATCGACAAATACCAATGGCTTACCATCGTATTCGTTACCACCGGTTGCAATAACAGGCTCTTGATTATCAAAGCGCAGTTGCGGGCCTTCAAGTATCCATTCGGTTTTACGTTTATCCTTATCATCAAACGTAGTGTAAACGCCCGGTACTACCACTACCCCATCGTTACCGTTACGGCTACCGCCATAAATAAGATTTTGCTGAAAGTGGAAGAACTCACCCGTCCACGACGGCTGAAAATTCGCCCTTTGAAACTCATAGGCTATTGAGAATATAGTTTCTTTCGACAAATCATTGTTCGGTTTAAACTGATCGGTAATGCCTGTATCCAATGCCATTGGGCCGTTCAAGCCACCTGCTTCGTTATTGATCAGCTTATTAGCAGCGGCAATACAATCATCCCAACGTTGGGTACCTGTCCACACTTCGGCATTCAGGTACAATTCTACCAGCATGGCATAACCACCCGCCTGCGACATACGGCCAAGCATACCACGCGACAGTACAGGTGCTTTATCAATATTATCCTTTATCTCCTTTTCAATAAAATCAAACACCTCTTTACGGGTAGAATTTGGCGGATACTGATCTGTCGATACCGGTTCAGACGGCGATTCCGTCACGATCGGGATGTTACCGAACAGGTCCATCAGCTTCAGGTAATGGTAAGCACGCAGCAATTTTAATTCGGCAACGTACTGATCTTTTTCCTCCTGCGTAAGGCCTATAGCAGCGGCATCGCGGGCGTCTATATTCTGGATAGGCACATTACATAAACCTATACCCCAGTACATCAACACCCAGGTATTGTTCAGGCCACCCTCGTCATTAGTCCAGGTATGGTAATGCAGCCTTTTCCACTTACCGCCATCCTCACCGTGTCGGCCTTTGGTTGGCCACGCCAGCTGATCTGCCGATAATTCGCTCGGCCTCCACCAGCCATCCTGACCGGATGGGGTTGCCCATGCATTGGCGTGGGTATATGGCCTCAACACAGCCGAAATAATCTCGTTCTTGTTATTGTAAAACTTATCGCTGTTCAGCGTATCATAAGTAGTTTCGTCAAGCTTGGTACACGCGCCTATACTTAATATGGCGGCCACCCCGGCTATATATTTTAATGATCTCATTTTAGTTTTCATGTTCGGTAGTGATTAAAATCCAAGGTTTAAGCCTAATAAGAAAGTACGTGTGCTTGGGTACGGGCCGCGACCGTCAATACCCGGGCCAAGGCCTGTATCAGTAACCAAATCAGGATCGTTACCTGTGTATTTTGTAAACGTTGCCAGGTTTTGACCTGTAGCGTATACCCTCAGTGCCCTTACAAACTTGTTCTTGATCTTAAAGTTATAACCAAAAGTTATCTCATCAATTTTAACAAACGAACCGCTTTCCAGGTAATAATCCGAATACATGTAGGTATCGTTTATCTGCGCGTATTTAGTAAACGCGGTTTCCAGCAAGTTGGTTTTACCTACCTTGTTACCGTAAGATATCGCCGTGGTGTTCAGGATGTCATAATCAAACTTACCACGCAGAAATATTCTCAGGTCGAAGTTTTTGTATTTGAAAGTATTGGTCCATGAGGCGTAATACTTAGGAATACCGTTACCAATAGGCGCGTAATCGGTTTCGTTACGATCAAAGGAGTTATTAATTTGATCGTTAGGTACTTTTGAACCGTCACGTTTGTAAAACAACCATTTGCCATCATCGGTAAAACCGGCGAAGCGTTTACCCCAAAATTCGCCCAGGTTACCACCTTCGTAAGTACGGATGGCATTACCTAACGCGCCAAACCCACCTATATCGCCAAAGGTTTTATATTCAACCTTGAAGATATCGTTTGAGTATGAGTCGAGTTTATTTTGAGCTGTACTGGCGGTAATATCCATACTCCAGTTAAAGTCTTTCTTTTTTACAGCCGCGAAACTTACCGCAAGCTCAATACCTTTTGAGGAGATACTACCCACGTTGGCATAAATATTATCGCGCACATAAGGTGGTTGTGGTGTGGTGTAAGTATCTAACAGATCCTGCGTTTTACGCTGGAACAGGTCGAGTGATCCACTGATACGGTTATTAAACAAGGTGAAATCGGCACCGATGTTAAGCTCCTTCTTTTTCTCGTAACGCAGATCAGGGTTAGGGTTACGATCCGGTCCGTAAGTTTCGCGGTACTGGCCATCAGGATACAGGTAGATACCACCCGTACCTAAAGTTACCAGCGATGCGTAATTGCTGAACCCGGAGTTACCTGTAATACCATAACCAACACGTAGTTTCAGATTATTTACAAAGGTTACATTCTTCATGAAATCCTCTTTGCTGATGGTCCAGCCTGCTGATGCCGCCGGGAAATATCCCCATTTGTGGTTGGCACCAAACCTGGACGAACCCTCACGGCGCAAAACGAATTGTGCCATATACTTCTCGTTAAACGAGTAGTTGATACGACCGAAGAACGCGATCAGCTTATCATCATTTTTAAAGCTGGAAATACCGGCCTTACCTGCACCCAACTGGTTACCTGCACCCAGGTTATTATCCTCAAACAAATCATTAAGGAAACCATAATTGTTAGCCGCGAAGCCTTCATTTTGGTTGTAACGGTAGCTATAACCCAAAATACCCGTGAAGTTATGATTACCAACAGTGCGGGTATAATTAATGGTTGGCTCAACAGCAAAGTTTTGGCTCAGCTGGGTTACCCTTTCGGCATAACCGCCATTTTTGTACACATCGTTTTCGATAGAGAACTCACTGTTCAGGTCGCGGTAGATGGCATCGATATAGCTGTTCCGTTGGTATGATGTAAAGATGGAAGCCTTTAAACCTTTGATAACCTCCAACTCTACTTTACCATCGGCCGATGAGGTTTGCTGCTGCCTTTTATATTTTTCCTGATTTAAACGGGCAACCTGGTTGGTACTTGTTTGCTCAAAATAATAGCTGCCATCGGGGTTGTAATTTGATAGCGTAGGGTTTTTGCTCAGCTGATCTTCCCAGCCGCCGCCGCCCAGCAGGTTGGCATTGTTGTAGTTGGTTGCCAAATTTACCTGCGCGGTAAGGCGGTCATCTAACCCTTTCTGGTTAATGCTTAAGCGAACGGTATATTCACTTCTGCCGTTTTGCTTGGCAATACCTTGCAAATCGCGATAGTTGATACTCGCGCGATAGCTGGTTTTGCTTGAACCACCCTGCATAGAAAGGTTATGGTTTTGCGAGAGGTTGCTTTTATTCACCAGGTCGTTAAAAAAATCTGACGTATGGCCGTAATCGGTCGCGTCCAATTCTCCGGAGTTGATCTTATCGCGAAACTCTGATGCGGTTAAAAAATCGGGCTTGCGGGTAACATACTCCTTGCGGAAATAGCTTGAATAGTTAAACTGGGCAGGGCCCTCTTTAGCTTTTTTGGTGGTGATTAAAATTACACCCGCGTTGGCGCTGGTACCGTAAATGGCTGCGCCCGAACCATCTTTCAAAACGTCTATAGATTCGATATCGTCCTGCTGTAACAGATCGAGGTTACCGCCCGGTATTCCATCGATTACAATAAGCGGACTGGCACTGCCGGTAATGGTAGTAATACCCCGTAGCTGGATACCCACGCCCGAGTTGGGGTTTGAACCGCCGCTGCGGGTAATTTGCAAACCCGCAATTTTACCCTGTATCAGATCGAGCGGGTTACGCGAGCCGCTTTGCCTGAAATCGGAAGTATCGGCATGGCCTGTAGCCGAGGTAATTTCCCCCTTCTTTTGCGAACCATAACCAACCACTACCACTTCGTTAAGATTTTTTGACTGTTCCGCG
The DNA here is from genome assembly GCF_059418565.1 of Mucilaginibacter sp. GW821-FHT07G05. Taxonomy (NCBI): domain Bacteria; kingdom Pseudomonadati; phylum Bacteroidota; class Sphingobacteriia; order Sphingobacteriales; family Sphingobacteriaceae; genus Mucilaginibacter; species Mucilaginibacter sp. GW821-FHT07G05. The sequence goes on along the minus strand of NZ_JBWKQC010000009.1, from coordinate 175,804 downwards.
AGGCTGATGTTAATGGTGGTTTGCGCGCCAACAAGTACTTCTTTGGTAGTGTAGCCTATTGATGATATCACCAGCACGGCGTTAGCATCGGGCACAGTGATGGCAAATTTACCGTTAATATCAGTAGCCACGCCCGTGGTTAAACCTTTTACCTTAATGGTAGCACCAATAACAGGTTCTTTAGTTTGATCAATAACGGTACCAGATACCTGCTTGCCCTGCGCATAAACTTGCGTGGTAACTAACTGGCATATAAATAAGAAAAAGACAATGGAAAATGCCTTTAAGTGAGGGCTTGGTTTTAACGTACCATTTTTACAGCGCTTTGGTACATGCGCCGGGATAAAACTGCTTTTCATAAAAAAATCGATAATAGGTGAACAACGCATATCAGAAATGATATACCAATAGTTTTAATTGGGGCAGCTAACCTAAAGCTAATTTTTTAAACTGCAAAAACACTTTTACGCCAAAAGTATCTCCAAGATTAATAGAAAGAACATTTTTAGATAAATTATTTCCTTTAGTGATATTCTATGATTTAAAAAGAAGCAATTTAACTTTCTCATACACAATACATAACAAAACTAAAAATATAGTTATAATGATAAAATAACACCATAAATTATGTATCAAAAAAATTACAATAAAATCAAAATTTCGGCCTATTTACCGTTTTAGCAAATGAGTATCCGGCTACTGTAAGATAAATTAGTGTTAAATAAATACCATAAAAACAAAATTTAACCTATAGAAAGGTAGGCCGCCTTAAACAGGAGGTTTAAAGTGGCCGCAAATAGGTCAAATGCGTTAATTAATGTTAAATACAGCAAGGATATTTGCATGGCAATCATGCAGTTAATAATTTCATGGCACAATTGATGCTTGTTATGAAACCCGTTATAAAAAGATATATTTTTTGCATACTGATAGCTATGCTGCTGTGGGCTTTTACCACATCGGCACAAACCTTTGAGGTGCCCGATTATAAGATAGAAAGCAAAGAAGATTACGCCAAATACAACGATGATATTATTAAAGCGACCGACTGGCTGCAACAAACCGAGTGGACAAAAGAAGTTGTAAAACAATCAAATGCCACCAAGTTTATATTTGATTGGATAGAGGGCAGTCCTTCGGTTACTGTTAGCATCAGCAAACCGTTGATGGACCTTACCGATAAGAACCCTAAGCTGCTGATGACCTTCATGTCATTCTATGTTAAATACACCTTACAACACAAGGCCGAGCCTGACAATAACAAAGCCAATGTATACGCTATAAAAGCGCTCATCAGTAAATATAAAATTGAACCTACCCATAAAAAAGACAGCGATGTAGAAAAACTGCTGAAGCTTGATGCCGAAAACAAATTGGATGCCTGGGTAACTACCGATTTTGTTAAATCCTGATGTGATGATCAGATACTAAAAGAGCGGCAATTTATTCAATTGCCGCTCTTTTTATTAAGCTGTTTCCTTTTTCTTTTTGGCACTTTGGCGCCTTCTTTACGGGCTTCTGACAGGCCTATGGCCACGGCTTGCTTTTTACTGGTCACTTTTTTACCACTACCGCTTTTCAGTTTGCCTTCCTTCATTTCGTGCATGGTTTCCTCCACCTTTTCCTGCGCTTTTTCTGAATACTTTGCCATAACATTTTTCATTTAAGTAGATGATGTACAGCATGCAATTCTCCTGCCAAAAAATACGCTACCCTACCTTTTCAAGCCCATCAATATCTGTAGAGTTGATGAGTTTAAGATGCCGTGTGATCTTCTCTACCGGCCAATTCCACCAGGCTATTTTGAGCAGGCGGCCGATGCTTTCATCATTAAAGCGTTTGCGGATCAGCTTTGCCGGGTTACCGCCCACAATGGCATAGTCGGGCACATCGCGGGTAACTACCGAACCCGTGGCTATAACAGCGCCGTGGCCAATTTTAACGCCCGGCATTATGGTAGCTTCATGGCCTATCCATACGTCGTTACCTACTACCGTGTCGCCTTTGTAGGGATATTTAGCGGCATCAACACCTTCGTTGATCTTTTCCCAGCCATTACCAAATATGGCGAAGGGATAGGTAGAAATCGGGCTGATCTCGTGGTTAGCCCCATTCATGATGAACTTCGCGCCGGAGGCAATGGCGCAAAACTTACCGATGATGAGTTTATCGCCAACAAAATCGAAGTGGTAAAGCACATTATTATTTTCAAAACCGAGCGGATCGGTAAGATCATCGTAATAGGTAAAATCGCCCACCTCAATATTAGGCCGGGTAATGATATTTTTGAGATATACCAGTTTAGTGTACTGCTCCATGGGATGCAGTGCGTTAGGGTTTGGTCCGTTTTGCATAACAAAAAAGGGAATTAATAAGGGATGGATAAAAAGATTGATTGATCAGAAAGGCCCGCAATCCGACACTGTTACACAAGATATTTAAGCAAATACGCGGCAGGCCGTTATATTACCATCGGAGTAAAGTTTTAGCTTTTAAAGCGTTACAAAATTAAGTAAATTAGTAACACACTGCAAATTATCCCTATCTTCCCGAAACATATACCCCGCGGTGATGTTACATCAACTCAACTACTTTATGAAATAAAATTTACATGCCTGCTAAGAAAATAATCGCCCCTTTTTACGAAAGATTAGCCCTTGTATTGATAGGCCTCATCGCTTTAAGCTACCTGGTAATTTTAGGTAAGGAACTGCTGGATCCGCTGTTGTTTGGTTTCCTGTTCGCTGTACTGCTATTACCCGTTTGCAATTTCTTTGAACGCAAATGCAAGCTGCCGCGCAGCGCTGCCTCCTTCCTATCTATCATCGTTTTTGTGGGCGTAATAGGCGGCTTACTTTATTTGGTGGGCTCGCAAATATCATCGCTGGCCAACGACTGGCCTATGCTGAAAACACAGGTTACGCAATCGCTCACCAGCATACAAGATTGGATAGAACTTACCTTCCATATCAACGCCAACAAACAACTCAACTACGTACACGAAACCACGCAGAAAATAATGGAATCGGGCACTGCGGTACTGGGCACTACCTTTGGCGCGGTGTCGTCTCTCCTGTTGTTCTATATTTTTATATTGATATTCACCTTCTTCATCCTGTTTTACCGCACGTTGCTGTTCCGCTTTATTATGTGGGTATTTGACAAAGAATACTCAAAAACGGTATTTGATATTGTGGAGAATATACAAAGCATTTTGCGCCAGTATATTTTAGGTTTACTGCTGGAGATGATCGTGGTGGCATTTATAGCCTGTACGGCATTCTGGCTTATCGGTATTAAGTATGCTGTGCTATTGGGCATTATTGTAGGGTTGTTCAACATCATCCCGTACATAGGGATATTTACCGCGTTGCTGCTAAGCTGCATCATCACTTTTGCCACAGGTACTATTCCACATACGGTTACAGTGGGTATTGCCGTGGTAGTGATCCACGCGGTTGATGCTAATTTTTTGTTGCCGGTTATTGTGGGCTCAAAGGTGCGGCTCAACGCGCTCATTACCTTTATCGGCATTATCGTCGGCGAAATGATATGGGGGCTTTCGGGCATGTTCCTTTCCATACCTATGATCGCCATTATGAAGATCATATTCGACCGGGTAGAAACCCTCAAACCGTGGGGCTATATCCTCGGGGGCGATTACGAGTATAAAGAAAAGGCCCAGGAAGAAATGAAAACCGAATAGTTACCTGCTTAAACGTACAGGAATACTATTTTTGCAACTCATTAAACTAACAAAGATGCGCCTGCTATATACATTTTTATCGCTGCTGTTATTACCGTTATTAGGCATTGCGCAAGGCAAGCAGGCTCCTGCATTCCGGATAGTACCCTTGGGTGTGAAGGGCGGCATTGATGAGAGTAACTTATCAGCCTATATGGTAGCTGCCAAAGGCAGCGATAATTACATATGCCTTGATGCCGGTACATTGCATTTTGGCATTGAAAAAGCAGTAAAAAAACATGCCTTTAACATAAGCGGGGATAAGGTACTGAAGCAATATATTAAAGGTTATTTTATATCACACGCGCATCTCGATCATATTTCTGGCTTGATCATCAACTCTCCTGAAGACAGCGTGAAGAATATTTACGGTTTGCAAAGCACGCTCGAAACCATTAAAAAAGATTATTTTACCTGGGAGAGCTGGGCAAACTTCGCCAACGAGGGCGAGAAGCCAACGTTAAAGAAATATACCTACAAACCTTTAGAACCGGGTATTGAAACAAATATTGATAATACCAACTTGCAGGTAAAAGCATTCCCGCTGAGCCATTCCAACCTTACCAGCACCGCGTTTTTAGTAAAAAGCAATGAAGCGTACCTGCTTTACCTTGGCGATACCGGGGCCGATGAAACGGAGAAAAGCGATAAACTGCAAGCACTTTGGCAGGCTATAGCACCCCTGATAAAAAGCAAACAGTTAAGGGCGATCATGATAGAGGTATCCTTCCCGAATGAGCAGCCTGACAAAACCCTGTTTGGCCATTTTACACCCAACTGGCTAATGAAAGAGATGCAGGCATTGGCCAAAGTAGCAGGCAATCTGCAAGGCGTTAACGTGATAATCACCCACGTAAAACCACCTGAAGCCAGCATTAAAAAGATAAAGGAACAGTTGAAAGCCAACAATCCGCTTGGTTTAAAGCTCACCTACCCGCAACAGGGGAAAAGTATCGAATTTTAGCGCGTTTGCTATTCAACTAACGCAAAATACTTATATACCCTTTACGCCGCTGAATATTATCGGCTTCAATGATGTAATAATAAGTACCGGCGGGGAGCTCCTTTCCGTTATAGGTTCCATTCCAGTTATTTGAATAATTACGGAAAGATCTGAGCAACACCCCATAACGGTTATAAATGTAAAGCCGGTTGTTTTGTGTAGTTTCGATATTTGTTATTACCCAAACATCATTTACACCATCGCCATTTGGCGTAAAAGCATTGGGTATACTTAAAGGTTTATAAGCACAAGCTTTAATATTGATAGTATCGCGCTGCACACGGTTACCGTATTTATTAGTAATTTCCACCCAATATGTACCGGGTTCAGTTACAGTAATAGACGACTCCGTACTGCCGGTTGACCAAATGTATGTAGCCCCCGGAAGCTCAGGGTTTAGCACTATGGTTTGCCCGTTGCAAATTTCGGCGTCTGATGGCAACCTTACATCAATAAGCTGATCATAGGTTACGGTAATAGCATCTTCAACCACGCATTTATCGCCGTTATAAACCTTTACATTATAAGTTCCCGGGTCGGTAACTATTTTCTTTTGCGTACGGGTACCATCGTTCCATAAAAATGAACTTTGCGGATTGCCTGCATCAAGTGTTAAAGTTTGCCCATAAAATAACGTAACGTCACTGCCGAGGTCAACCTTCGGAAAATCGTTAATGAGCACATCTATCGTATACACGGCTGACTGCTCCGGCAAAAAAGGCCTTTCTTTGTAATAGTAGGTAACCTTAACCGTATAATTGCCCGGTGTAGAGTAATAATGCTCAGGGTTTCGTTCGGTTGAAGTGTTTTGCGGCCCCGATTGCGGGTCACCAAAATCCCATACCTGCTTTGTAATATCAATACCGGTATTTATAGTGAACTGCGAAACGTCGCCTATACATGCACCGGATTGCGCAACTCCAAACCTGTTGAAAAAAGTTTGAATAAAAGTGGGAAGCCCAAGCGCGCTTTTAGCCAATAAATGAATACTGTTCAATGTAAAATGACAGTCGGGTCCTTCTTTATCGGGTTCATCAATACTATGCAGGTAATCACCATTATTTTGCGCTACATATATTTTTCCATTACTGGCCAGTTGCAGTGCTCCATAAATATAACCTTCAGTAATTTTAATACCCTTATCAGGTAAATCACCACGGGTAACGGGCAATTTAACCTGATACAGGCCCTCCGGCTTATTATTTGAGAATAAACTCACATATAGCAAATTTCCGTTCGGTGAAAATTCAATACCATAGGCCTGGGCCAGGGGTGTTGCACTTATGTTACCTAATCTTGCCGGGTTTGATACCCTGCCTGTATTTTTATCAAAGTCATATACCTCCACAAAAGAACCGGCATTTTCAACGTCAGTAAGCTCGCCGCTGCCCACGGCTGCTGCAAGTTTTTTACCATTTGGCGATGCCTTGAGGTATCCTCTTGTAGCATCGGCTTTTCCACCCATATAAGATCCTACTGCTGAAATAATGGGTTCGGGATTTACACCATCAGCCGTAACCCTATAACTATAAAACTCATTGTTGCCAAACTTATGCCCTATTACCCATATATCTATACCATTTTGATGCGCTACCGCTGTTACCTTTTCGGTGCTAATATCTAATAGTTTTACATTTTTGGTAATCACCTCGCCCATCCCATCAAACTTTGAGATGTCTACAATAGAGTATTCAAGCCCTCCCCTGCCCTCTACAAAAACAGTGAAAATATAAAACAATTGCGGGTTGTTCGGGTGTGGTACAATAACGGCAGATTGTGTTGAAGAAGGCGCTCCATCTAAACCGGTACCATTTACCATGGTAGTGTGATTTTTACTGTAAACCCTTACACCATCTGTATAAAAAAGCAAATTGCCATCTTTGTCAGCAATGCTTGCGCAGCCTTCATCCGTATTTAAACTACCGGTTATGGGAGTGGGCGTATCTGTATTAAAATCAACACCGGCATTTCTGCCGAAGTACCAAAAATTGCTTTCCTTTTGCGCATAGCTACGCATAGATGCAGCACATAACAACACAAACAGCAGCGTTAAAACTTTGTACATGAAATTAACCTCAATAAATGGTTAAATCACCAATTAATAGTCTTTTAAAAATACATAAAAAATTATGGGTTACAAGCCCCGGAATGGCAAACTTTACAGTAATTAGCAATTTAGGCCTATCTCTTATAATCGTTATCTGTTAGAAATAACTAATTAGGTATGTGCTGCTTTTAAGTACTTACTGAAATCAATGTCAATATCTTTTATATTCAGAGGATCCGCGTTAAAATCTTTAAACAGCAGTTCGTAAGTTATTTTACACCATATTATTATACATGGCCAGGCTTTCATGGCAAGGTTCTGCATCCAATCGCGCATAAAACGCGGAAAAGCGTCTGACGGGCCAAGCCCCGTGATCACGATCAGCAATATCAAAAACACCATATTTAAACCGATGAATGGCCGTGGCTGCATCATGATATAAATTACAGCCCCGGCAGTTGCAATGATAAAGGTAGGATGCTCAGACCCGGTACTAAAGATCACCACCATCAGCAATACCGAACACATTACCTGCAATTGAAATTTAAGCGAGCGATACTGCTCAAAACGCAGTAACGCCAAACCAAATACCACAGCGCCGCCAAGTAAAAAAGGCCAATTAGGCAAAGCAGCGTTTTGCGTTAAACGACGGGCTACTCCCATTACACACCAATCCTGTCCGCTGGTAAGGCTTTCGTTGAGCAGGTTCTTAGCGCTTAATGCGTCAAACCAATCCCGGTACGATTGCAGTAGAAAACCAGGGCCCGAAATAAGGGCGGGCAAACAGATGCATACTACTATCCAAAACAAACCCCAGCCTATAAATTTTCCTTTATGCTTTGAAAATACGAAAAAGGCCAGCCCCGCTATGGGGTAAACCTTCATGAAAGCGCCGAAAATAGTGAGCAGCGTAGCCCAATGGTCTTTCTCCTTTTTTACCATAATGAATGATAGGATGATGAGTGCCGCTATCACCGGGTTAAACTGCATATAGTGTACCGAATTGGCAAACTCAACCACACACAACAGCAAAATAGCTGTTTTTATCTTGTTATTAAACGGCAGCAGGTGAACGGCCAGCAGAAACGCGGCGGCATTGAACACTTCCCAAAAAAAGAAGCCCACCACTTCGGGCAGCACAGCGAACGGTGCTACAAAAAAAGTAAAAAGTGGACCATACAGAAACACATCATAATATTCGGCCGGATAATGCTGGTAAAGATTAAGATGAGCTTTAGCGTGATAATATGATTGGCGAAAAATGAGGTAGTTGTTATCTATATGCCTGAAATATTTCAATTGCCAGCAAAAAACGGCCACAGCGACGTACAAAATGCACGTCCATTGATAGCCGTTAAGGCGAAGGAACTTCTTTGTCATTAAAGATTTAAGTTTTAAAACGCAATGTTAGGCAAAATCTGTCATCTGGCAGAAATCTTTGTAACAATTAATTTACACTTGCCAATAAGTATTATATTTGCAATCTATCACGTGGTAAAATGAAAAAAATATCTATCGTAGTGCCTGCACACAACGAAGAAAAGAATATTGCTGCGCTGGTGAGTGAACTGTACAAACTCTTCAGCAATTTAGCTTACGATTTTGAATGTATTTTTGTAGATGACGGCAGCAAAGATAATACGCTGAACGAAATAAAGATCCAAACGGAGATACATCCGGAAGTACATTATGTAGAACTTGCCCGCAACTTTGGTAAAGACCAGGCCTTACAGGCCGGTATACAAATGGCTACCGGCGATGCCGTAATTACAATGGATGCCGACCTGCAACATCCGCCCCAACTGATCTCCGAAATGGTAAAGTACTGGGAGCAGGATTATGATGTGGTTTATACCTATCGTGAAAAGACCAACGCGCATGCCAAAACCTACCAAAAGGTATCATCAAAGCTATTCTATAAAGGTTTGAATATGCTGTCGGATATTCAACTGGAAGATGGCATTGCCGATTTCAGGCTGCTGGATAAAAAGGTGGTACAGCAATTACGCCAGCTGAACGAATACGAAATATTTTTCAGGGGGATGGTAAAATGGGTTGGCTTCAGGCAAATAGGGATTCCTTACAATCCTGCCGAAAGGTTATCGGGCGAGGCCAGTTATTCCTTTTTCAAACTGTTCAAACTGGCTATTAACAGCATCATGTCTTTCAGCGTGAAACCTTTGTACATGGTTACCGGTGTAGGCATTGTGTTTTCAGTGGGTTCGCTGCTGTATATCCCTTATATCATTATCAGCTATTTGCTGCATATCAATGTATCGGGCTGGGCATCAATAATAGCCACTATAGCCTTTTTTGGCGGCCTGCAATTATTTGTATTGGGTATAATAGGCATGTATTTAGGCAAACTATTTATGCAAGCCAAGCAACGGCCAAGCTTTATTATCCGTTCTGCAAACTTCATCAAAACCGACTATGATCTTGTTAAGCTTTGATGTAGAGGAGTTTGACCTGCCATTAGAATACGGTAAAACGCTTGATTTTGAGAGGCAGTTGAACGTATCTACCCAAGGCACCATTACCATTTTGGATATGCTACAGCGAAGGGGTATAAAAGCCACCTTCTTTGTAACGGCCAACTATGCCGTGAATTGCCCCGAAATAATAGCCCGGATTGTAAACGAAGGGCACGAACTGGCATCGCATGGCTACTACCATTCCGATTTTAAGGATGAACACCTGCTGCAATCAAAACTGGCTTTAGAGCAGCTTTCGGGCGCAACGGTGAGCGGTTTCCGGATGGCGCGTATGATGCCTGTGAACCTTGCCGAACTTAAAAACAGCGGCTATACCTACAATTCGTCTATTAACCCTACATGGTTGCCCGGCCGCTACAATCACCTGGATAAGCCCCGGACCCGTTATATGGAAGAGGGCACCTTGCAGCTGCCATCATCGGTAACACCAAGTATGCGTTTCCCGCTTTTTTGGCTCAGCTTTCATAACTTACCCATGTGGCTGATAAAGCAAATGAGCTATCGCACCTATAAAAAGGACGGCTACTTGAACATCTATTTTCACCCATGGGAGTTTACCGATCTTAAGAATCCTGACTACGGACTACCCTCTTACATTTCACGCAACTCGGGCAACGCGTTTACAGAACGAATAGAAGGTTTCATTAAATGGGCGCAGGAGAAGGGTATTGGCTTTGAGCGAACTGATGTTTTCAACAATGATATGATTGCCGCTGAAGCTGTGTAAACAGTTCAGGCTATTGGTCGCTCAATATATCTATACAGGTTTTGCTTTTTTCTTTAATGCGTTTATTAAGCGATTGTAAGCCCTTATTATCTTTCATATTAGTATATAAAGATTTGATAAGTTCCAGCGTTTCATCACTTGGGTCGCAGGCCTGGGCTTTTTCGAGGTGGGTTGCAGCCAGTTGGGCTTCGGCTTTGTATTTAGTAAAAGCTTCGGCTTTTTTATCGGCACCCGCTGTATTTAACTCGTCGAACAAACGCTTGGCCCTGTCGGCATAAATATAGCCCAAGGCGCGGTGCACCACGTAATAATCGGGCATGGCTTCGGCTACCTTTTTGTAGTATAGTTCGGCAGCATCGGGCTGGTCGCTATCTTCATATACCTTACCAATACTGTTGTAAAAACTGATCTGTTCTTTAGGTGCCAGTTTATCTACATTGGGCAATATCTTTTTACCTATTTCAAAAGCTTTAGGCAGGTCGCCATCCAGGCGGGCAAGGTTAAAGTCGAGATAGCGGTCGTAAACCGTGGTATCAGCCTGTTGGGCATTGGCTTTAAAAGCAAAAGCGATAAACAATATAACAAGTGCAGGTATCCTCATAACGGTTATGTAATTAGGAAACTCCATATTTTCTTAATTATTGCTTATCGCTTTTATGCTGATCTATTTTTGCGGATCGCGCAACTTTTGATCTAACAAAATAGTGAATTTTTTAGCCCCTGCTGAATTCAGGTGATCCACATCCCTAAATTCATCATCGCTGTAAGGCAAGTCATTATAATCCCACAGCGGGATATTTTTCAAATGCGTGTTATAATACTCGTAGTATTTTTTTGTGTTGAATAACATCAACCCGCGCTTATTAATAGGCGTATTTAGCAGAATCACCGTTTTACCGGCATCTTTACAGGCAGCGATTATCTTGTTAAGATAAGTTAACTGGTATGTTGAATACCCTTCAAAGTCGGCTTTCATTTTAGCAGCCTTGCTTCGTATTTCAATATCCTTACCCAATTTGCTTCCTTTTACGGGTACATAACCACCCAGGTGCAAATCCCTCACTTTAAAGCGGTTGGTAAGCAGGTTAAAAAGCGCCTTTTTATTTTCATAAGGCATTTTAAATATGGCACCGTAAAAAGCAGTACGGCATTTAAACACATCGTACTCATCGGCACCAAAAAACGGCAGATAATGAGGTATATGCCCGGTTATGTAGCTATCGCCGATAGTCCATTCATCCCTTGCTTTATAGATACTGTTAAAGTTGAAAGATAGTATCACCGTATCGATATGCTTGTTGGCAGCCAGCATTTTTTTCAGTTTAAGATAGGTATATATGTAACCCTCCCCTTCTGAAGACATATTGATACCCTGCGGCAGATATTTATCATTTACAGCGAGCGTAGTATGCGAATCGCCTATTACCAAAACGTGTTTCTCCTTAGGCAGTTTGAACGATACATTGTTTGATACCGCAAATATAACCCCAACAATAACGGCGTTTATCCCTAAAAACACCAATACAAACAATGCTACTTTTGTTAAAAATTTCTTAATGGCCATTGTTATTTAGAATTGGAAATAGATAAAACTTTGTTGCTGCGCGCCTAACCATAAAATAAGCCATATCAGGGTGATGTAATAGCCCCACCTTACATAGCTCTTTTTAAAGAATTTCATATCGCCCAGGTTTTGCAAGGCGTGTGGTTTAGTGCGGTTGGCCCATTCAATTACCAACAGTACTATGATCAATATCGGCAAAAACACATCGCTGCCCGTGTTAGTTGGCGGCGTTAGTATTGATTTTGAGAAGATATGCCCGATGTACGAAAAGGCCTCTGCTATGCTGGCAGCCCTGAAAAAGATCCAGGCGAAGGTAGTTAAGGCAAAGGTACCCAGTATTTGCAGCACTTCGCGAATGCTCGGTATCATACGCCCCTCGGCAATGCCATTCAGGTTTTTGCGGTTTTGCTTGGCCAGTACCAGCGGTAAAAAGTACAGCGCGTTCAGGAAACCCCATGCGATGAATGTCCAGTTGGCGCCATGCCAAAAACCACTCACTATAAATATGATGAAGGTATTGCGCACTACAGTATAAGTAGTACCACGGCTGCCACCCAACGGGATGTACAAGTAATCGCGGAACCAGGTAGTAAGCGACATGTGCCACCTGCGCCAGAACTCGGCGATATCACGCGCAAAGTACGGATAGGCGAAGTTTCGCAGCAATTCGAAGCCGAACAAACGGGCGCAACCCAGCGCGATATCTGAATAACCGGAGAAATCGCAATAGATCTGGAAGGCGAAATACACCGCGCCCAATACTAATGTACTGGCGGGCAGGTGCTGGTAATTATCAAAAATTTGGTTTACATAGATGGCGCAATTATCGGCCACTACCATCTTTTTAAAAAAACCCCAAAGCATTTGCCGTATACCATCCAGCGCTTTTTCGTAGCTGAACTCACGTTTCTTTTCTATCTGCGGCAGCAGGTGCGTAGCCCTTTCAATAGGCCCGGCCACCAGCAGCGGGAAGAAACACACGAAAGCCGAATAGTTAACAAAGTTTTTGGTTGGGATGGTATTGCCCCTGTAGATATCAACCACGTAAGACATACCGTGGAACGTGTAAAACGAGATACCCACCGGCAGCGCGATAGCCAGCATATACGGGTGCACCTGGAAACCTATGCCATTCAGGAACACCTCGGCCGAACCGGCAAAGAAGTTATAGTATTTAAAAAAGCAGAGAATAATGAGGTTATTAAATATGCTTAGCCAGAGAAACAGCTTCTTTCGATTGACGGACCGATAGATGATGAGCCCGAAATAAAAATCGATACAGGTGGACAGAATAAGCAGAAATACAAAGCGCCAATCCCACCAGCCATAAAAAATATAGCTCGAAATAAGGATAAAGATGTTTTGATATTTAAGATTTTTGCTGAACACAAACCAGTACAAGAGAAACACGACCGGCAAAAAAATCAAAAACCCAATAGAGTTAAAAAGCATAGGTAAATAAAATTTATATTCTCTTAACAAACACAGCTAAATGTGGCTTTTATTGCGACATATTAAAAAAACAACGAAAATTAGTAATAATATCGTAAATGAGAAATATATTTTTTATAAATTTTAAAATGCAAGCCTACTTAACTATAAGTAGAAATTGCAAAACCAAGGGTTGTAAACGAGCTTTTTACTACTGTGCGTCGTGAAAAATGACGCCGAGGGTATACCTGTTGCCGCTTGTAATTTCGCTTACGCCATGGCGCATGTTTACCCGGTGATAACCACGACTGCCCGCAACCGGCCTGAAATTGGTGGTAAACATCAGCAGATCGCCTTTGCGCGGTTTTAATACCATCGCTTTTGACTGTGCTCTTGGTCGCTGCTCTACCAATACAAATTCGCCGCCTTCAAAATCTTCGCCGGGCTGGCTCAATATGATCACTGCCTGCATCGGGAAGAAGATTTCTCCATACAGATCCTGGTGCAGGGCATTATAACCCGTTTGGCCATATCGCAATATGAGCGGTGTAGGTTCAACTTGTCCGTTTTGATGGCAGTAGCTGATCAATTCCTCATGTGTGCTTGGAAACTGCTTATCTATACCCAATACCTGCATCCACTTGTTGGCAATCGGTGCAAGCAAAGGGTAAATATTTTCACGTAGCTGCTGCACTATTGCTGGTAGCGGATAATTGAAATATTTGTATTCCCCTATGCCATACTGATGCCGCTCCATGATTACCGTTTTCCGGTAAAGCTTTGTTGCAGAATAATTACTAATCAGCTCGTCGCATTCAGCGGATGTTAGCAAACCGCTTACCTGCGCGTAACCCGTACGGTTAAGGTCATCGGCAAGAGCTTCTTTATCTATGCCGGATATTTTTTGTTGCAGATCCATTTTGCTTAGCCGTTTATGGTGTTCAACTCCGCGCCTGCCGCTTCCCAGCCTATCATGGCTGTTTTGCGGGTTGCGCCCCAATGGTACTGGCCGAATTCTCCTGTAGACTTGATCACCCTGTGGCAAGGGATTAAAAACGCTACCGGGTTATCGCCAACCGCGGTACCTACTGCACGGTAAGCCGCCGGCGATTGTACGTCCTGCGCTATCATGGCGTAGGTAGATAAGCCACCTGCGGGAACCCTTAATAATGCCTGCCATACTTTTAGCTGAAAGGCGGTACCTTTTAGATGGAGCTTTACTTCGCTGAGTTCGCTCCAGTCACGCTTGAAGATGAATAGCGCGTCTTGCTGTAGCTTATCAGCAAACTGATGGTATACCGCGTTCGGGAATTGCGCCTGCAATTGCTTAAATGCTTCTTCCCTTTCATCGGCGAAAGCCAAGTGGCAAATACCTTTTGAGGTTGAAGCCACAATGACATCCCCGAACGGGCTTTCGGCGAAACTGTAATTGATGGTTAGCGCGGCGCCTCCGTTCTTGTATTCGGCCGGGGTCATGCCTTCGAGGTTAATGAACAGATCGTGCAGGCGGCCTGTGCCTGACAGACCGGTTTCAAAGGCGGTATCAAACAGCGTGGCCTGCTGTTGTTTCAGTATTCCCTTGGCGTGCTCAACGCTAAGGTATTGCATAAACTTTTTCGGACTGATACCGGCCCATTCCGTAAACATACGCTGAAAATGAAACGGACTAAGGTTTACCTGTTCGGCCACTTCATCCAAATTAGGCTGTGCCTTAAAATTGGTTTTGATATAATCTATCGCCCCTGCAATTCTTTGATAATTAATTATTTCCTGCGTTTCCATAGTATTAATTTATATCACAAAAGTATTGCAGGACGTAATGGTATAAAACCCGGTTCTTGCTAAAGTTAGGAGATCCTGGAGGGATCTAATTAGTAATTTAAATAATGATTAATTTTAATGCTACTTTGAAAAAGCGATAGAAAATCTCTTCAACCCTAACTCTAAAGAATATAAGGACAAGAATGCTACTTGCGCCGTATTAAACAAAAAAACGTGCAAAGAACAGTTTTAATTTGGGGGAGATTATTTTGAAAGGACTTGGAAAACAAGTTGAATAAATACACCATCATTTTACAAATTTAATACCTTGTTACCCAAACCTTAACCGCCATAAAACAAGTAGCTTGAAAATCAGCCCACGACATTTCCTGCCTGGATGGATTGGCTGGCCATGGGTCGCGCAAAACCACTTTATCGGGCACAACACCAACAAAGTTCCCATACTGATCGTATTGATTATAATAATAAATAGCTGTTAATACATTTGCATGCCCTACACCACCGTTTGGATTTTTAAGCCCGACAATTAATGGCCATTTGCCTGACAGACTATTTATAATTTCCTGCACTGAAGTAAAACCACCATAAGCATTAATACCTGAATACCGACCTCTGGAGTCTGGTGCCCATCCACTTAAAGCCTGCAGAATTTGATATTGATCAGCAGGTGCATTTACATAGGGTGACCCATATATTTTTGTTACTACATCCATTTGTGACACATATAAACCATGATAATTTAATACCATTTGAATACAAGCAGCCCAACACCAATTTGATTGTACTTGGTAACCATAATTTACAGATTGAGCTCGCATGTATTGAAACTCATTTGATGGAATTCCACAAGTAAAGTAATTTTGTTGAATTTGATAGCAAGATTGAGGGAATGCTACAAGTTGAAAACACAACATCATTACACTTAATGCATAAGGTTTAAGGTTCTTTTTCATGTGATTGGTTTTACGCGATCAAACTTTCGTAATTCACTCTAATATAGCACTTTATTTAAATAAATGCAAAATATATTATTATTAATCCAATTAAAACATCCCTCACTTTCAAGAAACAAATTTATTGTCATAGAATTACTCTTAAAAAAAGAAATGCATTATGTACACATGCCGATTATATATAATCTTTTAGCAATTGATAAATTTATCAAACCAATCCCACCCCTACTTCTGCACAAAATTAATCAGCTCTGAAGAAGTTTCATAGCTGATATTTTTATAGCGGGTAATAGCGCTGCCAAGGCATATAGTATCAATTTTTCCGTTGGTATTGGTGAGCATAATTTGGGCGCGCACATCGGGCTGTAGGCCGTCGTCTACCCGCTTTAATGAAAAAAGGATACTGGTGAGCTGGTTGATATCGTTTTGCAGGGTAAGCTTTTTCACCTTGTTCTCTTTGGCGTAATAGCTTTCGTAATTATTGCAGGTGATGGTAAAGGCGGTTTCCGTTTGAAATGGGATATATTTTATAATGGCTTCTTTAACTTCTTCGGTTTTTTGGGTTTGACAAGCGGTAAAAGCAACTGCCACACTTAGTAAGAACAGGTTAGATAGATGTTTCATTTTTACATTGGCGTTAATAGACTTATCAAAAATAAATATCCTTTTCCTAACCGCGTATATCAAAGCTGTTACGAATACATTTATTCATCGTAACATGCAATTTATCAATCCAATAATAAAAATTCCATCAGTTGATATGCATGACTTTTTTTAACCGCGGAGGACGCAGAGGTTTGCACGGAGTTATGCGGAGTTTTTATGGTGGAGGGAGAGCGTTTGTGTTAGGAGCTTTGTTGCAAGCCATGATGCAATCAGCTGGTTTGAGATGCATGGTCGTTTTTTAACCACAGAGTACGCAGAGGTTTGCACGGAGTTACGCGGAGTTTTATGGAGGAGGGAGAGCTTTTTCTCGTCAGCAAATAGCTTCGGGCGAAAACGGGCAGAGCTTTGGTGGCCTGGAGCGCAAAGGCGGGTATAGTGAACTTGTTGCATGTGGGTGGGGATGGCGGGGCGGGGCAAAAGTTCCAGCCCAAAGTTCTGACTGTTTTGCAGCGCAGAGGCCCTGTGCGGCAAGAAGCATTTTGCTAGACAAGGGTTTATTCGCTGTTGTTTTTTATAGGTGCTCATGAGATCGCTTCGCTTAGTCTGTTACTTTTGCCCTCAAAAGTAACGGGGCCCTGCGCCCAAGAGCAGACCAACGTTAACTACAGCATAACCCAAAGCCGCCAAATACTATTTTATATTACTGTATAACAATACATTATATACAAAATCACAGTAGTATTGTAGCACAAGCACTATCACCTGCGTATTGTATTACTGAAACCAACATTGTACTATAATACCCATGAGCGAGAAACCCGAACTTACGTGCCGTAAATGCAATATACCGTTCCATTATCCTTTACAACGCAACTGGATAGGCCGCAACGTTTTATTCTTTTTACCCATCAGGGTTTTCTTTTGTGCCCGCTGCCTTACCAGCAGGCAACTTTGGCTTACTAATACCGAATACCGTAAATACAAACGTGTGATATAATATTAGATACAGGCTGCTCACCCCGTCGGCAACAGGATTTGAGGGGTTAATTCCTGCCACTCTGTTTGGTAATTCAGGGAGGCGCGGGGGTGAGTAAACCTGTATACTTTGGCATTGCCTGTTAAGTCCCGCTAATTTCCTCTGCACTAATTGCAATCTCATTTAGTACATCTCGAATCAAAAACCTATCTTTGCCCATGCAAGAAAAAATCCTCATTCTTGACTTTGGCTCGCAATTCACTCAACTTATAGCGCGCCGTGTCAGGGAGCTTCGCATATATTGCGAGATCCACCCGTTCAACAATTTTCCGGAAATTGACAGCAGCGTTAAAGGTATCATACTTTCGGGTTCGCCTTATTCTGTTCGTCAGGATGATGCACCGCATTTCGATATCGCTAAATTTCATGGTCAGCTGCCTATTTTAGGCGTATGCTATGGTGCACAGTACCTGGCGCACTTTAACGGTGGCGAAGTATTACCATCAAGCACCCGCGAATACGGCCGTGCCAACCTGCAATACATCAACCACGATAGTCCGCTATTGAAGCTGATCCCGGCCGACTCGCAGGTATGGATGTCGCATGGTGATACCATTGCGCGCCTGGCCGATAATTATGACGTTATTGCCAGTACCGATAGCGTAAAGGTAGCCGCTTACCACGTTCGCGATTCGCAAACTTATGGTATACAGTTTCACCCCGAGGTAACCCACAGCAGCGATGGCAAGCAATTACTGCACAACTTTTTAGTTGATATTTGCGGTTGCCAGCAAGACTGGACACCCGACTCGTTCATTGAAACCACCATTGCCGCGCTTAAAGAAAAACTGGGCGACGATAAGGTAGTATTAGGTCTTTCGGGCGGTGTTGATTCATCGGTAGCGGCGGTATTGCTGCACCATGCCATCGGTGCCAACCTGCATTGCATATTTGTTGATAACGGCTTACTGCGTAAAGATGAGTATCAATCGGTACTGGATTCGTACCAGCACATGGGCCTTAATATAAAAGGTATTGATGCCAAGCAACGTTTTTACGACGCGCTGGCAGGCTTAACCGATCCTGAACTGAAACGTAAGGCGATCGGCCGCGTGTTCATTGAGGTATTTGACGATGCCGCGCATGAGGTACAGGATGTTAAATGGCTTGGCCAGGGCACTATCTATCCCGATGTTATTGAGTCGGTTTCGGTTAAAGGCCCATCGGCTACTATCAAATCGCACCATAACGTAGGCGGATTGCCCGATTTTATGAAACTTAAAGTGGTTGAACCGCTGAATACTTTATTTAAAGATGAAGTACGTAACGTAGGTAAAGCCCTGGGTATAGATCCGAACATACTTGGCCGCCACCCTTTCCCGGGTCCGGGTTTGGCTATCAGGATATTGGGTGAGGTAACTCCCGAGAAAGTTGCTATTTTACAGGAAGCCGACGCGATTTATATCAACAATTTAAGGTCGGGCGGTGTTTATGATAAGGTTTGGCAGGCCGGCTCTATTTTCCTGCCGGTACAATCGGTAGGTGTTATGGGCGATGAGCGTACTTACGAGAACGTGATATGCCTGAGAGCGGTTGAATCATTAGACGGGATGACGGCAGACTGGTGCCACCTGCCTTATGACCTGCTGGCCAAGATCTCTAACGAGATCATTAACAATGTAAAAGGAATTAACCGGGTAGTATATGATATCAGCTCAAAACCACCGGCCACCATTGAGTGGGAATAAGTGGTTACTCTTATTAGTTATAGCATTTTTAGCAGGCGCGTGTTCACCAAAAATACGGCCTGTTACTAAACCTGTACCTGATACCGCTACAAAAACTACCCAAAAACCCGAAAAGGAAAACAAGGATAAGGACAAAGAGAAAGCCAAGCCGGAGAATAAAGTATCTGACAGGTTTTCAACTATTGCCCTTATCCTGCCCTTCGGGCTCGATCATTTAAATCCCGGTGCTACCTATACCGCCGCCGGACTTAAAAAAGCGAGTCTCGCGCTCGATTATTACCGGGGCTTTAAGCTCGCGCTTGATTCACTTACCGAGCAGGGCGCTAATTATAAGTTACAAGTATTCGATTCAAAAGATGAACCTGCAACATCGCACAGTTTAGCGTTAAATCCGCAGATCCGCTCAAGCGACCTGATCGTTGGTCCGGTATTTCCGGATGGTATAAAATCTTTCATCACGGTTCCTAATCCTGCCAATAAACTGGTATTGTCGCCGCTTTCGCCGGCCTCTCCCCTTACATTCAAAAACTCCAACCTGGTTACCATTATTCCGCCTTTGGAATACCATGCCTGGCGGGCTGCCGAATTTGTGATGAGTAAGAGCAAAACCAAAAAGGTTTTCATACTTACATCGGGCTACAGCGATGAAAGGGATTATATCCGTTACTTTAAAAAAGGGCTGGATAGCCTGAGCAAAAAGAAGATCAAAATTATACCGCTTACCGTGGTACGCGGCGATCTGAAACCGATACTGGCGCAGCTAACTAAGTTTGATCAGAATTTCTTTTTAATCCCCTCTACCAAACAAGCTTTTATACAGGTTACGCTTCATTCGCTGGATACATTATCTCGCCGTTTCCCGGTAACGGTAGTGGGTCACCCCAATTGGGAAAAGTACGCCTACCTGAAGGCTGACCTGCTGCAAAAGCTGAATACGCACATTACCTCGGCCGATAGGGTAAATTATAAAGCTGCTGCCACCATAACTTTTGTGCGTGTCTACCGTAAAACGTACCACTCCGAACCATCAGATTATGCCATTAAAGCATTTGACGAAGGTTTGTACTTTGGCCAGCTGCTTGCCGATGGCACTGATAATTTGAAAAAGCTCGATGATAACGAGTTTACTGGGCTTCATAACAGCTTCAGCTTTATCAAAAAAACCGGGCAGGGCTGGGTAAACACCCATGTTAACATATTGAAGTATACTAACTTTGAACTAAAGCAGGTAGAATGAAGGCACTGAATCAGCTGAAAACATTTCAACGCATATTGGATGAATATCCGGCTGACACACCCTTAGGTAAGTTTTTACCGGGTTTTTACCGCCAAAATAAACAAATGGGCTCAACCGACAGGCGCATTGCCGGCAGGTTGGTATATAACTATTTTCGCCTGGGCAGGGCGCTGCCCGATGCGCCGGCCGATGAACGCCTGTTTATCGCCGAATTTTTGTGCAATACACAGGTGAACTCTTTTTTGCAGCACTTTAAGCCCGACTGGGCGGCCTGTATAGGTTTTACAGTGGAAGAAAAGATAGCCCTGATAAAGACTACTTATCCCGGTTTCCGCCTGAAGGATGTATTTCCGTGGACGGCTGAACTTTCCGGGGAGATTGATCAACAGGTATTTCTTAGTTCCTTTTTCACCCAGCCCGATTTGTACATCAGGGTAGCCAAAGGCTTTGAGCAGCAGGTGAAGGCCGAACTTACCAAGGCCAATGTGCTATTTAAGGATGAAGGTAATAACTGCCTGTGCCTGCCCAATGGCACCCGTTTAGAAACCATCTTCCCGAAACAGCATTGGTTTGAGGTACAGGATTTTTCATCGCAGCAAACAGCAAAATTATACAAGCCTGAAAAATGGGATAAGTGGTGGGATGCATGCGCGGCATCCGGCGGTAAATCGCTCTTGCTGCACGATATGCAACCTGATATTAAATTGGTAGTATCGGATATCCGCGAATCTATATTGGCCAACCTCGACGAGCGTTTTCGCCAGGCAGGCTTGATGAAGTACCAGAAAAAGATCCTCGACCTTACGCAAAATCCCGAACAGGAAATGCACGACTACGAGTTCGACGGCATTATACTGGATGCACCTTGCAGCGGCTCCGGCACCTGGGGCCGTACCCCCGAAATGATCAGCCAGTTCAATCCGCAGCGGATAGCGTTTTTTCAGCGCTTGCAGCAAAGCATTATACGTAACGTGGTAAAATACCTTAAAACGGGCAAACCCATCATCTACATCACCTGCTCGGCATTTAAAGCCGAAAACGAAGAAGCAGTAGATTTTATGGTGAACGAATTAGGCCTCAAACTTGAAGAACAAAAAGTACTGAAAGGCTACGAACGCAAAGCCGATACCATGTTTGTGGCAAGGTTGGTGGCGCAGTAGAACTTTCTAATAATATAATACAAAGGGCTCCTTATTAATTAAGTAGCCCTTTGTATTATAAAGAAATTCGGTTAATAATCGCCGTTCGAAATTTTAGTAATTACAGATGTTGCCGGATCATACAGCACTTTCAAAAAAGTATCTGTAACCACGCCCTCTGATTTAATAGTGGCAACAAACACACCATCCTTTTCATTTAGCTTATAATTTGGTATAGCGGTTAAAAGCGTATTTAACTTAGCACCAACTTTAACATACGGCCCGCCTTTTGGGCCAATAGCCCAATCAGCACCGGTGATTTCGTAACTACGCATCTTCCCTTTTAAATAGTGTATTACAGCACCTGTGTAATGATAAGTAGTAGCGGTATCATCTTCCATTTCCCAAAAGTCTTTGGTTATAGAGTTTGGCTTGCCAAACTGGTTTTTAGCCAAAGGGTGACCGAAAGAAATACTTTTTGCGCTATTCCCTTTATGCAAAGTAAGCTTGGTAACATCTATATAGTTTTCGCTGGTTAAAGAATCTTTTATAATACTGGAGTGATTGATGCTTCGTGATGAGTGACCTATAGCGTTTAAGCTGCCGACAACAGCTACAGCTATCAATAGTACCGGGAAGGTAATTTTTGTGAGTTTCATTTTTTGATAGATTTAGGATGTTTTGTTTTTATAGTATAAAGCTACAATTAGCTTTTATAATTGCAAATAATTCATCCGATAATTTGCGTATGTACTTTTCACTTCCTGTACTATCAGTGGATGATAAAGGCAAAATCGGAAATATGGACAAGAATCTAAAAGGCGAAATAATTGCCGTTGGACACATAAATATCTACAATAAGCCAGCTTAAAAGAATTGCTATTAATACCGGAACTATTAAAGGAATAAAACTATAACGTTTATGCCATTTCCAATGCGTTATTGGTGATATAAGGCTTATAAGAATGAATCCAAAAACAGCGACATTTAATGTATGTGCCAAAAGAGTAAAAGGCCTTTGTGAGCCACCGGAATAACCAATACTCAATAACGGTATCCCGATACAGCAAAATAAAATCAATATGATGATCCATAAGGCATATACCCCAAAAGGATTTCGGATAAGCTTCAGTAAACGTTTTTTCATAAGGTATTAATGCCTTGCAAACATAAGGTGTTTACAAACGAGTTCTATCGGTAAATATAAAGGCATTATATGATATGCGAGCTATCTCAATTCCGGCTACAACAATAGTGGATTTGGTTATGAACTATACTTATTTATTGCTGAATTTTGGAGTATCAAAGCGAACAGAAAGCACACGAATCTGTTTTCAATTAAAAATAATGATATTGTAACATGGCACAGCCCCATCATATCAAAACTATCAGCGAGTATCACCAGGTAATGGGCTTACCGAAACCAGAGCATCCTTTAATTAGTGTAATCAACCTGGAAACTATAACACACGGACCCGGTAATGAACCGACCAACTGGATGTTTGATTTCTATTCCATTTCGCTGAAACGTAATTTCAACGCCAAAATAAAATACGGACAACAACAGTACGACTTTGACGAAGG
This sequence comes from Mucilaginibacter sp. GW821-FHT07G05, assembly GCF_059418565.1. Classification (NCBI taxonomy): domain Bacteria; kingdom Pseudomonadati; phylum Bacteroidota; class Sphingobacteriia; order Sphingobacteriales; family Sphingobacteriaceae; genus Mucilaginibacter; species Mucilaginibacter sp. GW821-FHT07G05. The sequence goes on along the minus strand of NZ_JBWKQC010000009.1, from coordinate 152,767 downwards.
CATCATGTTCTTTATTTCGCCGGGGCAGGTTTTTGGCATTGAAGTGAAAAAGGATACCATATTGCAAAGAACAGGCTGGATGTTACTTATTCATCCTGATTTTCTATGGAATACTCCTTTGGCCAAAACTATCAAACAATACGAGTTTTTTGATTATGCTATCCATGAGGCGCTGTTTGTTTCTGATAAGGAAGAAGCCACCATTATCAGCGTGATGCAAAACATTTCGCAAGAGTACCACGATAAAATTGACAAGTTTACCCAGGAAGTGATGATAGCCCAAATTGAGCTGCTACTCACTTACGCCAAAAGATATTACGAGCGCCAGTTCATCACCCGTAAAATTGCCAACCACCAAATACTCACCCGGCTGGAAGATCTGTTAAACAGCTGTTTTGAAAGCGAGGATATCGTCACCAATGGCTTACCCACTGTAGCGCATGTTGCACAGCAATTAAATGTTTCGCCAAGTTATTTAAGCAGCCTGCTCAAAGTTTTAACAGGGCAAAGCACCCAACAACATATCCACCTTAAACTGATTGATAAAGCGAAGGAGAAGTTATCAACCACCACCCTATCCATAAGTGAAATTGCTTACCAATTGGGCTTTGAGCACCCGCAGTCGTTCAGTAAGTTATTCAAAACAAAAACCAACTTTTCGCCGCTGGAGTTCAGGCAGTCGTTCAATTGATACAAAGGTTCCGCTTAACTCTATTTTACAAGTAGCTTAGCCACCATTTATCTTTATGCGTTTGCTTATATCTATCGTACCGTTTGCATAAGGGGTACATGCCCACAACAAGAAGTATCCATATAAGATAGGCAACAGGCAGCGAGAATCCGTAACCTTTCAAATCCCGGGTAAACCATATAGGTTGGTCGAGCATCCATATCTTCCAGTTTTGGCCGGGCAATATGGCTGATGATAGCATGGCGATTAAATGGATCACATAAATATGCACGAGGTAATAGAACATGGGCACCCTGCCATAAACCGAAATCACATCTACCACGGCCCCTTTCAGTCGCTCGGTAAAGGAGAGAAATAAGAACGCCCCACCCAATGTAAGTAACAGATAAAGCAGCGATGGCGGGTATTTATTTACATTAAGGAACGACAGGAAAGTAAAAAAGGCATCTTTCTGCACACTCCACTTTACAGGGTCGCCGTATACATTACTGTATCGCAACACTACAAATAAAACAAGGCAGCCTGCGCCGAGCAGTAACAGATTCTTCTTCCGTTTATCGGCACTATAACCGGTAGCGTACCATTGGCCCAGGCAATAACCCAGCGGCATCACCCCTATCCATGGTACAAGCGGATAGCCTACCAATAGTGCCTCGCGGTGCCATATAAAAAAGTTTTGCTGATGCAATAAAGCCCAACCGAATGCAGGTAAAGTATTGCCGGTTATAGTCGTACTATCTAAAAGGTTATGACCAAATACCAGCACCAGTCCAAATAACAATATCAGTTTTTTAGGCAGATGGATCACAGCCGCCAGTACCATCATACTCACCCCGAGTGCCCATATCGTTATAAAAAAGAACATTGGAAAGGTGAGATTAAAGTTCCAGCCGAGGTTTACCACGAATAGTTCGAGCACAATGAGCCACAAGCCACGTTTTACCAGGAAAACGGACAACTCCTTTTTACTCTTCTTTTGCTCTATCAGAAATGCCGATGTACCGGCCAGCAGCATAAATATGGGCGCGCAGAAATGGGTGATCCACCGGGTAAAGAACAGCACGCCACTGGTTTTACTGAAATCGAGCGGATCATAATAAAACGAACCCGAAAACAGGTAATCGCGCACGTGATCAAGCGCCATAATGATCATGATGGTACCGCGAAGAAAATCGATAGAGGTTATCCTGGTTTTGGCGATTGCGATGGAGGTCATGATCAAATATAAGGAAATCTATATTTACAACTACCAACCAGCAAACTGACTTTCAATTTGTTAAAAACAATTTAACTTGTAATTTAGAGATATCAATCTTTTTGAAAATATCTCCATAAGTCACCATAATGAAAGATCAACCTATAACCAACAACGATATTGATTCAAACGATTTGCAAAAAATAAAATTGCAAAACGAGATTGATCTGCAAAGGTTGGATCTGAAACTCAAAGAGAAAGAGCTTACCAAAAAAACAACGTTCAGTTCTACCTTTGTTACTATTTTGGTAGCGGTTATCGGGTTGATCGGAGCCGCTTTTTCATCATCGTTACAGCGTAAAAACGAACTTGAAATTGAGGAAAAGAAATTTCAATACGGAATTTATGCCAAAGCCTTTGAATCGGGCGATAGCGTGAACGTGGCCAAGATACTCGATTTTTATATCAAAGCAGGCTTACTGCCCGGCGAAAAAGGCAAATATGCCAAGCTGATTAAAGAAGGCAAGGGCGATGAGATCCCTACTACCTACAATACCACAAAATATCCGGACATTTATAAAGGCGTTGCAGTACCTGCGGTAAATAAGGCGGCACACTTTTCGGTTAACAATAATTTTTTAGAAGGCCAGGGCACCACGTACAACCTAACAGCTAAAGTAAGGCAAGGCTTAAATAAGGATGCTGTAAAAGCGATTGTAATACACTATACCGGAGTTGGATCATTTGCTGCCGCTACAAATATCATGACGGACACCGCTTTTGCCGGCACCGCGTCAACCCATATCCTTATTGATAAAACCGGACAAGTGGTACAATTGGTTCCCTTCAATTTTGTAGCCTTTCACGCAGGGATGACCGACCCGGCTTTAAAGATCAATAACAGTACATCAATAGGTGTTATGTTTGTTAACGATGGCAAAGAGAAATATACCGATGCCCAGATCAACGCGGGCATTGAAATTTGCCGGGCACTGATAAAAGCCTACCCGATAACTCAAATAGTAGGCCATTCGGAAATCGCTGTACCTAAAGGCCGAAAAACGGATCCGGGACCGTTATTTCCGATTGATAAGTTTAGGGCTTTGGTTAAATGAGCGCATGTTATTGCATTTTCTTTTCAATAAGGTAACGATTCTTTTACAAGGCATATAGCTTACCGTTTAAGGTAATCCTTACATTTGGAGCACGCCTTCCATCTACTATTTTTCATCTACCTATGGAAAACATTAATAAAGACGACATCAGACAGGAAGTGTTCGATCTGTATGATGATTATGCACACAGTCGTTTAAACCGTCGTGATTTTGTACAAAAACTTTCTGCCTACGCTGTGGGCGGTTTAACCGTACCGGCACTGATGAGTTTCCTGATGCCTAAGTATGAGACGAACATTCAGGTTAAGGCTGATGATCCCCGATTAAAATCTGAATACATTAATTATCCATCGCCCAAAGGCGGCGGAACCATAAAAGGACTATTATCAAAACCGGCTGACGCGAAAGGCAAGCTTGGCGGTATCATAGTAGTGCACGAAAACCGCGGACTAAATCCTTACATTGAAGATGTAGCCCGACGGGCTGCCCTTGCAGGGTTTATCACCCTCGCCCCTGATGCGCTAACTCCACTCGGTGGTTACCCGGGTAACGACGATGAAGGCCGCACCCTACAGGCCAAACGCGACAAAGGCCAAATGGAAGAAGATTTTATTGCAGCATACGAATACCTCAAAACCAATAAAGATTGCAACGGAAAAGTGGGTGTTGCGGGCTTTTGCTTTGGCGGAGGTATTGCCAACATGATGGCCGTGCGCATCCCCGATCTGGCTGCGGCGGTACCTTTCTACGGCGCGCAACCGGCGGTTGAGGATGTACCTAAGATTAAAGCCCCTCTGCTACTGCATTATGCATCGTTAGATACCCGCATCACCGGTGGCTGGCCTGCTTATGAAGCAGCCTTAAAACAGAACGGCAAAAAATACCAGGCCTATATTTATGAAAACGCCAACCACGGCTTCCATAACGATACTACTCCCCGTTATGATAAGGCCGCCGCAGAACTGGCCTGGAAACGTACGATAGATTTCTTTACGACGAATTTGAAGTAAACTTCAGCCAGGATAACAAAGATAATATGAGCTTCAAGTTGAAAGATTTGAGGCTTTTTTGTTTATAAAATAGATTCCGAAAGCCGCGGTGTGCACATTTTTAATTCGGCTAATGTTTCACCGCGCGTTAATCCTGTCGTAATACACCTCCTAATATGTCCTGAATGCCTCTACTCCGGGGAGCAAAAAGCAATTAATTTTGAGATAGTTAATGATATGATCAAAACAATTAACGCCTACGAATTTTAATTATATACCAACATCAAAATTATTACCTATGTTACCCATCAAACCACACCTCTGGTTCGACCAGGATGCAAAACAAGCAGCTGAATTTTACGCATCATTCATGCCTTATTCAGCTATCAATTATGCCAATCACTTCCCAATGGGCGGCGGTGAGTGTGAAGTAGTAGAGTTTACCATTGCGGGTCAGTCGTTCTTCGGCATCAGCGCCGGGCACAAGCTTGGCATCAATCCGTCTATTTCTTTTATGGTCAACTTTGATCCTTCGCGCGATGCGGATGCTGCCCGGCATATCGACGAAATTTGGAACAAGTTAATTGAGAATGGCAAAATAATGATGCCATTGGATAGCTACCCCTTCAGTAAACGTTACGGTTGGGTTGAAGATAAATATGGCGTATCCTGGCAACTGATACTAACCGACCCAAGCGGTGAGGAAAGACCCGTGATTGTTCCTTCGCTGTTATTTACCGAACCCGTGGCGGGTAAAGCCGGTGAAGCGATTGACTTTTATTGTTCTGTATTTAAGGATGGCAAACGTGGTACCACGGCACCTCGCCCCGAAGATATGGGGCCGGATAAAGCAGGTACGCTTATGTACGCCGATTATTATATCGATCAAACATGGCTGGCCGCTATGGACAGCGCGCATCAGCATGGTTTCAGGTTTAATGATGCTGTATCGTTATTAATACCATGTGAAACACAGGAAGAGGTAGATTACTATTGGTCGGCACTTACAGCTGGCGGCGAACCCGGGCAATGCGGCTGGCTAAAAGATAAATACGGTGTATCATGGCAGGTGGCTTCCACTGTTATGTTCAACGCGCTTAAAAACGGCACTCCCGAACAGATAGAGCGGGTTACACAGACCTTTACGACAATGAAGAAAGTAGATATCGCTACCCTGCAGCAAGCTTACGATGGTAACTAATCAATGAGGATAATAAAATAAACAAATCCCCGGATCTTCCAATCCGGGGATTTGTTGCTTAATCAGCACAAACCATTGGCCGCGCATAGCAATACCATTAAAATCTGATTTGCACATTCGCTCAAAATCAATAAGTTTGGCATCATGAATGAGCAAGTCCCCCCCGCTAATCCTGTAGGCCGTATACTTACCGCGAGCCTTATTGGTACCACCATAGAGTTTTTTGATTTTTATATTTATGCCACTGCCGCGGTACTGGTATTCCCCAAGTTGTTTTTTTCGGCTGCCGACCCAACTTCGGCTACGCTGGAATCATTGGCTACCTTTGCACTCGCCTTTTTTGCACGACCATTGGGCGCTGCCTTGTTTGGTCACTTTGGCGATCGTAAAGGGCGTAAAGCTACGCTGGTTGCCGCCTTATTAACTATGGGGCCATCAACCATCGCTATCGGGCTTTTACCGGGCTATGCCTCAATAGGTATAGCGGCACCTATACTATTGGCCGTATTCAGATTCGGGCAGGGTTTGGGCCTTGGCGGCGAATGGGGCGGCGCGGTGTTACTGGCCACAGAGAACGCGCCTCCGCATAAAAAAGCTTGGTATGGTATGTTCCCGCAGTTGGGTGCGCCCATAGGTTTCCTTATTTCCAGCGGTACATTTTTCATTCTTAGCAAAACCATGTCTGATAATGATTTTATCAGCTACGGATGGCGTATCCCCTTTATCGCGAGCGCGGTATTGGTTTGGCTGGGCCTTTATGTGCGATTAAAGATCTCCGAAACACCGGAATTTGTGAAGATCATCGACAATAACGAACGCTCAAACGTACCCTTTGCCGATGTATTTTTAAAACACACCAAAGCCATTACCTTAGGTACGCTGGCTACCATTACCACCTTCCTGCTGTTTTATTTGATGACGGTATTTACCTTGAGCTGGGGCACATCGGCACTGCATTATACCAAAAGTAATTTCCTGATCATACAAATGATCTCGATGCTGTTCTTCGGGTTAGGCATACCACTGTCGGCTGTATTGGCGGATAAGTACGGGCGCAACAAAATGCTTGTTGTCGCCACTGTTTTAATTATGCTGTTCGGGCTTGTTTTCGCGCCATTGTTTACTACAGGCAGCTTATTTATTACCGCGATATTCCTGTGCCTGGGTATGTTTTTGATGGGGCTTACCTACGGACCGATTGGCACCGCGCTGGCAGGTATTTTCCCGGCGTCGGTACGATATACCGGCGCGTCGCTGGCCTTTACACTGGCAGGCATTTTAGGCGCATCGCTCACCCCTTACCTGGCAACTACCCTTGCGCACAATTACGGCCTTGCCTATGTTGGCTATTATTTAACGGTAGCATCGGGCGCTACGTTGCTGGCTTTGCTTGGCGCACGAAAAATGATGAAGCAGCAAGCATAGTGATCAGCAAAAAATCATTTAACTTTAGGCATGGATAAATTGGTAATTCCGCGTTTAGATCTTGAAACTTTTGCACAGGTGGGCTATAAAACACCCTTGCTAAATGTTGAGCATTATCCGCTGGATGCTAACCACTTCATTATAAAAAACCGGAGCAATTACCCTGTAAAAAGCTATATATCACCCAATCGAAGGCAGTTTTACAAGATCTTTCATATTACATCAGGTACCGGTACGCTCACAGTTGGGTTGCATCAATACGCTATGAAGCCAGGCGATATCGCCTTTTTAGGTCCGGATGAGATCATGTCGTGGCAAACAACTTCAACTGATCCGGATGGGCACTTCTGCCTTATCTACCCTGATTATTTTGAGCATGCCGATCATATGGTGCAACTGTTCAGAAGTTACAAATTCTTCAATCCATCAAAAGCGGTAGTTCAACTATCAGAAGAGCAATCGGCACAAATAAACCGCTATTTTGAATTGATACTGGCTGAAGCCGACGGCCCTAACGACGACAAAAAGCAAGCGATATTACTACACCTGCAAATGATACTGCTGGAAGCACAACGCGCCGGTAAAAACATTGCCGAGGTACCCGTGCCCGAAAGTTACCGGCACATACATGGCTTTTTGAAATTGCTGGAATCGAGCTTTCAGATACAGCGGCCGGACGATGTGGTAAAAATTAAGAATGCCGGCGAATTTGCCGATCAGCTGAATGTGCATCCTAATTACCTGAACTCGCTTGTTAAAAACCAAACCGGTAAAACCCTGCGCGAACATATACAGGAAAGGTTATTGTACGAAGCTAAAAGCCTGCTGCTGCAAACCGACTGGGATATAAAAACCATCAGTTATGTTTTAGGCTTTTCAGAACATGCCGCCTTTACTACGTTCTTCCATAAAAAAGAGAAAATATCGCCCTCCATATTCAGGGAAAACGTAGCGGTATAGCCCAATCTTTGAAACTCACAAGTATTCCTTGGATTTGATTAAGCGCGCGCCCGCTTATTGTGGCTTCCTTTGTATCATAAATTTAAAAACAATGGAAACTCAAACAAAAACATGGTTTATAACAGGTGGTTCACAAGGCATTGGCCTTTTATTAGTTAAAAAGTTACTGGCCGAAGGCAATAATGTAGCGGTAACCGGCCGCAACCTCGATACGGTAAAAAACGCCATCGGCGATACATCGCCCCGCTTCCTGGCATTACAGGTTGACCTGCCCAACGAAGAAAGCGTACGCAAAGCAGTTGACGAAACCATAACCCGCTTTGGCGCTATCGATTTTTTGGTTAACAATGCCGGTTACGGCTTAATAGGTGGTATTGAAGAAACATCAGCCGCCGAAGCACAGGCTATATTCGACATCAACGTATTTGGTTTATTAAATGTAACCCGTGCCGTATTGCCACACATGAGGGCAGCAGGATCGGGCCATATCTTTAACCTGTCTACCGTATTCGGTTTAATCTCAGGCGCATCATGGGGTTTATATTGCGGCACCAAGTTCGCTGTAGAGGGCTTATCGGAGGCTTTGGCGCAAGAGGTACAGCCATTTGGCATTAAGGTAACTATTATTGAACCGGGCTATGTGCGCACCAACTTCCTGAAACCGGGTTCGATAGCTCATCCTCAAAACCCGATAGCCGCTTACACCGCCATACAGGAAGAAAAACGCAAACATCTTGAAGAAGTACCGGGCACTCAACCGGGCGACCCTGAAAAGATAGCACAGGTCATCATCAACACTTCGCTATTGGCAGATGCACCACTTCGTTTATTACTGGGGTCAGACTCCTTACAGTTTGCCAATTACAAAATAAAAATGCTGCAAGACGGCATTGAGGCCAACAAAGAGATCACCCTTTCTACCGACTTTTAATTAAGGCTTATACTCAAAACAGATCACAAAAAACAAGCCTGTCCTTTCTTTATGAGAGAGGACGGGCTTGCTTTTTAGTTATAGGAATGCCTGAATTGCAATGGCGAATATTGTGTTTTGGTTTTGAAGAGTTTATTGAAAGATTGCGGATATTCAAAACCCAAAAGATAGGCTATCTCGCTCACCGACATGGAAGTGGTAAGCAACAATTCCTTTGCTTTTTCAATCAGCATGGTTTGCAGGTGCTGCTGGGTGCTTTGCCCGGTATGCACGCGCAGCATATCGCTCAGGTAATTGGGCAACAAATTTAACTGATCGGCAAGGTATTGCACCGTTAGCAAGCCGTGCTCCTGCGATTTGTTGCGGTCAAAGTAATCTGTTACTACGGCTTCAAACTTCACCAGCAAATCGGTATTTACCTTTTTGCGGGTGATAAACTGCCGCTCGTAAAAGCGGTTTGAATAGCTTAAAAGCAGATCGATCTGTGAAAGAATAATGGCTTGGGTATGCCTGTCAATATGTTGATACTCCCGGCTGATCTTTTCCAGTATCATGATCATATCCTCCTCTTCTTTTTCGGATAGGTGCAGCGCTTCGTTTACCGCGTAGGAGAAAAATCCATAAGATTTTATGGTATTGGCAAGCGGGTGCCTCACCATAAAATCGGGATGGAAAGCCAAAACATAGCCGTTACTCTTTTCAATAAGCGCCGGATCGAGCGATTGCACTTGTTTTGGCGCAGTAAAGCTCATTACCCCCTTATCAAAATCATAATAGTTTTGCCCATATTTCATTCTGCTTTGCACTTCCCGTTTCAATGCCACGCAATAAAAGGTGGCAAAAAAATGCTGCCATACATCGTCCTTTATAAAGGTAGCCTCTTCCAGCCTGATCACGCTCACCAATGGATGCGACGGCGACGGAAGATTGAGCAGACGGTGAAAATCAGAAATTGAACTTATCGTGTTCATTGGGCATCGGGTTATGGTTACTGGCCGTTTTGTATTTCGTGTTAATAATCATTCAGCGCCATGCCAAAATCATCATACGGATTGCCGGTATCTGTACCCAAAGGTACAATTCTTTCTAACTGATCTATTTCGGCGGCATCAAGTACAATACTTGTCGAGGCGATATTTTGTTCAAGGTATTTCCTTCTTTTCGTTCCGGGAATAGCTACCGCGCCTTTTGAACGTACCCAGGCTAAAGCCAGTTGAGATGGCGTAACCTCTTTTTGTGCTGCCATTGTTTCAATAGCCTTAACCAGTTCAACATTTTTAAAAAATTGCTCGCCCTGAAAGCGGGGCATCGCATGGCGAAAATCATCTGCGGGCATATCTTCAGGCTTGCGGATCTGGCCCGATAAAAATCCCCTGCCCAGCGGGGAGTACGCCACAAAACCTATCCCCAGTTCATTTAAAGTTTGCATAACGCCCTGCGATTCGGCAGTACGTTCAAATAAAGAGTATTCACTTTGAACAGCAGTAATGGGATGAACACCGTGCGCTTTGCGTATCGTAGCAGACGACACTTCCGACAAACCTACGTAACGTACTTTCCCTTCCTTAACCAAATCGCTCATAGCACCTACGGTTTCTTCAACCGGGGTGTTTTTATCTAAGCGATGCAGGTAATACAGGTCGATATAGTCGGTACCCAGGTTTTTGAGGGAGCGTTCTACCGATTTACGTACATAGTCTTTACTGCCGTTTATTGCCCATGTTAAAGCCCCGCCGTCGTCAATTTCCCACCCGAATTTTGTGCCGATGATGTATTGAGAGCGGTTACCGCCAATCGCCTTTTGTATCAGTTGTTCATTTGCGAAAGGGCCATACATATCTGCCGTATCCAAAAAATTGCCACCAAGCTCAAACGAGCGGTGAATAGTAGCGATAGCTTCGCTTTCATCGGCCTTGCCATACATATCGTTACCTTGAAAACCCGTCATCCCCATGCAGCCTAAACCCAGTTCGGGTACTTGCAGGCCCTGGCTTCCTAAATCTATCTTTTTCATTTGTTCCATATCTAAAATGATTACCAAACAAAAGTAGACCTGCCAGCTAACCAAAAAGTATCCCGATCCCTGAATAGTGTAGCCATATCAACGAGGGGATGGATATTATAGCTATCCGCCTAAATCGATTTAAATTTTAGCCCTTAAATCAATTAATCTTAATAAATTACAGGCTCAAACCAGTTAAGCCTTAATGAAACACCTTTTCACTGTAGTATTAGCCCTTGCCGGTATTTTATTGGTAAAAAACAGCAATGCTCAATCGCCCGAATTTGCATACAGTCGCCCATGGAACGCCAACTGGATAGCCGCCGCCGGCGATACCGGTAAAAATTATGGGGTTTATTATTTCCGCAAAAGCGTAGAACTGGCCGAAAAGCCTGCGAAATTCATCATCCATGTATCGGCAGATAACCGCTATAAATTATATATTAACGGCAGGCTGGTATCGCTTGGCCCGGCACGTGGTGATACTTATTACTGGAATTACGAAACGGTTGACCTGGCGCCACACCTCACCACCGGCAAAAACACGGTAGCAGCCCTCGTTTTCAACGAAGCTGACTACCGGCCCGAAGCACAGATTTCGGTGCGCACAGCCTTCATTATCCAGGGGGATTCGCCCAAGGAAGAAATATTGAACACGGGTGATAACTGGAAGGGCATTCGCGATACCGGCCATCAACCCATCCCCGGTTACTTCTTTGCAGCCAGCAAAGGCGAAATGGTAAACATGAATAAAACCCTTAAAGGCGACTGGACAAGTGTAGCCTATGACGACAATGCCTGGCCCGTAACCACCAAGGTGACGGAGGGAAGGCTAAAAGGCATGGCTTGGGGTATCGACTGGGCGTTGGTCCCCTCATCGCTCCCACCTATGGAAATGACCTACCAGCGTATAGCCAAATTACGCAGTGCCGTCGGGATAAATGTTCCTCCGGCATTTCCGCAGGAAAAAGCGCCGCTAACCGTACCTGCCAATACCAGGATAACGCTATTGCTCGATCAAACTTTCGAAACCAATGCATATGTAACCTTAAATTTTAGCGGCGGTAAAAATGCAGGCATTTCGTTGGGCTATGCCGAATCGCTTTACCAAAAAGGCAGTAACGGGGTAAACAAGGGTAACCGCAACGAGGTGGAGGGCAAAGAGTTTGTTGGGCGAAAAGACAGCCTCATCTCTAACGGCAGCGCGGGGCAATCATTCACCACACTTAACTTTCGCACCTACCGTTATATTCAACTGGAGGTAAACACTAAAGACGAACCGCTGGTGATCGACGATCTTTATGGCACATTTACCGGCTACCCTTTCAAATTGTCATCTGTATTAAACACTGATAATACCGAAATAAAACAAATACTGGATATCGGCTGGCGCTCTGCCCGGCTCAACGCCTGGGAAAGCTATACCGATTGCCCTTATTACGAACAACTGCAATATATTGGCGATACACGCATACAAGCCATGGTATCGTACTACAACACCAGCGATGACAGGCTGGCGCGAAATGCCCTCACCCAGATTGACCATTCGCGCCTGGCAGAGGGTATCACCAAAAGCTGCTACCCGTCAAAGGGTACGCAAATCATATCGCCCTTCTCGCTATGGTACATCGGCATGCTGCACGATTACTGGATGTACCGCAACGATAATGCCTTTATCAAAAACAAACTGGTTGGCTCAAGGGCGATACTCGATTTTTTCAGCAAGTACCAGCAAGCTGATGGCTCTTTAAAAAACACACCCTACTGGGCCTTTGTTGACTGGGCAGGCAATTTATGGGGCGAAGTAAAAGGCTCGGACGGTAGCGCGGCCATTTACGACCTGCAATTGCTTTGGGCATACCAATGGGCGGCCGAAATGGAAGCCCAAATAGGCATGCGCGACTATGCGACTGTATACAATCAGAAAGCCGCGCAGTTAAAGGCTACAATACGCCGTAAATACTGGAACCCGGCTAAAAAACTTTATGCCGATACTAAGGAGCAAAACGGCTACTCGCAACATGTTAATTCGCTGGCCATACTTACCGGGCTTGTAAATAATGCCGATATGCCGGCGGTGATCGGTGGTTTGCTTAATGATAAAAACCTGACCCAATGCTCGGTTTATTTTAAATATTACCTGAACCAGGCGCTGGTAAAAGGAGGCAAAAACATTGACTATATGAACCTGTTGGGCATTTGGCGCGAGAACATCGCCATGGGCCTAACTACCTGGGCCGAATATTCTGACGTTAACACTTCGCGTTCTGATTGCCATGCCTGGGGCAGCAGCCCGAACATTGAGTTTTACAGGATAGTGTTGGGAATTGACAGCTACGCACCGGGATTCGGTAAAATAAAGATAGAACCCCGCTTAGGCGCTTTAACTAATATCAGCGGCGAAATACCTCACCCTAACGGCAAGGTTTCGGTGAGTTACAAGCTGGACAAAGGTAAGTGGAAGGTAACCATCAACCTCCCCAAAAAAACATCGGGAAAGTTGGTTTGGAAAGCTAAAACCTACGCGTTGAACGCGGGCGCTAACTCTTTCCTGATTTGATGTAAATGATTTTAAACTCATCAGTTGAGTATCACTTTTTACAAAATCTTAAAACAGAGTTAGTTTATCTTTAATAAACAATATTTAGTTTTACTAAACAAAATATTGTAAAAATGAAAGCTATCCTTGCTTTGCTTTTGTGCACCCTATTCGTATTACGGGTTGAGGCACAACATAAAAAAACTCAAAATGTTATTTTTATTTCTATTGATGGTTACCGCTGGCAGGAAATTTTCAACGGTGCGGATACATCATTACTAAGCAATAAAAAATACCGCAAGCAAGATTCGGCAGAGGTATACAAGAAATACTGGGCGGCAGATACGGCAGCGTGTCGCGAAAAGCTGATGCCATTTTTTTGGAAGTATATTGCCAAAAATGGCCAGCTATATGGTAACCGCAATGTGGGTAACCTGGTAAACCTGCGCAATAAATACTGGTTCTCTTATCCCGGTCGTAGTGAAACCATTTGTGGGTATTACGACCCGAAGATCAATTCAAACAGCTATCCTGATAACCCTAACGAAAATGTGTTTGAATTTATTAACAAACAGCCCGGCTACAAGGGTAAGGTAGCTACCATTGCCGGTTGGGATGCGGTAAAGCACATTGTTAACCGCAACCGTAACCATATGCCGCTCATCAACCCGTTTGAGGAGGTACAGGGTGCACACCTTACCGAAGCGCAGCAACTGGCTAATGAAATGCAAAATTACCTGCCTAATTATTTCGGTACATCAGTTAGGTGGGATGCAAACACTTATGCCATTGCCAAAACTTACCTTTCGGCCAATCATCCAAAAGCAATGTATATTGATTTTGTTGACCCTGATGATTTGGGCCATGCCGGTCAGTATGATTATTATCTGGATGCCGCGCACTACCTTGATGCCATGATAGCCGGCTTATGGAAATATTTACAAAGCGATAGTTTTTATAAAGACAAAACTACTTTAGTGATATGCCCCGATCACGGGCGCGGAGTTGGCAGCCAGTGGACCGGTCACGGTTCGGGCTCGGCGCATTCCAACGAAACCTGGTTGGTAGTAATGGGTCCGGATACACCTGCTTCGGGCGAAATTAAAACCACCTCGCAAATTTTTCAGGACCAGATAGCCCAAACCATAGCCAACCTGTTAAGTTTTGAATTTAAAACAGACCACCCCGTAGGCGCCCCTGTTAAAACCGCCATAAAATAATCACTAAACAGGTCGCTTTTAAAACGGCGGCCAATAGTATATCAGCTTAAGTATGGTACAACGCAGAAAATTTTTAAAAGGTATAGGCATCGCTTTAGCGGGCATACCCTTTGCTTCCAATAAATTACAAGCCGCAACGCAGCATGAGAATTATAAACCTAAGGCGCTGTTCAGTTTTGGTGTACTTACCGATTTACATCACGACCTGATAAAAGACGGCCCGCGGCGTGTTGAAATGTTCATTGCCGAGATGAACCGGTTGAAACCCGATTTTGTAATTCAAATGGGCGATTTCTGTGTGCCCAAACCGGCTAACCAGATAGTAATGGATACATGGAACGGCTTTAAAGGGGCTAAGTATCATGTTATTGGTAACCATGATAATGATGGCGGCTTTAGTCATGATGAGGTGGTAAGCTTTTGGAATGCCAAAGCCAAGTATTATTCATTTGATTTAAACGGCTATCACTTCATTGTATTAAACGGCAACGAACGCGTGCCCGGCAGCGCAGCTAAAGGCTACCCCAATGCCATAGGCGATGAACAGCGCGATTGGCTAAAACACGACCTTGACAGCACCGCTTTACCGGTAATTGTTTTTTGCCATCAGGGTATTGATGATGATATGGACGGCTTAAAGGAAGGCGCTTTGATCAGGCTCCTGTTTGAAAAGGCAAATCAAAAGGCAGGCTTTCAAAAAGTACGGCTGGTACTGAGCGGGCATCATCACGAAGATTACCTCAATGTTTATAACAACATCAACTACCTGCAAATCAACAGCGCCTCTTACCAGTTTGCACGCCTCAAGAATGGTTATGATTTTGAACTGACTGTAGACCCGCTATGGGCTTTTATTTCTGTTTATAATGATGGAACTATACAGGTAAAAGGCAAAAAATCAACATACGCCGCCCAAAGAGAGCCTGCTGATCTGCGGGAGTACGACGGCTATCCAACAGTCCCTTATATATCTGACAGGGTAATAAAAACGGAAGCCCGACAGTGATAGGGCATTTGGGATAACTGTTGTCTGATTTCGCTTAATCACTTGCTCTTGGCGTTGCTGTCATTGTTGCAATGTCGATTTACTTAAATTTCTAAATAAATTAAACCAATTCCAATAGTTTTATTCTATAGTAAAAAGTTGTTCAAAAGTGTTGAATTAGCAATCAATTTAAGAAACGCACTTTTTACTAAACCTATGAAACATCTTATCCGTCAGCTACCGTTCATTCTTCTAATTTTTGTGAGCTTTAACGTGCTTGCGCAGGAGAGTTACTCCATCTCGGGAACGGTTATCGACGAGAAGCGTGAGCCGATGCCGGGCGCCACTATATTTATCAGCGGTTCTCAACAAATAACAGCAACCGATAAAGATGGCCGCTTTACATTTACCGGGATGAAGGCAGGAAACTATTCGCTTTCGGTAAAAATGCTTGGTTATTCTGCCCCTTCTCAAACTGTAACTATTCATGATAAATCGGTTGATATAAGCTTCGCGCTGGAGGTAAAGTCGATAGTACTCAATGAAGTTAAGATAGGCGTTAATAAAAACAGGGAAAAGTATTATGCCATATTTAAGGACCAGTTTTTGGGGACATCAGACAATGCAAGGAATTGTGTAATACTCAATCCGGAGATCATTAATTTTAATGGGCAAAAAATAGCGGGGGATAATATCATATTAAAGGCCGGTGCCGATGATTTCCTGATCATAGAGAATGAGCAACTGGGATACCGGATAAAATACCTGCTCAAAACATTTGAGTACAACTCTGTAAAACAGCTTACTTATTATGATGGTGACAACAGCTTTGAAGAACTGGAGGGCACCGACAAGCAGAAAAAAAACTGGGCACAAAACAGACTAACGGCTTATAAAGGTTCAATGATGCATTTTTTGAGATCGGTATTTGCCAATACAATGACCGAAGAAGGGTTTATTGCCAACAAAATATATAAAAATAGCAGTTGGTACGATCAAAAGGTTTACACAGAGGCGAACCCTATAAAATTTGATGATGCTGTAACTGTAGTAGACAGCTCTTTTATTTCGCTCAAAATTAAAGCCTTAAATATTGTTTACAATCCCAAAAAAGCCGCGCGGTTAAAAAATGATGAAATTAAAAAACAGCAAAAAGCAAATGATATACAGGCCGATACTTCAAACAACGAAAGTGATTTCGTTAAGCTAAATCAAACTAAAAAAGATTCACAATTACGGCTGTATTTAAAAGAAGCGATAATTGATGCAAGGGGAAGTGTTCCTGCCGGTACTTTCTTAATCAGGGGTAAATGGGCCAAGGAACGTATAGGCGACCAGTTACCTTTTGAATATGAGCCGCCCAAACCAATAGATTAGCTTACAAAGCTTATCGCATTTGATAAGCTTTGTAAGGATGATATATCTCCAGCAATAACTTACTTGATCGGCTTATATTCGAGTATAAGCGCGCCGTTATCCATTACCTGCGAATGCTTCAGTTCAAATTTCTTTAATTCCCTGTTGTCATCAAAAATCTTCAATCCACCGCCAATGGAAATGGGGAATACCATGAGCCGCAACTCGTCGATAAGATTGTGATGAAGCAGGGCTTTTACGAGCGTGGCACTTCCGTAAACAAGGATATCTCCCCCGTCAGTTTCCTTAAGTGCGGCCACATCCCGGGCTACATCGCGCAGAATATGGGTGTTGTTCCAGTCTGTTTTTTGCAACGTTCCCGATACCACATATTTGGGGTAGCGATTAATGCGGTCGGCAAAAGCTTCGCCGGTTTGGGTTGGCCAGTAGGCGGAGAATGTATCATACGTAACCCTGCCAAGCAATAAGGTATCTACAGCGGCCAGCTCATCTGCTTTATACTTTCCGCTATCAGCCGAGCGATATTGCGCCTGCCAGCCACCATGAGGGTGAGGCGTTTCATCACCACCGGGTGCCTCAACAACACCATCAAGCGTGATGAATGAACTAACGATAATTTTTCTCATGATCCTTTTTTTAATAAAAGTAGCGGATACTACTTGTACCTGCGAGGGGAGAAAAAGACATTGAGCAGGGGCAATTACGACTATTTGCCGGTAATAACTCTGCGGTGTTCTATCCCCCACTCGGCCAGGTTGTTAATAATGGTTTGGAGTGTTTTACCATAATCGGTAAGGTTGTACTGAACGGTTACGGGTTGGGTATCTAAAACCGTACGCTTAATCAATTTATTTATTTCCAGCTCTTTTAGCTCTTTGCTCAGCATTTTGTTTGATATGCCGTCCACATCATTCAAAATATCAGAAAATCTTCTTTTGTTATAATAACAAATAGAAGAGATGATGGAGATCTTCCACTTTCCGTTCAGCACGTCCATAGCATCATGTACCGCCATGATCTCTGTTTTATGGCATACGTTGTCAGTCATAAGTTACCTGGTTACTCAAAAGTTACTGTTACTTTTGGTTACAAAGTTACCAAAATAAATTAAAGTGCCCTAAGTTTGCATGGTAAACGATAATAATTTAACCATGAATTTTACAAACAAAAATGTAGTTATAACAGGCGGCACAACCGGAATTGGGCTGGCCACAGCAAAAGCATTTATTAATGCCGGAGCAACCGTATGGATAACAGGCAGAAATGCCGAAAACTTACAAAAGGCAGCCGACGAGATCAACAGCACGAAGTTGAAAACCGTAGTTTCCGACACCTCAAAACTGGCTGATATAGCACTATTGGAAAATGCTATCGCAGAAAGCGGAAGCAAATTAGATGTACTGTTCCTTAACGCGGGCATAGCCGTATTCGCGCCAATAGCGCAGGCTACCGAAGCAGATTTCGACGCGCAGTTTAACACCAATATCAAAGGCCATTTCTTTACCCTGCAAAAGCTATTGCCTCATTTGGCAGATAGATCGGCGGTATTGTTCACCTCCTCAACCGTTGCGACAGCATCAGGCTTAGGCACGAGTGTGTACTCCGCAACTAAGGGAGCATTAAATAAAGTTGCCCAGATAGCCGCCAACGAACTGGCTGATAGAAAGATCAGGGTGAACCTGGTTAGTCCGGGGCCTATTCAAACACCCGGCTTAGAATATGCCGTACCTGCCGAAGCAAAACCGGTTTTAGCAGCCGCTACCGCACTGCAAAGATTAGGCAATGCCGATGAAGTTGCCAAAACAGTATTGTTCCTGGCATCTGACGATGCAAGCTTTATCACCGGAACCGAAATACTGGTTGACGGTGGCTTTATCAACTACGCGTTGAAATAAACCGGTAATTACTTTTCTACAAACAGAACAAGCGGCAAAATGCCGCTTGTTCTGTTTTATAACTAATCTGTCTTATTCTCTTTGTCAACATCGTAAAAACAACCGGATACCGGCCTATATAACTAAGCCGGATCAGTTAGCCCCATCTATCAATTTGATGGCCTCTTCCAGTAATTCGTCCCGCCCTGATTTTATACCCTGTAAGGTAGGTTTAACGATATTATCTATCTTAACACCTTTACGTTGCGCGCATGTACCATCGGGATAATATACTCCTAAGCCCGATATATAGGTATTGAAATTTCCGGGCAGGCTAATCTGCGAAATATTGCCATCGGCCCCTGCGCTTTTGCTGCCAATTACTTTAACGCCGGGTATAGTTTGTAGCGCCATGGTTACAAACTCGGCGTTGCTTTGCGTTAACTCGTTAACCAATACTACAACTTTACCCTTATAATGCTCTTCAGATTTATTGCTGCCATAGCTTGATGTAAATGTATAAAACATGCCGGGGTAAGCTACCGAACCTGCGGTGAAGTTTACAAATACCGATGAATCAGATTTTAAATAGTTACCCAATGTATGAATCACATCATCTGAAGGATAGCAACGCAAATCAATGATTATACCCTTTGTTGGCGAAAACTTCTTCTTAATATCGTCCAACATGGCTCTTTTATAAGTTCCGGCGAAAAAATAACCTACTCTTTCATTGAGCAGTGAATAGGCCGGCTTTGCCGGGTCGGCATTAAAATCGAGTTTGTAAGTATCAACTTTAGCCATATCTACCGCCCTGAATTTCACTTGCATATAACCATTATCACGTATCAGCTTAAACGTAAAATCAGGCTTTTGACCTCGCAATAAAAAATTTCCGGTAACGTCTCTTAGCTTGCCCTCGTAATTTGATGCAGGCACCATTGGCAGGTAGGTATTTAATAATTGAGCAATCGTATTTCCGTTGATCTCCGTAATAACATCGCCAATTTTAAAATGCTCTTTCACGTTAAGCGTATCTTTATAGTAGCCGGTAACAACCAATTTATTTTGTATGAACCTCGCCTGAAAGGGCAAACGATAACGGCCTTTATAAGCTTCAAACGCTTCATTCTGTATAAATGCATGCGTATCGTTAATGCAGGCTATCAGTTGAACCATTGTTTTGGCGTAATCGGTTTTGTTCTTGTTCTTTACAAACAGGGGGATATACTCGTCTAATACGCTACGCCATCCACCGGTAACTAAATCACGGTTAGGGTAAAAATAATTAATCATGCTCCAGTAACGATAAAGCGCCAGGAGCCGGTAACCTGCATCAGGATATTGCATGTTTACATATTCCTTTTCGTGCCGGAATTCAGGATTATTGGCACCCGTAGTCTCAAGATCTACATAATAATGATCATCGGTATTACGATTAGCTATTATGTAACGTAATTTTTCAATCAGCGATTTACTGAATACCTTGTTATTAAATAATGTGCCGTAATCGGGCTTACTGTACAAATCTTTAATTTTATCAATTACGGTACAATTTTTACAAATGGGCGGTTTTCCTAAACGATCAACCCACTGCTCTAATGCCATAGAGAATTGCTTGTCTGATTTGCTTTTTAACACCGATGGCATCACCCTGAATAATTCGGCATCCCAATTATGTTCCCCGCTTGCTACCGCGGGGTGATAATACTTTACAAATCCCCAAAGCTGCCCCAATAAACTTAAATATTTGCCGTTTTGCTTGTTCAATAAAACGGTGTCTATTCCTGACTTTACAGCGAAAGCGGTGTCTGTAACAGCACCGTACTCATGGGTTGAAATAGTGGGTACATTTTCAATTGGGACTTCATCCAAATACAACCTAAAGCTATCTATCCACATTTTTCCTTTTCCTACCAACAAGGCGCCCACGTTAATCTGTACTGCTTCTGTCTCGTCGTAGGGTACCTGGATCATGTATTCCTTCCAGTCATTTGTACCGGTTATGCCGTTATTTTGCATATTATCGAAGCCGAGTACTTTTTCGTCTTTTCCATCACCACGCAACCAGATGCCGGCCCAACCGTCGGTAACATTTTCGGTTTTTATGTTGCCAACCAACCATAATTTTTTTCCGTGAAAGGATTTCCTTATAGGGAAATTAATAGCGCTAAACCCAATTTTACCATTACCCGGACTAATGGAGACAGCATACTTCCCTTGTTTTATTACCAGGCTATCAACTTTAACATCGTAAGTATTTTGGCCGTTAAAGGTGAGGTCCCAGCCGATAGGGTTACCTTTGTCGTCAATTTTTTCAAAGTCTCCGTTAAATTTTATTTGTGCTTCAACAGCCGTACATGAAATTATAAATAACAATATTAGAAACAGTTTAGGCATAAGATCAAAAAATAAGCAATATCCTTTTGGGGGTTAAAATAGAACGTTTTTAATCCAGCCCAAGTTAAACAATATTGAAATATGCCTTAAAATTTTAACATACGTTAACCAACCCGTTCCGATTATTGAAGCGACATAATTAACCAGATAAACTTTAAACACAAAAAAGCCCCTCAAATTTCTCTGAGAGGCTTTACAGCAACAAGGTTAGGTATATCTATTTATACAAAGGAATAAGAGATTGTAAACGTTTAAGTAAACCCCGCAGGCTTGCCGGGCAAGGCACTGCGGGGTGGTAACCGCTACGTTACAGTTCTTTATCTCCGAACATTTTGGCGTCGCGGGTGTTTTTTTGTACGGCAATGGCCGAGAACATGCTCAGGCAGAATGCCATAGCGTAAAAGCCTTTTTCGCTTCGGGCGATATCCGCGTTCCACAGGCCTATCGTTAACAGGATCATTGCCGCGATAGTGGCAAACCAGCTCAGGCCGTAGTACAGATCGGTCACCACAAGCCCTTCTGCCCTGTCACGTACGCTCTTTTGTACGGAGATTACCGCGAATAAGCCAAATAATAAAATGGTGAAGTAATAGCCCTTCTCGTTTAATTCCATACTTGCATTCCACAAGCCGATGCAATACCCCACCATTCCGGCTAACAGGGCAAACCATGAGGCGCCTATAAACGCGCCGGTTGGTTTAAATGGGTTTCTAATTTTGTCACCATAATTTACCATGGATGAAATTTCTTCTGTTTTGTGTTGTAGCGGTTCCATATTGTTTTTGTTTAATGATTAATATGAAAGCGAATGTCGGCTGTAAAACAGATCTAAAAAAGGAAGAATATGCAAATTACTGACGATATAAATTTTAATATATGTATCTTCAAACACACTGAAACATCACTATGGATTCACTTTCGGAACTGATCAACTTACTTAGTAATAATGATAAAAAGCTTTTCAGGCAATTTTTGAAGCACAAAAACAAAAGAAACGATGTAAAGAATTTGCAGCTACTCAATTTGATAGAAACTGACGATATAGACAACCTAAATAAACTTTACGAGTCCAAGAAAAATAATGATGCCTACCATGCTTTACGCAAAAGGCTGCAAGATAATTTGCTGCTATTTTTATCGCAGAAAACCTTTGAGAGCAATCATTCTGACACCTATGACGCGCTACGCCAGCTTGTGGCAGGTCGTTTTTTGTTAGAGAATGATGTGCATAAGATAGCGTTCAAATGTTTGAATAAAGCCGAACGGCTGGCTGAACACCTGGAGCAGTTTAACCTGTTGAACGAACTTTTGCTCTTGAAGCTACAGTATGCCCATCTGCCGGGAGCAGACGACCTTGAAGTATTGACCGCACGTTTCTTTACCAACCAGTTGAATATGCAACGGGAGGCTAAACTCAACATGGCTTATGCCTTTCTGAGGCAGGAATTACAGGCCATACACCTGAAAGGTAAGATTGTTAACTTAACTACCCTGATGATAACAACGATACGGAAATATAAAATTTCCGTACAGGATTTGATGACCTATAAGTCCATCTACCAAATTCTCTTCATCGCCAATGAATACGCGGCCATACAGCAGAATTATGGATTGATAGCGCGCTATATTAACCGAACTAAACAGTTTATAGAAAACCAGGCGCATACGAAACAACCCTATCTTTTTTACCATATATCTATCTTGTATCTTTTGGCGAACTTTCATCTACGCCAAAAAGATTTCACAAGGAGTGCCTCCTATCTTACAGAAATGATGGATTTAATGATGACGGATAACCGTTATTACGCGCTGTTTTACTTACGCCATCAGTTACTATTGGCGCTCAATCTTTTCTATACAGGCTTTGCTAACGATGCTATCACGCAATTGCATAAAGCGCTCACCAATACAAAGCAAACCGCCAAGCCGGAAGATATTGAGGATTTACGAATATGCCTCGCCATGTTTTTAGCCCTGCGTAATGATCGTGACAGCCTGAAGCAGCTCACTTTATTAACGCGCACTGATGCCTGGTACGAAAAAAAGATGGGTATGCTGTGGACCATTAGAAAGAACCTGATGGAAATTTTGGTTCAGACGCAGTTTTCCAATATCGAGCTTGCCATGTCGCGCCTGAACAGCTTCCGGCGGAGATACAAGAAGTATCTGCTGAATACTTCGGAAGAACGCGTACTCTCGTTTCTGAAGCTGGTTGAAAAATACCTGCTAAAACCCGATGTGGTTTTTGACCCCACGTATAAAAAAGCAGTTTTAAATTTGGCAAGCAGTGCAGAAAATGGTGATATTTTTACATTAAGTTTTATTGCCTGGCTGATAGCGCGGTGGGAGAAAAAAACAGCTTACAAGGTAGTGCTAACACTTATGCAGAGGGATAGAAATCAAGTTAGTGTATCTGATGAAGGGTAAAAATCGAACAAGACTTGATTTTCAAGCCTTTCCGATTCGAGAGTAGAACTCGGCCTATGAATTTGGGGATTTATAAATTATGACCCTCAAGCCTCGCTATCGCCTGTTCAACAAATTTTTTATTAGAAAAGAGTGTTTGCTTTCTATTACTCCAGCCGTGAAGATGATTTAATATTTCATCCAATTTTTTGGTGTTGTGCTTAACCGAAAGAAAATCTATGGTAGATAGCAACTCCAATCCAAAAGCAGAATAAAATCCGGATAAAAAACTTTTGGTTCTATTTACGATGTCAAGAAAAATAAGGTTAGAATCCAAGCTAAGAAAAGCAAAAACATCATCTTCTGCATCCATCATAATACCCAGCTCTTCAAAAGGCTTTTTATCCATAGCACTATATCCGGTAATATAACTTCCGTTTAGATAGTAAAGGACACGCCTTACCTTACCCGAATAAGGGCCATAGAAATTCGGCTCAAAGGTTAGCTTAAACTCGTCTTTTGCTCCAAAACGTTGTAAAAAATAGGCGACTTTTTCGGCTGCAAACTCTGATACAAATTCCCCGCTTTTTGCTAAGTCAAATAAAACTGCAAGCAACATAGCCCGCGCAGGTGTCAATTTAGCGCGTTCTTCTTTCATTGCCTCCTTTATCACAGCATTAGGCAAATACACCTGAATATCAATATCGATATTTTTTAACGCTGATTCTATCAAATTTTGCACTTTTGCCCATTCCAATCCGCCGTGCCCTGTACCTAAAGAGGGTATTGCAATAGATTTGATCTGTTTCTCACTTATAATCGAAGCCAACCGTTTTAAACCAGCCTCTATATAAACATATTCCGATGGCTTACGCCAATCTGTTTTAGTGGGCAAATCAACAATAATCTTTTTACCATATAGCAATGATTCTTCTTCAGTAACTATCAAATCGCCTATTTCAAAATCCTTAGCTTTGCAAGCTTGCTGATAAATTTTAAAATTATAAGGAAACTCCTTTTTGAATTGAAGAGCCAGGCCTTTGCCCATCACACCAACAGTATTAACGGTATTAACCAAAGCCTGTGCTTTACTTTCTAATATGTTACCTTCTTTGTAAGTGATCATCATCAAAAATAATATCCTTTTTCAATAGCTATCTTATTTTTATCAATACCTAATTTTAAAAGTTTTTGCTCAACAACTTCGTTGTTTACAACAAATCCTAATATTGCGCCCGCAGGAATATCACCCAATACTAAAAATTCAGCTTCCTTCCTCCTTTTTAGGTCAAGGTCTTTATCATCCCGCCAATACCGGGCCTTTATTGCTTTCACATCAATAATATTTAGTATATCCTCCACATCAGTTTCATCGAAAAAATCAGTAAAAGCATTCACTGCATGTCCGTTTGAAAATACAAATTCAAGTTTATGCATCTTAATCTGCTCAACACTTGTAATACAATAGATCACGTCTTCCAAAGATGTTTGCTGTAAATTATATTGTATGCTTTGCGTACCAAGTTTTATTACATAAAGCATTGGCATTCTTGGGCCAAAATAAAAAGGGATATAACTTCCCAAAGTATTTCCATTAGGTAAAATGGAACTTTCTCTTTTTGATATTAAATCTCCGGCTCCAATAGAAACGTAATTCTTGTTACTATTCAATGAACGTTGATGAGTAATTCCATTTATAAGAATATGCGGAATATTCTCGATATGCGTCATCCTGTATAGATATATCTTTTTCAGTCTTTTTTGTTTTAGAGTATTGATAAATATAATCAATACTCTAAAACAAAAAGAAAACCAAATAAAAAAGCCTTAAATTTTTCAACTTAAGGCTTTCATTTTACTCAGGTAGCGGGAACAGGACTCGAACCTATGACCTTCGGGTTATGAGCCCGACGAGCTACCAACTGCTCCATCCCGCACTGTTTTGGATTACAAATGTACGATTTTTTTCGGCATAAGGGCAATGTTTTTACCGTATCAAGCCAAGCACCTATCAATCAACCTTATAAAATATAATATGAGCCTTTTATTAATATAGCAATAAGGCTTAATTATCATTTATGTTTTAACCAAACAGGCGTTTAAAGAATCCTTTCTTCTCCGGTTGTGGGGCAGGCGGCGGCGGCATGGTTGTTTTTTGGTAGGTGGCATTGCGGGCTATTTCACCTTCGGGGAGGTTTTCGCGTGTTTCATATTCACGCAATTGCTCCTGCGCGGCTTGCTGGTAAAGGATGGCACCTTCAATATCACAATTCAACAAATTAGAGTAGCACACCGTTTGGTTCAAATCGAGCGGATTAGGCTCTACTACTTCGGTAGCTTCCAATATACCGGCATTGCTGTGCATGGCATATTCCAAAGCCTTCATAAAAATATCTACACGACCGTGCGAATAGAAGTTATCCATGTCCCGTTTGATGTTTTCGTCGGTATTATAATCGTGCAGTAGCTTCACCACCATGTCTGCTGGGATGTATACGCCCGAGCTGTAATTCTGGTTAATCTGGTTATATGTCGGGTTCTCGTATTTATCGGTTAATATATCTGCCCAGGGTTTGGTGTAGGCCTTAAAGTAAGGCATATCCTGCATCATAAACGAATAGGCCGATCCTCTCGTATAAAAATACTTATCCATTAACCCTTGTATCACGGCCATATAGTACCCATAAGAATTCTCGAAGGAATCGTCCGGCAGGGTTTGTACCGCTACACCCAAAATATCCTTGTATTTATCAATAAAAAACTCGTCGAGCTGATATTGCTTCACAACAAGTTCGATGCCGCTAAAATCATTATCAACGATGGCTGTAAAATCTAAATCAAAAAACCAGTTACGCATATCTGATTCTTTTACCGGGTGGTAGCTGATGTCAAATCCCATAATGTTAAGGAGTTAGTTATACAATCTGTTTACAAAAAGCAACCACGACGGGTTATAATTGTTTGTATAATTTAAAGCAAAAAGCCTCCCATGTTACCACGGGAGGCTTTCCATTATGTATTCCTTAATTTATGCTTTATCGATATTGGTATCGTATATCACCTTGCCATCTTTGTTAATGGCCTTTACGTTTACACGGCCTGCCCTTACAGAGAAATACATAAAACCATGCTCTGATGCCTCAAATTTACTGTAAGGGATGCCCGTACTTACCGGTGTAAGTTCCGAGCCTGCACCCGAAATAAGTTGATGCGTATAACCATCAGGTTTCAAATGTTGCAGCGAGTGATCGTGGCCGGAGAGATAAATGTCGACCTTATGTTTTTCAAAGACCTTGGCCAGTTTTTCGCGCATGGTGAGGGTATCGTAATTTTTGATGCGCGGGCCTACGGTGTAATATGGGTGATGCCCTACTACAATTTTCCATTTTACATCGGGCTGCAATTGCTCCAGTGTTTTATTGAGCCATACCATTTGCTGATCTACCTGCTCTTTCAGGTTTTCATGCAAAAACGGGTCAGTATCCATCATAATAAAGGCAACCTTGCCCTTATCCTTCCCTAAAGAAACCTCTTTGGTATAATACCTTGCAGGCATGTTCCAACGGCGGCTTACCTTGCTGTAGCGAACCTGCGCGTCGGGGTCACCATGGTAATCGTGATTGCCCATTACTACGTGCCAGTCGCACTGCAAAGAATGCGCGGTATAAATATTCTCAAACGAATAATGAAACAAAGGATCCTGCTCGCTGATCACGCCATTGGGGTAAAAGTTATCCCCTACCGATATCACAAAGTTATTAGGGTTGTTAGCTCCCCAAATGCCCATTTGTTTGGCCACCTCGGTCTGATCGTACTCGCCGTTGCGACCCCAATCGCCAATGGCCATAAAATGCAGCGGGTAATCATCGGCCAGCGCGGCACGGGGCGATATATCTTCACTCTCTAAATGGGTTACTCCCCCATCGGCCAGCGCGGCCACCGGGGCACCAATAATAGCAGCACCAAACGCGGTAAGCGCAGTTTGCTTAACAAAATCTCTACGTTTCATTCGCTTATAAAATTAAGGCAATATATAAACAAGACAAGCAATTGCAACAATGTTGCACATTAAGTTTTTGTTATCTTTTTCTGATGCCGATTGCCAAAATTGACTACACCACCGGTGCATCTGTACCTTTACCGTATTTCTCCAGCACTGCAATAATTTCGGCCAGTTTCATGGGTTTGCTCAGGTAACCATCCATACCGGCGTTCATGCAATTCTCGCGGTCTTCTATCATGGCATTGGCGGTCATGGCTATGATTACAGGCTGGCGACCTTCCTGCTGCCTTATCAGGCGGGTAGCTTCAAGGCCGTCCATCTCGGGCATTTGCACATCCATAAAAATGAGGTCGTACTGCTTTTGGGCCACCGCGTTTAATGCCTCTTTACCATTAACAAACATATCGGGGTGATAACCCATCTTTTCGAGCACGTGCAGCGCTACCTTTTGGTTCACAAGGTTATCTTCGGCAACTAAAATATTGGCAGGATACTTTTGCGCCATATCTTTTGGCAATATATCCTTTTCGGTACGATTGCTTTGCAAATTGCCGTCTTCATGTTTTAACTGGCTGATTATATGATTGTACAACAGGTTATGCTTGGCAGGCTTGGTGAGTACCACATTAAACAGGTCGCCGCGCTGCCTGCTCTGCTGGTTATCCACCGAACTCAATAAGATGATCGGCAATGCCGGGAAGTCTTTTTTAATGTTACGTGCCAGCGTTACGCCATCCATAAATGGCATATTAAAATCGGTGATCACGAGGTCAACAGGCGGCTCAGATTTCAGCAAGGCCAGTGCCACATCGCCCGATTCTGCCATTACCGGCACAAATTTCCATTGCTTCAGTTGGTTGTTCAGTATGCTACGGTTAGTGGCGTTATCGTCTACCACCAAAATGCGTTTATTTTCAATATCAGTAGTATTTACGCTAATGTAGGTTGGCAGCGGTTTTACACCAATGCGGGTATTGATACTGAACGAAAACACCGTGCCTACTCCCACCTCGCTCTTTACATCAATGTTGCCGCCCATGAGGTTGATGAGCTTCTCGCTGATCACCAAACCCAGACCGGTACCGCCGTATTTGCGGGTGGTGCCCGAATCAACCTGCGAAAAGGCCTTGAACAAACGGTTCAGTTTATCCTCCGGGATGCCAATACCGGTGTCGCGTATGGTGAACAACAGATCGAGCTGTTCCTTATCACGATGCACGGCGTCAACCCCAATAAATATCTCACCGGCACTGGTAAATTTAATGGCATTACCCACCAGGTTAATCAATATCTGCCGCAGGCGCATGGCATCGGCAATAATATTGGCGGGCACGTTCAGCTCCATTTGGTACACCAGGTCGAGGTTGAGCTGGGAAGCCTTTTCCGCGAACAGGTCGAGCACGCTTTCCAAACAATCGCGAATATCAAAATCGCTTTCGTCCAACTCCAAATTTCCCGATTCTATTTTGGAAAAATCCAGTATATCGTTGATCACCGCTAATAGTGCATCGCCCGAACTTTTAATGGTTTCGGTATATTCCATTTGTTCGGTGGTAAGGTTGGTATTGGCCAGCAATGTTGCCATACCTATTACCCCGTTCATCGGCGTACGGATCTCGTGGCTCATTGTCGCCAGGAATATGCTCTTGGCCTTGTTGGCCTTTTCGGCCTCTTCCCTCGCCTGCTCGGCCAGTTCGCGCGATTTGCGTTCTTCGTTGGTAAGTTCTACAATACTCTTGGTACGTTCTTCCACCACTTTTTCGAGGTTGGCTTTTTGCTGCTGTATGGTGCTCATCCGCAATAAAAACAACCCGTAAATGATGGCTACAAGTGCCGCTATTGCCAACGCGGTAAACCACCAGGTTAACCAAAACGGCGGCACAATAACTATAGTGAGCGGCGTAGCCACCGGCGACCAGCGCCCCTGGCTATCCATATAGCGCAGCTTCACCTGGTATTCGCCGGGAGGCAAATTGGTGTAATAGGCCGCGTGGTGGTTACCTATATAGTTCCACTCCTTATCAAAGCCCTCTAAAAAGTAGGCGTATTGTTTTTTATCTATCGAAGCGTAATCTAACGCGGCAAACTCAAACGAGAAAACCGATTGCTGGTGCTGCAAGGTTAGCTTGCGGGTTTCGCTGATATCCTGTTTCAGCGGCGAAGGGTCGGAAGCATTTTTGGCGATGGTTAGTACTTTGTTAAACAACTGGAACGAAGTGATCACCAATGGAGCAAAACCCACAGGCTTTTGAATGCGCGAAGGCATAAACTCGTTAAACCCGTTGATACCGCCAAAATACAGCTTACCATCATGGGCTTTTAGTGCCGAGTGGGGTTTGTATTCGTCGCTCTGCAAACCATCCTCTACCGTGTAATTGGTAAAGTGTCTCCGTTCCGGGTCGAACCGGGATAAGCCGCCGTTGTTGCTTATCCAAAGCATGCCGTTGTTATCCTCCCTCAAGGCATAAATAATATCGCTTGGCAAACCATCCTCGCGGGTAAAAACGGTAAAATGTTCCTTCACCGGGTCAAACAGATCGAGGCCAGATAATGTAGCCAGCCACAGCCTGCCTTTACTATCCTCAAAAATATCGGTTACGCCGTTGTTACTGATGCTGTTATGCTTTTCTTCGTGCATATAACGCTTAAAGGTACCAGTAGCAGGTTCAAAAAGGTTCAATCCCCCGTCAGAAGTACCTATCCAAAGGTTGCCTTTCCTGTCTTCGGTAAAAACGTAAGCCCTGTCACTGCTTGGGCTTTTGGGATCGTTGGCGTTAAACTTATAATGCTTAAATATATTGGTTTTAGGGTCGTAGCAATCTATCCCATCGTTAAAGGTACTTATCCAGGTTTTGCCGTCGCGGGTATGCAGTATGTTATAAACGTTGTTGCCCCCTATTCCGTTGGGCTTGGCCGCGTCCCGTTTATAATTTTTAAAGATATTGGTAGCAGGATCATAAATGCTCATGCCATCGCCCCAGGTACCTATCCACAGCTTGCCGGTGGCATCGGGCTTAACGGCGAGTACATAATTACCGGTGATACCGTTTTTGCCGTTCACAGGCTGCTTAAAGGCGGTGAACAAACGTGTTTCCGGGTCGAACTTATTGAGGCCGCCGCCATCGGTACCGATCCAAAGTTTATGCTCTTTATCTTCGGCAATATCCAGCACAAAATTATTCGACAGGCTGAAAGGGCTGCTGTTATGCCTGTACAAGGTAAAGCTTGCCGAAGTTTTTTTGTACAGGTTTACCCCGCCGCCAAACGCGCCCACCCACATGTTGTTCCGTTTGTCGCGACAAATGCCGTAAACCGAATTTCCATTAAGGCTGTTATCGTCTATCTCATCGTGCTGATAGGTGGTAAACTTGCCGGTTTGGTGATTGAGTATACACAGTCCGCCGTTTTCGGTACCCAGCCACAGGTTGCCTTCCTCATCGGCATTCATGCAGTAAATGGTATTGCTGGACAGGCTGCTTTTATCGGCCGCATCGTGCAGGTAACGTTTAAAGGTTTTCTTCTCCCTATCGAACAAGAATAAACCACCCGCCTGCGTACCCAGCCATAAGCGCCCTTGCTGATCTTCAAAAATAGTGGTTACATTATTCCCGATAACTGCCCCGGTTTGCGGATCGTGGTACAGGTAACTGATAAAGGAATCTGTTTTTTTATCGTAAAGGTTCAGTCCGCCGTTGGCGGTACCTACCCAAATACGTTGCTGCGCGTCTCGAAAAACCGTTCGCGCGTTGTTATCGCTGAGGCTGCCCCTTCCTTTACCTGTGGGACTATGGTGGTAAAAGATGTTCTTTTTAAGATCGTATCTATCAACCCCGCCGGTTTGGGTAGCTACCCAAAGATCGCCATGCTCATCAAAGGTAAGGTGGCTTACCACGTTGCTTGCCACACTTTTGGGGTTGGCGGCATCGTGTGTATGGCGAATAAACCTGCCTGTAGTTCGCTGGTACATATTTAAACCGGCCTGCGTGGCCAGCCAAAGGTTACCGTCTTTATCTTCGGCAATATCATTCACCATGTTATTGCTTATGCTGGTACTGTCCTTATCATCGTACCTGAACGATATAAACTGGTAGCCATCGTAACGGTTGAGGCCGTTGCGGGTACCTATCCATATAAAGCCGCGGCTATCCTGTATTATAGTGTTTACATTTATTTGCGAAAGACCTTCGCTGGTGCCAACATGCACAAACTGTAAGCTTTTGTTTTGCGCCAACACCACGTAAGGAAGCATAAGGCCTAAGAAAGCGCCAATGCCAATAAAAAACATACATATACGGTGCCGCATACACTTAAAAACTAAATGCTAAAAACTGCTTAAAGTACTTACCTTATTAATTATAGGTTTACGCCTCGTTGTACGGTTATAATGGTTTAAAGTTGCCCCGGCAGGCAATAAAACTATAGTAAACATAAGCAAAGCATTCATAAAAAACATGATGCACGCTTATTTATACTATTTCTTCAGAAGAAAATCGATTGCCGTTGAAAAGACGGAATTTGCGCCTGTATAAATGATCTCTGTTATTTGAACTACAGGCCCGAGTTACTCCTGAACAATTTGATGGCGATAGCCAGCAGGATAATACCAAAAGCCTTGCGCAAAATATCGAGCCCGGTTTTACCGAAAAGCTTTTCCAGCCATTTTACGTTTTTAAGTACGAGGTAAACAAACAGGGTATTGATAATGATACCCACCAGAATGTTTTGTGTTTGGTATTGCGATTTAAGGGACAGCAAGGTCGTCATGGTACCGGCGCCTGCTATCAGCGGGAAGGCGATGGGTACGATAGATACCGTTTCGGGCATTTCCTCTTTAAAAAATTTGATACCGAGTATCATCTCCATCGCGATGATGAAGATCACCAGCGAACCGGCTATGGCGAAGGAGGAAATATCCAGCCCGATGACATCCAGCAGCTCATTACCCACAAACAGGAAAGCCACCATCAATACCAGTACCGCTATACTGGCCTTTTCCGATTCGATATGCCCTGCACGTTGCCTTAATTCGATAATTACGGGGATTGCGCCCAGTATATCAATTATGGCAAACAATATCATGGTTACCGACAGGATCTCTTTAAATATAAGTGGCTGCATAGGGGTATTTTATGAGGCGTTTTGTGACTTCAGCTTAAAACACAACAAAAATGCAATTAAAATATAGAAAGATGCTAAAAAGAATATACTATGAACAGAAATTACAGTAATAAGACCGGCGGTTACAGGTCCAAGCGTTTGCCCGATGGAGGTATATGACTGATTGATGCCCAACACTTTGCCTTGTTCTTTACTGTCGCTGTTATCGGCAATAATTGCGTTGAGCATGGGGTTGCGCAGGCCGTTGAACAAGCCATACACGCAAACCGCTACCGCGAACAATACAAACCCGGTAGCAAAACCACTTAAGATCATGGCGCCGAGGCATATCAGCGTAGATATCAATAATATGATTGCTTTTGAGCTGAATGCCTTGGTGAGCAGCGGCACCAGCAATTGCATTACAATCCCCGTAATGGCAAAGCCCGCGTAAAAGAGGCCGATTTGCGTGGGCGATAGTTTAAGCTGATCTACGCTGAAAGTTTGGAAACCGATGATCATGCTGAACTGCGCCATGGTAAGCATAAAACCGATGAAGATGGATACACCCACTATGGGTTGTTTTAACACGGCAATGAGCCAGGCATAGTTGAATTGGTATTCCTGCTTGTCTTTCCTTTCGGTATTGGTTTCTTTCAGGAAGAACATCGTGATCAGGATACCTGCCAAAGCGATCACCGAGGCAAAATAAAACGGCACCTGCAAACCCATTTTACTCAGCAAGCCACCAATGGCAGGCCCGGCCACAAAGCCGAAACCGAATGCCGAACTCAAGATCCCGAAGTTTTTGGCGCGGTCTTTAGGGGATGAAATATCAGATACCATGGCTTGCGCTACGGAGATATTGCCGCCTGTTAAGCCGTCCAATATCCGCGCAGCGAAAAGCATGATAATACTGCGTGCCTGCGCGAACAGGATAAAAGAGATACACGTCCCAATAAGGCTAATCACCAATACAGGTTTCCTCCCCCATTTATCAGACAATGCGCCCAGCACCGGCGTAGCAAAGAATTGCGCTATAGAGAACGCTGCCGTAAGCAGCCCGATGGTATGCTCGGTAACACCAAACTTTTTGCCGTAGCTGTACAGCAGCGGCACCACAATACCAAACCCCATGGAATTGATCACACATATTACAGCAAGTATCCACAGGCTTTTATTGGCTTTCATTTATTGGTATCGCTAATTCATAATAAGCCGTAAAAACAAAAAAGGTTCTGAATGCTCAGAACCTTTTTTGTGATGTATCAAGATTGATATATTATTCAACAAATTTAGGGTTGATAGGATCAGTAGCACCTTCAACTTTACCATGCCTAACGTGTGAACGTTTAACACTGTAACCGAAGTAGATCACGAAACCGATCAGCAACCAGCCAATCAATCTCAACCAGTTCTCTAAACCTTCGCTGGCGATCATACATAAACAAATAGCAGCGCCAAGCGGACAAACAACCTGGTATATAGGTGTTTTGAACGGACGAACCAGGTTCGGATCGGTTTTGCGCAGGATGAAGATACCAAGGCAAACCAGTACGAACGCGAATAAGGTACCGATACTCACCATGTCACCTACAATCCTGTCAGGAATAAAACCTGCGAACAACGATACGAATACAAAGAACAACCATTGTGATTTGTATGGCGTACGGAATTTAGGGTGCAGTTTAGAGAAGATCTTAGGGATCAAACCGTCAGTACTCATGGTATAGAATACACGGGTTTGGCCCATCAGCATCACCAGGATAACCGAAGAGAAACCTGCCAAAATAGAGATGGTTACCAAAGAAGCTAACCAAGTGTAGCTTGGACCCATCGCCGCTTTTATGGCATAAGTTACCGAAGCTTCTTTACCTTGGATTAAAAACTCTTTATAAGATACCAAACCGGTTAATACGTGAGCGAATAAGATGTAAAGCGCAGTACAGATCACCAAAGAGATCAGGATACCTTTAGGCATATCTTTTTGAGGATTTTTGGCTTCCTGCGCAGCGGTTGATACCGCATCGAAACCGATGAAAGCGAAGAACACCACACTCGCGCCGCGCAATACGCCAAGCCAGCCGTGGTTAAATGTAGCACCGTAATCAATTACACCTGTACTCACCTTTACCTGGCCCGCATCAGCAGGGATCAGGTATGGGGTGTGGTTAGCAGGGTTAATGAACTGCCAGCCTAAGCCGATGATCAATAACACGATAGCAACCTTTACAATAACGATAACGTTGTTCACACCTGCCGATTCAGCGGTACCGCGAATAAGCAGTAGCGAAAGCAGGAACAAGATAAGTATAGCAGGCAGGTTGATGATACCATGCGAGCCTAACTCGGCAGCGTACATGCCTGTAGTGGTATTTGATACCTCCCACGGGCCGTGCGACCACGCGTAGGGTATGTGCACATTGGTGAAAGTATACAGGGCCTCATTAAAGTACTGCGACCAGCCTATGGATACCGTTGCTGCGCCAAGGGCATATTCGAGTACTAAATCCCACCCTATGATCCAGGCGATGAACTCGCCCATGGTGGCATAAGAGTAAGTGTAAGCCGAACCAGCGATAGGGATCATACTGGCAAATTCAGCGTAACATAATCCGGCAAGGGCGCAACCCGCTGCCGCGATAAGAAATGAAATGGTAACGGCCGGACCGGCGTGTTCACCTGCAGCAGATGCAGTACGCACAAAAATACCGGCTCCGATAATTGCACCAATACCTAATGCTACCAGCGATACAGGACCCAGCGTACGCTTAAGCGAATCTGCTGTCTCTGCCGTGGCGGCCATTAGTTGAGCAATAGGTTTTTTAATAAAAAGCTTCATTTTTTAATTTGTAAGATCAGTTAAATAAGTACAAATACTTCCCCAAACGTACTTAAATTTATTGAAATCGTAAAGTATAGATTACAACAAACCATTTATTATAAATTTTGTATGCAATATTTTATAAATGCAACAATATAAACAGTATTTAAAACCCTAAACAGCCAAACGCTTATTTAAAATCACAACCTTTTAGCTCCTTAAAACAGGCACGTGGCTTTTTAAACCCACTTTAAGCGAAAACGCGCACGTAAACTGTCTTTATAACAGTAAAACTATCGCGCGGCCACACATCTGAAGCCCAAATGCTCCATTCCGCTGTCTTCGGTGCTTTTCATACGCCGGGCTACAC
The DNA here is from genome assembly GCF_059418565.1 of Mucilaginibacter sp. GW821-FHT07G05. Taxonomy (NCBI): domain Bacteria; kingdom Pseudomonadati; phylum Bacteroidota; class Sphingobacteriia; order Sphingobacteriales; family Sphingobacteriaceae; genus Mucilaginibacter; species Mucilaginibacter sp. GW821-FHT07G05. Next base: position 117,163 of record NZ_JBWKQC010000009.1, on the reverse strand, counting down.
GGTACCCCGAGCAATAACTATCATTACACAAAAACGAGCCGCCCCTGATCACCCTTTTCTTAGCATTTGGCTCTTCGGGATCATAACTTGTGGCCGGGCCTTGCGGGTCTTTTACGCCGTTCGGCTTATTTACCTCGCTGTAATATTGGTTGTGATACAAGTCGGCACACCACTCCCATACATTGCCTGCCATATCGTAAAGTTTATAGTTATTGGGGCTAAAGCTTTTTACGGGTGCAGTGCGATAGTATTTATCCTTCACCGTATTCTTCCAGGGGAAGCTGCCCTGCCAGCTATTGGCCTTGGGCTTACCGGCATCAACCGCCTCGTTTCCCCATGGGTAAATGTTATTCTTTAATCCGCCCCGCGCGGCCCACTCCCATTCGGCTTCGGTTGGCAAGCGTTTACCCGCCCATTTGCAGTAGGCCAGGGCATCGTAATAAGAAATGTGTACCACCGGGTAATTTTCCTTACCCTTGATCGTACTCGCAGCCCCTTGCGGATGGCGCCAGTTGGCCCCCTTTTGCCACGACCACCATTGCGCGTAGTTATCTAAAGCTATTTCATGATCGGGAGGGGTAAACACCAGCGATGCCGGTACCAGCAGACTTTCATCGGGCTTGGGTGTGCCCGGCGGCAGTTGTTTCTTCAGTTCTTCCCAATCGGGTTTCTGCTCTGCGGTAGTGAGGTAGTCGGTAGCCTTTACAAATTTTTCGAACTGCGCGTTGGTCACCTCGGTAATATCCATCCAAAAACCCGATACCTCTACTTTATGCTTTGGATACTCATCTTCGGCAGCCTGCTCATTATCGCCTCCCATCTGGTATTCCCCGCCGGGGATCCAAACCATACCTTCATGGTTTTTCAACGTACCCGATGTTACATTACTGCTATCCGCCTTCACAGCGCCATAGCGCGATGGCAAATTCGATTCGCAATACACCGCCTTTTTTTTACGCGATGCAGCAAGCGTATCTTTTTTCGCTGCCGGTTTATTGCCGTTACCACAGGCCGATGCCAGCAAAGCCAGCATGCCCAGCATAACTACGCTGATCCGGTTCGTTTTACCCGCTATCGTTTTTTGAATTGATCGCATGCTTTAGCCGCCTATCTCGGTTTGGGGTATACTTTGTTGTTTTTGGCCCAGGTATGCCACAGGCTGCTTAACTGGCTCACCTTTTCAGGGTATTTACCGGCAACATTATTTATCTCGGTTTCGTCGTCGTTAATGCGGTACAGCCTCCAGGTGGTATCGTTTGATAAGGATACCATCTTCCAGTCTTTAGCCCTTACATAGCGTGCACGGAAATGTTCGTTAAACAGTACCTCATCCTCTGCTGCCTTGCCCTTAAACGAGCTTACCATGCTTTTGCTTTGCGATGGCAATACCTTGCGGCCCTTGTATTCTGTTGGATATTTAGCTTTGGCTACCTCGATAAAAGTGGCCATAAAATCTTTCACGTGCCCCATCTGCGCGGATACACCGCCCTTTTTAGTGGTAATACCCTTCGGCCAAAAAGCGATCATCGGGGTATGCACCCCACCTTCGTACGATTCGGCTTTCCAGTAGCGATATGGCGTATTGGCCACATTGGCCCAGCGCTGCCCTATCGACGCATAAGAAGTTTGCTTACCCGGAATGATCTGTTTTTTCAGATCATAAACTATCTTTTCGCCGGTGCGTGTTTGGTTGGGGCGGTCAAAACCGGGGCCATAGGCGGTACAGTTTTCATTGCTGGCGCCGTTGTCACTCAAGAAAACGATCAGCGTATTTTCCAGCTGACCTGTTTCTTTCAGAGCTTTGATAATGCGGCCTATGCCCTGATCCATACGATCAATCATGGCAGCATGTACGGCCATGGCGGCGGCATCCCATTCTTTATCGGGGTTATCTTCCCATTTCAGTTTATCATTAACACGTTCAGACAGCGGCGCTTTTTTCGGATCGATGATACCGGCCTTCACCAGTCTGCGATAGCGGGCCGCACGTATTCTGTCCCAACCCACTTTGTAGGTGTCTTTGTATTTGGCAATATCTTCGGGCAGTGCCATCAGCGGCCAGTGCGGCGCGTTTTCGGCTACGTATAAAAAGAAGGGTTGATCACTTTTACTCATCTGCCTGATGTAGGAGGCGGCAGTATCGTTAATGGCATCGGTATGGTAATAATTTTTAGGTACTGTTTTCACAGGCTCGGTACCGTTAACCAAACTGAATGGGTCGAAAAAATCTACCACGCCCCAAATAGTACCATAAAACTTTTCAAACCCGCGACTGGTTGGGTACTGCTCTATCGGCGAAAATGTAGGGTGGTACGACTGATGGTTCAACCATTTCATTTGTTCCTGGGGATCTTTTTGGCCTATAGTATTTGATACATGCCACTTACCCGTCATAGCGGTATGGTAACCGGCCTGCTTCAGCACCTCGGCAATGGTTACCGAATTTTCAGACAGGTGGCCAAGGTAGCCCGGCTCGTCTTCAACATCCGTCATGTTACCGATACCTGCCTGCTGGTTATACAGGCCCGTTAAAAGTGAAGCACGTGTAGGGCAGCAGCGTGAAGTATTATAAAAGCGGGTATATTTTATCCCCTGCGATGCCAGGTAATCGATGTTAGGCGTACGGATCTCCGAGCCGTAACAACCTACATCAGAAAAGCCCAGGTCATCAGCCATAATGAGTACGATGTTAGGCCGGTTATCTTTCGCCTTTGGCGGGGCCGGTCGTTTAAAGAACACAAAAAGTGAAGCTATCGCGATAGCGGTAATGGATAAAAAAATCTTCTTCATAGTTTATGTGGTGACAGGTATACTTCGCGCTCCGCTACCGCGGGAAATGCAAAATCGATTAACCAAACGCCCAATATAACCACAAAAATTAAAGCCTGATAATTAATCACAAAAATGTGGCAAAAGGGATGGATGTCATACAACTTAATAAAGACGAACACATTCTTGTGCCGCAATAAAATTTGTTTCAACTTCTTCTTGATGAGTTAAAAAAATAAGATGAATAGGCATGTACCCCAAGTTTTTTAAAAGTTCTCTTATTTGGGGAGGATGAGTTAGATCATCATAAATGATTAATATATCAATATCATTAGGCTTCACGCCGGGACGAATAACCGAACCAAAAACGAATACTTTAATTATATCAATTTGCTGAAAGTTCTCTTTAAGTGTATGAGCTATGGCATCTATTTCATATATCATTTTCTATTAAGTCTACCGAGTAATCCACGCCATACAAGAATATCTACCCCAATTTCTTCTGCTGCAGAATAAGCATTTCCAGTTGGATTACCATTAGGGTTTGTTTTTAAGACCGCGTCAAAATTTCCGTATGTTCTTTTTGCATGTCTAATTTCATCTCCGTTTAACTCATACGAATTTATCAATACTATAATCATAGGGGGAAGGCCGCTATTCCTATGAATTTTGAAAACACGATCATATATACGCTCTAAACGCGTTACTCGAGAATGATTTAAAAGCCCTTCTTCTACAAATCTATATTCTCTTTTTTGGACTCTTGCATAATCGTCGGTATCAAAGGTATTAGAGATTTCACCTAATCCTCCCCAACCCATGCCTTGTTGCCGTGAATAATCAATTGCACTACCATTCCAAATTGCGGCAGTTTTTGCAACCATAATGTTAGGAAATTTTGATCCACTTATATAAACTTTGTAAACATCATGATTGGTAATGTTGGCAGTATAAATAGTACCGACAACTACAGTTTTTCCTTTCTTAGTTTGGATTTCAATTAAGGAATCGTCGAGTGCCGTGACGCTATCTATTTCTTGATTTTCTTCAGGTTCTTTTAGCTTTGATACCAACCAATCTCTGTAACTCATATTAACTCTTTAAAATATCATTCAATTTTACTGGAAACCTACTCGCTATTCCCAAATTATCGCCAAAATGTCGTTCAATTAAATCATCAACATGCTGCCGGAAATTTTCTACTGTGATAAGTTCTTCTTCGTAAAGTAAGTGGGCATTCATATCCAAAAACAACAAAGCTTTTTGGTTGTTAGGAATAATTTGTGAAAGCATTTTTCTTTTCCAAACTACCGATTCTTCTGCTTCGGGATTCTCACGATATGACAGATCAGGATTCCACTTGTCAAAAATCACTTTATTTGTACGCAAAATTTGGGTGATATAGGTTCTGGCTTCTTTTCGATTATTGTACTCTGGAATACCTATAGTTTCGATAATGCGTTTCTTGTGATTAGCTTTCCAATCGTGGACGAGTTCGACTGAAAACACTTCTGGCGCTTTATCAATCTCCGTATGGCATGAGGGACAAAGGAGTATTAAATTGTTATATTCAGCTTTATCTTCTACATCAAGATTTTTGTTGGCTCGTGGCCCCTTGTCTGATGCAGCTATTATATGCGCCATTTCCCCAATATGATAGTCAGCAATGTTCAGATCGGAGAAAAGATAACGATGACATCCAGGTCTATTACAATAACCTGCGGAATCAGCAAATAACCGCAATTTTGTGTCGGCGTTAGGATTAACCCTGCCGTTGATACAACTTTCAGACATATCAAGAATTAAATATTTAAAATATCATAGAGTGTTCAAGTTAATATTTGATTCCAGCCCCAGCCCTCTTACCTCCCCAGCAAAGGATTGAACCAGCTTGCCCACGAATTGAAATTATGCCCTTCCGTACCGTTGGCCTTAAGCTCAATTACCTTCACGTTTTTAATATCGATATTAACATTGGCACGCTCCCCTACCCGCAACGCGGGCGACTCGTACAGCACCTTGCCATCGCCAATAACGGTAAACTTTGCCGAACCCTGCTGATGTGCAAAATCGCGCAGACCAACAACCGCCGAGAACCTGTTCCATTTTTTATTTAAGCGAAATGTGTAGGTAGAGGGCGAATGCGCGAATATTCCCTTTTCAAATAGCTGGCCCTGATTTTCAAGAAAAAATGTCTGTTCCGCCTCTGTTGTGAAATAGTTACGTGCAGGCTTTTCCCAGCCAACATTGGCAACTTCCCATTCAGCATCCGACAGGTAAAGACTGTCGCCCTTAAAAGCAGTCGCGTCAACCGGCAGCGCATCTTTGATGATATCCTCCAATATTTTGAGCTTTAGCTTTATTTGAGGCGTTTTTTCACTTTTAGAAAGGCGCGTATAATATTCCTTAATATCCACCGTGCTTACACCCGGTACATTCAGCAATTCGGCACCGCTGCCACTAACATTAAAAAGTTTATTAAACACCTGCAAAGTGCCGTTAGGAAATATAAACATAAGTGTTGCGCGATAAACCCCGGCCGGCCACTTTTTCAGCAGTATGTTTAATGGCCCCGTAGCTGTTATGGGGTAAATGGAACTTTCGTTAAAATATTCGTTGGCATTAACCGAATGTACCAATACTGTTAACACGTAAGGCGACTGGCTGCCACTGATATTGGCTTTAAGCTGTATGCCATTATCCTGATTTTGAAGATTGATATCGCTTAACGTGAGCGATGTATGCGTATTGATCTCCCTGCGCGATTTAGTGAACACCGGGTGACTAAGCAATTGCAATATACCTGCCGCCGAAATGCGAGAGGTTTTGTCGCCCCAAAGGTAACCACCGAAATGGCGGCTGCCATACTCGCCCATCAGCGAGATGGTTGATGCGGTGAGTTCGGCCGGGTTACCAAAATCATGGTATAAACCAAACATGTGCCCCATCTCGTGCGCTATGCCGCCAATGTACCAGCTGTTAAATTCGGCAACACCGCACTCTTTAAACATGTTGGCCCGTTCGGTAAACCTCATGTGGGTAACTGTATCGGTAAGTAATTTGGGGTCGAGCAACTCATTGTCGGAAGCGTAGCACACGCCCCTTTCTGACGAGCCTGTACCCATGTAGGGCGAATGAAATACATAAACCCCGTCATCCCGCTGATAGGTAAGCCCGGTTAAAACCAGTACATGATCGTTAGCGAAATCTATTTTACCGGCGGCTTTCCTGGCTATTTCCGATTGAATCAGCGCCCCCGAATTAACATCGTAGGCTTTAGAATATTGGTCGCCCGCTATAACGGTGATCACATATTTTTTACCCGATTTTTCAAAGTTAACACCATCGGTTTTAATACCGAACCGTTTAAATTCTTCTATATAAAAATTATTTACGGCAGTAAGGGTACGGTCTAAACGCTCGCTCCAGTTAGCGAGGGGTTGGCGATCGCTACCGTGAAAGTAAACCACCTTAACCACGTTATTCGCCTTGTCGGCCCCGGAATGATATTTTTTTATCACCTTTTCTGCCCCTGCAATGATCTCCTTATCGCCCGGTTTTACTTGCGAAAAGCCGGATATTGGCAATAGCGTTAAAAAGAATAAGATTATTCGTGTTAATGGTTTAGAAAGAGGGCTGTTCATAAGGTTAATTGGTGTGGAACCGAAAGTATAAAAAATAAGGTATATAATATCTATCCTGAAATTATTACGTATTGCATATTGAGAAATAACAATTCCAAATATCGCAATCACTCTTTTTTATTGGATCAAACGATGATATAATTAAGTGTAATAACTTTCTCACTCAAAGAGAGAACAATAGATAACAAACATCTGACTATTTGATATTTATGTAAAAAAAACATATATTTAAGTCTATATATGATTTATATTCATCAAAGCCAATTTGACATTATATCATTTATTATTAAATAAATGGAGATTACAGATACTTATTTAATCATCCGGATACTGATATGGATTTTATATTGGATATAACGACTTTGATTTAGTAATAAGCAGACCTCGTTCGGCAGCATTTTTAACTTAAACCAAACCTATTAATCATGCAAATTATTAAAAAAAATCAGCTGTTTTTGTTACTCACCTTTTTATTTATAATTTCAACAACAGCGTGTAGTGTTAAGAAAATCGGCAAACAATTCGGCGAGGGGATAAATGAGAATACGGATTCAATAGCCCAAAACGCCCTTATTGGCTTGAGAAAACAATTAGCAAACCCAGAAACCAAACGCGTGGTTTGTAAACTACTATATTCTATTATTACTTCACTGGATAAAACATTGGAGCCTGCCTTAGATGGACTGGTAGGAAGGGTTATAAATCCAAAAGTTTTGCGTTGGACAGATTCACTCGTGTATTCGTTAACAGGAAACAAAGCTCAGAATAACATTAAACAACTACAATACAATTTAATAGGTAAAAGCAAAGAAGATATCATAGAAATACGAAATGCATTTAAGGACTTACTAGAATACATCTTAAGCGACGATACAAAAGAACGTGTTGGAAGGCTAAGAGATCAGCTTTTGGGAGAAAAGACTGATACCGCAATTTGCCGTATTATTGACCATGCAACAAAAAAGATTATTGCCAACATACATGAACCACTAAAAAACCAAGTTCACACCTTGAGCGACGCTGTAATATCAATATTAATTGTTACGGGTTTAGTTGTTATATCCATTATTTTTGCATTATGGTGGACTCGTAGAAAATACGCAAGAATGGTCACTTTGCTGTCCAAGCATATTAACGATATACCGAATCGTAAAATATATGATCATATGACTAAACAAATAAAGGCAGAAGCTATTACCGCAGGTATAGAACCCTCACTTCGAAAAATACTAACCGAAAATGGCCTACTTAATACTGATAACTGGCAAGAAAAAAAACTTATTGCAACCAACAATCAAACAAGATTAAATGACCCCGACAAATAATTTTCTAATCCTAAAAGATCGGAGTTATTATTTTCTGATCATGTGTTTGGTCATGTTCAATTTTTCGCACAAATATATAATTCAAGTCCCCATATAAAACATTCAAGATCTATTTAGGGTAGCTTGTCACACACAAATGCCCGTGTTTCAAATCTCTATCTAAAGCTTCGAATTAACCCTAAATATATCTAATGTAACTCCTAATTGAGCTTGTATAAAATTTAATCTTGTATCACTGTTTTGTTGATTGAATGAGCCCCTTACAAATAGCTTTGAACTATCGGAAGTTTTAAAATATCCATCAATCCAAAAAATACCAATCCCCTTGCCTTGAGTTTGTAAATAATTATTGTCCAGCATTTTGTTTGCGAGCCAATGATACCCAATATTAAATTGATACCTGGAATCAGGCAAAAATTTAAAAAACAAATTAATTCCATAGTTCATTACATTTATGGTATTCACAAACTCAACCGGCCCTTTTTTTAACTGCCCTTCTGAAACACTCAAACTATCCGCTATAGGTGTTCTGTAAGCACCCAATCTGCCATCAATCAAAAAATTTAGTTTCGCCTGAGGGAAACTAAAACTGAATATATTGAGATTTAATTGAAAACTAGCTTTTTGATAACGATACAAATCAATAGTATTTACATTTAAAACTTTCTTCCCATAAGTCACAAAGTTTTTTGCACTCCCGGCACTATCTGGAAATAAATTTTTGTTGTTATTGTCAATTTTAGAGTACCTTACAACAGGTTCTACATAACTCAACCCACCAAAATAAGAGTATTCCCCGAAAAGCTGAGTTCTGTCTTCCAATAAAAATATCTTTTTCCTTGCTTCAATTTGAATCAAGCCATTGGGACTTTTGCCATCAATTCCTACAAGATCAGTATAAGACCGAATTTCGAATATTTTCGAGCGTCGATCTTTCTTTACTGTTACTTTATCATTTACCGGCGTAAGCGTAATCACCTGATTAGCAGGGCCATAATCTTCCTTATCCGATTCAAGGATTGGTCGAAAATCAATAAGCTCTGCAAGATTAAATTTTGCAGAGGACAATAGACATCCGCTATCGTCAGTTTGATCGTTAAGCAATTTTTGATAATTATTGATTTTTGAACTGGTTAACGCTTCTACACGACATGGATCATAAGCAAACATAATGTTATCTCTTAATCGTTCGGGTGAAAATTTACCACTCATCCCTATCGGAAAATTATTCCTAAATAACAAAACGCCATCGTCCATGTTATCTGTTTTATCATTTCTATCGACCTTAACAGTCAAAGAAAAATTCTTGATCGCTCCATCCTCAAACTCGATATCTACCTGTTCTACATTCACTTCCACTTGTTTAGTACTCGCGTGATCTTTTTTCGTTGAGTCGGACTTATATACTATTGTAATTGGCAGCTTTTTTCTCAAAAGTTTAACAATAGCGGTGTTGGGCTCATCATCCTTTATTTCAATCCTACCGTCAACTTTGGATAAAATGCTTATGGCTGTTTCTCGTATGCTTTTGCTTGAAATATTGGGTAAACCCTTAAAAACAGCGGCAAACGAAGCATAAAATGGAGATTCGGCTTTAGAAAACAACGTAAATGTACTATCAAGGGCAGGAGTCCCTTCTACATTAGTGATGTGTGTAATTATCTTACCGGATCCTTCAATCGTGATTTTATAATTGTAAGAGTAATCCTTATGGGCAACCGAATCCATCACGGTAAAAGATCCGACTAAATCTTTACTAGATCCCGAAACACTAGTAGTCGCTTGGGAAAATCCCTTTGATGAAAAAGCGACCAGAAAAAAGAGTAAAATTAAACACTGAGAGATTGAGTGAGTTTTCATGGCAATAAGTTAGGTTAACTCTCTAAATATATGAAACTTACGTCATAAAACATAATAAAATTATATGTTTTTTTATTGATGTATTCAAAGCAATAATTTAGGTCTGCGCCTTACTCATTTACAGCCCGTCAAGAACATTTTAAGTATTGAATTGTATATTCATCGTTCACGCCCATAATTACTATTGCTGATGCCGCTAAATGTCGTTTTCTACGCCACCCTGTTTATCATTTTCACTACACTGATTCCCCTGATCCGTCACGATTTTTGGATCTTTCGTGTTTTTGAATATCCAAGGCTTCAAAAATTATTTTTGAACGGCGTTTTATTGGTCGCGGCATTATTTATCATTGATTACCGGCACATTAACGATTTAATACTGCTTGCCGCGATTGTGGCTAATTTCGTTTATCTGACACGATTGGTTTTCCCCTTTACCCGCTTTGGTGAAAAACAATTGATAGATAGCCGATTTCCGCCGGGTGAGAATAATATCAAGCTGCTTATCGCCAATGTTTACCAGGAAAACAGGCAATCGCGCGCCTATCATCAACTCATAAAAGAATGCGATCCGGATGTGATATTAATGGTGGAAACCAACCATTGGTGGCAAAATGAAATGGACGACATCAGGGCCAAATACCCCTACACGCTGGCAGCCCCGCTGGAAAACACGTATGGCCTGTTGTTGTATTCCAGACTGGAACTGCTTGACGGGGCTATCAATTATTTGGTTGAAGAGGATATTCCCTCTGCGGAGGTCAATGTAAAGTTACTTTCGGGCAAGCTAATTAAACTGTACTGCCTGCACCCGCAACCTCCTGTACCGCAGGAGAACCCGAGATCGACCGAGCGCGACAAAGAAATACTAATAGTTGCTGAAAAAGCAAAAGTGAGCGATATCCCGGTACTGGTTATCGGCGATCTGAACGACGTGGCCTGGAGTTATACTACCGACCTGTTTTCGAAGATCAGCGGCTTATTAGACCCCAGAAAAGGCCGGGGCTTTTTTAATAGTTTTAACGCGAAATATTTCTTTCTGCGGTTCCCCTTAGATCATATATTTTGCTCGGCCGACTTTACCCTAACCAGCATTAAGCGAATGAAAAGCTGCGGATCTGATCACTTCCCTATGTGTATCAGCCTGCAATATGATGATAAGGCTACCCATCTTCAGGATGAGCCTGTAGCTACTGCCGAAGAGCAAGAACTCGCAGATGAAAAAATCACCGTTGAAACGTAGTTTGAAAAATAAATTCAACATAAAACCAAATACCGCGTCAGGGTAAAAGCCAACTCAGGTGTTTTAGGGGAAATAATTGATAACATTAATTCCCTTTTATGAAAACGCTTAAATTTTTAATGGTTTTATTTACCGCCCTGGTATTCGCACAAGTTAGTAAAGCGCAAACAGGTATTACCCTTGGTCTGCGCGCAGGTACCAATTACAGTAACTTGTACGGCAATCCCTCCACGTTCGACCGTAAAGGCAAAACAGGCATTGTTGCGGGCGTGTTCACCCGCTTAGGCGATCGCTTATACATTGAACCCGGTGTAAATTTCATTTCGTATGGTTCAAAGTTTGATTTTCAGAACCAACGCTATGATGCCAAATTCAATCAAGTGCAGGTGCCGTTGTTAGTCGGCTATAAGTTTATTGACCGGGAAAGTTTTAACGTACACGCGGGTGCAGGTGCCGAATTTGGCTTCAACCTTAACAAACCCGTTAAGGTGCAGAACTTCGCGTACAAAGATTTCACTACTGCCGGCAAGATCGCCGCAGGTGTCGACTTTAAAAACTTTTTGATCGACCTGGGCTATAGCTACAGCATTGCCAAGGTAAACAAAAGCCTCGACCAAAGGGCAGGTATTTACAGCTGCACTATTGGCTATAAATTCTGGTAAAGGCTGATCAATAATCCTGTTAAAACAAAACGGGCAGCTTTGAGGCTGCCCGTTTTGTTTCTTATGAATCAATTTCTTTATAATTTATGACCACGTTGTATCGTCGGCTTTTCCATTGATTGCTGTTTCAGCTCGCGCTGGATGCGTGGATTGGTATCTACCTGGTGATTTAAATGCGGCGCTATCACCAGCGATACGATAGACATCAGCTTGATCAAAATATTCATCGACGGGCCTGAAGTATCCTTAAACGGATCGCCCACGGTATCACCTGTTACCGAAGCTTTATGCGGTTCTGATTTTTTGTAATAGATCTCGCCGTTGATCTCCACCCCTTTCTCGAAAGACTTTTTGGCGTTGTCCCACGCACCACCGGCATTGCTCTGGAAAATGCCCATCAGCACACCCGATACGGTAACACCAGCCAGCAAACCGCCCAATACTTCCGGCCCGAAAGCGAAACCGATAATGATGGGTGTAATGAGCGCGATCAATCCCGGGGCTACCATCTCGCGGATGGAGGCTTTGGTGGAAATATCCACGCACTTTTCATATTCAGGCTTTGCCTTATATTCCATAATGCCCGGTATCTCGCGGAACTGGCGGCGAACCTCCTCTACCATCGCCATAGCCGCGCGGCCTACTGCCGAAATAGCTAATGCCGAAAAGATGAAAGGGATCATCCCGCCCACAAACAAACCGGCCAGTACATCGGCCTTGTAAATATCGATATGCTCAATACCCGCAACCCCCACAAAAGCCGCGAATAGCGCCAGCGAAGTTAACGCTGCCGAAGCAATAGCGAAGCCCTTACCTGTTGCGGCGGTAGTATTACCCACGGCATCCAGGTTATCGGTACGGTGCCTTACCTCTTCGGGCAGGCGGCTCATTTCGGCAATACCACCTGCATTGTCGGCTATCGGTCCGAAGGCATCGATGGCTAACTGCATAGCGGTAGTAGCCATCATACCGGCGGCAGCCACGGCCACACCGTACAAACCTGCAAAATGATACGAACCGTAAATACCCGCGGCCAACACCAGGATCGGCAACACGGTAGATTCCATCCCGATGGCCAAACCACCAATTATATTGGTTGCGTGCCCTGTTGACGATTGCCTGATGATGCTCAGTACCGGGCGTTTACCCATAGCCGTGTAGTATTCGGTAATGATAGACATCAGCGTACCCACAATCAACCCCACAATAATGGCCAGGAAAACACCTGTTTTATCGAATACCAATGCACCGGGCTTAACTACACCATCAACCACATCACGTGTAAGAAAAAGCTGTCCGGTTGGCAGCATCCACTGCACCACAAAAAATGTAGCGATAGCTGTTAACACAATTGAGGCCCAGTTACCAATATTTAAAGCATTTTGCACGCTGTCAGTCTCGTTTTTAATTTTAACCAGTGACGCGCCTACGATAGAAAATAACAAACCTAAACCGGCAATTACCATAGGTAACAATACCGGGGCAATACCGCCAAAGTTATCGTGCGATACGATCTCGCGACCCAATACCATCGTTGCCAGCATAGTAGCCACATACGAGCCGAACAGATCCGCGCCCATACCGGCTACGTCGCCCACGTTATCGCCCACGTTATCGGCAATGGTGGCAGGGTTACGCACATCATCTTCGGGGATACCGGCTTCTACCTTACCTACAAGGTCGGCGCCTACGTCGGCAGCCTTGGTATATATACCACCGCCAACCCGCGCGAAAAGCGCGATAGACTCGGCACCTAATGAAAACCCGGCCAAAACATCCAGGGTTTTCGCCATGGCTTCGCCGTTTACATCACCACCTGTATTTTTAACATACATGGTATAGAACACAATAAATAATGATCCTAAACCTATAATAGCTAAACCGGCAACGCCAAGGCCCATCACGGTGCCACCGGTAAAAGATACTTTTAATGCTTTAGCCAAACTGGTACGTGCGGCTTCGGTAGTGCGTACGTTAGCTTTGGTAGCTATACGCATACCAATAAAACCGGCAAATGCCGACAGGAACGCGCCTATCACAAAAGAAACCGCGATAACCGGGCTTGATGTAGCTACGGTAGTACCCGAGTAAGCCAGTAAAATACCGGCCACTACCACAAAATAGCTCAGCACTTTCCATTCCGCACGTAAAAAAGCCATTGCCCCTTTGGCAATATAACCCGCAAGCTCGGTCATGTTAGCATCGCCTGCCGGCTGCTTTGTAACCCATGCTGCTTTTACGGCCATTACCAGTATACCCACCAACCCAAACAGGGGAATCAGATAAATTAAGTATTCGTTTAATAAGTCCATATTAATTATTTAGTTTATAAAAGGTGTAAAGCGTAATTGGTATCGCGATAATTCAGGGGATGCAAAATAGTAAATTAATTTATTTACAAGTAAATGATAATTATAAAGTTTTTTAAATAGATTAGGTGCACAGATTTGCCTCAACGGGCGAAACTGTATTTTAACTGACACCACCTCAAAACAATTAAATGGAAGAAAACCCTACTCCCTCCAAACTCAAACACGAACTCGGCCTGCTCGATGGCACCATGCTGGTAGCGGGCTCCATGATAGGCTCCGGTATATTTATAGTTAGTGCCGATATTATACGCAATGTAGGCTCGGCAGGTTGGCTTATCGCTGTTTGGCTCATCACCGGCTTCATGACGCTCACCGCTGCCGTAAGTTACGGCGAACTCAGCGCTATGTTCCCCAAAGCAGGCGGGCAATACGTTTACCTTAAAGAAGCATACAATAAGTTTGTGGCCTTTTTATACGGCTGGAGCTTTTTCGCCGTAATACAAACCGGAACCATCGCGGCCGTTGGCGTGGCGTTCTCTAAGTTTACTGCTTACCTTATTCCGGCGGTTAGTGAGGATAATATATTATTGACATTCAACATCGGGTTTGATGTTAAGATCAGCGCGGCGCAAATCGTGTCTATTGTGGTTATCCTCCTGCTTACCTACATCAATACCAAAGGCGTAAAAAACGGAAAGATCATACAAACCACCTTCACCCTTGCCAAACTGCTTAGTTTATTCGGATTGATCGTTTTCGGGATACTGGCGTTTAAAACCGAAATATGGAACGCGAACTGGAGCAATGCCTGGGAAATGAAAGGCATGGATAAGGACGGCAATATATTAGGCAACCTCACGCTCGCTACCGGCCTGGGTGCTATAGCCGCCTCACTGGTAGGTTCTATTTTTAGCAGCGATGCCTGGAACAACGTTACCTTTATAGCGGGCGAAATGAAAAACCCGCAACGTAATATCGGCCTTAGCCTGTTTTTAGGTACGCTTATCGTCACCATTATTTATGTATCGGCCAACGTAATGTATACCGCGGTATTGCCTTTGCATGATATTGCCACAGCCAATAAAGACAGGGTGGCCGTAGCCGCCTCTACCGTTATATTTGGCGGTATCGGCACTAAAATTATCGCCCTCATGATCATGGTATCAACCTTTGGTTGTAACAACGGCCTCATACTCGCAGGCGCGCGTGTTTATTATACTATGGCGAAGGATGGCTTGTTCTTTAAGAAAACTGGCACGCTTAATAAAAATTCGGTACCCGAATTTGGTTTATGGATACAGGCATTTGTAGCATCCATACTATCATTAAGCGGCCATTACGGCGATTTACTGGACATGATATCATTAGTGGTGGTAATATTTTACGTGCTTACCATTGTGGGTATTTACATATTACGGGTTAAACGCCCCAATGCAGAACGCCCTTACAAGGCGTTTGGTTACCCGGTATTACCCGCCATTTATGTATTGATGGGTTTAGCATTTTGTATACTGCTGCTTATTTATAAACCGGGCTATTCAAGGCCGGGACTTGTTATTGTATTAAGCGGTATACCTATTTATTTTGTAGCAAATTATATAGCAAAACGAAACGGGAAGGATGAAGAACAAACGGACGTGGTTAGTTAGTTTATTTTTGCTTGCAGGCCATGCTTATGCACAAAACCTGCAACAACAGTTAAAAACAGCATTTGATAAGTTACAGCAGGATAGCCAGTGCCGTTACGCGTCGGTATCGTTAACAGTGCTCGATGCCAAAACCGGCGAACAGGTATTTGCCGCCAACCCAAATATGGGCTTGGCTACGGCATCTACCTTAAAGGTAATTACCTCTATTACGGCTTTTAACCTGTTGGGGAAAGATTTTCAGTACCAAACCCAATTGGGCTACAGCGGTACCATCGCTGCCGATGGCACCCTGAACGGCAATATCATTATTAAAGGCGGCGGCGACCCTACCCTGGGCAGCTGGCGCTACACTACAACTAAAGAAAGCTACGTGCTCAACCTGCTGGTTACCGCCCTGCAAAAAGCAGGCATCAAAAAGGTAAACGGCAGCATTATCGGCGACGATGGCGCTTACGGCACCCAGGCCATTCCGGATGGTTGGATATGGCAGGATGTGGGCAACTATTATGGGGCCGGTGCCAATGCCCTTTCGTGGCGCGAAAACCAGTTCGATATTAAATTGAAGACCGGCGCGGTAGGCAGCGGCATCAGCGTATTACGTACGGTGCCCAACATGCCTTACCTCAACTTTATCAGCGAGTTAACTAACTCCGCTGCTGGTACCGGCGACAGGGCGTTTGTATACCTGCCAACGGGCGGAAAGCTCATGTATCTGCGCGGTACTTACGCTGTAGATCAAACCAAGAAAACCGTATCCGCCGCCGTGCCCGATCCTGCTTTTGAAGCAGCGTTCCGGTTAACCGATACCTTGCATGCGCTGGGCATTAAGGTAAGCGGCGAACCGCAGTCGACCATTACTTATGACCTGAAAGGTCAGCAGATCCCGGCGATAGGTAAGCTGATTACCACCATAGCATCACCCGACCTGGGCAGGATAGTTTATTGGCTCAACCAAAAAAGCGTGAACCTGTACGCCGAGCAGCTGTTAAAAACCATAGCCATGAAGGCCGGTAAAGAACCCACCACACCCAACGGGGTAAAAGTATTGCAGGATTTTTGGAAGACCAAGGGCATCGACCCATATACCCTCAATATTTATGATGGCAGCGGTCTTTCGCCCGGCGACAGGGTAACCACCCTTACCATGGCGCGCATACTGCAATCGGCAAAAAAGGAAAGCTGGTACAATAGCTTTTACGAGAGCCTGCCCATTTACAATGATACCAAAATGAAAAGCGGCAGCATCAGCGATGTACTTACCTACGCTGGTTATCAAACCTACAAAGGCCGCGAACTTTGCTTTTCTATCATGGTGAATAACTACAATGGCAGCACCAAAGGCATTAAGGAGAAAATGTTTAAAGTTTTGGATGAGATGAAATGATACGCCACCGGAGATTACTTATTTGTATCCTGCTGATCATTGGATTTAAGATAAACGGTTACGCGCAAAAGAAAAGCGTATCTGATACATTGTTAGCCAAACTTACCCTGTACGATATAAAGAAAACATCACCGGTGCTTTTTCTGCATTTCGATAAAACCATTTATACCAATAGCGAATCGGTTTGGTTTACAGGCTATGTGTTTAATTGTGATACAGCCATACTTGCTGCGCATCGCATATTATCGTTAGCGCTGGTAAACGATGCCGACAACAGTATTATCGCGCAGGAGAGTTTTCCAATTCAAAATGGCCTGTGCTTTGGCAATATGGTAATTCCGGATACCATACTGGCCGGCAATTATACTTTTACAGCCGTTACCGATCTACTTAGTAATAATCAGCCCGAACTTGTTTTTAAACAAGCCGTCACTTTAAAAAACACTGCCATACCCGAAATTAAACTGGCACTTAGCCTGGCCGATACCCCGGCACTATCAGGCACCATAAAAACTACGCTGCATGCAGCAAACATTACGGGCCCACTTACTGATGCCGATATTACTTATAGCATGGGTGATATATTGCAACCGGCGTTAGCGGCAAAAGCCAGAACCGATAATACAGGTACTAATACATTCAGTTTCGACGCGAAAAAAGTATCGTCAAAGGGACACGTATTAAAAGCCCGGGTAAGGAAGGGCAAACTTATTGAGGAAGCGGATATCGACATTGTACCTGCCCGTAAAATTGCCATAAAATTTTATCCTGAAGGCGGCTATCTGGTTGCCGGTAAAACCAGCAAGGTAGGCTGGGAAGCGAAAGGGACACATGGCGAACCTTTAAGAACAGATGCCGTTCTGTTTAAAAACGACAAGCCGGTGGATACCATTGCTACCGATAGTTATGGCATGGGTACCTTTTCGTTAACACCGCAAAAAGATGCTTTATATAAGGTAAAAATAAAGTTGCCCGGTGTGCGCGACACTGCCTACAAGCTGCCGGTTGCCTTATCGCAAGGGGTTGTTGTAAATGTAGAAAACGCGCTTGACGAAGAAAGCCTTACGCTTAAAATTCAGAGTAATTCGCCGCAAACTTATCATGTGTTGGTACACAATTATCGCGAGGTTTTTTACAGTTTTGATGCGGATAAGTCAATAATAAACAAGCCCGAAAAGATCGACCTCAGTACTATTCCGCGCGGATTGGCGATAATTACGGTACTTGATAATGCCGAACGTCCGGTTGCGGAGCGGCTCTTCTTTCCGCATTTTTACCGCAAACCCAAACTGGAGATAAGTACAGATAAAAATGCTTATAATACCAGGCAAAAGGTATCGCTCAAAATAAAACTCAACAGTTCAATTGAGGGCAGCGCTCTTTCTTTAGCCTGTATACAGGATAACCGCATGGCTATAGGTAAAGAGAATAATATTGAAGGCTATTATTACCTCAACCGCGAGATAAATAATTTGCCACAGGTAGACAACATGATGGATGCAGGCCTTACAGATAAGCATTATGTTGAAGAATTATTGCTGATAAAAGGCTGGACAAGATATACCTGGCCCGAATTACTTGGCACAAAACCTGCCGATACCGTTAAAAACTACAAGCACCTAAACTATAGCGGTAACGTAACGTATGCTGATAAGCCTCTAAAAAAGCCCATGGAACTAACGTCTATAAGAGATACGTTAACGGGCGTAATACATACCGACAACAGCGGAATTTTCACTTTAAAGCCTGAAGAAATGCTGGTTACTCCGGGCAAAAAAGCAGTATTCTTCATGTCGGGAAAAAGCAAAACAGACCCTTATGTAATCCACATAAACAACCCTTTCACAAAAACCATTGAAGATTTGATCCGCAACGATCAGCAAACCAACACAGCACCAATTTTACCGGCATTAAATAACCAAACCCCTGTGCTTGAAGGCTTTGAAAGGAGCATAAGTTTAACTGGCGTAAAAATAACCGACAAAAAAGACAATTCTCTTTTTGCTACTTCAGCCAACAATGGTGTTCCGGTTGAGGTAAACGAATGTGGTGATTTTAAGTGTGTAAATAATATACTTAACTGCGGATACCACGGCAAAATAGGCAGTTTCGGGCTTCCTAAAAAAGGAGAGTATGTACGCGTGTTTCAAAATGGCAAACTCGTAGATATCATATACCGCGGATGTATTATCTACGAAAAAAAGCAATACAGCAACATATTTATAACCAAAGGCATATATACCGAAAAAGAATTTTACGGAGCCAGCTTTGATGATACCAGCAGTTCGGTGCCCGAGTACCAGTCAACACTGTTCTGGAAACATAATGTCACCATTAATACTTCGGGCGAGGCGGAGTTTTCATTTTTCACCAACGATGTTACCGGGAAGTTCAGGGTAATTGCGCAGGGTATTACTAATGAAGATGTGGTTTACGGGCAGTACCTCTTCAACGTTAAGGGCAAATAAAATGCCCGGCTCCTCTGTTTTTATAACATTGAAACCCTTAATAACAATAAACGCCTGATTGTATGATCAGGCGTTTATTGTTGTTGATTTTATTTATTATTAGTTTAAACAGCAGAGGCTTTACTTTTCGGTTTACTCAAAAGCTTTGTGATAACATCACCAAAATCAAAATCAGTACTACTCTGTCTCATTTCGGAGTTTAACAAGGCCAGGGCACTCTTTTGGGTTTGATACTCTTCGGAACCAGGGTTTAGAAGACTTTCTGCCGCTTTTTCGAATTTTGCATACCACAGGTCGTCGCTTAGGTCTGCTGAAATAAACACCGCCGCATTCTTTTTATCCAGTTGCTTCGCCACATCATCGCGATCGTAACACCTGCTGCCCAAAATAATGGCAGGTACCTCGTGTAGAACCTGGTAGTTATAAGTTCCGCTGCCGCAGTGGTGTATCATCAGGTTAACATGGGAGCAAATGAATTGCATTGGTAAAACAGGCGCTGCAAAGATGAGCTTTCTCTGCTCCTCGCTGATACCGCTGTTATCCTCAAAGTTGGTGATTACTGCAACGCCTTTATTTAATAATGACTTGATGATAAACTGCGCCTTATTGGTGATCTCCGTTGGTTCGGTTAGTCCGTGTGTGAAATATACAATTGGCCTGTCTGCATGAGCATTAACAAAGGCTTCTACCTTAGCCCTGTTATCTTCATATTGGGCGCCTAATAAAGTGAGGCCTCCCATCAGGGCATCGTCTGCCAGGGTTAACGCGCCTGAGTACACATAAGAGGCATCTTGCTTAAGCTGATCGGGTAATTCTTCAATGGAGGCAGAAGAAGGAATGATATTGACATCACCGATAAACAGGTCGGCTATGCTTTTCGGGGTCCACATGCCTAAGCTTGGCAGGTTTAATTTTTCGATAGACTCTAAAAATTGTATGGCCTTTGAACTGTGTTTATAACCCGGTGTATTAACTTCATAAGGAATAACGCCCCTCCTCACTACCGAGATCCGCGGAATTTGACCGAAACGGGTAGAGAAAGCCGTGGTATAACTCAGGTCGTCAACCACCACATTGGGTTTAAACTTAGAAAAGGCAATCATTTCCGGCGTGGTTCTGTCCTCTGCTTTTTTGTCAATATCAAGCACATTAAACTTAAAGGCCCTTACATAAGCGTGGAAAGCCTTTGGTAACAGGAAGGCCGTTTCAAAGTTATCCTTGTTTAATTTATTTGCCAGCGCGATTAAAGGAATAATGTGCGACGGCATCGGGTTAGGAATAAACAATACTCTGACAGGATTAATTGATTGCTGCTTATTTTCGAAAGCGTGGTTTGTAACAGTTGGAGTAATTGGAGTGCTCATTTAATGATAAGTCAGTTTTGACCATGCAATATAAAACAATACTTAAAGTAACACCGGTATTTTCATATATTATTGTTAGTTTAAATATTTGTAACCTAAAACGTTTATCGATTCGAAAAAAAGGCACAAAGACTCCTCCTCTCCCTAACATTTTAAAACAAAGGCGATTAATATTGATATTCCCAAAAGTAGTATACTTATAAAACCCTTTCCATAAAGTATTATGCCTTTTATGTATTATCTTAGTGGCTTATAAGTATTAGCCTTAAAAGTGGTTTGACGCTTATAAGACCTTGACTTTATAACAACAGCAGGAAACATAAAAATTTCAGGCTAAAGTCCGGCAGGTTTTTACATATGCGCGGAGAAAAAAGATTTTGTTTAATGCCGTTTTATTCGTGATTACGGCAATTATATAAATAGTGCAGCAAGGGATATCTTCTTCACGCTTGTAACGATATAAATTATCGAAAAACAGTAAAAGCGTTCCGGTTTAAAGTCAGCAATAATTTAATTTATAAAATCAGCGATTGGCGAAAACAAACCCGGTCGTTTGAACTTTATATCAGCGAAAACAGTCAACATATTTCACACCAGCTTATAGCCGCAGACCTGTAGCTTGTAAGCAGGTTAAAAAGATGCCTGATCCGGCCTTAAACCAATTACTTTCCCTAAGCGGGTATGCTCGTACCCCAAATACAATACGCTTTAGCAATGCCTGTGGCAATGCTAAAATAAGCACTGTTAACTTATTGTATCCTTAGTATTTATCAAATAACAAATAACGGCAGCCATGGTGCTTAAACCCGGTTATTGCAATTATGTGTGATAAATCTTTTCTAAATAATTAAACATTTCAATTTTGACTGCGTATAACTGGCATTATTACAAATGTTTGCCTGCCACACCAAACATCAAAAAATAATTTTTTGCGGTTAAGCAGGCGAAAAACTATGGATCGAAGTAAGGCTTCATTGATCAATTTAATTTATAGCAGACGCAAAACAGATATCGGTTTATGAAGAACCTTCTACTCGTATTTTTCTTTCTATTTCTATCACTAACGGGGTATAGCCAATGTGCTACCAGCGTAAAAATCGACGCGCCGGTAACCGCCATTTGTGCCGGTAGCCCTGTTAGGTTAACCGCCAATGTTACAGGAGGAGGCAACTATGCCTATGCCTGGAGCACCGGCGAAACTACGCCTTATATTGATGTAAACAGGGCAGGTACATTCACAGTTACCATAAATAGCCCGGGCTGCCCGCCTATAACCAGCAAAGCAGTTACCACTACAACACTAACACAGCCAGACCGCCCGGGGGTAAATAATCCGGGTTTAATTTGTCCCGGGTCATCAACAACCTTAACTGCTACAGGCCCGGCGGGAGGCGTTTTTGAGTGGTTTGACGCACAAGATGGCGGTACTCTTTTACATACCGGCAAAACATTTACCATTGATGCCGTTACCGAAAATAAAACATATTGGGTACAAGTAACCCTTACCGGTTGCCCAAGCGTACGCTCAAGCGTACAGGTAAGAATTATTACCCCGCCTGTTGTTAACAGCAATTCGCCGGTATGCGCGGGTGGTAGTGTTACCTTTGAGGCCAATGCCGGGGCAGATTCTTACGCATGGTATGACAATGCAGCCGGAACAGGAACTCCGCTATCAACCACCACTACTTTTACAACACCGGCTTTAACCCAAAACCAAACCTTTTATTTAATAGCAATGGTTAACGGTTGCCGCAGCCCAAGACAGGTTACGGCCAGGGTATTACCGCAACTAACACCGCCTGTAATTACCGGCACTAAAACTATATGCGCGGGCAGCGGCGCAGAGTTACATGCTACCGCGGATGGCGTAGTAAAATGGTACGAAACTCGTAACAGTACCGTACCTATAATTTCGAGTTTAGATTACTCGACAAAGATATTAACCGCCAACACTACCTTTTGGGTAGAAACCACCGTTGGCGATTGCAAAAGCGACCGTGTGCCGGTAACGGTAACCGTTATACCGGTACCTGTAAAACCTGCCGACCAAACCATTACCGTTTGCCAGGGCGAAGTAAAAACCTTAGTAGCCGGACCAGGTAATTACCAGTGGTATGACGCTATAGGGCGTGCGCTTACATCAAATGCCGATGGTAGCTATACCACACCCGCATTAAGGCGCAGCACCAGTTACTTTGTACAGGCCAGCAACGGCCAGTGCGGCAGCGACAGGGCCGAAATAAAAATTACGGTAAACAACACCCCCGATAATCCTTCGGTAACTGTACCGTTGGTGTGTAATGGCACACCGGCTACCTTAACCGCCACCAATCCGGGTGGTAGCTACGAGTGGTTCACTTCATCAACCGCGACTACCCCTATTGCCCGCGGCGATGTATTTACCACGCCGCAGCCTTTAACAGCTACTACAACATACTATGTACAAACCACCGTTAACGGCTGCGTAAGCAGGCGTGTAGCGGTACGTGTAACCGTATTGCCGGCCGTAGGTACGCCTACAGCAAATAACGCCACGGTATGCTCAGGCAACGGAACAAGACTCATCGCATCGGGTGTTGATGACGCGGCTTTTGAGTGGTTTGATGCCCCTACCGGCGGCAACTCCCTATCAACAAATGCAAGCTACAATACACCGGCTTTAAACGCTACTACAACTTACTATGTGCAAGCCACGGTTGATGGTTGTACCGGTCCGCGTAAGGCGGTTACAGTAACGGTTAACCCTACGCCGCAATTGCCAACCTCATCATCATCGGGTACGCTGGTATGTTATAATAACCCTGCCGACCTGCAAGCTAACTCACCTGATGGCGGAACCATTACCTGGTATGATAGCCCTACAGGCGGCTCACCATTACACACGGGCAATACCTTCCGTACAGGTAACCTGCAACGAAATTCTACCTTTTACGCGCAAAATAACTCGAGCAGTTGTACAAGTGAAAGGCTGGCAGTAAGGGTTAATGTTAATCCAGAATATAATACCGGATTCCTTTACTCATCAGGAACGTATGATTCTACCAGCCCCGATCCTACTCCTGTTAAGATAAATCCGGCACCGGGTATATTCACTTCGGCACCGGCAGGTTTAGTATTTGTTGATAACACCACAGGTAAGATCGATATAAGCGCTACTACACCGGGCTCATACATTATCACTTACACCTATCAGGGGCCATGCCCGGGTAGCTACAGTGCACCTATACTTATTAATACTAACCCCAAACCGGAGTTTGCCTACAATGGCCCATATTGCCAAAATCAGTCTAACCCTACCCCGGTTTTTAACCTCGGCACCGGTCCGGGTGTATTTTCGGCTACACCGGGTGGGCTCGTATTTGTGAACGTTACTACCGGCCAGATAGACCTGCGGGCAAGTACACCGGGCACCTACCAGGTAACAAATACCGTTACACTTAGCGATGGCTCTACCAAAACTTTTACTCAACCTGTAACTATTAATGGTGTGGTGGATGTAAATGCCGGACCCGATCAAATAGTTAAGCCCGGAGATATTGTTCGCTTAAGCGGAACAGTAAGTAACTCATCCGGACAAAGATGGAGCGGAGGCCTGGGTGTTTTCAGTAACCCTACCGGCAAAACAACAAATTACACCCCGGCTCCAGGTGAAACTGTGGCTACGCTTACTTTAACATCCAACGATCCTCCGGGGCCATGCGGCCCTAATGCCGACCAGGTGGTGATCCGTATTAACCCTATTCCGCCTAAACCTACGGTACAAGATCCGGGAGAGATTTGCTATAATACATCAACTATATTGAAGGCAACCGGGCCGGGCGGCGTATACCGGTGGTTCAGCACTATTGATGGTACAACTCCGCTTCAGGAAGGTGCTGAATTTATCACACCTAACTTAACAGCCACTACCAAGTATTATGTACAAACTTCCATTGGCAGCATTACCGGTGAACGCACAGAAGTAACCGTTACCGTTAAAACGGCCGTTGCCAAACCTGTTGTACCGGCAGTAGTAACAATATGTAAGGGCGGTCAGCTGGAAATTACGGCTACGGGCTCGCCAACCAGCTATAAATGGTATAACGCACCGGTTGGTGGCGTACCTATATCATTAGATGCTACCCTTGTTGTAACTAACTTTAATGCTAATGATACCTATTATGTACAAACCACTGTTAACGGTTGTACCAGCGAAAGAAGCAGAGTAGATGCGCGTGTTACAGCCGTACCAACCATCACCAGCGCGAGCGAAGCGGTAGTGTGCAGCGGCAAATCATTGCCTTATACCATTACTTCGGTAGTACCTACTGCAACATTTAAATGGAGCCGTGCCCAGGTACCCGGCATCAGCAATGCCCCGGTTATTGATCAAACATCAAACACTATTGATGAATTGCTGATCAATACCAGCGCCGCTGCGGTTGATGTGGTTTATACCATTGTATCAACTGATAATTCGTGCTCGGCAGTGCCATTCGAGTATACGATGACCGTATACCCAACTCCAACGTTAATCAGCGAGCCTACCCGTACGCTTTGTAATGAAGTACAAGCCGGCTACCAGATAGAGTTTAATACACCTACCGTATTCAGCTGGGCGCGTGAGGCTGTACCGGGTATTGATAACCCTGCCATATCGGGCCAGCACAGTAAGAATATCGGCGAGTTCTTGTCGAACACTTCTGACGCGCCTATTGAAGTAACTTATACCCTCACCTATGCCACCGCTAATTGCGAAGGCGGGCCATCAACTATCCGCATGACGGTTAACCCCGATGTAAGGGTAACAAGCGCGACTACCGGAACGGCATGCAGCGGCAATGCATTGGGCTACGACATTACATCCAATGTACCATCAGCAACGTTCAGCTGGTCGAGAGGGGCTGTTTCAGGTATTGACAACGCGGCGGCTACAGGTACAACCAACCGCATTGATGAAATACTCATTAATAATACCGGTTCAGCAATTACTGTAATATACGATATCACGCCGATTGCTTTTGGGTGTACCGGTAAAACTATACAATATCGGGTTACTGTAAACCCATTACCAGGCAATCCTGATCCACATGCCCTTACCCCGGTTTGTATGGGTAGCGAGCTTAAGTTAAATGCTCGTGTTCTGCGTACCGGTGTTACTTATTCGTGGACCGGCCCTAATGGCTTTATTTCGGCAGAACAAAACCCTGTTATAAAAAACGTTACGGGTGCAAACGCGGGTAAATACTTTCTTACAGTTACTAGCAATGGTTGCGTAAGCCAGGTTTATGAAACAGAAGAGGTTGTAGTAAACGAACCGCCTGCGCCGCATGCCGGAAACGACGCGCTGATATGCCCGACTGATAATGAGATACAGCTTAACGGAACAATGGAAGGTGGTACCACTACCGGTGTATGGAGCACTAACGGAACCGGCACCTTCTCACCTGCAGCCAACATACTTAACGCTAAATACATACCATCGGCACAAGATAAAACTACCGGTAAAGTGATACTAACCCTTACTTCAACCAGTGCAGATGATTGCGCCAAAGCTACCGATGATGTTGAATTTACTTTCGGGTTAAGGCCGGCATCTGATGCAGGTACTGATATTGAAACTTGTATAGAAGCTACCACTGTTCAGTTACATGGCAAACCCGGCACAGACTTTACCGGCACCAGCTTTACATGGAGTACTACTAATGGAACCGGAACATTCAGCCCATCGGCTAATGACCTCAATGCTGTTTACCTGCCAACCGAAGCCGACAGAAAAAGCGGCGCATCAATAGGTATCAAATTAACGGCGAGCAACCCGGGTACATGCTTCTATGCATCAGATGAAACCGTTATCAAATTCACACCGCCACCAAGCGTTAACGCGGGCGGGGTACGTTATGTATTGGAGGGTAAAACCATTACCCTTAACCCAACAGTAAGCGATGAAAATGTCACTTACCTGTGGACACCTAATATTGGCCTGAGTGATAATACCGTCAAAAACCCAATACTCACCGGCACCGGCGACCGTGCCTATACTTTGCTGATAACCGATAGTCGTGGTTGTACAAATACCGATGTACTTAGCGTAAAAGTATCACCTGACATTACCATACCAAATACCTTTACCCCTAACGGCGATGGTATAAATGATGTATGGCAAATACGCGGGTTGATAGCTTATGAAGATGCTATAGTAGATATATTCAATCGTTACGGTCAGCCGGTATTTCACTCTATTGGTTACCCTACCCCATGGGATGGTACCTTTAGCGGAAAAGGCCTGCCTGCCGCCACTTATTACTATGTAATAGATCCGCGATCAGGCGGACCAAAACTCACCGGTTACGTCACTATTTTAAGATAATAATAATGCAGTAAGCTTTTAGCCTATTGCATTATTATGGCTTTATTAAAAAATCAACAAAATATGATAATGTAAAATGTATCCTCACATTTTATTGACATATTTGTTGTAATACAAGTTCAAT
Organism: Mucilaginibacter sp. GW821-FHT07G05; assembly: GCF_059418565.1. Taxonomy (NCBI): domain Bacteria; kingdom Pseudomonadati; phylum Bacteroidota; class Sphingobacteriia; order Sphingobacteriales; family Sphingobacteriaceae; genus Mucilaginibacter; species Mucilaginibacter sp. GW821-FHT07G05. The sequence continues at coordinate 90,010 of NZ_JBWKQC010000009.1, read as the reverse complement.
ATCTAAACTAAAAATAGTTACCAATGCAGGAATTAGATCCATCCGTTCTTCAGAAAGTAAATACATGGCTTGAAGGCAACTACGATGCTGAAGTGAAGCAACAAATACAGAAATTGCTTGATGATAAGGCTTACACAGAGTTAACCGATTCGTTTTACCGCGATCTTGAATTTGGTACCGGCGGCTTGCGTGGTATCATGGGTCCGGGTTCAAACCGTATTAATAAATACACCATTGGCGCTGCTACCCAGGGCCTAAGCAATCACCTTAAAAAAAGCTACCCTAACGAGCAGATAAAAGTTGCCATAGCACATGATAGCCGTAACAACTCCGATCTGTTTTCAGGCGTAACCGCCGATGTATTTTCGGCCAATGGTATCCATGTTTACTTTTTCGAGGCGTTGAGGCCTACTCCCGAACTATCATACGCTATACGCGAACTGGGTTGCAAAAGTGGTGTAATGCTTACCGCGTCGCACAATCCTAAAGAATACAACGGCTACAAAGCTTATGGTGCCGATGGCGGCCAGTTCGTTTTCCCGGAAGACGAGGCGGTAATGAAAGAAGTAGCGGCAGTAAGCAGTGTTGACGATATTAAGTTTGACCGCATTGCCGAGAACGTAGAGCTGATAGGCGCTGATATTGATAATTCATATCTTGAAAAGATCGTTAAACTATCGGTATCTCCTGATGCTATCAAACGCCAGAAAGACCTGAAGATCGTTTACTCGCCTATCCACGGTACCGGTATCACTTTAGTGCCTAAAGCATTGGAGCTTTTCGGTTTTGAAAATGTGATAGTTGTTGAAGAACAGGCTACACCGGATGGTAACTTCCCAACGGTAGTATACCCTAATCCTGAAGAAAAAGAAGCCCTTACCCTTGCCCTTAAAAAAGCGCAGGAAGTGGATGCCGACCTTGTGCTGGCTACCGACCCTGATGCCGACCGTGTGGGTATTGCAGTTAAAAATACCGATAACGAGTTTGTATTGCTTAACGGTAACCAAACCGGCAGCATGCTCATCAACTACCTGCTTACCGCATGGCAGGAAAGTGGCAAACTTACCGGTAACGAGTACATTGTTAAAACCATTGTAACCTCAAACCTGATAGAGCGCATTGCCGAAGCTAAAAATGTAACCTACTATAACACCTTAACCGGCTTTAAATATATTGGCGAGCTAATGACCAAATTTGAAGGCAAACAAACCTTTATTGGTGGCGGCGAAGAAAGCTATGGTTACCTGATTGGCGAACTGGTTCGTGATAAAGACGCGGTGGTATCGAGCGCGTTCATTTCTGAAATGACGGCCTTCTATAAAGATAAAGGCAGCAGCTTGTTTGAAGCCTTATTGGATACCTATATCGAGTACGGTTTCTTTAAAGAAAAACTGATCTCCATCACCAAAAAAGGTAAAACCGGTGCCGAGGAAATTGTAGCCATGATGGAAAAATTCAGGAACAACCCTCCTGCTACCCTGGGCGGCTCAAAAGTTATCGCGCTGAAAGATTACGAGAAGAGCATAGAAACTGATTTGAACAGCAATACCACTAAGGCTATTGAATTGCCTAAGTCGGATGTATTGCAATTCATTACCGAAGATGGCAGCATCATTTCTGCCCGTCCGTCGGGTACTGAACCAAAGATAAAATTCTATTGCAGCGTAAACGGCAAGCTGGAAAGCAAAGAAGCCTACAAAGCAACCGATGAGCAACTGGATGCCAAGATCAATGCGATAATGCAGGATTTGGGTGTGTAAAACTCATTCGCTAAATATTACAAAGCCTGAATAGTTAAACTATTCAGGCTTTGTTGTTTATGATAACTAACTATCATTCTCAGTATGGCGAATAAATTTTTTCACTATATAGGTGGGCAATTAGATGCTTCGTACCTAAGCATGACAGCTGCGACTATGAATTATAAAGGAGACTTCTTATTGATCAGAATGTTTCAACACCACTCGTTCAATATAGTTATCGGGCCATATTTCAATTTTATAAAGATCAACGGCATCATCCTCGTCAACGGTTTCGTCTTCAAGTCCTAATGAATAGACCCTTGCGCGGTATATACCCGGGTTGATTTTTATTTCTAATTCTATATTTGAAGATGGACACTCTAATATTTGTAATACACCTGAAGGCACATTTAACCCACCCTCAACTACATGTCTGTATTGCGAAAGACCCATTTCAGTTGCCGCTTCAAGTAAGTGTATCTCGCAACTTATCTGCGGATAAACATCTATTCCTACACCCAATATCCCCTCTTCCAGTGCCAGGCGGTCGTTAAACGCAGTCTCTGTCCAAAAATTATCACTACTTGTGTCACCGAATGATATTTTATCACTAATGTAAAACTGACCGTAATACGTATAAAATTGAATTTTATGATCCATGCTGTGATTGTTAGGAGGCTAATAATACAAAAAAATACGAAGACAAACAAACCTATCCCCCGCCGCCGCGAGTTTAGCAAAGCATAAGTCGCGACTCACTCACTCACTCACTCACTCACTCACTCACTCACTCACTCACTCACTCACTCACTCACTCACTCACTCACTCACTACTTACTCACTACTTACTACTTACCTACATCACTCACTTACCTAAATAATCCCATACAAAGCACCGCCCTTTTCACCCATCTTATCCACCAGTTTTTCTGTTGCCGGGTCTTTTTCAAGTATGGGTGCATGGTGTGGTTTAATGCGGGCATCAATGATCATTGGGCCCTTGCAACCCCAGTGTTTATGCTCGGTAAAGCTATTGATGCCATATATATCGTGCGACGGGTTGCTGCGGGTAAAGGTTACCCAAACCAGGTTGTTGATACTTTGCGCTACAAAATCGGCATCATCGCACATTATTATTAGTGGCAGGCCTTCCATGTTTTTATTCGCCAGTTCTTCTTCCAGTATTTCCAGCACTATTTCAATGTCGCTGCCTTTGATATTCTTGGGGATCTCAATCGCCAGTACACCCGGCATGGCCACTTTGTAATTAGCTATCGGCCTTGGTAGGCTGAATCCGGCAGGCAATTCGTTCCATAGTTCGCGTTTAATTTCACCCGCAACGGTTACCGCTACCTTACTGCCCGAGTTTAACCCATTGCCGCTGTAGTCAAGCGTATCTATAGTTGTCTTGGTATAAAAGTGCAGATCGCGGGTAAGATCGATCCGCTGCAAAATATGTTTCAGGAAAGCGCCGATATCATGTATATCCAGTTTAGGGTCATCCTCATGCGCTGCTATGAACAGGAACTTGGCTAAACTCAACTGATTTTTACCAAGGATGTGATTAGCAATGGTCAGGATTTCCTGCGGTTTGCGCTCTTTCAGGTATGGTGTATAACGTTCGCTGCCGATAGCGAAAAGTAAAGGGTGCACCCCTGCCGCGTCAACCGCGTTAACGGCTTTTAATCCCGGAATTTCCTGGGGCAATGCCGAACCTGCTATTTCGTGAATAAGTGCCCCAAAACTGGTATCCTCCTGCGGTGGGCGACCAACCACCGTGAACGACCATATCGCGTTTTTACGATGGTACACATTATGCACTTTCATCAGCGGGAACGGGTGGGTAAGACTGTAATAGCCGAGGTGATCACCAAAAGGTCCTTCGGGTTTATTGTCGTGCGGCATTACGGTTCCGGTGATCACAAAATCGGCATCGGCAGAGATACAGAAACCTTCTTGATCGTAAAAATAACGAAACCTCTTGCCGCCCAAAGCACCGGCAAAGGTCATTTCGGATAGACCTTCGGGCAATGGCATTACCGCGGCAACCGGGTGCGATGGCGGACCGCCAACAAATATGCTCACCTTTAATGGTTGACCTTTCGCGTTGGCCTTGGTTTGGTGCACACCTATACCACGATGTAATTGATAGTGTAAACCAATCTCCTGATTTTGAATATACTCGTTACCGCCCAACTGAATACGGTACATACCCAGGTTAGCATTCATAATACCGGGTTTATCGGCATCTTCGGTGTATACCTGCGGCATGGTAACAAACGGGCCGCCATCCATAGGCCAGTTAACAATTTGGGGCAATTCGCTTATTTGTGTACGACCAAAACTGATTGGCGCTTTGTTACCCACACGCATCGGCAAAGCCGATAATGCTGTAAGCGCTACGTTAGCGTATTTTAACGGATTTTTGATTGCCCTGATAGGGTCTGATTTAATATCGACCAGGGTTTTAACTTTATCCAAGCTATCCCTGAAGATGAATTTTGAGCGCTCAAGCGTACCGAACAGGTTAGATACCGCCGGGAATTTACTGCCCTTAACGTTTTCGAATAAAATTGCAGGCCCTTCATTTTCAAACACTCTTAGGTGTATGGCTGCCATTTGCAGATAAGGGTCAACTTCTTCTTTTATTCTTATTAAATGACCATTCTTTTCAAGGTCGGTAACGCAGGCTTGTAAACTATTGTAGCTCATTGGCGGTAAAATTACGCACAAATAATGAGATGATATATTTGCATATGGTCAGAAATGGTTTAAAAACTATTTCGCAGGATGGTTTCTAAAAACCGCGTCATTTAAACGAGTTGTCCTCCTCGTCAGCGAACAGCTTCGGGCGAAAACGGGCAGAACTTTGGTGGCCAATGAGCGCAAAGGCGGGCATAGCGAACTTGTTGCATGTGGGGAGGAAACGAGCGTTGGGGCAAAAGTTCCAGCCCTAAGTTCTGAACGGTTTGCAGGGAAATGGCCTTGTGCGGCAAAGAAGCCTTTTGCTGGACAAGGGTTTTGTTACTTTTGCCCTCAAAAGTAATGGGGCTCTGCGCCCAAGAGCAGACTGACGTTAATTACAGCACAAACCTAAGTAGAGATTGCTTCGTTCCTCGCAATGACGATGGTGGATAAAGCACCGATATCAAACACAATTTGAAACCCCATATCAAAAACAGCCTTAACATAAAAAATCCCGGATGTATTGAACATCCGGGATTTACTATGCAGTATCGTATCTACTATTTATTGTAATAGGTGAAATCTTTATGGCGGATCTCAGCATCAGGCAATGACTTAAAGTAGTCCAATGTGATCTTCAAACCTTCGCTACGCGATACCTTCGGCTCCCAGCCCAGTATGGCTTTGGCTTTGGTTATATCCGGACGGCGTTGTTTCGGATCATCAACCGGCAATGGCAGGCTGATCAGTTCCTGATCGGTTCCCGTTAATTTGATGATCTCCTCACCAAACTGGCGGATGGTGATCTCATCGGGGTTACCAATGTTCATTGGCTGGGCATAATCGCTGAATAGCAAGCGGTAAATACCTTCAACCAAATCATCTACATAACAGAACGAGCGGGTTTGTGAACCATCACCAAACATGGTTAATGATTCGCCCCTTAAGGCCTGACCGATGAATGCAGGTAATACACGGCCATCATTCAACCGCATCCTTGGGCCATAAGTATTGAAGATCCGGATGATGCGGGTTTCTAAACCATGGAAGGTATGATAAGCCATGGTAATAGCTTCCTGGAAACGTTTGGCTTCATCATATACACCACGCGGACCAACAGGGTTTACGTTACCCCAGTATTCTTCGGGTTGTGGGTTGATGTTCGGGTCGCCATATACTTCTGAGGTAGAAGCGATCAGCATTCTCGCGCCTTTTACTTTGGCTAAGCCTAATAAATTGTGCGTTCCTAATGAGCCTACCTTCAAAGTTTGGATAGGGATCTTCAGGTAATCTATCGGACTGGCCGGTGATGCGAAATGCAGGATGTAGTGCAGATCGCCGGGTACGTGTACAAAGCTGGATACATCGTGGTTATAAAACTCGAAGTTCTCCAGTTTAAACAGGTGCTCTATGTTACGCAGGTCGCCCGTAATCAGGTTGTCCATACCAATTACATGGTAATCTTCTTTGATAAACCTGTCGCACAGGTGCGACCCTAAGAAGCCCGCGGCCCCGGTGATCAGTATACGCTTTCTTGACATATATTTTTGTTTAACTCAACTTGTTAAATATGTTATGTGATTGTTAAAAAGAACAAAATTCGATGTGTTTTTTATCGAAATTTCTAAAAACCTCCACAAAGGATAAAAATATAACAATATTTCTGTTTTCGGGCTTATTAATTGAAAATGGTAAAATATAATCAGCCAAACACTAAGTCATCCTTCGGTTAGCTGCTCAAACATAGCAATTTAACCGGCATATAAGCGTACAATATTGAAGCTAATTAAATATCTTAGGCAAGTTTTGTTACCTTTATAGCTTGTATTTGTTTATATGTTTAATTTCTTTAAAAAATCTCCTGTACAAGTAGATTTTGATTTTATTGGCACGGATATCCACTCTCACTTATTACCCGGACTTGACGACGGATCACCGGATGTGGAAAGTTCAGTTAACTATATTTCGGCACTGCGCAACCTCGGTTTTTCATCATTTATATGCACACCGCATATTTTTATGGAGCTGTATCCTAATAACCGCCAAACCATTAGCGCCGCGCTTACCCAACTGCAAAGCCATCAGTTTATAAAAGATAATAACATAAAGATAGCCGCGGCTGCCGAGTACATGGTGAACATGGATTTTGGTCCGCTGGTAGAGCAGGGCGATATGCTGCTGCTGCCCAATAAACATATACTGATAGAAATGTCGTACCTATCAGAAACGCCGGGTATTGAAGATTATGTATTTGAATTGAACCTGCAAGGTTACAAACCTATACTGGCCCACCCCGAAAGGTATACCTTTTACCATGCAAAACCCGAGCGGATAGACCGCTTTAAGGATATGGGTTGCCTGCTGCAACTCAACCTGCTTTCGGTAACCGGTTATTACGGGCGCGATGTAAAGCACACCGCGTTAAAACTGCTCAAAAACAACGCTTACGATTTGGGAGCGACCGATTTTCACCATCAGGATCACCTGAACGCTTTTCAAAGCCAGCGTTTATGGAAAGATACTTATGACCATGTAAGCAAATATCCATTCAGGAATAAAGAACTTTTCGGATTATAACGCTGTTGTAAAGCGACACAACTATTAAAAATCAAGACTAAAAGAAATAACATATATCATGGAAGAACAAAATGAGAACCAGTTAAATATTGAACTTTCGGAAGAAGTTGCGGAAGGCATTTATTCTAACCTTGCCATTATTACGCATTCAAACTCCGAGTTTGTGCTCGATTTTATACGCCTGATGCCGGGCATCCCGAAGGCTAAAGTAAAATCAAGGATTATATTAACGCCGGAGCATGCCAAAAGACTGCTGACCGCTTTAGAAGATAATATTGAAAAATTTGAAAGTATAAACGGTCGTATTAAAATACAACCCGCCCACCCCGAGTTCCCGATAAACTTTGGCGGCACTATGGGTGAGGCATAATATGTATACCCTCCTTTAACGAACAGAAAACGCCGCACTTAACATACGCGGCGTTTTTTATTATAATAAAACGCTTTTTAGGCCACCCTTTAGAATATACTATAAACAACAACGTTAAATTGCTGTTGAGGTAGTTAGAAGTTATTGAGGATTTTTTTGTCATTGCGAGGTACGAAACAATCGCGTAACATACAGAGCAAACATACAGAGCTACGGGATTGTTTCGTACCTCGCAATGACAAGAGCCCTTTTTCCGGGCAACTTATAATAAACGCGATTAATCTTTTACAGGTTATGACCGTCGAACACTTTTAAACGAACGTTTTAAACATCAGATACAATGAAATTTATATTATCTGCCATAGCCACCGGTTTATTGTTATCGCCCTTTTATAGCGATGCTAAACTTGTTAATACCGAAAATCATCCAGCTGCAAAACATAGCAATACCGCTGTAAAAACAGTTAGCTTGAATGACTTACGTGCCTTGAGCGGGAAAACAGACATTCTTAAATACCATACCACCGATTTTGGTAGCGGCGACTGGGTGTATGATCCTAACGACCATACATCTGCCGACAATACTGGAACTATTGTGGTAACCGCAACCGGCGAACGTTACAAACGTGTTCTAAAAGATTCCACCGTGAATGTGACCTGGTTCGGCGCTGACAAAACCGGCAATACCGATTGTGCCGCTATTGTACGCAAGGCGCAGGCAGTTGGTAACGTTTACTTCCCGGCGGGTACTTATTTAATGGCTCCTGTGGATGTGGTATCGAACCGTAAATATTATGGCGACGGGATGGGTAAAACAACCATAAAAGCCAAGCGCCAAACAACCCGCATGCTTTTTGGTGTAGCTACTTACGATGCCGACAAGAGCAGTCACCCGGCCATGAACGTGGAGAACGTGGTATTTTCAGACATGACCCTCGACTTTAACTTTGTAGATACCTGGACGGATTATTTCACCATCATAGTTTTCAAGGGCCGCAAAGGCAATTACATCCGCAATATAAAAATACAAAGGATAGAGTTTATCGATAACGCCAAGCGTGTACACCCCGATGTAGCAGGCGGAAACGGCAAAGATGCCTGGTGCATTAACTTTAGCTCGTTTGCTGATTCTACCACCGATGTACTGATAGATAACTGTGTTTCAAACGCGCAATCGCACCAGTTTGTGGCAGGTGGAGGCAGCGTATTAAAACGCATTACTGTTTCAAACAACGTGATAAACAAGCCGCAGGCCAATGGAATCGCCTTCACCACGGTATCTGACGAAGAAGCCGACTTTGAGGACTTTACCGTTACCGGCAATACCATTAATGACGCTTTCGGCAGCGCTATACTGTTCGGGCACGATCCGGGTACGGCTATAAAAGATGGCGGCGTGCAAACCTTTTCGGGTTTGCATGTATTCAAAAACAAGATTACCGTGAGCGATTATAATGTTTACGGCACCAGTTACCGCAAAGGCAGCTCGTTCCCCTTCATTATTAACCTGAGCGGCGCCGAACCTTACATGAAGGATATCACCATAGAAAATAACGACATTACCGTTGATGCCAAATACAGCGGCAACGCCATAGCCTTTGGTAAAATAAGATCGTACGCGTTTAAAAGACTACCTACCGCTACCACACAATCCTTTACTCAACCGGCAATAAACGCATCGGTAACGGTGCAGGTAGCCAACAGCGCGCAGGGTAACAAATCTATGTTTTTGAAAGGTAGTTTTGTGAAGATAGACAACGCGGGCACTTACGAAATATTAAATATAAACGGACAAACTGCTACACTTAAACTTGCCTCGTGGACAATCAAAAGTCAACCCGGCAAAACTATTCCACAGGGTAGCGCGGTAAACTTTTTAGGCGGAAAGCTGGATAATGTACAGTTTTTGAATAACCGTGTAACGGGCAGCAAAAGCATCCGTATTATCCCGAGCGGTATTATCACCAACCTGGTGGTTAAGGGTAACGACATGACCAATTTTACCATGCCTTATGCCAATTGCATTATTGACAATGCCGATGTTTCCAACAACAACAATTTCACTTTTGATAAAAAGGCGGGAATTATAAACGGTGTAATGTCGGGTAACAGGCTGATGAGGCAGGTTGGTTCAGCAAAGAAAGCGATGAGTATTATTGATTCGGCGGCCGATGGTATAGGTTCATCCGGCAAGAGCAACCTTAGGTTATTAAACAATCAGCCCGGAAATTAATTCCCGGGCTGATTGCCTTTTTTATTTCTTAATTACTTCAGCTATTAATTTGGTATAGGCCGATACTACTTTCTTTTCATCGAAACGGGTAGCGGCAAGCTCGCGTGAGGCTTTGCCCATAGCTTCTTTTTCTTCGGTAGATAAGTTGATGAACCTTTCGCAGGCGGCGGTTAACGCTTCGGCATCTTTTACAGGTACCAGGTAACCATTCACGCCATCCTTAACTACTTCGCGGCAGCCCACGTTATCAGTAGTAATGATTGGGCGCGACATTGCTGCCGATTCGATCAGCGATTTTGGGATACCTTCGCGATAATACGACGGGTAAACGATCACATGTGCCTGGCTGATCTCTTTCTGTATAAAATCAGATACGCCAAGGTATTCTATAACGCCTTCTTCGTGCCAGGCATCTATTTCCGTTTTGCTTAAAGCCAGCTTATCACTATCAAAAGGACCAGCCAGTTTAAATATCACATTAGGATATTTAGCCTTTATAGCCTTTGCGGCCTCTATATAGTACTCCACTCCTTTCGCTCTCGATAAACGCGCGAACATCAGGAATACCAGTTTATCAGCAGGTGGCGTACCGTAAAGTTCCGAACGGAATTTTTCCATATCCACACCCGAACCTTCAACCAATAAGGTTTTATTAGCAGAGGTAATACCTTTTTGCAAAAAGAAATCGCGGTCTTCGTTATTCTGGAAGATCACTCTATAGCTCTTTTTAAGCGCGCGTGCGTACAGGCGCGTTACAATACGACCGATAAGCGGGCGATTACCCGAAAACGGCCCTGCCAAACCCGTAATTGACGGAATGTAAGGTATGTGCAGCTTTGTAGCCGCCAAACTCGCGTAAACCAATGGCTTGGCATTATAGTGCAGGCCACATTTAATGTTGTATTTGCGGTACAGTTTTACAAACTCTTTGTACAGCATCAGGTCTTTCAGCGGGTTCATACCGGTTCTTTCCAGGTGGTGTACGGCTTCAAATATCCATCCCTCCTGAATCAGCTTCTCCGAATAGGCGTCGGGCGCTGCCATTAATACCGGTTCATAACCGGCCTCTCTTATCGCCGTAGCCAATCCGCGCCTAAAGTTGTAGATGTTCCAGGCTATGTTGGTAACTATGGCAATACGAGGCTTTGTTTTACTCATTGTTTATGTAGTTAGATGCGCTTTATACTGGCTCCAAAAATAGCTTTTCCTTGCCTTTATTTCAGTATAACTGTAAGCTTTTGAACGATTGAAGTTTTCTAATGCCATTTCGCAAAGCAAATCGGTGTTATTCAGCACTTTTTTTATTTGCGTAGCGAGGGTTTTATAGTCGCCGGGCTCGTGTAAATACTGGGCCGGCAACAGTTCAGGGGTACCTGCAATGGTCGAGGCCAGCAGCGGACAAGCCCTGCTCATGGCCTCAATAGCTGCCCTTGGCAAGCCCTCATGCTTTGAGGGATGCATATACAAGTCCAGGCTATCAAAGAAATCAAACACCGCGGTGCCTGATGCTATTTTACCGATGATCTTCACATGCTCTTCCATCCCGGCGTTTTTGATCACACCTTCCAGCCAGGTAGTATCGCCCTTACCTATAAATAATAGCTCGAAAGGCGGTATGTCATTAATTACTTCTTTCAGCGCGAGTATGGCTTCCTGGTGACCTTTGTAGTTCACATTCATGGTACCGGCCAAACCTATACGCAATTTAGCTTTAGGCTGTTTTAGCAGGGCGATATGCTTTTCGGCGATATCGGCTGTTAAAGTATCGGGCAGTATTACGTTTGATGCATTATAGGTGAACCCGTTGGATGGGTAACGTTTCTGCAAGAAATCCTGTGTTACATATATAGCGAAGGGCGCTTCCTTTAAAGCCTTTTTCATACGGCTAAAAGTAATTTGCGCCATCAGTTTGCCTTTTAACGAGCCATGGTACCAGTATGAATCCCAGGCACAGCCTACTACCTCAACGGCGTAAGGCTTTTTCAGTTTTTTAGCGATATTAATAGCGATTAAACCCAGCTCGCTTGGTAAACGTACGGCAATGGCATCGTACTCTTTTATGGCTTCTACCAGTTTGGCATCATCTACCACGTAGCTTTTCAGGTAATTGGGCAGTAACCTTTTGTTATCAACAAACTTAAAGTTAACCCCTTCGCGGCCGGCTATGTCAAACTTGCTTACGTCGGCATCGGCATCATCGCTAAGGTTAGCCAAAACCGTTACCGAATCAAAGTGCATGAGGTAAGGCTCCCAGGCCTTCGAGCCAAATACACCCGAGCTGTAATAATTTCCGTCCTTAAAAAAATAGGTATGATCGTATATATGTAAAAGCTTCATAATCTATAGTATGTTGTATAATAGCGAGAGGTTGATACCGCTATATTTAAAATTAAAACTATCAGGTATGTAGTAACCAACACGACCGGCCAGTTTGCCGCCGCGCAATACCACACCGGTGTTCAGTTCATCTTTAAACGACAGGAAATTTACAGAGGGCCCGTACATAGAGTAAATGGCTACATCATCGGCAGCCTGGTAATATACGCTAAACCGATTAGCTATTTTAAATTTATCGGCATCTTCTTTCTTGTAGCCGTAAGCACCGTAGGCAAATTTGAAGTCATCGGCCTTTAGTTCAAAATCGATATTGCCCCATACACTCCGCCTGTCGAAAGCGTAATTGCTGAAGGCATACACCCTCGGGCTGATGTGAAAGTTATCGCTCACCTTTAGGTTATAGCCTAAATCGAGCTGTACCAGTTGCGTGCTCAACTTTTCGCCGTAAGTGGTATTACGAAGATTAATATCGAAATTATTGGCTGACCGGTAACCGGCAAAAATGTACTTATTATCCTCAACGCCCAGGGCAAGCTTTGTGTTGTATGATGAGAAGTTCATAAAAGATTGAGCGTAGGTATTGGCGCTCAAAAAAAGCATGCCTGCCAACAGGGTCAATTTAAAGAACAAATGCCCTTGTAGCGTTGCTGAGTTGTTCATAACCTTTTAAATTCAAATGTAAACCATCCTGAGTATATATCGCTTCGAGGTAATCATCGTCGCCCGTTAGCGCTTCATATATATCAATAAACTGGGCGTTGCTTGTAGCGCTCACTTTTAGTCTCAGTTCGTTATTAATGCGTTTATAAATTGCCGCGGTGCCTTTACCGCTGTTATAATTGCTGCGTGGTATTATGGCAATTACATATACCTTTTTAAAGCGGGCCGTTGTTTTGGCAAGCAACTTATCGTAGTCGGCTAAAACGCTGGTTACAATTTTCTCCTCGTCATTACCACGTGAAATATAATTGCGGATATCATTTGTACCTGCTTCAATAAAGCATTTACCAAAGCTGCCTGTCGTTTTATTGAGGTCGCCCGCCACAGCGTTAATTACCGAACCGCTTACACCGGCGTTGGTAATATTTACTGCCGGAAAATTGGTAGCCAGATCCCAGCGCTCAATGTGCGAGTCGCCGATGAAGATCACCTTACCATTGTCTTTCTCCTTGGCGCAGCCCGAAATGATAACAATAAGCAGCAAGCCAATACTAACTAACCTTTTTAACATACTTATCAGTAAGTGTATTTATCTTTTTTTGCAGAACAACCTCAAGGAGATATGATAGCACGATAACTATTACAAAACCAACAAGATATGTGAGCAATTTATTTTCGAATACAAATAAAGGATAATTAACCATTAACGTAAAATGCAGAATATAAACCGCGTACGATATTGGCGCGAATACCACAAATGGTTTGAGGATGTATTTATAACCGATGAAATGATACTTGTGCCATACAATACCGCCAAAAACGATCAGAAAGCCATATATGTAGTGCCTAAGCTCGATATAAGGGTGATCGCCGATGACGCGTTTGCCCTGATAAAGGAACACCTGTAAGCCTAAAAGCAGGAACATTACGGCGTAACCAATTAAAAAATATTTTTGCACATGCTTAATTACATGGGCATTTTCTATCCAGGTGCGGGCAATTTCTACACCTGTCCACCACAAAAAGAAGTATTCGAGGATGATAGATATTTTGTTGGGGTAGATCCAGAACGTAGCGAAACCGATAACCGAGATGGCCAGCGCCCAGTACTTTTGCTGATCGTTCTTTACAAACTTTAACAGCGGGAAGAACATCATATAAAACCACCACTCGTAAGAGAGCGACCACAATGGTGTATTGATCATATAAGGGCTTACCCAATTGCCGGGCAGGCGATCCATATCCTGTAAATTGGCTAAATTACCTATCAATGAATCCCATTTAGGGTTTACTAAATGCCCAATAAATAAGCTTTTGGCAATATAAGAAATAGCAAGAGCGGCTATCAATACCGGGTAAATGCGCCTGAAACGCTTTATAAAGTAGGTTTTAAATTGAAACGTTCCCCTGTCCTTCAGCTTATGGCTGGAGAAATAGATCACGAAACCCGATAGCACAAAGAACAAAATCACGGCGAACTGGCCTTCTGCAAAAATGTAACCTAAAATAGATTTTTGTCTGAGTGTTGCATGGTGGATAACAACATATATTGCCGCTATGCCACGCAAGGCCTCTAAAATTTCTAATCTGTTTTTTTGCATTACCAAACTGCGTTTTATAGTTTAAATTATAGGGTCAGTGTTAACAAATTACGGTTAAGCAGGGTATTACAATACGCCGTTGATAGCTGTAAAGTAAAACTCGCTTATAGCGCCCATTGTAAAATCTTTAGCGCGCTGGTTGCCGTTTTTGCTTAGCTTTTCTTTTAATTCGGGGTCAGATAATAACTGACCTATCTTTTCCGCAAGGTCTTCTGCCGACTCTACTTTGGCCAGCAAGCCATTTACTCCATGGGTAATGATCTCGTTCGGGCCGAAATCGCATTCGGTGGCCACAACAGGCGTACCGCATATCATTGATTCGGTGATCACATTACCAAAACCTTCCCACCTTGATGACAGCACAAAGGCATCTGCCTTGGCGAAAAACTTATACGGGTTATTTTGAAAGCCTAAAAAATCTACTTGATCTGTTATTCCAAGGCTTTGCGCTTGTTCCTGCAAGGCGTTTTTATCGCTTCCTTCGCCTAATAACCACAGGTATACATCCAGCTCCTTACGTAAAAGCGCGATAGATTTCAGCAGGATATCAAAACCTTTCTGCTTGTATAACCTGCCGCAGGCTACCAGTTGCAGCGGGTGCTTAACCGTACCTTCGGGCAAGGCCTCGTGCATTTTGGTTTCGTACCCATTATCAAAACCGGCATTGTAAATTACCTCAACATTGGTTTTGATATTGAGCGATTCTACCAGCTCACGCTTAACGCCTTTTGATATAGCGATGATCTTATCGGCGCTGTTGTAGCAGCTTTTAATGAGCGAGAAGATGAGCTTATTTTTGAGGTTGCCCGTTTTCAGGTTGATCTCGATAGCGTTTTGGCAGCAGAGTATTACCGGCGGGCATCCTTTGCTGAATTTTTTTATCAGCGCCAGCACCACATTCTGCGGATCCATAAAGGAGATGATGGCAGCCGGTGCCAGTTGCTTAATGAGTTTCTTTAACGGGAATATTGATTTTACCCAGGCCGCGGTAGATGATGAGCTGTTGCCCAGGTGATGAACCGTTACCTGTGCAGGTAACTGGGGCTCGTAACCTCCCCCGCCACGGGTAACGGCAAGGTGAATATCGTATTTTTCAAAATCAGCACAATTAAGTACCCGCAGCAAGTGCATTTCGGCACCGCCGCCACCAAATTTCGAACAAAAAAACAATAACCGAACCTTAGCCATTTATTTGATATTTATAATTTTACCGTTAAAACTATGACAAATTATTAACAGTACTGTATATTTTTTTATATTTCTCTAAAACAACTTCCTTTTTGAATAAACGGCTTGAAAGTGCCACTCCGTTGTCGTGGTACAGTTTCATCGTTGCTTCATCGGCTTTTAAACCTGTTATTTTTTGGTAGAAAGCATCGTAATCTCCCATCTTAACTACCTCGCCGCATTGCTCGCCGTTCAGTATCTCATGGGCGCTGCAAACATCAAACGAAACCACCGGTGTACCGCAGCTAACCGACTCTATCATACAGCGGGCCAAGCCCTCTTTGGTAGATGCGATGGCTACCAAATTGCTCACTTTGTACCACCTGTCAATACGGCTATCGTGCCCTATAAACTTTACCAGGTGCTCAATACCTAATTGCTTTACGGCATCAAGGCATTGCTGCGCGTAAGGATTGGTTTCGGGCGAAAAATCACCAATGAAACAGAACTGTACATTAGGCTGATCTTTAAACCGCGCGATCAGTTCAGTAATAAAAGGCAGCTGGGCTTTCTTCTCGTTAAAGGCGGCTACATAGCTAATGATGAAGTCATCGGGGTTTAAGCCCATGTCTGCACGCTCCTGTTTAATTTCGGCCTCGCCTATCGGGAAGAATTTTTGCTGGTTAACGATGCTGTAGGTTACAAACACCTTTTCGCTCCCCTTGCCGCCAAGCAGCTTGGTTACCACAAAGTCTTTCATCTCTTCCGACAGGACAATAACCACATCGGCATTTTCGGCAATGAACGACCATTTTTTTAACGATGCCAGTTCCTCTGCCGATTTGGTATCGCGCAGGTTGAACAATACTTTGCGTTTGGCCATTTTGCCGCCGTAATAAGCGCACCAAAAGCCCTGAACATCGTTACAGTATAAAAATTTGAGTTTCTCTTTTTTAAGCAGTTTATAAGCCAGGTAATTTGACTTTACCAAATCAAGCACCTTGCCTATTTTACCCTGACGCGCTTCTTTACTCCCCCAGTTGATATTGCTGTTGAATATCTTCCAGCCTTTTTGTTGCCAGCGCACGTTGAACGGGCCGTTGCGGTTGGTTAATATTACCGGGTTAACAGACTGGTCTTCCTCCAGTATCTGGGTCATGCTGTTTACCCCGCCGTTAGAGTGGTTGGTGGTTTGGTAAATAGAGAATAATATATTTTCGGGCATTATCAGGACTTATTTTTAGTTAGGCACTTTCTTTTTCGGTAACCAACTCTGTATTGCGGTTCCATTTAAAGAATTTCATAAAATTTTTCCTGTTCACCTTATCCTTCAACTTCAGGAATTTCGATTCGTAATAAGTGTAAGAGATGTGCGCCAAAACAATGGTAAAGCCAAGCAGCAACACCATATATAACCATGGGTAAGCTACGATCAATGCTTTGAACTTGCCGAACTTAGCGAAGCTGAACAACAGCACGTAAGCGATAAACGGATGCAGCAGGTACATACCGTAAGATATGGTACCGAAGTGGATGAAAGGCTTCCTCTCAAAATCGATCAGCTTATTATCGGTACATGATACCGAAATGATCAGCACCGCGAAGAAGGCCGATTGCAATACCGTACCAAATGTTCCACCCGGGGTGATGTCAAAAAACATATCGGCCAGCGCCATCAGGTATAATGCACCCTGAACGGCTTTGTAGTTAAGCACCTTTAAGATTACATCGTTCACCTTATTCTTCATACCAAAAATGATGTAGGAGAACAATACGCCCATCAGCATGTAATCAAACCGAAGCATCATTACAAAGCGTTTAATGGCAGGTGC
Source organism: Mucilaginibacter sp. GW821-FHT07G05 (assembly GCF_059418565.1). NCBI lineage: Bacteria > Pseudomonadati > Bacteroidota > Sphingobacteriia > Sphingobacteriales > Sphingobacteriaceae > Mucilaginibacter > Mucilaginibacter sp. GW821-FHT07G05. The sequence continues at coordinate 72,806 of NZ_JBWKQC010000009.1, read as the reverse complement.
CATTGGTATTACATCAGTTTTTACTAATGTGTAAAACAACAGGTAAATGGTTAAAACCGATAATATCAGCACGAATTTTTGCTTTACCTTATTAACGGTAACCATCAGCTGCGGGAAGAAAAGGTAGAACTGCTCTTCAACACCTATACTCCATAATAACCCCAGCGCTCCAGCGGTATCAACCCATAGCGCTTTGGCAAGGTTGGGCAGCATAAACGCGTTAAGCAAAAAGCCGCCAACTATAGGCTGGCCTATTACATCCTTTTTAAGCAACACCGGGATAATTACCGCATTGATGATATATAAGGCGATAAGCACGAAATAATATAAAGGGAAAATTCTGAGTACCCTGCGCAGGTAGAAAGATTTCAGTTCCATGGTACCGGTTTTCCTAATCTCTTTCAGCGCTATCATGGTTAACAAAAAGCCCGATAGCACAAAGAAAAAACGTACCGCGTCGCCGGCTTTAGCAAATATTGGCAGATCTAAATACCATTGCACACCCTGATCAGACAAATGCTGACGGGCATGACCAATTACAACCAGAGTAGCTGCAACAAATCTTAAGGAGTTTAACCCCTGCAAATAGCTTCTTTCCTTCATAGCAGAATGTATATCAATGAATATTATCGCCTCAACAGCAATTTATATCAGCTTCATGTATTTGAGCCCCACAACAATTAGTATCAATTGCTGAATAAAAAGGCTTAAAGACAATGAATCGAGCGAAACCCCTCTCAGCAAATAAACCAGGTATAATGCCACCACGCCGGGTGCCCAGTGATATTGCTTAAAGAAGGTGGTTACCCATCTTATTAATCGTCCCCAAAAGAAAAATACCAACAAACCAAACCACGAGAAATTCCAAAAAATTTCAGGTTCGGCAGTGATAGGCACGCTCCATGGCACACCAAATAAAACATACCCGGTATAATAAGCCCCGGTGTGAGGTTTGTTCTCCCAAATAACCCGCGGAATGAACACACTTATTATAGACGCGAAACTTTGCCCGTACAGGTAATCAGTTTTATCGGGCACGTTGGCAAATACCGCCACAGCCGGTTGATAGGCTGTACGCTTATCACCCTCGGCAACTGCCGATTCTACGTTTTCAGATATCTTATCAAAGGATAAAGCATCGGTACTGATACCATTACCCGTATAGGTTGCCGATTTTCGGATTTGCCCGAGGGTACCGAACAGCACAAAGCAAAACAAACCGATCAACACAATGCGTAAACCGGGCACTTTACGCGTTTTTAGCATCCATGCACTTAAAAATAACACCAGCACCAGGAAGATACTCGACCGGGAACCCGCACCCAGGAAGCCTGCGAACGAGAATACCAAAGCGGATACAATGAACACCGGATTTTTAAGCACTTTTTCGCCCTTACTGAGGTACCAGGCCAGCGGTATAAAATAAAGCGTGTAAAGGAATGATACGAATACCGTTTTACCCTCCATGGCCTCCCTGCGGCTACCTTTGGTTCCCCATGAATCCATATAGGCTTTGATACCACCCTGTGATATAAAGAATACCGCGAAGAACGCGAATGCCAACCCTAATACAATATTAAGCTTGACTTTAGGGATATTGATGCGGAACTGGCGATCTTTACGCACCGACATGTTAACAAAGTAATAACCCGCGTATACCGAAAGCAACGCGAAGATCCTTACCATCATGTAAGTATAATTAGCCTGAACGGTAAGGCCGTAATCTTTAACCAGGAACGAGGTATTTATATTAGAACTCGTACTGCTGACAATAGGAATGAGTGAAAATGGCGACTGCATAACCCCCTTGGCAATACCCAGCATACGCGGAAACGTAAACGGGTGAAAAAGACCAACATCCCTGAACTTGAATATAATGGGTGCAAAAGCAAGCAGATCATAAGAAGCACTGAGCAATACTACCCCTAACTCATCAGATAAAGCATACGGACCGGTTAATACTCCCAGCAATGGCAACAGAAACCTATATACAAACCAATAGACAAGAATGATCCTTCTTATCGCGGTTGGTATCTCCATATAGGGATTAAAAGCTTTTTCCATTTATAATTTCAAATGATCAATATGCGCCAAAAGTAACTTTACCTGAACGATATTAAAAGTTTGTTATGCTGAGCGATGAATTATTTTTAACAATTGAACCCGAAGGCACGTCTGTAGCTATTACGCAACCGGCCCCTACCACCACATTATCGCCAATGGTTACATTTTTCAGGATAACCACATTAGAGCCTAACCAGCAATTATTGCCTATAGTAATGGCCCCAAAAGTGAATCCCTGCTTTTCAATAGGGGTATTTTTATCACGGAAACGGTGGTTATGATCATAAAACTTAACCCCTTCCCCTATCATACAATCGTTACCGATTGTTATTTTTTGTCTGCAATTGATAGATGTACCGCTGTTAACAAACACGTTGTTGCCCAATGTTAACGAAGCATCCTGACTAACGCGTATGGTGCAGTTATCCCTAAAGGTAACTTTATTGCCCAAAACCACGCGGGCACCTGAGGCCGACATATCAATAATGAAGCGTTTGCCTAAACGTACGCTGCCAATACGAAAGCTATCGCCATAAACAAACCTTATGTAAGCAACCTTAAATGAGTTTCTTACGCCATTTACTTTACGGGATATAGAATTTCTGATCTTCAGCATTTTCATAACGCGCTTTCAATTTCAGCAACTATGTTTTTGGCCCTAACCTTCCAGGTATAATTATTTTTAAAATCGATGTAAGCGTTTTTACCTATGCGCTCCCTGAACGCGGCATCGTTGCTTAGCTTGTTAAAAGCATCAACCCATGTTTGTATCACATCCGGATCGCATAGTACCGCGTTATCATCATTAAGCACCTCGCGCAATACCACAATATCCGAGGCGATGATAGCTTTGGCATGGCCCATATAATCAAACATCTTTAAAGGCGATGTAAACTCACCGATGTTAACATTATCGTTTTTGAACATACGTACTACCTTTTTATTGGGCAGCAGGCATACATCAAAGCTATTGATATATTTACTTACTTCTTTTTGGGTTACAAACCCGTGGAAAACAATATTGGTAAGCCCTTTTGACGTGGCTTCCGCTTTCCATTTTTCAATATCGTTTTCGAGGCCGCCTACAATATTAAACCTTACTAAGGGTAATTGCGTGGCTGCCTCAATTATTATCTCCATTCCCTTACCGGCATATAGGTGGCCTACATAACCGGCCTCTAACACGTAAGCTCCTTTAGGGCCTAAGTCTACCGTTTCTTTTGTTTCCGGCAAATCAGAGCCATCATGCGCTACTACTACTTTAGCGGCATCTAAGCCGTTGGCCACTACGTTTTGCTTCAACACGTCGGATATTACAAAGATCTTGGTTAGCAACGGGCTTTTGAACATGCGCTTATACAGCGTTTTCCAAAACGATTTACCCTCAAAACCTGAAGCATTCAGCGCTACGTGCAGTTCCAGAGCGGTCTTCAATTTAAATATCACCGATGATAAAGCGGCGATATTAAGATCGCGGGTGAAAACCAACGCGCCTTTATTACGTGCATAACGCATTACATTAAGGCCGTATATCAGTTTACTGCCTTTAAAGCTGTAATGTTTAAGCCTCACCAGTTCAAAAATTGGCTTTACGTTATAAAAATCAAATATCTCCTGATCGGTGATATTATCAGTGCCTTTTTTAAAAACCAGTTTCACCTTGTTACCATTTTCGGCCAGGGCCTGGCACTGCTTCATAAAGTGCAGGCTATGCGCGGCTCTTGATGGTATCTGGGCGTTTGTAGCGTAAATAATATCCATATATCAATATTACTTTTTAGGCCCTTGATATATAGATAAACAGATCGTCAACCATATCAAACTTCAGCTTTACGCCGGGCAGCATCTTATTCATCGAATCTTCTACCTCCTCAACGGTAAGCGAAGGGAATTTACTAAGCGAATACTGGTTAGGGTTAAGCTTTTTGCCAATCACCTTACGGGCAATAGCCTTCAGGTTATTTTTGGCTTTTATTTTCAGGTTTTGTAAGTTGATCTCAAAGTCAGAGTACGTAGCGGCGGGCAGTTCGTTCATGCTTTTAACCATGGCCTCGGTTGCCAGTTCGCCACCCGAATTATGGCTTACATACAGATCAAGCAACTCCTGCTGCGATTTAGATAACACCTCGAATGTATCGCGGTGATTAACAGCTTCGTCAAGGGTTTTGATCAGTTCTTCCTGCGTAAGCACCTCTCTGCTTAACGCATTTGGCAGGTACATACCGTCGTTCTCTTGCTTTATTGGTCTGTAGGCTATAACCGGTGTACCGGCAATAGCGGTTTCAATACCTGTAGTACAATCCGTATGGATAACCGCTTTTGATGCTTTTATCCAGTTAGAGATATTGCCTTTACGATCAACAAATACGTTAGGCAGATCTTTAGTAAGATTCAACCATGGTTCGGTATTTTCCGACGGATGCGGCCTTAATACGAAGTTGATCTTCGGGAAGGTTTTCGCCATCAGCGGAACCAGCTCCATGTAGTGATCAAACAGGGTTTTGGCATATTTTTGAAAGCTGTAACGAAATTCTTCGTCTTCCTTAGTTTTAAACATCCCCTGTTTCCTGAACAGGTCGATGTAACCTTCGGGGCCTAAGCTGTGGTTATAAGCGCTCAATTTGGTGTTGATCATTACAAAATCACCATACTTGTCTTTCAGCTCATTGGCCTGCACGTCTGAATAATAATCCAGCTCTTTGCGTAAAAAATCTATACGTGAATTGCCTAACGACAATATTTTCTCTTTTTTAGGATACACCCCCAAAACAATGTTGCGGTGGTGGTTGCCCCAGGTATAAAACTGGCTGAACATATCCAGCACATCGTTATCAATGCGTTGGCTTAAGTAAATTTCGTCGCTAATGGTAACTAAGCCTTCTTCATCATTACCTACAATAAAGCTACCCCGCTCGTGAAATGGCTTTAACATAGCACCACCCACTTTCCACGCGTCTTTATAAAAAACCACACCTGGTTTTATCAAGTCGCGGTTTCTGTTCATGGCAGATTTATTGCCAATATATACCGCGTAACCATTTTTTAAAGCGTGACTTGCCAAAAGCAGTCTCGGCTCCAGTTCTCTGGCCTTTGTTTCAATCGGGAGTATCAGTATCTTGTTTTTCATCAGCAATATCTTATATTAAATGAAGCTTTTTAAAAGCGTCCTGATAGGTTTTAATAGTACTTTTTCTTAATTCTTCAAACTCGGGGGTAATGCGTTCTTCGGTTTGCGACAGCCTCGCGTTGATCTTGTCAACAACGGTTTCAAACAGTGGCTGATCTACCGGTACAACGTTATCTGAAAGCCCTACGCTTTCATACATCCTCATTACCCTGTCAAGCGCGGCCAGGCCTATGCTTGGCACTTTCATACCTATACTGCATACATTGGCATGGAAACGCATCCCTATTACCATGTTGCTGTTTTTATAGGCCGAAAAAATTTGGTTACAACCCCAATCGCCCTGCACATACGGGGTTACCGCTATGCGTGTACGGATATGGAAATCGTTAATATTTTTCAACAAGGAATCAATGGCCTTGTAGTCGCTGTAAATGTGCGGTGCAAATACAATATCACGATCGGTTTCGTTGATAATGTAGTTGAGTACTTTGGTCATCTCCGTTGTGTAAGATGCCTCATCCACCTCGCCCAGCAAACGGTTTTTCATTTGAACTTGGTCTGATGTGGTATTGATGAGGATATACTTGTTTGGTGTAGCGCGGTAAAAGCTGCCATCGTTCTCGTAAAAGAAACCATGATCAAGCACCTGCGGAATAGCCGCGTCGTACTGCGCGCCAACAACATTCTTCAGTACATCCTTCGACCCATCGTTCCGTACGGCCAAAAAGGTGTTCTCTTTAGCCAGAAACACATCCAAAAAGCTCCTGAAACGCTCCAGGTTACCTTCGGGGATGGTGTTACGCGGGTTTGAGCCTATACTTGATATAATGATAGGCGTTTTAATTTTTTCAAGGATGTTGGGCAACAGGTTAATGGTGGTACCCGTGCCGCTGCCCTTAACATCAAAATCTAAAAAACCACCGCCGCCAATAAACAACAGGTCGTATCCGTTTGCCAGTTCGGCAAACTTATCGTCAAACTGTTGTTTATCGGGCAAGCTGTAGTTATTGTAAAACTTGCGTATCTCTAACTGGGTAATGGCTACGTTATCGCCAACTACCGTGTTAAGCAATTTCCTGAACCCAATATGACTTGCGTTATCCCCGATGTTACCATCAAAAGATGCCACGTGTAGAATTCTCATTTTGTTTGTTAAGATGGTTTAGCTTTGTTGCCCGGCAATATAATTGTTATCGAACAACCATTCAACATACTCTCTGACAGCGCCGTCGCCGCCTTTACGTTCAAGATGCTTAATACCCGGTAAGGCCTTTATTACCCTTGTAGCGTTAGCGGGGCAGGCTTTAATACCGGCAGCATTTAACAGGTTTACGCAGTTAATATCGTCGCCAATATAAGCTACCTCGTCAATGGTTATGTTTTCGAGCGCGCAAATTTCAAGTGCCGCTTCCAGTTTTGAGCCGTAGCCTTTTCCCTGAAAAACGTAATCTACTTTCAACTTTTTGCCTCTCCGTTCAACTATTTGTGTATTTTCTGATGTAATGATAGCGGTTTTAATACCTGCCTCGCGCAAAATTTTAAAAGCCATACCATCGTGTGTATTAAACTTCTTCAGCTCATCGCCGTTTTCAGTATAATACATTCCGGCATCGGTTAGCACTCCGTCTACATCTGTTAAAAAGAGCTTTATCTTCTTTGCAGGGGTGCTCTCGCTGGTCACTACATCGGCAAAATACTTATGGAAAAGCTTCTCCATAATCATCCAGTCGTCGGGTTCGTCAATTTCAAAGGCGGTATATTCGGGCATTTCATAAATGGCTATCTTACCGAAAAGCCTGTTCTCGTACTCAACTATACCTGTTGCTTTTGAAATATAGAATGCGCCGTTCTCCATTAAGGTACCGTCAAAGTTCTGACGGCGCGGACGCGCTTTAAAATCGTAGTTAATGGCCGTACCGTCCTCGTTCCAAAAGAAACGTTTGTACCTTACACAGGTAAGCAACGAATCGGCACTCTGCGCATTAAGCAACGCGAAAGCATCGTCAATGTCGGCAGCTTTTATAAAAGGATTGGTAGCTTGTACAAGCACAAAGTACTCATTGGCCAGGGCATCCTTATATTTATTGATGTACTCCAGCATTACAGCTTCAGTTGAAGCCGTATCAGTAGCGTTTTCAGGGTCGCGGTCGTAAACCTCCAGCTTTGAAAAGCCAAAGGCATTTACCACATCCTTAATCTCTGAAGAATCAGTAGCAATCACTATTTTATCAATAGCCTTACTTTGCTGTAATGCCAGTGCACACCAATACACTAATGGCTTCCCGCAAAAAAGTTTAATGTTTTTCAGCGGGATTGATTTACTTCCTCCTCGTACCGGGATAAAAGCTATAGCCATATTATTATGCAGTTTCAGATTTTCTGTATTTCAATTTCTCACGTTGAACTCTTTCGATATCCAATATCTCAGTGTTTTTGTAAGTAAGCGCTTCGTGTGCGTGGTGTAAATCTCTTACCAGTTTTTGTAAACCTGATACCTCTAATGAAGCAGCGTGGTCAGTACCTTTCCAAGCACGGTTTTTGGTGAAGTGACGCTCGATCCAGTGTGCACCTAAGGTGTAAGCGGCAACATCGGCCATAATACCTAAGTGGTGACCAGAGAAACCGATAGCTTTAACACGGCTTTCGTATCTGTCGTAAAGGTTGTTGATCTCTAACAAGCAAAGATCATTGAAAGGTACAGGGTAGCCTGAAGTACAGCTATAAACGATCAAACGATCTTTAGCCTGGCCGGTTTCTTCAAAGAATTTAACAACTTCTTCAATTTCGTCTTTCGTTGTCATACCGGTTGAAAGGTGGATATCGCCTTCGTAACCGTCTCTAAGCAACTTCAACATTTCGTAGTGGTTGTTACAAGCCGAAGGAACTTTGATCAGTTCAGCGCCGATCTCGATGATCTCGCGAGCCGAAGTAAGATCCCATACAGAAGTAGCGTAACCAATGTTGATAGACTCGCAATATTTTTTCAAGTCGGCGTGTTGCTCCTGGCTAAACTCTAAAAACTCGCGGTGAGCACCATAAGTATCACCATAAGAGTTGTAAGGATTTGGGTGTGGTGCATTGTACTGCTCAGGAGTTAATAACTCTTTGTTAGTACGTTTCTGGAACTTTCCGTAATCTGCACCTGCAGCTTTTGATAAGAATAATAATTCTTTAGCAGTTTCAAAATTACCCATGTGGTTACATCCTATCTCAGATATAATTTTGGGCGCTTGGTAATTAAACTTAAACATATTTTCCTTTTTTTTATTTTTAGTACTCAGTTTATTATGAATGTAATTTGGTTATACTTCCTGCATCGAGATCATCCTTCTGAACCTTTCAGAGCTTTCTATGATCTCGTTAAATTTACCCGACGCGGTCACTTTACCTTTTTCAAGCAGGTAAATGGTATCGGCATCTTTAATGGTTGATAAACGGTGCGCGATAATGATCATGGTGTAACTGCCATGCAGCTTTTCAATATTATCCTGTATCACACGTTCCGTTTCCGAATCGAGCGCTGATGTAGCCTCATCCAAAATCAGTATCTCTACCTTTTTGTACAGCTCACGCGCTATCGAGATCCGTTGTTTTTGTCCGCCAGATATCAGGATACCATTATCACCCAGTTCGGTAAGTTCTTGTTTAGGCTGATTTGAGATAAAGTCAGTTAACGACGCCAGCTCTATCGTATCCCAAAAACGTTTGATGTTCTCTTCGGTAGGCTCATCCCAAAAAGTGATGTTATTGAAAATATTATCGTTAAAGATAACAGCCTCTTGTGATATGTAACCAATTTTATCGCGATAGCTGTTGCGGTTGTACTGGTTCATGTCAACACCATCTATCAGCACGGTACCTTCTGCCGGTTGTATCAGGCCCGATACCATGTTGGCCAATGTAGTTTTACCCGAGCCGCTTTCGCCTACCAACGCTATGGTTTGGTTTTTAGGTACTACCAGGTTCAGGTTATTCAGTACCCTGTTTTCGCCGTAGGCAAAGATGATATCCTTAAAGTTGATCTGATCGCTAAAGCTGTTGAAGCTTGTCGCGGCTTGTTCTTCCTGCTCGTTTTCCAATTCATCATACAGGGTTGATACCAGGTGCATCGAACCAATATTCTGGATAAAGTTTTGCCAGAAGTTTTGCACGATAACCAGGAAGCTTAACGCCCTGTAGAATAACAGCAAACATAACAGTATCGATCCCAGCGGCGCGTTCATCAGGTTTACCTGTATAAAGATTACCAGTGATACGATAACAATGATCATAGGCTCTTTTACGCTGGATGTGATAGCGCTGTAAAAACCCATCTTTTTGTTCAATACCTCTATCTTATCAATTACCTTGAATAACTTGGTTGAAAACCTGTTGAAATAATTGGTTGATTTAAGGTATTTATAGTTGTATATCGCCTGTGTTAATAAGCTGTTGAACTGGCTGCCTTTTTCAGATACGCCGATTGAAGCTTTTTTGGTAGCGATGTATATTTTACGGTAAAGGAAGTTTGATGCCCCCGCGCCTACCGCCACCAATATGGCAAACTGGTAGTTGGTTAAAAACGCCAGGAAGATATAGGTTAGCAACATCACCGCGGCTTGCGCGGCGCTGAAGTAGAAGTTCATGGTTTGCGATAAGCGGGCAACCTCAGATGTAAGCGTGTTTTGAATACGGCCTGCATCCAGTTTTAAGAAACCGCCATAGCTTAAGCCTTTCAGGTTATTTACCAGCGCGTACCGTACTTTACGCATAAATATGTGCCTAAGGTTTACCTGGTAACTCAGTTGTACCATTTTTAAGCCGCCCTTTATAACAAAAAGCAATACCAATACTACCAATACTGTAACAAGCGATAGCGAGAAGCCCATGCTTACTATAAAATCGGTAATGTAATGAAGCTGCCCCATTGATTTATTACTGGCGTTAGGGTTGCCATCAGTTGCCTGTAATAAAGGCATGAACATAGCAAGACCCATACCATCGAGGAAACTTACGCATACGCTTAAAAACAGGTACGCGATGAGTTTACCGCCTAATACGCCGTAATAAAATTGGAAATACCCAATAAAGCTATTTTTAAACTTCAGTTTCATTATTTATATAATAGGCAGTGTACCAATCCACAAATGTTTTTATCCCTTTATCAATGTTAACACCTTCAATCGGGCCAATCTTGCTTTCAAGTTTGGTAGTGTCGGCATAAGTAAGCGGCACATCACCCGGCTGCATCGGTAAAAATTCTTTCACCGCTTCTTTACCGGTTGCTGTTTCAATTTCGGTAATAAAATCCATCAGTTGTACCGGGTTGTTATTACCAATGTTGTATACCACGCAAGCAGGTTTCAATATGGTGCTGCCTTCTGTTAATTCAGTAGCTTTTACCGGTGGTTTGCCCAACAGCCTGAATATCGATTCGGTAATGTCGTCAATGTAGGTAAAATCGCGCTTCATTACACCATTGTTAAATACCTGGATAGGTTTACCTTCAAGTACTGCCTTGGTGAACGAGAAATAAGCCATATCAGGTCTGCCCCATGGGCCGTATACCGTGAAGAACCTCAAGCCTGTTGCCGGGATACCGAATAGGTGTGAGTAAGTATGCGCGAATAATTCGTTTGATTTTTTTGTAGCCGCATAAAGAGATACCGGGTTATCTACATTGTCATCCTCAGAGAAAGGTATTTTGCTGGTTGCACCATATACCGAGCTCGACGACGCGTAAATAAGGTGTTTTACAGGGAAGTTACGGCAAGCTTCCAATATGTTAAGGAAACCGTAAACGTTACTGTCAATATAAGCATGCGGATTGATGATTGAGTACCTTACCCCTGCCTGCGCGGCCAGGTTAATAACGTAGTCAAATTTTTCCTGCTCAAATAATTTGTTGATGTTTTCCCTGTCGCTTAAATCAAGCTTAATGAAGGTATAAGCAGGGTATCTTGTGCTGGTTACGGGTTGGTTATACTCAATTACTTCCTGAGGTATGCCGGCATCAGCCAGTCGATCGTACTTCAGGTTTACATCGTAGTAGTTGTTGATATTATCAAGACCCGTTATCTCATAGCCTTCACTCAGCAACCTGTTGGCTAAATGAAACCCCACAAAACCCGCTGCACCTGTGATTAATATTTTATTCATAGATTTTTTAGTTATGAAGCACCTATAACGCAGTACTTTATTTATACAATGTTTACATTTCTTGTTTTACATCTTTACTGTCCATTGCTCCCTCACTTTTCCAAATCAGTAAAGAACTGTTACCCTCCAAAAAACCATCCAGCTCGTGCGACTGCACAATCAGCAATCTTATTTTACGCCTGATGATGGCTTCTGTTTTCTCTATCAGCCTGTTAACGTAAGTAAGATTAAGGTTTTCGCCCACCAGCACCAGGTCAATTATTTTACTATCAACCCCTTTTGCAAAATCGCCGATAATATATGCCACTTCAAGTTCACCTATGCGGTTAAGCACCTTCGCTACGATCTCGTCAATACCTACAAACTTGAAGATGATATTGTTAATATCCTTAAACATGGAATGTTCCTTATTGGCCTGAAACATTTTCTTATTGCCCGATGTTGATGAAACCAGTAAACCGGCCTCTTCAAAGCGGTTAAGCTCAACACGGATGGCATTGCTCGACTCGCCAAACTCGCTCTCTAAGTTTCTTAAATACGACTTAGTGTCTGAATTAAGAAAAAACTTAAGCAGTAGTTTAACGCGTGTTTTAGATGTAATTAATGCTTCGAGCATGCTGTTTTTCACTATTGTACAGATGTGTGTTTTTCTGTTCACACCCGTTTTATACAGATTGAGTAACAAATCTACTCATTATTTATAAATATGCAAATAAAATAAAAAAAATATAGTTTTATTAATAACTATTCAATTAAAGAGCCTATTTAATAATATTTCGTAAACGATAACTTTACCAAGGTTTCACATACTTTCTCACAAACCGACACTTATTCACAAAACCCTGTTCATTTAATACTTTAAACGCTATCTACCTCACAACCAATAGGAATAAAATGATCTATTATATAAACAAAAAAACCGGTAGGAAATTTCCCACCGGCTTTTGATATTGTGCTATAGCTTAATGCTAAAACCTTTTCATAAAATTTTGGAATGATCGCTTGAACGAGAACTTTCCTTTAATTTGGTCATCTGAGTAATAACCATAGCCGTAACCATAGCCATAACCATAGCCGTAGCCGTAACCGTAGCCATAACCATATCTTCCGGTAGATTCGATAGCGTTCATGATAATACCCATTTTGGGGAATTTATTATTACGATACAACTGATCTACTATCTGCAGCTGGCTCTTCATGGTATAGCCGTGCCTTACAATGTAGAGGCTGGTATCGGCAAGTTTAGCCAATACAAGGGCATCGGTAACCAAACCAATCGGCGGTGAGTCAATGATGATCTCATCAAAATTAGCACGCAGGTAAGTGATCAAATCGGCCATTTCCTGTTTCTCCAGTAACTCCGCTGGGTTTGGAGGTATTGGACCCGAACCGATAACGAACAGATTTGGATTAATGGTAGTAGGCTGTATAATATCCTTAGCTTCGGCACGGCCTATCAGGTAATTACTGATACCGTTGCTGTTTTTAATAGCCAGGTATTGTGAGATTTTTGGTTTCCTTAAATCGAGCTCAAGTATTACCGTTCTGCGATTAGTGATGGCCAATGCGGCACCTAAGTTAAGCGCCACGAAACTCTTACCCTCACCCGACATGCTCGATGTAAACAGTGTTACGTGTGAGCCCTGTGCCGAACCGTACATAAATTGCAGGTTGGTACGTAACGATCTGAATTGCTCTGATATCGCGTTACGGCTCTTCTCGGTAACCACTACAGTTTCAGTACCTTTCTGATACATCAACTCACCCAGTATTGGTGTTTTTGTTTTAGCAACAATATCCTGCTGACCAACAATTTTGTTATTCAACTGATCTTTACCAAACACATAGCCAAATGGAATCAACAAGCCAAATAGAATGGCCATTGCATATACAATTGGTTTTTTAGGTGTAACCGGGCTGTTGTTTGAAAACGCCGGGTCAATTATCCTGTTGTCGGCCACGGCAGAAGCATAAGACAATGCGGCCTCTTCACGTTTTTGTAACAGGTAAGTAACCAGGTTATCTTTAATAGTTTGCTGACGCTTAAGACCGATGAACTCACGCTCCTGCGAAGGTACATTACGTATTGAACCTTCCAGTTTTGATGATGTCGCGCTCAGGTTCTTCTTGGTATCAACAATACCTTTTTTCAATACATCGATACTTTGCTTAACTGCCAAACGTGTTGCAGCAATTTGCGACTCTAAAGGCGCTATCATTGGGTTATTGGCCGTACCGGTTGATAATAACCTGTCGCGTTGCAGTTCCAGATCACTCAGTTTAGAGATCAAACCAAGCAAAACCGGATCTGACAAACCTAAAGTACTTGGTACCGCCTGCGCGTTTGTACCGTTGATGAATTTCTCGATGCTTTCAATAGTACTCAACTGAATATTGATATCGCTTAATTTAGTATCAACAACAGTTACGTTTTGCAGGTACATTTGAGCCTCCGATGTTAAATCGGTAAGACCTTTGCTGCTCTTAAACGTTTCCACGTTGCGTTCGGCAACATCCAATTCTTTAGTTAAAGAATCTAAACGGCCTTGTACAAATTGCAGTGTACGCTCGGTTTCCCTGTTTTTATCTTCAACCGCTGCTTTGTTATACTCAATAACCAGGCGACCTAATATATCCATACCACGCTGCGGAACAGCATCGGTAAGCGAAATTGAAAGTACAGTTGATGATGGAGAGATGAGCGCTACAGTAAGACTGTTCAATATCCTATCGGCAACTATACCTACCGGAGCGATATTGACAATTATTTCTTCATTTTTATAGTATCCTAAGCTCGCGGTATTATCTAACTTCCAGGTACCAAAAAATTTGTTGTAAATTTTACCGAACTCACCGTTAAACTCGTCACCGTTTTCGTTAACTACTGTATAACGGTTAGCGCCTTTGTATTTAAATGTTAATTGATAATGAGTAACCTTATCATCCATATCAATAACATATAATTTGATTGGAGGATTTTTATAAAGTGGCTGCTCAATTACCCTGCCCGGGGTTGAGTAGCTAACGTTTACATTAAGGCCACTTACAACGGCCTGCATAAGCGTTTTCGACTTTAATACTTCTATTTCGTTCTCAACTACTTTATTATTATTCATAAGCTCCAACTCACTCAATAAAGGGTCGGAAGCTGATTTTTGACTGTCTTTTATCAATAAAGAGGCCTCTACCTTGTAAACAGGTAATGTATACCTTAAGTATACAACCGCTATACTTAATGCTATAATTATACCTACAACAAATAATGGCCAGTGGTATAGGTATACGCTTATTATTGCTTTAAAATTGAACGTTTCTTCTTCATTACTAACCGACTGCTGGTTAAAAGAAGGATTGCTGTTTGGATCCTGATGCATTAGAATTTGATAGGTAAGTAATTTTATGCTATAATAATCTCGTGATAACCACGGTTATAACTGTAAGCACACTTGCTACGATAGATATATTACGATATACGTTGTCCTGAAGTTGCAGGCGTTTAACACTTGGTTCTACGTATACCTGGTCGTTATTCTGCAAATAAAAATACGGAGAGCTGAATGTATTTTTTGAACGCAGATCGAGCCTTGCAAACTGTAACTGGCTGCCATTTTGAGCCTGGCGGATCACCAATATATTTTCACGTTTACCGGTTATCTTCAAATCGCCGGCCATACTTAAGGCTTCAATCACATTCACTTTACTGTTTGGTATTGAAAATACGCCCGCATGTGCTACCTCACCTATAACTGATATTTTAAAATTAAGCACGCGTACCACAACAGTAGGGTTGTTTACGTATTTAGCGGCTTCATCCCTGATTATTTTACCAAGCTGAATTACTGTTAAGCCTTCGGCTTTGATCTTACCGATAGTTTGGATATATATATTACCATCACCATCAACCTGCGAACCCGCGTTTTGACTCGCTGTGGTAACGCTGGCCTCTGAAGGCAGGGTACCGAACAAGGTTTGAGTAGTCTCACTACCCGAGCTGATGTAGATACCTAACAGGTCGTTTTTAACGATAGTAGGCTCGTGATAAGCAGAGGCAACCATTGAGGTTTGTGCAGAATCTAAATCTTGAAAGTAAGGGACACTTTTGTAAGAAACACAAGAACTGGCGCTTAATACTACATAAAGACTTAAAACGCTAAGCGCTAAGCCGGAAAGTTTTTTTAATACCATAAAAATTTATAAGGTGAAATATGCATATATGCTTACGCATAATATAAAAAAAATTTAAGAATATAAATTTAGCCCCTTTAACAGTACCACAAAAGAATGGAAAATTTTTAATATTTTAAAAAATATTTATTTTTTTTAGCATATTAACAATCAATCAAATAAAATATCTTGAAGTTTATAATTAATATACTTTTAACAGTAACTATTTACAATACAAATACGTTTTATAATATTACCCAAATTGAAAACCTTTGCTATTAAAAACACTTATCATTACAAGCAAATAATTTTTGAAAAACTATAATAATGGCTATTTTTGGCACGGCTCAATAATTTAATAAAAAGCCCTTAAGTTAACCCCCTTAAAACTTAAGTACGTAATTCAGAGAAAACAATTGTTACTTCTTTGGATATGCCAACATAGCTGAATACCTATATTGATAATTGAATTTTTTGTCAGTATTTTTCTTTAAAGATTGTTTTTATAGTTATTTTAAGCACAAATCGGATATGAATATGACCGCTCTTTTTTTGCGTATAGCCGCTACTCTTGTACCACCTGATATTTGTTGATGAAAGTAATAATGATTAGTGGTGATCCTTTTATACTGGATCCGGAGAGTAATGTACGAAAAAGAATACTTGAATATGGCGCTTTAACATCTGAACTGCATATACTGGTATTAAGCAAAAAGATCCCCACTGAATCAAACGGCGGCTGTGTACAATTGTCTTCAAACATTTGGGTATACCCTATACGATCAACATACAGGGTAATGGCATTGTTATCTGGCTTAAAGTTGGGCTATCAGATAATCCGCAAATTACATACTAACAAATCGGAAAGCTTAATCACCGCCCAAGACCCATTTGAAATAGGTTTTTTATCATGGATGCTGGCCACATTTTTCCGGTTGCCGCTACAGCTGCAAGTTCACAACGATTTTTATAACCCCCATTTTGTACACGAATCCAAGGTTAGTAACATTCGCCAGTGGCTTGCCAAGTTCCTTCTGCCCAAAGCCACAGCTGTGAGAGTGGTAAATAATACCATTAAGGAGTTACTAACAGACACCGCATTAGCGATCCCTGTAGAAAGGGTAACCTTATTGCCAGTATTTGTAGATACCGGATTTATAAAAGAAAAGCCCCCGTTGTTTAGTCTTAAACAAAAATACCCGCAGTTTTCACACCATATTATTATGGTAGGCCGTTTGGGCAAACAAAAGAATTATCCCATAGCGTTTAAGGTATTTCAGGAAGTACTGAAGACCATACCCAATAGCGGCCTCATTATTTTGGGAGAAGGAAGTGAAGAGCACCGCTTAAAAAGGTTGGTCACAAAATACAAACTGACTGACAACGTAATTTTTGAAGGCAGAAAAAATGACGTAGTATCTTACTACAAAGGCGCCGATATATTCTTACACACCGCAAATTACGAAGGCTACGGGATGGTGTTTGTTGAAGCGGCAGCAGCTGGTGTCCCTATGGTTTCCACATCAGTTGGTATAATGGGAGATGTTTTCATTAACGAGGAAAGTGCACTAATATCAAGAGTTGAAGATGTTGGAGCTTTAGCCAATAATACTGTAAGGCTTTTAACAGATATTCTTCTACGCCAAACCCTTGTAAAAAATGCCTACACTGCATTAACTTTGCATACTTACCCCAATAAAAAGGAATATCTAAAGAAATATGCAGAGTCTTGGGAAAAGTGTTTGTATAAGAAATAAATTTATTGAAGGGTGAATTTATTGATAATTAATTATGTGATGGATACGGAATCGCAGGTATTATCCTGGCAAATACGTGTTGCATATGCTTTATCTAAAAAATTTAATAATATAACAGTAATCACTCACAGAAAACAGAACCTTGGTATTCTTCCATCCAATGTCAAGATAATTGAGTTCCCATTTCTTGCAAAGGCTCCCTACAGATGGTTTGGAGGTGAATACGTGCTTAACCTTTGGGTGTGGAATCTTCATCGCCAATATCAATTTGACCGCTGTTTCATGCACATGAACTATCGTTGGGCATATCGTTTCGCACCTTTTTTTAAGATTACAAAGATTTCTGTAACAATTTGGTATGCACATGGCACGGTAACGAAATGGCTAAAACTGGCTCATCATTTTGCCGACAAAATAATTACATCAACAGAAAAAGGGTTTCGAATCCCATCAAATAAAGTAGTATATATTGGTCAAGGTATTGATACTGATCTTTTCAAACTTAAAAAAACAACTAAAAAATCATTTAACATATTATATGTTGGGCGTATATCAAAAGCAAAAAGAATTGATCGATCCATTGAGATTCTCGCAATACTTATACATCAAGGCCTATTACCACAATGTACCTTTACCGTCATTGGAGCCCCACTAAATAATGACGATAAATTATATTATAATGAGCTACAAGAGTCGATCTTACAAAATAAATTGGAAAATCACATATATTTTAAAGGCTCATTGAATAATAATGTTATTCCTGCCTTTTATGACGACTCTTTTGTACACTTAAGTTTTAGCGAGACTGGTAGCATGGATAAATCATTAATGGAATCCTTGTCTACAGGATGTCCTATTCTAACCTCTAATTCAGCACTATTCGATTTGATAGACATTGAATACAAGATAGGTAATGAAACTAATGAACAAATTGCGAGACGCATTATTAATATACATAACAATCAGTTAAATATTAATAAGCAATATTTAAGAAACATCGTAACAAGCAATCATGGATTTGATATATTTATAGATAAAGTGGCGAATGAGATTAATATAGCTTGACTCAATTTTTGCTAAAAAATGAATATATCCTATGTTACATTTGCGCTATTCCCCGCCTATTCGGCGCATACCATTCACATTATGAAAATGTGTGAAGCATTTGCAGACAATGGACACAATGTCAAACTGATTCTACCGAACAATGAGGATAAGCGCTTTTCGGGAAATATAGCAATAAACATTCCTGATATATTTGAATTTTATAACGTAAAGAAAAATTTCGAGTTAGTTTTTGTAGCATTACCCCAATATCGCGGTTGGAAATACATCTTCCCGTATTTAGCCCTGAAGCATATAAAAAAAACTACAGACACATTAATATATACCCGTCATACAGAAATTGCAGCGGTAGCTTGCTTGTTTAAAATAAGCACTATAATTGAATACCATCACTCTGATATAAATGGGAAAAAGATACAGAAATTCTATTCTAAATTACTGTACAGTTCCAGCCATCTACAAAAAATCATCTTAATAACAAATTCTTTAAAGCAAGCCTTTCTTAAAAAAGGGTTCTCTGCCGATAAACTATTCGTTGCACCGGATGCTTCTAATAATCCTAAGAATACTGACAAGGCCAGTTTAAGTTCGGATCCTAATCAAATTCACATAGGTTATGTTGGATCTTTGTATGAAGGCAAGGGTATGGAAATAATAGTAAAGGTTGCTAAAGCGATGTCGCATGCTAAATTTCATGTAATTGGTGGCTTGCCTGCCGATATTGAAAAATGGATGCACGTTGTAAATGATACCGGATTAGATAACATCATCTTCCATGGTTTTATACAACAAAATTCGCTATCGCCTTACATTAACGCATTTGATATTTGCTTACTGCCTAATCAAAAAAAAGTGTTCTTTTTGGGAGGTTCATCGATTAATATAAGTGATTATACTTCTCCCCTGAAAATGTTCGATTACATGGCTCATGGTAAGGCTATTGTCGCGTCTGACCTTCCCGTATTGAGAGAGGTTTTGAACGAGGACAACGCGATACTATGCGATCCGGAGGATGTGCAGGCTTGGGTGGATGCGCTTACCACGCTTGCTAAGGACCCTGCTTTGAGGGAGCGACTTGGACAAGCTGCTTTTAAAGATTTTGAAGAGCACTATACCTGGCAAAAACGTGCTGAGAATATATTAAACAGCATAAAGAAAGATATTTAGCCTTCACTCCTTACAACTATTCTTTATCCTCATTGTTAATCAGGATACAACACTTAAACTTTGTATCCTATGGAAAATATTCTAATCGCTGTCGATATTGATGACAATGTAAACCACATACTTGACAAAACCACCGAGCTGATCTCCATAAATAATGCAAAACTATGGCTGATACATATCGCAGCTCCCGACCCTGACTTTGTTGGCTACAGTGTGGGGCCGCAGTACATACGTGACGACGTCGCTCATAACCTGCAAAAAGAGCATCATGCATTGGCAACATTAGTTGCAGGATTAAAACAGGCCGGGCATAATGCCGAAGGACTATTAGTACAGGGAGCAACCATCGAAACAATTCTCGATGAATCAAAAAAATTTTCGATTGATCTTATCGTGATGGGACGCCACGAGCATGGCTGGTTATACAAACTATTCAACAGCCCAACATCTGTAGATGTTGCCAATCAGTCAAAAATACCACTGCTGATAATTCCGCTTTAAAGCAAAAAAGGTTCCGCTGATTAGCGGAACCTTTTTATATATTCTATATTTTGGTAATGCTTATTTTGTAGCTTCTTTACCTATAACATATACTTTGAAACCAATTTCAGACAATTTTGCCTGATCAAGCAAGCTTCTTCCGTCGAATACGAAAGCAGGTTTCTTCATGTTGTCGTAGATCTTTTTCCAGTCGTAATCTTTAAACTCATCCCACTCTGTTAATACAGCAATGGCATGGGCATCTTTACAAGCTTCGTACGGATCTTCAACCACAGTAAGATATTGTTTGTTTTTTTCAGAGCTACGTGTTTCCAAATAGTCCAAATCTGAATATACCTGGCTTGCCGGTACTTTCGGATCGTAAACTGTGATACCTGCCTGCTCGTTCAACAAGTCATCAGCTACATAAATAGCGGCCGACTCACGGGTATCGTTAGTATCCTTTTTGAACGCCCAACCCAGGAAAGCGATCTTTTTGCCTGATACAGTATTGTAAAGTGTTTTTACAATGTTGTTGGCAAAACGACGTTTTTGGTGATCATTCATGATAATTACTTGTTCCCAGTAATCAGCAACCTCTCTCAAACCATAAGATCTGGCAATGTAAACCAGGTTCAAAATGTCTTTTTGGAAACATGAACCACCGAAACCTACTGATGATTTCAGGAATTTAGGGCCGATACGGCTATCGGTACCAATTGAACGGGCTACCTCTGATACATCAGCACCGGTGCGCTCGCATAACTCAGATAATGAGTTGATAGATGATACACGTTGTGCAAGGAAAGCGTTAGCGGTAAGTTTTGATAACTCAGATGACCAAAGATTAGTGGTTAACACTCTTTCTCTCGGTACCCAACGTGAGTAAATATCTACTAATGATTGTACCGCGTCCTGACCTTCAGGAGTAGTATCACCACCGATTAATACGCGATCAGGCGCATGTAAATCTTCAACAGCAGTACCTTCAGCCAAAAACTCAGGGTTTGAAAGTATCTGATAGTTTACACCGTTACCGGTATTTTGAAGAATATTTTTCACAGCTTCAGCAGTACGTACAGGCAACGTTGATTTTTCAACTACTATTTTATCAGTGGTTGAAACACGGGCTATCTGACGTGCGCAAAGCTCAATATATTTAAGATCGGCAGCCATACCTTTACCTGAACCATAAGTTTTGGTTGGGGTATTTACCGAAATGAAGATCATTTCAGCTTCGTCAATGGCTTTGTCAACTTCAGTAGAGAAGAAAAGGTTTCTTCCGCGGGCTTCAGCCACGACTTTATCTAAACCTGGTTCGTAAACCGGGATCTTTTCAGTATCCGGGTCATTCCAGGCATCAATACGGGCCTGATTTAAATCTACTACAGTTACCTGAATGTCAGGGCATTTTTGTGCAATAACAGCCATAGTTGGGCCACCTACATAACCGGCGCCGATACAGCAAATCTTCGTTATTTTTTTACTCATAAAAAATTAATGATCAAATACTCTGTTTATATTTTTTACTATAATTAACTAATGAAAACTATATTGATTTTCCGGCTCTTAGCAACCCTTCGCCTATTTTTCATGCTGTATAGCAATTTTTTACCTGCAACTATACAAATTTAACTTTCACAGCCAGCAAATGTATATATTTTAAATATGGCACTAAAATATTAAAAAAAATATAAATTAATCATTTTGAAATTGTTTTTTTTAAAAATATTTTAAAAACAATCACAAAAGCTATACCTTGTACTTAGTTAGCTAATTTACTGTACTATTGATGATGGGTTCTTTTCGCACATTCGCTGACTGATGAGCCCGAAACAGATATTGGTTTATAACTGCGCTAAATATAACCTAAAACCACAAGTAATTTTTACAATTATTTTATTGCCTTTTAAAAGACAATTACGCCCAAAATGAAGATGTTCAGGTGGCTTACCGCACCAACAAATAAATTAAAAGCTATTAACTGGAGTATTGTATTCACCGTTGTGCTATCCTTTTGCCTCGGCTGCAGCATACTTGCCTCCTTTACCGATCCTGGCCGACTTTGGATATTCGCGTTCGCGGCATTGGCCTATCCTATACTTTTGGCAATCAACCTGCTTATATTTATATGGTGGAGTGTTAAACGTCGTGCGCTGTTATTTATACCTGCTGCTATTATTTTATTGGGCTTATGGTTGGTACCGCAACATATCAAATGGTCTGGCGCAGGTAAATTAGTGCCGAAGGACACCTCGGCTATACGGATCATGAGTTGGAATGTACACCACTTTCAACCGGCTAAGGGCATATCAAAAGCATTAACCAACCGGATGCTGAAAATGATAGACAGCATTAAACCCGATATCCTGTCATTACAAGAGTACTACGATGAAACCAATGGCAAACGCAACCTTACCGATTCTATTAAAAAAATCCTCGGTACTCCTTATTACTACTTTCAACCTATTAAATTCCGGTATTCGGGTATTGCCATTTTTTCGAGATACCCTATCGTGAATACCGAATATTTAGGGTTAAAGAAAACGAAAAGTTGCAACCAGTGTATTTTTGCCGATGTAATGATGCACGGCAAAGTAAAGCGGGTTTATTCAGTTCACCTGCAATCGTACTTTTTACCGAAAAAGTTACCGGGCGAATCAAATCTTAACTACGCGGCCAGCATAGGTCATTTGTTAAAACTGGGTTTTATTAAAAGAAGCCGGCAGGTTAACCAGTTAAGTAAAGAGATCCGCACAAGCCCCTACCCTATTATACTGACGGGTGATTTTAACGATCCGCCGGCCTCATATACTTTCCATAAATTATCGAAAGGGCTAATTAATACTTTTAAAGAGCAGGGCTCGGGCTACGGCTCTACCTATGCCGAATCATTATTACCTTTCCAGATAGACTACATATTGGTGCCTAAAAACACACAGGTACAGCATTACCGTGTGGTTCGTCAAAAGCTGTCTGACCATTATCCGGTTGTTGCCGACATCAGCAAATAAGATCCATATTCTATTTCAAAGGCAAATTACCTCATCCACAAAAAAATATCAACCACAAAAAAACCCGGCAAATTGCTTTGCCGGGTTTGTATTTTACTCTTTTCAGAATAGCTTATTAAGCATCTACTTCTTCTGTTTTAGAAGCCATCAGCCTGTCAAACTCTTCCTGAGAACCTACACGGATATTTTCGTATTCGCGTAAACCTGTTCCTGAAGGAATTAAGTGACCTACGATAACGTTCTCTTTCAAACCAAGCATGTTATCTTTTTTACCTGCTATAGCTGCTTCGTTCAGTACTTTAGTTGTTTCCTGGAACGATGCCGCAGAGATAAACGATTTGGTACCTAACGATGCCCTGGTGATACCTTGCAGTATCGGGCTTGAAGTTGCAGGGATAGCATCTCTTACTTCAACCAGTTTCAAGTCGCGGCGTTTAAGTGCCGAGTTCTCTTCACGCAGTCTTCTAAGTGATACGATCTGACCTGATTTTAATGTAGATGAATCGCCCGGTTCAACAACAACTTTCTTGTCGAAGATCTCGTCGTTCTCTATCATGAAATCCCATCCGTCAACAGCTTCTCTTTCAAGGAAACGGGTATCACCTGCATCCTCTATAGCTACTTTCTGCATCATCTGGTGAACGATAACCTCAAAGTGTTTATCGTTGATCTTCACACCTTGCAAACGGTAAACCTCTTGTATACCATTTACCAGGTATTCCTGTACCGCGGCCGGGCCTTTAATAGCCAGGATATCGGCAGGAGAGATAGAACCATCTGATAACGGCATACCGGCTTTCACAAAGTCATTATCCTGTACCAAGATGTGCTTAGAAAGTGGTACAAGGTATTTTTTAACCTGGCCGTCTCTCGATTCGATAGTGATCTCGCGGTTACCACGTTTCACACCACCTAAGGTTACCACACCATCAATTTCGGTTACTACAGCCGGGTTAGATGGGTTACGTGCTTCAAACAACTCTGTTACACGTGGTAAACCACCCGTAATATCTCGCGTTTTACCGGTTGAACGAGGTATTTTAGCAATAACCTGTCCGGTTTGTAGTTTTTCACCTTCATCAACAGCGATGTGGGCACCTACCGGAATGTTATATCCTTTTATTATGTTTCCTTTATTATCAGCAACCTGGATAGAAGGGTTTTTGGTTTTATCCCTTGTATCGATAATTACCTTCTCGCGGTGACCGGTTTGCTCATCAGATTCTTCACGGAACGTGATACCTTCTAATACAGCCTCAAACTTGGTAACACCTGCAAATTCAGAGATGATTACCGCATTGTACGGATCCCATGAACAAATACGATCGCCTTTAGAGATCTTAGCGCCATCTTCAACGTACAGGTAAGCACCGTAAGGAATATTGTTAGTTACAATAACCTTGTTAGTACCTGCCTCAACAATGCGGAACTCACCAGAACGGCCTAATACTACATCAACATCGCCATCTTCAGCAGTGGCATATTTAACGGTACGTACGTTCTCAAACTCAATAACACCATCAAACCTCGCGTTAATTTGTGATTCTGCCGCGATGTTCGAGGCCGTACCACCCACGTGGAATGTACGAAGTGTTAACTGTGTACCCGGCTCACCGATTGACTGTGCTGCAATTACACCCACAGCTTCACCTTTTTGCACGCGTTTACCGCTTGCAAGGTTACGGCCGTAGCATAAAGCGCATACGCCACGTTTGCTTTCGCAAGTTAATACCGATCTTATTTCGATACCCTCTAACGGAGAGTTCTCAATCTTTTTGCCAATCTCTTCAGTAATATCCTGACCTGCCAGTACCAACACTTCGTTAGTAATAGGATCATGCACTTCATGCAGAGAGGTACGGCCTAAAATACGATCGTATAAAGGCTCAACGATATCCTCGTTGTCTTTAAGCGCGGTTGTGTAGATACCTCTTAAAGTACCGCAATCAACTTCACCAACAATCATATCCTGGGCAACGTCATGTAAACGACGGGTTAAGTAACCCGCATCAGCCGTTTTCAACGCCGTATCCGCCAAACCTTTACGGGCACCGTGAGTAGAGATAAAGTACTCTAATACCGAAAGGCCTTCTTTAAAGTTTGAAAGGATCGGGTTTTCGATGATCTCGCCACCTGAACCTGATTTTTGAGGTTTCGCCATCAAACCACGCATACCTGCAAGCTGACGGATCTGCTCTTTAGAACCACGTGCACCTGAATCAAGCATCATGTACACCGAGTTAAAGCCCTGGTTATCGTTAGACAGGATATCCATCACATTCGCGGTTAAGCGGTTGTTGATACGTGTCCAGATATCGATGATCTGGTTGTAACGCTCGTTGTTGGTGATGAAACCCATGTTATAGTTATTCATTACCTCTTCCACTTCTTTTGAAGCTTGTTCGATAAGCGTAACTTTTTGCTCAGGGATGTTAATATCTTTCAGGTTAAATGATAAACCACCACGGAATGCCATTTGGAAACCTAACTCCTTAATATCATCAAGGAACTGGGCAGCGCGTGCCATACCGGTGATCTTTACTACCTCACCAATGATATCACGAAGTGACTTCTTGGTAAGCAGCTCATTGATATAACCTACTTCTTCAGGCACGTGTTGGTTAAACAATACGCGGCCTACAGTAGTATCAATCAATTTAGTAACGATGCTGCCATCGCGTTCTTTGATCCTGCCTTTTACTTTAATAAATGCGTGCAGGTCAAGTTTCTTCTCGTTGTAAGCGATAATTACCTCTTCGGCAGAGTAGAAAATTAAATCCTGACCTTTAACCACACGTGTTTCATCTGTTTTACGGCCTTTGGTTATGTAGTACAAACCAAGCACCATGTCCTGTGATGGTACTGTAATTGGGGTACCGTTAGCAGGGTTAAGGATGTTGTGTGAGGCAAGCATTAATACCTGGGCTTCCAAAATCGCCGCGTTACCAAGTGGTACGTGAACGGCCATCTGGTCACCGTCAAAATCCGCGTTGAAAGCCGTACAGGTTAACGGGTGCAATTGAATCGCTTTACCTTCAACCAGTTTTGGCTGAAACGCCTGGATACCTAACCTGTGCAGCGTAGGCGCACGGTTTAGCAATACAGGGTGTCCTTTCAATACGTTCTCTAATATATCCCAAACTAATGGGTCTTTACGGTCAACAATCTTTTTGGCAGATTTTACTGTTTTAACCACACCACGCTCAATCATTTTGCGGATGATAAATGGTTTGAACAGCTCGGCAGCCATATCTTTTGGTAAACCGCACTCGTGTAATTTAAGGCTTGGGCCTACAACAATTACCGAACGGGCAGAATAATCCACACGTTTACCTAATA
Source organism: Mucilaginibacter sp. GW821-FHT07G05 (assembly GCF_059418565.1). NCBI lineage: Bacteria > Pseudomonadati > Bacteroidota > Sphingobacteriia > Sphingobacteriales > Sphingobacteriaceae > Mucilaginibacter > Mucilaginibacter sp. GW821-FHT07G05. The sequence goes on along the minus strand of NZ_JBWKQC010000009.1, from coordinate 46,491 downwards.
AGTTTTGACGGAAACGGCCTTGTTTACCTTTCAGGATATCTGAAAGTGATTTCAAAGCACGGTTACCTTCAGTTTTAACCGCGTTAACTTTACGTGAGTTATCGAATAACGAATCTACAGCTTCCTGTAACATACGTTTTTCGTTACGTAAAATAACTTCCGGCGCTTTAATCTCGATCAAACGTTTTAAACGGTTGTTACGGATAATTACACGACGGTAAAGGTCATTTAAATCTGAAGTAGCGAAACGGCCACCTTCCAGTGGTACCAACGGACGCAATTCGGGCGGGATAACCGGAACGATCTTAACGATCATCCATTCAGGGTTATTCTCGATCCTGGTTTTAGCATCGCGGAAAGCTTCAACAACCTGTAAGCGTTTTAAGGCTTCGTTTTTACGTTGTTGTGAAGTTTCATTAGCAGCCTGGTGACGCAGGTTGTATGATAATTCATCAAGGTTAAGGCGTTTCAATAATTCTTCAAGAGCCTCAGCACCCATTTTAGCCACAAATTTATGTGGATCCTTGTCATCAAGGTACTGGTTCTCTTTTGGTAATGTATCCAATACATCAAGGTATTCTTCTTCAGTTAAGAAATCCATTTTCTGGATGCCGTCACCTTCTTTAATACCCGGTTGAATAACTACATATCTTTCGTAATAAATGATCAGGTCTAACCTTTTAGTTGGAAGGCCTAATAAGTAACCAATTTTATTTGGTAACGAACGGAAGTACCAGATATGCGCAACAGGCACCACCAGATTGATGTGGCCCATACGCTCACGACGTACTTTCTTTTCAGTAACCTCAACACCGCAACGGTCGCACACGATACCTTTGTAACGGATACGTTTGTATTTACCGCAATGGCACTCATAATCTTTCACCGGACCGAATATACGCTCGCAGAATAAACCATCACGTTCAGGTTTGTAGGTCCTGTAGTTAATGGTTTCCGGTTTTAAAACTTCACCGCTTGAACGCTCAAGGATAGACTCCGGAGAGGCTAAACTGATAGTAATAGTGGTAAAATTACTTTTGATTTTATTATCCTTTTTGTAAGACATAGTCTCCTTTTGTTTTATTGTTGTTGAAAGGTTATAAAGTTGGAATGTTGTAACGTTGACTTAACTTTTCAACCTTACAACCTTCCAACATTACAACAACCCCTTATTCTAACGTGATATCCAAACCTAAACCTCTTAATTCATGAACCAATACGTTGAATGATTCAGGAACTGATGGTGTAGGCAGGTTTTCACCTTTAACAATAGCCTCATAAGTTTTAGCACGGCCGATAACATCATCCGATTTAACGGTTAATATCTCTTGCAGGATATTTGAAGCACCGAATGCCTCTAATGCCCAAACCTCCATCTCACCAAAACGCTGACCACCAAACTGGGCTTTACCACCCAATGGCTGTTGTGTAATTAATGAGTATGGCCCGATAGAACGCGCGTGCATCTTATCATCAACCATGTGACCTAATTTCAGCATGTAGATAATACCTACAGTAGTTTGCTGATCAAAACGGTCACCCGTTAAACCGTTGTACAGATAAGTACGGCCTGACTCTGGTAAGTTTGCCTTTTTAACCCACTCTTCAACCTCTTCGTGGCTTGCACCATCAAATATCGGCGTAGCGAATTTCATACCCAGCTCTTTACCTGCCCAGCCTAATACTGTTTCGTAGATCTGCCCAAGGTTCATACGTGAAGGTACACCCAGCGGGTTCAACACGATATCAACCGGAGTACCGTCTTCAAGGAAAGGCATGTCTTCGTCACGTACAATACGTGCAACAATACCTTTGTTACCGTGACGACCGGCCATTTTATCACCCACTTTAAGCTTACGCTTTTTAGCGATGTATACTTTAGCCATTTGTACGATACCTGATGGCAGCTCATCACCCACGCTGATAGCGAACTTATCCCTGCGGTAAGCGCCCAGTTCTTCGTTAACTTTAATGTTATAGTTATGAAGAAGTGTTTTTATCTGGTCGTTCTTATCATCATCAGTGGTCCATTTAGTTGGGTTGATGTTTTCGTAGTTCAGTTCGGCCAGTATTTTTTGTGTGAACTTAACACCTTTAGCTACAAAAAGCTCTTTGTAAACGTTGTAAACACCTTGTGATGTTTTACCGTTAACAATTTCGAATAATTTGTCAACCAAAGTATTCTTAAGGTCTTTTATCGCTTTTTCGTGTTTAGTATCCAGTTTCTCAATCTGCGCTTTTTCTTCAGCTTTTGAAGTCTTTTTAGCACGTGAGAATAATTTGGTATCAATTACAACACCCGCAATTGAAGGCGGAGTTTTTAATGACGCGTCTTTAACGTCACCTGCTTTATCACCAAATATGGCACGTAATAATTTTTCTTCCGGTGAAGGATCTGATTCACCTTTAGGGGTGATCTTACCAATCAGGATGTCGCCTTCTTTAACCTCGGCACCTACACGGATAATACCGTCTTCGTCAAGGTCTTTAGTAGCTTCTTCTGATACGTTAGGGATATCCGGTGTTAACTCTTCTTCCCCACGTTTGGTATCGCGCACTTCAAGTTCAAATTCTTCAACGTGTAATGAGGTAAAGATATCTTGTGATACCACACGCTCAGAGATCACGATCGCATCCTCAAAGTTGTAACCTTGCCAAGGCATGAACGCAACCTTTAAGTTACGGCCTAATGCAAGCTCACCATTTTGGGTAGCGTAACCTTCGCAAAGCACTTGTCCTTTTTCAACTCTCTCACCTTTCTTAACGATAGGCTTAAGGTTCATGGTAGTACTTTGGTTGGTTTTCTTGAACTTGGTTAAACGGTAAGTCTTGGTATCGCCATCAAAAGAGATCAGGCGGTCAAGCTCATTACGGTCGTATTTTATTTTAATTTCGGTAGCGTCAACATATTCAACCACACCATTGCCTTCGGCATTGATCAGTGTACGTGAATCTTTTGCTACACGGCCTTCCAAACCTGTACCAACAATAGGCGCTTCCGGACGTAATAATGGTACGGCCTGGCGTTGCATGTTCGAACCCATCAATGCACGGTTAGCATCATCATGCTCCAGGAATGGGATCAATGATGCCGCAATTGATGTGATCTGGTTTGGAGCGATGTCCATATAATCAAGTCTTTCCGGCTCGATGATCGGGAAGTCACCCTCGAAACGTGCTTTTACACGCGGGTTGGCAAATTCACCTTTATCATCATAATAAGCATTAGCCTGACCGATAGTTTTACCGTCTTCATCTTCTGCCGACAGGTAAACAACCGCCTCATCAACCATTACTTTACCATCAACCACACGTTTGTACGGGGTTTCGATAAAACCAAGGTTGTTGATCTTAGCGTGTACGCAAAGTGATGAGATCAAACCAATGTTCGGACCTTCCGGTGTTTCGATAGTACACAAACGACCGTAGTGGGTGTAGTGTACGTCACGAACCTCGAAACCTGCACGCTCACGCGACAGACCGCCGGGCCCAAGGGCTGACAGACGACGCTTGTGCGTGATCTCTGCCAGTGGATTGGTTTGGTCCATGAACTGTGATAGCTGATTGGTACCGAAGAACGAGTTGATCACTGATGACAGTGTACGCGCGTTAATCAGGTCGGTTGGTGTGAACACCTCGTTGTCGCGAATGTTCATACGCTCACGGATGGTACGGGCCATACGTGCTAAACCTACACCAAACTGTGCATACAATTGCTCACCTACCGTACGTACACGACGGTTTGATAAGTGGTCAATATCATCCACCTCAGCTTTAGAGTTGATCAATTTGATCAGGTACTTCACAATAGCGATGATATCCTGTTTGGTTAAAACTTTGGTTTCATCAGAAGTATCCAGTTTCAATTTACGGTTGATGCGGTAACGACCCACATCGCCCAGGTCATATCTTTTATCCGAGAAGAATAAACGATCGATGATACCACGTGCAGTTTCCTCATCAGGTGGTTCAGCGTTACGTAACTGGCGATAGATGTGCTCCACCGCTTCTTTCTCAGAGTTCGAAGTATCTTTTTGTAATGTATTATATATAATAGTATAATCACCGCTGGTTGAAGCATCTTCCTTGTTCAGGATGATGGTTTTAACACCCGCGTCGATGATCATATCGATATGGTCGTCTTCAAGTATGGTTTCACGCTCAAGGATGATCTCGTTACGATCGATAGATACCACTTCACCAGTATCCTCGTCCACGAAATCCTCAACCCATTTTTTAAGCACCCTTGCAGCAAGCTTACGGCCAATAAATTTCTTTAAGCCTGATTTGCTTACTTTCACTTCATCGGCAAGTTCAAATAATTCCAAAATGTCTTTATCTGAATCATAACCAATAGCACGAAGTAACGTGGTAACCGGGAATTTCTTTTTACGGTCAATATATGCATACATCACGTTGTTAACGTCAGTAGCAAACTCAATCCATGAACCTTTGAAAGGTATTACACGGGCCGAGTATAATTTAGTACCGTTGGTGTGGCGGCTCTGGCCAAAGAACACACCGGGTGAACGGTGCAGCTGTGATACAATAACACGTTCGGCGCCATTGATAACAAAGGTTCCTTTCGGTGTCATGTAAGGGATAGTACCCAGGTACACATCTTGCACTATGGTTTCAAAATCTTCGTGCTCTTCATCATTACATGAAAGGCGAAGTTTTGCTTTTAAAGGCACACTATAAGTTAACCCGCGCTCGATACACTCTTGTATATCATAACGTGGCGGATCAATAAAGTAGTCAAGAAACTCCAAAACGAAGATGTTTCTTGAATCGGAAATAGGAAAGTTTTCAGCAAACACCTTGAACAACCCCTCTTTATAGCGGTTGTCTGAAGTAGTTTCCAATTGAAAAAATTCCTGGAAAGATTGTAACTGCACATCCAGGAAATCCGGGTAATCCAATACCTTACGGCTGGTTGCAAAGTTTACTCTTTGATTATTTTTGTTTGCCAAGGGATTATAATTTTAGTTTACTAATAAACTGTGTACTTGTTTGATTAAAGTTTTTCCTGAACTTCAAACAAAAATGGGTGTAATATAAACAGCAATAGACCCCGACCTAAAACGGTCGGAGTCTGATGCTATTGTGTGTGTGGTTAATTATTTAACCTCAACTACCGCTCCGGCTTCTTCTAATTGTGCTTTAAGAGCTTGCGCTTCTTCTTTAGTTACACCAGTTTTTAATTCTTTAGGTGCACCGTCAACTAAGTCTTTAGCTTCTTTCAAGCCAAGGCCTGTAAGGTCTTTTACTAATTTAACTACAGCTAATTTTGAACCGCCAGCTTCTTTCAAGATAACGTCAAATGCAGTTTGCTCAGCAGCAGCTGCAGGAGCATCACCACCATCAGATGGAGCAGCAGCAACAGCAACAGCTGCAGCAGCAGGCTCAATACCATACTCGTCTTTTAAGATTTGAGCTAATTCGTTTACTTCTTTTACTGTTAAGTTAACTAACTGTTCAGCAAAGGCTTTTAAATCTGCCATTTTATTTAATTTTTTACTTTAATACGTTTTGTTTAATATCGAACTTAAGGGTGTTCGTTAACCTCTTTCTTGCAATGTTTTTACAACACCTGCCAGTATATTTCCGCCTGATTGCAATGCAGAAACAACGTTCTTTGCCGGTGATTGCAGTAATCCTATCACTTCGCCTATCAGTTGTTCTTTTGACTTTAGTTTGGTCAAAGTATCTAACTGATTATCGCCAATGAATACAGCTGAATCGATGTATGCTGCTTTTAAAACCGGTTTGTCACCTTGTTTTCTTAATTTCTTGATCAACTTTGCCGGAGCAGTTGCTGATTTTGAAAAGAAGATTGATGAAGAACCTTTTAAAACATCATATATCGGACTGAAATCTCCGCCGGCAGCTTCCATAGCTTTTTTAATCAAGCTGTTTTTTGCTACCTGTATCTTAATGTCGTTTTCGAAACATTGACGACGGATATTATTGATTTTTGCAACCGTTAAATCTGAAGTATCAGTAATATAGAAATTACCGTACTCTTTAATCTGTTCAGTAAGGGCAAGAACAAGATCGTATTTTTCTTCTTTATTCATGATTAAATCCCCGCTACTGTTTTGGTTTCAATTTCAATTCCTGGCGACATAGTTGAAGAGAGATGGATACTCTTGAAATATGTTCCTTTCGCTGCAGATGGTTTTAATTTTGAAATGGTTTGCAATACTTCCAAAGCATTTTCATAAATTTTATCCGCAGGAAAAGATGCTTTTCCTATTGAAGTGTGGATGATACCTGTTTTATCAACTTTGAAGTCGATTTTACCACCTTTAACCTCAGTTACAGCTTTACCAACTTCTGGTGTTACTGTTCCTGATTTTGGGTTAGGCATAAGGTTACGCGGACCGAGAATACGACCCAAACGACCTACTTTAGCCATAACACTTGGCATAGTGATGATAATATCAACATCAGTCCATCCGCCTTCAATCTTGGCAATATAATCATCCAAACCTACAAAATCTGCACCTGCGTCTTTTGCTTCCTGCTCTTTGTCAGGCGTGCAAAGTACTAAAACACGTACAGTTTTACCGGTTCCATGAGGTAATGTTGCTATACCACGTACCATTTGATTGGCTTTACGAGGGTCAACACCTAAACGAACATCTATATCAACTGATGAATCAAACTTGGTTAGAGTAAGCTCTTTTACCAATGCTGACGCAGCTTGTAAACTATAAGATTTGTTAGCCTCAATTTTGGAGAGTGCCGCTTTTTGATTTTTTGTTAATCTAGCCACTGTCTTAAACTGATTTGTATAAATTAATTATTCCAGGGAGCCGTACCAGATACGGTAATCCCCATACTGCGGGCAGTTCCTGCTACCATTTTCATGGCTGATTCTACTGTGAACGCATTCAAGTCAGTCATTTTATCTGTGGCAATTGTTTGAACCTGATCCCAACTTACGTTGGCAACTTTTTTACGGTTAGGCTCAGCCGACCCACTTTTTAAACCTGTAGCTTCCAATAACTGGATAGCAACCGGTGGGGTTTTAATGATAAAATCAAAAGACTTGTCAACGTATACAGTAATAACCACAGGTAACACTTTACCAGGTTTATCCTGGGTACGTGCATTAAACTGCTTGCAAAATTCCATAATGTTCACACCCTTTGCACCCAATGCAGGGCCAATTGGTGGAGATGGATTCGCAGCGCCGCCTTTCACTTGTAGTTTTACTAACGCACCGACTTCTTTTGCCATTTTAATTTACTTTAATTATTACTCAATGTTAGTAAGTGGAAGCTATGTAACATTTTGTTGATGAGTGGTGCTTTGTGAATGGTGAGCCGTAGCCCAGCATAAAAACAATCACCCAACTTCTTTATATATGTGTGGCGGTATGCAAGTGAATCAATAACTCACTATCTACCGCTCACCAAATTATTCTTTCTCTACCTGCATGTAATTCAATTCGAGCGGCGTACGGCGGCCGAATATCTTTACCATTACTTTCAGTTTCTTTTTCTCTTCGTTAACCTCTTCAATTACGCCGCTAAAGCCATTGAAAGGGCCATCCATCACTTTTACGTTTTCACCCACGTAATATGGTACGTTGATGGTTTCGGTTTGTGATGTCATTTCGTCAACCTTACCTAAAATACGGTTAACTTCTGCCTGGCGTAAAGGGATAGCATTACCTGCTTTGTCACCCAAAAAGCCAATTACACTATTGATGTTTTTAATAATGTGCTCAAGCTCGCCATCAAGGGCGGCTTCCATTAAAACATAGCCCGGAAAATAGTTACGCTCTTTAGCTATCTTTTTTCCATCACGCATTTGATAATACTTTTCGGTAGGTATTAACACCTGCGGTATCAAATGAGAAATACCGAGGCGACTAACCTCAGCATCTATATATTGTTTTACTTTCTTTTCTTTACCACTTATGGCTCTTACCACGTACCATTTTAACTGATCACTCATCTATATCAAATATTAAGCCAGTGAACTATAAAACTGTTTAAGCAAGTAACCGATACCTTGATCCATCACGAATATTAAGGCAGCGATTATAATAGCAGCAACCAATACCAGTATAGCACTGTTAAGTAACTCTTTCCATGTTGGCCAGGTTACTTTTTGGGTTAACTCTATGTACGACTCCTTAATATATTCAGTTACGTTAGCCATTTTCTACTTTGCTCTATATGCACGGGAACAAGGATTCGAACCCTGATCAAAGGTTTTGGAGACCTCTATTCTACCGTTGAACTATTCCCGTGTATTATTGTTGTTCATTATGAAACAAAGTACTCAGACTAATCCGAGTACTTTGTTTGTATAATTAACCTAACCTTTAGTGCTTGCGCGTTTAAAGGGGATTATTTTAAGATTTCAGTTACCTGACCGGCACCTACTGTTCTACCACCCTCACGGATAGCGAAACGCAGACCTTTTTCCATCGCGATAGCGTTGATCAACTTTACAGTGATGGTAACGTTATCACCTGGCATAACCATTTCTACACCTTCAGCAAGTGAAATTTCACCTGTTACGTCAGTAGTACGGAAATAGAATTGCGGACGGTATTTGTTGAAGAATGGAGTGTGACGACCACCTTCTGCTTTTGACAATACGTAAACCTCAGCTTTGAAATCTGTGTGAGGAGTTACTGAACCTGGTTTACAGATAACCATACCACGACGGATATCAGTTTTCTCAATACCACGTAACAATAAACCTACGTTGTCACCAGCTTCACCACGGTCAAGGATCTTGCGGAACATCTCAACACCTGTTACGGTTGATTTTAAGTTCTCAGCACCCATACCTAAGATGTCAACTTGCTCACCTGAGTTAATTACACCACGCTCGATACGACCTGTTGCTACAGTACCACGACCAGTGATCGAGAATACGTCTTCAACCGGCATCAAGAAAGGAAGATCAGTTAAACGTGGAGGAATTGGAATGTAGTTATCTACAGCGTCCATCAGTTCCATGATCTTACCAACCCACTGAGGATCTGCGTTAAGACCACCAAGAGCTGAACCTTGAATAACTGGGATATCATCACCTGGATATTCGTAGAATGATAATAATTCACGAATTTCCATTTCTACTAATTCTAATAATTCCGGATCATCAACCATGTCAACTTTGTTCATGAAAACAACAAGTGCAGGTACACCTACCTGACGAGCTAACAGGATGTGCTCACGGGTTTGAGGCATCGGACCATCAGTTGCAGCAACCACAATGATTGCACCATCCATCTGGGCAGCACCTGTAACCATGTTTTTCACATAATCCGCGTGACCCGGGCAGTCAACGTGTGCGTAGTGACGGTTAGCAGTTGAGTACTCAACGTGCGCTGTATTAATAGTGATACCACGCTCTTTTTCTTCAGGAGCAGAGTCGATTGAATCGAAAGAACGAGCTTCAGATAAACCCGCATCAGCTAATACTTTTGTAATTGCAGCTGTAAGGGTGGTTTTGCCGTGGTCAACGTGACCAATAGTGCCGATGTTTAAGTGCGGCTTGCTACGGTCAAACTTTTCTTTTGCCATGATGTATATTAATTTTGTAGGTTAATTTTTATTTAAAAATATTCTTTAATCTCTTAAATTGAGCCAACAATGGGATTTGAACCCATGACCTCTTCCTTACCAAGGAAGTGCTCTACCCCTGAGCTACGTCGGCTGATGTTTAGTTTTCAGTTGCCAGTTTAAAGTTTGCAGTTGTTATGCTGCTTACCGCGAACCTTGCACTGTCCACTATTTTTATTGAGCGGAAGACGAGGTTCGAACTCGCGACCTATAGCTTGGAAGGCTATCGCTCTACCAACTGAGCTACTTCCGCTTTTCTTTAAATTAGTGATTGAGTGAATTATCGCTTAATCTTTTCAGATCAAATCAACAATTCACTCATTCAATCCATCACTAATTAAAATGTGGGGGGAGAAGGATTCGAACCTTCGTAGCCGAAGCAACGGATTTACAGTCCGTCCCATTTGACCGCTCTGGTATCCCCCCGGTTGTTAATTTTAGATTCTCCATGCTCGATGCACCAATAATGGAAGCATCAGTACATTTTGCATCTCAAACCTAAAATAAACAGAGCCTCCTATCGGGATCGAACCAATGACCTACTGATTACAAGTCAGTTGCTCTACCAGCTGAGCTAAGGAGGCTTATTATTTTACCTTTTCTCTATCTCTGTTCACCTTATTAGCGGCCGCAAAGATATAAATGGTTTTATAATTACAAATTTTATTTTTTTCTTTTTAAAGAACGATCCCTTTTCTTCGTTTTTGCGCCGTTAAGCACCTCCCCGAAAGGGACTGCAAATCTACAAAAATTTATACCCGTTCAAAATTTTTTATCAAAAAAAATCGACAGGCTTTTTACCTGTCGATTTTCGCTTTGATTTACTGTATTTTACGTTTAAAATTCCTCTTCGGCCGATGTGAGTATTGCCTTCTTGGCAACGGCATCAGCCGCATTTTTCTTCTGTTTGTGCTTTTCTATCTGCTTGCGGAGGCTCTCGATAGCCAAATCAGTAGCTTCTTCAAAGGTTTTACATTTTTCTTTGGCAAATATGGTATTGCCCGGCAGCTGAAGTTTTATCTCCGATATCTTATTTGCTTCATCTTCAACATTCTCCAGCTTCAAATAAACTTCCCCATTAATTATATGATCATAAAATGTATCGAGCTTATCGGCTTTTTTCTGTATGAAATCCAACAATTTTTTGTCTGCAGTAAAATGAATTGATTGCACTGTGATTTTCATGGTTCCTCCGTTTTATGCCTTTGGATGGGCGAGTTTATAAATAGACTTTAATCGTTCAACTGAGTTGTGCGTATAGATTTGCGTGGCGCTTAAATTGGCATGCCCCAGCAGCTCCTTAATAGAATTAAGATCGGCCCCGTTGTTTAAAAGAGCGGTTGCAAAGGTGTGCCGAAGCACGTGCGGGCTCTTTTTATTTTGGGTAGATATGTAGGAAAGGTATTTATGCACAATTAAATATATAAGTTTCGGGTAAGCGTTTGCTCCTTTATCTGTAACGATCAATATTAAAGAATTGTTATCAAAATTTTGCATTTTCTTTAATTCCACGTAATCAGTAAGTAAACGCTTCAGCTCGGTATTCACCGGGATAATGCGCTCCTTATTGCGCTTGCCTAAAACCTTTACCGTGCCCTCATATTGGTTAATATCGGTTTCTTTGATGCCTAACAGCTCGGCCAGGCGTATACCTGTACCAAACAGCAGTTCTATCACCAGCTTATCGCGCAGGCCCTTAAAATCAGTATTAAATACCGAATCATCATCGAGCATTTTAGCCAGTTTTATATCTTCTACCACCACGGGTAGTTTTTTAGGGATTTTGGGCGTATTGATTTTGGCGGTGGGGTTAACAGTAATTACGCCCTCCTGCACCAAAAACTTAAAGTATTTGCGCAGTGTGGCTATTTTACGGTTAACGGAACGGGCAATAATTTTATCATCCATCATGGTCACCATCCAGCTGCGGATGTCGTGATGGGTAATTTCAGCAGGATCTGTAATAGGGGGAACTTTCGGGTCGCTATTTAGAAAGCTCAGAAACTGGCCAAGATCGGCACTGTAAGCAGCAACTGTATGAGGTGAGTACCGCTTTTCGAATTTAATATATTGTATAAAACGCTCTAAAAACATAAAAACTACTCATACATCCAGGGAAATGAATGTACAAATAGTTTTAATATGTAGTTAGAAAATCTGAAAATTTCTTTTTACAAAGAAAAATTAAGATGGATCTAAGTTTAAGCCTTGTTTGTAGATAGCGTTTTTAACTGTAGTTCTACGAGTGATAGATTTTTTTTCAAAAGCCTGGCGACTGCGTAGTTCTCTTAAAACACCGGTCTTTTCAAATTTCTTTTTAAAGCGTTTCAATGCTTTATCTAATGATTCACCGTCTTTTACGTTTATTATAATCATAATCCTCTAATACCTCCTTTCAGGGACGACAAAGGTAAGCACAAAGTTTTGAAAATCAAACACTAATTTCAAATATGAATATTTATGTTCCGGATAGCTGAAACGGCTAAGAATCAAGCAGTGAAAGCAGGTCGGCTTTCGAGAGGTTTTGCAAATTGAAACTGCCCGAGCGTATCAGGCCGTTGATCAGTACCTTTTTTGATTCCTGGAGCTTCTGCACCTTGTCTTCAATAGTATCGGGGCATATCAGCCTTACGGCTACCACGTTTTTATGCTGACCGATACGGTAACAGCGATCTATGGCCTGGTTCTCTACCGCAGGGTTCCACCATGGGTCAACCAGGTACACATAATCGGCAGCGGTGAGGTTAAGCCCCGTCCCTCCTGCTTTCAGGCTGATCAGGAATACCCGCGTATCGGGGTTGGTTTGAAAATCATTCACCACGTCTTCCCTGTTCCGCGTGCTGCCGGTAAGGTAAGCATGCCTGATAGCACGCGAGCGCAGCTCTTTCCTAACCAGATCGAGCATGGCCACAAACTGCGAGAACACCAGTATTTTATGATGCGGCGCACGCATTTCAATCTGCTCCAGCAGCATATCAACTTTGGATGATTCTTCACCCGGCAGTTTCTCATCGCCTAATAATAGCGGCGAATCGCAAAGCTGGCGCAAACGGGTTAGTCCGCGCAGTACATGTACTGATGAAGCCGGCAGCTCTTCCTGTGTAGTAGCCGATATATATTCGCGGAACTCGCGTTCGTAAGCGAGGTACATTTTGCGCTGCTCTGCCTGCATTTCGCAATACAGTACCATTTCTGTCTTATCGGGCAGTTCCTGCGCTACCTCCTGTTTGGTACGCCTTAATATAAAAGGCGCAATCTTATTTTGCAGTTCGCGGGCGCGTTTGCTTACCCTAAACTTATCAATTGGTGATGAGTAGATGTCCTTAAAATATTGCTTACTGCCCAACAATCCCGGGCAGGTGAAGGATAGCTGGCTGAACAGATCGAAGGTGTTGTTCTCTATCAGCGTACCGGTAATGGCAACACGGTTACGGGCCTGAAGCAAGCGGGCCGCCTTATAACGCTGCGAGCCGGGGTTCTTGATATTCTGCGATTCATCGAGGAAAATATAGTTGAACATATACCTTTTCAAAAAGCCAACATCAGCCAGCAGGGTGCCGTAGGTGGTTAAAACCAGCTCGTAATTATCAAAATCCTCAGTATCCTTTACCCTGCCTGCGCCATGCAGCGTGAGTATTTTTATAGACGGCGCAAACCTTTGCACCTCGGCCTGCCAGTTAAACACCAGCGATGTGGGTACAATTAACAGGTTCACGTTCTTCTCGACTTTGGTGCGCTGCAACAGCACAAAAGCGATGATCTGCAATGTTTTGCCCAGCCCCATGTCGTCTGCAAGGCAGCCGCCAAAATTGAGGTCATCCAGCAGGTTAAGCCAGTTAAGGCCTTCGTGCTGGTACTGGCGCATGGTAGCGTTCAACCCTTCGGGCACCGGCACTTCGTTTATATTTTCGAGCTTGCTTAAGCGGGCTTTATAACCGGCTATTTCCTGCACCACCTGCTCATCAATCATTTCCTTATCGTACAGTGCAGCAATAGCCTCGTAGTTTATTTTGGCGGTGATGAGGGTATCGTCGTCCAGCACTTCGCCGGAGGTAAAATACTTGGTGAATTTTTCTATCCAGTCGTCGGGCAGTATACCCAGGGTGCCGTCGTCAAGCTGTACAAATTTGCTTTTGTTGCGTATGGCTTTATGCAGATGCTTCAGCGAAGCCTTTTTGCGGCCGAACCGCGCGTTTATTTTGGCATTGAACCAGTTTACCCCGCTGATCACCTGTACCGTTATTTTGGCTTTGTGCGCGTTGAGCCTGTTCCCGCTCAATTCGTTAAAACCAAGTATGGTTATGCCCTGGTTTCGCCACTCTTCAAAAGCATTCAGGAACCACCCGGCATCCAAAAAGCGTTTTTTATGGAGGTAGAAGTATTGCAGGTCATCCTCTAACTGCCCTAAAAAATCGGGATGCTGCTTGATGAGCATCGCCATAAAATCCTGCTCGGCCTGCTCATCGCGCTTTACGAGGTACTCGTTGCCCTTATCGTCAGATGTAAATATTTGTTTTGTAGTTCGTATAGAGATCTCTACCTCATCATAGCGCATCACCGGTACTATCATTACATGCCGCCCAAAGTCGGACAGGTAGATGATCCGCTCTTCGTTCTGGTAGATCTGCTGCCTTGCAATAAGTGATTTGGTAGCGGGTTTTATGTGTGTATAGTTCACCTCCATCTGCTCTTCCAGCTTGCCCAATACCTGGCCGCGGAAGTTTTTGTACTGTGTATGATGGATCAGCAGCTCGTATTTATCCCTGAATAACTGGATCAGCCCGAGCATTTGCAGGTCTTTCACCAAATAAAGCGTGTCTTGTAACTCGATGAAGTAGGTAAATTTCAGCATGAGGTCTTTCAACAGGTAGGAAGTATCCCCTATTTTCAGCAAACCTTTTATCTCATAAAACTCTCCCTTGGGCGTTACCGACAGATTGATATTCTTCGTTATCCTTGATAGCTGCACCGGGCTCAAAGCGCTCGCGGTAACCTTTTCACTGGCTTCAGCATTGTGGGCATATATGGCATATTCCATAGGGTTTTTCACTATAGCCCGCAAATGGTTCAATGCCGTAGCAGATCGTTTGGCATCAATAGCCTGCTGAAAATAAGCGGTAGCTGCCAAAAATTTCATGGCCGGTAAATCCTCATTGCCCGCCAGTAATGACAAGATATTGACCGCCGTCAGCGGGTTTTTGATCTTCCCCTCCTTGGTAGCGGCTCCGTCATATAGTTCAATAATGAGGTGCTTGTAGTACTTATGCTCCCGCAATACAATGGCGCGGATAGTATCATCACCCGCAACATCGGCCACCAGCAAATCAGGCTGACCGTTATTGAAAAGCAGCTCATTCACCGTTTTCAAACTTTCGGCAGTCGAGGAAAAAAGCGAAGCTATTTTAGGCTTGGCACTTAAACGCTGACCTATGTACTCCAACTGAAAGTACACATCCAGATCGGGTGCTTCTTCCAGTCCGTAAGCACGGGCAACCTCCAGCAATTTGCGCCTGCGGAGAGAAGGATCAAAGAAGGCCAATACATCTTCCCTCCTTATAATATAGGTAAGCACCTGCACCTGGTGTTCGCAAAGCGTGTTTTCCTGCAAGCCGCAGCCACACGAAAGCACAACACGCCCCGTCTGCTGCACAACCGCCACTTCCGGAAACTGGCTGTATTTAGATGTACTCCCGAACAGCCCCTCGTTAACTGATAACTCAACCGCAACAATACCCGGCAAATAGGAAGAAGCCTGCTCTATGTACAAGCTATGCTTTAACAGCTCGCCCTCGGTAAGTACCGATACCTCTTTATCCAGCACATACGTATGCCGGGGAGCATGGTGGGTGTCGCTATCTTCGTTTATAGTATTCAAGCTGTTTTATTAATACTCGGCCAGCACTATCACGTTATCGCTTACGGGGGTAATGCGTTCTTTCCCGTTTAAAAAACCCAAACCAACCACAAAGGTATAACCGGCCACTACCCCACCCATTTCCTGTATCAACTCGCTCGCCGCGGTAACGGTGCCGCCGGTAGCCAGCAGGTCGTCGTGAATTAATATATGGCTACCCGGTTCAAAGGCATCGGTATGCAGTTCAATAGTGGCGGTGCCGTACTCCAGTTCGTAAACCTTTTGCTTGATGGTATAAGGCAGCTTTCCCGCTTTACGTACAGGTACAAAAGGTACGCCCAGTTTATTAGCCAAAGTTAAGCCGAACAAAAACCCGCGGCTTTCAATACCGGCTACGGCATCTACCTTTATGCCTTTTATCTGCTCAATAAAAGCGTCAACAATACCTTCGCAAAGGTTATGGTCTTTTAATATCGGGGTAATATCTTTAAACATAATGCCCGGCTTCGGGAAATCCGGGATGTCCCTTATGGCCGCTTTTATCTGTTGTTCTATCATTTAAAAATGAGGTATGGTTTTATTCTTTCGATGTCGTGCTTGGTTAAAATCGCTATACCTTCCATATCTGCTGCGCTATTATAATCGCCATGTTGCAGGCGATATTGTATAATGGCATTCATTTGTTTAAAGGTAAGATAAGGCAAGCGCTTAAAATCGTCAAAGGTAGCGGTATTGGGGTTTATATACTGTATATGCGCCGGGTTTATTTTTACCTGGTCGGCTATTTCGTTGTACTTCTTATCGTCTACCCCATACACTTCCTTCAGCTGGGCCTTGCTGATGTATCCACCCAAACGCTGCCTATATTTAATAATGCGCGAGGCAAACACCGGGCCTATACCATGTATGGTGGTCAGCTTTGCCGAATCAGCCGTGTTGATCTCCACCGGTTCGGTAAGCCGGGGCTTGGGGGTATAGTCGCTTTTTTCGGGCAGGGCGATGTAGGCCTCCAGTCGTTGGTAATCGGCTGCCGATAGCGAGTACATCTTCTGTACATCGTGCTTACTAAAGAACCTGCCGCCCTTTGCTTCGTAGTGTTTTATTACGGT
Source organism: Mucilaginibacter sp. GW821-FHT07G05 (assembly GCF_059418565.1). Lineage (NCBI taxonomy): Bacteria > Pseudomonadati > Bacteroidota > Sphingobacteriia > Sphingobacteriales > Sphingobacteriaceae > Mucilaginibacter > Mucilaginibacter sp. GW821-FHT07G05. The sequence continues at coordinate 29,932 of NZ_JBWKQC010000009.1, read as the reverse complement.
GATCTGCCTGTCGGTTAGGCCTAATTGTTTCCATTTTTCGGCAGGTAATCTATTCGGATCAAAGCGGAACAATGTAACGGGGCTATTAACGTTATCATTTGCATGCGAATAGCCTGCATTAACTTTGTTTTTAGCATTATTTACAGCTATGGCATGCCTGTTATTAAATAGGCTATAGTTAATTGTGTTATCTTTGCTAATTGATTGATATACGTAAGGGGCAGCCAAAACCACTGCTATCAATGCAAGCATCAATACCAAACCATTCCACTCTTTTTTAGTGATGGACAGGTCGTTTTTAAGTTTCATGCTTGTTTGAACATATTGATCAGCTAACAAAGTAAATATTTTTTGGCATATTTAAATTTTGATTTACCTGTAACACCCCGAAATAATACATGAAGATAATCACCACCGAGGAGTTTGCCAAGGCCACAAAGCTGGATAAGCTAAAAATGCCCGGACTGGCAGCCCTGTTGATGGAGCTGATGAAAATTAACCAGGTTAACGATCTGTTTGCCCAGGCGCAACCCAATGAAGGCCCTGCCTTTGTTGATGCCATATTAAAAGGCTGCGGCGTTAGCATTGAGTACGATGAGAAAGATCTGCGGAACATTCCGAAATCGGGCGGCTTTATTGCCATTGCCAACCACCCTTATGGTGGTATTGAAGGTATGGTACTGCTTAAACTGCTATGTACTGCCCGTCCCGATGCCAAGATCATGGCTAACTTTCTGCTGAAAAAGATCCCTAACTTGAGCGAGTATTTTATAGCTGTTAACCCTTTCGAAAATGTAGAGCATTCATCCAGTATCAGCGGGTTAAAGAACACACTCGAACTACTAAATAGCGGCACCCCTATCGGTATTTTCCCTGCCGGGGAAGTGTCAACTTTTAAGGTAGATAAAAAAGAAATAACCGACCGCCTTTGGCACCCGGTTGTAGGCAAGATCATCTCAAAAGCCAAAGTGCCTGTTGTACCGGTTTACTTTCATGGCAACAACGGCCTGCTTTTTAACCTGCTTAGTTTGATACACCCTGCATTGCGCACTGCCAAATTACCGTCGGAACTGTTCAATAAACAAGGTCATACTATTAAGGTACGTATAGGTAAGCCGATACAATTTCAGGATATACCTGATAATACCAACAATACCAAACTGCTTAGTTTTTTACGCGCCAAAACGTACGCTTTGGGTGCCGGTTTGGAAGAGGAAAAGAAACTCTTCAGTCCGCGTAACCTGTTCAAGATCCGTAAAACTCCTGAAGAGATAGTTCCTGAAACGGATACTGCCGTACTTGAAAAAGAGGTAGAAACCCTGCGCGAAAACTATCGTGTATGGCAGGAACATCATTACGAGGTATACATCGCCCCACCATCAAGCCTGCCTTGCATTATCCGTGAGATAGGCCGATTGCGCGAGATCACCTTTCGTGAGGTTGGTGAGGGCACCAATAAAAAGATAGACCTTGATGAGTACGATATTTACTACCATCACCTGTTTATTTGGGATACCGATGCCAAACGCATAGTAGGCGCCTACCGCATTGGTCTTGGCGACGAGATTTTTTACAGCATGGGTAAAAGCGGGTTCTACGTAGCCGAACTATTTAAGATACGGCCGCAACTTACCCCGGTATTAAAGAAAAGCCTTGAACTGGGCCGCTCGTTCATCCGTAAAGAATACCAGCAAAAACCGTTGCCGCTTTTCTTACTGTGGAAAGGTATATTCAAGTACCTAATAGATAACCCGCGCTATCGTTACCTTATTGGTCCGGTGAGTATCAGTAATTCGTTCTCTACCCTATCCAAATCGCTCATTGTTGATTATATTAACCGTAACCACTTTGACTATGAAATGGCACAATATGTAAAACCGCGCAAAAAATTCAAAGTTGATTTCTCCAGCGTTGATGCCGATGTATTGAAAGCCTCCGGTGAGGATAGCTTCAAAACGCTCGATGCTATTATATCCGACATTGAGACTCGTAACATGAAGGTACCTGTATTGCTTCGTCAGTACATCGCCCTTAATGCCAAGATCATCTGCTTCAACATCGACCCTAAGTTTGCCGATTCTTTAGACGGTTTCCTGGTGCTTGATCTGGATAAGGTACCGCAGGAGATGTTAGAAAAACTGGGTAAGAATCTTTAATTCCGTTACCACCACATAAAAAAGCTCCGCGACTATTGAAGTCGCGGAGCTTTTTTATTGATAATCTATATCAATAAAAAAGAGGTGGCTCATATGAGCCACCTCTTTTTTATATACTTAACCAGAAGCTGAAATTATTTAACAGCACCAGGAGTAGTGTAAGGCAATACTTGTGGGTTATAGTTAGCCCAACCAGCAGACCAGTCAGTAGTACCGAAAGCACCTTTATAAGCAACTTTCTCGAAGAAAGTATCAGTTACTTTAGCATCAGTAAATAAAGCACCGGTTAAAGCAGGTGAACCAGTTATTTGTACAAAGTTAGGCACACCGGCTCTTGCAGCAGGAGCTACATCAGGGCTGAATTTGTAAGGATCAGTAAAGAATGCTGCAGCGAAAACATCCGGTAAGAAAGTGTTATCTACAGTGATCTTAGCAGTAATTGCAGCTAAAGCAGTTGCATTTGAAGCTTTGATCTGGTTGCTTTTTGAATTACTTGAAGCAATGATGTTGTTAGCAAATACTGATTTACCTGTAAGGTAAGCAGTTGATGAATTATCAGTGCTTGTACCACCCGGCAATGCATCATCAAAGAATACACCTTCAGTATAACCAGCAATAACAGAGTTTAATATGCTGATAGCTGAGTTACGACGAATTTGAGCGCCATGTTGGAAGTTAGCGTTGATGCTTGGAGGAGAAGGTGTACCGCCAGAAGCAATTTCACGTGGACCTAAGATGGTCATGTTTGAGAAAACTGCACTTGTTTGCGGGGTAACGTTAGTACCTGAAGCAAGGTTATCTGATTCGAAACCGTTTGAACCTGATACGTCGGCAGTAGCAGCTAAACGCTGAGCTAAACCAAACTGAATTTTACCAGAGAAACCGTTGTCAGTATCAAAATCATCATCCCAGGTATCGATAGCTAATAAGTGTTTAGCATTTACAGTACCACCAAACCACTCGTAAGCGTCGTCACCTGAACGGTAAACTTCAATGTACTCAATAGTAGTACCTGAACCAACGCTACCAAAAGTTAAACCGTTGATCTCGTTATCAGGGCTCAATGGAATACCTGCATACTCAATACGTACATATTTCAAAGTACCTGAGTTATCAGCTGCGTCAGTACCACCATGTTTACCTTTATCAGTAGCATCAGAAATACCTTCAATTGGCACTGAAGTACCTAAGTTGTTTGGCGCTTTACCCAAAAGAATAATACCACCCCAGTCACCTTGTGAACGGCCACCGGCTGCAATGTTTGAAGTAAATACAATTGGTTTATCAGCAGTACCTGTAGCGTTGATTTTAGCGCCGCGAGTAATGATCAGAGCACCTTTAGTAGCTTTATCACCTTTAATGATAGTACCGGCCTCAATAGTTAAAGTAGCGTTGTTTGTTACAAACACGTTACCTTTTAATAAGTATATTTTACTTGCACTCCATGTAGTAGCGGTAGTAATATCGCCACTTACTGTAACTATGTTACTTGTAGTGGTTGTGTCTTTAGGGGGAACTACAACACCACCATCATCTACAGTGTTTTTAGAACAACTGGCTATAGCAACACTTAAGCCCAATACAGCAAATAATAACTGTTTTTTCATTTTACGTTTATTAGTTAATTTCTTTTTCAAAGATGAGCAACAGGGTTAAACCCAACATTATATTAGATTTAAATAAATGTTAAATGCCAACCCCATTGCTTAATGTTTAGTTAATATTAGAAAGTATATGAGAAGGTGAATGAATAGTTACTTCCCATTTTGTAACGGCTAAGTGTTTCATCAACATCGCTGCCTTCGTATTTTTTGCTCTTATTGCTATCGTAGTATAATACGCTTTGCTGGTTAAGTATATCATTGGCGTTAAACTTGATCTCACCTTTTGATTTTAATACCTTTAAGCTTAATTGCATATCCAATACGTTACGTGGTGCTTCCCATACGCTTGGGAATGCCGCGCCCGCAGCGATGTAAAGCCTTCTGCCCACCCTGTTGTAAAGGGCGTTAAAGTTCAATTTGTTATCCAAAAAGCTGTGTTGTAAACCACCATTGATAACATACGGAGCCTGACCTACAAGCGGACGATCTGTTTCAAGGAAATTAAGGCCAACTTCAGGGTTGCTTACTTTTGATTTTATAATGGCCACGTTAGCATAAGCGGTAGTGTTTTTCATAAAATCGGTAGGAGTGATAAAGTCTAAAGATTTACGAATCTCTAACTCCGCACCGTAAACCTTAGCGTTTTTGGTATTAAAGTAAGTAACAATACGTTGTGAACCTGCATCACTGTTATATGATTCAATAGCATCTGTAAATGCTTTATAGAATGCTGATACCGAAACTATTTGACCGGCTGAAGGGTAGATCTCGAAACGAAGATCGGCGTTGTTGATCGTTGCTCTTTTCAGGTTAGGGTTACCTTGTTGGTTAGCCAGTAACTCATAATCATAATATGATGATTCGGCAAGTTCCCTAAACTCCGGACGGGCAAGTGTGCGGTAGTATGACGCACGCAGGTTCATCTTTTCATTTAGGCTGTAAGTAAAGTTAGCCGATGGTAACACGTCAAGATAATCTTGTTTTACTTTAGATGCCAGTGGATCTAACGAAGCCAGGTCAAGGTTAAATTTCTCTACACGCGCACCCCAAACCACTCTTAATTTTTCGCCTATCTTGTTATCAAGCATAGCGTAAGCTGAGTTAGTCCATGAGTTGGCATTGTAAGAATCTCTCATCGGAGGAATCTCGTCCAGTTTGTATATATTGGCATTGATAAGATCCCTTGAGAACAATTGGCTTAAAGGCCTGCTCCTGATTTCCGGATCATCGTTTCTTAATATCATACCCAAAAATCTGATATCAAAAGTTCTGTCCCGGTGAAATGAGTTTAAGCCGGCTTTCAATGTTGCCGTTTTATCAAATATTTTAAGTGGTAATGAATAGTTAACCGCTCCTGAATAAGCATCCTCATTCATTTTTGAGAACAAGCGGGTATTTTCTTTACCTAAAGTTGAAAGATTGGCCTGGAAAGTAGCATCGGGATTATTTCTGTCAGAAATCAACCTTGTATAACTTACTTTACGTTGATCCGGCTGATCGTTCAGAACGTTGCTGTAGCTTAATGACCAGTTGATCTTTGCATTATTTGGACCTAAAGGATGGTTACCTTCAAGCGTTGATTTAAATAATGATTTTTGGATAAGGTCAAAAGCGTAAAATTTAACATCGCTTGATGTAGCTTCGTTAACACCTGTACGAGACAGGAACTGATCATCATAAATCCTGTTGTAAGTATTTTTGAAAGTGATTTTGTTTTTACCAAAAGTGTAACCAAAGTTAGCCAACGCACCAACATTGGTTGAAAACTTGTAAACATCATCACTATAGTCGTAATCATAATATTTACGTTCAACATTGTTGTAAATATTTTGAGAGTTACGGTATGTTAACGCTACAATTGCACCAAACCTGTTACCTGTTTTTTTCGATTCAGATACGCTACCAATAGTTAATTGGTGGTTTTGCGAAGGCAATGCTTTGTTGGTATAAATATTCCAATCGCTTGGCAAAGCTCTTAAGGCAGCAACGTTCCTATCCGGCGAAAGCACATTGATGATTTCATCAGGTGTAGGGAATTTATTAGGCAACGCTTTTTTTCCGTTATCGAAGCCGAAGTAATCGGTAGCATTTCTCGGGCCGCTCAAGAAGTCTTTAAATGTAGATGCTGTATTATAACCGGCACCAACACCTATGGTAACAAAGTTTTGATCTGGGATATCTTTAGTATTGATCTGGATAGCACCACCGGCAAAGTCACCCGGAAGATCGGGAGTAGCGGTTTTGCTGATAGTCAAACTTTCTACCAAGCTCGAAGGAACAATGTCAAACGAGAATGCTTTTCTGTTTGGTTCGGTACTTGGCAGCGGAGAACCGTCAAGCAGGGCTGTGTTATAACGATCGCTCAAACCACGGATAACCACAAATTTGTTATCCTGAACGGTAGCGCCGCTTACCCTTTTCAATACATCGGCAGTATTTCTGTCCGGTGAACGTTTGATCAATTCTGACGATACACCATCAGATATCGACGCATTGTTTTTTTGCATAGCATATAACGATGCTACTGATGCCTGTCTGTAAGTTGCTTTAATAACTACCTCGTTCAGCGATTGCGAAGAGGCCTCGGCCAATGCAACATCCAAATTGGTAGCGCCACCTGCTTTTACAACAACATCAGATATTGATTTGCTTTGGTAACCTACGTATTTAATAACTACGGTATAGCTACCTGCTTTAAGGTCGCTTAATGAGTATTGACCATCAACGTTGGTAGCCACACCTTTTGTAGTGCCCTGTATCAATACAGTAGCGCCAATTAAGGTCTCGCTCGTTTTTTGATCAATGATCTTACCGATGATCTTACCCGTCGATTGCGCGAATAGATCTGCTGATAATAGGTTTACGACTAACAGCGTAAAAATTAAGGGTAATAGTTTTTTCACTTGATTTCTTTTTATCAAGGGCAAAACTATTAACCTAATGTTAGCTGGATGTTAGCTTGCAATTACCTTAACATAGTCATAATGTTAATTATATGTTAACTACACTTAGAATTTAACACCAAGTTTGTTAACAATCAGGTGCCATAGAAATATTGGCGCTATAGCGAGACTTTTTAATTGTTTGCCAATACCCGGCTTGTAGGTTTCCATATTGTTACCAATTATAAGGCCTGTTAACGCTCCTATTAGTAGCGCTCCACTTATTTGCCACAGCATGGGGCCACCCGCCTTTTGCAATTGCTCCAGTTGGATGATAACATAGCTGAAACCAAATAAGGTGAACAATATAAAGTACGACAGCACGGGCGACAGCTTATAGTAATAATAAATACTTAGCGCTATAAGGAACGATGCCCAGTTGAAGAAACCGTTATACCTGCCCAGTATTTTTATATACGGAAACGGGATTGACCATAATAAACCGAACAGCCCTAAAAAAAATAAGGGTATACATATCCAATGGATAATAATATTCGCAGGATTTTGATGGGATGCGCTGTAGGCGGCAAACTCTTTATCAATGGGGCGCTGCTGTGGTTGCGCCGGTTGGTTTGCCGTGGATGTTTTTTTTAACTGGGCCACTTGTATGTATGAAAAAAGCCCTCTTTTTAGGGAGGGCTGTAATGATTATTTTGCAAACGCTACCGACCTGGTTTCCCTAATCACGGTTACCTTTATCTGGCCCGGATAGGTCATTTCTGTTTGTATTCGGTTGGATATATCTGCCGCCAGTACTTCCGACTGGGCATCGCTTATCTTTTCGCTCTCTACTACTACACGCAGCTCACGGCCGGCCTGTATAGCGAACGTTTTTTCAACACCCGGGTATGACAGCGCCAGTTCTTCCAGCTCTTTCAAACGTTTGATGTAGCTTTCAACCACCTCACGGCGTGCACCCGGACGGGCACCTGATATAGCATCACACACCTGGATGATAGGCGATAACATGGAAGTCATCTCCACTTCATCGTGGTGGGCGCCTATAGCGTTACAAACTTCAGGGTGTTCCTTATATTTTTCGGCCAGTTGCATACCTAAAATCGCGTGTGGCAATTCAGGGTTATCATCAGGCACTTTACCAATATCATGCAGTAAACCTGCACGTTTGGCCAGTTTTACGTTAAGGCCTAACTCGGCAGCCATGGTGGCGCAAAAGTTAGCTACCTCACGCGAGTGCTGTAACAGGTTTTGCCCGTACGATGAACGGTAACGCATACGGCCAACCATACGGATCAATTCCGGATGAAGACCGTTAATACCTAAATCAATTACGGTACGCTCGCCTATCTCAACAATTTCTTCTTCAATTTGCTTCTTGGTTTTGGCCACCACTTCTTCAATACGGGCAGGGTGAATACGGCCGTCGGTTACCAAACGGTGCATAGCCAAACGGGCTATCTCGCGCCTTACCGGGTCAAAACCCGAAAGGATGATGGCTTCCGGGGTATCATCAACGATGATCTCTATACCGGTCGCTGCTTCCAGCGCGCGGATGTTGCGCCCCTCACGACCAATGATACGGCCTTTGATCTCATCATTTTCGATATTGAAAATTGATACCGTGTTTTCTATGGCGCTTTCAGTAGCGGTACGTTGTATGGTTTGTATAACTATTTTCTTAGCCTCTTTGGTAGCGGTAAGTTTAGCCTCATCAACAATATCTTTTATTTGCGCCATAGCCTTGCTACGGGCTTCCTCGCGCAGGTTATCAATCAACTGGTTCTTGGCATCTTCGGCCGACAGTCCCGCGATGGCTTCCAGCTGTTTTACGTGCTCATTTTTAAGCTGCTCAACATCCTCCTGCTTTTTAACAGCGATGTCGGTTTGTTTTTCCAGGTTTTTACGAACGTTATCTATCTCGCTCTCCTTGCGGTTAAGGTTCTCTAAACGCTGGTTTAGCGATTGCTCTTTTTGCTTAATGCCGTTTTCGCGTTGCTGAACGGCATTGTTTTTATTGTTTACCTCCTGCTCGTGCTCGGCTTTTAGTTGCAAAAATTTCTCTTTTGCCTCAAGCATCTTATTTTTCTTTAAGATCTCGGCATTGTTTTCAGCATCCTTTAATATCTTCTTTACTTTGTTTTGCGCTGATACTTCCTGGTCTTTAAATAACTTCCGTAACAGGAAGCGGCCAATCAGCACGCCAATAATGGCGCCTGCCAGGAGGCCGATAATAATATATAATATGTCCATTTTTAAGGTTTATAAATAAAAAAACCGCAACTAAATCTCAAGTCTCATGTATTGAAAAACCTCTTATCAGATTTGGGGATCAAGGGCTATCGTTAAATACACGAAGTAACGTATGCCTCTTACACGATCCGCTGATATTGAAGCGTTAAGTTTTTAATAGTGAAACTTAAGATCTAACTGCGGTTATATCTTAATATGCTCGGTTATGTTTAAAGAACGTTATTACTTCGAGAAAAATTCCGACAGCAGATCGTCAAGCTGATAAACTTTATCGGCCACTTCGGTATCCTCCACCGTGACCCTTTTTTCGGCTTTTAACGTAGATGTAGCATAGTGCAACACACACATTGAAAGCAGATCCTGCTTATCTTTAACTGCATAATTCTCCTGATACTCCTTTATGCGGTCGTTGATCAGTTTGGCTGCCCGTCGTATAATTTCTTCCTCTTCCATGTTTACCTTTAGCGGGTAAACTCTGTCAGCAATGTTTATTTTTATTGAGATTTCTCCCATTTGAGCTTTTCACATTCTGCACTACTTCTTCAGTAATACAATACACTTGTCTATTTCCTGCACAAAGTCGTTAATTTTTTGCTTTATGTCAAGACTTTTTTCATTTGTTTCAGAAAACGACTTGGCCAGTTTCAATACACGAAGCTTTTCTTCTAGTTCCGAAGTCTTATTCCTGCTGGTATTCAGTGCTACCGTTAACGATTGATTTTCCAGTCTCATCAAATCGTTCTCTTCCTGCAAGGCAGCACAAAGTTCTATCAACCTTTCGGTTTTATCAATTATATTACTTAACTGATCTGCTACCTGCGACATTCTTTTTTATTAGTTGACTTTATTGAATTAGTGATTTAGCGCATTATTGAATTAGCGATAGTACAAATGTTTGAACAACTCACTCACTCACTCACTCACTCACTCACTCACTCACTCACTCACTCACTCACTCACTCACTCACTCACTCACTCACTACTTGCGTATCTCCGCTCCTGCTTCTTTGCCTAAATTAATAATTAATTTCTGCATTATGGCATCAATGGCTTTGTCGGTAAGGGTTTTCTCCACATCCTGCAACACAAAGCTCAACGCGTACGATTTTTTACCGGTAGGCAGCTTATCGCCCTCATAAACGTCAAATACATTTACGGCCTTCAATAATTTACGTTCGGTTTTTTGGGCAATTTGTTTTAGTTGCTCAAAGGTAATGGCTTTATCAATCAGCATAGACAAATCGCGCCTTACCGCCGGGAATTTTGACACCTCCTGATACACGATCACGTTTTTACGGGCCAGCGTTAATATCATATCGAAATTAAAGTCGGCATAAAAAACGGCCTTGTCTACATCAACCTTTTTCAATGCATCGGCAGCTACCGCGCCAAACTTAACCAGTTGCTTGTTGCCACGGCTGTATTGCAGGCCATAGGCCAGTTTTGAGCAGGTAGCATCGGTAACGGTTATATCTTTTACGTTAAGGCGTTCAATAATACCGTCAACAATTGCTTTTAGGTTATAGAATGATACTTCTTTGGCCTTTTGATTCCACTGCTCGGCAGCACTGTCGCCGGTAATGAAGATAGAGAAACGCTGGGTCTCGGTATACTTATCTTCGGCCACACTGTACACTTTACCAAACTCGTACAGTTTTAAATCGGCACTGCGGCGGTTTTGGTTATAAGCGATAGCTTCCAGTCCGGAAAACAGTAAACTCTGACGCATCACATCCAAATCGCTACTCAATGGGTTCAATATTTTAACAGCCGCATCCAGGTTATTAGAGTAAGCCGATTTGGTAAGCGAGTTCGACAGAATCTCGTTAAAGCCATTAGCCGTTAACAAATCCGACAGCATATTCTGCACGGTATCTTTTTCGGGCCTTACCGATGTATTTAACGATGCCCTGATCTGCGTAGGAATCTCAATATTGTTGTAACCGTAAATACGCAGCACCTCTTCAATCACATCCACCTCACGGGTTACATCCACACGGTATGGAGGAACTTTTAACGACAGCCCTTCCGCCGTTTCGGCAACCACTTCGATATCCAGCGCCTCGATGATCGATTTGATCTCCTCATGCGGAATATCTTTACCGATCAGCCTGATGGCGTTTTTGTATGAAAACTCAACCTCGAACGGCGCAACGGGCGACGGATACAGATCAACAATATCAGATGTGATAGTACCGCCGGCTACTTCCTGTATTAACAGGGCAGCACGTTTAAGCGCGTAAACCGTCATATCCGGATCGGTACCACGCTCAAAACGGAATGAAGAATCAGTCTTTAAGCCATGGCGTTTTGCCGTTTTACGAACCGATACTGAATTAAAATAAGCGCTTTCCAAAAATATTGATGTAGTCCCCGCTGTTACGCCCGAATCTATACCGCCAAATACACCGGCAATACACATCGGCTCTTCGGCGCTGCATATCATCAGGTCGTCGGCAGATAGCTTGCGCTCTACGTCGTCCAGGGTTTTGAACAGGGTACCCTCGGCTGTATTTTTAACGATTACTTTATTGCCTTTTATTTTAGCAGCATCAAAAGCATGCAGCGGCTGACCCAGATCGTGCAGTACGAAATTGGTTACATCCACAATGTTATTAATAGAACGCACGCCGATAACTGCCAAACGCTCCTTCAACCATTTTGGCGATTCTTTTACCTCTACCCCGCTAATGGTAACGCCGCTGTAACGCGGTGCCGCCTGTACGTTCTCTACCGTTACTTCAATTGGCGAAGTAGTATTATCAATTTTAAATGCCGAAACATCAGGTTTATTAACACCTATCTTTAAAAAAGCGGCAATATCACGCGCGGTACCCAAATGCGAAGCCGCGTCGGCACGGTTAGGGGTTAAACCTATCTCGAACAGGAAATCGTCGTTTATTTTAAAGTGATCTTTGGCGAATGTGCCTATTACGGCGGCATCGTCGAGCACCATAATACCATCGTGTGAGTGACCAAGGCCAATTTCATCTTCGGCACAGATCATACCTTCAGATACCTCACCACGAATTTTTGATTTATTGATCTTAAAAGCGTCGCCTTCCATAGGGTATACCATAGTGCCCACGGTTGCAACAACTACTTTTTGCCCGGCGGCTACGTTAGCAGCGCCGCAAACAATTTGCAGGTCTTCGGTACCGCCTACATCAACTTTGGTAACACGCAGCCTGTCGGCATTGGGGTGCTGGGCGGTTTCTTTTACATAGCCAATCACCAGTCCTTCCAATCCACCGGGGATGGCCTGTACCTTTTCAATGCTTTCCACCTCCAAACCTATACCCGTTAAAATGGTCGAAATTTCTTCGGGGGTTTTATCTGTATGTATAAATTCTTTAAGCCAATTATAAGATATCTTCATTATAGCAAAATGATAATCGGCAAAGATACAATTTAAGCGGAAAGATGAAAGGTTAAAGCAGAAAGGAGAAAGCTAAAAGGCGAAAGGTTAAAGCGGAAAGCTAAAAGGCGAAAGGTTAAAGCGGAAAGCTAAAAGGCGAAAGGTTAAAGCGGAAAGCTAAAAGGCCAAAGCGGAAAGGAGAAAGGCTAAAGGAGAAAGGTTAAAGCGGAAAGCTAAAAGGCCAGAGCAGAAAGGAAAAAGGTTAAAGCGGAACGGAAAGCTAAAAGATGAAAGCGGAGAGCTTTTCCTTTTGATAAAAAGTAAGCTATAATGACGGATGCTGTATCCATCACTATAGCTCGGTTAAGCAGCGAGTTCGCTATGCATTTTGTGATTAGTCTTCGTCATCAAGGTCGTCGCCATCGTCATCCAGGTTGAGGGTGTACGATGATTCGGCCGCGTCATAAGCTTGTTGAGCTTTTTGGGTTTCGTCCGTTTCGCCAATATCTTCGTTTGTTTCGTCAAAGCCATTGGAGTGAATGTCCTGTTGGCTGGCCTGCTCATCATTTTGATCCAGGGAATCGTCTTGTTGTAATTGGTCTTCGGGCTCTATCATGGTATTAAATATTAGTTGTTTAGTTGTAACGCTGTGCCGTAATTGTTGTTTGTGCTAATTTATAATTGTTAATTGTGAAATTAAACATCCAAAATCAGAAAATAACTAAACGTACCTAAAGAATTGTCATTGCCCCCCTTTGGTTGGACTGTGCTGTATTTTACATTAGTCTGCTCTTAGGCGCAGGGCCCCATTACTTTTGAGGGCAAAAGTAACAAAACCCTTGTCCAGCAAAAGGCTTCTTTGCCGCACGAGGCCATGCCCCGCAAAACGATCAGAACTTAGGGCTGGAACTTTTGCCCCGTTGCTCATTCCCTCCCACATGCAACAAGTTCGCTATGCCCGCCTTTGCGCACCATCTCACCAAAGTTCTGCCCGCTTTCGCCCGAAGCTATTTGCTGACGTAAAAGGAGAATTCTTAAAGCCCTCTCCCTTGGAGAGGGTTGGGTGAGGCTGAATCCGAAATCGAACATTCGAAATCCGAAATCACAACAACCCTTCGTCGCCAAAGCTGTAATAGCCGGTATCGGTAATTATAAGGTGATCAAGCACATTGATATCCAGCATGCGCCCGGCTGCGGCTATCTTTTTGGTAAGGTCGATGTCCAGCTGGCTTGGTTTCAGGTTTCCGGATGGGTGGTTATGGATCATGATGATGGCGCTGGCCTGATGCTGCAATGCCATGTGGAAGATGATCTTGGGGTCGGCTACCGTGCCCGATAAGCCGCCTTTACTCACCAGCTCTTTAGCCAGCACTTTTGATGATCGGCTGATGAGCAGTATCCAAAACTCTTCGTGGTTAAGATCTACAAGGTGGCGGCGCATAATGTTATAGGCATCCTTGCTGCCGGTTACCTGATCGCGCACCTTTACTTCGGTATCGCTGCGACGGCGGCCGATCTCCAGCGCGGCAATAATCGAGATGGCCTTGGCTTCGCCTACACCTTTAAACTTGCATAGTTCGCTAATGGAGGCTTTGCCGAGTTTATTCAGGTCGTTTTCGTAATGATGCAGGATGCGTTTGCTCAGTTCTACGGCCGATTCGTCCCTGCTGCCCGAGCCAATAAGAATAGCAATCAGTTCGGCATCGGTAAGGGAACGCCTCCCCTGCCCGCTCAGCTTTTCCCGCGGACGATCTTCCTCGGCCCAGGATTTTATACTGATCTTATTGTCGTAATTATCCATCAGTTGATCAGGATTTTCAAGATTTATGAATTTTCAGAATTGCAGATGCAAAGTACTACAAGGTTTCGCTTTCTGAAAATATTGAGCAGAATTTACTGAATTTGTGAATTTTCAGAATGCCCTTAAGGCACGCGTGCGCCAGCGATCAAGGCGTCAAACCTAAATCAAGGAAATCCTCGCCCCCTGCCCCAATCCTAAAAATCAAGGTACAAAAAAAGGGATAATGCAGTGCACTATCCCTTTCAATATTATTACAAATAAATGTAGCTTATGCTAAACCGTTAACGAATTTAGTAAGTTTTGATTTATTGTTTGATGCTTTGTTTTTGTGAATAACGTTCTTTTTAGCCAAACGATCAAGCATAGAAATTACTTTACCTAAAATTGGAGTTGCATCAGCTTTAGTAGTTGCACCTCTTAACTTTTTGATAGCGTTACGAGTAGTTTTCGCTTGGTATCTGTTACGCAGACGCTTCGCAGCGTTTGATCTGATTCTTTTTAATGATGATTTATGATTTGCCATTGTATAGCTTTGTTATTCTATTATTTTTAAAGAGTGCAAATATAGAATGATATTTTTAATTATGCAAGGCTTTTTAAACTAAAAAACTATCATTACTTATTAACACCTGTGGCTTACGTTGTAAATTCTTATTTATTTGTTTACAAAGTACTTGTTTTATTTACATTTATTATAATTGGGCATGTTTAAATACCGGAACCTCATCGTTTCTTTCACCGGGCTGCTGGTACTGTTACTATGTTCATCGTGGGGTTTCTTTGTACATTACCGGGTAAACAGGCTGGCAGTATTCACCCTGCCAAAAGCCATGAGCGGCTTTTACCAAAGCAATATCGAACTCATTACCGAGCACGCTATTAGCGCCGATAAGCGCCGCTATGTAGATTCGACCGAGATACCGCATCACTTTTTTAACGTCGATGCTTACAGTAGGGTTAAAGATCCATTTAAGACCATCCCTAAAAAATGGAAAGAGGCAGTTGCCAAATACACTATCGATACCCTTAACAAAAACGGCACCCTGCCCTGGACCATCCAATACCAATACTACAAGCTGGTGCGGGCTTTTAAGGAGCACGACACCACAGCCATACTTATTACCTCATCAAACCTGGGGCATTACGTGGCCGACGCGCACGTGCCCCTGCACATGGTGCTTAACCACGATGGTCAACTTACCAACCAAACAGGCATACACGCCCTTTGGGAAAGTCGCCTGCCCGAACTATTGAGCTACAAATTCAATTATTACGCGGGCAAGGCCCATTATATCGACAATCCGCTTACCGAGGCATTCCGCATTTGCCAAAGCTCATTTAGGAGCGCGGATACCGTACTAAAGGCCGAGCGCTTATTGAACAGAACTTTTCCGCAGGATAAAAAATACGCGATGGTAAAACGCGGTAAGCGCACCATAAAAGATTATTCGCCTGCTTATTGCATCGCCTACAATAAAGCGCTCAAAGGCATGGTAGAAAGGCGCATCAGGGCATCAATAGTTGATATTGGCAGCTACTGGTATTCGGCATGGGTTGATGCCGGGCAGCCCGATCTGAATAAGTTAATAGAAAAGCCGCTTTCTGTAAATCAAAAAGCGGCTATATTAAAAGAGGAAGCATTTTACCGAAAAGGCAAAACGCTCTATACCAATCATTAAATTATTGGCCGGTAACCTTTTTAGAGGTCTTGCTTTTTATCGCAGCAAATATCGGCGGAATAATAGAGAACAGGATGATAGCGAATACTACGATAGTAAAATTCTTTTTTATCACTTCTATACCACCAAAAAAGTATCCTAAAAATAAGAAGCTTACCACCCAGGCTAAACCACCTATAATGTTATAAAGGCTATACTGTGCAAAAGGCATGCTGCCTACACCTGCCACAAAGGGCGCAATGGTACGAATGATAGGCAAAAAGCGACTGAATATTACCGCTTTACCACCATGTTTATCAAAAAAGGCTTTGGTTTGCAGGTAGTAATCGAGCTTTAATATCTTGTTGCTTTCCTTAAATACCTTTGGCCCTAAATAGTTACCCAACATATAGTTTACCGTATTACCGGTAAAGGCCGCAACAACAAGCAGAATAGTTAAAATGTAGATATTCAACCCTGTGTTACCACCAGCTATTAACGCGCCTGCTGCGAACAGCAACGAGTCGCCGGGAAGAAATGGGGTAACCACAAAACCTGTTTCCGCGAAAATGATCAGGAAAAGAATAAGGTATGTCCAGGCCTGGTAATCGTGCGTTATTTGTGCCAGGTGCACATCAATATGCAATATAAAATCTATGATGCTTTTTATTATTTCCACGGGTGTTTAATTTGCCGTAAAAATATAAAATAAAATGGCTTAACGGTTAGTAAGTATCGCAAAACCGAAAGCGGCCGTATCAACGCGTCCGGCAAGCCCGTAAGTGTACAAGGTGTACAAGCCGCCATCGTTAATAGTGGTGCGTTTCAGCTCTTTTATTATACCATTAGGCGGGTTACTGCCGCTTACCTGGAAATTGTAAACCCCCGCCGGTATCTCAATATAATTACTTACACTTTTATATTTTTGCTGCCTGAACGCATTAGTGCCATTAGCAGCCAGGTTAAGTCCCTGATCTGAAGTACCGGCCACGGTTGGCGCGGCATTTACAAAACGGATCTTGCCCTTCCCTATCGGTGGTATGGTTGAGGTATCAACGGTAAAGAGATAGCTCAGGTCATTATTCTTTCTTGTACCAACAATATACAGCGAGTATTTGGTATTACGATTTAAGCGACTGCTATCAATACGCAGCAAATTGGTAACAGAAGCAGTAGCCGCCGACCTGATCTGGAACGGTGTATCAATAGTATTCAAATCAAAATATCCCGACGCACTCGGATAGCTGTAAGTATTACCCTGTTTCAAAAAGTTAACGTACAGGTAAACCGGCAATACATCATAACTCAGGTTTAATACCTGGTACTGTATCTTCGATTCGGTAGGGTTAATGGTGCCCTGCTTACCGCACGATGATATGAACGGAATAACCATCATGCTGATGGTAACTAAAAATAACGTAAGTAATACTTTGCTGCTGTTATTGCGCATTTTATAAAATTAATTGTTCGCTACAATGCCTGCTCCATAAGCGGCATCTTCTGTACCCGTTTTAGTTCCCTTTGAAAATATGGTATAAACACGGCCCGATACAAAAGTAACCGAATCAGATACAGCCACACTACCGGCTTGCGATACAGTTAGCAATTTTTTTCCCGGTTTGATGTTTACAAATTCAGTAGCTGTTTTAAACATAATACCATTAAACACTACTGTATCTGTATTTAAGGTTACCTTGTTGCCTGCATTATCTGTTGACGCATTCACAAACCTGATCCTTGCCGTTTTACTGGTATCGGTTGCAAAAGCATCGCTTACCAAAAACGAATTAGCATCGCTTGTGCCGGCAACAAACAGGGTATAATCTTTGGTAACTTCCAAATCCAACGCTTTTGTAAAAAGCACATCGGGCGTGCCACTCTTTTTAAACTGATACGTTTGTGCTCCCGGTGTAACACTCATATAGCCCGATGCGCCAATGGGCGTAATGGAAGCTACGGTGTTAAGCCTGTTACCATTTAAAAACACATTTAGAGAGGTGGTAGACAGGTTGTACACGTTAAGTGAGGCGATATCATTATCCTCCGGAAACACCAGATCTTTTTTATTGCAGGCTGTAAGTGCAGCCATCGCTATTGTAAGAAAAGTAAATGTTTTTAACTTCATAATTTTGGTTTATAATGCTATAACGTTTTTATAACGATTTGTTATAAGGGCTCATAAAAAAAGTCCGGGTGTTAAGCCGGACTTAGGTTGGATCTATAATTTAAGTTTACAACTTAAGCATAACTATTGAGCATTACCGGCATTACCAGCATCAGCACATCTTCATTTTCATCGCCACCTTGCGGCAACAATAAACCGGCACGGTTAGGGGTCGACATTTCCAATACCACCTCTTCGCTGCCCAGGTTTTTCAACATCTCGATCAGGAACCTCGCATTGAAGCCGATCTCGATATCTTCACCTTCGTACTGGCAACCTAAGCGCTCGTGCGCCTCGTTAGCAAAGTCAATATCTTCTGACGAGATATGCAGCTCGCTGCCATTTATTTTTAACCGTACCTGGTGAGTGGTTTTATTAGCGTAAATAGCAACACGGCTAAGTGAGCCTAAAAACGCCAAACGGTCAATATTTAATTTATTAGGGTTATTCAACGGAATTACCGCTTCGTAATCAGGGTAACGCTCGTCAATTAAACGGCAAACCAAATTAATGCTGCCAAATTTAAAGAAAGCACTGGTATTGTTATACTCTACCGCCACATTTACATCATCAGCAGGTAGCGATGATTTTAACAGCGTTAAAGCCTTTTTAGGCAATATGAACGAAGTAGTACCGGCAGCTTTGGCATCTTTACGGCGGTAACGTACCAGCTTGTGGGCATCGGTAGCTACAAAGGTAAGGTGCTGGGTTGATAGCTGGCAGAAAACCCCCGTCATGGCCGGGCGCAACTCATCGTTACTAACCGCGAATATGGTTTTGTTTATAGCTTCGGCCAGTACAGATGCAGGCAGGTTTACCTGCGACGCGTTCTCAACAACCGGAATTTTCGGGAAATCTTCACCATTCTCTCCGCTTAGTTTGTACTTACCATCGCCAGCGCTTATTTCAATAGCGAAAGTAGCATCATCTACCGAAAAAGCTATTGGCTGCTCGGGTAATGATTTCAAAGTATCTAATAATATGCGTGATGGGATGGCTATACGGCCATTCTCTTTAGCTTCAACCGCCAGCGAGGTAGTCATGCTGGTTTGCAGGTCGGTAGCCGAAATGGTAAGGCTGCCTTCTTTGATCTCAAATAAAAAGTTTTCCAGTATGGGCAATACGGTACTGTTGCTCAGCGCGCCGCTAACAGCCTGTAATTGCTTAAGTAATGTTGATGTAGAAACAATAAATCGCATATATAGTTATATTGATCACTCAAAAGTATAAAATTTAACGGGCATACTTTCTCTTGCGGAAATAATGTTGAAAAATAGCAAATATCAACACCATTGCCAACGGAATTACAGTATTTATTATTTGATAGTACAACTTATCGGTACGGATGCGTGCCCTGTCTAACAGGCGCAGTTTTATTTCTTTACCGCGTAAGGCTATCAGCCCCGAATCGTCGGTCATATAGTCGGCTATGTTGAGCAGCAGGTTTTTGTTACCGTAACTTTGCTGTGTGTAATGATCGTAACCCAGCGGATACGGTGAGCCGTCGCTGCCTACCTGGTTCTTTAAAATATCGCCATCGCTAATGATGATCATTTTAGTCGGCTTACTTTCGGGCAGTACCGCGGCATGGCTGCCTGCGCTATCGGGCACCGGGCGGTTACGAAAAGCAGAGGTAAAATTACCCTCCAGCAATACGCCTGTTACTTTAGGTACGCTTTGAAACTCCTTCGGGTTAGGCTCCTGCTCCAGCGCCTGTAATGATAACAGGTGCGGCGCGTTCAGCTTTTTATTGTAGGGCGATGAAGTAAGCAACACGGTTTTGTTAATGTCCTTGGTATCGAGTATATCAATGGTGCTGGCAAACTCACTGCGAATGCCATCTACATTTTTTACTACCGGATGCTTTGATACCGGGATAAATACCGGGTAAAACAACCAGGGCACCATTTGTATCTGCGCCTGCCCGCCCATGTTACCGGCAGCCACCGGGATCTGCGAACAGCTCATGTCGGCTATCAGGTCGTAATTGATACGGATGCCGTAACGGAACAGTTGATCATCGAGGTTCAATTTCTTAGGGAAGGCCAGTTGCTCGCCGCCGTGACCGCGCAGGCTATCAAGCTCGGCGCTTACCTGATCTATCGTCCATAGTACACGCCCACCCTGCATAATATATTGGTCTACCTTAAACTTTTCGGCCTCGGTAAAAGGGGCATCCGGCTTGGGTATCACCAGCAGTCTGATCTTGTTCAGGCTATCCACAGGGATCGTTTCCAGATCGACCCGGCCTATTAAGAAACCATCGGACAGTGATTTAAAAGCGTCATCCAGTTGCAGGTTGGTCAACTCGTTATGGCCTTCGGTAAAACCTACACGCGGCTTGCCATTACTGGTTACTTTTTTTATGGTCGATGAAAATGCGTATTCTAAATTTTGGATAGAATTGTTCAGCACCTCTTCGGGTGATAACCCGATACGGGTTTGCAGCAATTTAACGGCAATATCATGCCCACCCGATGATACCAGCGCGAACGGGAAGATCAGCTTTTGCGATACGCCATCATCGCTTTTTACACTTAGGTTTTGCGGTTCGATACCTTTATCATACCAATCCTGGTAGGCCTGCTTTTGCTCATCTTCCGACAGTCCTTTTATTTTCTCCAGCGGATCTACTAACTCATACTGCAACTTTCGTTTACTGTACGATTGCAGGTCGATCAGCATATCCACCGTAGCGCGCTGCAAACGCTTCATCCCCCCGGGGAAGTTATCGCCTTTTAAATAGATCGTCACATTAACCGGCGCGGCCAGGCTGTCCATCAGGTTGCGGCTTACGTCGGATATGGTGTATCTCTTTTCTTTAGTAAAATCAAAACGGGTAAAAGCGAATTGCGATAACAGCCCGAGCGAGATCATAATCGAGATCAAACTCAGCATAATGGTACCGCGGATACTTTTTTGCTGCTGCCTGATGAGCATGAACAGGGTAAACCATATAAAAAAGCCGGCCAACAGGATGAAATATACCAAATCGCGCGTATCCAAAACGCCCCGGCTTACCGACTGGTAGTGCTCGGTAATTCCCAGCGATTGCAGGCCAAGGTTTTGCAGGGAAAGGAGCTGGCTCAAAGAATCAAACCCGCTATAAAAAAAGAAGCACAGGAACACCGCCACGGTAAACGCGATGATCTGGTTTTTGGTGATTGACGAAGCGAACAAACCAATCGCAACAAATCCGCCGCCCAATAAAAACAAACCGATGTACGAACCTATTACCGCGCCGGTATCTATATTCCCCTCGGGCAAACCCAATGTATAAACCGAAAAGTAATACACCAAGGTGGGCAACAGCGCGAACAGCACCAACAGTAACGCAGCTAAAAACTTACCCAGCACAATTTGCCAATCGGTAAGCGGACGGGTAAGTAGCAGCTCAAAAGTACCTTCGCGGCGCTCTTCGGCCAGCGAGCGCATAGTGATAGCCGGTATTAGGAACATGAACAGGTATGGCGCGGTACTGAACAGGCTATCCAGCCCGGCATAACCGTATTCGAGGATGCTTGATTCTGGAAATACCCACAGGAAAAGCCCCAGCACCAACAGGAACACCCCGATGGTAACATAAGCAACCAATGAGCTTAAATAAGCGGTTATTTCTTTTTTTAAGATACTTAACACAGATAATTACGTTAATGGCCGAAATTACAATATTAAACAGCCTAACGCAATTTGATTTTTGGATTTCGAATTTCGGATGTTCAATTTCGAATTTATCGCCCTAACTAAATACAACAAAGCAATCTTTCGGCCTCACCCAGCCCTCTTCAAGGGAGAGGGCTTTAGAAAATGCTTCGTTTTCCGTCAGCAAACAGCTTCGGGCGAAAGCGGGCAGAACTGTGGAGGCCAGGAGCGCAATGGCGGGCATAGGAACTTGTTGCACGTGGGAAGGAAGTGAGCGGCGAAGCATGGGGCAAAAGTTCCAGCCCTAAGTTCTGCCCGGTTTGCAGGGGATGACCTCGTGCGGCAAAGAAGCCTTTTGCTGGACAAGGGTTTATTCGCTGTTTGTTTGTTTTTTATAGGTGCTCATGAGATCGCTTCGCTCAGTCTGTTACTTGCCCTCAAAAGTAATGGGGCACTGCGCCCAAGAGCAGACTGACGTTAATCACAGCAGAAGCATAAACCTACGTAGAGAGATTGCTTCGTTCCTCGCAATGACAAAAGTGATAAAAACTCGCAAACCACGACAGAATTGCTTTGCACATTACAATAAGAAAGCTTAAAACAAACCAATTACAAACCATCAAAACTATACCCCACACTTAAAGACCCATATTGACTACCTGCCGCGCGGCTTTGCACTTCTTTAGTGCGCAAACTAACCGCATACGTGGCGCTCCAGCGGGATGTGGCAAACTGCACACCCATTTTCTGCTCGTATACAAAAGGCTGTACGCCAAAAGTTATAGGGCCCTTATTATTACGGAACATGCCGCCTTCAATAGTAGCATCGTACGCTACATAGTTAAGCTGGGGGGTTAAATAAACGTATAGCTCTACCTTGCGGTGTCTGTCGCTGCCAAAACTCAGGCGACTATTGGTAGCGGCCGACTGAAAAAGTTTATCCAGCAACCCGAACCTCAATTGCAGGCCTGCCTGCGCCCCGGTAAAGGTATTGCCTACTAATGCTGATGGACTTACAGTAACATCAAACCATTTGGAGGCATTACGATACAACAACCGCTGATAATCAAACCGGGCATTTAAACCGGGCTCGTTACGGAGTTGGTAGTCCCAACCTTTTACCTCGTGAAGTTTAAAGGCGGAGTGAAACCAGCTTTGCACCTCTTTACCCAAAGCCGCAGGGCCTATAACCCCTACCTGCGCGCTCACTTTTATGGCGCTTTCATTTTTGTACAACCAGTTCATTGATGCGCCTGCAAACAGGTAGCCAGTAAATGGCCGGTCGATAGGTCGCGATTTTTTGAGGGTGGCTGAGTATGGATTAAAGATCTGCTGACCGCCTTCTATCTCTATTATCTTTTTAGCGAGATTGGGGTTGGTGATCTTATCGCGGTTGAGCGCGTGGGTATATTTTAAAGAAGCGCCGTTGGTATAATACCTGTCTTTCATGCGTGATATATAGGCATCGTTATCAGAGGTAATTCTGATCTGGCTTTTAAAGTTTTGCGCGTGTAAGGCGGCCAGCCCCAGGCAACAAAATACGCCTGAAAACAGTGCTTTTTTTAATATTTCTCCTGGGTTAAAAAAAACGCCTTTGATGTGATTTGGTGATAGCATAGCCTAATTTTTTAATATTGGGTTAATTGCTATCGCAAAATAATTAAATCGTAGGTTAAATAAGTTTCTTTAGGCTATTATGAACAAAACGAACAACCTGTAGTTGTAATGCTATAAAATGAACATATTGTATAAAGCACACTAACACTACCATTTAGCATAATTACCGGCTGTATTTTATGGCGCAGCTCAGTATATAATAAAAGAGGCAGTACCTCAAGCTGATGTACTGCCTCTTTTATTAAGATTATGTTGATTAAGCTTAGAACTTATAAGCCAAACGCAGGCCGAACTGACCGATGGTGCCGTCTTTTGACCATGCTTCGTAACGGATACCCGCTTCAACATTATCGGTAAAGGAATAACCTATACCCGGTGAATAAGCAAAGGCGGTGCCCATACCTTCTTCGGTTGAAAATACTGCGCCAAATTGAGCCTCACCAAAGAAACATTTTTGGAAGTAGTATTTACCACCCACCTTTACAGGGATGAAACCAAAGCCCGATTTGCCGCCTTCAACTTTATAATCGCTTTTAATACGGAAGTTGGAGTAACCTGCCGAACCTGTAAGGAAGAAATTTTCAGCTACAGGATGTTCATATTTAAGGGATGCGCCAATAACAAAAGAGAAACCTTCGCTGGCATCGCCAACCGGGGCGCCTAACTCTAAACCAACATTGAACCTGCCTTTATCGGCCGGAGTAGTTTGCGCGAATGAACTGAATACTGTGCCGCCTAATACGGCTAATGAGAATAAGATTTTTTTCATTTTAATTATTGTGTAATGTTTAGCGCGACGCCACAGGGTACCATCTGTTTTGCCGCAGTTTGATGACATTGACGCACATTATCGGCAGGATGCTACAGCCGGTCATCAAAAAAATTAAAATAAAAAACACTTAGTGTATCAGCGTTTAAACATTATTAGGTTAACAATTTATTCAAATCAAGTTAACAATCATAACGACAAACTTTAGCAGTAGTGTATTGAAATAACCCGTAAAAAAAGTATACTTTTTTTGTGATGCGTTGACAGAACATCGGATAACTAAACAAAAAAAGGCCCGGGTAAATACCCGAACCTCTGTAACAATTGTGAATTTTTGCTATTAAAATTTGTACGCCAAACGTAAAGCTACCTGGCTTGTAGTGCCATTTTTTGACCATGCTTCGTAACGTACACCTGCTTCAAAACCACCGGCAAAGGCATAACCAACACCAGGAGCGTAAGCGAATGCAGTACCGCCGCCATCTGATAAAAACGCCGCGCCTAATTGGGCCTCACCAAAGAAACCTTCGTCAAAGAAATATTTAAGACCCGCTTTTACAGGGATAGCGCTAACTTTTGGTTCTTCAAGACCAAGCGCTTTATAAGCGTCTTTAATATCGCTTTTTAACAAAAACTTTTGATAACCGGCAGAAAGTGTAGCAAACAGGTTTTCGGCGATAGGATGATCGTATTTTAACGAACCACCAATTACAAACGACGAAACGTCTTTTGAATCGCCTAATGGTAATCCTGCGTCAACACCGATGCTGAATTTGCCGCCTTCGTCAGAAGTTTGTGCGTAAGAACTGAACGTCGCTGCGCCCAGTACAAGTAATGATAAGATAATTTTTTTCATGTGAAACTGTAAATTAGGTTAATTTTTCGAAGACAAACTTATGAGAATTTATGATACAAGCAAATTTTCATCGAAATAATTAACTTCCAATTAATACAGACAAACAATAAATAATAAATATATTTTGGTGCTTACCAACCTATCCTGTAAGCTACGCGAATGCCGGTTTGGGTTAGCTGGTTTCCCCATTTTTCGTAGCGGAAACCAAGGTCGACGTTTTGTTTTTCACCAACCGGGATCAGAAACCCGGGACCGATGGAATAGGCGAATAATTTATCTTTTTCATAGTTCAGCCCGATGGCCGCGCCCAGCTCTCCTTCTATATAAAACCCCGAACTGGCAAAGTACCGCACCCCTGCTTTTACAGGCGCAAACTTAGCCGCCTCCTGGCTGATATTGCTGCCAATACGTGTACGTTTAAAGCCGAAACTGCTGTAGCCACCTGTTATGCTCAAACTTAAAGGATCGCTAAGCGGTATCTCTACTTTGCCCGACAGCGAAAATCCAACTTTATAAATGCTCATGGTAGGTATCCCAAGTTCAGGCCCTATACTGAAAGCGGCGGTTGGTGTAACTGTTTGGGCTTTGGCGGTGAGCGCATAACAAAATAACAGGGCCAGTAAAAGCTTCTTCATAGAAGGGTTTAGTTGTTGGTGAGTTGTATAAAAATATTTTCCAGCGTTTTGTCGCCGTTCTTTTGGCGCAAACCCTGCAAGGTATCGTTGGCGGCTATTTTCCCTTTATTAATGATGATCACATGATCGCACACGGCTTCTACCTCCTGCATAATGTGGGTGGATAGCACAATGGTTTTGGTTTTACCCAGATCAAGTATCAGCTGGCGGATGCCGATCAACTGGTTAGGGTCGAGGCCGGAGGTAGGTTCATCCAGTATCAGCACTTCGGGGTTGTGCAATATGGCTTGCGCCAGCCCCACGCGTTGTTTATAGCCCTTTGATAGCTGGCCAATCTTTTTATGCTGCTCGGGGCCAAGGCCGGTTTGTTCAATTATGGCAGCTATCCGCTGTTCGGGGGCATGGAGTTTATGAATCCCCGCTAT
The DNA here is from genome assembly GCF_059418565.1 of Mucilaginibacter sp. GW821-FHT07G05. Lineage (NCBI taxonomy): Bacteria > Pseudomonadati > Bacteroidota > Sphingobacteriia > Sphingobacteriales > Sphingobacteriaceae > Mucilaginibacter > Mucilaginibacter sp. GW821-FHT07G05. The sequence continues at coordinate 4,094 of NZ_JBWKQC010000009.1, read as the reverse complement.
AAAACCCAGCGACTCCTTCACATACATTTCCTGGTAAAGGGGGTTGTTTTCGGGCAGGTAACCGATGTGTTTTTTAACATCGAGCGGCTGCTTAATCACATCAAACCCGCATACCAACGCGTTGCCCGATGTTTGCGGAATAAAACCCGTAAGTATTTTCATGGTGGTTGATTTACCCGCCCCGTTTGGGCCTAAAAACCCCAGCACACCGGGTTTGGCCGTAAACGAGATATTATCAACCGCCTTTTGTGTACCGTATATCTTGGTCAATCCTTCTACCGAAATACTCATGGCGGTAAAATTATGGTATAGATTTTAAATGTGACATAGAGATATGATAATTATGTATGTTTATGATTTATTATCACCTTTATTCAAACCTTAACTTAACCTTTATCATGAAGTACGCTTACATTTTTTTAATCTGCACGTTATTTACAGCCTGCCAAGAAAAGCCAAACAGTAACACAAAATCCCTTTCAGATTCGTCATCTTTAAAAACCACACAAACACCGTATAAGTTGACAAATATTGTCACCCACGCTTTTTCTGATCAGCAAAAGCAAGATACATTCAAATTATTCTTATCAGGCCCAACCATACTTAACAGTAAGATAAGCTTTAAGATAATCAGCTTTAACAATAAACAGATCTTTACAGATGATTTTAATGGCAAGGATTTACTTGGTGACTTTGAGGGCAGTGAGCAGCAACAAAAAGATACCATCAATGTACGATTTAAAAGATTCTTCCATCAGTCGGCATTCAAAACACCCGCTATTAACAAAACGGACAAGATAGACAAGGATTATATTATACAATCTGCCTTTGATGCTATTAAAGACGATGCCACCTCTATAGGCTTTACCTATTATAAAGGATACGAAGGTGTATATCCAATTGCTTACGCTAAAAAGAAAAAAGAAACTGTACTGTATTTCGCGTTCGATTAAATATACCTAAACTACTTATTGCGAGATATAAATATCTCGCACTTCAAACTTTCGCACTTTCATAGTAAAAACTATCTTTGCCACTATTATGAGTAAAGCGACCGACGAACTTTTTAAGAACGTAATATCACACGCTAAGGAATACGGCTTTGTATTTCAGTCAAGCGAAATATATGATGGACTAAGTGCTGTTTACGATTACGGACAAAATGGTGCCGAGTTAAAGAACAACATTAAAACTTACTGGTGGAAAGCCATGGTGCAAATGCACGATAACATTGTGGGTATTGATTCTGCAATTTTCATGCATCCTAAAATATGGAAAGCAAGCGGCCACGTTGATGGCTTCAGCGATCCGATGATTGACAACAAGGATTCAAACAAACGCTATCGTGCCGACCAGTTACTGGAAGACAAGATAGCTAAATATGAGGCCGACGGTAAAACCGACAAAGCTGCTGCTTTGCAAACCGCTATGGACGATGCCCTGAAAGCTGAAGACCTGCCGCGTTTAAAAGAGCTGATCATTGAGCAGGAAATTGCCTGCCCCGTTAGCGGCACCCGCAACTGGACAGATGTACGCCAGTTTAACCTGATGTTCAGCACACAGGTTGGCGCTATTGCAGATGAATCGGATACTATTTACCTGCGCCCCGAAACCGCGCAGGGTATATTTGTGAACTACCTGAATGTGCAAAAATCGGGCAGGATGAAAATCCCTTTCGGTATCGCGCAAATTGGTAAGGCTTTCCGTAACGAGGTGATCGCGCGCCAGTTCATTATCCGTATGCGTGAGTTTGAGCAAATGGAGATGCAGTTTTTTGTACGCCCCGGCACGCAAAAAGAGTGGTTTAACAAATGGAAAGAAACCCGCCTGAAATGGCACCTTGCCCTGGGCACCGACGAAGCTAAATACCGTTACCACGAGCATACCAAACTGGCACACTATGCCGACGCGGCCTATGACATTGAATTTAATTTTCCGTTCGGGTTTAAAGAGGTAGAAGGGATCCACAGCCGTACCGATTTCGATTTGAGCCAGCACCAAAAGTTCTCGGGCAAAAAAATGCAATACTTCGATCCTGAGCTGGGTGAAGACGGCAAGCCTTACGGTAACTATATCCCTTATGTAATTGAAACATCAATAGGTTTAGACAGGATGTTCCTGCTTACCATGATCAACGCTTACGAGGAAGAAGACCTGAGCACCGAGGACAAGCAAGACAGCCGTACCGTGTTGCGCCTGCATCCTGCCCTCGCGCCGGTAAAAGCCGCTATTTTCCCGCTGACCAAAAAAGATGGTCTGCCTGAAAAAGCACGCGAAATAATGGACAAACTGAAGCTCGACTTCAACCTGCAATACGAAGAAAAAGATGCTATCGGTAAACGCTACCGTCGCCAGGATGCTATCGGTACACCTTTCTGTATCACGGTAGATCACCAAACACTGGAAGACGATACTGTAACCATCCGCTACCGCGACACCATGGCACAAGAACGCGTACCGGCCAGCCAATTAGAAAAAATAATCGGCGACCAGGTAAGCTGGAAGAACCTTTTGAAAGCGTAATTTAGCGGAAAGCTAAAAGACTAAAGCAAAAAGCCTCATTTAGGTTAAAGCTAAAAGACGAAAGGTGCTCTAAGCTGAAAGGAAAAAAGGCGAAAGGTTAAAGGTGGATTGTCCGCTTTTAACCTTTCGCCTTTTTTGTGCAGTATCTTTACGTTGTCAAAATACCTTTCAGCTTTTACCTTTATCCTTTCACCTTTACCCTATTTTCTCTCTCTTCCCCGATGCAATGCTGCGGTAAATGGCATCTATCACCAGCATATCCTTACGTCCTTCTTCGCCGGGAACTATGGTTGGTTTCTTGTTGATCACGCAGCGGGCAAAATCATCCATTTGCAGGGCCTGCTGGTTCACCTGCGGAAAGTTCATGGGCCCGGCAGAGGTGCTGCCATGTATACCACCATAGCCAAAAGCTGGTTGTAATTCGAAAGTCCCCTTTTCGGCAGTCACCTTGAGGTAGCCCCAGTTGTTATTATAGCTCGATCTGCCTTTGGCTTTTAAACCATCCGGAAATTCCAGTTCCCAGAAGATGGTTTCATCTACATCTTTAAACAGGTCGGGTTTGGTTTTTTCTTCGGTAGCGGTTACGTACAGTGGCTCTTTACCCACGCTGTATCTTGAACCCTGAATAGAGTACACGCCCATGTCCATCAACGCGCCGCCGCCTGATAACGCCTTTTTTAAACGCCAGGCATTCGGGTCGCCGCCATAAACAAAGCCGTTAGCGGTATCAATCGCGGTCACTTTGCCCAACACCTTTTGCTGACCAAGGCGCATTACCTCCTGGTTATGCGGCTCGAAATGCAGGCGATACCCTATCGATAGCATCCGGTTGGCTTTCTTACAGGCTTCTATCATTTCGGCACAGTCGGCTGCGTTTAGAGCCATCGGCTTTTCGCATATTACGTGTTTGCCTGCTTTAGCCGCACGTATGGTAAACTCCTTATGCAGGGCAACCGGTAGCACTATGTAAACAATATCAATAGCAGGGTTATCCTTTATCGAATCGAAATTGGCGTAGTTATAAATATTTTTCTCGGGGATGTTATATTTTTTGCTCCAGTCATCGGCTTTTGATGGTGTGCCCGTAACAATGCCGGCAAGGTAACAATTGGTGGTTTGCTGCAAGGCCGGGGCTAATTGCCCGCCTGCGTAACCGCCCAAACCTACCAACGCTATGCCCAGCTTTTTATCGGCAGGCAAGCCCAGTGAAAACGCGTTTAAAGTTGGAGCCAGCGCCAACGCACCTGCGCCATAGCTTAAACTTTTCAGGAAATTTCGTCTGCTAAAGGAATCGTTTAGTTTCATAAGTATCGATATTGTTTAAGTATATTGATTGATAGAAACATACATTACTGAAGCCGGGGTTGCTCCTGTTACAACCTTAACAACAGGGAGTTAAAAAATGTTGTGGCTTTTTTGAATTTAGTTATAGATGTGGGGTAAAAGCTAAGTCCTGAATTTAGAAAATGTGTCATTGCGAACGTAGTGAAGCAATTGTCTTGTCCTGAAAAGGGTTTACGTTAAAGTAAATCAAATGAAAGGAAAAGAATTAAAAGAAAAGCGTCGGTCAC